>NZ_CP017297.1:0-1461867 GCF_001969445.1 Brachybacterium sp. P6-10-X1
GCAGATCAGTCGACGACGCGTACAGGTGGGACATGGGCGGCACCGATTCATGGGACTCGGCGGGTGGGAGTTCGTCATCCTGCTGGTCGTGTTCCTGGTGGTCGTCGGCCCGCAGCGCCTCCCGGATCTCACGCGGCAGCTCGTGCAGTGGGTGCGTCAGGCCCGACGCTGGGTCGACGACTCGCGGGCCACCGTCGAGGACGAGATGGGCATCGCGATGGAGGATCTGCGCAAGTACGATCCCCGCCAGTACGACCCCCGGCGCATCATCCGCGAGGCCTGGGGCGACACGGATCTCGAGGAGCTCCTGCCGGACAAGGAATCGCTGTCGATCGCCACCGGCGCGGGGGCCGCCGGCGCCGCGAAGAAGGCCGCGCACGGGAAGAAGGGCGGCAAGGGCGCACAGGACGCCAAGGGTCAGGGCCCGAAGCGGGCGCCCTTCGACCCCGAGGCCACCTGAGCGGTCCGGCACCGGCCGGCTGTCCGCTCGGGGCCGCTGTCAGCTCCGCGCCACGCTCAGCGGCAGCTTCATGCCCCCGAGGCCGCGCGGCCGGTTCACCAGCGAGCGGGCGATGCCCTGCAGCGCCGCCGTGGTCGGCGAGTCCGGATCCGAGGTGACCAGTGGCGTCCCCTGATCGGAACCCTCGCGCAGCGCCGGGTCCAGGCCGACCCGGCCCAGCACCGGCACGTCGTGGCCCACGGCCTCGCCGAGGGTCGCGGCCACCCGGTCACCGCCCCCGGTGCCGAAGACGTCCATCACGGAGCCGTCCGGCAGGGTCAGCCCCGCCATGTTCTCGACCACCCCGGCGATCTCCTGCTCGGTCGAGGCGGCGAGCGAGCCGACCCGCTCGGCGACCGAGGCCGCCGACTGCTGCGGCGTCGTCACCACGACCATCTTCGCGCCCGGCAGCAGTTGGGCGACCGAGATCGCGACGTCCCCGGTGCCCGGTGGCAGGTCCAGCAGCAGCACGTCGAGGTCGCCCCAGTACACGTCGGAGGCGAACTGCTCGATCGCCCGGTGCATCTTGGGCCCGCGCCACACCACGGCCTGCCCCTCGGGCACGAACATGCCGATGCTCATCACCGCCACGCCATGGGCCGTCGGCGGCATCAGCAGGTCGGAGACCTTGGTGGGCTGATCGGAGATGCCGAACATACCGGGCATCGAGAAGCCGTGGATGTCGGCGTCGATGACGCCCACCCGCAGGCCGTCCGCCGCCATCGCCGCCGCCAGATTCGCGGTCACCGTGGACTTGCCGACCCCGCCCTTGCCGGAGGAGACGGCGAAGACTCGGGTCAGCGAGCCGGGCTGGTTGAAGGGGATCTCGCGGCGTCCCTCGCGCAGCTGCGCGGTCAGCGCGCGCCGCTGCTGTTCGGTCATGGACCCCGTCTCGACCTCGACCCGGTTCAGCCCCGGCACGGTCGCGGTCGCCTCGGCGGTGTCGCGCTCGATGCGACCCCGCATCGGGCAGCCCTCGATGGTCAGCAGCACCCTGACCCGGGCGGTGCCGTCCTCGTCGACGCTCACCTCGTCGACCATCCCCAGCTCGGTGATCGGTTTGTGGATCTCGGGGTCGATCACCGCCGTCAGGGCCTCGTGGATCCGGGCGACGCGGTCATCGGTGGTGTGCTCTGGGCGCTCTGTCGTGCTCACGGTGCGTTCTGCTCCTTCGGGCGGTCGGGGGCGCCGGCGCGCTCCCGCTCGGTCAGCACCGCCTCGATCTCCTCGCGCAGGATGGTGCGCAGGTCGGCGGCGTCGACCGGGGCGGTCCCGGCGCGCTCGGCGGACGTCTCATCGGTGGTCTCGAGGTCCTCGAGCAGATCGCGCAGCTCGCCGCGCACGAAGTCGCGGGTGGCGACGTCGTTCAGCGCCAGGCGCAGCGAGGCGATCTCGCGGGTGATGAAGTCCGTGGTGGCATGGTTGCGGTCGTTGGATTGGCGGTCCTGCTCGGCCTGGACGCGGTCGCGGTCGTCCTGCCGGTTCTGGGCGAGCAGCAGCAGGGGAGCCGCGTAGGAGGCCTGCAGCGACAGGATCAGCGTCAGCAGGGTGAAGTTCAGCGCGCGCGGGTCGAACTGTGCCGAGACCGGAGCGAGCGAGTTCCAGGTCAGCCAGATCGCGCAGAACAGGGTCATCCCGACCAGGAAGGCCGGGGTACCCATCATGCGGGCGAAGCCCTCGGCGCCGCGGCCGAAGGCGTCGCCGCGCAGCGGGTTGCGCAGCAGGGCGCGGCGCCGGGGCGCGGGGTCGTCGAGCGGCGGCGGACGGTGCTCGGCCATGCTCAGCCCTCCTTCGCGTCGTCACGGGCGGTGGCCCGGGCGATCTGCGAGAGGTCGATCTGGCCGGTGGTCGGCACCGGCTCGTCCTGCTCGCGCCAGTCGTCGGGCAGCATGTGGTCCAGCACGTCGTCGACCGTGACCGCGCCCAGCAGGCGCCCGTCCTCGTCGATCACCGGGATCGAGACCAGGTTGTAGGTGGCCATCTCCCGGGTCACGCCGGACAGCGGGGCCGTCGGCGGCACGGCGACCTTGTCCGCGTCGAGGATCTCGCCGACGGGACGGTCCGGGCGCTCCCGCAGCAGCTGCTGGAAGTGGACGATGCCCAGCAGACGACCGGTCGGGGTCTCCAACGGGGAGCGGCACACGTGCACCGTCGAGGCGAGCGCCGCGTGCAGCGCCTCCCGGCTGATCATCGCCAGGCAGTGCGCCACGGGGGTCTCCGGGGCGACGACCAGCGGCTCCGTGGTCATCATGCCGCCGGCGGTGTACTCGTCGTAGGCGAGCAGGCGGCGGACGTCCTCCGCCTCCTCCGGGGCCATCAGATCCAGCAGCTGAGCGGCGACCTGCTCGGGCAGCTCGCCGACGATGTCGGCGGCGTCGTCGGGGTCCATGACGTCGAGCACGTCCGCCGCGCGGGCGGAGTCCAGGCCGGTGACGACCTCGACCCGGACGTCCTCCGGCAGCTCGCCGAGGACGTCGGCCAGACGGTCATCGGCCAGTTCCCCGGCCAGCTCGATCCGCCGCTTGGAGTCCAGCTCCTGGATGATCTCGCCGAGATCGGCGGGATTGAGGTCCTGGTAGGAAGCGGCCAGCAGGTGCGCGGACTGCTCCTCCTGCGTGCCGTACAGCCCGTCGACCTCCGCCTCGGGGACCGTGATCGTCTCCCCGCGCGAGACCAGGCGGCCGAGGGGGCCGCCGCGGCGGCGACGGCGCAGGTGCAGACGGGAGATCGTCCAGTCCTTGTGCCGGTCCTGGTCCAGGGCGATGTCCAGCACCGTCGCCTCGCCGGAGCCGTCGGAGAGGGTGACCGCCCGGTCCAGCAGATCGCCGATCACCAGCAGCTCCCCGGTGCGCTTCTCGAAGCGGCGCACGTTGAGCACGCCGGTGGAGATCACCTGGCCCGGGGAGATCGCGGTGACCCGGGTGACGGGAAGGAACACGCGGCGCTTGGCCGCCACCTCCACCACCAGGCCCACGGCACGCGCCGGCTCCCGCGCCTGCGGCACCACCACGACGTCGCGCACCGTCGCCACCACGTCCCCGAGCGGGTCGAAGACCGTGGTGCCGGTCAGGCGCGCGGGGTAGAAGCGCGGCTGTGCGGAGGAGCTCACCGCCGCAGGCCCGCCATCCAGGCCTCGACGTCCTCGGGGCGGCGGGGCGCGGCGGCCGAGAGGTTCTCCACGCCGTCGGCGGTCACCAGGACGTCGTCCTCGATGCGCACGCCGATCCCGCGCAGCTCCTCGGGCACCAGCAGATCGTTCTCCTTGAAATACAGACCGGGCTCGATGGTGAAGACCATCCCGGGCTCCAGCTCCGCGTCGAGATACATCTCGCGGCGCGCCTGCGCGCAATCGTGCACGTCCATGCCCAGGTGATGGCTGGTGCCGTGCGGCATCCAGCGGCGGTGCCACTGTCCCTCGGGGGCGAGGGACTCCGCGGCGGTGCCGGGCAGCAGTCCCCACTGCTCCAGGTGGCCGGCGAGGACCTCCATCGCCGCGGCGTGCAGCTCGCGGAAGCGCAGCCCGGGACGGGCCACGGCGAAGGCCGCGTCGGCCGCCTCCAGCACGGCGGAGTAGACCCGGCGCTGGACGGGGGAGAAGGTGCCCGAGACCGGCAGGGTGCGGGTGACGTCGGCGGTGTACAGCGAGTCGACCTCGACGCCGGCGTCGACCAGCACCAGTTCGTCGGCGCGGACGGGCCCGTCGTTGCGGATCCAGTGCAGCGTGCAGGCGTGGTCGCCGGCGGCGGCGATCGTGTCGTAGCCGACGCCGTTGCCGTCCGCTCGTGCGGTGGCCGCGAAGACGCCCTCGATGATCCGCTCGCCGCGGGGATGGTCGACCGCCGCGGGCAGATGGCCGATGACGTCCTCGAAGCCGCGGATCGTCGCGGCGACCGCCTCCCGCATCTGAGCGATCTCGTAGCCGTCCTTGACCAGCCGCTGCTCGCTGGCGGCCTCCTTCAGCGCGGCGTGGGCCGCGGCGGCCTCGTCCCCGCCCGGCAGGCCGTTCTGGGTGCGGATCTCGTCGACCATCGCCTCCACGGCGGCGTCCACGCCCGGCATGATCGCCAGCGACAGCTGCGCCCCGACGTCCTTGGCGAGATGGTCGCGCAGCTCATCGATGTGGCGCACCTCGATGCCCAGGCGCTGTGAGGCCTCGGCCACGGTCGGGCGGCGGCCCACCCACATCTCGCCGTAGCGGGCGTCGGCGTAGAACTCGGCGGTGTCGAAGCCGGCGCGGGGACGGAAGAAGTAGACCGCCTCCGACCGTCCGGGATCCTCCGCCGAGGGCTCGACGACCAGCACGCTGTCGGGCTCCTCGTCGGTGCCCAGCCCCGCGTAGTACGCGAAGGCCGTGTCCGGGCGGAAGGGATAGTCCGTGTCGTTGGAACGGACCTTCAGCACCCCGGCCGGCAGCACCAGCCGCGTCGCCCCGAGCGTGCGCACCAGCGCGTCTCGACGGGCCGGCGTGACGTCCGCGGCCGCGCGGCGCTCGGCGTCCGGAACGGTCTCGTCCCAGCCCGAGGCGATGAACTCGCGGAACGCCGCATTCGTGGGGCGCTGGCTGCGCGAATCCCCGCGGGAGGCGAGGTCCTTGCTGAGGTCCTTGGGGCTGGTGTCGGTGTTCTCGGTGCTCACCCCTCGATGGTCTCACGCCGCGGTCTACCCTGGGCCTATGAGTGAGCGCATCGACCTGCACACCCATTCGTCGTGGTCGGACGGCACGTGCGGTGTCGACGAGCTGCTGCACCGTGCCCGGCGGGCGCAGCTGGACGTGCTGGCCCTGACCGATCACGACACGATCGCCGGCTGGGCGGAGCTGCCGCGGGCCGTCGCCGCGACCGGGGTCGCCGTGGTGCCCGGCATCGAGGTCTCCGCCGAGCACGAGAGCCTCAGCGTCCACGTGCTCGCCCTGCTGGTGGAGTCCGACGCGGACTCCGAGCTGGCCCGGGAGATGGCGCGGGCCCGCCGCTCCCGGATCGACCGGGCGCGTTCCATGGTCGAGCTGATCGCGGCCGACCATCCGATCACCTGGGAGGACGTGCGCGCCAAGGCCGCCGGGGAGACGACCGTGATCGGGCGCCCGCACATCGCCGACGCCCTCGTCGCCCGCGGGGCCATCCCGGATCGTTCGGCGGCGTTCGAGGAGATCCTGAGTCCTTCGGGCCCGTACTACGTGCCCTACTACGCGCCGGGCCCGGTGCAGGCCGTGCGCGCGATCCGCGAGGCCGGCGGGGTGGCGATCGTGGCGCATCCCGGATCGGTCACCCGGGACGCGGACCTGCCCGTGGACCTGCTCGAGGAGATGGTGGGCGCGGGGCTGGCCGGGATCGAGGTCGATCATCGCGAGCACGACGAGACCGAGCGCGCCCGGCTGCGGGACTTCGCCACCACCCATGATCTGCTGATCACGGGCGGCAGCGACTACCATGGCGCGGGCAAACCCAACCGGCTCGGGGAGAACCTCACGCAGCCGGACGTCCTGGCCGCGATCACCCACCGCGCCACGAGCAGCACCGAGGTCATCCATCCGTGAACCTGGTCGACTTCAGCTTCCTCACGGGAGTGTTCGTCACCCTCTTCGTCATCATCGACCCTCCGGGCACCGTCCCCATCTTCCTCTCGCTGACCAGCACCTTCACCGCGAAGCAGCGGTCACGGGCAGCACTGGTCGCGGTCGGTGTCGCGGTGCTGATCATCTCCGTGTTCGCCCTGTTCGGGCAGTTCATCCTCGAGTACATGCACATCTCGCTGCCGGCGCTGCAGTTCTCCGGGGGTCTGCTGCTGCTGATCGTCGCCCTCCAGCTGCTGGCCGGCAAGGAGGACGAGATGGGAGCGAGCGAGGGCGTCAACGTGGCCCTGGTGCCGCTGGGCACCCCGCTGCTGGGCGGTCCGGGCGCGATCGTGGCCGTGATGCTCTTCGTGCAGCAGACCGGCGGGGAGGCCGCCCGCATCGGTTCCCTGGTCCTGGCCATGGGCCTGCTCGCGGTGACCATGTATCTCGCCATGCGCTTCGCGGGCGTCATCGCCCGGGTGCTCGGCGACGGCGGGGTCACCCTGGTCACCCGCATCTCCGGCGTCCTGCTGGCGGCGATCAGCACCCAGATGATCTTCGACGCCGTGCGGGCCTTCCTCACCGAGTGGGGGATCGTGGCCGGATGAGACCGGCGCCCGGGATCCGTGGGGATCCCGGGCGCCGGTCGTCCGTTCTGCGGTGCTGACCCTCAGCCCTCCTGGCCGCCGCCGGAGCGGCCGCCGCGGCCGCGACCCCCTCGGGAGCGGCGGCGACGCGGCGAGGAGGATCCCTCGGAGGAGGCTCCGCTCGTCGTCTCCTCGCTGACCACTTCGCCGTGCACCCGCCGGGTGCGGGACCGGCTGCGCTGACGGCGCGGACGCTCGGCATCGCCCTCGCCGCGCTGGGGGCGCTCGCGACGCGCGTCGCCGCGGCCGCCGTCGCGGCCGCCGCTGCGCCCGCCTCGCCCGCCGCGGCCGTCCTCACGAGCGCCCCGACCGGCATGGTCGGGGCCGCCGAGGTCCTCGATCCTCTCCGCGTCGAGACCATCGCGGGTGCGCTTGTCCTTCGGCAGCGTGCCCTTGGACCCGGCGGGGATGTCGAGCTCGGTGAAGAGGTGCTCCGAGGTGGAGTAGGTCTCCACGGCTTCGGCGGACTCCAGTCCCAGCTGTCGGGCGATGAGCCCCCAGCGGGCCAGGTCCTCCCAGTCGACGAAGGTCACCGCGGTGCCCTTCTTGCCGGCGCGGCCGGTGCGACCCGTGCGGTGCAGGTACGTCTTGTCGTCGTCCGGGCAGTTCCAGTTCACCACGTGGGTGACATCGGTCACGTCGATGCCGCGGGCGGCGACGTCGGTGGCCACGAGCACGTCGATCTTGCCGTTGCGGAAGGCGCGCAGCGCCTGCTCGCGGGCACCCTGACCGAGGTCCCCGTGCAGCGGGGCGGCGGCGAAGCCGCGGTCGGCGAGGTCGCCCGCCACCCGGTCCGCCTGGCGCTTGGTGCGCATGAAGATGATCGTCAGCCCGCGCCCGCGGGCCTGGAGCACCCGGGCCATGACCTCGATCTTGTCGAGCTGGTGGGCACGGTAGACGACCTGCTTGATGTCGGCCTTGGTGCGTGCGCCGTCGTTCGGGTCGTGCGCCCGGATATGGGTGGGCCGGCTCATGAAACGACGGGCCAGGGCCATGATCGGTCCGGGCATCGTCGCGGAGAACAGCATGGTCTGGCGCGTGGTCGGCACCGCCTGCAGCAGCTTCTCGATGTCCTCGAGGAAGCCGAGGTCGAGCATCTCGTCGGCCTCGTCGAGCACCGCGGTGCGCACCTGGGACAGGTCCAGGTACTTCTGGCGCATGAGGTCGATCAAGCGCCCGGGGGTGCCCACGACCACCTCGACACCCTTCTCGAGGGCCTCGATCTGCGGTTCGTAGGCGCGGCCGCCGTAGACGGTCAGGATGCGCACGGGGCGCTTCGCCGAGGCCGTCTGGAGGTCCGTGGCGACCTGCACGGCGAGCTCGCGGGTGGGCAGGACCACGAGTGCCTGCGGCGTGCCGATCGGACGGCCGTCGGGGTTGTCCTCCCCGGGGGCGACGGCCGCCTGCAGCAGCGGGATGCCGAAGCCGAGGGTCTTGCCCGTGCCGGTCTTGGCCTGGCCGATGATGTCGCGGCCGCGCAGGGCGATCGGCAGGGTCATCGACTGGATCGGGAACGGATGGATGATCCCCTTGGACGCGAGCGCCTCGACGATGTCCTCACGGACGTCGAAATCGGCGAAGGTCTGCTCGGGGGTGCCGGAGCTCTGCTCGACGGCGGGGGAGGCCGACGCGGCCTCCTCGGTGTGCGGGATGGTTTCAGGCACCGTTCAACTCTCTGATCATGGGTAGTCCTAGCCATGGTAGCCCCCGGCGCGGCGGGGGCCGGGAGGTCAGCCCTCGCCTCCGTCGCTGACCTCGGGCAGCGGGCTGCTCGGGGCCGTCGGGGTGACGCGATCCTCGTCCGGCAGCCCCTCGCCCGGCTCGACCTCCTGCTCGGAGGGGATCGGGGCCTCGGGGGTCTCGGCCCCGTCGGGCACCTCCAGCGGCGGCTGGTCGGATTCCACCTGGGTGCGCTGGATCGAGACCGACACCAGTCCCAGGCCGCCCATGACGATGTCGTCGTAGGCGACCAGGCGCCCGGTGGTGCGGTCGATGTAGAGCATGCGGGCGGCCAGGTCCAGCGGGGAGTCGCCCTGCAGCACCGGGGCCACGCCCCCGGAGGCCAGGGCCCCGCCGGTGGAGCCGACGGTCAGCCAGTCGGTGCCCGAGCCGTCGCGGTCCAGCTCGACCTTCGAGGTGTGCATGTGCCCCGAGAGCACCATCGGCACGCGCCCCTCCAGGCCCGCGGGCTGGGTGGGATCATGGATCAGAGCGAGGTCGACGGGCGTCTCGGGATGTTCCTCGTCGTAGGCGGTGATCGTGTCGCCGAGCTGGAACCCGCTCGCCTCCACCGCGTCCTTGCCGGCCTGCCAGCCGGTGGTGTCGGAGTCGTCGTCGGCCGCGAAGCGGGGGTCGCCGATCCCGGCGATGGTCAGCCCCTCGATCTCGACGACCTCGTTGTCCAGGACGGTCGCATTGGGCTGGGCGTCGATGGTCGCGGCCGCCGAGGAGCCGTCATGGTTGCCGCTGATGTACACGTAGGGGACGTCCAGCTCGCCGATGACGCTGAGCTGCTCGGTCTCCAGCGGAGTGCCCCAGGAGACGATGTCGCCGGTGTCGATGACCAGATCGATCGCGAACTGCGTGTGCAGCTGCTCGATGACGTCGTAGGCCTGGGGGTTGTCGTGGATGTCGGAGACGTGCAGCACGGTGACCAGGTTCTCCTCGCTCAGCCCCACCGGCAGCGAGTCGGCCGCGATGTACAGCGCGGAGACCTGGCCGACGAACTGGGCGAGCGTGTCCCGATAGCTCTGGTAGTCGGCGACCGTGGCCTGGCCGATGTCGGCGACATAGGCGGCCTGGGAGAGCAGGCCGTCGAACGTGGGCTGGTACAGGGAGTCGGGCCGGAAGGTCACCGAGGTGACCACCACCGATACCCCGACCATCGCGACGGCGCTGCCTCCCGCGATCAGGGCGCGCCGGAGGCGACGGAACGTGAGGCCGACGGCGAGCCCCGCCCCGGCCGCCGCGAACAGCGCGTTCAGCACGGCGTTCTTGGCGGCGGCGGCGGTGAGCGCCTCGGGAGCGGACCGCGTGAGCTCGGTGAGGCCGGTGTCGGAGTAGAACAGCGCCTCGGCCTTGTCGATGTCCACGCCCTGGACGCGAGCCTCGATGCGCACCGGGGCGGCATGGGTGTCGAAGGCGACCTCACCCACCGGCGGCAGCAGCAGCACCGTCTGGGAGGAGAACGAGGGGCGCAGGTGCACGCTCGCGGTCAGCGGGCCGACGTCGACCCGGGTGGCGGGCACCAGCAGGATGCCGATGACCGCTCCCAGCAGGGCGACCACGGCGGTGGTCGTGATGTGCAGCGCCCGGCCCCGACGGACCCGGCGCCGACGCCGCTGCGCGGCGGACTCCTCGGCCGCCTCGGGCGAGCTCTCAGCGGCGCTCACGGAGCATCAGCCGAGGAAGCCGACGCGGCGGGGCTCCTCGGTGGAGATCTCCGCGAAGGCCACCTTCGCCCCGGGGATCAGCACGGTGCGACCCTTGTCGTCGACGAGGGTGACGGGGGAGCCGTCGGCGACGGCTGCGTTGAGTCGCTCCAGCAGCTCCTCGGTCTTCTCCTCGGACTCGATGACGATCTCGCGGGGCGAGTGCTGGATGCCGATGCGGATCTCCATGGCGATGTCCTTCCCTCCGCCGAACAGGCGGGATGAGCAGTGCGGGGCGAGGGAAGTCTACCCGTCGGACCCGGGGTGCGCGGTGCCGTCCGCCCCCAGCACGGTGCCGAGGACCCGAGGGCTCTCCAGCGGGGTGAAGCCCGTCAGGCCGTGCACCATGAACGCGGTCATGACCTCGAGGATCTCCTCGCGCTCGGCGTCGTCGGCGGCCTCGTGGAGCAGCCGGGCGGTGGACTGGGTGGCGGCGATCAGCCCGCGGCCGATGACCCGGGACTCGGCGGTGCTCATCCGGCGGGACGCGGCCAGCACCCCGGCCAGCTCGACCGCCATCCGGTCCAGCACCGCGTCGGCGCGCCGTTGGACGGTCTCGGAGACCGGCTCGTTGCCGGTGAACAGCCGCAGCGCGTTCTCGAGCGAGATCAGCTGGTAGAAGCGCTCGAGCCCGTGGCGGACGCGCCCTCGGGTGTCCCCGTCGAAGGAGCCGATCTCGCGCACCTCGTCGAACATCTGCTCGGCGATGATGTCGATGACCTCGACGTACAGCGTCTCCTTGGAGGAGAAGTGCTGGTAGAGGACCGGTTTGGTGACTCCGGCGGCGAAGGCGATGTCGTCCATGCTCGTCCCCTGGAAACCGTTCTGCGTGAACACACGGGCGGCGAGCTCGAGCAATTGGGTGCGCCGCTGCGCGCGGGGCATCCGGGGGGTCGATGGCGGCGACATGGCGTCGGCCTCCTCGCAGATGACGGGCAGATGACGGAGCGCGGTGATCCACAGCACTCTACCGCTCCGTCGCCGCCGCGTGGTGGCCCCCGTCCGTCACCCCGGTGAGGTGGAATGGACCTATGCGAGGCGACGGCACCGGGACGGGCGAGGGGATCCGTCTGCTCGGGCCCGACCTGGCGGCCCTGCCTGAGGTGCTCGCCCCGGACGCGCTCGATGCATCCCAGCGCTCCGCGCGGGACCTGGTCCTGGCGGGGACGGACGTGCTCGTGCACGGCGGGCCCGGCAGCGGGCGCACCGCCCTGGCCCTGGCGACCGCGGCCGCGGCCGGGTCCGACACGCTGCTGCTGGCCCCGCGCCGCCTGGCCGCCGGCCGCCTGCGCGACGCCCTGGCCGTCCATGGCTCCGGGGACGCCCGGGCGATGACGCCGCCCGCCCTGGGCCATGCGCTCCTGCGCGCCGACGCCCTCGCCCGCGGCCTCGGCGAACCCACCCTGGTCACCGGCGCCGAGCAGGACGCCCTGCTGGCCGAGCTGATCGCCGACCGCGAGAGCTGGTCCCTCGAGGCCGACCCCGGAGCCCGCACCCTGCCCGGCTTCCGCACCGAGCTGCGCGACCTCATCACCCGGGCGACCGAACTGGGGCTGACCCCCCGCGATCTCGATCAGCTGGGGCGCGAACGGGCCCGACCGGCCTGGATCGACGCCGCCGCGATCCTGCGCGACTACCTCGGCGTGCTGGACCTGGAGGCCTCCGCCGCCCTCGACGCCGGGCCCCGACTCGACTCGGGCGGTCTGGTCCGGCGCGCCGCCGGACTGCTCGAGGACCCCCGGACCCCGCCGCCGTTCCGCACCGTGGTGGTCGACGACGCCCAGGACCTCACCTCCGCCGGGATCGCCCTGGTCGCCGCTCTCGCCGCGTCCGGGGCGACCGTCCTGCTGTGCAACAGCCCCGACACCTCCGTGGACACCTTCCGCGGAGCGCTCCCGGACGCGGCGGACCGGCTGCGCGGCCTCCTGCCCCGTCCGCTCTCCGAGGTGACGCTGGAGGGCGCTCACGCCTCCGGTCCCGGGCTCGTCGCGGCCGTCGACTCCCTGCGAGGGAGGCTGCCGCTGTCCGGTTCGAGCATCGCGTCGCGCCGCCCGCGGGCCGCGCCGGGGCGGGGCCTGGCGGTATTGGAGGCGGAGGACCCGCTGGACGAGGCCCGCCTGATCGGCTCCGCACTGCGCGATCTCCACCACCGCGAGGGGGTCGACTATGACGACATGGCCGTGGTGTGCCGCTCCGGAGCCGCTGTCGCCGACGTCGCGGACCTTCTCTCCCGCACCGGACTGCCGGTGCGCACGCCGCGCCGCCCGCAGCCGCTGCGCGAGGTGCCCGCGATCGCCGACCTGATGACCATCCTCGAGCTGGGCTGCGCAGGGGACGGGGCCGCTGTCGATCCCGGGGTCGCCTCCCAGCTGCTGCGGGGCCCCTTCGGTGATGCCGACACCCTGCGACTGCGCCGCATCCGTCGCCTGCTGCTGGGCGCTCACCGCGCCGCCGACCCCGAGGCGGAGACCCCGAGCGAGCAGCTGCTGGCCCGCGCGCTCGTGGACGAGGAGGCCCCCGGCCTGCCCGAGCAGGGGGCCCGTGACCGCGCCGCGGCCCCCGTGCACCGGCTGCGCGCCATGATCCGCGCCGTGCGGGAGCACCGCCAGGAGGCCGCCGACCAGGTCCTGTGGCATGCCTGGGACGCCTCGGGGCTCGCCGGAGGCTGGCGTCGCGCCGCCCTCGGTGCGCCCGGCGACGTCGACGGGGCGCGCTCCCGGATGGCCGGGTCCCGTCTGGACGCCCTGCTGGAGCTGTTCGCCGCCGCGGAGCGGCTCACCGACCGCCGCCCCGGCGCCGGGGCCCTGGATCTCGTCGAGCAGATCCGCGCCCAGGCCGTCGTCGAGGACACGCTCGCCCCCTCCGCCGCCCCGCGCGGCCGCCTCGCCGTGCTCACCCCCGCCCAGCTCGCCGGGGAGCACCGCGACACCGTCGTGCTCGCCCGCGTCCAGGAGGGAGCCTGGCCGGACCTGCGCCTGCGCTCGACCCTGTTCGGCGCCGCCGAGCTCTCGCTGCTGGCCGGCGCCCGCGCCGGCACCGAGCTGCCCGCCGACCCCGAATCGCTGCGCGCGCTCCAGCGCGAGCAGGTGATCGCCGACGAGCTGCGCCTCGCCGTCAGCGCTCTGTCCCGGGCCCGCACCCGAGTGCTGATCACCGCCGTCCAGGACGAGCAGCTCGAGCCCTCCGCCCTGCACGAGGCGCTCTCGGCGCTGGCCGAGGGGGCCGGGGAGCCGTGGATCGCCCCGGAGGACCTGAGGGGAGACCCGGGCCCCGCCCCCGATGTGCGGTCCCTGGTGGCCGCGCTGCGGGCGCGACTGCGCGAGGAGGACCCCCGCCGCTCCCGCGAGGCGGCCCTCGCCCTGGACGCGCTGGCGCGCGCCGGAGCCCCCGGCACGGACCCCGAGCGCTGGTACCACCAGGACCCCAGCAGCCTCGAGCCCTTGCACGATGAGGACGCGACCATCGCCCTGTCCCCGTCGGCCCTCGAGCGCGCCGTGGACTGCCCGCAGTCCTGGCTGATGGAGCGGGCGGGCGGCACCCGCTCCGGGGGCCCCGCCCAGCTCATCGGCACCGCCCTGCACCACCTCGCCCAGGTCCACCCGCGCGGCCCCGAGGACGGTCCCGACGACCTGCTGGAGGAGCTGGCCACGCTGATCCGCTCCGTCCCCGGCACCGAGACCTGGTCCGGCAGGCGCCGGGTGCGACGCGCCGAGGACGCGGCGCTGCTGCTCGCCGAGCACCTGCGCTCGGCCGGGGAGCCGCTCGCGGTCGAGGCCCCCTTCGAGGTCGAGCTCGGGCGGGTGCGCCTGCGCGGCAGCATCGACCGGATCGAGGGCGACGCGAGCGGACTGCGCGTGGTCGACCTCAAGACCGGCCGCAGCCCCAAGTCCGCCGCCGCGGCGGAGGGCGACCTGCAGCTGGCCGCCTACCAGGCCGCCGTGCGCGAGGGCGCGCTGGCCGAGGAGCTCGGCGAGGACGCCCCGCAGCGGCTGAACGGCGCCCAGCTGGTCTACGTCGGCACCGGCGCGAAGAAGGCGGCCGTGCGCAGCCAGGGCGCCCTGTCCCGGGCGGAGGATCCCGCCTGGTTCGACGACCTCGTCGCCCAGGTCTCCCGCGACGTCTCGGGCCGCCGGGTCACCGCGCGGCTGAACGCCCACTGCTCCCGCTGCGCGGTGCGCGGCAGCTGCCCGCTGCAACCCGAAGGAGACCAGCTGTGAGCCGGACCGGCCCCACCCCGCTCAGCGCCGCCCGCCTCGCGGCCCTGCTCGAGCAGCCCCCGCCCACCGAGGAGCAGACGGCCGTCATCGAGGCGCCGCTGGCGCCGATGCTGGTGGTCGCGGGCGCCGGCTCCGGAAAGACCGAGACCATGGCCTCCCGCGTGGTCTGGCTGATCGCCAACGGGGTGATCGAGCCGCGGCAGGTGCTGGGCCTGACCTTCACCCGCAAGGCCGCCCACGAGCTGTCGGCCCGCATCACCGCGCGCCTGGCCGCCCTGGCCACGGCGCTGCGCGCCGAAGGGCTCGCGCTGCCGCCGGGCCTCGAGCGCGGGGGCGACGAGCTGGTCGGCCAGCGCCCCCTGGTCCACACCTACAACGGCTTCGCCCTCGACCTGGTGCGCGAGCACGCCCTCGCCGTCGGCATCGATCCCGAGCTGACCATGATGTCCACCTCGGCCTCCTGGCAGCTCGCCCACGAGATCGTCGAGGGCTGGGACGACTCCCTGGACCTCGAGGCGTCCCCGGCCACGCTCACCGCCGCTCTGCTGTCGCTGACCTCCTCGATCGCCGACCACCTCGTCACACCCGAGCAGCTGCGCGTCCACCTCGCCGAGATCCGCGATCACCTCTCCCACATCCCGCTGCAGGTCGAAGGGCGGCGCCGGACCACCCCCAAGGCCGTCGCCTCGGTGCTCACGGCGCTCGAGTCGAGGCTCGCGCTGATCCCCCTGCTGGAGCGCTTCGCCGAGGTCCGCACCGACAGCTCCGCCCTCGACTTCGCCGACCAGGTCTCCCTCGCCGCCCGGATCGCCCGCGAGGTGCCCGACGCGGGCCGGCTCGCCCGCCGCATGCATCGCGTGGTGCTGCTGGACGAGTTCCAGGACACCTCGGTCGCGCAGCTGCGGATGCTCACCGACCTCTTCGGCCCCGGGCACGCCGCCTGTGCCGTCGGCGACCCACAGCAGGCGATCTACGGCTGGCGCGGGGCCTCGGCCGCCTCCTTGGCCGGCTTCGCCGCCTCCTTCGCCACCGCCGAGCAGCCCGTGCTGCAGCGCACCCTGTCGACCTCCTGGCGCAACGACGAGGCGGTCCTGGCCGTCGCCAACACGCTCGCCGGCCCGCTGCGCGAGGCCGATGCCGCTCTGAGCATCCCCGAGCTGCAGGCCCGGCCCGGCGCCGGGGAAGGGGCCGCCGAGATCCACGAGGCCTCCGACGAGCGGGCCGAGGCCCGGGCCATCGCGGCCTGGATCCGGGAGCGTCGCGCCGAGGACCCGCCCGATCAGGCCCCTGCGTCGGCCGCCGTGCTGGTGCGCGCCCGCCGCCAGATCCCCGCCCTGGTCGAGGGGCTCGAGGCCGCGGGCCTGCCGGCGCACGTGGTCGGCCTCGGCGGCCTCCTGCACCGCCCCGAGGTGGCCGACGTCCGCGCCGTCCTCGCCTGCGCCCACGATCCCGGCCGCGGTGATGCGCTGATGCGGCTGCTGACCGGGCCGCGCATCCGCCTCGGGGCCCGCGATCTGTCCGTGCTGGGCCGCTGGCGGGACCGGATGAGCTCGCGCCTGCGCCGCCGCGCCGCCGCCCCGGGCGGTGAGGACGAGGCCGAGACCGTCTCGCTCGTCGACGCGGTCGACGACCTGCCGCCGCAGGACTGGACCGATCCCTCCGGGCGCGCCCTGTCCGCCACCGGCCGTGCCCGGCTGGAGCAGGTCCAGCAGATGCTGCGCGAGATGCGGCGCCTGCTGCCCCTGCCGCTGCCGGACCTCATCACCGCCGCCGTGCGGCTGCTGGACGTGGACCTGACCCTGCTCGCCCACGACCCCTCCTCCCGGGCCCTGGCCGACCTCGAGGCGCTGCGCGACCACGCGGCCGCCTTCGATCGCACCGCCCGGCGCGGAGGCCTCGGGGCCTATCTCGACCTGCTGGAGATCAGCGAGGACGAGGAGGCGGGCCTGGCCGTCACCGCAGCGCCCGAGCCGGAGGCGCAGGAGGACGCGGATGCCGCCGTGACCATCGTGACGATGCACTCCGCGAAGGGTCTGGAGTGGGACCTGGTGGCCGTGGCCGGGCTCACCGAGGGCTCCGTGCCCTCCTACGATCTGCGCCGTGCGAAGACCGACGAGACCGGGCGGGTGCGGGTCCCGGCCGGTGGCTGGCTCGCGGGACTGGCCTCCGCCTCCGTGCCCACGGCGCTGCGCGGCGACGCGGACACGCTGCCGGAGCTGGCCTGGGCCGAGGCGGACACGCAGGTCGATGCCGAGGGCCTGATCGAGCAGTACCGCTTCGCGCAGGGCGAGGAGTCGCTGCGCGAGGACCGTCGCCTGATGTACGTCGCGGTCACCCGGGCCCGTCGCCGTCTGCTGCTGACCTCCGCCGCCTGGCGCACCGGCCTGGCCTCTGCCCGCCCCCGCTCGCGCTATCTCGTCGAGGCCGCACCGCTGGTGCCGGAGCGCTTCTGCACCGCGGACGAGGTGCCCGAGGAGAACCCGATGGAGGCCGAGCGACCCCGAGCGCAGTGGCCCCCGCCGGAGGGCGAGGCGGAGCGGGCCCGCCGCCGCGCCGCGGAGCTGCTGAGAGCGGCGGAGGAGGACCCTGCGCCCGAGGACCTGGCGGCGAGCGATCCGGCGCTCGCCGAGACCGTGCGACGGACCATCGCGGACCTCGAGCAGCAGAGCGCGCCTGCGGCCGTGCACTCCCCGCCGCGGCTGTCGGCCTCCCAGGTGGTCCACCAGGCCCGCGATCCGCAGGATGCGGCGATCGAGCTGCTGCGCCCGCTGCCGCGCCGCCCGTCCGCGGCAGCGGCCCGCGGCACCGCCTTCCACGCCTGGCTCGAGTCCCGGTACGACAGCCGGGCCCTGGTGGACCTCGAGGATCTGGCGGACCTGGCCGACCGCGCGGACCCCGATGCCGAAGGCGGCGGTGAGGATCTCGCGCTGCGGGAGGCCTTCGCCGCCTCTGCGTGGGCCGACCGCACCCCGATCGCGGTCGAGCGCCCGGTGCAGACCCGGGTGGGCCGGATCGCGGTGCGCGGCGTGATCGATGCGGTCTTCCCCGACCCCGACAGCGGCGGCGTGATCATCGTGGACTGGAAGACGGGGAGGGTGCCGCGTCCCACCCAGCTGCGCGAGCGCGCGCTGCAGCTGTCGCTGTACCGTCTGGCCTGGCACGAGAGCACCGGGCTGCCGCTGGGCAGGATCCGGACCGCCTTCCACTTCGTGGCCGACGGGATCACCCACGAGGTGCGCCGCCACCCCTCCCGGGAGAAGATCGCGGCGATGCTCACCGGGGGGTGAGGCTCAGGGGTGCTCCTCGCGCGAGCCCATCGCCTCGTAGGTGCGCTCCGCCTCGTCCCGGGCCAGCTGCGCGAGATCGGCGTCGAGGTCGGCGATCATGCCGCGGGCGTCGGAGACGATCGCCTCGTCACCGGTCTCCAGGCCGTGGGCGAGCCACTCGGCCACGGCGAACTCTCCGAGCGCCTGCGCCCGCTCCACCAGGCGGGGATGGACCGCGATGGGCAGCTCCTCGCGGTAGGCGGAGTACAGCTCGTCGAACCGCTCCGGATCGAGCGTGGAGATCAGCCAGGCCAGATCGGTCGCCGCGTCCGCGACCCGGGAGGAGGACCAGTCGCGCAGGGCGCTGACGCGGTCCTCGGCGCAGAACAGGCTCTCCTCGGAGAGGTCCCCGTGGATGAACTGCGGGGTGACGTCCCACAGCTCCCGGTCCTCGAGCAGGCCCTCCCAGCGCTGCGCCACCGCCGCCGGCAGATGCCCGCCCTCCTTCACGGCGAGGATCCGCTCGCGGTGCTCGGCCAGGAGCGCCTCCGCGGTGAAGGACTCCACCCCGGCCGCCTCGGCGGCGTAGCGCGGGACGGTGTGGATGCGGGCCAGGACCTGACCCAGCGACCGGGACAGCTCCGGACCGTCCTGCAGGTCCTCGAGCATCAGCGGACGGCCGACGGGGGCCTCCGTCACCGCGGCGCGGCCACCCTCGGAGAGCTTCACGAAGCCCAGCACCGGGGGGATCACCCCCTGCAGGGGCGTCCCGGTGAGGGTGTCGGTGACCTTCAGATCCTTCTCGAGACGGACCCCGGAGGCCGTCGAGGAGGGGGAGAGCACCATGACGCGACGACCCTGCTCGCCGACGATGCCGGCGACGTCGAGGTCCTCGGACGGGGTCGCGATCGGCGTGGTCCGCGCCGGGACGAGTCCGGGGACCGCCGCCGCGGCCAGAGCAGCCAGGGAATAGGAGTTGCGATGCACCCCTTCACCGTACCCGGACGGCCCGCCCGATCCGCGTAGGCTCCGGGGTATGGCGAAGCTCCGCGGCCCCCACCTGGGCACCCCTTTGACCCTGCTCGGCTCCGACCGGGACGCGCTCAGTCGCATCGACCCGGCGATGATCGCGCCCGGCGAGGACGCCCGCTACCTGGTCACTCGCGCCGGGGAGGCGGCGATGACCGAGGAGGAGGACGGCTCGCTGCACCTCGCTCTGGAGACCGAGGACCCGCGCCGCGGGGCCCAGCAGCCGCTGGTCCTGCTGGGCCGACGCCACGGCCTGCGGATCCTGGCCGTCGAGGTCCTCGAGCCCAGCCCCGAGATCGACGATCCCGGGCGTGATCTGCGCGACCTGCGGCGCGTCGCGGCGATGCTCGATCCGGCCGACGCCGATCTCGCGCTGACCGCCGTCGCCATGGGCGCCTGGCACCGCTCCATGCGCTTCTGCCCGCTGTGCGGGCAGGGGCTCGAGCCGGAGGTGGGCGGCTGGGTGCTGCGCTGCCGCGAGGACGGCACCGAGCACTTCCCCCGCACCGACGCCGCCGTGATCATGGCGGTGCGGGACGGCCAGGACCGTCTGCTGCTGGCCCGCAACGCGAACTTCCGCGGTCGCTTCCACTCCGTCCTGGCCGGCTTCGTCGAACCGGGGGAGAGCCTCGAGTCGGCCGTGGCCCGTGAGGTCGCCGAGGAAGTCGGCCTGAGGGTCGAGGAGGTCGAGTACGTCGGCAGCCAGCCGTGGCCCTTCCCCCGCTCGCTGATGATCGGCTACCGCGCCTGGGTGCCGGGCCCCGTCGAGCTCACGCTGCAGGAGGACGAGATCGCCGAGGCCCGATGGTTCACCCGGGACGAGCTCACGGCCGCCCTCGCCGCCGAGGAGGTCGAGCTGCCGGGCACGGCCTCCCTGGGTCGGGCCCTGATCGACGACTGGTACGGCGGCCCCGCCGAGGTGTGAGGCACGCGCCGTCCACAGCGGCCCGCGGACGGTCGGGGGTCGCTGGCAGGATGAGCGGTGATGACCACAGCCAGCCCTGAGACCCCCGCCCCGCCCGCCGACGCCGAGAGCATCCTCGCCGCCCTCGACCCGGAGCAGCGGGAGGTCGCGCGCACCTTCGGGACCCCGGTCTGCGTGCTCGCGGGCGCCGGCACCGGCAAGACCCGCGCCCTGACCCATCGCATCGCCTACGGCGTCGCCACCGGCCAGCTGAACCCGCGCCATGTGCTCGCGGTGACCTTCACCGCGAAGGCCGCCGCCGAGATGCGTTCGCGCCTGCGCGACCTCGGCGTGCCCGCCGTGCAGGCCCGCACCTTCCACGCCGCCGCCCTGCGCCAGCTGCGTCACTTCTGGCCCCGCGTGGTCGGCGGCGCCATGCCCGAGATCATGCCGAACAAGTTCCCGGGCGTGGGTGAGGCCTGCCAGCGCCTGCACATGAGCGTGGACCGCGCGGCGCTGCGCGACATCGTCGCCGAGGTCGACTGGTCCCGCGTGACGATGCTGACCCCGGAGTCCTACCCGGAGGCGGCCGAGAAGGCCCGTCGTCCCGGCGTCGCCGGCTTCGACGCCCGCTCCATCTCCCGCATCCTCACCCAGTACGAGGAGGTCAAGAAGGAGCGCGGCGTCATCGACTTCGAGGACGTGCTGCTGCACCTGGTGGGCTTCCTCACCGAGCGACCCGACGTCGCCCGGGAGGTGCGCGGCCAGTACAAGCACTTCGTCGTCGACGAGTACCAGGACGTCTCCGCCCTCCAGCACACGCTGCTGCGGCTGTGGCTGGGCACGTCCGACGACGTCTGCGTGGTCGGCGACGCCGCCCAGACCATCTACACCTTCGCCGGCGCCCGGGCCTCCTACCTGCTGGACTTCCGCCAGGAGTTCAAACGTGCCCGGACCATCCGGCTCGAGCGCAACTACCGATCCACCCCGCAGATCGTGCGGATGGCCAACACGGTCCTGGACGGCGCCCGCGGCCGGACGAAGGCCAGCCGCCTCACCCTGGTCTCCCAGCGCGAGGACGGGCCGCCACCCCTGGTGGAGTCCTTCCCCGACGACCCCGCCGAGGCCGACGGCATCGCCGACCGCATCCAGCACCTGGTCGCCGAGGGCAGACCTGCCGCGGACGTGGCCATCCTCTTCCGCACCAACAGCCAGTCCGAGGCCTTCGAGCAGGCGCTGACCGCTCGCGGGATCGGCTACCTGGTGCGCGGGGGCGACCGCTTCTTCGACCGCCAGGAGGTGCGCCGGGCGATGGTGTCGCTGCGGGCCGCGACCCGCGTCGAACAGCTCGACCCGGCGCGGGCCGTCCGCGACATCCTCGCCCAACAGGGCTGGTCGGCGCAGCCACCGGAGACCACCGGGGCGATCCGGGACCGCTGGGACTCGCTCAACGCCCTGGTGGGGCTGGCGGACACGGTGACCTCCCGGCCGGGGGCCACCATGGTCGACCTGGTGCGCGAGCTGGAGGAGCGGGCCGAGGCGCAGTCCGCCCCGGTGGTCGACGGCGTCACCCTCGCCTCCGTGCACGCCGCCAAGGGCCTCGAATGGCCCGTGGTGTTCGTGGTGGGGGCCAGCGACGGCCTGCTGCCGATCTCCATGGCGTCCACCGCCGCGGAGGTCGAGGAGGAGCGGCGGCTGCTGTACGTCGCGCTCACCCGCGCGAAGGACCTGCTGACCGTGAGCTGGTCCGCGGCCCGCACCCCGGGAGCGCGGGGGAGCCGGAAGGCCTCCCGCTTCCTCGACGGGGTGCTCGAGCATCCCGATGCTCCCGGGACCCGCCCGGGTGCCCAGCCGCGGCGCACCGGGCGGCGCAGCGCCACCGTGTACGCCGAGTGCCGCGTCTGCGGGCAGGGCCTGGTCTCCCCGCGGGACCAGCGGCGAGGGCACCACGAGGGCTGCCCGCCGCAGGCGGACGGGACGCTGCTCGAGACGCTGCGCGCCTGGCGTCGGGACCGGGCGGGGGACAACGGTGCCCCGGCCTACGCGGTGCTCACCGACGCCGCCCTCGAAGCGGTCGCCGAGCGCGCTCCGAGCACCGAGCAGGAGCTGCTCGCGGTCCCGGGCATCGGGCCGGGCAAGGTCGAACGGTTCGGCCCGGCCCTGCTCGCGCTGCTCGCCGAGCATCGCGCGCAGTCGTGAACCGAGCAGTGAAACCGCAGGTCAAAAAATAGATGTGCAGTCCGGGGAAGGTGTGTAGACTCACCTACGTCAATCGTCCACGTCGTGGACCGGGAAACCGGGAAGCGCGCTTCAGAAAGGGGGTGGCCTCAGTGATCATCATCAGCAATCTCGCAGGAGCAGGCCTGCGCCCTCTCGGCGCGCCCTCCCTTCTGCCGCGCGAACGGGGCCACGCCCCCGCGGTGCTCAGCCCGAGCTGACGAGGACCACCTCGCTGCTGGTGCGGCACCGCTGCCGCACCTCCGCCCGTACGGGCTCGTCCCCCCGACGATCTTCGAAGCAGCGAGACGATGACTTCTCTACTCACCACTTTCCTCAGCCCCGCCGAGACCGCGGGTCACATGCTCCCCTGCCACGACACCGGCGTGGCCGATCTGTTCTTCTCCGAGCGCCCCGCCGACCTGGAGCAGGCCAAGGCGCTGTGCGCCGACTGCCCCCTGATCCAGGAGTGCCGCCAGGGCGCCCTCGACCGTGAGGAGCCCTGGGGCGTCTGGGGTGGAGCGATCTTCGAGTCCGGCCGCATCATCGCCGTCAAGCGCGGCCGCGGCCGGCCCCGGAAGAACCGGGACCTGGACGCCGCATGAGCGGGCCGAGCTCCAGCTCGGTCCCTGCCCTGCCCGTCGACGAAGGCCCCGAACCACATGGTTCGGGGCCTTCGTCGCGCTCAGGGGCGCAGAGCGCCCGCAGGGAGCAGGGGCGTCGGAGAGTCCGTCAGGCCTTCCCGAGGATCCGGTTCAGCTTGGTGCCGCACTCCGGGCACACGGCCTTCGCCATGCGGCGACCGTTGGAGACGACGACGTTGCCCTCGGCCTCCCGCTTCTCGCGGCACTTGACGCAGTAGAACTCTCCGGCATAGGTCTCGTCGGCCATATCCGCTCCTTGTAGGAATCGACGGTGGTGATCGGTTCCCCGGACGCGCAGCTGCTGCCGCGAGGCCGGGACCGTGCCACTGTAGCGGGGCGCGGCGGCGGTGCCGAATCAGGATCGGAGCTCCGCTCGGGCGACCCGTCGCGCGCTTCGGGAACGGAAGGCTCCGCGAGGAGCCGAGGAAGTGCGCACGACGAGCCGACATCGGAGGCCCAGCAGGCGTCGTCAGGCCTCGAAGGGCCGTGGGACCCCGGGGGCGCTCAGCACCACGCGCACCTTCCCCGTGTGCGTCCTGCTAGTTATCCCGGGGTCCCACGTTCTAGGGAAACCTAGCGCCTGCACACCGGGCCGGTCAAAGAGTGGCCGGGGACCGGCTGTGGACAACTCGCTCCCGGGTGTGGACAGGGTCGGGACCCGAGGTCGCGCGCTGTGGAGGGAAGTTCATCGTCACTGGTCACGATGGTGTGATGGGGGTCGTGGCGGTCCGCCGCTGTGGATGAAGGTTTTTCCGCTCGGATCGTGCCAGGCTGGTCTTCATGACAGATCTGGTGCTCCACGAGAACGTCTCCGGACCCCGCGGTGAGCGGGTGCTGGTGCGTCGGTCCGCCCGGCGGCGCCGTACCGTGTCGATCACGCGGCGCGAGGGAGACCTGGTGATCGCCATCCCCGCCACGTTCAGCGTCCGTCAGGAACGCGACTGGGTGGGCAGGATGGTCGACCAGTTGGTCACCAAGGAGGCGAAGAACTCACCACGCCGCCGCAGCGACAGCGCACTGGAGGAGATGGCGCGCGATGTCAGCCGGGCGCATCTGGACGGCCGTGCTCGCCCCACCTCCGTGTCATGGTCCACGCGGCAGAACCAGCGCTGGGGATCCTGCACCCCGGCCGACGGCACGATCCGCCTCTCGCATCAGCTGCAGGACATGCCCGTCTACGTGGTGCGGGCGGTGATGATGCACGAGCTGGTCCATCTGCTGGTGCCCGGGCACGGGCCCGAGTTCCAGGCGCTGATGGCCCGCTACCCGCAGGCGGAGAAGGCACAGGGCTTCCTCGACGGCGTCTCCTTCGCGAAGAACCTGCCCAGCGGCGGGATCGACGAGGGATCGGCGGATCAGCCTGATCAGCCGAGTCAACCTGATCAGCTCGAGTAGCGCGCGAGGTACGGCGCCAGGGCGTCGAGCTTCCCCGGCATATCAGCCACGGTGCCCTCGGGCAGCGCGTCGGTCGAGCGCTCAGGACCCGCCCCGCGGCGACGCGGCCACGGCACCCACAGCACCTCGGGCGACTCCTCGCTGGCGCGCAGCGGCAGGGCGGAGGCCGGGCCGTCCGCACGCAGCAGGTACTGCACGTCCCAGTGCTCCGAGCACGCCCCGAAGGCGGCGTCCAGCTGATGGCGGTGCAAGACGGCGGGGCCCGGCCCGACGCGCTCCAGGGAGATCAGGCCGATCTCCTCGGCCACCTCCCGGCGGGCGGCGCGTTCGAAGCTGGTCTCGCCGCGTTCGAGGTGCCCGCCCGGTTGCACCCAGAAGCGGCCCTTGCGGTGCCAGAGCAGGGCGATGTGCTCCGCCGGCGCATCGATCACGACGGCGCTGGCGGTGAGATGCCGCGGCCCGCCGTCGCGGTACAGCGCTCCGGGGGAGCGCAGCAGCAGGGCACGATAGTCCGCGGCGACGTCCGGCCCGGAAGCGGCGCCGGACGCCGCCTCCAGCTCCGTCAGCGCCGGGGCCGGTCCCTCAGCGAGCACCGGTCCCGCCGTCGTCCGGACCGTCCTCGCGATCACCGTCGGCGCCGCTGTCGTCGCCCTGGCCGCCGTCCTCGGCGGTCCCGTCCTGGCCGTCGTCGGCGGTGCCGGCGCCGCTGAGCAGCCGCTCCAGCTCGGCGTCGAAGTCGGTGGGGATCTCGACATCGGCCAGGGCATCGGCGGAGTCCGCCGCGGCGCTCTGCGGCGCCTGCGGACGCCCGGAGAGGACATCCGCGGTCGGCAGCAGGTCCGGGTGGTCCCACTTCGCTTCGCGGCCCTGCTCGCCCTCGGTGGCCAGCACGCTGTCCCACCAGGCGAGGGCCTCGCGCACCCGTCGCGGACGCAGCTCGATGCCCACGGTGCGGGCGAGCATCTGCTCGGCCGGTCCGCCGGCGGCGCGGCGGCGACGCAGCACCTCGCGCATCGCCTCGAGCTCGGGGAGCTTGCCCTGGAGCGCCTGCGTGGTGACGTGATCGACCCACGACTCGACCAGCGCCAGGGTCGTGGCCAGCTCCTCGAGGGCGCGCTCCTGCGCGGCCCGCCGGGTGAACACGAACATCTCCTCCGGCCGACGCGCCTGCAGCGCCTGCGGGTCCGAGAGGTCCAGGCCGCGCACCATCTCGTCGAGCGCGTCGAGGTCCAGGGTGATCCCGCGCGCATAGTCCTCGATCGCGGAGAACAGGGCCTTGCCCAGCCATGGGGCGGCGCTGAACAGGGCGGTGTGGGCGATCTCGCGGGCCGACAGGAAGATGCGGGCGGCATCGGGATCCAGCGAGTGGTCGGCGATCAGGTCCTCGACATTGGCGGCGACCAGGGCAGGTTCCCCGTCGCGGCCCAGCGGCAACGACAGGTCCGTGGTGCCCGAGACCTCGCGCGCCAACGAGCCGATCGCATGGCCGAACTGCACGCCGAACATGGTCCCGCCGATCCGCTCCATCATCGCGGCCGGATCGCCTCCCATGCCCATCGCGTCCTGGTCCATCCCGCTGAGCTCACCCATCTGCGAGGTGATCGCCTCGCCGATGGCGCCGGACATGTACTTCGCGACCGGCTCGACGATCGTCTTCCAGTGCGGCAGCGTGCGGTGCAACCAGGTGCCGCGGCCGAACACGCCCAGCTCCGCGCTCGGCACGTCGACCGCGATCACAGGGTCGAGCCAGAGGCGAGCCACCTGGGCGGCCCGGCGCAGCTCCTCCACCTGGGCGTTCGTGGGGCCCGGGTCCCCGGGGCTGCCGCTCGGCTCGGGGGCGCCGGGGATCGCCGCGCCGGCGGCCGTGCGGCGGGCGATGTCCTCCGCCATGTCCCAGTTCACGGGGTTGTCGCCCTGGGCTGCGAACATGCTCTGCATCTGCGCGGCCGCGGCGCGCAACTGCGCCGGGTCCTGCGGCAGGTTCGCCTGCTCGGCGAGCGCGGACAGGTCCAAGCCGTCCAGCGCGCCCTCGGGGAGCGCGTCCCCGAAGGTCTCCTGCAGGAAGCGCCTCAGCGCTTCCTCGTCCATGTCACCGGGTCCGCCCGGGATCGGATCTTGGGTCATGGCCACCTCCAGCGGTCCGTCGGTGCTCCAGCGTACCGAGCGCGGCTGGATGGAGGGAGGGACGAGGCATCTGGGGCACAATGTCAGGGTGATAGACGAGCACTCCCGCCCCACCCGCATGCGGCGGGCCCGCGCGGCGGTCCGGCGGACGGTCGACGACGCCCAGCTCGCCCGCCCGGGGCTCGCGCTGGGGTCCATGGTGCTGCTGTGCCTGATGATCCTCGGCGGATCGCTGATGCCGGTGCCGTACGTCATCGAACGGCCCGGACCCGCGATCGACGTGCTCGGCGAGTACGAGGACGAGCAGATCCTGGTGATCGACGGCGCCGAGACCCACGCCACCGACGGCGAGCTCATGATGACCACCGTCTCGGTCGACGGCGGGCCCGGCTACCGGGTCACCCCGGTCGAGGTGGTCGCCTCCTGGTTCGACCGCAGCCAGGCCGTCCTTCCCCGGGAGGCCGTCTTCCCCGCGGGCCAGACCCGCGAGGAGACGGTGCTGACCAACTCCGTGGCGATGAGCACCTCCCAGCAGGGAGCGGTGGCGGTGGCCCTGGACGAGCTGGGCATCGAGTACGAGCCCGTGGTGATGGTCGGCGGCGTCGAGCAGGACGCCCCGGCCGACGGCGTCCTCGAGGGGGGCGACGTGGTCCTGTCCGTGAACGGATCCGCTGCCGAGACCGTCGAGGGGTACCGGGAGCTGGCGCGCGCCACCGAGGAGGGGGACGACGTGCAGATGCGCGTGCGGCGCGGCGAGGAGGTGCTCGATCTCGCGGTGCCCACCGAGGAGGTCGACGGAGCCCCCCGGATGGGGATCGTGCTGTCGGCCGGGTACGACTTCCCGATGGACGTGGAGATCACCGTCGGCGAGATCGGCGGACCCAGCGCCGGGATGATGTTCTCGCTGTCCGTGTACGACGAGCTGACCCCCGGGGCGCTGACCGGCGGGCACCGGATCGCCGGCACCGGGACCATCGACGCCGAGGGCGCCGTCGGCCCCATCGGAGGGATCCGGCAGAAGATGGTCGGGGCGCACGAATCCGACGCGGAGTTCTTCCTCGCGCCGAGCGAGAACTGCGACGAGGTCGTCGACTACGTGCCCGAGGGCATGGACGTCGTCGCGGTGACGGACTTCGAGGACGCCGTCGAGGCGAGCGAGACCATCGCCGACAGCGGTGACGCCGAAGGCTTGCCGACCTGCGAGGACGTCGTGTCACCGACCGCCCGGAGCGGGGAGGGGAGCTGATGAGCAAGCGCCGTACCCGCCGCCCGCCGCGGCCCACCGTGGCGCTCGACTTCGGCGGGGTGCTCAGCGCCGGGCACGATCCCGTCCCGGACATCCACGAGCTGCTCGGCGGCGATGTCGAGGTCCTCGCCGCGGCCCTGTGGGCGCAGCGTCCCGCCTACGACGCGGGGACGGTCACCGCGGCGCAGTACTGGGGCGCCGTCGCCGCCGCCGTCGGCGTCGACCAGCTCAGCGAGGGAGAGGTCGAGGAGCTCCAGGAGGCCGACAACCGCTACTTCCTGCGGCTGGATCCCGCCGCCCGCGAGCTGATCCACGACCTCGCGCGCCACCGAGTGCGCCTGGTCCTGCTGTCCAACGCCTCGGTCTCCTTCGGCGAGGCGGTGCGCCGGGCCGACTGGTTCGAGGCCTTCTCCTTCGCCGTGATCTCCGGGGAGGAGCAGGTCGTCAAGCCCGATGCGGAGATCTACGAGATCCTGCTCGGCGCCCTGGCCCACGAGACCGGGGGAGTGTCGATCCCCTCGGCCGTGCTCTTCTTCGACGACCGCGAGGACAACGTCGACGCCGCGCGGGCCCTGGGCATCGACGCGCACCGCTGGCCGCGCAACGGCGACGAGCACCCCGAGGGCACCGAGCACGGCGCGGTGATGGCCCGCAGGGTGCTCGCCGAGCGGGGCGTCGATCTCGGCTGACCGCTTGCGGGTACAGTCGGACACCGTGAGCCATCCCGCGCGGTGCCGATCGACGGCACGCCGGTGAGATCCCCCGACACCCCTTCGAAACCCCTCTGAACAGGAACTGACGTTGGCAGAGTTCATTTACACGATGTACAAGGCCCGCAAGGCCGTGGGAGACAAGGTCATCCTCGATGACGTCACCATGAGCTTCTACCCGGGCGCGAAGATCGGCATGGTCGGCCCCAACGGCGCCGGCAAGTCGACGATCCTGAAGATCATGGCGGGCCTGGACCAGCCCAGCAACGGCGAGGCCCGCCTCAGCCCCGGCTACAGCGTCGGCATCCTGCTGCAGGAGCCGCCGCTGGACGAGTCCAAGACGGTTCTGCAGAACGTCCAGGAGGGCATGGGCGACCTGTTCCAGAAGGTCCAGCGCTTCAACGCCATCGGCGAGGAGATGGCCGAGCCCGATGCCGATTTCGACGCGCTGATGGCGGAGATGGGCACGCTCCAGACCGACATCGACGCGGCGAACGGCTGGGATCTCGACTCCCAGCTCGAGCAGGCGATGGACGCCCTGCGCTGCCCGCCCGGCGACGAGATGGTCACGCACCTCTCCGGCGGCGAGAAGCGTCGCGTGGCGCTGTGCAAGCTGCTGTTGGAGAAGCCCGACCTGCTGCTGCTGGACGAGCCCACCAACCACCTCGATGCCGAGAGCGTGCTCTGGCTCGAGCAGCACCTCCAGCAGTACGAGGGCGCCGTCATCGCGGTCACCCACGACCGCTACTTCCTCGACCACGTCGCCGAGTGGATCGCCGAGGTCGACCGCGGGCGCCTCATCGGCTACGAGGGCAACTACTCCACCTACCTGGAGAAGAAGGAGGAGCGCCTGGCCGTCCAGGGCAAGAAGGACGCCAAGCTCGCCAAGCGCCTCAAGGAGGAGCTGGAGTGGGTCCGCTCCAACGCCAAGGGCCGCCAGGCGAAGTCCAAGTCGCGCCTGAACCGCTACGAGGAGATGGCCGCCGAGGCAGAGCGCACCCGCAAGCTCGACTTCGAGGAGATCACCATCCCGCCGGGCCCGCGGCTGGGCAACCAGGTCATCGAGGCCACCGACATCCGCAAGGGCTTCGGCGAGCGGATCCTCATCGAGGATCTCTCCTTCTCCCTGCCCCCGAACGGCATCGTCGGCGTCATCGGCCCCAACGGCGTCGGCAAGACCACACTGTTCAAGACCATCGTGGGCCTCGAGCCGCTCGACGACGGCGAGCTGAAGGTCGGCCAGAGCGTCAAGATCAGCTACGTGGACCAGAACCGCGAGAACATCGACCCGGACAAGAACCTCTGGGAGGTCGTCTCCGGCGGTCACGACTTCATCCAGGTCGGCAAGGTCGAGATCCCCTCGCGCGCCTACGTCAGCCAATTCGGCTTCAAGGGCCCGGACCAGCAGAAGAAGGCCGGGGTGCTCTCCGGCGGCGAGCGCAACCGCCTGAACCTGGCGCTGACCCTCAAGCAGGGCGGCAACCTGCTGCTGCTGGACGAGCCGACCAACGACCTGGACGTGCAGACCCTCGGCTCCTTGGAGAACGCGCTGCTGGAGTTCCCGGGCTGCGCCGTGGTCGTCTCCCACGACCGCTGGTTCCTCGACCGGGTGGCCACGCACATCCTGGCCTACGAGGGGACCGACGAGGACCCGGCTGCCTGGTACTGGTTCGAGGGCAACTTCGAGTCCTACCAGGAGAACAAGGTCGCGCGCCTGGGTGCGGAGGCCGCGCGCCCGCATCGCGTGACCTACCGTCGCCTCACCCGCGACTGAGCAGGGACGTCCCCGACACCGCCCCGCGACCGTCCGCCGGTCGTGGGGCGGTGTCGTCGGGCGGTGCCGCGGGCGGGCGATCAGCCGCTCGCGTCGGGCGCCGGCAGCTCGGGGGCCAGACTCGCCACGATGCGGGTCGACGGGGTGCCGGACACGTTCTGCGGCGCCATCTCGCGCGTGACGACGAGGGACTCGGCCGTCCGCGGCGATGTGAAGCGGATCAGGCCGTCCCCGGAGATCTCCAGGACGCCGAGGTCCTCCTGGACCCCGTCCGTGGTGCCCCACAGCTGCAGGACCTCGCCCTCATAGCCCCGCACACCCTCGGCGCGCACCGCGAGACCGTCCGTGGCGATCACCGCGGCCCAGTCGCCGTTGTCGCTGCGCCCGGACACGAGCTGGGCACCCGGATCGAGGCTGTACTGCGTCCAGGTGCTCGCGAACGCTTCCGTCAGGGCCTGCTCGCGCCGTGCGTCGATCAGGAAGGCGCCGAGGACGAGAGCCGCGATCAGGGCCAGGGCGGCGACGGAGCGGGGGACCCACGGACGGGAGCGGGAACCGGCCACGGCCTGTCCCGCGCGAGCGTTCTCCCGGCGCCGGCCGCGCCGTGAGCCGCGCACCTCGTCGGCCCTCCGGAAGGCGAAGGCGGGAGCGGGCGCCGGGTCGGGGTCCCGGTCGGCCCGGGGGGCATCGGCGCCCGGAGCGGGGGAGGACGCCGTGGCCGTGCTGCGGACCGCTCCGGGCACCGCCGGCGGCCCGACGGCTCGGCGCTGGGAATCCGTGCCCAGGACCGGGGTGGTGTATGTCCCGTGGTAGGCGGCTTCGGGATCGGAGCCGGCGCCCGCGGCGGGACGCGGCGCGCTGCCGAACCCTTCGAGCACCGCCCGGTGCAGGCCCTGCGAGGGTTCGGCGGCGGTGAGCAGGGTCAAGGAGGCCGCGGCCTCGATGGCGCGGCGGTGGATGCCCGCGCTCTCGGGATCGGTGGTGAGATCGCGCAGGCGACGCCGCTCCGGCTCCTCGGCCAGGGCCAGGGCATCCAGGGCGGCGAGGGCGCGGAGCTCGGAGGATCCCGCCCCGCCGAAGGGCACCAGCTGATCGAGCAGGTGGGCGAGGATCCCGGCCGCGTCGTCGCGCTCGGCGCCGCTGACCTCGAACCGTCCCTGGGCAGCGGACTCGGCGAGGGCGCGCTGCGCGGGCGGCAGCTCGAGAAGAGCACGCATCACGTCCATCTCCCGCCGATCGCGGGTGCGCTCCTCGGCACCATCGGGCGCGATCAGGGAGCGCACGTCCCCGCGGGGACGGGTGGCGACGGCCGCCCGACGGGCCCGGTCCAGCACCGCGGCCTCCCCGGGCAGGGCGCCGGCGGCGAGTTCGGCCGCGTCGCGCAGACTCGAACGCAGCACCGAGACGGTCACCCGGCTCCCTGCCGCCGAGGAGCCGGTGATGTGCACGGCGAGGCCGTGGATGCGCGGACCGAGCACGTCGACCAGCGCGCTCGCCGCCCGCTGGTCGGCCGCGGCGGTGCGCCGCAGCAGTGTGCGGGTGGGATCGGGACGCACTCCGAGGTCGACGGTGTCCTCCTCCACCACGGGCATCCCTCCGGTCCGTCCCTCACTGCCCATCGGGCGCCCTCCCGTCCGTGCTGTGCTGATCTCGTGGCGCCGCGCCCCCACGCGGCGGGGACCATTATCTCAGGCGCGCGCCGCCGGTGCGGCCCGTCCACAGGGATGGGGGCCGGAGGTGGGTACCGTACGGTCATGAAGCCGACCTCCACGATCACGGTGACCTCAGCCCTCCCCAGTGCCCTCGAGCCGCTGCGCGAGCTGGCACTGAACCTGCGATGGACCTGGCGCCGTCAGTGCGTCGACCTGTTCCGCTCGCTGGACCCCGAGGTCTTCGCCGCGGCTGACGAGAACCCCATCGCGATGCTCCCGCAGGTCAGCGCCGGGCGCCTGGCCGAGGCGGCGCGCGATGAGTCCTTCTTGTCCTGGATGCGCGACGAGGTGGGCGACCTGCGCACCTATCTCGACTCCGGGCGCTGGTTCCAGCGCACCGTGCCCGACGGGGTGGGGGCCGGGGCGGGGTCGTCGCCGTCGGTCGCCTACTTCTCCATGGAGTTCGGGATCAGCCCGACCCTGCCCATCTACTCGGGCGGTCTGGGCATCCTGGCCGGCGACCACCTGAAGTCCGCCTCGGATCTCGGGGTGCCGATGATCGCGATCGGTCTGCTGTACCAGGACGGCTACTTCTCCCAGTCGCTGGACCGCTCCGGGTGGCAGCAGGAGTCCTACCGGCCGAGCGACCCCGAGCAGCTCCCGGTCCAGCCCGTGCGGGGGCCCGACGGCGAGCAGCTCACCGTCACGGTCACCCTGCCCGGCGATCGCCGGGTCGCCATCGCGATCTGGCGGGTCCAGGTGGGCCGGGTGCCGCTGCTGCTGCTGGATGCGAACCTCCCGTCCAACGACGAGGAGGCCCGGCAGATCACCGATCGCCTCTACGGCGGCGACCATGAGCACCGCATCCTCCAGGAGCTGGTGCTCGGCATCGGCGGCGTGCGCGCCGTCGACGCCTACGCGGCCGTCGCGGACGTGCCCGCCCCGACCGTCTTCCACCTCAACGAGGGCCATGCCGGCTTCTCCGGGCTCGAGCGGGTGGGTCGGCTCCTGCAGTCCGGTTCCTCCTTCGCCGAGGCGGTCGCGGAGGTCCGCGCCGGGACCGTGTTCACCACCCACACCCCGGTGCCGGCCGGCATCGACCGCTTCGGGGCGGACCAGCTGCGGGGATACCTCGACGCGGACGGATCGGGGCTGTCCCGGCTGATCCCCGCGCTCCCGGTCGAGGCCGCTCTGGCGCTCGGCGTCGAGGAGGGCGGGGACATCTTCAACATGGCGCGGCTCGGCTTCCGCATCGCCCAGCGCTCCAACGGCGTCGCCCAGCTCCACGGCGCCGTCTCCCGGGCCATGTTCCAGGACCTCTACCCGGGCTTCGACGTGCCCGAGGTGCCGATCGGCTCGGTCACCAACGGCGTCCACCGCCGCACCTGGACGTCGCCGGCGATGGACGACCTGGTCACGAAGGCCATGGGGGCGGTGGACGTCTCCGCGCTCAGCGACTGGAGTGCACTGGCCACCCTGACGGACCACGAGCTCACCGAGACCCGGGACACCCTGCGCGCGGATCTGGTCGAGATGGCCCGCACCCAGGTCAAGCAGTCCTGGCTGCGCCGCGGCGCCGACGAGGCCGAGCTCTCCTGGACCGGGACGATCCTCGATCCGCACGCCCTGACCATCGGCTTCGCCCGACGGGTCTCGACGTACAAGCGGCTCACCCTGATGCTCTCGGACCCGGACCGGCTGCGGCGCATCCTCCAGGACGAGGAGCGCCCCGTCCAGATCGTCATCGCCGGGAAGTCCCACCCGGCGGACCGCCCGGGCAAGGAGTTCCTCCAGCAGCTGGTCCGGTTCGCCGACGACCACGGCGTCCGCCATCGCATCGTCTTCCTGCCCGACTACGACATCCGTATGGCCTCCGTGCTGATCGCCGGAGCCGACGTGTGGTTGAACAACCCCGTCCGCCCCGAGGAGGCCTCCGGCACCTCCGGGATGAAAGCCGTGCTCAACGGCGGCCTCACCTTCTCCGTCTCCGACGGCTGGTGGGACGAGATGAAGGACGACGACGCCGGCTGGACGATCCCCACCGCCACCGTCGACGACCAGGCCGAGCGCGACCGGCTCGAGGCCGACGCCCTGTACGAGATCCTCGAGAGCCGGATCGTGCCGCTGTTCTACGAGCGCGACGCCCGCGGCATGCAGCGCGGCTGGATGACCAAGGTCCGCTCCTCACTGGTGACGATCGCCCCGCGCATCACCGCCGCCCGGATGGTCCGCGACTATGTGAGCGATCTCTACCTGCCCGCCGCCCGCGCCGCCGCGGCCTTCACGGCGGAGCCCGCCCTGGCCGGTGCTTTCACCGCGTGGAAGGAGGAGGTCCAGGCCGCCTGGCCTGCCGTCTCGATCACCTCCGTGGTGCTCGAGGGCGCCGAGGAGGGCCGGGCCGAGACCGGCGGCGAGGTCACCGTGGTGGCCGAGGTGCAGCTGGGTGGTCTCAGCCACAAGGACGTGCTCGTCGAAGCCGTGGTGGGTCCGCTCGGAGCGGAGGATGAGATCATCGAGCCTCATCTGATCCCCCTGCAGCGTGAGCAGGACGGCCGCTGGGCCGCCCGGGTCGCGCTGCCATTGCCCGGCGAGATCGGCTGCACCGTGCGCATCACCCCGCAGCACCCGGTGCTGGCCCATCGCGCCGAGCTCGGGCTGGTCGCCACCGCCTGAGCCGCCCGCAGCACCCAGCCCGGAAGGTCCCGCCCGTGCCGACCCGTCGTCAGATCCTGCTGTCCACCGCCGCGATGGGCCTCGCCGGGGCGGGAGCCCTCGCCGGGTGCACCCGCGAGGGCCCCGCCGACACCGCCGCTGCCGCCGACACCCTGCGGATGCGGGTCTGGGACGACGCGGCGGCCGCCGCCTACGAGACCTCTCTGGAGGCCTTCACCCGGAAGACCGGGATCGCCGTCGAGGTCGAGGTGGTGGTCTGGGACGACTACTGGAAGCAGCTGCCCCTGGACGTCGCCGACGAAGCGCTGCCGGACGTGCTGTGGATGAACACGGCGAACCTCGCCGGCACCCGGGCCGGCGGCACCCTGCTCGAGCTCGGGGAGATCGTCGGGGACCAGGCCTCGCAGTGGGAGGAGACCGCCACCGACCTGTACCGCATCGACGGCGCCCTGTGGGGTGTTCCCCAGATCTGGGACCAGAGCATCCTGCTGGCCCACCACGAGCTGGTCACCGAGGCCGACGGCGATGCCTCGGCGCTGACCTTCGATCCCGGCGCCCCGAGCGATCCGCTGCGAGAACTCGCCCGGAGGATCACGGTGGACGCCGAGGGTCTCCACCCCGGGGACGAGGGCTTCGACGACTCCTCGCGGACGGTCTTCGGCTTCGGCTCCCACCCCGACCGCACGGCGGTGCTGGGCCCGTTCATCGCCGCGCAGGGAGGCGCCTGGCAGGACGCGGAGGGCGAGTTCGTCTTCGCCTCGCCGGAGGGAGTCAGCGCCGTGCAGTACCTGGCGGACCTCGCCGCCGATCACCTCGCGCCCGCGGGCGCGGAGACGGTGGCCGACGACCGGCTGTGCCAGAGCCTGTTCCTCGAGGGCAAGCTCGGCCTGCTGCAGACGGGGACCTACGACCTGCACACGATCCTCGACGGGGTCTCCGACTCCTTCGACTGGAGCGTCCACCCGGTGGTGGCCGGCTCCGACGGGCCGCGCCCGCTGGTGCACGCGATCGCGGCGCTCGGCGTCGACCCGGGCGACGAGGACCGCGCGGCCGACATCGGTGAGCTGCTGACCTGGTTGGGCAGCGTGGAGGGGCAGCGGCCGCTCGCGGAGAACCTCCTCGGGATCCCCGCCCATCGCGAGCTGCACGGCACCTGGCAGAAGGCGTGGGAGAACGCGGGAGTGGATGTCTCCGCCCTCGCCACCGCCCCCGCCGAGCCTGCGCTGCCGGAGCGGGGCAACCGCTCCGCGGAGGGGACCGAGGCGGCGCTGCCGATCATCGCGAAGGTCTTCCAGGGCGAGGAGACCGCGGAGCAGGCCCTGCCGGTGGCGCAGAAGGAGGCGCGCGCAGCACGGCACTGAGCGGCGGGGGAGTCAGCTCTCGCGCTTGACCCTGATCATGCCCTCCTGGGTGATGGTCGCCACCAGGTCCCCGGCGCGGTCGAACAGCTGGCCGTGGGTCAGCCCGCGGCCTCCCGAGGCCGAGGGGGAGCGCTGGACGTACAGCAGCCACTCGTTGGCGTCGACGTGCCGGTGCCACCAGATCGCATGGTCGATCGTGGCCATCCGCAGCCCGGGCGTGATCCAGCTCAGCCCCTGCCGGCGAAGGATCGGCTCGAAGGGCGTGTAGTCGCTGGCGAAGGCGAGGATCGCGTCGTGCAGCAGCGGTTCGGCCTCGACGGGGGCGAGGGTGCGCATCCACACCATCTGCGTGTCGGCCACCTCGGAGGCCGGGTCGGGCTGGAGGTAGATGGGGTCGGTGACGTGCCGGATGTCGATCGGACGCTGGGTGGCCCAGTACCGGGCGACGGGGTGGTCGATCCCTCGGAGCACGTCCGCGGTGGTCGGCAGCCCTTCGGGGGCCGGGGCCTGAGGCGCCTGCTCCTGGTGCTCGAGACCGTCCTGCTGCTCCTGGAACGACGCGGTCATCGCCAGGATCGTGCGATCGGCGACCTCGCCCGAGCGGGCCGGCTGGGTGGCGAGCACGCGCCGCACCGAGAAGGAGCCCCCGTCCCGCAGCGCATCGACCTGGAAGCGGATCGGGTGCGCCGGATCGCCCGGGGCCAGGAAGTAGGAGTACATCGAGTGGATGCGCCGGCCGTCGGGGACCGTGCGGCCCACCGCGGTCACGGCCTGGCCCATCACCTGCCCGCCGAACACGTGCCCGCCCGGATGCGGGGAGGAGTCCCCCTCGTAGGCGGCGACGGTCGCGGGAGTGGCGAAGTCCGCGGAGATCTCGATCTCCCGCAGATCGAGCAGATCGATCAGACCGGCCGCGATCGCCGAGGGGTCAGGACTGGAGGGCGTCATGACGTCGATCGTACTGGTCACGGGGTTCTAGGATGGTCGGCATGGATCATCCGCATCATCTCGACATCGACGTGCCCGTCCGCTGGACCGACCTGGACGCCTACGGGCACGTCAACAACGCCGCCATGGTGCGGCTGCTGGAGGAGGCCCGCATCGGCGCCTTCTGGACGGCCCCCGAGGAGCAGGTCGCCCTCGGCGCCACCGCCCCTGCGGCGGCGCTGCCCGGCGGCGGCGCGGATTCGCCGATCTCCACCGTGATCGCCTCGCAGCGCATCGAGTACGCGCGGTCGATGGGGCACCGCCGGGACGGGGCGGTGGTGCGGCTGTGGATCTCGCGGCTCGGCGGCGCGAGCCTGAGCGTGGACTATCTGGTGCTCACCCGGGACGATCCTGCGGGCGAGGCCCCGTACGCCCGGGCCCGCACCGTGGTGGTGATGGTCGAGGCCGACACCGGCACCCCGGTGCGGCTGGACGCCGGGACCCGCGAGATCCTGGGCCGATTCACCGGCGAGGGGCTCAGCTTCCGCGACTGATCAGGGCTTCCGCGCGGGATCAGGTCAGGTGGTCAGGGACTGTCTGCCCGGCCGCCGGGGCCACGCCGCCGTCGACCGTGTTCACCATCGAGTGCGCCGCCCGGTCGAGATAATCGCTCAGGGCCTCGGCATGCATCGGCGCGAGGTCGAGGGAGTCCACGGCGTCCTGCATGTGCCGCAGCCAGGCGTCGCGGGCGGCGGGGGAGACCGGGAAGACCGCGTGGCGCATCCGCAGCCGCGGGTGCCCCCGGGTCTCCCCGTAGGTCTTGGGCCCGCCCCAGTACTGCTCGAGGAAGGTGCGCAGACGCTCCTTGGCCCCGGAGAGGTCCTCCTCGGGGTACATCGGGCGCAGCAGCGGGTCCTCGGCGACGCCCTCGTAGAAGCGATCCACGAGCGCCTCGAAGGTCGCGTGGCCGCCGACGGCCTCGAAGAAGGAGATCTGCTCGCTGGGGGACATGGGCCCTCCTGGGTCAGGACGTCAGGGACTCGCCGAAGCGAGGCAGCGCGAAGGAGACGTCGGTCTCGGCGAAGGCGTCGCGGACGCGGCCGCGCAGCTCCCGCTCCAGGCCCCACTGCTCGCCCGGCGCGGTCTGGATGATGATGCGGCGCTGGTAGCGGTTCGCGTCGACGTCCAGCATGCCGCTGATGTCGGCCGGGGACTGGATGATCTCCGACCAGTGGGGGTCCTGCGCGAGGTCGAGGGTGACCGAGCGGAGCGCCTTGGTGACCAGGGTGTCGTCGGCCGAGGCGTCGATGTCCAGGACCACCACGGCGTTGGAGTAGCCGCGGGAGTAGTTGCCCACGCGGATGATCTCGCCGTTGCGGACGGTCCACAGCACGCCGTCGATCCCGCGGACCTGCGTCACGCGCAGGTTGATGCCCACCACGGTGCCCTCGGCGTACTCGACGTCGACGTAGTCGCCGACGGCGACGATGTCCTCGAAGAGCATGACGATGCCGGCCACGACGTCCTTGATGATCGTCTGGGCACCGATGCCGGCGGCCAGGCCGATCACGCCGAGGGAGGCGATCACCGGAGCGATGTTCACGCCGATCTTGTCGAGGACCATCACCGCGGCGACGGCCCAGATCAGCATGTGCGCCACGTTGCGGGCGACGTTGGAGAGGGTGTCGGCGCGCTGCTCACGACGGACCTGAGCGGCCTTCTGGGAGCGGGCGTCGCGCTTGACGACGGCGCCGGCCACGCTCGAGAGCTTGGAGCCGGATTCGGCCATGGTGCGGAAGAATCGTCGCAGCAGCCAGCTGGCCACCATGGTCGCGACGGTGGCGGCCAGCAGGATCACCACGATCATCAGGCCGTCCGTGGTCAGCCAGCGCACCAGGGCTTCCATCAGGCTCAGCGCTTGATCGGTGCCGGGGTCGGCGAGCAGGGTTCCGGGGTCGATGGGGTCCTCACGCATGGTCCCGACCATAACGCCCTCCGGTGCGGAGCGTCTGGAGAGCGGGGGCCAGGAGGAGGCCGACGAGATACACCCCACCGAGCACGATCGTGACCACGCCGACGGGCAGCGCCGTGGGCAGCACGTGCTGGGCCACCAGGTCGGCTCCGCTCAGCAGCACCGCCCCGGCGGCGGCGCTCGCCCCGAGGGGAATGCCGGCGCCGTTGACCAGCCGCTTGGCCAGCTGCGGGGCCGAGAGCGCGACGAAGGCGATCGGCCCGCTCAGCGCGGTGACGGCCGCGACCAGCACGACGGCCAGCAGCAGGATCCGTCGCCGGGTGCGTTCCACGGCGAGCCCGTGCACCGCGGCGACGTCGTCGCCGAGCTCGAGCTGGCGCATCAGCGGCACGCAGACCAGCAGGGCGGGCACCGCCAGCACCAGCAGGACCAGTACCGGCAGCATCCCCGCCCAGTCGACCAGCGACAACGTGCCCGCGCCCCACATGCTCGCCGCCATCGCGACCTCGTCCTCGGCCTGCAGCAGGATCCACACGTTGACGGCGTGGAGCATCGCCGCGACGGCGATCCCGACGACGATCAGGCGGAACCCCTGGACCCCGTCGCGCCGCGCGAGCAGATACACCACGACCGCCGTGCCCAGCCCGCCGGCCAGCGCCCCGACCGCGGTGGCGGCGCCGCCGAGGGTCCCCGCCAGAGCCGGCGGTGCCACCAGGGTCAGCAGCAGCACGCCGGTGTAGGCGCCGGTGGAGAAGCCGAGCACGTCGGGGGAGCCCAGCGGGTTGCGGGTCAGGGTCTGGAAGATCGCTCCCGAGAGCGCGAGCGCCGCCCCGAACACCACGGCGGCCAGGGCGCGCGGCAGCCGCCACTGCAGGACGATGGTGCTGGTGAACTCGCCGCGCCCGGCCAGGGCCTGGAGCAGCTGGCCGGGTCCCATCGGGAAGTCGCCGCGGGAGAGGGAGAACAGCGTCAGGGCCACGGCGGCCAGCGCGAGCGCGGTGACGACGAGGCGGCCGCGGGCGCGCCGGGCCCGCGGCGCGTCCTGGACGGCGGCCGGGGCGCTCATATCCCGCTCGCCCGTCGCCGACGGACCAGGATGATCAGCACCGGCGCGCCCAGCAGGGCGCTGACGATGCCGACGGGCACCTCTCCGGGCCACATCACGAGCCGCGCGAGGACGTCGGCGGCCACCATGATCACGGCCGAGAGCAGAGCGGCCAGCGGCAGCAGCCGGGTCTGGTCGGGGCCGACGATCCAGCGGGCGACGTGCGGGGCCATCAGCCCGAGGAAGACGATCGGGCCGGCCAGGGCCGTGGCGGAGCCGGCCAGCAGGGTGATCGCCAGGACCAGGGCGAAGCGGGTGCGCTGGACGTGTGCGCCGAGCGCGGCCGCCATGTCCTCCCCGAGGGTCAGCGCGTTCATCGGCCCGGCGAGGGCCAGGGCGAGCACGACGCCGACGGCGGCCACCGGCAGGGCGGGCAGCGCCGTCTCCCAGCCGCGCTGGGAGAGGTCGCCGCTCTCCCAGATCAGCAGGATCGAATACTCCCGCGGGTTCGACAGCCGCAGGGCGGAGGTGATCCCGGCCAGCACGGCGCCGAGGGCGACGCCGGCCAGGGTGAGGCGCTCGGGGGTGATCACCCCTGCCCCCAGCGTGCCGATGAGGAACACGGCCCCGGTGGCGAGGAACGCCCCCGCCAGGCAGGCGGCGACGAACACGGCGGGGGAGGAGGCGCCCAGCAGCACGATCGCGAGCACGACGGCGAAGGCCGCTCCCGCATTGACCCCGAGCAGGCCCGGCTCGGCCAGAGGATTGCGGGTCAGCACCTGCATCAGCGCCCCGGCCAGTCCCAGGGCGGCCCCCGCCGCGAGGGCGATCACCGTGCGCGGCAGCCGCAGGGCGATCACCGCCGAGTAGTCCTGCGTCGCGACCCCGAGGGCCTCGGCCCGCTGCTGGGGCCCCGGCCCGGAGCCGAGGGAGGTGGCGGCTTCGAGCAGGATGCGGCTCACCGCCGCCGGCGCCACCGGGCGGGAGCCGAGGTAGAGGCTCGCCCCGGTCAGCAGGGCCAGGACGAGCAGGGCGAGCGTGATCGCGACCACTGCACGCGGGCGCGGTCGGCCGCGCCCGGTGCGCGGGCGGTGCGAGGTCGGCGAGTGACCGGTCACAATCTTCTTCCGACGCGGTGGTGGGCTCTTCTCGCCCCGTGCGAGGTAAGGGTAACCTTGCCTATGGTCCCTCCGGGGCCGGCACGTCCGACTCGCATCCCACGGAGCCCCTCCATGATCTCTCGTCGCAGCCTCCTCGCCGTCCTCACCGCAGGGTCCACCGCGCTCGCGCTCGCCGCCTGCGGCGATTCCGAGGGCACGGGGACGGCAAGCTCGGACGGGGGCGGGGCGAGCGGCGGCGGGGCGTTCCCGGTCGAGATCGCCACCGCCTTCGGCCCCGCCACGGTCGAGTCCGCGCCCGCCCGGGTCGTCGCCCTGGGCTGGGGCGACGCGGAGACCGCCCTGGCCCTGGGGATCCAGCCCGTCGGTGCCTCGGACTGGATCGGCTTCGGCGGGGAGGGCGTCGGCCCGTGGGCCGAGGGTCTGTACGACGAACCGCCGACGATCATCGAGACCCTCGAACCCTCCTACGAGGCGATCGCCGCGCTGCGGCCCGACCTGATCCTCGACGTCAAGAGCTCCGGGGACCAGGAGCGCTACGACCGGCTCAGCCAGATCGCCACCACGGTCGGGGTGCCCGAGGGCGGGGAGAACTATCTCACGACCCCCGAGCAGCAGCTGGAGATGATCTCCCGGGCGCTCGGCGCGAGCGACGGGGCCGTCGCGCTGCAGCGCGAGATCGACGGTCTGTTCACCCAGGCCGCGTCCGCCCATGCGAAGTGGGACGGGAAGAGCGTCACCGCCGCGACCCGCACCTCCGAGGGGTGGGGGGCCTACATCGACGGCACCGAGCGGGTGGAGTTCCTCGAGCGGCTCGGATTCACGCAGTCCCCTCAGATCGCCGAGCTGGAGGCGTCGGCGTCCGGCTTCTCCGTGGACATCTCCGCCGAACAGCTCGACCTGCTCGACGCGGACCTCATCGTCGCCTTCCCGATCTTCCTGGAGACCACCGAGATCACCGAGGACCCGCAGTGGCAGCAGATCCCCGCCGTGGCCGACGGCCGGGCCGTGGTCATCGACGGGGACCTCGCCTCGGCGTACTCGCTGGGCTCGGTGCTGTCGACCGAGTACGCCGTGCAGAAGATGGTGCCGTTGATCGAGGACGCGCTCGGGGCCTGAGCGCGGGCGGTCAGCCGATGTCCGCGGCGCGGACCCGCTCCTGGCGCGCCACCGTGGCACGCCCCTCGATGATGATGCGGCGCAGACCGAAGGGGGCCTCCTCCGCGTCGGCCAGCCAGGCGTCGGCGTCATCCAGCACGCTCTGCCCGCCGTAGTACGAGGGGAAGTAGCCGGCCACCAGGCGGTTGGCGATCTCGGTCGACCGCTCGGCCCACACCTGCGAGATCACCGCGAAGTACCGCTGGCGGTACGGGGCGATCAGCGACTCGTCCACGACGCGGCGGAAGCCCTGGACCACCGCGGTGATCGACTCGTTGGCCAGGGTGTCCTTCTCCATCGTGCGCCGCCAGGCCTTCGCCTTGGACACCTCGGTGGGCAGGGCGGCCTTCGCGGTCAGGGCGTGCTTCCGACCGGACTGGGTGTCGTCGGAGGCGAGCTGTTCGTCGATGCCGGCGACGTCGATCCCGCCCAGGACGGCCAGCGAGATCACGAGCTTCCAGCGCAGGTCGGTGTCGATCGAGCGTCCCGGGAGCGCCACCGACCCGCCCAGCAGGCCCTCGAGCAGCTGGAGGTGCGCCTCGGTGCGGGCCAGCCGGGCGAAGGCCTCGATCAGCTGCAGCTGGGCATCCGATCCCGCTGCGGCGGTCTCCGCGAGCTCCCAGACGGCGTCGGCCGCGGCCTCGGTGCGCGCCAGGCGCTGGTCCGGATCGGCGTAGGGGCCGGCGACGGTCTCCAGCTGCTGCAGCAGGGTGCGCATCACCGAGGAGGAGCCCTCCCCGGTGAGGTTCGCCAGCAGCAGCTGCTGGTAGCGGCGGCTGGGCAGCTCGCCGTCGCGCACCATGTCCCAGGCCGAGGACCACAGCAGGGTGCGGGCGAGGGGATCGTCGAGGTGGCGGAGGTGCTCCATCGCCACGGCCAGGGACTGCTCGTCCAGACGCACCTTCGTGTAGGCGAGGTCGCCGTCGTTGACCAGCCACAGGTCGGCGCGCTTCCCGGTCAGCGCCGGCACCTCGGTCAGCGCCTCGTCCACGTCGATCTCCACCGACTCGGTGCGCACCAGCTGCCCGCCGCGCAGGGTGAAGCCGCCCACCTGGAGCCGGTGCGGACGCAGGGTGGGATGCTCCTGCGGCGCGGTCTGCTCGATGGCGAAGCGGGTCACGGCGCCGTCCGCGTCGCGCTCGATCAGCGGGCGCAGGGTGTTCACGCCGGCGGTCCGCAGCCACTGCTGCGCCCAGGTGCCCAGGTCGCGGCCGCTGGTGGCCTCGAGCTCGACCAGCAGGTCGCTCAGCTCGGTGGTGGACCAGGCGTGCTCGGCGAAGTAGGCGCGGATCCCGGCGAAGAACTCCTCCCGGCCGACGTAGGCCACCAGCTGGCGCAGCACGGAGGCGCCCTTGGCGTAGGTGATGCCGTCGAAGTTGGTCTCGACCGCCTCGAGATCGACCATGTCGGCGACGATCGGGTGGGTCGAGGGCAGCTGGTCCTGCTGGTAGGCCCAGCCCTTCTCCGACAGGGCGAAGGTGGTCCAGGAATCGGTCCAGCGGGTGACCTCGGCACTGGCGAGCGTCGAGGCGTACTCGGCGAAGGACTCGTTCAGCCAGAGGTCGTCCCACCAGCGCATGGTGACCAGGTCCCCGAACCACATGTGGGCCAGCTCGTGCAGGATCGTCAGGTCCCGGCGCTCGCGGATCGCGTCGGAGACCTCCGAGCGGAACACGTAGCTCTCCACGTAGGTGATGGCGCCGGGGTTCTCCATCGCGCCCATGTTGTACTCCGGCACGAACACCTGGTCGTACTTGGGGAACGGGAAGTCCCGGTCGAAGGCGTCCTCGTAGAAGTCGATGCCGGCCTCGGTGACGTCGATGACGTTCTGGGCGTCCACGTGCTCGGCCAGCGATGCGCGGGCGAAGACGCCCATGGGGATCGTGCGGCCGTCGCGGGTGGTGATCTCGCCGGTGCCGCCCTGGTAGTTCCCCGCGATCAGCGCGACCAGGTAGGTGGAGATGCGCTCGGTGGGCTCGAAGGCCCAGATGGCGGTGCCCTCGTCGGCGGGGGTCGAGGTCGGGGTGGGGGCGTTGGAGATGACCCGCCAGTGCTCGGGCGCGGTGACGGTGAGGCGGAAGGCGGCCTTGAGGTCGGGCTGCTCGAAGCAGGCGAACATGCGCCGCGCATCGGAGACCTCGAACTGGCTGTAGAGATACACCTCGTCGTCGACCGGGTCGACGAAGCGGTGCAGCCCCTCGCCGGTGTTCATGTAGACGCCGTCGGCGAGGATGCGCACGGCGTTCTCACCCAAGGCCAAGGCGGGCAGACGCACCCGCGCGCCGTCGAAGCGGGAGGCGGGGTCGGCGAGCTGCTCGCCGTTGAGCTCGATCTCGTGCACCGTCCTCGCGATGAGGTCGACGAAGGTCTCCTGTGCGGAACTCGACGAGAAGCGGATCGTGGTCTCGGTGCGGAACGTCTCCGGGCCCGTCGTGAGGTCCAGACGGATGTCGTAGGAGTCGGTGTTCAGGAACGAGGCGCGGCCGCGGGCCTCGTCGCGAGTGAGGTTCTCGGGTGACATGGGCTCCATCCTGCCACCGCCGACGGTCCTCGTCCGACGGGACGACCGGACGCGGCGTGCGGATTGGACGCGACAGACGGGTCGCCCCCCGATACCGTCAGGTCATGCCGAGCTCGAACCGCGGGATCGCCGCACCGCGCGTCGTCGGCCCTCGCCGGGTCCTGGCCGGCGTGCGCTGGGCCCTGTCTCTGGCGGCGCGCCGTGCCCCGGCCTGGTTCCTGCTCACGGTGGGAACCTCCGTCGTGCTCGCGCTGGTCCCCGCCGCGCAGGTACGGGCGGTCGCGTGGTTGGTCGCCACCTCCGAGCACGCCGGGTTCCGGGCCGCGCTGATCCCCCTGGTCCTGCTCACCGCGCTGGTCGGGCTCGGACAGGTGATCACCAGCGCCGAGAACCTGATCGGTCAGCGCGTCTCCCTGCGCCTGATGCGGGACCTGAACGCGCGTCTCGCCGAGGTCGCGGCGGCGCTGGACCCTCACCAGGTCACCGATGCCCGGGTCCACGCCCTGCTCGACGGGGCACGCACCAGCACGTTCCAGCTCTCCCGCAGTCCCGGCGCGGTGATCAGCGCGCTGTCGGCCCTGCTCGCGGCCCTCGCCCTCGGCGCGGCGATCTGGCCCTTCTCCCCGCTCGCCGCCGGCCTGGTGGTGCTCGCCCTGGTGCCGAACCTCGTGATCTTCGCCTGGTCGGCCGGGTTCCAGGACGCCCGCTTCGAGGAGGCGGCGGCGCACGGCGCCCGGTTCCGCTATCTGCTCGACCAGCTCGTCGGCGGCCGCACCGCCACCGAGCTGGCCACCTTCGGGACCGGGCCGCGGGTCGCCCGGGATGCTGACCACGCCCACTCCCGGATGTCGCAGATCCAGGACCGCCTCTACGCCCTGCTGCTGCGCGGCGATCTGATCGGGGGGCTGGTCACCGCCGTGCTGCTCGGTGGGGCGCTGATCGCGGTCCTCGCCGAGGGCGGGGGAGCGGCCGGGCTGAGCGCCGGGGTGCTCGGCGTCATCGCCGGGCTGCAGGCGACCCGCGGAGCCGGGTTCGCCGTCGGCGACGTCATCGCCGCCGGTCCCGTGATCGCCCGTTTCCGGCAGGTCCGGGCGCTCGCGGAGGAGCCTGCGCGCCAGCACGTCCACCCCGATGTCCGCCGGCTCGAGGTCCGCGACCTCACCGTCACCTATCCCGGCGCCCCGGCCCCTGCGCTGCGGGACGCGAGCCTGACCGCGGCCCGCGGCGAGATGGTCGCCCTGGTCGGCGTCAACGGCGCCGGGAAGACCACGCTCGTGCACGCCGTGATGGGCATCGTGGACCGGGACGAGGGCCAGGTGCTGCTCGAGGGGGTCGAGGCCGATGAGCTGTCGTCCGCTCAGCGCTTCGCCCGTTTCGGACTGGTCACCCAGGAGTTCGGGCGCTACGAGATGACCGTGCGCGAGGCGGTGGCCCTGGGGAGCCCGCGAGAGGACGTCGCGGATCCGGAGATCTGGGCCGCTCTGGACGCCGCCCGCGCCGGAGCGATGGTGCGCCGCTTCCCGGACGGCCTGGACACCCAGCTCGGACCGCAGTTCGGGGGTGTCGGACTCTCCGGCGGGCAGTGGCAGCGCATCGCCCTGGCCCGCATCCACCTGCGCGGGGCCGGGATCCGGATCCTGGACGAGCCGACCTCGGCGATCGACGCCGAGGCGGAGCAGGAGGTCTTCGCCCAGCTGCGGGAGTCCTCCTCCCGGCACATCACCATCGTGGTCTCTCATCGCGCCTGGACGCTGCGGGGGATGGACCGCATCTACGTGCTCGAGGAGGGGCGGGTCGTCGAGGCGGGGACCTTCCCGGAGCTCATGGCACCGGGGACCCGATTCGCGAGGATCTTCGCCGAGCAGCTCGCGGGCTGAGCCCGCTCACCGCTGCGTCAGGTCGAGGTCCCAGGTGTAGTGCTCGGGCAGGGACGGCAGCGGCCACGTCGGGTCCGGGAAGAAGTACTCGTATCCGGCGGAGAAGGGGTAGGTCCACCGCTCGATGTGCTGCTCGGCCTCCCGGCCCGCCGCCTTGATCGAGTCGATCTCCTCGGGGGAGAAGTAGCCGGTGCGCTCGGCGCCCTCGAGCTCGTCCTCGTCCTTGTAGTGCCAGTCGCGGCGCGGCAGCACCACCAGGTCCAACACCAGGTCCCGGGTCGCCACCCCCTCCTCGGTGCGCTCGTAGGGCGTCTCGAGGTTGATGTAGTAGCAGCCCAGGGAGCCGTCGTCCTTGTAGAACAGCCACACCGAGTACGGCTTGTCCGGCAGCGCGATCATGAGGATGCCGTTACCGGTCCACAGCTGCTTGGACTGGACGCGGGGCGCGGTGAACATGCCCTCGTCCCCGGCACGGCGCAGGGCCGCTCCGGAGGAGAGGACGGGCAGCAGCACCTCGGTGCCGGGCGCGATCCACACCACCACGCCGCGCTCGTCGTCCAGCACGACGGTGCCGGGGCGAACGGTGCGGGTGGGGTGCTGCTGCGTGTAGTAGGTCCAGGTCACCTGGTCGCCGGGCGACCAGCGTGGGGTGGAAGACATGGTGGTGATCCCGGCCGGATCGGCCTCCACGGACGCCCCGTACCGTCCGGCCACCGGGCCGGGGCTGCTCTGCCCGTGAGGGGGTAGGCGTATGGGGCGACCATACCGCCTCCCACCTCCTCGCGCGGGCGGCGCGCCGGGCTCCCGGGCCGCCGGGAGGGCTCAGGCGACCGAGGCGCCGCGCAGCTGGGCGGCGAGCGGGCAGTCCATGGGGTCGGCGTGGCCCAGGCCCACCCGATTCAGGTGCCGGATGATGATCCCGTAGGAGGTGACCAGGTTCGTCTCGGTGTAGGTGATCCCGCGCTCGGCGCAGAACTCCTTCACGATCGGTCGAACCTTGCGCAGGTTCCCCGACGGCATCCGCGGGAACAGATGATGCTCGATCTGCAGGTCCAGCCCGCCCATCGCCCAGTTCATGAGCCGACCGCCGGTGATGTTCCGGCTGGTGAGCACCTGGCGGCGCAGGAAGTCCACCTCGAGGGTCTTCGGGATCAGCGGCATGCCCTTGTGGTTCGGGGCGAAGGACCCGCCCATGTAGATGCCGAAGACCGCCAGCTGCACCGCGAGGAACGCCGCGCCCATGCCGAGACCCAGCGTGGACAGCACGACCACCGGGAAACCGATGATGCGGATCAGCACCAGGACGGCCTCGGCCCGGCGGTGCTTGACCCGCTCGTTCGTGAACACTGCGGAGATCGCCTCGTAGTGCAGCACGAAGGAGAACAGGCTCAGCATCGGGATGAACGCCCAGCCCTGGCGCGCGGCCAGCCAGCCCATGAAGCCCGTACGGCGCTTCGCGTCATCGGGGTCGAAGACCAGCACGCCGCCGGCGATGTCTCCGTCGCGGCCGATCGTGTTGGGGTTCCCGTGGTGCTTGTTGTGCTTACGGGTCCACCAGGCGATGCTCAGCCCCACCACCAGGTTCCCCACGATGCGCGCGAACCACTGGTTGCGGCGACCGGAGGCGAAGATCTGCTGGTGCGCGGCATCGTGGCCGAGGAACGCGGCCTGGGTGAACAGGATCCCGAACAGCGCGGCCACGGCCAGCTGCCACCACGTGCTGCCCAGGGTCAGCAGCAGCGCGAAGGCGCCGACGAAGGCGAGGGCGAGCAGGACGGTGCGCACCATGTAGGTCCGCACGTCGCGGCCCATGAGGCCGGCGTCCTTCACCCGCTGCGAGAGCTCGAAGTAGTCCCTGGTCTGGGAGGCGGCCCGGGCCCGGGCAAGGGGCCGTTCTGCAGTGGTCGTCATGACCGGGACGCTACGGGGCGGATGGATGTGGCCGCGTCCCTCGGGGGAGCGAACCTGAGCCCCCTACCGGGGTAGGGGGTCGGCTATCGGGATCCGGGCGGCGACCGTGAAGCCGCCCTCGGACGTCGGGCCGATCTCGACGGCACCGCCGAGGGCCGCGACCCGCTCCCGGGTGCCCGCCAGGCCGAGACCGGAGCCCGGGATCGGCTCCTGGGCCGTGGCGGGGGCCGCATTGATGACGTCGACCAGCAGGGACCCTCCCTCTGCGGCGACCCGCACCTCGATCGTGGCCCCGCCCGCATGGCGCAGGGCGTTGCTCAGCGCCTCCTGCACCACCCGGTAGGCGGTCAGGCCCACGGTGGGCGGCACCTCGACCTCGCGGAGATCAGCCGTGATGACGGCGCCGGAGGCGCGGCTGGAGGCGACGAGCTCGGCGATGTCGGACAGGGAGGGCATGGGCATCTCGTCGAGCGAGTCGTCGGTGCGCAGGGTCGCCAGCAGCGCCCGCATCTCGCCGAGGGCCTGCCGGGAGGAGGCGGCGATGTCCTCGAACTCCTGCTCGGTGCGGTCGTCCAGGCCCGGCAGCCGGAACGTCGCGGTGCTCGCCTGCACCGTGATCACCGACATCGAGTGGGCCACCACGTCGTGCAGCTCGCGGGCGATGCGGCTGCGCTCCTCGAGCTCGAAGCGTCGGCGCACCTGATCTGCGCTCAGCGTCCGCGCGCGCTCCACCTGGCCGCTGACCAGCAGCCACTGACGCACGGTGAGACCCATCAGTACCACGCCCCCGCTGATCGCGACCAGCACCACACCGTTGGTGGTGACCGCGCGCAGGGACTCGTCGGCCCGCGCGGACGGCTCCGCCACCACCAGGGTCACCAGGGTCAGCAGCGCACCCGCGGACCAGGTGGAGACCGCCCAGTACCAGCGGTGCAGGACGGCCAGCACGGCGAGGGTCAGGCAGTGGGCGAGCAGAGTCGTCACCGGCCACGGCCAGGGGAGGAGGGCGTGGACCGGCATCGTCGCCAGCATGATGGCGACCGCGGCGAGGACGGTCAGCGTCAGGCCCGCCCAGGGCCAGCGCACCGCCAGCAGACCGGCGACGGCGGCGGCGATCGACACGGCCATCGCCAGCGCCGGATGCACGTCATAGAGGGAGGCCGTCACGGGCCAGCCCACGACCACCAGCACGAAGCCCACGAAGGCGACGCTCATCCGGACCCAGGCGTTCTCGCGCAGTCGCACGTCGACGGTCGACAGAGCGGCCGGGGCGAGGCGCGAGGTGCGCCGCGAACCCGGCACCGCACCGCCCAGCAGCGGCACGGTCACCACCGCGTCCAGCAGCGCGAGCGCATGGACCATGGCGGGCAGGGAGAGGGTCAGGGCCAGGCCGACGACCAGCGCCAGGGACCACTGACCGGGCACCAGCGCGTCCCCGGTCGGGAGCAGGTGGCTCCAGGACCAGAACGTCAGACCGCCGAGTCCGAGACCTGCCCAGGCCAGGGTCACCGCGACCGTGAGCACCCGCACCGGCAGCGCGACCAGCCCCTCGAAGGCGAGATCGAGCCAGCGCCGCGCATCGGTGATCCGGCGCAGCAGGCCGAGGGCGCCGTGGCCGCGGGCCCGGTGGACGGGCGGGTTGATCTCGACCCCCCAGCGGCGGAGCCGGGCACGGTCCAGCCGCGCATACCCCGAGGCCAGCGTGAGGGTCACCGGGAACAGCAGCACCCCCACCCAGGCGACCGCGAGCACCGCCGAGACCGCGGCGAGCGGCAGCAGCACGGCCGAGGCCAGCACTGTCAGGCCCAGCCCCGGCAGCAGCAGGGCGAGGTCATGGCCCAGGCGGCGCAGGCTGTGGCGGTCAGGGACGAGGAACACTGAGGGGGCCTCTCGGGAAGCGGGGATACGGTGACGGCATGGTTCCCCCGCCGCAGACCGACATCCGTGTGCTGATCGTCGACGACCAGTCGATGATCCGCGGCGGTTTCGAAGCGCTGCTGGACGCCCAGGACGGGATCGAGGTGGTCGGCACCGCGGCCGACGGGGCCGGGATCACCGAGATCGTGCGGCACCGGCGCCCCGACGTGGTGCTCATGGACATCCGCATGCCGCAGGTGGGTGGTCTCGAGGCGACGGAGGCGGTGCTGGCGATGCCCGGCACGCCACCGAGGATCATCATGCTGACCACCTTCGATGCCGATGAGTACGTGTTCGCCGCCCTGCGCGCCGGGGCGAGCGGTTTCCTGCTCAAGGATTCCACACCCCAGGAGCTGATCCAGGCCGTGCGGGTGGTCGCCGGCGGGGACTCGCTGCTGGCCCCGCGGGTGACCCGCGCCCTGATCGCCGACTTCGTCGCCCGCCCCGAGCGGTCACGGCGGCCCGACGCCCGACTGAGCGCGCTGACCGATCGGGAGCTGGAGGTGCTGCGTCTGGTGGCCCAGGGACGGTCGAACCGGGAGATCGCCGCAGATCTCGTGATGGCCGAGCAGACCGTGAAATCGCATGTCTCGCGCATGCTCACCAAGCTGTCGCTGCGGGATCGCACGCAGCTGGTGGTGGCCGCCTACGAATCGGGTCTGGTGCGCGCCGGGCAGTGAGAGGCGGCCGAGCAGCCGCGCGGCCGTCCGCAGCCGCGTGAAGCCGCGCTCAGCCGCTCCAGGCCTTCCACAGCAGGGCGTAGTCGCCGCCGCGGGCGACCAGCTGGTCGTGGGTGCCCTGCTCGACCACGCGGCCGTCGGCCATCACCAGGATGCGGTCGGCGACCATCGCCTGCGAGAGCCGGTGGGCGACGATGATCGTGGTGCGGTCCCGGGCCACCTCGAGCGCGGCCCGCTCGAGCACGCGGGCCCCGGAGGAGCCCTCGTCGGCCGTGGCCTCGTCGAGGATCAGCACCGCCGGGTCCCGCAGCGCGATGCGCGCGAGCGCCAGCTGCTGGGACTGCTCGGCCGTGAGCCGTTCGCCCTTCTCCCCGACCTCGGTGTCCAGACCGAGCGGGAGGCGCTCGGCCCAGGCCGCGGCGTCGACCCGGCGCAGCGCTGCCCACAGCTCCTCGTCGGTGGCGCGGGGACCGGCCAGGCGCAGGTCCTCCCGCAGGGTGCCGCGGAAGACGTGGACGTCCTGGCTGACGATCGAGGCGTGCGCACGGATCGCCTCGATGTCCGCGGCCGCGAGATCGACGCCGCCGTGCAGCACCCGCCCGTGGCGGGGGAGCAGGGTGCCGGCGAGGATCGCGGCGAGCGTCGACTTGCCGGCGCCCGAGGCCCCGACCAGGGAGACCACCTCGCCCGCGGCGATGTCCAGGTCCATCGGCTCCAGCACGGTCCGCTCGACGCCGTCCGCGTCGGTGCCGTAGGCGTGGGAGACGCCGCTGAGGCGGATCGAGGCATCCGCGGGACGCTCGACGCCGGGGGAGGCCGCCGGGTCGATCGAGGTGATGACCCCGACCATGCGCGAGACGCTCGCGACCGCGGACTGCACCTCGTCGAGGTTGAAGATGACCGCCATCATCGGCCAGAACAGGCTGACGAGGTAGATCCCGGCGGCGGTGACCACGCCGATCGGGGCGCCGGCCACGTGCACCATCACGAAGCCGAGCACGAGCACCAGCAGCAGGGCGAGGTTCTCGGGGATGTTGATCAGCCCGACGAGGCGGCCCACCAGGTACATCACTCGCATGTTCAGCACCGAGGCGGTCTCCGAGAGGACGGCGACGTGGCGGGTCTCGCGCCGTTCGATGCCGTAGGCGTGGACGGTGGGGATGCCGTGGATCGCCGAGAGCAGACCCTGGGCGCGGGCCCCCATCGCGATCCGCTCGCGGCGGTACAGGGGCGCCGTGCGGCGCAGGTACCACACGGTCGCGATCACGTACAGCGGCACCACGACGACCACGAGGATCAGCAGCCACGGCGACAGCGTCGCCATGCCGACCATCGTCACCACGACGTAGAAGCCCATCTGGATCAGCGAGGGCACCAGGTTGTTCACGGCCCGGGCGGCCACGTCCACGTCGTCGGCCACGCGGGAGAGGGCGTCGCCGATGCCGGTGCGCTCCATGGTCTGCGCGGGCAGGTCCAGGGCGCGGTCGATCACGTCCTCGCGCATGCCCGCCAGGATCCGCTGGCCCAGCGCGGAGACCATCGACCAGCCGGCCGCGGCGAGCACCGCCTGGATCAGGCCGACGCCCAGGATCTGGGCGCCCAGGGTCCAGGCGTCGGCCGCGGTGCCGCCGCCGGCGGCCACCACGTCGACCGCCGCGCCGATCAGGCGGGGCAGGATCGCCGCCGCGATCGCACCGCCGATGGTGACCAGTGCGGTCAGCGTCGCGGAGCCCCAGTGCTCGCGGAGCTTTCCGAGCATGAAGCGGATGCTGGGCCCGGCCCCGGCGATGGGCAGCAGCTGGGCATGTTCGGCGAGCTGGCGCCGGGCGGTGGCGTCCTCGCCGAGGACGTCCTCGAGCGGCCGCTTCCAGTCGAGATCGCTCATCGCTGCACCATCTCCCGGTAGTCGTCGTGCTCCATGAGGTCGAGGTGCCTGCCCTCGGCGACGATCCGGCCGCCCTGGAGGTGGACCACGTGGCCCGCGGCCCGCAGCAGGGCCGGGGAGCGGGTGACCACGAGGGTGGCGCGGTCGGTGCGGCGACGCGCGGCGACCAGGGCCTCGGCGATGTGCTGCTCGGTGACCGCGTCGACGGCGGTGGTGGGGTCCTGCAGCACCATCACCGGGGTGTCCGCGGCGACGGCGCGGGCGAGGGCGATGCGCTGGCGCTGGCCGCCGGAGAGGTTCGAGCCCCGGTCCAGGATGCGCGAGTCGTAGCCCTCGGGCAGGATCCGCAGCATGTCCTCGGCCCCCGCGGCCCGCAGGGCGGCGTCGGCCCAGGCGTCGTCGCTGCCGTCGGTCGCGGTGCCGTCCGGGACCCGGGTGGCCAGCTGCTCGCGCAGGGTGCCGTCGAAGAGGTCCACCACGTGCGGCTCGACCAGCAGGTCGGAGCGCAGGCCCGCGCGCTCGGCAGGGGTGATCGGCACGTCGCCGACGCGCGCACCGGCATCGATGCGGCCGCTGACGGCATCGACGATCGCATCGCCGTCGCGCACGTCGGAGCAGGCCACGGCCACGAAGGCACCATCGGGCACGCTGAGGTCGTAACCGGGCAGATGCAGTCCGCCGGCCCCGCCCCGACGCTGCTGCGCGGCGCCGACCCCGTCGCCGCGGTCATCGCGCGCGATGGAGAGCGCATCGAGCGTGAGAGCGGGGTCGTCGACGCCGCGGCCGAGGTCGGAGAACAGGTCGCGGACGCGTCGTGCGGAGGTGGACATGCTCGCCCACCACACGGGCATGTTCGACAGTCCCTGGAGCGAGCCCATCACCTGGCGGGCCACGCCGACGACGGCGATCAGCGCGCCGATGCCGAGCTCGCCCTGCAGCCCGCGGATCGTGGCGATCAGCACCACGGCGGCGAGCATCGCCCCGGTCACCAGGGTGGTCAGGCCCGAGGAGATCCCGGAGTAGCGGGCGTTGACCAGCGCCGCCTCGAGGGCCACGCGGGAGCGGCGGCGGTACAGGGCGCGGGCCCGGGTCTGCACGCCGAGGCCCTGCAGCACACGCAGCCCGTGGACCAGGTCGGTGGCGGTCGCGGCAGCCTCGGCCGCCTCGCTCTGCTGGGCGTCGTAGCGCCGGGACAGGGATGGGGTGATCACGCGGACCACCAGCACCATCACCACGATCCCGATCCCCATCGCGGCCCCCAGCCACACGTCCTGCAGTGCCATCCAGACCGTCGCGCCGAGGATCACCAGGCCGGAGGGGACCACCCACGGGAGCATGTCCAGCACGTCGGAGGCCTTGTCGGCGTCCGAGGTGGCGATCGACAGCACCTCGCCGGCGGGCCGCCGAATCCGCTGGGAGCGAGGATCGAGCACGGCGCCGGTCAGACCCACGCGCAACCGGTGGCGCTGGTACATGCAGGCCTTCTGGCTCTCGACGAAGGTGTAGATCCACAGCAGCATGCCCACCAGACGCACCCCGATGATGACCGCCGCGCCGATCAGCGTGACGGCGAGGTCGCCGGCGACGATCCCGCGGTCGATGACCATGCCCAGCAGGATCGGCAGGGCCATCTCCGCGGCCTCGGACACCACCGCCAGGGGCAGGACGAGAGCGAGCATCCGCGGGTGCCCGCGCAGGATCGAGGCCAGCACCCCGCGGCGGTGCGCGGCGGGAGTGCTGGGCTCCGGGGCAGGGGCGGCTGCGGTGGATTCCTCCACGAGCATCGAGGTATCGGACACCTGATAGATCCAACCCCGACGTGAGCCCCGGTGCAACGTGTTTTGCGACCCGATCCACCCGCGGCACGACGGTGAGAGGATGAGGGGCACCGACCCCCGAGCGCAGGAGCTGCCATGAGCGAGAACCCCGTCGAGCTGTTCGTCGATCCCGTCTGCCCCTTTGCCTGGATGACCAGCCGCTGGCTGCTGCACGCCGCCGAGGTCCGGGACATCGCCCCGACCTTCTCGGTGATGTCGCTGTCCGTGCTGAACGAGGGCCGCGAGGTCGACGCGGGCTACCGCCGGCTGCTCGACGACTCCTGGGGCCCGGCGCGGCTGGCGATCGCGATCCATCGCCGCGAGGGCGCGGAGGCCTTCGCCCGCTGGTACACCGCCTGGGGCGAGCGCTACCACGTGGGTGACCAGCAGGATGACCGCCGGGCCGTCGCCGTCGCCGCCCTCGAGGCCGTCGAGCTGTCCGCGGAGCTGATCGCCGCCTACGAGCCCGTCGCGGGCGACCCCATCGACGAGGCGCTGCGCGCCTCCCACCACGGGGCGATCTCCCGCGTCGGCGAGGACGTCGGCACCCCCGTCATCTCCTTCGGCGAGGGCACCGCGTACTTCGGCCCCGTCGTCTCCCCGGCGCCTCGCGGCGAGGACGCCGGCCGCCTGCTCGATGCGCTGCGGACCATGTCCGAGATCGACGGCTTCTACGAGCTCAAGCGCACCCGCACCCGCGGCGTCGACCTCCGCTGAGCGCTGTGCTCTCCCACCCTCCCCGCCCGCCCCACAGAAAGAGACACCCCTGACATGCGCGTGCACATCGGCACCGACCACGCCGGCTTCGAGCTGAAGAACCGCCTGGTCACGGCGTTGCAGAATAAAGGTCATGAGGTCACCGACCACGGCGCCCACGATTACGACGCCCTCGACGACTATCCGCCGTTCTGCACCGATGTGGGCGAGGCCGTCGTGGCCCAGCAGGGCTCGTTCGGCGTCGTCATCGGCGGGTCCGGCAACGGCGAGCAGATCGCGGCGAACAAGGTGCCGGGCGTGCGCGCCGCCCTGGTGTGGAACGAGGACACCGCCCGCCTCGCCCGCCAGCACAACGACGCCAACGTGATCTCCGTCGGTGCCCGTCAGCACTCCGAGGACGAGCTGGAGCATCTCATCGACCTGTTCCTGGCCGAGCCCTTCTCCGGCGAGGCGCGCCACCAGCGACGCATCGACCTGATGGCGCGGTACGAGCGCACCGGCGGGTACGACGCCTCCTCCTCGCCCTCGACGCGGTAATGCCGGAGGGGCATACCGTCCACCGGCTCGCCGCGGCCTTCGAGCGCGGCTTCGGCGGGCAGCGGGTGCGCACCTCGAGCCCCCAGGGTCGCTTCCGGGATGCCGCCGCGCTGGAGGGGATGGTGCTGCTCGGCGCCGAGGCGGTCGGCAAGCACCTGTTCCTGCAGTTCGCCCCGTCGGCCGACGTCGAGGCGGACTCCCCGGTGGTGCGTCACGTGCACATCCACCTCGGCCTGTACGGCTCCTGGACCTTCGCCGGGGAGGCGGGCTTCTCCCAGGCGCATGCGATCGGGGCCCCGCGCCGGCGGGTGGGCGAGCAGGAGGAGGACCTCGAAGGGTACGGGGCGGGCGGAGAGGGTGGGACCCCGGACTGGCGCCGCCTGGTGCCACGGCCGACGGTGCGGCTGCGCATCGCCGGACCGCGCGGGCTGGCCGACCTGACCGGGCCCGCCACCTGCGAGGTGCTCGACGCCGCCGGGCGGCAGGCGGTGCTGGACCGTCTGGGCCCGGACCCGCTGCGGCCCGACCCGGAGGGAACCGGCCGACGACGCTTCGTCGAGCGGGTGCGGCGCTCCCGCACCCCGATCGGCGTGCAGCTGATGAACCAGCAGGTGATCGCCGGGATCGGGAACATCTATCGGGCCGAAGCGCTGTTCCGCGCCCGGCTCGACCCCGTCGTCCCCGGCACCGATCTCGGCACGCCCCTGCTCGAGGACCTGTGGGAGGACCTGGTCGCGCTGCTGGCCTACGGCGCCCGCACCGGACGGATCGTGACCACCGAGCCCGAGCACCGCGACCTCGAGGCGAGGATCATCGAGCGCTCGCGCGGCACCCGTCAGAACGGGGACGAGGATGCCGGCGTCGTCCCGCGGGAGAAGTCCTTCTACGTCTACCACCGTCAGAGTCTGCCCTGCCGCCTGTGCGGGACCACGGTGTGCTCGACGGAGCTGGCCGCCCGCACCGTGTTCTGGTGCCCGCGCTGCCAGCGGGTGCGCAGCCGGCGCTCGACCTGGACCCGCGAGCACCCCGCCGCCGCCTGGGCGCTGACACCGTGAGAGCGTGGGGCCGTGCGCACCCCTCCTGAGTCCCCGGGCACGGCCGAGGTCCTGATCGCCGTGCGGGAGCACTGGCTCCCGGCGGCGGAGGACGCCGTCCACCTGCCGCTGGGATTCGGAGCCCATCACTGGCGGATCGACGTCGCGGGACGTCCCGCGCTGTTCGCGACGCTCGACGAACCCTCGCCCACACGCTCGGCGGGATCCTTCGAGGCGGCGTACCGGTCGGCGCGCGGTCTCGCGGAGAAGGGCCTCGCCGGTCTCCTCGCCCCGCAGCTGTCCCGTGACGGCCGCGTCGTCGTGGAGCTCGCCCACGGGATGCTCAGCGTGACAACGTGGCTCAGCGGGCGCACCCCCGGCGAGGAGGAGGCCTGGGGCGAGGCCCATCTGGCCCGCACCATCGAGCTGCTGACCGCCCTCCACACGGCCGCACCGCCCGACGCCCTGCAGCGCTGGGCACCCCGCGTCGCACCCGACCTCGCCCGGCGTGCCGCGGACGCGACGAAGGACCCGTGGCGCACGGGGCCGCTGGGGGAGGAGGCCCGGGGCTCCGTCCACGCCGGGCTGGCGCGGATCGCGCAGGTGGAGCAGCGCTACCGCGAGCTGATGGCCCGGGAGGAGGTCCGAGCCGCGCACCGGGTGCCGACGCACGGCGAACCGCACTGGGCGAACCAGATGCTGACGCAGGAGGGGACCCTTCTCCTGGTGGACTGGGAGACGCTCGCCGCGGCCCCGCGCGAGCGAGACCTCGTGACGCTGCCGGAGCCCGTGCAGCGCGCTCAGGGCGCCGACGCGGAGATGCTCGAGCTGTTCGCGCACGAGTGGACGCTCAGCGAGATCGAGGAGTACATGCGATGGTTCCGGACCCCGCACACCGGCACCGACGACGACCGCATCGCCCTCGAGGGCCTGCGCGAGGAGCTCGAGGAATGACACCGATCGACCCGCCCTCCGTCACCGCCTCCGGCCTGCTGCCGGTCGGCGACGGCCACGAGATCCTCTGGGAGGAGAGCGGCGCCGCCGACGGCGTGCCCGTCCTGTACCTCCACGGAGGACCCGGCGGCCGGTTGACCCCCGGGTACCGCAGCAGCGTCCCGGCGGACCGCAGCCGGCTCCTCGGCCTCTCCCAGCGCGGGGCGGGGCGCTCCACCCCGTCGGCCGGGAGCCCCGGGCCGGTGGACCTGAGCGCGAACACCACGACCCACCTGGTCGCCGACCTCGAGCGGCTCCGCGAGCACCGGGGGATCGAGGCGTGGATCGTCGAGGGCGTCTCCTGGGGCAGCACCCTCGCCCTCGCCTACGCCCAGGCGCATCCCGATCGGGTGCTCGGCGTGCTGCTGTTCGCCGTGACCAGCACCTCCCGCCGCGAGGTCGACTGGATCACCGAAGGGGTCGGGGCGCTGTACCCCGAGGCCTGGGACGCCTTCGCCCGCGTCGCGGAGGCTCACGGAGGCTACGACCGTCACAACCGGTCCTCTGATCGGCTCTCTCTGGTGGAGTCCTATCGGCGGATGGTCACGTCCGCGGACCCGGCACTGGTCGATCACGCGGCGCGGGCCTGGATGACCTGGGAGGACGCGCACATCGGCATCGGGGGCGGAGGCCCTTCCGGCCCGCACGCCGGGGCGGCGGACGATCCGGTCACCGCGTACGAGCGGGGCGTCGCCCGCCTGGTCACCCACTACTGGGCCCACGACGGCTTCGTCGCGGACTGGGCTGCGCCGTGGGGCGCCGCAGCCGGCAGCGGGCTGCTCGGCGGGATGGATCGGCTCGCGGAGGTCCCCGGGGTGCTGATCCACGGCCGACGCGACGTCTCCGGGCCCGCGCTGACCGCCTGGGAGCTGCACCGTGCCTGGCCCGGCAGCGAGCTGGTGATCATCGAGGACGAGGGGCACGGCGGTCCGGGCATGGTCGGTGCGTGGCGGGAATCGCTGGCGCGGATGGTCGACGCGGCCGCCGCGTCCGATCGGTACCCTGGCCCTCATGTCTGAGCCCGTGACCCACCCCGACGAGGTGCTGCGACGCGGCCCCGTCGCCGAGATCGATCCCCGCACCCTGTACCTGATCGCCAAGCTCCGCCAGGACGTCTTCGCGCTCGAGCAGGGCGCCACCGACCCGGATCTGGACGGGCGCGACCTCGAGCCGGGCACCACGCTGGTGTGGATCGAGGTGCCGGGCCCGGTGGCCGAGGCCGCGGGCCTCCGGCGCGAGCCCGCCGCCCACACCCGGGTGCTGCACGAGGCCGACGGCGGCCTGCGCATCGGCCGGGTTGCCGTGCGCGCCGCGGAGCGCCGTCGGGGGCTGGGAGGGCGGGTGATGCGGGCGAGCATCGACCTGGCCCGTGAACTCGATCAGCAGGCGGAGATCCACGTCGACGCCCAGGCCTACCTCGAGCGGTGGTACCAGGGGCTCGGCTTCGAGACGGTGGGGGAGCCGTTCGACGAGGCCGGCATCGAGCACGTGCCGATGCTGCTGCGCCCAGGACGGGGCTGAGGCCCGGGGGCCGCCTGCGGCGATTCCGGCTCAGCGCTCGACGGGCGGGGCCTGCTCGAGCAGGGCGAGGATCTCGGTGCGCTCGAAGTACTGCGCGGTCTCCAGGGCGCTCGGGGCCCCTCGGTGCGGATCGGCGCCCGCTGCGAGCAGGGCGCGCGCCACGTCCGTGGTGCCCTTGAAGGCGACCCCTGCCAGCGGCGACTGCCCGCGGTCGTTGGTCAGATCCACATCACCGCCGCGGGCGGCGAGCTCGCGCACCAGCTCCGCGTGCCCGTGATAGGCGGCGAGCATGAGCGCCGAGTTGCCGCCGCCGTCGCGCAGGTTCACGGGGGCGCCCTGGTCGACGAGCGACAGCAGGGCGTCGGCATCGCCGCTGCGGGCCGCCTCGAGCATCGTGGTCGCCAGCGCGATCACGGCCTCGTCCTCGGCGGCGGTGGGCTGGGGCTGGGTGTCCTCGTTCACCGCTCCAGGCTACGACGCCCCCGGCCGCGGCGCACCCGTGGTAAGGCTCACCCGACGATCGCTGACGCCACGGCGGGCCAGACCAGCAGCAGGAGCCCGATCAGCACTCCGAGCACGTCGGCCCGCCCCAGCTCGCTGGGCTCGGCCCAGGTGCGGCCGGTGGCGCCGGCGAAGCCGCGGGCGTCCATGGCCAGGGCCTGCTGCTCGGCGCCGCGCAGCGTGTCCACCAGGAGAGCCAGGGTCGCGCTCGCCAGCAGCCGCGGCGAGCGGGCCGAACCCAGGCCGCGCTGGATCCGGGCGGCCGTGATGATCTCCCACTGCCGGCCCAGGTGGCCCACCCGCACCAGGGCGAGGACGCCGGCGGTGACCGGCCGCGCGGGCAGGTGCAGCCGGCCGCCCAGGGCATCGCCGAGCGGCGTCGGGGCCACGCTGCCCAGGGCCAGCACACCAGGGGCGACGAAGACGGTGATCCGGGCGGCCTCCTTCAGCCCCAGCAGCCAGGCCGCCGCCGACAGCGACGGCGCCTCGCCCAGCAGCGCGGTGGTCCAGGCGAGCGAGGCGGCCGACAGCACGATCGGCACCAGGCGCAGCAGACCGCCGCGCACCGAGCGGACGGCGAGCGGCCCGAGCAACACCAGCGGCACCAGCGCGAGCAGCCCGCCCTGCCAGGTCTGGACGGCGAAGGAGCCGATCGCCGCAAGGATCCCGATAAGGCACAGGGTCAGCGGGTTCAGCGCGTCGGCCGGGATCCGGCGGCGGGGGCGGGGACGGGCCGCCGCGTCCGGGGGAGGCGCCGCCAGGTCGAACCGGTCCGTGGCCCGGGCGATGAGCGCCGGATCGTGGGAGGCGGCGAGGACCGCGCAGCCGCGCGAGGCAGCGTCCTCGAGCAGTCCCAGGACGGCCTCGCCCCGGCGGGCATCGAGGCCGACAGTGGGCTCGTCGAGCACCAGCAGCTCGGGCTTCTGGGCCAGGGCCGCGACGATCGCGACGCGCCGCTGCTCGCCGCCGGAGAGACGGTGGGGGTTGGCGCGGGCGAGGGGCACGAGCCCGGCGCGCTCCAGCAGCTGATCGGCCAGCTCCTCGTCATCGGCCCAGGGGGAGGCGAGCAGCTCCTCGCGCACCGTGGCGGCGACGAAGGAGTGCTCGGGGTCCTGCGGCACGGTCGCGATGCGCGAGAGGTCAGGACGCCGCACGCTGCCGTGGGCCGGAGGGGCCGCCGCGGTCAGCACCCGCAGCAGGGTGGTCTTGCCCGCCCCGCTCGGGCCGGTCAGGACGCCCAGCCGACCCGCACGGACCGTGAGATCGACGGGGCGGGTGAGCCCTCGCTCGGGGACCAGGACGCGGTGCAGCGCCGCGACGGTCCCCGCGTGGGCTCGGACGGACCGCCCGTCGCCGTCCGACGGGCAGCGCCGGGCCCGTGCCGATGCGCCGTTCCCGTCCTCCAGGATCCCCGCCGCCACCAGGGCGTCGCGGTGCTCGGACAGGGCGGTGGCCGCGTCGACGTCCAGCAGGATGCGGGCCTGCGGTCCCAGCACGACGAGCCGGTCGGCATGGGGGAGCCACGGCTCGATCCTGTGCTCGGCGAGCACCAGGGTGCGGTCCTCGGCGGTGGCGAGGATCGCCGAGCGCACCTGCTCGGCGGTCTCCGCATCGAGCAGGCTCGTCGGTTCGTCCAGCAGCAGCACCTCCGGCCCCAGCGCGAGCGCCCCCGCCAGGGCGATGCGCTGCTGCTGGCCGCCGCTGGTCTCGAGCGGTGCCCGCTCGGGATCCAGGTCCACGCGCGCCGCCGGGAGGGCGGCCGCGACCCGCTGCCGGATCGCAGGGCGGGGCAGGGCCGCGTTCTCGGGGCCGAAGGCGACGTCCCGCCGGATCGATGCGGCGACGAGGGCGTCTGCGGGATTCTGCAGCAGCAGGCCGTGCGCTCCGGGTCGATCGGGCGCCCCCGGCGCTCCCGTCCCCTCGCCGGTCTCCGGATCGAGCAGGCCGGCCAGGGCGCGCAGCACGGTCGATTTCCCGCTGCCGCTGGCCCCGGCCAGCAGCACCCGCTGACCGGCTGGGATCACCAGATCCAGCCCGGCGATCGTCGGCTCGGCGCGGGTGTGGGGCCGCCACGTGAGGCCGGAGAGCGTGAGCTCCCCGGCCATCTCAGGCTTCGGTGGCGCGGACATGCTCACGTCCCGCCGGCAGCGAGTCCACGGCGCCGGTCGCCGCCAGGGCGCGGGAGGCGGCCCAGCCCAGACCGCCGGCCAGCACGGCCCCGGAGAGCAGGAAGAACCCCAGCATCGTCACCGAGTACGCCCAGCTCATCTCGGGGTAGTAGGCGATCTTCTCCCAGCCCCATTCCAGCAGGGCGGAGAGCATGCCGCCGAGGACCGCGACAGGCAGGGTGAAGCGGCGGTAGCGGGCCAGCGCGAACGCCAGCTCGACCCCTCCGCCCTGCATCAGCCCGGAGACCGCGGTGCCCCAGCCCCACTGGCTGCCCAGCAGCATCGAGACGACCGCGGCGATCATCTCGGCGAGCAGGGCGGCGCCCGGCTTGCGGACGATCAGGGCCGCCAGCACGGCGGGCAGGAACCAGATCCCGGCGAGCAGGCCCTCGGCGGGTTTGAACGTCGCCGTCAGCGGGCCGATCAGGGTGTACAGCTGCCCGTAGCCCAGGAACGCGACGCCGAAGGCCGCCCCGATCAGCACGGTGACCAAGAGATCGACGGTGCGAAAGCGTGTCATCACTTCTCCTTCCACGAGCGGAAGGGGCGCGGGACGCCGTCGGCGCCTCGCGGAAATCCCGACTCCCTACGCCGGTGTGAGCCGGATCAGGTTCGAGGGTCTGCGCCGGATCGCGCACTCTCAGCACCGTGGTGGTGCTCCCCTGTCAGCGGATGACCGTGGGCCAGTCTATCCCGTCAGCGCCGGGAGCGGATCGCCTGGTCGATCGCCTCGGCCGTGGCGTCGACGTCCTCGGGGGACAGCAGGTAGTTCGTGCCGGAGCGGCCGATGATCTCGACCATGGTGCCGGCGCGGGTGACCATCATCCGGTGCGGCTGCTGCGTCTGCCCGGTGGTGAAGATCTTCCGGTCGCCGACGGGAGCCAGCTCGGGGCGGGTGGAGGAGGTCGCCTTCCCCCGGCGCCAGCCGTAGCCGCCGAGGGTCACGCCGACCGTGTTCGCCGCCAGGGTGCGGTACTGCACGGTGCGGAAGTCCTCCAGCGGCCAGCTGGGCCGCGGCAGGAAACCGCCGAGGCTCACGGTCACGCCGCGCTCGTCGACGAGGAAGCGGCAGTGCTGGCCCATCCAGGTCCACAGCGTCAGCAGCGCGAACAGGCCGGCGATCACCACGGCGGCCAGCAGGGAGCTGCGAGAGGCCATCAGGAGGGTGACGATCACGCCCGCCAGCGCGGTGAGGCCGATGCGGGTCCACCCGACCCCGGAGGGCCGGGTGGTGCCGACGTAGAAGGGAGCGTCCGGTCTGCCGCTCACCAGATCGCCACCCGGTCCTCGGGGGCGAGATACATCCCGTCGCCCGCGTGCACGTCGAAGGCCTGGTGGAACTCCTCGAGGTTCGAGACCACGGTGTTGCAGCGGAACTCCATCGGGGCGTGCGGGTCCACGGCGAGGCGGCGGATCGCCTCCTGGGGGCGGTTCTTGCCGCGCCACACCGTCGCCCAGGACAGGAACACCCGCTGCAGCCCGGTGAAGCCGTCCAGGACCGCGTCGGCGTCGTCCGGCGTCCGGCTGCCGCGGTAGGCCTTCAGTGCGATCGAGAGCCCGCCGAGGTCACCGATGTTCTCGCCGATGGTGAGGGCGCCGTTGACGCGGTGGACGTCATCGAGCTCGCGCGGGGAGAGCTCGGAGTACTGGGCGATGAGGGCGGCGGCGCGGGCGTCGAAGGCCTCGCGGTCCTCGTCGGTCCACCAGGAGACGAGGTTCCCGTCCCCGTCGTACTTGGAGCCCTGGTCGTCGAAGCCGTGGCCGACCTCGTGGCCGATGACCGCGCCGATGCCGCCGAAGTTCACGGCGTCCTCGGCCTCCGCGTCGAAGAACGGCGGCTGGAGGATGGCGGCGGGGAAGACGATCTCGTTGGCGCCGGGGTTGTAGTAGGCGTTGACCGTCTGCGGGGTCATGTGCCATTCGGTCTCGTCGATCGGGCCGCCCACCTTCGCGTATTCGAAGTCGGCGTCGAAGCGGCGGGAGGCGCGCACCGTGGCGACCAGGTCGCCGGGGACGATCTCGAGGCCGTCGTAGGTGCGCCAGTGCTCGGGATAGCCGATCTTCGCGGTGAACTTCTCGAGCTTGGCCAGCGCCGTCGAGCGGGTGGCCGGGGTCATCCACTCCAGCGTGGTGATCGAGTCGCGGTAGGCGTCCATCAGCGCGTCGACCAGGGTGGTCATGCGCTCCTTGTGGGAGGGCGGGAAGTGGCGGGTGACGTACTCGCGGCCGACGGCGAAGCCCACGGCGCCCTCGACGAAGGCGACGGCGCGCTTCCAGCGCTCGCGCAGCTCCTCGGCGCCGGAGAGCACCTTGCCGGAGAAGGCGAAGTCCTCCTCGACCAGGGCCGCGCCCAGGTACGGGGCGTAGGCGCCGACGGTGTGCAGTGCGAGCCAGGTCCGCAGCACGGCCAAGTCCTGGCCGGCCAGCAGCTCGGCGGCGGCGGAGACGAACTCCGGCTGGCCGATCGAGACCACCTCGACGGCCGCGGCGGGCGCCCCGGAGCCCTCGAAGTAGGCATCCCAGCAGAAAGCCGGCGCGAGCTCGCGGCGCTGGGCGTCGTCCATCGGGTTGTAGGACTTCTCGCGGTCGCGCAGGCGGACGACGTCGACATGGCAGGCGGCCAGGCGGCTCTCGAAGTCCATCACCGCGCCGGCGAGCTCCTCGGCTCCGCCGGCGAGCAGACCGTCCCGGCCCGGCAGGCGGGCGATGCGCGCGAGGTTCGCGAGGTGGGCCACGTAGGCCTCGCGGATCTCGGCGTAGTGCTCTTCGCGGTAGTAGGACTCATCGGGCAGGCCGAGCCCACCCTGGTGGAGCTTGACCTGGTAGCTGGAGGAGTCGTGGTCGTCGGTCCAGACGTAGGCCAGCAGCGCGCTGGTCCCGGAGTCGGGGGCGGCCATGGTGCGGGTGATCGCCGGGAGGTCCGCGCTCGCGCTCACGGTGGCCAGGAGGTCCTCGAGCGGGGCGATGCCGGCGCTCTCGATCGCCTCGGTGTCCATGAACATGCGGTACAGAGCGCCCACGCGACCGTGATCCGTGGTGGGGGCGACGGCGGGGTCCGCGGCGTCGACCTCCTCGGCGGCCTCCTCGATGATCTCCCGGACCCGCTCCTCGGAGAGGTCGCGCAGCTGGTGGAACGCTCCGTCGCTCGACCGGTCCGCCGGGATCTCGTGGGCGGCGAGCCAGCGGCCGTTGACGTGGCCGAAGAGGTCGTCCTGGAGGCGGACGGCGAGGTCGACCTCGCCCAGCGAGAGGCCGGAGTGGCTGGTGGACGAGAGGGCGGTGGGGGCAGTGGTCATCATCGGCTCCTGCGGGGTCGTGGGGTGGGGTGGGTCACGCGGGTCATCGGGGCCGGCGGCTCAGAGCCCGACCAGCCCGAGCGAGGCGAGGGCCAGGGTGAGCAGGCCGATCCCCAGCGGGGCGTAGGCCCAGGGGGTGCGCGAGCGCTCCGCGGGCGCGCGGCGCTGCAGCACCAGCGTGGACAGGCCGGAGCCGATCGACAACACCGCGGTGCCGATCACGAGCACCGGGGAGAGGATCACCAGCACGGTCGCGCCGATGTGGAAGGTGACGGTGCCCACGACGTCCAGCAGGCGCATCAGCACGGCCCCGCGGGCCCCGACCCGTTCGGACAGCAGGGTGGCCACGGCGTCCTGGGACCACTCCGAGGGTCGGGCGATGCGGCGCCGGGTGGAGACGGTCTGCGCGGTCGCCAGGGCCAGCCACACCAGGGCGGCCCCGGCTCCGACCCACACGCCGAGCTCGGCGCGGATGTCGGCGGGCCACAGCAGCAGCGCCAGCAGCACGGCGGCGACGCGCAGCACCTCTTCCAGGATGCTGCGCACGGCGAGCAGCCCCGGGTTCACCGCCAGCTGCTTCCGGGTCCGGGCGACGAACATGCTGGTCACCACGAGGGCGGCGAGATGCGCGGCGCCCAGACCGATGCCCAGCAGCAGCGCGGCGGGGCTGGTGGGAGCCAGCGGCAGGATCGCCAGCAGCAGGACCACGCCCAGCACGGGCAGGAGGAGTGCGAGGATCGACAGACCCTTGACCAGGTCCTGGACCAGGTCCGCCCCGGTCGGCGGATGTTCGTGGTCGCTGTGGTCGTGCGGGTCCCCGTGTCCGTGCGGGTCGCTGTGGTCGTGCGGGTCTCCGCCCTGGGGGTCGTTCTCGGGCGCGGCGCCCGCGGGGACGTCGGTGCGGACGTCGGCAGGCTGGTCCGTGGACCTGCCGGGGATCTCGGTCATGGGGCTCCTTCGATGTCCCCTCCAGGGTACTGGGATCAGGGAGCGCGGAAGCGGGTGTGGAACGATGATCACGTGAGCACACACGCGGCGATGACGACGGACACCGGGCTGACCCCTGAGCAGCGACGGCGCGCGGCGGGATCGGTGGTCGCGGCCGCGACCGGTGATGCGCTCGGCGCCCCCTACGAGTTCCAGGCCCCGGTGGTCGACTCCGAGGACATCGACATGATCGGTGGCGGGGTGCTCGGCTGGCAGGTCGGGGAGTGGACGGACGACACCGCCATGGCGATCGTGGTGCTGGAGGCCGCGATCTCCACGCCCGACCGTCATGACCTGCGGATGGAGTCCGCGCAGGACCAGATCGCCCGCGAGTGGTACTCGTGGTCGCTGGGCACCCCGGACATCGGCACGCTCACCTCGCAGGTGATCCGCCGCGCCGCGGAGTCCGCTCGCGACAGCGGCCACTACGCCCCGCGTGCGGCCGACTTCCGGGCGGCGGCGCTCGCCGCGCACGAGGAGCTCCCGGCCAACGCCGGCAACGGATCGCTCATGCGCACCCACGCCGCCGTGCTGCCGTACCTGCTGTCCTCGGACGACGACGCGGCCGAGGGCATAGAGGTGGTGTGCCGTCTGACACATGTGCACCCCGACACCACCGAGGCCTGCCTGCTGTGGGGCTTCGCCGTGCGCCACGCGATCCTCACGGGCGAGATCGACGTGCGCTGCGGGCTGTCGCGGTTGTCCGAGGACCGCCGCGAGCTGTGGACCGAGCGGATCGTGGAGGCCGAGACCGCGACTCCTGCGCAGTTCCGCCGCAACGGCTGGGTGGTCGGCGCCTTCCAGGCCGCCTGGGCCGCGGTGACCGGGGTCCGCCCGATCCCGGAGGGGAAGTTCGCCCAGCGCGACACGCTCGTCGCCGCCCTCGAGGCCGCGGCCCGCGCGGGATACGACACGGACACCGTCGCCTGCATCACCGGCTCCCTGATCGGCGCCGCGCTCGGCCCCAAGGCCGTGCCGCCGGAGTGGCGGCGCGTGCTGTTCGGCTGGCCGGGTTATGAGATCGAGGAGCTGTGGGGACTGGTCGACCGGTTGCTCGACCCGATGGCGGCCGTCGAGGACGAGAGGCGCTGAGCGTGATGAGTCAGCGGGACCCCTGGTCGCTGCGGATCGTCACCTGGAACCTGTGGGAGCTGCGCGGCGACCTGCACGCTCTCGTCGAGACCCTCCAGGATCTGCGGCCCGACATCGTGCTGGTGCAGGAGGCGCCCCGCCTCGTGCTGCCGACGGCGAGGCTGTCCTGGCTGGCCCGCCAGATCGACCGCCGCGTGCTCCTCGGGGGCCTCGGCGGGCGGGGGCTGGCGGTCCTCGCCACCGACGATGTCGTCGCCCAGGTGATCCGGCGAGGGCTGGCGCCGGTGCCGCAGCGGATCACCGATCTGAACTCGACCTACCCGCGCGGGATCGCCGCCGTGCGGCTCTCGGTGCCCGGCGGCGGGGAGGTGGTGGTCTCCTCGACCCATCTGGCGCTGCAGGAGGAGAACCGACTGACCCACGCGGCACAGCTGCGCGATCTCGTCGAGGGGGCGGGGGCCCCGGCGATCGTCGGCGGGGACCTGAACGAGACGGCCGACGGGGCGGCCCGGCAAGCGCTCGAGCCGCTGCTGAGCGACCAGGCCGTGCAGACCGAGCACACCTTCCCCGCAGCGGACCCGGTGCGGCGCATCGACGCGGTGCTGACCACGGCGGGGGTGCAGGTGCGGGCCGCGCAGGCGGTCACCTCGACGACGAGGGTCCCCGCCGAGCGCCTGGCCGGGGCATCGGATCACCTGCCGTCGCTGCTGGACGTCACGGTCTGAGACGCCTCATGCGCTGACGCGCAGCCCGGTCCGCAGTGCGATGACGTCGTCCTGCCCCCCGACGTGGCGGATCCGGATCCCCTCGTCGTCGGTGCCGAGGACGGTCAGCTGCGTGCGATAGGAATCCGCCGCTGCGCGCACGACCTCGGCGGTGCCGGGGTGCTCGCGCCAGCTGAAGCCGCCCGTGGCGGGGACCGACCCCTTGGGCGCGCTGGAGACCTCGAGCCGGACGGTGCCGCTGCGGGCGCAGGCCGCTGCGGTGACGTGATGGGCCCGGACGTGGTCGGGGTGCCCGTAGGTGCCCTCGTCGTCGTAGCCGATCACCACGTCGGGGCGCAGGTGCTCGATCAGCGCGACCAGGTCGTCGGTCGCGTCCTCGAGCGGACGGTGGGTGAAGCTGTCGGGCCCGGCGCTGGGGGAGGGCCCGGCGAGGCCTTCACGGATCCATCGCATGCCGGAATCACGATAGTGGCGGGGCGGGACGCCGGGGGCGAGAGCGGGCGGGGTGCCGAGCAGGTGGCGCGCGGCGAGGCCGAGGTGCGCGACGGCGGCGTCGATCTCGCGCTGTCGGATCAGCTCCAGCGGACGCTCCTCGTCGCCGGCGATGGCACCGGGGACGACCTCGCCCTCCTCACCGCGGGTGGCTGTCACCAGCTCGATGCGGGTGCCGGCGGCGCTGAGCGCGGCGAGCAGGGCGCCGGTGGAGAGGGATTCGTCGTCGGGGTGGGCGTGGACGATCAGCGCCGTGGAGGCGTCCTCGAGCAGTTGCCACGGGTCGGGGCTGATGGTCGGGCGGCTCATGCTCGGGTTCCTCCGTGGGGCTCGAGGACGCGGGTGTACAGCGCTGCGAGGGATTCGGCGGCGGACTCCCAGGTGCGCGTGGCGGCGTACGCCCGGGCGGAGCGCACCGCGGCGTCGTAGGGCTCGGCCTCGCCGAGCAGGGACTGCACCGCCTCGGCCCACACGTCCGGATCGCGGCTGGTCAGCACCACGCCCTGGCCCGGATCGACGGCCTCCTGCACGCCGCCCGCACAGCGCCAGGCGACGACGGGGGTGCCGCTGGCCTGTGCCTCGAGAGCCACCAGGCCGAAGGTCTCGGACCAGCTGGTCAGCACCAGCACCCCGGCGCAGCGCATCGCCTCGGCGAGCTCGTCCCGGCCCAGCGAGCCGACGAACTCGACACGATCGGCGACCCCGAGCTCCTCGGCGCGGTCCCGCAGCTCGGCGAGGTAGTCCGTGAAATCCTGTGAGACGCCTCCGGCGAGGACCAGGCGGGCCCCGAGGGCGGGATCGAGGTGGGCGAGGACCTCCAGCGCCAGGTCGGGAGCCTTCAACGGTTGCAGCCGTGCCGTGAACAGGAGCGTCGGACGCTGTCGACGGGATCCGACGTCGGCGCAGGGACGGAACCTGTCCACGTCCACGCCGGGGCGCACCACGCTGAGCCGCTGACCGGGGACGCCGTAGCGCTCGGCGACCGTACCGGCCTCCGCGTCGGAGACGGCGACGACCAGATCGGAGCCGGTGGCGACGAACTGCTCGCCGGGAATGCGGCCGGAGGACTCCGCGGGCTCCCCGGCCCCGAGGTCCTCGGCGCCGACGGGGGCGGCGACGGAGTGGAACGACTGCAGGTGAGGCAGGTGCAGCTCGCGGGCCACCGGGAGCGCGGCGACGCCGCTGAACCAGTGGTGCGAATGGACGAGATCGTAGGAGCCCTCGGCCAGGAGCGGATGCAGGGCTCGCCGGAACGGCGCGATCGCCTGCTCCATATCGCTCTTGGCGAGAGGCTGGGGCGGACCGGCGTCGACGTGGTGGAGGCGGAGGCCCTCGGCGATCTCGACGACGTCGGGGGAATCCGGATCGCGGCGCCGGGTGAACAGGTCCACCTCATGGCCCAGCCGGGCCAGCGCCAGGGACTGCTCCAGGACCACGACGTTCATACCGCCGGCATCGGCGCCGCCGGGTTCCTCGACGGGCGAGGTGTGCAGAGAGATCGCGGCGATGCGCAGAGCGTCGACAGGCATGCCCGCCATCCTAGGCGGGCACCACCGGGGGTGGGTATCGGACCGACAGGAGGTCGACTGTTCGCCCATGACGAAAATGAGGGCGTCCTGGATCACGGGAAGTTGAAATGGTGCACGGGTGTCATAGAGCCTGACTTGCATGGATACGGCGGAGAAGGTGGATTGGGCGACGTTGAACGCCCATGCGGCGGGCCGCCCTGCTCGTCGTCTCGTGGGGAAGGCGATCGCAGCGGCCGGTGGTGACCGCCAACCGGGCGTGGTCCTGGATCTTGGTGCCGGTGCCGGTGCCGATTCCCTGCAGTTCGCGCGCCGCGGCTGGACCGTGCACGCGTATGACAGCGACGACACCCTGGCCGCCCGTCTCGTGGAGAACGAGCGGATGCCCGGCGCGGTGCAGTTCCACCATGTCGACATCGCCGAGGTCGAGGAATTCCCTCCGGCGAAGATCGTCTACTCGACCTACACGCTGGGGTTGCTCGGGCCCGAGGCGCTGCTCGACACCTGGGCGAAGCTGGTCGCCGCCCTGCCGCGCGGCGGCGTGATGGCGGTGGACCTGTTCGGCACGAACGACACCTGGGCGGATCGCTCGGACGTCGCGACGCTCCCGCTGCACGAGATCGACGAGATGTTCCAGGGCTTCCAGGTCATCGACCGCACGGTGCGGGACGAGGACGGTCGCTTCATGGCGGACAAGAAGCACTGGCACGTCATCACGACCCTGGCGCGGAAGCTGCGCTGAGTCCGCGCCCGCCGCGCTGAGTTCTCGCCTCGGCACGGACGGCGGACCCTTCTGCATCAGCGCGGGCCGAGGCTCGCGATACCGCGGAGCGCCCGGTCGCGGGCGCCCGCCCCCGATCGCATCATCGCCATCCGCATCATGAGCGCTGAGCCGAGTCGCCACGCCTGATCCACCGCCGCGCGACGCCTTGCGTAGGCGCGCAGAGCGGCCGGTATGCCGCTGCGGTCCCGCAGGGAGGCGGCGAGCGCGTCGGCGTCCTCGAGAGCCGTGTTCGCCCCGTGCCCGAGATTGGGTGCCATCGCGTGGGCGGCGTCTCCGAGCAGTGCCACGTTCTGCCGCACCGGATGGACCGGAGGGGCGGAATGGATGCCGTGGACGAGCGTGGTCTCCGCACGGACCGCCCCCAGGAGCTCGTCGATCGGCGCCCGCCGGCCGCCGACGAGAGCGCGCAGATGGGCGAGGTCCTCCGCCACCGACGGGGTGCGATGCTCCGGGAGGCAGGCGAACCAGTTCGTGCCGGCCGGTCCCGCGTCGTCCCTGCCGGAGCCGGCCAGCGGGGTGATCCCCACCAGCCAGCCTCCGCCCCAGGTCTCGGCCACTTCGGGCGGGTCGATGTCTGCGGTCCCGCGCAGCACGGTCAACCCGTGGTTGCGTGCTGCGGATCCGGGCCATCCGGAGCGGCGCACGAGGGAGTGCACGCCGTCCGCTCCGAGGAGCAGATCTGCGTCCTCACGCAATGGGCGCACGTCCTCGACCCGTCGTCGGGAGATCCGGACCGTGCCGGGGACCGCCTGCTGGAGGATCCGTACCAGATCGGAGCGAGCCACGAGGAGAGCGTCCCCGGCGGGGACCGTGGCGATCACCCGCGAATCCGCCCCGATGAGCGAGCCCTGGCGCGGAGAGGCCGAGACCTCCTGCACCGCCTCCAGGATCCCGAACCGGTGCAGCACCCGCTGGGCGGAGCCGAACATCCCCAGGGACGTCCCCACGGTCGGGACGGCGAAGCTCTCGTCGATCAGCTCGACGTCGTGCCCGTCGGCGGCGAGGGCGATCGCGGCCGCGAGCCCGGCCACGCCCGCGCCGAGGACACGGATCCTCCAGCGCTGTGTCATGGGACGTGGTGCCTTCCTCGCAGGGAACGGTCGGTCGCCGAGACGTCTGTGGCGATGATGCTGATCGGTCCGACCCTACTGCGGGGTCCGGCGCTTCCGGCGTGTCGTCGGAACCGTCGGGATCCGGTGAGCCGGTGGGATCCGCCGAGCCGATGGGACCAGGCGAGTCCTGGGGACCTAGACCCTCGGGCCCGTCGCCAGGACCCTCGGGCGCGTCGCCAGGATCCGCGGTGCCGTTGTCCGGTCGCTGCGGCCCTCGGCCGGGCCGTGCGGCGTCCATCAGCGCCGAACCCAGCAGGCGCGGCGTGACAGATATCCCCTGCGCGCCGTGGGGGCTGGTCCATGCCCATCCATGTGACGGTGAGGCGCCGGTGGTCCCGGTGCCGCGCTCGTCGGTGCCTGCCTCGGTGGTGTCGGCATCGGCATCGGCATCGGCATCGGCATCGGCGTCGGCGTCGGCCTCGACCATCGGCGCATCGGGTGATCCGGGCCCGTCCTGGGCCAGCGGTGTGAGGACCCAGAGGCCGAGCTCCTTGAGCAGGTTGCAGCGCACGCACAGGCCCTGGCCGTTGTCGAAGCTGGTCGGTCCGCTGCGGTGGTGCGGCGTCACGTGGTCGACCTGCCGGATGATCGCGTTGCACCACGGGGTGCGGCAGGTGGCGTCGCGCCAGCGGATCATCCGGGCGAGTCCGGCGGGGAATGCCCGTGCCCTCGACTCCATGCCGACCAGCTCGCCGGTGCTCGGGCGCATGTAGAGCCGGCGGTAGACGGCCGACACCGCCTCGTCGGGATGGGACTGCTCGGGATAGGCCTCCTCGGAACCGGCCAGGTACCCGGGCGGCGTGCCGTGCAGGGTATCGGTGACGATGTGAGCAGGGATGGCGCCGTATCCCTCGAGCCGGGCGCATTCGGCCTGGTCGTCGCGACCCAACAGGGCCGTGTCGGAGATGACGATGCCGACGTCGAGGCCGGGGGTCGTGCGGGGGCGCAGCGATGCTCCGTCATCGGGCTTCTCGCCTCCCGGCGTTCCGGCGTCCGGTGCGCCGCTGCGAAGGGTGGCGTCCACGAGCAGGTCCGCCTCGAGCGCCAGGACGGAGTCCTTCGCCCCGGCCGCCCGGAGGGACTCGGCCCTGCGGTGGAGGGCCTGCATCACGCCGGCCGCATCGATCCCGCGCAGCACGGCGCTGACCTGGGCCATTCCATCGGCCAGCGGCGTCATCGTCACGTGGCGGGATCGCGCGGCCCGCTCGGCTCGATCACGGGACTTCTCGGGCTCGAGCTGCTGGATCAGCATCTGCACTTCGGAGCGCAGCTTCCGCTCCCCGGCACCCGTGAGCGCCATCGGGTTCGCGCCGACCAGCTCGTCGAGGCGGGCGATGGTGTCCGGGTCCGCCTGGGACAGGGCGCGGGACAGAGTCGACGCCGTGCGCGCGGGCAACCGTCCGGTCCGCAGGGCGCCGTGGACCTCCGGCATCTGGGCCACCAGGCGCCGGGCGGATGCGAGAGAGAAGGAGGACGAGGCGGAGGAGACGCGGCGGGCGTGCCCGATCTCGTGGGCGGCACCCTTGCCCTGCTGAGGTCTGCGCACCTCCTGCGTCGCGTCGTCCTCGCGGATCCGCTGCTCGGCGCGGACCTGCCACTTCGCGTCGAGGGCGGCGAGGGAGGACGTCAGCTGGTCGAGGCCGCCGAGCACGGCGAGGGACTCCTCGGCAGTTCCCGGGGCCGTGCTCGGCAGCGGGTCCCGTACCGAGGTCGTCAGCGTGAAGGCCTGCAGCGTGGCCGCGAGGATCTCGGCGAGCACCACCCGTGCTCCGGCGCTGCCGTCGAACTCGGCGAGCCGACCGGCGACGTCGCTCAGAAGGTCGCCGCCCGACGAGGCAGCATCGATGATCGCTTCCTCCTCGTCGGGACGATCCCCGCTGCGCGCCGTGTCCATGCCATCAAGCGTACGCACGTTCGAAACCGGAGTGAAGGCCAAACGCTGGAGCTGTGGATAACGTAGAAGATGTGGATGCAGCGGTGGAAAAGATGGGTGTGTGGAGGAAGGTCTGTGTTCGGCCGCCCGGGCGGACCTGTGGGGGTCGTGGAGGGCCGTCCCGGCAGTGATCTCGCTCCGGCCTGCTGTGTGTGGCCCGATTCTCGGAGGTTCCTCAGGGGTGCGTCTGCGAGCGCGTGATCAGGAAGGGGTGATTTTCTCAGCGTTCATGTCAAGAACTCGATCAGTATTGTGGAGAACCTGCACCGGGGGAGGAAGGTTGCATCGTGGGGTGCGCAGAGAGCCTCCGGTGTTCCGGCGGTCCCGACGCTCCGACGGCGCTGTCGCCCGACGAGGTCAGCGCCCCAGCAGAGTCAGCACCGCCGTCACCCGGCGGTGCACGCTCGCGTCCTCGCTGAGCCCCAGCTTCGCGAACAGCCGCTGGGTGTGCTTCTCCACCGCACCGCCGCTGATGAACAGCCGCTGCGAGATCCCGGCGTTGGTCATGCCCTCGCCCATCAGCTCCAGCACCTCGCGCTCGCGCGGGGTCAGTTCGTCCAGCGGGGAGCGGCGCCGCGAGGCGATCACCTGACCCACCACGTCCGGGTCGATGGCGACGCCGCCGTCGGCCACCCGCTGGACCGACTCCAGGAACGCCCGGATGTCGAACACGCGGTCCTTCAGCAGATAACCCGTGGCGCGCTCGCCGGATTCGATCAGCTCGGTCGCGTAGCCCACCACGACGTACTGGCTCAGCAGCACGATCGGCGCCTCGGGCCAGGTCCGGCGGATCTCCTGCGCGGCCCGCAGGCCTTCGTCGGTGTGGCTCGGCGGCATGCGGATGTCGGAGATCACCAGCTCGGGGCGCAGCTCCAGCGCACGTGCCACCAGCTCGGTGCCGGAGGCCGCCGTCCCGACCACCGTGTGCCCCGCGTCCTCGAACAGGAGCCGCAGGCCCTCGCGCAGCAGCGCGGAATCGTCAGCGATCAGGACCCGCACGGGATCACCGCCTCGACCCGGGTGCCCTCGCCCGCGGGGGAGTGCACTGTCAGCCGTCCTTCCAGGGAGGCGACGCGCCCGGCGAGACCGGCGAGCCCGCCGCCGGTGCGCATTCCGGCGCCGCCGCGCCCGTCGTCCTGGATCCTCACCCGGGCATCATCCCCGATCCGGTCGACCTCCACCCGCACCGACCCGGCGCGGGCGTGCTTGGCGGCATTGGTCAGGGACTCCGAGACCACGTAGTAGATGCCGATCTCGACGTGCTCGGGCAGGTCCAGGTCCGGGCTCTGCACGGTGGTGGGCACGGGGGAGATCGCGGCCAGCTCCGTCAGCGCGGCGGACAGTCCGCGGTCGACGAGGATCGGCGGGGCGATCCCGCGCGAGAGACGGCGCAGATCGTCGAGCGTCAGTCCGAGCTGCTCCCGCGTCTCGCGCAGCACGATCTGCGCCTTCTCCGGATCGTTCGCGGCCAGCGCTTCGACCCTCGCGAGATCCATCGAGGCCCGCACCAGGCGCTGCTGCGGCCCGTCGTGCAGGTCCCGCTCGAGGCGGCGCAGGGCGGTGGACTCGGCGCTGCGACCTGCGGCCCGGGACTCCTGGGTGCGCAGCAGGCGCTGCTGATCCTCGTAGCGGGAGCTGAGCAGTCCGCGGGCCACGCCCCGGTGCAGTGCGGACAGGCCCCGCACCAGCGGTCCCACGGTCAGCAGGAAGAACAGTCCGCCGGCGACCTGCAGCCCGATGTCGACGACCATCGCGAGCGAGCCGGTGAAGCCCAGCAGCTCGCCCAGGCCGTTCATCTCCGCCCCCGGCAGCACCTGCGCGAGGACCACGGTGCTCAGTGGTCCGCCCACGGTCCCGATCGCCCCGACCGTCCAGGCGATGGCCAGCGGGAACGTGATCAGCACCAGCAGGAAGTTCACCAGCACCCAGAGGGCGTCGAGCCAGGACTGCGGATCGGTCAACGGCACGAGCAGGCGCCGCATCCAGCCGGAACCTTCCGGAACGCGCTTCGCGGTCGGCGTCGGCAGCTCGTCGCCGAGGAGGACGGGCTGGAGGGCGCGCTCGGCGGCGGCGAAGCCGCGGGCGACGAGGACGCCCACCACCAGGATCGGCAGCCCGACCCAGACGACGACGGTGGAGACCCCGGCGACGAGAAGGGAGAGGGTGAGGGAGAAGCCGACCACGCCCAGCAGCAGCGCGATCAGCCCATAGGCGAGGAAACGGCCGATCCGAGCGGCCCAACGGCCGACGGACCAGCGCTGTGAGGGGGAGATCGGTGCCGTCTCGGGCATGGTCATCGTGGTCATGTCCCCTACTGTGGCGCGATCTGCTCGTCGGCCCCATCCTGCCACCGGGTCGGGAGCTGTCGGGCTGGCCCGACAAGGCACCCCTACCCGTAGGTCGGGTACTGCGGCCACCCCTCCGGGGAGTCCTCCCAATCCTGCTGGCGTCCGTAGACGGTGCGATCCATGATCTGGGCGACGGGAAGGATCGCCTCGGTGCCGCGCGCCGTCGTGACATAGGTGAGGAACACGCGCCCCCCGTGCAGCAGGTAGTACGAGTAGCCCGGGACCGGGCCCGAGTATCCGCCGTCCTCGCCACGCAGGGTCCAGCCCCAGTCGTCGTGGTAGCCGGTCCCGCCCGAGGAGACCCAGGTGTGCGGCCAGCCGCGGTGCAGGCGCCAGGCGCGGAGCTTCTCGATCGGGGCCTGGGAGATCATCGCGAAGGCGATGCCCTCGTCCTCCAGTCGGCCGCCCTGGGTGGGCAGGTTGTCGACCGCCCAGGTGCAGCTGGGGCAGCCCTCCTCCCAGTCGGGGCCGAACATGACGTTCTGGACCAGTAGGAGGTAGTGCTCGCCGAACAGCTCCGAGAGCCGGATGGGGCCGTCCTCGCCGGTGAACTCGTAGTCGGGCACCTCCACCATCGGCAGTCGCCTGCGAGCGGCCGCCGCGCGATCGCCGGCGCGGGTGACTTCCTTGTCGAGGACGACCTGCTGGGACAGGGCGAGCTCGAAGTCCTCGCGGTCGACGACCGGCGGGACAGCGGCAGGTCGATGGGCCTTGTGAGAGGCGGGTCGGTCCGGGGTCTGCGGGGACGTAGGCGACGTCTCGGGCATGGCGGCTTCCTTCGTCGGACGGCTCGTCCTGAGCGGCCACGCTATCCCTGCGGAGCGCGGAGCACCAGGGGCCCGTCGGGCCATGCCGGGTGGCGGGCGGGCTCCACGGCGAACACTCGCGTGTAGATGTCGTCGATGACCTCGTTCTTGGCGAGGTTGTAGTCCACGGGACGTTCGGCGGTGCTCACGGCGAGGTCCCGTTTCGCGCGCGCATACAGCTCCCGGTCCGCCGGGTGCGTCCGCAGCCAGTCGCGGAACAGCACGTGCCGCAGGGGCTCGGGCGCGTCGGTCGGGAACACGTGCACGTTGGCACCGCCGCCCGGCGTGATGAGCATGCGGTGGCCGTTCCACCACGGTTCCCGGATGACCAGCGTCGCCCCGATCCGTTCGAGGGCGGGCACGTAGGTCTCCTCGGCGCTCGTGTCCTGGACGAGCACGTCGATGTCGAGGATCGGTTTAGCGGGCAGTCCGGGCACGGACGTGGAGCCGACGTGCTCGATCCGTCGGGCGACCGCACCGAGCGCGCCGTCGAGGCGCACGCGCAGCTGCTCGAAGCGGGCGGGCCACGCCGGGTCGGGCTCGACGATCTCGATCGGTGTGGTCGGCGGCCAGTCGTCCCGGACGAAGGCGCTGCGCCCGACGTCGTCCCCGTCGACGTGCCGACGGGTGAGCTCGGCGGGATAGTCGGGGTGGAACGGCGTCATCGAGGCCTCCTCGGGGTGAGCAAAGCTCTCCAGGGTAGAAGGGGAGCCGCCGCGGCGCCACCGATTTCTCAGCCCGCCTCGCACCGCTCCTTCAGCGTGGCGAGGTCCTCGGCGACGGCCGCCGCGTCCTGGGCGAACTCCGCCTCGCTCATGGTGCCGCGCCGCAGGGTGAACACCACCTCGCAGCGACCCTCCTCCAGGTCCATCACCCGCACCGGGTTCAGCACCGACTCGCCCGTGGGGAGGGTGACGGTGTGGTCGAGCACCCCGTAGGGGTTCTCCGGGACGAAGCTGACCAGCACCCGCCCCATCGGGGAGTTCATCGACCACTGCGTCACCTCCCGCTGGACCTCGCTGCCGGCCAGGCCCGCCGCCCAGCGGGGAAGGTTCCGCGGGTCGGCCGCGTAGTCGTAGACCTCGCGCCAGGGGCGTTCGATGACGACGTCGATGTGGCGGGAGGCGCCGCTGCCGGCGGCATCCGGGATGTTCGCGGACTCACTCATGGCTGGACGCTAACAGGCGCGGCCCCCGATCCCCGCGGCGCGGCCCCTGATCCCCGCGGCGCGGCCCCCGATCCCTGCGGTGCGTCCTGGGCCCGGGCGGTGCGCGCCTGCTCGACGGTCTGCCGCACGGCCTCCTCCCAGCTGGTCGGCTCCAGCCCTTCCTCGAGAGTGAGGATCCCCGGCCGCAGCACGCTCGGCGCGAACCAGAGCCCGGAGATCCCCGCGAGCTCCCGGGCGAAGGTGTTGACGCCCGACAGGGCCCGCATCGCGACCAGGGGGATCCGCAGCGGCCGACGGGGCGGCGCCCCGGTCAGCCTGAAGACCTCCGCGAGCAGATCGGTCTGCGGCCGGGCCGGGGCCGACGGCGCATGGAGCACGACGTCGCTGCCCGCGCCGGTCAGACGCTCGGCGTGGCGGCCCGCATGGAGCATGGCCGCGGCGAGATCCGGGATGTGCGTCAGGGTGTGCGGCGCCGTCGGATCGCCGTAGATGATCGGCCGGGAGCCGGCGACGATCCGCTCGATGACCATGGCGCTGGCGACCGCGGCGCCGGTGCCCACGGCGGTGGGGCCGACGAGGTCCGAGGCGACCACGCTCACGGTGCGCGCCGGATGCGCCCGGCGCTGCGCGAGCAGCTCGATGCGCACCTCGCCCTTCGCGTCCCGCGGCGACGGCCCGGCGCCCTCGACGAGGTCGGAGGCCTCGCCCTGGAAGCCGTACATCGATTCGGGGAAGACGACGGGGATCCCGCGCTCCGCAGCCGCGTCCAGCACGGCCTTCTCGCGCCGCGGCAGCTCGCGCCGCCAGGCGCGGGCGTCGTAGACCGTATGGAAGCTCGCATGGATCGCCTCGGCACCCTCGAGCGCCTCGGTGAGCGCCTGGGGGTCCAGAAGATCTCCGGCGACGCGGCGGACGCCCGGCGCGGGCTCCCGGGGCGTGCGGCGCAGCACCGTCACGGTGTCGCCGTCGGCGAGGGCGCGGTCGATGACGGCGCGTCCGATCTGTCCTTCTCCGATGACCAGGTGATGCATGAGGACCTCCATGATGTGAGCAGTGCTCTCGGTTGTAGAAGCAGTGAACACTGCTCTCGGTCTCCCGTCAAGAGCGGTGCTCTCGGTTTTGTGGGAGGATGGGATCATGAAGGTCACCGGAACGGATCAGCGGCCTGCGACCCCGCGTGCCGTCGCCCGTGAGCGCACCCTGGGTCGCATCGTCGAGCTCGGCAACGAGCAGCTCGCCGAGTGCGGCGCGGCGGGCCTCAGCGTGCGCGAGATCGCCCGCGGCCTGGGCATGGTCTCCTCGGCGATCTATCGCTACGTGAGCTGTCGCGAGGAGCTGCTGACCCTGCTGATCGTCGACGCCTACGGCGATCTCGCCGACACCGTGGACGCGGCGCTCGATGAGGTGGGCCGGGATCCGCGCACGCGCTTTCTCGCGCTGGCGCGGGCGATGGCGCGCTGGGCGATCGCACACCCCGAGCGCTGGACCCTCCTGTACGGCACCCCGGTGCCCGACTACGACGCCCCGGCGGAGAGCACCAATTTCGACGGCACCCGAGTCATGGCCGCGGTGCTCGCGATCGCCGCCGATGCGGCCGGCGCCGAGGGGCCGGGCGGGGCGGTGGACTCTGGGGCAGGGCGCCCTGCCGTACCGGTCACCCCGGAGGTGCGGGCGCTGCTGGAGAAGCACCTCGCCGAGTTCGCGGTCGAGGCGGGCCCCGTCGTCGCCCTGCGCGCCGTGACGGCCTGGAGCAGCCTCGTAGGGGTCATCAGCGCCCACGTGTTCGGGCAGTTGGGCGCTGACGCCGTCGCGGTCGGCGAGCAGATCCTCGGCAGCCAGGTCGAGATGCTCGCCGACCTCGTCATCGCGGCCTGAGCCGCTCCGCCTCTTCACGGCCCCGTCGGCCCCCGCGCTCCCAGGCGGCCACGGCGAGACGTGCGGCGGACAGCAGCGACGTCGGGTCGCGCAGACGAGCCCCGTCGGCCTCCGGGGAGACGACCACCCAGCGGGCCCGCCCCCGCCGCCGCATCCGCCCGATCTCGATCGCCCGTCCTGCGGACAGGGGGAGGAGCAGGGCTCCGCTCGGGCCCACCTCGATCAGCGCGGCGAGCTCGGGCCGCAGATCCAGCAGATGGGCGCGGATCCGCTCCCGCTCGTCCTGGACGGTGCTGCCGGTGGGGTGCGTGAGGATCGATCCTCTCGTGGTCATGCGGCGACCCTACGAACGGGGGCCGACGGACGAACGCCGCCTCTTCTCCCGTCGGCGCTCTGCTGGCCCTTTCGGGCCGCGGCTCCTACGATGAGGACACCGTATGGGCTGTGTCACAGGGAGGTCGGCGTGCCGCTGTACGAATTCCGCTGCGAGAACTCCCATCTGCACGAGCTGATGATGCCGCTGGCCGCCGCGGACCGCAGCGCGGTCTGCCCCGAGTGCGGATCAGCGGCTTCGAGACTGATCAGCTCGCCCGCCCTCGGCCACCTCGGATCACCGCGAGCACGCCTCATCGACCGTGCCGAGTCGAGCGCGCAGGCCCCGACCGTCGTCGACCAGGTGCCCGGCACCGGGCCCTCCCGTCCAGCTCACACCACGCACGACCCGCGCCACGTGAGACTGCCGCGTCCCTGACGCCGGCCCCGGACCTGACGGCGCCGCCCCTCGGCCCGTCGCTGTGGAAGGAGAGATCATGCCCGAGAACGTCTTCCCGCTGGATTCCACCACCCCCTTCACCGAGCAGAAGATCCTGGGGCACAACAGGTGGCACCCCGACATCCCGCCCGCGGTGAGCGTGCGACCGGGGGACACCTTCCGCGTGGACTGCCGCGAGTGGTTCGACGGCTACATCAAGGACGACGACTCCGCCGAGGACATCGCGACCGCGCCCCTGCACACGGTGCACACCCTCTCCGGGCCGTTCCGCATCGAGGGGGCGAAGCCCGGGGATCTGCTGATCGTCGACATCCTCGACGTCGGACCCATCCCCCAGGAGGACTCCGGGCCGCTGGCCGGACAGGGCTGGGGCTACACCGGCATCTTCGCCAAGCGCAACGGCGGCAGCTTCCTGACCGACGAGTTCCCCGACGCCTACAAGGCGGTGTGGGACTTCCACGGCGAGCGCGCCACCTCCCGGCACGTCCCCGGGGTGGAGTTCACCGGCATGATCCACCCGGGCCTGATGGGCACCGCGCCCTCGCCCGAGCTGCTGAAGCGGTGGAACGACCGCGAGGCCGCGCTGATCGCCACCGATCCTCAGCGCGTGCCCGCGCTCGCCCTGCCGCCCGAGCCCGATGGGGCGATCCTCGGCGGGGTGTCCGAGGGGGACCGTGCCCGGGTGGCCGGGGAGGGCGCCCGCACGGCCCCGCCGCGCGAGAACGGCGGCAACCAGGACATCAAGAACCTCACCAGGGGCACCCGGATCTTCTATCCCGTGTTCGTCGACGGCGCGAACTTCTCCGTCGGGGACCTGCACTTCTCCCAGGGCGACGGTGAGATCACCTTCTGCGGCGGCATCGAGATGGGCGGCTTCCTCGATCTCCACGTCGACGTCATCCCCGGCGGCATGGAGAAGTACGGCGTCAGCGAGAACGCGATCTTCATGCCCGGCACCACGCCGCCGCAGCACAGCCGGTGGCTCTCGTTCTCCGGCACCTCGGTCACCCTCGACGGCGAGCAGCGCTACCTCGACTCGCACCTCGCCTACCAGCGGGCCTGCCTGCACGCGATCGAGTACCTGTCGACGTTCGGCTGGTCGAAGGAGCAGGCCTACCTGCTGCTCGGCGCCGCCCCGATCGAGGGCAGGTTCTCCGGCGTGGTGGACATCCCCAACGCCTGCGCGACGGTGTACCTGCCGCTGGACATCTTCGACATCGACATCCGGCCGGGCTCCGGCGAGGTGCCGCAGATCGATCCGGGGATCGGGGCGCCGCGCGCGAGCGTGGGGTGAGCGCTACTCAGCGGTGGAACCGTTCAGCACCCGGGCCCACAGCGCCTCGTGCGTGGCGACGTGATCCGCCGCCCGGCGCCAGTGCTCACCATGGCCCTGGACGAACATCGACCCCCACGGCTCGCGGCCGGTGGCGTGCGAGGTCCGCAGCAGCTCGTGCATCGCCTCGGTGCGCTCGACCATCGCGCGGGGGAGCCGGGCGCGCAGCGCGGCGTCGGCCCCGTACCCGTCCACCAGCGCCGCGAGGCGTGCCGCGGACTCCTCCGGATCGGCGGACGCGTCGTTCAGGGTGAAGGCCTGCGCCGAGTAGGCGAGGTCCCACAGCCGGGTGCTCGGGGACGCCTCGTCCCAGTCGATGAACACCCAGCGCTCGCCGAGGAGCAGGTTCCATGGGGTGAGGTCCCCGTGGCAGACGAGATCCGCCTCCCCGCCCGGCGCCGGGAGCAAGGGCTCCCAGGGGGCCGGGGCCGACGGGATGAAGCCCTCGCAGGCATCGTGGATCGCGCGGATCAGCCGCCCGACCCGCCCGAGCTCGGCGAGCGACAGGGGAGGGCAGCGCAGGGCGAGCGGTCCCGGCACGAACTCGAGGATCTGGCGCCCGCGCTCGTCCCGGCCAAGCGGCTCGGGCACGTCGACCCCCGCCGCGGCGACCGTGCGCATCAGCTCGTGGACGGCGAGCGTCGTCGGCCCCCAGGGTTTGCGCACGGTGTCGCCGAGGCGCACCACGCCCTCGGTGGCGTTGCCGCCCTCGAGCGGCTGCTCGCAGTGCTCGGTCATCGGACTACTGTAGGACCACGGATCTCATGGACAGGCCAGAAGGACACGACCGATGACGTCGCACCCCATCCCGAGCTCTCCCGGGCTGATCCGCATCGCGGCGCCGCCAGGGACGGGGAAATCCACTGTGCTGCCGCACCTCGTCGAGATCGTGCGCGGACACGCCGTCGTCGCCGACGCCGCCGCCGATGCTGCGGTGCTGCGATCCATCCTGCCGCCGGAGCGTCTCGTGAAGACCCCGGATGGGACGACGCCCGATCGCAGCGCGGAGATCCTCTGGGAACAGGTCGCAGGGCTCTGGGAGCAAGGATGACCGCACTGGACGCCTACGGTGCCCGCGCGCAGGAGTACGCCGACGTGCTCGGATCGATCGAGGTGATGGCCCCGCCGGACAGGAGGTGCATCGAGGCGTGGGCGTCGGGCGTCGACGGTCCGATTGTGGACGCGGGCTGCGGGCCCGGGCACTGGACGGCGCACGTGGCGTCTCTCGGGCACGAGGTGCACGGGATCGATCCGGTCCCGGAGTTCGTCGAGATCGCCCGTCGCGCCCATCCCGGGATCGCGTACAGCGTCGGATCGTTCGCAGATCTGCACGACCGGGCGGGCTCCTGGGGCGGAATCCTGGCCTGGTACTCGCTGATCCATCTGCCGCCCGAGGTGGTTCCCGACGTGCTCATGACGCTGCATCGCGCGCTTCGTCCGACGGGGCAGCTCCTGCTCGGGTTCTTCGACGGGCCGCGGCAGGAGTCCTTCGGCCATGCCGTGGCCCCTGCGCAGTTCTGGCCGGCACCGCGGATGGGAGCGCTGCTCGAGAGCGCCGGATTCACGATCCTGGACCTCGAGCGGCGTCATGACCTGGGCTCGCGACCCCAAGCCGCGATCACCGCGTCCCGCCGCTGACGCCCGGGGCACGGGTGGCTACTGTGAAGGGTATGGGCACCAGAGCGACGGACGGCAGCGCCGGCGATGCGGACTACGGCGCGATCGGCGCTTCCTATGCGGGGTACCGGCAGCCGGACCCGCGCATCGCCGCGGCGATCACGGATGCTCTGGGCGAGGCGCACACGGTGCTGAACGTGGGTGCTGGCGCCGGATCCTACGAACCCGCCGACAGACAGGTGACTGCGGTCGAGCCGTCGGCCTTCATGCGCGCACAGCGCCGGGAGCACCCGGCCCGCGCTATCGACGCCACCGCGGAGCAGCTCCCCTTCGCCGACGACTCCTTCGACGCCTCGATGAGCACGTTCAGCGTCCACCAATGGCGGGACGTCGGCGCCGGGCTGCGGGAGATGCGTCGGGTGACCCGTGGCCCCGTCGTGATCCTGACCTGCGACCCGACACGGGTCGAGGAGTTCTGGCTGCGCGAGTACGCGCCCGAGGTGCTCGCCACCGAGGCGAGACGCTACCCCTCGCTCGAAATCCTCGCCGACGGTCTCGGCGGGCGGTTCTCGAGCCGTGCGTTGGCGATCCCGCAGGCCTGCACCGACGGATTCACCGAGGCCTATTTCGGTCGGCCGGAGCGTCTGCTCGAGGCGGAGGCGCAGCGTGCCTGCTCGGCGTGGAGCCTCGTGGCCCCCGCGGTCATCACCCGCTTCACCGAGCAGCTCACGATGGATCTCCTCGAGGGCACCTGGGATGCGAAGCACGGCGAGCTGCGCACCCGGTCGCAGTACGAGGGCTCGCTCGTCCTCGTCGTCTCGGAGCCCTGAGATGGACCGGCGGTCGTCCGCCCCGACCCTGATGCTGCTGAACGGCGCCCCCGGCAGCGGGAAATCCACGCTGGCCGCGCTGCTCGCAGCTGAGCGTCCTCTCGCGCTGGCGCTGGACATCGACACGATCAAGCACTCCCTCGGCGCATGGGACCAGGACCTGAACGCGTCCGGTCTGCAGGCTCGTCGGCTCGCCGTGGTGCTGATCCGGCAGCACCTCGCCGACGGGCATGACGTCGTCGTCGGACAGTATCTGGCGCGCACCCCGTTCCTCGAGGAGCTCGAGCGGCTCGCCGCGGACTGCGGGGCGAGGTTCGTCGAGGCGGCGCTGATGCTCGACGAGCGGAGCCTCGCCCGCCGTCTCCGCGGACGACTCGCAGCGCCCGACCGGGCCGAGCAGGCGGCCAACGACCGGTTCGTCGACCCCGACGACGCCCCGCAGCTGGTCGCCTCGATCGAACGGGTGCTCGCGCAGCGCCCGCGGGCGCTGCGGATCGACGCGGCGGGGAGCCGGGAGCAGACGCTCGCGTTGGTGGAGGCGCTGCTCGGATCCGACTGAGCTCGACGGTGCCGGCCGGCACCGGGGCTCACCTGCTCGGGAGAGCAGGTCACCCTGGTGACCTGCCTGCTGTGCACGCCGCGGAATCAGTCCCCGAGGATCGCGCCGCGGGAGGCCGACTTCACGAGCGTGACGTACTTGCCCAGCACGCCCTTGGTGAACTTCGGGGGCAGCGGGGTCCAGCCCTCGCGGCGGGAGGCCAGCTCCTCCTCGTCGACCAGCAGGTCCAGGGCGCCGGAGCTCACGTCCAGCCGGATTCGGTCGCCGTCGCGCACGAAGGCGATCGGCCCGCCGTCGACCGCCTCGGGGGCGATGTGGCCGACGCACAGCCCGGTGGTGCCGCCGGAGAAACGCCCGTCGGTCATCAGCAGCACGTCCTTGCCCAGTCCCGCGCCCTTGATCGCGCCGGTGATGGAGAGCATCTCGCGCATGCCGGGCCCGCCCTTGGGCCCCTCGTAGCGGATCACGACCACGTCGCCATGGTCGATCGTGCCGTCGTTCAGCGCATCCATCGCCTGCTGCTCGCGCTCGAACACGCGCGCGGTGCCCTCGAAGACGTCCTCCTCGAAGCCCGCGGACTTCACCACCGCGCCCTCGGGGGCCAGCGACCCGCGCAGGATCGAGATCCCGCCGGTCGGCGCGATCGGCGCCGTGGCCGGCCGCAGCACCGACCCGTCGGCCGGACGCGGCGCGAGGACCTCGAGGTTCTCGGCGACGGTGCGTCCGGTGACGGTCAGGCAGTCCCCGTCCAGCAAACCCTCGTCCAGCAGCGTCTTCATGACCACCTGGATGCCGCCGACGTGGTCGACGTCGTTCATGACGTACCGGCCGTAGGGCTTGAGATCGGCGAGGTGGGGGACCTTCGCGCCGATGCGCGCGAAGTCGTCGAGGGTGAGGTCGACGCCGGCTTCGTGGGCGATGGCCAGCAGGTGGAGGACGGCGTTGGTGGAGCCGCCGAAGGCCTGGACGACGGCGATCGCGTTCTCGAAGGCCGCCTTGGTCATGATGTCTCCGGTGGTGTGGCCGCGGCGCAGCATCCCGACCACCTCCTCGCCGGCCCGGCGGGCATCGGCGTCGCGGCGGCGGTCGGCCGACGGGGGAGTGGCCGATCCCGGGACCGACATCCCCATGGCCTCCGCGACGGTCGACATGGTGTTGGCCGTGAAGTAGCCGCCGCAGGCGCCCTCGCCCGGACAGATGGAGCGCTCGATGCGCCCGACGTCCTCGCGGCTCATCAGCCCGCGGGCGCAGGCGCCGACGGCCTCGAAGCCGTCGATGAGCGTGACGTCCTTCTCCGTGCCGTCGGTCAGGCTCACCCGGCCCGGCATGATCGTGCCGGCATAGACGAACACACTGGCCAGGTCCAGGCGGGCGGCGGCCATCAGCATGCCCGGCAGGGACTTGTCGCAGCCGGCCAGCAGCACCGAGCCGTCCAGCCGCTCGGCCTGCATGACGGTCTCGACGCTGTCGGCGATCACGTCGCGGGAGACCAGCGAGTAGTGCATGCCGTCATGGCCCATCGAGATGCCGTCGGAGACCGAGATCGTCCCGAACTGCAACGGGTAGCCGCCGCCGGAGTGGACGCCGTCCTTGGCCGCCTGGGCAAGCCGGTCCAGCGAGAGGTTGCACGGGGTGATCTCGTTCCACGAGCTGGCGATCCCGATCTGGGGCTTGCCCCAGTCGCCGTCGCCCATGCCCACCGCGCGCAGCATGCCGCGGGAGGCGGTGGCCGCGAGGCCGTCCGTGACCTGACGGCTGCGGGGCTTGATGTCGGGTCCGGAAGCGGGGGGAGGAGCGTCGTCGGTGGCCATGGCCCGACCCTAGTCCTCGAGCTCGAGTGCGGGGAAGGGACGCGCGCGCAGGGGACTCAGGCTCCCTCGGCGATCGCGCGCAGGCGATCGCGGTGCTCCGCCCACTGCTGCTGGGTCAGCGGCGGGAGGTTGCTGGTGCCTGCTCTCATCCCGGTGGAGCCGTCGAGCCCTTCGCGGATGATGTCGGCGTGCCCCGCGTGTCGGGCCGTCTCCGCGACGAGGTGGATCAGGAGGGTGTGCAGCGTGGGTCGGCGCCGCTCCTCGGACCACCAGGAGACCTCTCCCGTGGTCGACAGCGGCAGCGAGAAGATCGCGGCATCGCCGTGCGCCCAGGCCCGTCGGTAGCCGTCCACGATGTCCTCGGGCGATTCGTCGGCGCGGACCCATTGGTCCTCGAGCGCCCCCTCAGGATCAGGGTCCGAGGCGGAGTCCGGCGCGGCCCCGGCGGCTTCCCAGGGCCACGGGTGGTCCAGGGGACGGTCGAGGCACTCGCCGAGGTAGCCCAGCTCGGTCCAGGTCAGGTGTTTGACCAGCCCCAGCAACGATGTGCCGGTCGGCGTGGCGGGCCATCGCAGCTGTCGCTCGTCCAGCCCGTCGAGCTTGAACAGCATCACCTCCCGCTGGTCCTGCAGGTAGCGGTGCAGAGTCGTCCGTTCGGCGTCGTCGTCGCTCATCTCGTGAGCGTAGCGACGCGCCGGGGTGATCCGCGAGCGATTTCCCGCCGTTCAGCGCCGGTGCGCGGGGTCCTCCCGGTCGAGGCGTGTGAAGCGGCTGAGCTGGGTGACGTGCTCCGGCGTGAGATCCTTCAGGGTCGGGACCTGCAGCAGCTTCATGGTCCGCTCCACCTCGTCTGAGAGGATCTCGATCGTCCGGTCCACCCCCTCGCGGCCGCCGGCCATCAGGCCGTAGAGGTAAGCCCGGCCGATCAGGGTGAAGTCGGCGCCCAGGGCCATCGCTGCGACGATGTCGGCACCGCTACGGATACCGGTATCGAGGATGATCTCGACATCGTCGCCGACCTCGCGGGCGACCTCGGGCAGCAGTTGGAAGGGCACAGGGGCGCGGTCGAGCTGGCGCCCGCCGTGATTGGACAGCACGATCGCGTCGACCCCGAGGTCGGCGAGCTTCTTCGCGTCCTCGACGGTCTGGACGCCCTTGACCGCGAACTTCCCCGGCCACATCGTCCGGATCTGCGCGAGGTCGTCGAAGTCGATGCTGGGATCCATCGCGGAGTTCAGCAGCTCGCCGACCGTACCGCCGGTCTCGCTGAGCGAGGCGAACTCGAGCTTGGCGGTGGTCAGGAAGTCCCACCACCACCAGGGCCGCGGGATGGCGTCGAGCACGGTGGACAGGCTCAGCTGCGGCGGGATCGAGAAGCCGTTGCGGGTGTCGCGCAGGCGGGCCCCGGCCACGGGGGTGTCCACGGTGAAGAACAGCGTGTCGTAGCCGGCCTGCGCCGCACGCTCGACGAGCCCGTAGGAGGTCTCCCGCTCATTCATGACGTAGAGCTGGAACCAGTTGCGGCCCAGTGGGTTCGCGGCCTTCACGTCCTCGATCGAGGTGGTGCCGAGCGTCGAGAGGGTGAAGGGGATCCCGGCGGCCCCCGCGGCTCCGGCGCCCGCGGTCTCGCCCTCGGTCTGCATCAGCCGGGTGAAGCCGGTGGGGGCGATGCCGAAGGGCTGGGCGGAGCTGCCGCCGAGGATCTGCGTGGTGGTGTCCACGTGCGAGACGTCGTGCAGGATCGAGGGGTGGAACTCGATGTCCTCGAAGGCCTGGAGCGAGCGGTCCATCGAGATCTCGCGCTCGGCGGCGCCGTCGGTGTAGTCGAAGGCGGCCGCCGGGGTGCGGTGCTTCGCGATCGACCGCAGGTCCTCGATGGTCAGCGCCGCGGAGAGACGACGACGCTTCGGATCGAGGTCGATCTTCTTGAACTTCATGAGCTCCAGGAGCTCGGCGGGCCGGGGGATCTGTCTCGTGACCATGGAAATCTCCTTCGTGGTGAGGACGTGATGGATCGTGGGCGGGCGGAGTGGGCGCTCGGGTCAGAGCGTGGGGATCATCCAGGACAGCACGGTGGACTGCAGGCCGACGAGGAGGCACAGCGCCGCGAGCATGCCGAGGCTCCACCAGATCACCTTGCGGAAGATGGCCGACTCCTGGCCGAGCAGTCCCACGGCGGTGGCCGCGATGGTGAGGTTCTGCGGGCTGATCATCTTGCCGACCACACCGCCGGAGGTGTTCGCCGCGACCAACAGGGCGGGGTTCAGTCCGGCCTCTTCGCCCGCGGTCTGCTGCAGGGTCGCGAACAGGGCGTTCGCACTGGTGTCGGAGCCGGTCACGGCCGTGCCCAGCCACCCGAGGATGGGGGAGAGGAAGGCGAAGGCCGCGCCGGTGCCGGCGATCCAGGTGCCGATGGTGATGGTCTGCCCCGACAGGTTCATGACGTAGGCCAGGGCCAGGACCGCGGCGACGGTGAGGATCGAGTAGCGGAGCTTGACGAGCTGGGTGAGGTAGACGCTCGCCGCGTCCCGCAGCGACATCCGGTACACGATCGCGACGACGATGCCGGTGATCAGCAGCAGGGTGCCGGGGGAGGAGAGCCACTGGAAGGAGTAGACGGTGCTGCCGGCGAGCTCGCCCTCGGCGGTGAAGACCTTGCCGTCGAGCCCGGGCCAGGGGACCTTGACGTCGGTCGCGGCGAGGAACGAGCTCAGCACCGGCACCAGCTTGGAGGCCGAGAAGATCACGATCACCAGCAGGTAGGGGAACAGCGCCATGAACACCCGACCGGAGGTGAGGCGCACCGCGGTGCGCGGCGGCGTGGCGACGGCCCCGGCGTCCTGCGCGGAGGAGTCCGTCGTCCCGGTGCTCTCCCGCGCGCGCTCGCGGCCCATGTTCTCCAGGGCGTCCTGGCCGCCGACGGGCTTCCAGAACTGCAGCATGATGACGGCGGCGGCGAGGCCGGCCAGCGAGGCGATGATGTCGGTGAGCTCGACGGAGATGACGTTCGAGGAGACGAACTGGCTGATCCCGAAGACGACGCCGACCACGAGGGCCAGCGGCCACAGCTGCTTCACGCCGCGCTTGCCGTCGACCAGGAAGACCAGGAACAGCGGGACGATCGCAGCGAGGAAGGGCGTCTGGTGCCCGATGATGGCGCCGATGTGCTCGTAGGGGATCCCCGTGAGGTTGCCGGCGGTGATGATCGGGATGGCGATGGCCCCGAAGGCCACGGGCGCGGTGTTGGCGATCAGCACGACGGTCGCCGCGCGCATCGCGGTGAAGCCGATGGCCATCAGCATCACACCGGTGATCGCCACCGGTGCCCCGAAACCGGCGAGGGCCTCGAGCAGGCCGCCGAAGCAGAAGGCGATGATGATCGCCTGCACGCGCGGGTCGTCCGAGATCCGGTCGATCACCCGGCGCAGGTCCTCGAAGCGGCCGCTGCGGACGGTGAGCTCGTACAGCCAGATCGCGTTCAGCACGATCCACATGATCGGGAACAGGCCGAAGGCAAGACCTTCGGTGGCCGAGAGGCCGACGAGACCCACCGGCATGCCGTAGGCGAGCGCGGCGACCAGCATCGCCACGGCCAGGGCGGCCAGGCCCGCCCAGTGCGCCTTCCAGCGCAGCACGCCCAGGGTGACGAAGATGGTCACCAGGGGCAGGAGGGCGACGAGCGAGGACCACAGCAGGCTGCCGGCCAGCGGTGCGAGTTCAGGGGTGTACATAGGGACCTCCGACACACATCAGCTGCGGTGCGTGCACTGCATCGCCGTCGATGTCGTGCCTCGTGAGTCGGTGAGGACAGGGATGGAAGACCGTGTAGTGGTCTGACCACAGAGCCGATAGTAGGGGGTCGGGACGGCGAGGGCAAAACTCTGTCGATCGACGGGGCCCGCTGTGCTAGAACGGGACGATGGTCGACAACACGGACAGCGAAGAGGTCGGACCGCAGGGGAGGCGGTCTCCCGGGGCGGACGCGACCTGGCGCCCGGTGACGCGCGCCAGCACGCATGAGCTGGTCATCGAGGCGATCGAGGACCAGATCATGACCGGCGCGCTCGTCGTCGGCGACCTCCTGCCCCCGGAGCGCGAGCTCGCCTCGCGCTTGAACGTCAGTCGCGCCGGGGTGCGCGAGGCGATCCGGGTCCTGGAGGGCCACGGCGTGCTGCGCTCCGACGTCGGCTCCGGCCGCGGAGCCGGCACCTTCGTCGCCTCCCTGCCCAGCGCCGCGCTGGCGAGGTTCCTGCGCCTGCACGTCGCCCTGGCGAACTTCCGCATCCAGGAGGTCGTCGAGGCGCGCATCATCCTCGAGCAGGCCAGCGCATCGCTGGCGGCCGAGCGGGCCGACGCCGATACCGTCGCGGAGCTGGAGCGGCTGGTGGCCCTCATGGACGAGCCGGGCGTGAGCCGCGAGGAGTTCAACGACGCCGACACCTCCTTCCACGTCGCCATCGCCGAGGCCGGCGGGAACACCCTGTTCTCCGATATGACCGGCGCGATCCGCGCCTCCCTGCGCGCACCCATCCTGGAGGCCTTCACGCAGGTCACCGACTGGGACGCGATGGCGAACATGCTGCGCAGCCAGCACCACGGGATCCTCGAGGCGATCGCGCAGGGACGGAGCGCGCAAGCCGGGGAGCTGACCGCCGCGCACATCCGCGAAGCGACCGCCGCGCTGCCGGAGCTGCCCGAGGTGTAGCGCCGGCGGCCCCTCCTTCCGCGACCCTCAGGCCCCCGGGACCGGCCGCTCGTCGGGCCCGTCGTACTGCGACAGCGGGCGGATCAGGGCGTTGTCGGCGCGCTGCTCCATGATGTGCGCGCTCCAGCCGGTGATGCGGGCGGCGATGAACAGCGGGGTGAACATCTCGGTGTCGAAGCCCATCAGGTGATAGGTGGGCCCTGCCGGGTAGTCCAGGTTGGGCTTGATGCCCTTGGCCTCGTCCATCGACTGCTCCAGCCCGTTGTACAGGCCCAGGATCTCGGGGCGGTCGAAGTACTCGATCATGCCATCCATCGCGTTCTTCATGGTCGGCACGCGGGAGTCGCCGTGCTTGTAGACGCGGTGGCCGAAGCCCATCACCTTCTTCTTCTGGGCCAGGGCGTCGTCCATCCAGGCCTTCGCGCGCGCCTTCGCCTCGTCCTCGCTCTCCTCGGGGCGGATGCCGATCTCGTCGAAGGTGTGCATCACGGCCTCGTTCGCCCCGCCGTGCAGGGAGCCCTTCAGCGCACCGATCGCGCCGGTGACCGCCGAGTGCAGGTCCGCCTGGGTCGAGGTGATCACCCGGGCGGTGAAGGTGGAGGCGTTGAAGGAGTGCTCGGCGTACAGCACCATCGAGACGCGGAAGGCCTCGGCCACCTCGTCGGCCGCCTCCTCGCCGAAGGTCATCCACAGGACGTTGCGCGAGTAGTCGAGGTCCTCGCGCGGGGCGACGGGGTCGGTGGGGCCGCCGGCGCGTCGGCGGCGCTGCTCGTAGGCGACCACCGCGGGCAGCTGGGCGAACAGGCGCCGGGCCTTCTTCTGCTCGGCCTCCGGGGAGGAGTCCTCCGCGGCCGGGTCCAGCGCCCCGAGGACGGAGACTGCCGTGCGCACCGAGTCCATCGGGTGGCAGGTGATCGGCAGCGAGTCCATCGCGGCCTTCACCGCCGGGTCCAGCGCCCGGTCGGAGCGTTCCTGGGCGACGGCCGTCTCCAGCTCCTGGGTGCTCGGGAGCTCGCCGGTCAGCAACAGGTGCGCCACCGCCTCGAAGGGCTGGGTGGCGGCGAGCTCGGGCACCGGGTAGCCGCGGTAGAGCAGGGAATTGGTCTCCGGGTTGACCTTGGAGATGGCGGTGACGTCGGCGACGACCCCGTCCAGTCCCTTGTGGATCTCGCTGGTCTCGGTCATGAGTCCCTCCTGGGATCGACGGCGGTGCCGGGCGGGGTGTCGGTGCGGTGGGCGGCGGGCACCTCGAAGTCGAAGACCGAGGTGTCGAAGCGGGCGTAGCCCTCGTAGTCCACCAGGTCGTAGAGCCGAGCGCGAGTGAGCATCTCATCCACCCGGGGGCCCTGGGTGCCTTCCGAAAGGATCGTCTCCAGCACCCGCTCCGCCGCGCCCATCGCGCTGCGCAGCAGCGTGACCGGGTAGATCACCATCGCCACGCCCGCCTCGGCGAGCTGGGCCCGGGTGAACAGCTCGGACTTGCCGAACTCGGTCATGTTCGCCAGCACCGGCACGTCCAGCGCCGCACAGACCTGCTCGAACTCGCCCAGGTCCGCGAGCGCCTCGGGAAAGATCGCGTCCGCCCCGGCGTCGACCAGGGCCTTCATCCGGTCGATCGCGGCGTCGAGACCGGAGGTGGCGCGCAGGTCGGTGCGGGCCATGACCAGGAAGTCCGCGTCGCGGCGCCCGTCGGCCGCGGCGCGGATCCGCTGGGTGGCGGTGTCCAGATCGACCATGGTCTTGCCGTCGAGGTGGCCGCAGCGCTTGGGGTTGACCTGGTCCTCGATGTGGCAGCCGGCCAGGCCGGCGTCCTCGAGCTCCTGGACCGTGCGGGCGACGTTCATCGGTTCGCCGAAGCCGGTATCGGCGTCGATCAGGCACGGCAGATCGGTGGCCCGGGCGATCTGCCCGCCGCGGGCGGCGACCTCGCTGAGGGTGGTCAGACCGACGTCGGGCAGCCCCAGCTCGTTCGCGATCACCGCCCCGGAGATGTAGACCCCGGGGAAGGACTTCTCCTCGATGAGCTTCGCCGACAGCGGGGTGAAGGCGCCCGGGAAGGGCTGGGCGGCACCGGGGGTGAGCAGCGCGCGCAGGTCCTGACGCTTCTGCGCTGCAGCGCGGGTGGAGTGCAGCATCACAGCAGTCCCTTCGGTCCGGCGGTCGGGTCCACGACGCCGGCGGCGGCGCGGAGGTTCAGCGCTCCCAGCTCCCCGGCGGGAAGGTCGGCGAGATGCGCGGCGGTCTCCAGGAAGCGGTCGATCTCGACCTCGTCCACGAGTCCCGCGGCGAGCGAGCGGAGCTTGTCCTCGTACTGCTGCCGGGCGAAGGGGCGGGCGCCCTGGGGATGGGCATCGGCCACGGCGATCTCGTCCTCGATCACGGTGCCGTCGCGCAAGGTGATGGTGATGGCGCCGCCGAAGGCCTTCTCGGCGAGGTCCTGCGAGTGGTAGCGGCGCGTCCACTCCGGATCCTCCTCGGTCGTGATCTTGCGCCACAGCGCCACGGTGTCGGCCCGGCCCCCCCGCTCGGGGGCGTAGGAGCGCTCGTGGTGCCAGGTGCCGTCCTGCAGGGCGACGGCGACGATGTAGGGGATCGAATGGTCCAGCGTCTCGCGCGACGCGGTCGGGTCGTACTTCTGCGGATCGTTCGCGCCGGAGCCGATCACGACGTGGGTGTGGTGCGAGGTGCGGATCAGGATCGAGTCGACCCGCTCGGGATCGGCGGCCTCGGGGTGCTCGGTGTGCAGCTTGCGGGCCAGGTCGATCCACGCCTGGGCCTGGTACTCGGCCGAGTGCTCCTTGGTGTAGGTCTCCAGGATCGCACGCTTCGCCTCGCCGGCCTCCGGCAGCGTCACGGTGTAGCGGGCGTCGGGGCCGTCCAGCAGCCAGGCGATCACACCGTCCTCGCCCTCGTAGATCGGTACCGGGGAGGTCTGCCCGCGCATCGCCCGGTCCACGGCCTCGATCGCCATCTTCCCGGCGAATGCGGGGGCGTGGGCCTTCCAGGTGGAGATCTCGCCCTTGCGGGACTGGCGGGTGGCCGTGGTGGTGTGCAGCGCCTGCCCGACGGCCTGGAAGATCGTCTCCGCCTCCAGCCCCAGCAGGGTGCCGATCCCGGCGGCGGCCGACGGGCCCAGGTGGGCGACGTGGTCGATCTTGTGCCGGTGCAGCGAGATCGCGCGCACCAGATCGACCTGCAGCTCGTAGCCGGTGGCGATGCCGCGGATCAGGTCCTGGCCGGATCGCCCGGTGTGCTCGCCCGCGGCGAGGATCGGTGGGATGTTGTCCCCGGGGTGGGAGTACTCGGCCGCCAGGAAGGTGTCGTGGAAGTCGAGCTCGCGCACGGCCACGCCGTTGGCCCAGGCCGCCCATTCGGGGGAGGTCTTCTGCCCGATCCCGGTGATGGACGCCCCGGAGCCGCCGGTGGAGACCGGGTGGCTGAGCGCTTGGGCGCGGGCGGAGACGATGGGGGCACGATTCAGGGAGGCGACCGCGACCGAGGCGTTGTCGATGATCCGGTTGATGATCATCTCCTGGACCGCGGGCTGGACGGCGACCGGATCGGCGGCCACCTCGGCCATCGCCCAGGCGAGCTGGTCCTTCCGGGCCAGGTCGTCCTCGGACGGGTGGACGCGGACGTCGAGCTCTCTCATGCAGGTCTCCTTCGATGACGAGGCGTTCGCGGTGCGCCACCGGGTGGGCCCGGCCCGGCCGCATCGGTTGATCACGCGTATCCGGCCAGGGTATCGGGGACGGGAGACCCGCCGGTGCGAGAGGGCGCCCCGATCATCGCGACGGCGTCCGACCGATCTCCTCGAATGCCTCGAGCGTCTCGGCCGGGTCCAGCACCGCGGCGGGATGGGGGCCTTCCCGCTTCCAGGCCTCGCGCCACGACTCGACCTCGGGGGAGGACAGCGCGCCGCCGGTCAGCAGCACCATGTTCCCGTCGGCCGGGCGGGTCAGCAGCGAGGCGTGGGTCAGCGTCCACACCCCCGTGAGGCCCTCCGCGGCGGCGGCGTCCTCCAGCTCGCGGACCTGCTGGGCGAGGAAACGCTGCCCGGCGTCGTCGCCGATGTTGGTCAGCAGCAGGCCGTCCGCCTCCAGGTGGCCCAGCGCCTCGCGGTAGAAGTCCTGGGTGGCCAGGTGCGCGGGGGAGGACTCGCCGGAGAACACGTCGAGCACGATCGCGTCGAACCGTCGGGAGCCCATCGCGGCGAGCTCTTCGCGGGCATCGCCGATCACCACCTCGAGATCGGTCCCTGCCGGCAGCGGCAGCGCCGTGGTGACCAGCGTGGGCAGCTCCCGTTCGATCTCGATCACCAGCTGGGCCGAGCCGGGCCGTTTCGCCTGCACGTAGCGGGCCAGGGTGAGGGCCCCGGCGCCCAGGTGCGCGATCCGGACCGGCCGGCCTCTCGGCCACACCTCGTCCAGGACGTTCGCCATCCGTCGCAGGTACTCATGGACGATGTGCGTGGGGTCCTCGAGATCCACATGCGACTGCTCGACGCCCCCGATCTGCAGCACCCACCCGCCGACGACCTCGTCCTGCACGATCGAGGCGCTCTGGTCGCAGCGGCGCAGCTGTGCGCTGCGGAGGACTCTGCCGGAGGAGGGGGGAGGGGTCATGGAGACATTGTCGCCGACGGCGCGGAGCCGATGTCGGGAGGTCGGGCCGGCGGCGTACGGGATACTCCTGTGCATGGACACTCTCGAGGTCGCCGGCCGCACCTTCCGCGTGGCCCGCGCCCGCGCCGTCGACGTCCCGGCACTCATCGCGCTCCTGGCCGACGACGTCCTGGGGCGGGGGCGGGAGAACGGGGCGATGGAGCCCTACCTCCGGGCGTTCGAGCAGATCGACGCGGACCCCCACCAGCTCCTGGTCGCCGTGCGAGACGAGGACGAGCAGATCGCCGCCACCGTGCAGCTCACCCTGCTGGCGGGACTGTCCCGTGGCGGAGCGACCAGATTGCAGATCGAGGCCGTGCGGGTCGACGCCTCGGCGCGCGGGACGGGGCTGGGCAGCGCCCTGCTGACCTGGGCGCACGGCTGGGGCCGCGAGCGCGGGGCGGTCCTCGCGCAGCTGACCACCGACCGGTCCCGGGCGGATGCTCATCGCTTCTACGAGCGGCTCGGCTACGAGCCCAGCCACGTGGGGTTCAAGCGGCCGCTGTGAGCGGCACCGCCACGGCTGATCCCGCGTGCGCGGTTCCCTGGGGAACTCGCACCGTCGGCCGACCCGGTCAGCATCGGCGCCCGGAGTGGCCTCCCGCGGGCACGTCGGCGGACATGGCCGTACGACGAGGTCTTGCTCGATGGCGGAGGACGTCCGGAATCAGGGGCCCGTGGGGCCGGGCGCGCTGCGTTCGTGTGGCTCGTCGGCGGGCGCTGTGCTGTCGCGCTCGGACGAGATCGCGGGGGCGGCGGGGCGGAACATGCCGGGCACCGGGAGGAACGCGATCGTGGTCAGGACCAGAACCAGGCTGATCAGCAGCACGGCGCTGGTCATGGAGGATCCGGCGGACAGGATCCCGACGGCCACGGCCGGCAGCCCGGCCCCGGCGTAGAACGCCAGGTACAGAGCGGCGGACGTCCCCGCGTGCTCGGCATGCGCGGTCTGGGAGTCGACCTCCTGGTTCGCACCCCAGTACCCCAGACCGTGACCGGTCCCCGTGGCGACGGCCGCGACCGCCATCATCACCGGGCCGCTGCCGTCGGGCACGGTCGGCAGGTGCGCACCGAGCAGCAGCACCATCCCGATCGCCAGCCCGGTCAGTCCGAGGGTCTGCGCGGCGGGGGGGGGGGGGAGAAGCGCGGTGCGATCAGCTGGCTGAGCGCCGAGACGAACAGCACCGAGCCCACGAGGAGACCGATCAGCGCCAGGCTCGGGTCCTCCAGCGCAGAACGGGCGATCGACGGGACCAGTGCGAGGAAGATCCCCACGGCGGACCATCCCAGGAAACCGGTCGCCGCGGCCACGGCGAAGCCGGGGCGCAGCGAGGTCGGCACCGTCGGCCACGTCGGCCGCCACCGCTGTCGCACCGCGGGGCGATGAACGCGCAGGAGCGCGGTGCCCACGGTGACCGCCGCCAGGACGGCGAGCATCACCAGGAACGGGGTCGTGGTCCGGGACGCCGAGTGCTCGGCCACGATCCCGGCCATCGCGGGACCCGCTCCGGTGCCGGCGACGAAGGCGATGGTCGCGAGCGTCGAACCCAGGGCGGGCCGACGGACGGGGGAGGCCTCCACCATCAGCGCGATCCCCGCGCCGGTGCCGAGCCCGAGGCCGATCCCCAGCAGCACCCGGCCGAGGAGGAGACCGCCCACACCGGCGCCGTCGAGAGCGAACAGCGCGGTGCCGGCGAAGGCGCTCACCAGGCCGGCGAGGAGCACCGGGCGACGCCCCAGGGCGTCCGCCGCCGATCCGAACAGCAGCAGGGCCGGCATCGCCGTCAGGGCGAAGGTCGCGTACAGGAGGGTCATCAGGGAGTCGGACATCCCGTGGATCTGCTGGTAGACGGGATACAGGGGACTGGCCATGTTGGCCGCGGCCGAGAGGGCGGCGAGACCTGCGGCCCCGATCACCATCTGCGGCCTCGATCCGATCCTCGCCCTGCGTCCCAGCGTCGCGGTGGACATGGGTGACACCTCCTCCGTGCTCTCGACCCCTTCCCGCCGCGGCCGGGTTCACGCCCACGGCGGCCCATTACGCCGACGAATGGGAGACCGGAACGGCGCTGGTCGCCGCGGGGTTCGGGGTCTGCCTCGTCTCCCGGCTGGCGCGCTGGCCCGATCATCATCCCGTGGTGCGGATCCCGGTGCGGGGAGCGAATGCGCCGACGCGCCGCATCGCCGCCGTGACGCGGGCCGGCGCCGAATCGCGCAGGACCATCCGCCATGCGCTGGACGTGCTCGGTGCGGCCGCGCTCGAGCTCGGCGGTCTGCGCGAGCGCGACGTGCCCGAGGGGGCGGAGCGTCCCGGGTGAGGGGTCTCGGCGCCGCTGTGGGTCAGAGGCCTCGATCCAGGCCGTGGCCACGGAACTCGGAGCCGGGGCGGCCTCGCTGTTCCGGTGCATCGCGCACGGGCTCGAGCTGCCTGACCTGTCTGCGACCGATACCCCGTGCGGATGATGCGGCGGAGCCTACGAAGCCGACGAACCGTCGGGACGCGGGCCGACGGTTGCCGGATCCACCGGACGCTTCGCCCGTGGCAGGCGCTCGACGACGAGAAGATAGGACTCGGTGACGAGTTCCCGGATCATCTCCTCGTCCAGGTCCTCGCCCGGCTCGAGCGTGATCCAGTGCCGCTTGTTCATGTGATAGCCCGGCGTGATGTCGGGGTGCGCCTGTCGCAGCGCCTCGGAGTCCCGGGGGTCCGCCTTGAGAACCACGATCGGTCTCCCGCGGACCTCGGTGAGCAGGAGGAACATCTTCCCCACGACCTTGGCCACGTCGTGCTCGGGCCCGAAGGGACGGGTCAGCTCCACTGCCGGGAGCTCCTCGGCGCGCGTGCGGGCGGTCTCCTGCAGGGTCTCACCGTCCATGTCGCTCCCTCGGGATGTCGGCTGCGGATGCTCCAGGATCGTAGCGTTCCTGTGTGGCGACGACATCACCGCGGAGACGGTGCCCCGGGCCCGTCGGAGGTCGTCGCTGCGCCCGTCGAGAGCACGGCGTCAGCCGCGGCGTACAGCGATTCGACCTCGACCTGGACGAGCGAGTCCTCGGCAGGCAGAGCCCGCTCCAGCGCAAGGCCGTTCAGCACGGTGCCCAGAAAGCGCGCGCGGCGCGGAATGTCCTGCTCGGGCACGGAGACCTCCTCGGCCAGCACCCGCAGCCACCCCTCCATCCGGCGCTGCCCGTCCCGCTGTGCCGCGAGATAGGCCTCGCGGACGGACTCGGTGTGCTCTGCCGCGATGAACGAGCCGGTCATCTGCAGCATCGACTCGCGCGCCCGAGGCCCCGTGCCTCCCATGTCCAGTACCTCCCGCAGGCTGCGGACCAGCCGGTCCCGCGCCGGGACCGTGGTGTCGCTGATGCTGCTCTCGGGCATCATCCAGTCGAAGATCCGGCGCATCACCTCGTCCCGCAGGTCCTGCTGGGTGGGGAAGTGGTGTCGCAGGGAGCCCGAGCTCACCTCCGCCCGGGCGGCGACCGCGCGCACGCTCAGCCGTGCGGCGACCCCGTCCTCGCCGATGATCGCGGCGGCCGCCGCGAGGATCCGCTCCCGGGTGGGCATCTCCTGCTGGTCGTTCTTCTGCTGGCCGAGGAGACGCTCGTCGCCCGTCCGTGACTCATTCATCCGCTCCTCGTTCATCCGTCCCCCGACTTTCGTGCGATACAGCGTACTAGAACAGCGTGCTAGCGTGCAGACAGCTCGACCCGCACAGCGTGTTGGTCCGACGACCGAGTGCCGAGGAGGCCCCGATGTTCCAGCAGTGGCGTCGCCGTCGTGCGGTGAAGCGGATCGAGCCCGGTGATGGCAGTGCCCTCCGGAGATTCCGCTGGTGGCAGCTGCTCGGCCGGTCCATGTTCCACCTCGATCGTCCCGTTCCCGTCGAGGGCCCCGTGCGGTACACCGTGGATGTGAGGCAGTGGAAGACCGACGAGAACGGCACCGTGATGGTGCACCTCTACCGCGACGGGCTCCAGCACGCCGTCGCGCGGGCCCCGGCGCTGTTCCCCGTCGAGGGCGGCACGATCGAGGTGGCCGCCAGCAGCTTCGGGCTGAAGCGCTGCCATGTCGTCGCCGACGACGGCACGGAGCACCAGCTCACCCCGGATCCTCGGTCCGCGGAGGGCCGACGAGCCCGCTTCGAAGAGCGTCGGCCCGTGCTGAGCCGCGTGGTGGGCGCCGTCTCGATCGTGGCCCTGCTGGTGGGTGTGGCGCTGCTGCTCCAGGAGATCGCCGTGCCGATCCTGCGGATCCCGCCGATCGCGGAGCGGATCGGGACCGTCGAGCCGCTGTTCCGCCTGCCGCTGTGGCTGACCATCAGCCTCGCCCTCGCGGCCGCGCTCGCCAGCACGGAGCGTGCCCTGCGCCTGCGCTACCACTGGCTGCTCGACGCGGCCGGAAACTGACCATGGCCCATACGCTCGATGCCTCCCGTCCCCATGGGGCTCATCTGCTCCTCATCTGGTGGAAGCCGCTGCTGCTGGTGCCCGGCGTGCTGCTCACCGTTCTGCCATGAACGCACCGCTCTCCGGTGGCGAGGCGCCCGCTGTCGATCGGGGCGCGGGAGCGGGCGGCCCCTCCTCTGCGATCCTCATGTCTGTGAACGTCGCTGTCGTCGGTGTGGAGCGGTGGCGCGAGCGCTCCCGCGCAGAGCGGACCTCGTGAGACCGGCATGCCCTGGTGTGGCGGCCGGGCAGCCCACGAGGGCCGCTCCCCGCTGCTCACTCGGCGTCTTCGACCCGAGCGGGGGAGAGGGCCCGGGCAATCACCCTGACACGTTCCGGGTCGTCCGTGCTCCGTGCGTCGACGACGATCGCGTCCTCGTCGATGGGAGGTTCGAAACTCGCGGCGTGGTCATGAAGCACGGCGTCGGTGACGTCGAGACGTCCTCGCGCTTCTCTGTTCGCGCGGACGCGTTCGCGCTGCAGGTCGAGGGTGATCTGCACCCAGATGAGAGCGAAGGGCGCGTCAGCGGCCTCCGCAGTCGCGCGCCAGGCGTCCCGGATGAAGCGGGGCGACCCGGTGTCGTCGAGGACGACATGATGACCGTGCGCGAGGAGCACGCGTGCCCGCTCATGAGCGAGCCGATTCGTCGTGGCCCATTCCTCGGGCGGGATTCCCTGGCCGCCGTCCAGACCACGTTCCGCATTGAGGAGATCGAGGCTGATCAGCTGCGCGGGCAGCTCCCGGGCAAGGTGCTTTGCCAGCGTGCTCTTGCCGGCGAAGGAGAGACCGCACATCAGCGTCAGTGCCATGTCCCGACAGTAGCGTCCGCGATTCCTGGACATGGAACGGTCCTCCCGCCGCGGCAGAGGAGAGTGCCCGCTCGAGGAGCAGAGCGTCACGGATCCCGTCTGAAAGGGTCGGTGAACGAGACCGGCTTGTCGATGGCGCGGGCGTACGCGATCCACGATCTGCCACGGCCGCGTTCTTCGAGAATCGACAACGGTTGGAGGTTCTCGCGCGATCAACGCCCTGGCCGAGGCCTTCAACTCGCTGTTCAAGGCCGAGCTGGTCCGCAACGACGGTCCCTGGAAGATCATCGACGACCTCGAGATCGTGACCGGGGTGCGATGTCGCTTGTTCCGGCGGCCGCGGACACGGTCGCAGCCACCGCCCCCAGTTCGCGCCATGCCTCCGGGTGGGACTTGTCGAGGACGGGGAGACGGGTCATTGAGTCATCGTCGGTGCGCCGGGCTTCTGGCGCGCGGTAGCGGACCGGGCTCGCGAGCCGTGCTCGCGGCGGCGACCTCTGCGGCTGCAGGACAACAGATCTCTACAGCCAGCCTGTCGGTGCAGGTGTCCCCTTGGCAGACGCTGCTGTGTCGACAACACGTGGGCTCACGTCCAAAGCGGCCCGAATTGGGCCCACAATAAGGAGGACTCATGAATTCACATGCCCAACCAGGTGACGTGCCAGCGGGGGCTGCGGGAGGATTCCCCGCACCGACAGAAGGCCTCTTGGTCACGCACTTTCTGACAGTACGCGACGTCGCCGTTTCACTAGACTTCTATACGCGAGTTTTTGGGGCGGAGATCGTCTTCGAAGAAAATCCCGCAACGATCAAGCTCGCGAACAGTTGGATCATCATGAACCCGGGCGGTGGCCCTACTCCTGACAAGCCAGGCATCGATCTGCGCCCCCCCCCGAAGAGGGAGATCCGGTCTCCAGTTTCCTCAATATCCGCGTGGCAAATATCGCGAAGTTCTACGAGCACGCTCTGGCTCAAGGTGCGAGCTTCGTGACCGAGCCGCTTGATCGGAAGGCTGAGATCCGGAACTATCTGCGCGATCCCGACGGGTACTACATCGAGATCGGCCAGTCCACGGGACTGCTTGCGGGGGTCCACGCCGATCCGCCAACTTCTCAGGAATGATAAATGACCCGGCTTGAGCGCCAACTGTGGCTAAAGGCCGTCTGACTTGAGCGAGCGGTGTGCGATGTGATTGGTGAGATCATCAGTCAGTCGTTGCCCAGCGGTCTTTGGTCTGAGTTGAGGTGTAATCCTTCGGCACGGCCACGCACGCCGCGTCCCACCGAGGATCGATCCCGCGGGCATACCGTCCCGTCATGCGGCTGTCGGCGAGGCCTGCCAGGCCGCCGTCGCGGTACCCGTTCATCCAGCGACGCTGCGTGCGGACCGATGCGCCCTCGGACCGTGCCGCTGCGTCCCATCGCTGCGTGATCGGAGTATCTGGGCGGGGCTCGAGCAGAGGGCGAACGAGCTCGGCGCGCCTTTGGAGCTTCACCAATTGATGCGGCGTGCCGCTGCGAGGCCGGCAAGGCCTGCGATGACGTAGCCGACGCCGTCGAGCACCACGACGACGCTGCCGAAACGCTCGGCGAGTACGCCTGCCAGACCGATGCCGAGCAGTTGCGCCAGCGAGGTCACGCCCCAGAACAGGGAAAATACGCGGCCGCGAGCGGCCGGTGGGCTTTGGGTCTGCAGCAAGGTTCCTTGCATTGCCGCCACGACGGCGAAAGGGGCGCCGGCGAGTGTGGTCAGGGCCACCGCCGGCCACACGGCCTGGTATCCGAGTGGGTACGTGAAGACGACGAGCAGCAGTATCCCAGCCACGAGCGCCGCGACCGCGAGCAGATGGAACGGAGGCCGTCGGTCCGCCACGCGAGTTGACCAGAGTGCGCCGAATACACCGCCGACGGCCTGAGCGGAGAGAATCCAACCCAGCACATCCGGACCGGCGTTCAGGAGCTCACGTGTGAAGGGCGCGAGGAGAGCGGAGACGAACCCTTCTCCCCATGCCATCATCACCACCAGCGGCATGAGAACGCGGAGTACGGGCTGCTGTCTCGCGATCCTCGCGCCCTCTCGCCACTGGGCCAACATGCCCGGACCGGCCTGGTCGGATTCCGTCCAGGGGGACCGGTGATCGACGGCGAAGACCAAGACCGCACAGAGAGCATGGCACACCACGACGAGCCAGACGACACCGCTGAATCCGGCAGCAGCTAGCAGTATTCCGCCAAAGGCGGGCCCCACGAGACGCGCGAGCGTGTTGTTGAGCGTGTTGAGGCTCGCGAGCTCGCCGAGCCGATCATTGGGTGCCAACTCGGGCAGTAGTGCATGCTCAGCGGGCCCCACCAGTTGAGCGACGCAGCTGCGCGCGAAGGACAGCACCGCAATCCATCCCCAGTCGCCGATGAAGAGGAGGCCGATCGTCAGCACGGCCAGCGCAAGGTTCGCTCCGAGCAGCACCCGACGCCGGTCCGCGCGGTCCGTGACGACACCTGCGAACTGTCCCAGCAGCACCGGCGGCAGAGCCGACGCGAGCACGGTCAGCGCCGTGGCGCCGGGTGAGGACGTGCTGTCGAAGACCACGAATGGAAGCACCACGAACATCGCATGGCTACCGATCCACGCGATGAGGCCGGCGGTCCAGACGAGGGCGATCCGACGGTCCCGCAGCAGAGTCTGTGGGCGGCCGGCTGGAGTTCTCCCCATCGAAGAAACAGGCATGGAGCGACGGTCTCGTCTAGTCTGAGTGAAATGGTAGGCGGCGATTCACCTAGCGCTACGAGCCGAGACTCCGTGGCTGCGCGGAGCGCGCCGCCATGGGATGACATCGACGTCGATGCACTGCACGAAGTCACGGATCCTGCCCAGGTCGCGATCCTGACCGATCCCCACCGGGTGCGGTTCCTCCGGCCGTTCCTGGGTCGCGAGGTGACAGTCAGCCAGGTCGCGGCCGAGCTGGAGGTGTCGCCGAATGCGTTGCTGTACCGGGTGCGGCGGATGGTCGACGCAGGACTCCTGCAGGTGGTGGCGACTCGGCCGCGGGCAGGGCGAGCGGTCAAGGTGTACCGCGCCAGTCACGACGGCTACCGGGTGCCGATGTCTGCGATGCGCTATGACGACATCCGGCATCGTGTCGACACCTACGGCCGGCCGCTCCTGGAGAACCTGGCCCGGGCCTACACCGCAGCGCTGCTCGCCGCCCCGCGTCACGATCGAGTCGTCGCATGCACCCGTGCCGGGGAGGTGTGGGCTACCGATCTGCTCCCCTCGGCGACACGCCAGGGCGACCCTCTCCTGTTCGCAGACACAGTGCTCTGGCTCGATCAGGAACAAGCCCACCGGGTGCGGCTCCGACTTCACGAGGCACTCGACGAGGCCCTGAGCTCGGCGGACCCGACACGCGCAACCGGCAGCGCCACGCCCTATTTCGTCATGGGGGCTCTGTTGCCGATGCCCCCGGCGAACGGATGAGCAGCACTCTTCGGCGTTCGACGAGCTTGCGCCGTCGGTGGGCCCAAATCATGCGAGACACCATTCGATGAGCAGATCGGCACGCGCCGGTATCGGCGCCGTCGCGACCTCGTCGTCGGCGACGGTGCGGTACCGGAGGAACACCTCGCATCCGCCCGTGGAGGTCCATCGTGCCCGTCTGACAGATGCGCCGGAAATCTGACACGCACGGGCCAAGAAACCCGGAACTGGCCAACTTGTCCCGGAACCTACAACTGTGATCCGCCCCACGTCGCCTCGTGCCTGGAATACCTGCGGCTCCCCCAAGGTTGAGTGGGGTGTACTCAAGTTCGATGACCCTCAGGTTGACAACGATCTCGACGGATCCTCTACTTGAGTGCGTACAGCTCAAGTCTTGCCGCCGGCCCCGGCGGCCGGCGGAACCGCTGGGCGGAGCACCGGGCATCCGGGTCCCGTCGGGCGGTATCGCACGAACCACCTTGCGGCACATCCGCCGCAGAAAGGCAGGCACCCATGTCCCGTGTCGTCGGAATCGACCTCGGTACCACCAACTCCGCCGTCTCCGTCCTGGAGGGCGGCCAGCCCACGGTGATCGCCAACGCCGAGGGCTCCCGCACCACCCCGTCGGTCGTCGCCTTCTCCAAGCAGGGCGAGGTCCTCGTCGGTGAGGTCGCCAAGCGTCAGGCCGTCACCAACGTCGATCGCACCATCTCCTCCGTCAAGCGCCACATGGGCACGGAGTGGAGCACGGAGATCGACGACAAGAAGTACACCGCGCAGGAGATCTCGGCGCGCATCCTCGGCAAGCTCAAGAAGGACGCCGAGTCCTACCTGGGCGAGTCCGTGACCGATGCGGTCGTCACCGTCCCGGCGTACTTCTCCGACGCCGAGCGTCAGGCGACGAAGGACGCCGGCACCATCGCCGGTCTCAACGTCCTGCGCATCATCAACGAGCCCACCGCCGCGGCTCTCGCCTACGGCCTCGAGAAGGGCAACGACGACGAGCAGATCCTGGTCTTCGACCTCGGTGGCGGCACCTTCGACGTCTCCCTGCTCGAGGTGAGCAAGGATGACGAGGGCTCGACCGTCCAGGTCCAGGCCACCGCCGGTGACAACCGCCTCGGCGGTGACGACTGGGACCAGAAGATCGTCGACTGGCTGATCTCCCAGGTCAAGAACAAGGAGGGCGTGGACCTCTCCAAGGACCGGATCGCGCTGCAGCGCCTCAAGGAGTCCGCCGAGCAGGCCAAGAAGGAGCTGAGCTCGGCCACCTCCACCAGCATCTCGCTGCAGTACCTGTCGATGACGGAGAACGGCCCGCTGCACCTGGACGAGAAGCTCTCGCGCGCCCAGTTCGAGGACATGACCTCGGACCTGCTCGAGCGCACCAAGTCCCCCTTCCACCAGGTGATCAAGGATGCCGGCATCAAGGTCTCCGACATCGACCACGTGGTCCTCGTCGGCGGCTCCACCCGCATGCCGGCCGTCACCGAGGCTGTCAAGAACCTCACCGACGGCAAGGAGCCCAACAAGTCGGTCAACCCCGACGAGGTCGTCGCCGTCGGCGCCGCGCTGCAGGCCGCCGTCATCAAGGGCGAGCGCAAGGACGTCCTGCTCATGGACGTCACCCCGCTGTCCCTCGGCATCGAGACCAAGGGTGGCGTGATGACCAAGCTCATCGAGCGCAACGCAGCCATCCCGACCAAGACCTCCGAGGTGTTCTCCACGGCCGAGGACAACCAGCCCTCCGTGGCGATCCAGGTGTTCCAGGGCGAGCGTCAGTTCACCCGGGACAACAAGATGCTCGGCACCTTCGAGCTGACCGGCATCGCCCCGGCGCCCCGCGGCATCCCGCAGGTCGAGGTCACCTTCGACATCGACTCCAACGGCATCGTTCACGTGACCGCGAAGGATCGCGGCACGAACAACGAGCAGTCCATCCAGATCACCGGCGGCTCCGCGCTGTCCGACGAGGACATCGACCGCATGGTGAAGGACGCCGAGGCGCACGCCGCCGAGGACGAGGAGCGCCGGAAGAACGCCGACGCCCGCAACACCGTCGAGCAGCTCGTCTACCAGGGCGAGAAGCTTCTGAAGGACAACGAGGACAAGATCTCCGACGCCGACAGGACCAAGGCCGAGGACGCCATCAAGGACGCCAAGGACGAGCTGGCCAAGGAGGATGCCTCCACGGAGGACCTCGAGGCCAAGCGCGACGGCCTCAACGAGGCCCTGCAGGCCGTCGGCACCGCGATCTACTCGCAGGCCGAGGGCGCCGAAGGGTCCGAGGGCGCCGAGGGTGCTGCTCAGGGCGGCGCCGACGCATCCTCGGACGACGATGACGTGGTCGACGCGGAGGTCGTGGACGAGGACGAGGAGAAGAAGTGATGACCGAGGACCGGAGCACCCCCGACGACGCTGAGCGCCCGGAGGGCGAGCCGAGGTTCTCCTTCACCGACAAGAGGAAGGTGAACCCGGAGGACGGCAGCATCCGTCCCGCCGGGGACACCCCGGCCGATCCGGCGCAGCCGGTGGACCCGATCGACGCCGAGGCCGCGACGCTCTACGAGCAGGCGGCCGAGGGCGGGCAGGAGTCCGCTCCGGCCGATGCTGGGTACGTCGCCGAGCTGGAGGGCAAGGTCGCCGAGCTCTCCGAGGAGCTCAAGCGCGAGCAGGCCGAGTACGTCAACTCGCGCCGGCGCATCGAGGCCCAGGCAGAGACGGGCAAGGAAGCGGCCGTCGGCCGTGTCCTGACCTCGCTGATCGGGGTCCTGGACGACGTGGAGGCGGGGCGCCAGCACGGCGACATCGCCGAGGGCACACCCTTCCACGCGATCGCCCAGAAGCTCGAGGACACCCTCGCCACCCACGGGCTCACGCGCTTCGGCGCGGTCGGGGAGGAGTTCGACCCGACCGTCCACGAGGCCCTCATGCACGAGGACGCCGACGACGTCGAGACCGCGACCATCTCGCTGGTGATCCAGCCGGGATACTCGATGAACGACCGGGTGCTGCGCCCGGCGCGCGTCGGGACCCGCGGCCCCGCCTGACCGGCGGAGCCACCCCAGGCAGTGCGGGGCCTGCCGGCCGAAGACCGGTCGGCAGGCCCCGCACCCGTTCCACCCCACACCCCATGAAGTTCCTGACGCTCTCGGAAGGAGACGCACATGTCCTCCCAGGACTGGCTCGACAAGGACTTCTACGCGGTCCTCGGCGTCTCGAAGGACGCGAGCGCGCAGGAGATCAAGAAGGCCTATCGCACCCAGGCCCGGAAGTACCACCCCGATCACCACCCCGGTGACGCCAAGGCCGAGGAGCGGTTCAAGGAGATCGGCGAGGCGTACTCGGTGCTCAACGACTCCGAGCAGCGCGAGCAGTACGACGCGATCCGCGCCATGGGCTCCGGCGGCGCTCGATTCTCCGCGGGCCAGGGCGGACCCGGCGGCGCCGGCTTCGAGGACGTCTTCTCCTCCATGTTCGGCGGCGGCCAGGGCGGCGGGTTCCCGGGCGCCGGCCGCCCCGGCCCCGGCGGCGCGCGCACCGCCGGCGGCGCCGGGAACCCGGACCTCGACGACATCCTGCGCATGTTCGGCCAGGGCAGCGGGTCGGCCGGCTTCAGCGGCGGGGGAGGCTTCCCCGGCGGCGCCGCCGGCTCCGGGGGCGCCCCCGCGAAGGGCTCCGATCTCTCCGCCCGCACCCGGATCAGCTTCCGGGACGCGGCGCTGGGCACCGAGATCCGCCTCAGCGTCGACGGACGCTCGCTGACCGCCCGCATCCCCGCCGGCGTGCACGACGGGCAGAAGATCCGCCTGCGCGGAAAGGGTCGTCCCGGCCCCGGCGGTGCCAAGGCCGGCGACCTGCTGCTGACGCTGGACGTCGACGAGCACCCCGTCTTCAGCAGCGAGGGCGCGAACCTGCACCTGACCCTTCCGGTCTCCTTCGACGAGGCCGTGCTCGGCGCCACGGTGCCCGTGCCCCTGCTCGACGGCGGCTCCGTGACCCTGAAGATCCCGGCCGGCACGCCCTCGGGCCGCACCCTGCGGGTGCGCGGCAAGGGCATCGCGACGAAGAAGACCACCGGCGATCTCCTGGCCACCGTGCAGGTCGCGGTCCCCACGCATGTCGAAGGGGCCGCCAAGAAGGCGGTCGAGGACCTGCGCGAGGCCCTGGCCGACGAGGATCCGCGCGCCGGGCTCGCCGAGGCCGCCGCGCGCTGAGCGTCCCGGCGCGTGGCCCCGCGCGTCGCGGAGCCGCGGCACCCGCCGTGGCACCGTGGGGGCCACGGCTCCGGAACCGGCCGCACGACGTGGAGGACCACGCGAAGGAAGGAGAATCACCGACATGGCAGCTCAGCACCGCATCGACGAGCGGGCCCCCGTGTTCGTGATCTCCGTGGCGGCCGAGCTCTCCGGGATGCATCCCCAGACCCTGCGTCAGTACGACCGCATCGGGCTGGTCTCCCCGCAGCGCACCCTGGGCCGCGGGCGGCGCTACAGCGCCCGCGACGTGGCGAAGCTCCGCGAGGTCCAGCGCCTCTCCCAGGACCAGGGCATCAACCTCGCCGGCATCAAGCGGATCCTCGAGCTGCAGGACGAGGTCACCGACCTCGTCGAGCAGCTCGAGAGCGTCCAGGAGTCGCTCGACTCCCTGACCCCCGCGCAGCGGCGCGTGTTCGCCGCGGACCGGGACGGGGAGATCAGCGCGCTGCGCCGCGGTCAGCGTCCCCAGCGGCGCGAGTCGGGAGCGCTCGTACTGTGGCGACCTCAGCGTCGGCGGTGACCGGTCGCGTCAGCCGGTGCGGGCGCACGCCCGTGATGTCGTAGATCTGCTGGAGGTCGCGGGCGACCTGGTGCAGGTCCACGTCCTCGGCCGCGCGTCGGCCCGCGCGGGTGAGATCGGACAGTTCCCCGGCCAGCAGCCCGGACAGCCGCTCCGCGACGTCCCCGGCGAATCCCGGGCCGTCCCCGGCGACCTGATGCGTGAGCACGCCGTCGGGCATCCGGTCCCGGTACAGCGGGATCGCCCGCACCAGCACGGGCACCTCGCAGGCCAGCGCCTCCCACAGCACGATCCCCTCGGTCTCCTCCTTGGTCAGGAAGCAGAAGGCGTCGGCGCCGCAGTAGGACTCGCGCAGCGTTTCCGCGCTCACGTATCCGGGGAACCGGGCATTGGCGGGGGCGGTGGCCAGGGCGCGGCGGACGTCCGCCGTCAACAGGCGCTCATCGGTGCTCCCGTACCAGACGAAGGTCACCTCGGGCAGGCGCCGGGCGACCTCCACCCAGTCCAGGATCCCCTTGCGCACCAGCTGCATGCCCACGCTGATCACGACCGTCGCGTCCTGGGGCAGGTCGAGGGAGGCCCGCAGGCGCTCGCGGGCGCTCGGATCGGGGCGGAAGTAGGTGGTGTCCACGCCGTTGGAGAGCACGTGGACCGGGGCGGACAGGCCGTACTTCGGGGCCGAGATCAGCTCGCGGGAGTACTCGCTGGGGGTGACCACGGCGTCGCCGCGGCGGTACAGATGCGCGAGCCACCGGCGGAAGAGCGGGGCCACGGCGTTGGCGCCGGGGAAGGAGTCGCGGAAGTCGTCCTCGGTGGAGTGCGCCCACATCAGCACGGGGCGCCGCCACAGCCGGGCCCACCGCGCGATCAGCGGCGTGTCCGGGAACGGGGTGTTCAGGTGCACCACGTCGAAGGGGCGCAGCGGGTTGGTGACCACCTGGTGGCCCAGGGAGCGCACGGCGGTCTCCTGATGGCGCATGGCGGCGCCGATGCCGGATTGCCGGGCCAGGCTCCCCAGGCCGCGGGGCATCAGCACCCGCAGCGGCTGATCGGGGCGCACTCCGCCTCGGGGATGGCGGCCGGGCAGGGTCGAGAGCGCCGCGCGCAGGGCCGTGCGGGCACGTTGCGCCGAGCGGCCCCCGGGCCGACGGGGGCGCCTCACGGCGCGGGATCTCATGTACATGATGGTTCTCCGTTCACCAGGGCAGGACGCGCAGGACGACGGTGCTGACGCCGAGGCCGTACAGGATCAGCGACCAGGGCTTGCCCAGCAGGATGATCAGGACATAGTCGCGCCACCGCATGCGCGTCGTGCCGGCGACGTAGCACAGCAGGTCGTCCGGTGCGATCGGCAGGGCGATCGCCAGGGCGAAGGCGCGGCTGAACCGTCGGTGGCGGGTCCAGCCCAGGAACTTCTCGAGCGTGCGCGGGGCGACCAACCGCTCGATCAGCCCCAGTCCGACGTGCCGGCCGATCGCGAAGTTGAGCATCAGGCCGGCGCAGACGGCGACGTAGCTGTAGAGCATCCCCTCGACGGGGCCGAACAGCACGGGGGCGGCGAGGACCGGCAGGCCGCCGGGAATCACGGGGAAGACGACCAGGGCTGCGCAGACCACCCCGAAGACGGCGGGTCCCCACATGCCCAGGGAATCGATGAACGCCCGCAGGCTCTCCAACGACCCGAGCACCCCGGTCTGCAGACCCCAGGTCACGAGGCCGATGCTGACGGCGAGGCCCAGCAGCGGGGACAGGCGGGCCGCGATGCGCAGCGGGTCCCGTCGGCCGGCAGGTGCGAGCCGCGAACCGGCGTCGCCCCGCGAACCGGCATCGCCCCGTGAACCGGCATCGCCCCGCGAGCCGGGATCAGCACGCGGCGGCCGGACGGTCGGTGCGCTGCGGGTCCCCGCGACGCGCGGCGGGGCGGAGACGGCGGGGACGGATCCGGTCGCGGTGCTCATGCGACCACCGTCCGTGAGGCGATGATCTGCGGACTGCGGCGACGCAGCACCTGCTGGTACACCCCCAGCACCGCGCGGCCGAACTCCTGCGCACCGCAGGTGGCCCGGGCGTGCTCGGCCGCGGCGAGGGACATCCCCCGGCGCAGCGGAGCATCATCGAGCAGCTCATCGAGCCGGGCGGAGAACTCGCCGGCGGTCTCGAACTGCCACCCGGTGCGCCCGGCGATCACGACGCTGGCCAGGGAGGGGTCCCGGCGGCACAGCAGCGGCAAACCGCTGGCCAGGGCCTCGATGAACGTCAGCCCCTGGGTCTCGCTGCGGGAGGCGCTGACGAAGGCGTCGCCGATGCGATACCAGCGCTGGACCTCCGCCGGGTCGACCACACCGGGGAAGCGGACCCGATCCGCGATGCCCAGGGCCGCGGCGCGGTCCTCGAGCTCGGCGCGGTACGGCCCCTCGCCGACCAGCACGAGCACGGTGTCCTCGCGCCCCGCCTCCGCGACCAGGTCCAGCACCTCGTCGAGGTTCTTCTCCTTGGCCAGACGGCTCACGGAGACCAGCACCTTCTGTCCGGCGGTGATGCCGAGCCGCTCCCGCAGGGCCGCGGCGTCCGCGCGTTCGGCCGCGGTGCGGGCCGGGCGGAAGCGCTGCAGGTCCAGGCCGGTGGGGACCACGTGGACGGGCCGGTGCACGCCGTAGCCGTCCAGCAGGGAGGCCACCTTCGCGGTCGGGGCGATGACGGCGTCGGCCCCCGCCAGCACTCGGCGCGAGAAGGTCGCGACGACCTTCCGGCCGACGGTGCGGCTGGGGGAGTAGTAGTGCGTGTAGTCCTCGTAGATGGTGTGGTACGTGTGCACCAGCGGCACCCCGAGGGACTTCGCGATGCGGCGCGCCCACACGTGGGTGGAGAACTCGCACTGGGAGTGGACGACGTCCGGCCCCCAGCGCAGGATCTCGCGCAGCATCCGGCGGCCGGCGGGCATCCCGACGCGCGCCCGGTCGTAGAACAGTCCCGCCGAGACGGAGCCGATCCGGTAGACGCCCTCCTCGCTGCGGGTGCGCATCCCCGGGGACAGGGTGAGCACGCGGACATCGCAGCCGAGAGCCAGCAGTTCGCGGCGCAGCGTCGCCACCGAGGCGACGACCCCGTTGACGACGGGTTCCCACCAGTCGGTGGTCAGCAGCACCCGCAGCGGGCGCTGCGACGTGCCGGTCCGTTCGGCGGGGCGCATGCTGGTCAGGTTCACCCCTGCAGACTCGCACCCGGAGGCGCTGTCGGCGTCCTCCGAGCGGATGAACGGGGTCAGACCCAGGTCTGATCTTCGCTCAGCGCGCTCCGTGCGGCATGTGGTCGACTTCATGCTTCGAGACTACGGTCGCAGGTCGGGGACGACGACGGGGCGCGCCCGACAGGTCGCGGGGTGTTCCCCCCTGGTCAATCAGCCCGTCACCTGATAATGGGCTGTGAGCGAGGCGGAGGCCAGCTGCTGGGGCGAGAGGACGCCGCCCTCGGGGGTCGCGGTCGAAGCGAGGGTCAGGTGCGGTGTGCTCATACCGGTCAGGGTAGGGAGGGGCCCGGAGGATGTCGACCGATCCGGCATGATGTCGACCGGTCCTGCGGATCGCCGGCTCCAGGGTCCCGCAGCGATCGGGATACGATGAGTGACCGTCATCGTCGAGGAGGACGTCATGACTGCACTGACCACTGCGGGCACCATCGCCATCGACAGGGCCCGGGCATCGAGCACCGGCTACCACGCGGAGCACGTGATCCGCAGTGGCCCGTTGCAGCAGACCGTGATCGCCCTGCTCGAGGGCACGCGACTGGCCGAGCACGAGGCCGATGTGCCCGCCTCGATCTACGTCCTCACCGGTGCGCTCCGGGTCACCGCCGACGATCCGTTCGACCTGACCAGTGGGGACGTGCACGAACTCCCCCTCCGGCGGCGATCCGTGGTGGCGCTGGCGGACACCGTGCTGCTGCTGACCGCCGTCACCGGCGTCTCCGGGGACGACCTCGACGAGCACGTCCACGAGCTGCCGCGCGCGTGAGCAGGCGCGTGCGGATGCGAGGTCCGTGCTCGTGTGATCCCTCCCTCCGGCACCGGTGCTGCTGCGGCGAGCGTCGGGAGAACGGGACCGGGGCGTCGCTAGACTGGCCGGCATGCCTGAGAACGCACCGTCTTCGCAGTCCGCCGACTTCACGCCCGTCGTCGTCGGCGGCGACATCGGTGCCTACTCCCTCGCACGGGCCTTCCACGAGGCGTACGGGATCCGCACCGTGGTCATCTCCCGCCTGGCGGGATGGGTGGTCGGGACCTCCGCCCTCATCGACAACGTGCGCTGCGAGGACCCCTTCGACGCCGAGGCGCTGGCCCCGGTGCTGCAGCAGGTCGCAGACGGGCATCCGGGGCGTCCCCTGCTGCTGCTCGGCTCGGCCGACGCCACCGTCAAGCCCATCATCCGTCTCCGCGACGAGATCGGCCTGGACCCGCGCTACATCGCCCCCTATGTCGGCATGGACGCCTTCACGGAGGCCACCGGGAAGCAGAACTTCACCCGGCTCTGCCAGGACCTCGGGGTGGACCATCCGGGCACGCTGGTGGTGGACCTCGCCGAGGAGGTCCCCGGCGACCTCGAGGTGCCGTTCGAGTTCCCCGTGATCGCCAAGCCGGCCGAGGTCTCCGAGTGGAAGCGCATCTCCTTCCCGGGGAAGAACAAGGTCCACACCGTCGAGACCCGCGAGGCCCTGCTGGAGCTGCTGGACACCATCCGCGCGGCCGGGTACCGCGAGTCCGTCATCGTCCAGGACCGCATCCCCGGGGACGACCAGTACATGCGGATCCTCACCGTCTACTGCGACGCCGGGTCCCGGGTCCGCTTCGCCTCCTGGGGGCGGACTCTCCTGGAGGAGCACGCCCCGGGGGCGATCGGGAACCCCGCCGCGATCATCACCGGCGTGGACCGCGAGATGGTCGCCCAGGCCCAGCGCCTGTGCACCCGACTGGGCTGGACCGGCTACGCCAACTTCGACCTGAAGTACGACCGGCGCGACGGCCGCACCAAGTTCTTCGAGCTCAACCCCCGCCTGGGGCGCTCCAACTACTACGTCACCGCCGGCGGCCACAATCCCGTCACCTGGTACGTCGACGAGCACCTGCGCGACGCCCTTCCCGAGCAGGGAGCGGGCTCCGGCATCGGCGAGGACGGCATCGTGCAGGACCAGCCCGAGGTGCTCTACACGGTCGTCCCGATCGCCCTGGTCAAGCGCTACACCACCCTTCCCGAGGAGAAGGCCCGGCTGCGCCGCGTGCTGCGGGCCGGGCGCGTGGGCAATCCCCTGCACTATCCCGGCGTCGAGACCGCGCCGGCCCGACGCCGGTACGCCCTGGCCGCGGCCCTGAACTCCGTGCTCAAGTTCCAGCGCTACTACCGGCCCGAAGGCGGTGACCGACTGGCCCGCCTGCTGCGCCGACGATCCGGTGGGGTCCCGGAGGACCAGGCATGAGCGAGGAGATCGGCGGCCGGCTCGACCCCACCGACTGGTCCCGCCCCGTGGTCGGCGTCCTCGGCGGGCTCGGCCCGGCGGCCACCTCGGTGTTCCTGGACGTGCTGATCCGCGCGACCGCGGCCCGCAGCGACCAGGAGCACGTGGACCTGCTCGTCTCCCAGCACTCCACCACCCCGGACCGGACGGCGGGGATCCTGGAGCCCGGGGCTCCCGACCCCGGTCCGGTGATCGTCCGGGACGCGGTCATGCTCGAACGCGCCGGGGTGGACCTGCTCGTGCTGCCCTGCAACACCGCCCACCACTATGCGCGCCAGGTGGAGGCGGCGACCACCGTCCCGCTGCTGAGCATCGTCGAGACCACCGCTCGCACCGCCGTCGAGAGCGCTGCCGGAGCGCCCATCGCCGTCTTCGCGACCGAGGGCAACATCCACGCCGAGGTCTACCAGGAGGCGATCGCCGCCCAGGGAGGCACGTCACTGGTCCCCGACCGTGCCCTGCAGGACGACATCAATCACCTCATCTACGGGCAGGTCAAGGCCGGGGCCCCGGTGGACCTGGATCTCTTCGACTCCTGCATCGACCGGGCGCTCGAGCAGGGGGCGAGCACCGCCGTGCTCGGCTGCACCGAGCTGTCGGTCGTGTACGACCAGCATGGATACCGCGGCGACGCGCGACTGGTCGACTCGCTCACCGAGCTCGCCCGCATCACGGTCCGCCAGGCCGGCAAGGAGCTCACCGAGCTGTTCCGGTGAGCGACCCGCGGGCGTCGCGCCGGTCCGCGGCGGGGCGCCGGCGGCCGGGTCTGCGCACAGCCGCCGTCAGAACCCCGAGTCGGTCGGCCGGGGGTAGTGGCGCAGGAACTTGCGCACGTGGTTCAGGGCGACGATCCGCGCGTAGCGGCGCGCCCAGCGTCCGTCGGCCGGATAGGTCCACGGATTGCGCACCCCGCGCCGGGCGACGGTGCGCACCCAGCGCTTCAGGGCGGGATCGCGCACGTAGCGCATCAGCAGCGGCATCGGGACCAGGGAGTAGAGGATCTCGTCGACCTGCGTGACCGGTTCGATGCGGCGGTGCTCGATGGCGTCGGCCACCACGAAGCGGGAGACGTTCGCCCCGGCCGTGGAGACGTAGAAGTTGTTGCGCCCGATGCGGGGGTTGACCTCGAAGAACCTCCAGGTCCCGTCGCGCGGGTCGCGCTTGACGTCGAAGTTCGCGAAGCCCCGGTAGCCCGTCTCCTCGAGCAGACCCCGAGCCTGCTCGAGCGCATCGTCGAAGGGCGTGGTGATCATCGCGGCCGGTCGTCCCAGCGCATCGGGCGTGTGCTCGCCCAGCAGCACCCGCGCAGAGCACAGCAGGGTCACCCGCCCGGCGGCATCGGTGTACGCGGTGATCGAGCCCTCCGCGGTGTCGTCGCCGGGGATCAGCTCCTGGACGACCAGGCGACCGGTGTAGCCGGCTTCGGCGATCGAGCGCACCAGCTCGGCGAGCTCCTCGAGATCCCCGAGGAACCACACCTTCTTCTTGCCCGCGAAGTGCACGCCGGCCATGTCCGCGGTGCGGGCCGCCTTCATGACCACCGGGAAGGGGATGGAGGTTCGCGGTGGCTGCCAGTCCGGCTCCCGGGGTGCGCCCAGGTCGATGACCTCCGTGCGCGGGGTGGCGACCCCGTGCTCGGTGCACAGCCGCGCGAACTCCGCCTTGTCCGAGAGGCGCTCGAGGGTGTCCGCCTCGAGCATCGGCATGACGTAGTGCTCCGCCAGCTGCTCGCGATGATCGCTCATCAGCTGCACCAGGGAATCGGCATTGGCCAGCAGCAGCTGGGGACGGACCCCGCCGCGCTCGGCGGCCAGGCCGAGCGCGGCGTCGATCAGGTCCTCGTTGCTCGCAGAAGCCCCGAGCTCGCGGACGTCGCAGGTGACGGAGCGGCGCATCGGCTCGATGCCCACCTTCGTCAGCACCGTCGCCACCACGCCGTACTCCTCGTGGAAGGCGCGGGCGAGCGTGTAGACGCCGAGTCCGGACCCCAGTAGCACCAGGTCGAATCCCCCGGGGGCCGAGGACGACTCCGCTCGGGGCGCGGTGGCATGGGGCGGGTGTGGCTCGGGGTGCGGCATAGGGACGATCCTAATGGCGCGGTTCCCCTGCCGAGCCCAGGTCCGGGGCCGACGCCGCCGTCGGCTCCTCGGCCGTCGCGGCGAGCGCTGCCCCGACCGTCTCCCGGTCATCGCCCGGCCATCGCCGTCGTCGGAAGCTCCTTCAGCGGGACCGGTGCAGCCAGAGGGCGCTGTCGGCGGCGACCGTCTGCTCCTCGTCGCCCGTCGCGGCGGGGATCGAGCGCAGCAGCACCTCGGCGCCGGACGCACCGGTGACCTCGGCGAGGGCCACCGGAGCCGATGTGGTGTTGACCACTACCCGCACATCGCCGCGATCGAGGATCAGGACCCCCTCGGGCGCGGAGTCCTCGAACCTCACGCCGGTGCTGTCGCCGAGCTCCCCCAGGCGCAGCTGACGGCGCAGCCGCAAGGCCTTCCGGTACAGCTCCAGGACGGAGCCGTCCACACCGAGCTGCTGGTCGGCGGCGAGGGGAGCGAACTCCTCCGGCTGCGGCAACCAGCTCTTCCCGGTGGGGGAGAAGCCGAAGGCCGGGGCGTCCCGACGCCAGGGCAGCGGCACGCGGCAGCCGTCGCGCCCCGGTACGCCCGCGCGCAGGTGCGAGGGGTCCTCGCGCAGCTCGTCGGGGATCTCGCGGACCTCCGGCAGGCCGAGCTCCTCGCCCTGGTAGAGGTAGGCGGCCCCGGGCAGGGACAGCATCAGCACGGTGGCGGCGCGCGCCCGGCGCAGGCCCAGCTCCGCATCGGGCACCTCGTCCCGGCGCAGCCCTTCGCCGAAGCGGTGGTCCGGGGCGAAGCCGTAGCGGGAGGCGTGCCGGATCACGTCGTGGTTCGAGAGCACCCAGGTGGTGGGGGAGCCCACGGCCTCGGCCAGCTCCAGCGGCTTCTCGATCGCGGCGCGCATCGTCGGAACGCCCCAGCGGGCCTGGAGGAACCCGAAGTTGAAGGACTGGTGCGCCCTGTCCTCCCCGATGTACAGCGGGAGGCGGTGTTCGGGGATCCATGCCTCCAGCACGAGCATGCGGTCACCCTCGTAGGAGTCCAGGATCGGCCGCCACCGACGGTAGATCTCCAGCACGCCGTCGTTGTCGAAGTAGATCGGCACCTCTCCGTCGGGGATGTCGATCAGGCCCTCGGCGTTCACGGAGGCATCCGGCAGCCCGTCGGGCTTGACCATGCCGTGGGCGACGTCCACGCGGAAGCCGTCGGCCCCGCGGTCCAGCCAGAAGCGCAGAACGTCCTCGAACAGGTGGTGGACCTTCGGGTTCTTCCAGTTCCAGTCCGGCTGGGTGGTGTCGAAGATGTGCAGGTACCACTGGCCGGGGGTGCCGTCCGCCTCGGTGATCCGGGTCCAGGCGGGGCCGTGGAAGATCGAGGTCCAGTTGTTCGGGGGCAGCTCACCGTCCTCGCCGCGGCCGTCGGCGACGACGTACAGATCACGCTCGGGGGAGCCGGGGTCGGCGGCCAGGGCGCGCTGGAACAGCTCGTGCTGATCGGAGGAGTGGTTCGGGACGATGTCGACGATCACCTTCAGGCCCAGCCCGTGGGCGCGGGCGACGAGATCGTCCGCGTCGGCCAGGGTGCCGAAGCGCGGGTCGACGTCCGTGTAGTCGGCGACGTCGTAGCCGCCGTCGTGCTGCGGGGAGGTGTAGAACGGCGAGAGCCAGATCGCATCGACGCCGAGGTCGCGCAGGTAGGGAAGGCGTTCTGTGATGCCGGGCAGGTCACCCATGCCGTCGCCGTCCGAATCGGCGAAGGAGCGGGGATAGACCTGGTAGACGACGGCGTCGCGCCACCACTGCGGGTCCGGGGCGCTCTTCTCGCCCGCGGCCTGGGACGCGGGAGTGCTCTGCAGCGTGGTCGAGTTCTGCGGGGCGGTGGGTGTCTGCGTGGTCATGGGGTCCTTCCGGAGGTGCGGGGTGTGTGGTGGTGCGGGGCGCGGCCGTGTCCCGGCCCGTGGGGCCGGCTGGGACACGACGGCGCAGGTCAAAGGTGGCGCGGATCAGAGGGTCGGTCGGGTCAGGGGGTGGGGCGCTCGATGCGGGTCAGGCTCGCGCCGGCGTCCTCGGCCCACAGTCGCAGGACGCCGTCGCCGACGTGGGCTCGGGCCCCGCCGACGCCGTCGAGGACGGCGGCAGGACCGGGCCCGGACAGGTTCGCGAGATCCAGGGTGATCTCGTCATGGGCGGCGCGGGCGAGATGGACCACCACGTCCCCGTCGGGGTGCGTCCGCGCGTACACCAGCGTGTCCGTGCCCGCGTGCAGCCAGCGCAGGCCGCCGCGGCGCAGAGCGACCTGTTCCCGGCGCGCACCCAGAAGCGCCCGGGTCGCCGTGAGCACCTCGAGGTCGATCTTCTCGCCGTCGGCCTCCTCGATCGCCCGCCAGGGCATCGGGGTGCGCGCGTGCTCGCCGGTCACGCCCTCGGCGCCCAGCTCGTCGCCCGCGAACACCGTCGGCACCCCGGGGAGGGTCGCCAGTGCCGCGATCGCGGACAGCTGGCGCTCCCGGCTGCCGACGACGGTCCGCGTGCGCGGTGTGTCGTGGCTGGCCAGCTGGTTCTGGGAATGCATGCGGGAGGGCCAGGGCATCTGCGCGTTGTACTCGCGCAGCGTCCGGGCGATCGCGGTGCCGGACAGCTTCGGCAGGGTCATCGGCAGGCCGAGCCAGTTCAGGGTGCTGCCCGGATCGGCGAGCCAGGCCCACAGCGGGCGGGTGAAGCCCGTGTAGTTCATGGTGCCGTGCCAGCCGTCCCCGGCGAGGTCGCCGGTGGCGTCGTGACCGTGCTCGGCCACCAGCCAGGTCCCCCGGCCCGTGGAGGCGGCGACCTCGCGCATCGTGCCCCGGATCTCGCGGGCGACGTCGTGGGCGAGGTCGACCGCGCCGTGGCGGCCGGTCATGTTCGCCACGTCGATCCGCCAGCCGTCCACGGCGAACGGCTCGGCGAGGAACCGGCCCACGACGCTGCCGGGGCCGCGGGTCAGGAGGGAGCGCAGTCGCGCATCGCGCTGGTCGAGCTTGGGCAGCGAGGGCACGTCGAGCCAGCAGGCGTAGCTCTCGGGATGCTGCTCGAAGAGGTAGAAGCCTGCCTCGGGGGAGTCGGCATCGGCCTGGGCGGCGCGGAACCACTCGTGCGTGTCCCCGGTGTGGTTGGTGGTCAGGTCCAGCACCAGGCGCATGCCGCGCGCGTGCAGCGCCCGGGACAACCGCGCCAGGGCATCGTCCCCGCCCAGCAGCGGGTCCACGGTCTCGAAGGTGGAGGCGTCGTAGCGGTGCACCGAGCCCGCCGGGAACACCGGGGTGAGGTAGACGGTGTCGGCGCCGAGGGAGGCGATGTGGTCGAGCCGTTCGATCACGCCGTCGAGGTCGCCGCCGTAGTACTGGCGGCCGGTGATCTCCCCGCGCACGGCGGGCTCGTCCTCCCAGGCCATCGGGATCGCCCAGTCGGGCAGCTCGGCCGGTGCCGGGCGTCCCTGGGCGTCCGTGGGAGCCTGCGCGCTGCGGGCGAAGCGGTCGGGGAAGACCTGGTAGACGATCGCGTCGTCGACCCAGTCCGGCGCCGGGTGGTGGGCGACCAACCGGAAGTCCGTCGCATCCGAGACGTCCCAGGGGATCAGCCCGGCGGCGGTGAGCCAGGCGTAGGAGGGCGCCTCCGCCCCGGAGGCGGTCCGGGCCCCTGCGTCGGCGAGAACGCAGACCCGGTAGACCATCACCGGGTTCCGCTGGCACAGGGACGTCTCCCACCAGGTGCCCGCGGCGTCGGCCTCCGCCATCTCGAAGCTCGCCGTGAGGATCTCCCCGTCGGCCACCGCCCGCAGGGCGAGAGCGCGCGCCGGGTAGGCGGCGGGCACCCGGACCCGCAGGCGCACCAGGTCTCCGAGACGTCGGGCCGAGGTCGGCACGTACAGGGGACCGCTGTCGTGATGGGGCTGCTCGGGCAGCGGCACGCCGGAGGCGTCGAGGCTCGAAGGCTCCGTCATGGCCGCTCAGCCCTTCACGGCGCCGGCGGTCGAGCCGCCGACGATGTAGCGCTGGAGGAACTGGTACAGCACGATCACCGGGATCATGATCATCACCGAGCCGGCGGCGAAGACGCCCAGGTTGTTGGAGCGGTCGCCCTGCAACAGGCCGTACATGCCCACGGCGAGGGTCTTCTTGTCACCGTCGGTCAGGAAGATCGTGCCGAGCAGGAACTCGCTCAGCACGCCGACCAGGGCCAGCAGCGCGGTGGTGGCCAGGATCGGGGTGAGCGTGGGCAGCAGGATCCTGGTGAAGACCTGCCAGTGGCTGCAGCCGTCGATGATCGCTGCCTCGTCCAGCTCCTTCGGCACGGTGTCGAAGAAGCCCTTGATCAGCCATACCTGGCCGAGCGATCCGCCCAGCAGCACCACGATGTAGCCGGCCAGGGAGTTCAGGCCCAGGAAGGGGATGATCTGCCCGAGTCCGGAGAGCATCGTGTACACCGCGATCATCGCGAGGAACGCCGGGAACATCATGATCAGCAGCAGGGTCAGCAGCCCGATGCGGCGCCCGGTGAAGCGGAAGCGGCTGAAGGCGTAGGCGGCCAGGGTGGACAGGAACACCTGCGCCCCGGCGACCACGCCGGCGACGATCACGGTGTTGAGGTACCACTGCAGGAACGGGCCGTGGGCCCCCTGCAGCAGCGACCGGTAATGGGTCAGGCTGAACGCCTTCGGCAGCAGACCCGAGGAGGACACGGTGCCCAGCGGGTTCAGCGAGGCCGAGACGACGAACAGGATCGGGAAGACGGCGAAGGCGACGGCCAGCAGGCCGACGAGGTGACGCCAGCCGATCTCGGACATCCAACGGCCGAGGGGCATCCGGCGCGGGGCGCTGACCGGGGTGGGGGTGGTGGAGGTGCTCATCGTTCGCTCCCGGTCAGTTGACGTCTTCGAGGATGTTGGTGAAGCGGAACTGGATCGCCGCGAGGACGCCGGTCAGGGCGAACAGGACGACCGAGACCGCCGAGGCGAAGCCGAAGTCCGCGCCCGAGCCGCCGAAGGCGATGCGGTAGATCATCGAGATGAGGATGTCGGTGCCGCCGCGGGTGTACTCCCCGGCCAGGAACGGCCCGCCCTCGGTGAGCAGCTGGATCGCGTTGAAGTTGTTGAAGTTGAAGGCGAAGGACGCCACCAGCAGAGGCGCGACCGCGACCAGCAGCAGCGGGGTGACGACCTTGACGGTGGTCTGCAGGCGGCTGGCGCCGTCCATGCGGGCGGCCTCCGTCATGTCCGAGGGGATCGCCTGCAGGGCGCCGGTGGAGACGATGAACATGTAGGGGAATCCCATCCACAGGTTCGTCAGCAGCACCGCGGCCTTGGCCAGGGTCGGATCGCCCAGCCAGTCCAGGTGCAGGCCCAGGGTCTCGTTGATCAGCCCGAAGTCGCGGTTGTAGAAGTTCGACCACACCAGCAGGGAGATGAATCCGGGGACCGCGTACGGCATCAGCAGGATCGAGCGGTACAGGCGCCGACCCCTCATCCGCGGGTCGTTCAGGATCAGGGCGAGGGCGAAGCCGACCACGAAGGTCGCCAGCACCGAGCCGAGCGCGAAGACGAGCGTCCACACGAACGCCGCGGCGAACTGCCCCGCGATGTTCCCGTTGGTGAACAGGCGCTCGTAGTTGTTCAGCCCCACGTTCTGCAGCCAGGACTGGCCGAAGGCGCGTTCGCCGCTGGAGTTCACGAAGTACTTGGTGTCGCCGATCTTGCCGACCGTGTACTCCTCGCCCGTGCGGGAGTCGGTGATGGTGTCGGTGGCCTCGTCGTAGCTGAGGACCGTGGTGCCCTCGAAGGCCTGGTTCGCCCCCTGGACCCGCACCGCGGAGGTGTCCGAGATGGGCACGGCCAGCTGCTGCAGCGCGTCGTAGGCGGCGTTGACCTGGCGGGCGTCCAGGATCGTGTACCCCTCGGCTTCGGTGACGAAGCCCGAGGTCACGGTGACCTCGTCGGCGGGGACCTCCTCGAGCGAGGTGGTCTCGTCACCGCGGTGGACGGTGCCCGTCTCCGGGTCCACGAGGAACAGCGTGAAGGGTCCCTCGACCGGATCGCCCTTCGTGCCGACCGCCATGTTGTACCAGGTGGAGTCCTCTGTCTGCTGCACCGAGTTGGCGATGATCGAATCGATCGCCTGCTCCTTGGTGCCGCGGGTGCCGTCTCCGAAGTTCGTCAGCGAGTACCCGACCGTGAGGATGATCGGGGTGATCAGGAAGACCACCAGGAAGAAGGTGCCGGGGAAGAGGTATTTGCCCGGGACGAAGCGCTTGGTCGAGTACAGGACGAAGATCGCGACCGCGGACAGGACCGTGACGGCCAGCCACATCCACTGCTGCAGCTGGATCATCAGCGGCACGGTGAAGGCGACCACGGCGAGGACGGCACCGAGGAACAGCACACGGACCAGCACCGCACCGATGGTGGTGGTGCGATCGCGATGCGCGGGCGCATGGGTGGAGGACATGGCGACGCTGCCTTTCGAGGATCTGGGGAGCGGGTCGGGCGCGGACGGGTCGGAGGGCAGGGGCGGGACGGGGCCGGCACTGTCGCCGCCCCGTCCCGCCCTGCCGGGATCAGCCGATCTGGCTGGTGATCTCCTCACCGGCGGAGACCATGGTGTCCTCCGGGTCTGCGCCGCCGACGATGTTCGCCTCCGCCTGTCCCAGCGGCTGCCAGATGGCGGCCATCTCGGGGATGGCGGGCATCGCCTCCGCACTCTCGGCGAGCTCGGCGATCTTGATGACCTCGGGGAACTCGCCGGCGAGCTTCTCCTGCAGCGCGAGATTCACCGGGGGCAGCTCGTTCTTGGGGAACATCTGCTCGGCGATGTCCGGTGAGGACGCCACCGCGGTCGCGAACTGCTGGGCGAAGGCCGGGTTCTTGCCGCCCGCGGCGACGTAGAAGGCGTTGACGCCCGCGAAGGGCACCGCCGGGTCCAGGCCCTCGAAGCCGGGGATCGCGCTCATGGAGAAGTCGAGCTCGGCGGTGCGGATGTTCTCGATCGCCCATGGGCCGGAGACCAGGTAGGCGGCCTTGCCGTCGGTGAACAGGGAGATCGCGTTGTCGCCGGTGATCGAGGTGGACAGCACGCCGGCCTCGCCGAGTTCGGCGATCTTCTCGGCCGCGGTGATCGAGCCCTCCTGGCCGACGCCGACGTCGGAGGGGTCGAAGTTGCCCTCGGAGTCCTTGCCGAACAGGTACCCGCCGCCGGAGGTGTAGAAGGGCTCCATGTGGTACGCATCGCCCTGCTCGCCGACCGGGAGCGACAGCGGGTTCTCGGCACCGCCGGCCTCGGCCGCGGCGACCATCTCCTCGACGGTGGCGGGCTCGGGGACGTCGGTCAGGGCGTTGTTGGCGAACAGCACCAAGGTCTCCACGGCGTAGGGGACGCCGTAGGTCTGCCCGTTGTAGGTGACCGCCTCGAGGCCGATCGGCGCGAGGGAGTCGGCTGCGCTGCCCGGCAGCTGGACCGGGGAGATGGAACCGTTCTGGACCATGTTCCCGATCCAGTCGTGGGCGGCCACGATCATGTCCGGACCGTTGCCCGCCTGATTGGCGGTGATGAAGTTGCCCTGGAGGTCCTCGGCGACGGTCTGGACCGCGACGGTGAGGCCGTTGGCCTCGCCCCAGGCGGCGGCAGGCTCTTCGAGCGAGGCGGCCTTCTCGGCATCGGTCCAGATCACGAGATCGGCATCGGCGCGGGCGGGAGCACCCTCCTCGCCGCCCTCCGCGGCGCCGCCGGCATCGGACGCGCCGCCGGCATCGGAGGCGCCCCCGGCGCCACCACCGGCCTCCTCCCCGCCGCAGGCGGCGAGCAGGGTGGTCCCGGCGGCGAGGCCACCGAGAGCGAGGAAACTCTGTCGACGGATCTGCACGTCTTCTCCTTTGAATCGTGGAGCGACCGCCTCCCGTGGCGGTGCTCGATGCGGCAACACTAGGACGCGGACCCCGATTCGTGCAAGAACACGCAAGATCTTGCAGGTATCGATCCGGCCACGGGTGACGACGCACGAGGTCTGCAAGGATGAGGTCATGACACGACTCATCGACATCGCCCACGCCGCCGGGGTCAGCGAGGCGACGGTCTCCCGGGTGCTCAACGGGAAGACAGGCGTCAACGAGGCCACGCGCCTGTCCGTGCTGGACGTCGCGCGGCGGCTGGGGCGGGACGTGGGCCCGGAGGCGGTCGGCTCCGGGCCGCTGGTCGGCGTGCTGGTGCCGGACCTGGACAACCAGGTCTTCGCCGCCTGGGCCGAGCGCATCGAGGCCGAGCTCTTCGAACGCGGCGCCTCCACCCTGGTGGCCATGCGGGCCCGTACGGTGGAGCGTGAGAGAGAGATCTTGCAGCGATTCTTGCACTGCGGGGTCGAAGCGATCATCGTCGTCTCCGGCCACCATGCCCAGCACCGCGGCCCGGTCGAGCACTACCGCGAGATCGTCGCCGCCGGGACCCCGCTGGTGCTCGTCAACGGCGTGCGCGACGACCTCGACGCGGCCTTCCTCTCCACCGACGACGAGCACGCGATGCGCCTGACCCTCACCCATCTGCAGGACCTCGGCCACCGCCGGATCGGTCTCGCCGTGGGCGATGAGCACACCTGGCCGGTGCGCGAGAAGCTCGCGGTGTTCGACGAGGTCGCGGCCACCTACCCCGCCGGAGCCTGGGCCACCGCCTTCACCGACTTCTCCTACGCGGGCGGGTACGAGGCCGCCCGCGACCTGGTCTCCCGCGACGTGACCGCCCTCGTGTGCGGCTCGGACGTGATGGCGGCCGGTGCGCTCGAGGCCCTCCGCGCCCTCGACCTGCGCGTGCCCGAGGACGTGTCCGTGACCGGCTACGACGACGTCTTCTGGGCTGCGGTGACGAATCCGCCGCTGACCACGGTGCGGCAGGCCGTGCCCTCCCTGGCCCGCGCCGCCGTGCGCACCGCGCTCAGCGGGGGGCGGGACTCCCGTCGGCCGCCGCGCACCGAGGTCGTGGTGCGCCCGCAGCTGATCGTGCGCGGATCGACGGCGGCCGCCCGGCAGACCCCGGAGGACGCTGACGGATGAGGGCCGCCGTGCCCGCTAGCATGGACGGGTGAGCGAACCGATCATCTCCCGCAGCAGCTACGACACCGCCAAGACCCGCAGCGACGAGCTCTGGGCGAAGATCACCACCGACCCCTCGGGCCTGCGGATGATGACCGGCGACCGTCCCACCGGGGCGCTGCACATCGGGCACTACTTCGGCTCGCTGCGCAACCGGGTCCGGCTCCAGGACGCCGGCGTCGAGACCTGGGTCCTGGTGGCCGACTATCAGGTGATCACCGACCGCGACGTGATCGGCGACATCTCCGGATCAGTGCGCGAGCTGCTGACCGATCACCTCGCCATCGGACTGGACCCCGAGCGCTCCACCTTCTTCGCCCATTCGGCGGTGCCGGCGCTGAACCAGCTGATGCTGCCGTTCCTCTCGCTGGTCACCCAGCCCGAGCTGGAGCGCAACCCCACCGTCAAGGCGGAGCTCGCCGCCGCGGGGAAGACCGCCATGGGCGGGCTGCTGCTGACCTATCCGGTCCACCAGGCCGCGGACATCCTGTTCTGCGGCGGCAACGTGGTGCCCGTGGGCCGGGACCAGCTACCCCACATCGAGCAGACCCGCGTCATCGCGCGCCGCTTCAACGAGCGCTACGCAGGCGGGGAGCAGGTCTTCACCGAGCCCGACGCCCTGCTCTCGGAAGCGCCCACCATCCTGGGCCTGGACGGCGATCACAAGATGAGCAAGTCCCGCGGCAACACCGTGATGCTGCGGATGGACGAGGCGGAGACCGCCACGAAGATCAAGAAGGCCAAGACGGACTCGGAACGTGTGATCACCTTCGATCCCGAGAACCGCCCGGAGGTCGCGAACCTGCTGACCATCGCCGCGCAGTGCACCGGTCGCACCCCCGAACAGATCGCCGAGGAGATCGGCGACAAGGGCTCCGGCACGCTCAAGGTGATGACCGCCGAGGCGCTCAACGAGCATCTGGCGCCGATCCGAGCCCGCCGCCACGAGCTCGAGCAGGATCCCGGATACCTCTTCTCCGTGCTCCGGGCGGGCAACGCACGGGCCAACGAGGTCGCGGACGCCACCCTCGCGCGGGTGCGCGAGGTGATGGGGATGGTCTACTGAGCCTCCGCCCGAGGTTCGGAGGCGGCTGACGGCACAGCACGACGGCGATGGGTCTCCAACGCCGACGCGGACCGCGTGGACCAGCTCGAGTACCACAGCAACGGGCTGAGGGTCCAGAACACCTCCCCGACCTCCGACGAGTCGCGCTCCAGCGCGTGACGTCGCCCGCGCACCGAGCGGTATCCGCGCTCCTCGACCTCGCCCGCGCACTGCCGCAGCACCTCCCGCTCCTCGTCGTCCGCCGCGAGGCGATCGATGCGCGCACCCTGCAGGCGGGCGGCGGCGGCCGAGAGCTCCCGGGTCAGGGTGTCGAGGCGCTCGAGGGCGGAGTCGGGATCGATCCGCTCCGCCTCCAGGTCGGCGGTCAGGGTGTCCAGCTCGCCGGCGATGTCGCGGCCGAGCTCGCGCACGTCGGCCGCGGCGGCCGCCTCCTGCTCGGACCGGTCCGCCTCCTCGGGCAGGGCCCTGCCGAGGGCGCTGAGCGAATCGCGCAGCGGCCGCAGCTCGCGCTCCCAGGCGGTGCGCCAGATCCCCTCCCGCCGCAGCAGGTCGCTGGTGGCCAGGAGGTCGTCGTCGGCGTCCTCGAGGTCGCGCACCGTGGACGCCAGGTCGCGCGCCAGCTTCCGCTGCGACCCGGCCAGGCCCCAGGTCCAGCTCCGCGCCTCGGCGGCCGGAAGGCGTTCGTGCAGCTGCTCGGCCGTGTCCTGTCGTCGCAGAAGGTCCTCCTGGGCGACCAGGGCCGCCCGGGCGTAGGGGGAGGACGGCGGCAGGGCCCGGGCGGCCTCCTCGGTCCGCGTCCGCCGCTGCTGCATCTCGTGGTACCGGGGCAGCGCCTCGTCCACCCGGCGCCGTGCGATGCGCCGGCCGAGCAGGGCGGCGCCTGACAGGACCACCAGGGCGCCGACGACGATCGCGACCGACGCCCGCAGAACCGGGTGTTGCCACCACGGGCGGTCCAGCAGTTCGGCGTACTTCTGCGTGCCGGCCTCGAGGGCGTCCGCCCACTGTCCGTCCTCCGCGTTCTCCTCCATCGCGTCCTCGACCGCCTCGGCCCCGCTCGCCTCGAGCGCCACGTCGTCTCCGGCGAAGGCGCCGTGGAGCTCGTGCGCGGGGTCGAGGGCGAGGATCACGGTGCCCTCCGCGATCTGCTCGCCGTCCTCGGAGAGCAGCTCCGGATCGGCATCGCGGGCATGAGCCGCCACGGCATCGCCCAGCGGGGCCTCCTGCGCGGGGTCCGAGCCGTACTCGGTGACGTCGAGGACCACGACCTTCAGGTCCACCTCCCGGCGGAAGTCGACCTCCGTCAGGCGGGCCTGCAGCAGCTCGGGGTCGACCTCGCCGGTGGTGTCGGTGACGCTCACCGTGCTCGGAGGGACGGCCTGGGCCGGCTGGGGCGCCAGGAGCAGTGTCGCCACCAGTGCCAGGATCAGGGCGAGCAGCGTGCCCGCCCGCCGGAGGGATCGGCGGCGCGGCGGCGGGAAGGTCTCGTTCGAGGACGACATACCCCGAGACTAGGGCGGAGGTGGCCCGGGGCCCCTGCGACCTCCGTCGAGAATTCCTCGGCGTGTCGGCCCATCGGCCCGGGCCCGTCCGGTCGGCCTGCGGCTGGACGTCCGCTCGCGTGAGACCGTTATGATGACTCCAAGCGTGTCTTTGGGTCACGTCCCGAGTGGCCCGTTCATCGAGGAGGAAGCATGCCTGTCTACGAGAACGTCTCCGAGCTGGTCGGCCGTACCCCGCTGGTCAAGCTCAACAGCCTGGGCGACGACGTCAAGGCCACCGTGCTCGCGAAGCTCGAGTTCTACAACCCCGCCAATTCCGTCAAGGACCGCATCGGCGTGTCCATGATCGACGCCGCCGAGGCGTCGGGGCAGCTGCAGCCCGGAGGCACGATCGTCGAGGCCACCAGCGGCAACACCGGGATCGCCCTGGCCATGATCGGCAGCTCGCGCGGATACAAGGTCGTCCTGGCGATGCCCTCGTCGATGTCGAAGGAACGTCGCATGCTGCTGCGCGCCTTCGGCGCCGAACTGGTCCTGACCGAGCCCGCCCAGGGGATGAAGGGCGCGGTCGAGAAGGCCGAGGAGATCGCCGCCGAGACCGGCGCGGTCCAGGTCAAGCAGTTCGACAACCCGGCCAACGCCGAGATCCACCGCCGCACCACCGCGGAGGAGATCTGGGAGGACACCGACGGCGGCGTCGACGTTGTGGTCTCCGGCATCGGCACCGGGGGCACCATCACCGGCGTCGGCCAGGTGCTCACCGAGCGCAAGCCCGAGGTGAAGATCATCGCCGTCGAGCCCGAGGAGTCCGCGATCCTCAGCGGCGGCGCCGCCGGACCGCACAAGATCCAGGGACTGGGCGCCAACTTCGTGCCGACCGTGCTGGACACCGAGATCTACGACGAGGTCGTCGACATCGACGCCGAGACCTCGATGGAGCGCGCCCGGACCGTGGCACGCACCGAGGGTCTGCTGGTGGGCATCTCCTCGGGCGCCGCGATCGAGGCCGCCGCCCGGGTCGGTGCCCGGGAGGAGTTCGCCGGCAAGACCATCGTGGTGGTGCTGCCGGACTTCGGCGAGCGCTATCTCTCCACCCCGCTGTTCGCCGAGTACGCGGACTGAGGGCGACCATGGCGAGGTCTGTGGCCGGCGGGCTCACCGACCGTGTGCTGGGCACCGTCGCGACGCTCCGGGAGGACGTGGCGGCGGCGCGGCGACGCGACCCTGCGGCCACGGACGATCTCGCGGTGCTGCTGACCTCGCCGGGTCTGCACGCGATCTGGACCCACCGCCTCGCCCACCGGCTGTGGAAGCGCGGAGCGAGGCTCCCGGCCCTGGTCATCGCGCAGGGCGCGCGATCGGTCACGGGGGTGGAGATCCATCCCGGCGCCACCATCGGGCGGCGTTTCTTCATCGACCACGGGATGGGCGTGGTGATCGGGGAGACCTCCGAGGTCGGCGACGACGTCATGCTCTATCACGGGGTCACCCTCGGAGGCCGCTCCATGGAGCGCACCAAGCGTCATCCCACGGTCGGCGACGGGTCGACCATCGGGGCGGGCGCCCGCGTGATCGGGCCCGTCGTCATCGGGCGCGGGGCCCAGATCGGCGCCAACGCAGTGGTCGTGGGGGACGTCCCGGCGCTCGCCACCGCCGTCGGCGTGCCGGCGACGGTGCGGAGCGAAGCCGCGCATCCCGCCGAGCAGATGGACCCCGCGATCTGGATCTGAGGGTCGGGCCGTCCGGGAGGCGGGCGCCGGGGGTCGGTGAGCGCGGCCTCGCCGCGGCGCGGGGATCTCAGAAGGGATCGAGGAACGAGGTCCCGCCCACGCGGTGCAGACTGCGCTCCCAGTCCGGGAGCACCTCGTGGGCGTCCTCGGCGATCACGTGGTCGAAGGCCGCCCGCAGCGAGGGATCGAGCGGGGGCGAGATGTCCACCAGCACGGTCGTGGCCCCATGGGCCTTGGCGACCGGGGCCAGCTGCGCCGCGGGGAACACCGTCCCGCTGGTGCCGACCGCGACGAACAGGTCCGCGCGCTGGGCCAGGCGCATGCCGAGCTCGAGGGCGTCCGGGGGCAGCATCTCGTCGAACAGCACCACGGCCGGCCGGGTCGGGGCGCCGCAGGCGGGGCAGGTCGCGGGCGCCCCGTGATCCTCCGGACGGGATCCCGCGCCGGGACGCAGTCGACCCCACCAGCGGCAGTCCGGGTCCAGGCAGCTCGCGTGCAGGGCGCTGCCGTGCAGCTCGGCGACGACCTCGCTGCCGGCGGCCTGGTGCAACCCGTCGATGTTCTGCGTGATCACCGGGGCGCCCAGGCGCGCGATCGCTCGGTGGCCCGGGGTGGGGCCGTGCTCCGTCGCGATCCGCGCCATCTCGCCCCAGACGCTCCACAGCCGAGGCAGAGTCTCCGGCAGCAGCTCGGCGTGCATCGCCTGCTCGGTCTCCGGCTCCAGGGCCCACAGTCCGTCGGGGCCGCGGAAGGTCCCCAGCCCCGTGCGGGCGCTGATCCCTGATCCCGTGAGGAAGACGATCTCCTCATGCTGCGGGCCGGGGCGGAAGCGACCCGCCGTCGTCACCACTCCTCGTGCTCGCGCGCGTCCCAGGCCGAGTCCTCGCCGAGATCGAGCGTCGCGAGCAGCTCGCGGTCGGCATCGTCCAGGCGGACGTGCTCCAGGGTCGCGTTGTCCCGCTGACGCTGCGGGTCGGAGGACTTCGGGATCACCACGATGCCCTGGTCGATCGCCCAGCGCAGCGAGATCTGGGAGGTGGTGGCTGCGTGCTTCTCGGCGATCCTGCGCAGGGCGAACTGGGCGTGGAGGCCCTCGCGGCCGCCGAGCGGGCCCCAGGCCTCGGTGAGGATCCCGTGCTCGCGGTGGAAGGAGACCGCCGCGCTGCGCTGCAGGGCGGGGGAGAGCTGGATCTGGTTCACCTCGGGCCACACGCCGGTCGCGTCGAACAGCTCCTGGAGCTGTTCGGGACGGAAGTTGGAGACCCCGATGTGCAGCGCCTTGCCCTCCTCCTTCAGGTCGATCAGGGTCCGCCAGGTCTCCAGGGCGAGTCCGCGCGAGGGGTTCGGCCAGTGGATCAGCACCAGGGCTGCGCGCTCGAGCCCGAGGCGGCGCAGTGACTCGAGGTAGCCGGTGCGGGTGGCCTCGCGGCCCTGGTCGCCTCCGGCGATCTTGGTGGTCACGAGCACCTCATCGGGGTCGACGCCGCTGACGCGCACGGCCTCGCCGACGGCGGCCTCGTTGCCGTACTGCGCCGCGGTGTCCAGCAACCGGTAGCCCGAGCCCAGCGCTGCGGCGATCCCGTCGACCGCACCACGGCCCTTCATGCTGGAGGTCCCGAAGCCGATCAGCGGGAACGGGGCGCCGTCGGCCAGAGACGTGGTGGGGATCGACAGAGTGGGGTTCGACAGCGGGAGAGAGGACGAGGTGGTCATGGATGCCTCCTGCGGGGGACGGGAGCGGACACCACCAGCGTAGTCATCCCTGCCGGGAGGTGCGAGAGCGTCTGTTACCGTGCGGGCACCCACGTCTCGACGAGGAGATCCCCCATGCCCGATGCGCCTCTCGCGCCCTCCGGAGTGCCCGACGAGATCTCCCCGCTGCGTCGGGTGATCGTCCACCGGCCCGGCCCCGAGCTCGAACGCCTCACCCCGGATTCCCGCGAGGAGTTCCTCTTCGATGAGGTGCTCTGGCGGGGGCGCGCCGAGGCCCAGCACGAGGAGTTCTCCGCCCTGCTGCGGTCCGAGGGGGTCGAGGTGCTGGAGCTGACGGATCTGCTCACCGATCTCCTGGAGATCCCCGACCTCCGCGCGGGCCTGCTGCAGCGGGCGCTGGACCCGGCCGTGCTCGGGGACATCGCCGTGCAGGATCTCACCGAGGCGCTCGAGGAGATGCCGTCGGCCCGGCTGGTCGAGGTGATGATCGCGGGGATCACGGTCTCCGAGCTGCGCGGGCTCGGCGTCGGGCCCCGTTCGATCGCGCTGCAGCGGGTGCCCGAGGAGCATCTGGTCCTGGACCCGCTGCCCAACCACCTGTTCACCCGGGACCCCTCGGCCTGGATCGGCGACATGGTCTCGGTCAGCCCGATGCGCCACGGCGCCCGCCGCCGCGAGAGCCTGCACCTGGAGGCGATCTACCGCCACCATCCGTCCTTCGCCGGGACCGCCGCGCCGCGACGTCTGCTGGGGCGGGACGGGGCCGGCGCCGCCACCGTCGAGGGAGGGGACGTGATGATGCTGTCTCCCGAGGTGGTCGCCGTCGGGCTCTCGGAGCGCACCAGCGCGGTCGGGGTCGAACGGCTCGCCGCGGACCTGCTCGAGCACGGTCCCGTCCGGCGGGTGATCGCGATCGCCCTGCCGCATCGGCGCTCCATGATGCACCTGGACACCGTCACCACCGTCGTCGACCACGAGTCGATGCTGCGCTACGGGCCGCTGGGCATGCTGGAGACCTTCGAGATCGAGCGCCCGGGGGAGCGGCTGGTCTCGCGCGCTCGGGCGGCCGACGAGATGGACGACGTGCTCGCCAAGGGCCTCGGCGTCGATCGCCTGCGCGTGCTCAGCGCCGGACTGGACCCCTACACCGCGGCCCGCGAGCAGTGGGACGACGGCTGCAACGTCCTCGCGATCGCCCCGGGTCGCGTGGTCGCCTATGAGCGGGCGGCGGCGACCAACGACTATCTGCGGGCCCAAGGGGTCGAGGTGCTGGAGTTCGCCGGCGACGAGCTCGGTCGCGGCCGCGGCGGGCCGCGCTGCATGAGCTGCCCCGTCTCCCGCGGCTGAGGGGGCGTGCGGGAGATCCGGGGCGACGACCCCGCGCCCGGGGATCCGAGCCCGGGGCCCTGGGGCGGAGGGGCACGCGGGGGATCCCGGGGAGGTTGTCAGCGCCGGGTGGGCGGAGGAGGATCCGCCTCCGTCTGCAGCGTCTGCGCCTGCTGCGGCAGCGGCTCGGTCAGAGAGCGCTCGAGCAGCAGCTGCTGGGTGCCGAACTCCTCCAGGCCCTTGCGGACGGTGAATCCGAGCTTGCGCAGCAGGGCGACGCTGCGCTTGTTGCGGGTCTGGCTGACCGCGATCACGTGCTCGTCCTCGAGCTCCCGGCGCGCCCAGGACAGCAGGGCGATGCACGACTCGGCCGCGAAGCCCTGTCCGGTCCACTCCGGCAGCAGCGCATAGGACAGCTCCAGCTCGCCGCGGTCGTAGTCCAGCGTGATCGAACCGATCATGGTGTCGTCCTCGCCCAGGGCGAGCGCCCAGCGGCCCCAGCTCAGTCCCAGCGGGGAGAGCTCGAGAGCCTGCCGGGAGGCGTAGTCCACCGACCCGCCCAGGTATTCGCGGGTGACGGGGTCGGTCATCAGGCGGATCATCGCCGCGCGGTCCTCGTCGCCGGGCGGTCGGATCACCAGCCGTGGGCTGCGGATCCGCACCGGCCAGTCGCTCGTGCCTTCCTTCGTCACGGCCCCACCGTACAAGGTGCGTCCCCGCGGGCCCGCGGACTTCCGCTGAGTTGCCGTCCTGTTGCCACCTGGTTGCCCCCGGTTTCCGTGCGGCGGCGTCCGAGTGCCTCGCGGGGTGGGGACGGACGGTATGGTGAGCCGTGCGGCACGCCGAGGTGCTGCGAACTGCCGGATCACGGGAACGTGCCGCGGATGCCGAGGGGCGAGGATCCCGCCCCGTGACGAGAAGGAGCACCATGGTCGAGCAGGCCCTGCGCAGCACGGCGCTGGAAGCGGTCCACGAGTCGCTCGGAGCGACCTTCACAGATTTCGCGGGCTGGCGGATGCCGGTGCGCTACGCCTCCGACCTCGCCGAGCACGCCGCCGTCCGTGAGCGCGCGGGGCTGTTCGACCTCAGCCACATGGGCGAGATCCACCTGCGGGGCCCGCAGGCCGGAGAGGCTCTGGACCACGCGCTGGCCGGGAAGCTGTCCGCGATGTCCGTCGGCCGCGCGAAGTACTCGCTGCTGCTGACCGAGGAGGGCGGTGTGATCGACGACGTCATCACGTACCGCCTGGCCGACGACCATTACGTGACCGTCGCCAACGCCTCCAACGCGGAGGTCGACGCCGAGGAGCTCACCGCCCGGGCAGCAGGCTTCGACGTCGAGGTCGACGACGCCTCGGAGCGCACCGCGCTGATCGCGGTCCAGGGCCCGGCCAGCGAGGAGATCCTGCTGCGGGCGCTGACCACCGGCGACAGCGGCGTCGAGGGCATCGGCGCCGAGGATCTCACCGCGATGAGGAACTACCGCTTCGCCGCGGGCACCTACCGTGGTCAGGAGCTGCTGGTCGCCCGCACCGGGTACACCGGGGAGGACGGCTTCGAGCTGTACGTCCCCGGCGACCTCGCCGTCGCCCTGTGGGAGCAGCTGACCGCCGCCGGCGGAGAGGACCTCACCCCGTGCGGGCTCGCATGCCGCGACACCCTCCGCCTCGAGGCCGGCATGCCGCTGTACGGCCACGAGCTCTCCCGCGAGCTGTACCCCGCCCAGTCGGGGATGGGGCGCGTGGCCGCCCTGACGTCCAAGGGCGACTTCGTGGGCCGCAGCGGCATCGAGGCGGCGGACCTGACCGATCGTCCTGTCCTGGTGGGCCTGGTCGCCGAGGGGCGTCGTGCCGCGCGCGCCGGCTCCGAGGTGCGGGACGGGCAGGGCCGCGCGGTCGGGACGATCACCTCCGGCGCGCTGTCCCCGACGCTCGGCCATCCCATCGCCATGGCGTTCGTGTCCCCGGGGGTCGCCGACGAGGGCACCGAGCTCGTCGCCGACGTCCGCGGCAAGGACCTGCCCGCCCGGATCGTCGCCCTGCCGTTCTACCGGCGCGGCTGATCCTCACGCCCCGCGACCCCCGCTCGACCCCCGCGTACCCGACCCCCGCGAACCCGACCCCCGCTCAACCCCCGTTTCCCCTTCAGGAAGGACCATCCTCATGACCGCAGAGCTCCTCTTCAGCAAGGACCACGAGTGGGTCCGCGTCGTCTCCGACGGCGTCGCCGTGGTCGGTGTGACCGACTACGCCGCCGAACAGCTCGGCGACGTGGTCTACGTCGACCTGCCCGAGTCCGGGGACGAGATCTCCGCCGGCTCCGAGATGGGCGAGATCGAGTCCACCAAGTCGGTCTCGGATCTGTTCTCCCCGATCTCCGGCACCGTCTCCGAGATCAATCCGGCCGTCGTCGACACCCCGGAGCTGGTCAACTCCTCCCCGTTCGACGAGGGATGGCTGCTCAAGGCCAGCTTCGACGCGCTGCCCGAGGACCTGCTCAGCGCCGAGGACTACAAGGCCTTCACCGCATCCTGAGACCGAGCCGCTCGAAGGCGGCCGCCCCGAGGCATCGAGGAGCGGCCGTCTCCGCCACGGCGCACGCACGCACCGAGAACCGCGAGACCAGGGGCACTGCTGAACCATGACCGACACGACCGATCCGACTGATCCGACTGATCCTTCTGTGCGCGAGCACGACTCCTTCGTCCGCCGCCACGTCGGCACGGACTCCGACACCCAGCGCCACATGCTCGAGGTGCTCGGCTACGAGACCTTGGACCAGATGATCCAGGCGGCGGTGCCCAGCACGATCCTGCTGGAGAACGACGCCGGCGAAGCCGCCTCGGCGGTGCCCCAGGGGGCCACGGAGCCCGCCGCGCTGAGCGAGCTGCGAGAACTGGCCGATCGCAACACGGTGCGCCGCTCCCTGATCGGCATGGGGTATCACGGCACCCACACGCCCGCGGTGATCCAGCGCAACGTGCTGGAGAACCCCGCCTGGTACACCGCCTACACCCCGTACCAGCCCGAGATCTCGCAGGGCCGCCTCGAGGCGCTGCTGACCTTCCAGACCATGATCTGCGACCTCACCGGGATGGATGTCTCCAACGCCTCCACCCTCGACGAGGCCACCTCCGCGGCCGAGGCGCTGATGCTGGCGCGGCGCACCGCCAAGCGGAACGGCAACGTGTTCTACGTGGACACGGACGCCCTGCCCGCGACGAAGGCGGTGCTGCGCGGCCGCACCGACGGACTCGGCATCGAGCTGCGCGAGCGGGACTTCGCCACGGACGGCGCCCCCGAGGGCCAGTACTTCGGTGCGCTCGTCCAGTACCCCGGGTCCTCCGGACGCGTGTGGGACCCCAGCGAGGTGATCGCCGAGGTCAAGTCCACCAAGGCCGTCGCGATCGTCGCGGCGGACCTGCTCGCCCTGACGATGCTGTCCTCCCCCGGATCCCTGGGTGCCGACGTCACCGTCGGCTCCTCGCAGCGCTTCGGCATCCCCATGGGCTTCGGCGGTCCGCACGCCGGGTTCGTCGCGGTGCGCAAGGGCCTCGAGCGCCAGCTGCCGGGCCGCCTCGTGGGCGTCTCGGTCGACGCCGACGGCAACCCCGCCTACCGGCTCTCGCTGCAGACCCGCGAGCAGCACATCCGCCGGGAGAAGGCCACCAGCTCGATCACCACCGCCCAGGTGCTGCTCGCGGTGATGGCCGCGATGTACGCCGTCTACCACGGCCCCGAGGGCCTGACCCGGATCGGGCGGGGCGTCGCCGACCGCACGGCGACCCTCGCGGACCACCTCGTCGCCAGCGGCTTCGAGCTGACCACCGAGGCCTTCTTCGACACGCTCGAGATCCGGGCCACCGGCGAGGCCCTGGACATCGCCGCGCAGGCGGCGGAGGCCGGATACCTGGTCCACACCGTCGGCGACGACCTCGTCCACCTCTCGCTCGACGAGACCGTCACCGACGCCGACCTGCGGGCGATCGCGGCCGTCTTCGACAGCTTCGCGCCGGACCCCGGTCATGAGCTCGCGGACGTGGAATCGGGCACGACCTGGGGACCCCTGGTGCGCCGGGACGCGTTCCTGCGCCACCCGGTGTTCTCCTCCTTCCGCTCCGAGACCGCGATGATGCGCTATCTGCGCCGCCTGTCGGATCGCGACTTCGCGCTGGACCGCGGGATGATCCCGCTGGGCTCGTGCACGATGAAGCTCAACGCCGCCACCGAGATGGCCGGCGTCACGTGGGCCTCCTTCAACGCCGTCCATCCTCTCGCCCCGCGCGAGGACGTCGCGGGCTACCTGGAGATGATCACCCAGCTGGAGACCTGGCTGGCGGACCTCACCGGGTACGACACGGTCTCCCTGCAGCCCAACGCCGGCTCCCAGGGCGAGATCGCGGGTCTGCTCGCGATCCGCGCATATCACGCCTCCCGCGGCGACAGCGGCCGCGAGGTGTGCCTGGTGCCGAGCTCGGCGCACGGCACCAACGCCGCCTCCGCCGTCATCGCCGGACTGCGTGTGGTGGCCATCGACTCCGATGCGCGCGGCAACATCGACCTCGACGACCTGAAGCAGAAGATCAAGGACCACGGCGACGAGCTCGCCGCCATCATGATCACCTACCCCTCCACGCACGGCGTGTACGAACAGGAGGTGCGCACCGTCTGCCAGCTGGTCCACGACGCGGGCGGGCAGGTCTACGTCGACGGCGCCAACCTCAACGCCCTGCTGCAGGTGGCCCGGCCCGGCGAGTTCGGCGGCGACGTCTCCCATCTGAACCTGCACAAGACCTTCTGCATCCCCCACGGCGGCGGCGGCCCCGGCGTCGGCCCCGTCGCGGCCAAGGCGCACCTGGCCCCGTACCTGCCCGGCCACCCGGGCATCCAGCAGGAAGAGCACCCGGTGACGGGGCAGGGCGCGCAGCCCCACAGCGGGAGCCCCGTCTCGCAGGCACCGTACGGCTCGGCGTCGATCCTGCCGATCTCCTGGACCTACATCCGGCTGATGGGGCCCGAGGGGCTGCGCCATGCGACCGCCTCCGCGGTGCTCGCGGCCAACTACATGGCCCATCGCCTCTCGGAGTCCTACGAGATCCTCTACACCGGGGAGAACGGCCTGGTCGCCCACGAGTGCATCGTGGACCTGCGCCCCTTCACCGCCCGCACCTCGGTCACCGTCGACGATGTCGCCAAGCGGCTGATCGACTACGGGTTCCACGCCCCGACCATGTCGTTCCCGGTCGCCGGGACCTTCATGATCGAGCCGACCGAGTCCGAGGACCTCGCCGAGATCGACCGCTTCGTCGACGCGATGCTGATGATCGCCAAGGAGGCCGAGGAGATCGTCTCCGGTGCCTGGGCGAAAGATGACAACCCGCTGGTGAACGCTCCTCACACCGCGGCGTCGATCGCGACGGGGGAGTGGACGCACCCCTACTCGCGGGAGGTCGCGGTCTACCCCGGCAGCTGGACCGCCCCGGAGGACCTCACCACGCACGACAGCGCGCAGATGCGGATCCAGTCGAAGTACTGGCCGCCGGTGCGTCGCATCGATCAGGCCTACGGTGACCGGAATCTGGTGCCGACCTGGCCGCACGAGACCGACTGAGATTCCCGCGGCGCGGGCGCGGTGGCGGGGGAGACCGCTCGGCGACTCGTGAACAGCTGTGACGCCCCGGTTTTCGCCCCGGGGCGTCGGGGCCATACGCTCGTGCCCATGACCGAGATCCTCACGACCCATGCCGGTTCCCTCCCCCGCAGTGAGGAGCTGATCGCCGCCAACGCCGCGCGCCCCGTCGGCGCGGACGGGCTGACCCCCGCGCCGACCGACGAGTTCCGTGAGGTGCTGCGCCAGGCGGTCTCGGACGTCGTCGCCCGCCAGCGCGAGATCGGTATCGCCATCCCCAACGATGGCGAGTACGGGCATCTGATGGGCTCCGCCGTGAACTACGGTTCCTGGTGGTCCTACATCTTCGACCGCGTCAGCGGCCTCGAACTGACCGGCAGCGACCACTTCTCCAGCGAGCCGGTGCGCTCGAGCCCCGGCGACGTGCGCCTGACGACCTTCCCCGACCGGCGCGACTGGACGATCTTCGCCGACGCCTACCAGGACCCCACCTCGGGCATCACCGTCGGCGGCCAGGCCACCTTCCCGGCGGCGACCGGCGAGATCGCCTACTCCGACGTCGGTCGCGAGCTGGTGGCCCAGGACGTGGCCAACGTGCAGGCGGCCCTCGAAGCGGCCGGCTACGACCGCGGCTTCGTCAACGCCCTCTCCCCGGGCTCGGGCAGCCGCATCGTCGATGACCACTACGGGGACGAGGACGCCTTCCTCGACGCCTGGGTGGAGGTGATGCGCCCGGAGTACGAGGCCATCGCCGCCGCCGGGCTCACCGTGCAGATCGACGACCCGTCGATCGCCGAGAACTGGGACCAGATCAATCCCGAGCCGAGCGTCGAGGACTACCTCGCCTTCACCCGCAAGCGCGTCGACGCGGTCAACCGGGCCCTGGTGAACGTCCCCACCGAGCAGACCCGGTTCCACCTGTGCTGGGGATCCTGGCACGGCCCCCACACCACCGACATCGAGTTCCGCCACATCGCCCCGCTGCTGCTGGAGATCGATGCCAGGTACTACAGCTTCGAGGCGGCCAACGTGCGCCATGAGCACGAGTGGACCGTGTGGGAGGACCTCGAGCTGCCCCAGGACAAGGTCCTCGTGCCCGGCATCGTCTCCCACGCGACCAACGTGGTCGAGCATCCCGAGCTGGTCGCCCAGCGCCTCGAGCGCTTCGCGACACTGGTCGGCCCCGATCGCGTCATCGGCTCCACCGACTGCGGACTCGGCGGACGCATCCACCCGCAGATCGCCTGGGCCAAGCTCGACGCGCTCGTCCGCGGCGCGGAGATCGCCTCCCGCAGGGTCTGAGCACCGGGACGCGGGGTCTGAGCACGGAAGTCCGGCGAGCCCGCGCGCACGAGCACTTCGACCCGCGTGGCGTTCGGCGGCGTCCGCGTGATCGGGGCTTGCGGGCATCTGCGTGACCGGGACTCGCCGGCGCCTGCGTGAACGGGGCTTGCGGGAGCCTGCGTGATCGCGGCTCGCCGGTGTCTGCGTGCCGTGACGGGTCGTCGAGCGCGACACGCGCATCGATTCCACTGTTCCGGCCCGGACTCGGGATGGATGGGTGGAACCGGCGCTCGCGCGGCGGTGTGTCGTGGACGGGTGCCCGGGACACCACCTGCGCGGTGTGGGTCGCCGCCCGGGCACGGCATCCGGGCATGGCATCCGGGGCACGCGCCCGGGGCACGGCACCCGGGCATGGCCTCCGGGGCACGGCCTCCGGGGGCACGGCGGAGAGTTCACCTCGGCGTCGACAAGATGTCATTCGGGCGTGGACCCGATTCTGCTCGGGCGAGAGAGCATCGGGGGCGTGAGGATCCTCATCGTCGCCGAATCGTTCCTGCCGCACATGAACGGAGTCACCAACTCGGTGCTCCGCGTCGTCGACCACTTCGCCGCCACGGGCGACGACGTCGCGATCATCGCCCCGCAGTGGCCACGGGCCGAGACCTCCCTGCGCACCTCCTGCGGACGCACGATCGAGGTGCACCGCGTCCCGTCGGCCCCGCTGCCCGGCTACTCGGCGGTGCGGATCGCCGCGGCCGGCGCCACGACGCTGCGCCGCCGGATCGAGGAGTTCCGGCCCGACGTCGTCCACCTGGCCTCGCCCACCGTCCTCGGCGGGCGGGCGATGGTGGCCGCGCAGAAGGCGGGGGTCCCCACCGTCGCCGTCTACCAGACCGACATCCCCGGCTACACCGCGCGCTACGGGATGCCGTTCCTCGCCCGGGCCTCCTGGCGGGCGATGCGCGAGGTCCACAACCGGGCCACCCTCACCCTCGCTCCCTCCACCACGACCCGGGACGAACTGATCGAGCACGGTATCGACCGGGTGGACCTGTGGCGCCGCGGCGTGGACACCTCCTTGTTCTCCCCCTCGCTGCACAGCGACGAGCTGCGCGCGCAGTACGCGGAGCCCGGCGAGAAGCTCGTGGTGTACATGGGGCGTCTCGCAGCCGAGAAGCAGGTCGCTGATCTGCAGGTCATCCACGACATGCCGGGGGTGCGCCTGCTGATCGTCGGCGACGGCCCGGAACGCGAGGCGCTGCGGCGCCGGATGCCCCGGGCGCGTTTCGCCGGCTTCCGCTCGGGGACGGACCTCGCCGCCCACCTCGCCAGCGCCGACCTCTTCATCCACCCCGGCGAGCTCGAGACCTTCGGTCAGACCATCCAGGAGGCCATGGCCTCCGGCCTGCCCGTGATCGCTCCCCGCCGCGGCGGCCCCGTCGACCTCGTCTCGCCCAGCCGCACCGGGTGGCTCTACACCCCGGGGATGCTCGATGAGCTCCAGGAGCAGGCCGCCGACCTGCTGTTCGACGATGCCAAGCGGCGCGCCTTCGGCCGGGCCGCGCTGGAGAGCGTGCACAAGCGCACCTGGCCGGTGCTCGCCGAGCAGCTGCGCGGCTACTACCTCGCCGCTCTCGAGAGCCATCGGGGCCTGCTCGGCGCCCGCTGAGCAGCCGCGCCCCTGGTTCACATTCGGCCACAGAGCTCGCCCCCACCCCTGCCCGCAGGATGAACTGTGTCCTGTCGCCGAGATCGGCGGCACGGATTCCCGCGGAAAGGACCACCATCATGGCGCAGCGCACCACCCGTCGCCCGCTCATCGGCGTGACCGCAGGGACCCGCGCCATGATGACCGGCGCCTGGGCGGGCCATGACGCCGTGGTGGTCACCGAGCACTACGTGCGCGCGGTCCGCGACGCCGGTGCCCGGCCCGTGATCCTCGCCCCCCAGGACGACTGGAGCGACGAGGAGATCTCCGAGCTCGACGGTCTCGTCCTCACCGGCGGCACCGATCTGGATCCCGCGGCCTGGGGCGAGGACGCTCTGGCCACCGACATGACCCCGGATCCGGAGCGCGACGCCTTCGAGACGGCGCTGTACCGCGCGGCCCGCCGCACCGACGTCCCGGTGCTCGGCATCTGCCGCGGCCTGCAGATCATCGTGATCGCCGAGGGCGGCGCGCTGCACCGCCACCTCCCGACGGACCTCCCGGCCCATCCCACGACGGGGGAGCGCCCCACCGCGGTGGAGGCCGCCATCGACGCGGACAGCGACCTCGCCCTCGCCCTCGGCACCCGCGCCGAGGTCACCGCCTTCCACCACCAGGGCGTCGCCGAGGTGGCCGGAGAGCTGCGGGTGGTCGCCCGCCACGAGAGCTCCCTGCCGCTCGCCGTCGAGGCCGTGGGCGGATCCAGCGTTCTGGCCGTGCAGTGGCACCCCGAGATCGACGGGGCCGACGGCGCCGCCGTGTTCGGGAGCCTGCTCACCGCGATCCGCCACCGCGCCGAGTCGGCACCGGCTCCCTCCCTGGTCTAGGATGGGCTCGAACGTCCGCGCCCTCGGGCCCCGGCCCGCAGCGGGCGGAACGATCAGGTGACACGGAGGAAGAACCACCATGAGCAACGAGCAGGTCACGAGCACCGTCGAGACGACGGAGCGTCGTGAGGAGAACCAGACGTCGCACGGCAATAACCTGGTGCTCAGCATCGTGCTGTTCGTCGTGCTGTTCGGCCTCTTCGCCGGTGGGCTCTACGTGATGAGCCTGTTCACGGCCGTGACCTTCGTCGTCGGACTCGGGATGTGCCTGTTCGCGCTGTTCCTGACCTTCGACCTGGTGCCTCGTTTCCTGACCTGATCAGCTCCTGACATTCCTCGTGCCCGGTCGCCGTACGGTGACCGGGCACGAATGTTCCCGGGCGGGGGGGCGGGGCCGGGCAGCCCAGTTCGGGCGGCCCAGTTCGGGCAGGGACGTCGGCGGCGGAGAAGGGCTCCGCCGACGACGCACGATCCGGTGGCTCCGGGTGATCGCCGGCAGTGGTCGCGCCGCCGGGCCGGGTGATCGACGGGCCGGGCGGTTGGAATCCGGGGGCGGACGTCGGACAATGGATCGCGTGAACGTTCACTCCGCCGGCGCCCCGCCCGTCCCCATCGCCTCCGACGCGCGCCACGCCCGCCGCGCGATCTCCCTGCTGTTCCTCCTCAACGGCGCCTCCTTCTGCGCGATCATGCCTCGGTACCCCGAGCTCGTCGAGAGCATCGGGCTGTCCAACACCGCCTTCGGGCTCGCCATCGGCATCGGCCCGGTCGGCGGGCTCGTCGCGGGCCTCGCCGCGGCCCCTTTGATGCGGCGCTTCGGCTCGGCGCGGGTCGCGGTCCTCGCACAGGTCATCGCCTCGACCACGCATCTGGCCGTGTACGTCTCCGGGTCCTGGCTGTGGCTCGCGGGCGCTCTCGTGCTGGCCATGGCTGCGGACTCCATCACGGACATCTCGATGAACGCCCACGGCATGCGGGTCGAGCGCCGTTACCGCCGCTCGATCATGAACAGCTACCACGGCTGGTGGTCGCTCGGCGCGGTCGCCGGTGGACTGATCGGCTCGACCTTCGCACAGCTGGGCGTGCCCCTGTGGGTCCAGGGCGTGATCGGGCTGATCGTCTTCGGCGCCCTCGCGGCCGGGTCGCTGCGCTTCATGCTGCCGGGGCACGATGCCACCGAGCGCACCCCCGCGGCGGCGGGTCCGTCGGCCGGCTCCGGGGCGGAGGTCCCCGCCGAGATCGCCCCCAGCGGCCTGCGGATCGCGGGCATGAGCCTGCGCGCGCTGGGCCTGATCTCCGCTCTGGGCATGGTCCTGGTGTTCGCCGGCTCCACCGAGGACGCCGGCAACACCTGGGGCGCGCTGTTCATGACCTCCACCTTCGCCGCGACCCCGTTCTTCGCCGGCATGGCCTTCGTCGCTCTCCAGGGCGCCCAGACCATCGGCCGGTTCACCGGGGACTTCGTCGTGGATCGCCTCGGAGATCGCACCACTGCCCGTCTGGGCGCGCTGGTCGGCGCGATCGGCATGAGCCTGGCCATGTTGGTGCCCCACCCGGTCACCGCGCTGATCGGTTTCGCCGCCGCCGGCTGGGGCGTGGCGACGCTGTTCCCCTCCGCGTTCCGCGCGGCCGACGACATGCCGGGTGTCCCGCACGGGGTGGGGATCACCGTGGTGGGCTGGTTCGCACGCCTGGGCTTCTTCGTCACCCCACCGATCGTCGGGGCGCTCGGCGATGCGTTCACGCTGCGCTACGCCCTGTGGATCGTGCCGCTGTACATGCTGGGCATCCTGGTCTTCTCCGGCGTGCTCGAGACCCGTCGGCGAGGGCTCAGAACCGCGTGATGTCCCCGGCGCCCTCGCGGACGATCTCGAGCTCACCGCTGGAGAGGTCCACGACCGTCGTCGGCACGATGCCGACCTCCCCGGAATCGATGATCACGTCGACCTGATCACCCAGCAGGTCCTGGACCACCCAGCCCTCCGAAGGCGGGTCCTCCTGGCCCGGCAGCAGCAGCGTCGAGGAGACGATCGGCTCCCCGAGCGCCTCGACCAGCGCGTGCGCGACCCGATGGTCCGGGATGCGCACGCCGACGGTGTGCTTCTTGGGGTGCGCCATCCGCCGCGGCACCTCCTTGGTGGCCGGCAAGATGACCGTGTACGGCCCCGGTGTGGCGTTCTTGACCAGGCGGAACGTCGGATTCGACACGATCACGAATTGGCCCAGCTGGGCGAAGTCCGCGCACACCAGAGTGAAGTGGTGGTTCTTGTCGACCTGGCGGATGCGACGGATCCGTTCGAGTCCCTCGGCGGCGCCGAGGGAGCAGCCCAGGGCGTAGCAGGAGTCCGTCGGATACGCGATCAGGCCGCCGTCACGGAGTACGTCGACGGCTTGGTCGACGAGACGCGGCTGCGGGTCGACGGGATGGATGTCGAGGTAGCGGGCACGCGGTGAGGATCTGGCCATGCCCGATGCTACGTCGCCGGACGCGAGGACGCCACGGGTCGCTCCCGTCGCTCGGGCGACACGATCAGGCGATGCCGGTTGGCCTGGTCTCCTGCCGCTCACCCGTTCGCGGCACGTCGATCAGGCGACGACGACGAACTCGCGGCCGATCCACTTGGTACGGCGCAGCCGCAGCACCGCGGTGACGGGCAGCGGCCCCTTGATGTGCGGGTAACCGCGCCCTGCGCCGTCGTCGTCGGCCTCGATGTCCACCGCCACCCCGGCGGCTTCCACCCGGGCGACGTCGATCTCGAGGATCACGAGGTCCGCGGGGCGGTCGGGGTACACGCGCTTGGCGACCATCGAGACCTGCTCGGGCCAGCAGGCGTGGATGTAGCCGACCTCGGACAGCGCTCGGCCCCGGGTCGCCCGGGTGTAGGAGCCCGCCCGGACGGCCGCTTCCCAGGCGGACAGTTCGGTGATGTGCCAGATCAGAGGCGCAGGCATGACCGGCAGTGTACCGTGACCGGCATGGATGAGACCTCCGCCGGGCCGGGCGCGGTGCGCCTGGTCCACGACGACGACCGCGACCGCTACGAGGCCTTCGAGGGCGACGAGGCGGTCGGCGTCCTCTACTACGGCGACGAGACGCCCGACACCGGGACCTCCGCGGTGCGTGACCTCCGCTCGACCGTGGTGGCGCCGGAGCGCTCGGGCCGCGGCATCGGCTCCGCGCTGGTGCGCTTCGCCCTGGACGACGCCCGCGAGCGCGGATACCGGGTGCGCGCCACCTGCTGGTTCGCCCGCGGCATCCTCTCCCGCCCCGAGCACGCCGATCTGCGCGCGGACCCCGCCGACGACGAGGGGAGTCGGGCCTGATGGCATACCGCATCCTGACCGTCTGCACCGGGAACATCTGCCGCTCGCCCATGGCCGAGTACGCCCTGCGCGACGCCCTGGAGCAGGCCGGGCTCGGCGAGCAGGTCGAGGTGGCCTCCGTCGGCACCACGCGCGAGGAGATCGGCAACCCGGTCGACCCGCGGGCCGGAGCGCTCCTGCGCTCCCACGGCCTCGACCCCTCCGCCCACCGCGCCCGCCAGATGAGCTCCCGCGATCTGGAGCAGGCCGACCTCGTCCTTGCCATGGACCACGACCACATCCGCCCCCTGCATCGCGTGGGTGGCCAGGAGATCGTCGGCCGCACCCACATGGTGCGCGACTTCGCCCCCGGCCCTGTCGAGGACACGGGCATCCGGGACCCCTGGTGGGGCGACGAGACCGCGTTCGAGACCGCCTGGGAGCAGATCACCGAGGCGGCGCCCGGGATCATCGAGCACGTCCGCACCGCACTGCGCCGCGAGGGATCGTCCGGGGCCCGGTCGTGACGGGGCCGATGATCCCCGGGGACCGCGGTGCGCTGGAGACCGCCGCGGCGCTGCGCAGCGGGGAGCTCGATGCCCCCGAGCTCGCCGAGCGGACCCTGGAGGCCGCCCGCACCGCCGGCGCAGACGTGGGCGCGTTCGCCCACCTCCTGACCGACCTCTCCGACCGGCAGGCCCGCCACGCCGCCGAGACCCTGGTCGCGGCCCGCCGCGCCGGGGAGCTCGAGGTGCTCGCCGCCCGCCGCCCCCTGCTGGGAGTACCGCTGCCGGTCAAGGACCTCACCCGGATCGCCGGGCAGCCCTTCGAAGCCGGGTCCCTCGCCCTGCGGGGGAACATCGCGGAGGTCACCGACGGGGTGGCCCAGCGGATCCTCGACGCCGGCACCGTGACGATCGGTAAGACCACCACCCCCGAGTTCGGCATGCCCTGCTACACCGAACCGGCCACCGGGGCCCCGGCCCGCACCCCGTGGGACCTGCGGCGCACCGCCGGCGGGTCCAGCGGAGGCGCCGGCGCGGCGGTCGCCCGCGGCGTCGTGCCGCTCGCCCACGGCTCCGACGGAGGGGGCTCGGTGCGGATTCCCGCCGCCTGCTGCGGCGTGCTCGGCCTGAAGCCCTCCCGCGGACTGGTCTCGACGGGCCCGTACTCCACCGAAGGGATGGGCCTGGCCACCGACGGTGTTCTCGCTCGCAGCGTGCGCGATGTCGCGGTCGGCCTCGACCTGCTCGTCGGCGGGCGGCCCGGGGACTTCATGCCTCTGCCGCGCCGCACCGCGAGCTACCTCGACGCCGTCGAGGGGTCGCCGGGGTCGCTGCGGATCGCTGTGCTCGACGAGCCGCTCGCCGCCGAGACCGCCGTGCACCCGGCCGCGCTGCGCGGGCTGGACCGCGCCGTGGAGACGCTGCGCGGCCTCGGCCACCGCACGAGCCGGATCCCCGCTCCCTTCACCGCCGAGGACTGGACGGCTTTCATGCCGCTGTGGACCGTCGGCGCCGCCACCATCGCGCTGAGCGAGCCGCAGGAGGCCCAGCTGCTCGAGCTCACCCGGTGGCTGCGGGAACGCGGCCGCGCCTACAGCGGCGTCGACCTCGCGGCCGCCCTGGCCGGGGTCCAGACCCTGGCCCGTCGCACCGCGGAGGCCTTCGCCGACTACGACCTGGTGCTCACCCCGGCTCTGTCCGGGCCGCCTGCCTTCCCCGAGCAGCTGCAGCTGAGCGAGGGCGGGGCCGACTTCGACGCCCAGCGGGCGTTCACCCCCTGGACCAGCAGCTGGAACATGACCGGTGACGCCGCGCTGGCGGTGCCGATCCACCGCGAGGAGGTCGACGGGACCGAGCTGCCCTTCGGCGTGCAGCTGGGGGCGACCCGCCGCGGGGACGAGGCGCTGCTGCTGCAGCTGGCCGCCCAGCTGGAGGCGCACGACCCGTGGCCGCTGGTGCGCGAGCCCGCCGCCGCATGACCGGCCCGCAGACCGTCCGCCTCGACCTCTGGCTGTGGAGCGCACGACTGATGCCCACGCGCTCCGCGGCCACCGCCGCCTGCCGCGCCGGTCACGTGCGCCGCAACGGGGCGCCGACCAAGGCCGCCCAGCGGATCGCCGTCGGGGACGAGCTCCGCCTGCGGTCGCCGGGCCGGGAACGGATCGTCGTGGTCACCAGGATCCTCACCACCCGGGTGGGATATCCGGTCGCGCGCGAGGCGTACGAGGACCACAGCCCGGAGCCGCCGCAGCAGCTGGCCGCCGCCCCGCCGCGTCGCGAGCCCGGCACCGGACGGCCCACCAAGCGCGAACGCCGGGCCCTCGATCGCCTGCGGGGCAGGGACGAGGACCCACGGCGCTGAGCGCTCCAGCGGGGTGCATGGGCAGCGACTCGGCCTCAGCCGGTGTGCGAGAGCAGCTCCTGACGATTGCTCGTCAGCCGTCCGAGCAGATGCGTCTCCTGGGCGACGACCTTGGGGTTCGCGCCGTCGGCCAGCAGCCGTTGGCGGATGGAGGCGAGGTCCGCGCTCTCGCGGATGAACCGCTTCATCACGGGCTTCGCGCCGATCTGGTTCGCCCAGCGCTTGCCCTCGCGCCGACCCTTCCAGGTCGCGAGCATGTCGACCTCCTCATGAGTGAGCCAGCCCTGGTTGGCGTAGTCGCCCAGGCGCACCCGGGTCAGGCGCGACTCGTCCCAGATCAGTGCGACGATCACGCCCATCCACAGCAGCGACAGCAGCGCCTCGAGGAGGTACATCACGACCAGGACCAGTCCGTTGCCGCCGCCGAGGGTGGCGGCGAGGTTCCACAGAGCGTGCAGCAGCATGCCGGGGATCAGCGCGGGGATGAACACGAGGAATCCCATGGCCGTGCCCCACTTGCGGGCCACGAAGCCGACGATGATGCCCGTCGCCGAGACGTAGATCGCGTGCCCGAAGATGTTCAGCACGCCGCGCATGACGAACGAGATCAGCACACCGTCACCACCCATGGCCTCGAGCCCGCGGGTGTAGTAGAGGATGTTCTCGGTGAAGGCGAAGCCGCCGCCGATGAGGGCGCCGTAGATCAGCCCGTCCAACGGTCCGTTGAAGTACCGGCGGGCCAGCACCATCAGCAGCAGCAGGCCAAGTCCCTTGGTGATCTCCTCGACCAGCGGCGCGCTGATCACGGGCCCGACGAAGGCGACGGCCGCCTCGCTCTGCGTGATCCACCAGGTCAGCAGCGAGTTGAAGGAGTTGATCCAGAAGCTGATGAAGGCCGCGATGGCCGCCCCCCAGAACACGGCGATGATCAGCAGCGGGAACGGCTGCGGATCCCACCGGTCCGCCAGGAACATCACCAGGGCGATCACCACCAGGGAGATCAGGGCGATGAAGGCCGTGACCGGCCACCAGATGGGGTTCGCGCTGGAGCCGGTGACGAACCGCAGGAAGAAGAAGCCCAGCACCAGCAGCAGGGCGATGCCCAGGACCACGGCCGCGATCCAGACCACGATGCTCACGGCCGGCAGCTTGGTGCCGTGCTGGGCGACCTCCTGGACCCGGCGCATCTGGGTGGACCAGGCCGACTGCGGCTGCGCCTGCGCGGGCCGCTGGATCTGCGCGGGAGCGTGGCGCGCTGCGGTGATCCCCGCGGCGGGACGCACCGACGTGTCGTAGGCCCGCGGATTGCCGTAGTCGACGTAGCGGGGCTGGGACTGGAAGGACGGGGAGCCCTCGGCGGAGGTCGGCGCACCGGGGCGCGGTCGGCCGTTGGGCATGAACTGCCCGCCCGGCGACTGATACGGGGACTGGGACATGGAGGCCTCGGTTTCGGCGGCGGGAGACGGGGACGGGATGAGATCGCGGAGCGCGCCGCCGTCCGTATCCCCCATACGGGACGGCTCCGGGTCCCTGCGATGCTACAGGGGCCACCCCTCGTCCGTCCTTCGTCCGGCCCTCCTCCGCCCCTGGTCGTCGCCGATCGCGGACCGGGCCGCGCACCGGAAGCGGTCGGCCGTCGGGGACGATCAGGGTTGAGCGGAATAGACTCAACCCAGGGGTCGTTACCGTATGCGAGACCCCGTCCGGACCCAGGATTCCGGCCCCAGGAAGGAGCATCGTGGAGTTCCAGTTCACCACCCGCTCGCAGGAAGCCGTGACCGCTGCCGCGGAGAAGGCCGTCCAGCTCGGGAACCCCCAGATCAGTTCCCTGCACCTGCTGTGGGTGCTGGCGACGCAGGCCGACGGGATCGGCCGCGCCGTGCTCGCCGAGGTCGGCGCGGACCCCCAGGACCTCGCCACCCGCGCCGAGCATGCCGTCCACGCCCTCCCGCAGGTCAGCGGGTCCGGGGCGAGCTCCGCCCCCACCTTCGTCGGCACCGGCTTCGACGCCCTCGAGGCGGCGCGGCGCGAGGCCGACGCCCAGCACCGGACCTACCTGTCCACCGAACACCTGATGATCGGCATCGCGCTCGGGAAGGACGAGGCCGCACGACTGCTGGCCGACGTCGGGGCGACGCCGGTCTCCCTCCGCGATGCCGTGGCCCGACTGACCCCAGGAGATGAGCGCATGACCCAGATGGATTCCCAGAACCCCGAAGGCACCTTCCAGAGCCTCGAGAAGTTCGGCGTCGACCTCACCGAGCAGGCCCAGGAGGGTCGGCTGGACCCGGTGATCGGTCGTGACGCCGAGATCCGCCGCGTGGTGCAGGTGCTGAGCCGCCGCACCAAGAACAACCCCGTGCTGATCGGCGAGCCCGGCGTGGGCAAGACCGCCGTCGTCGAGGGACTCGCCCAGCGCATCGTCACCGGCGACGTCCCCGACTCGCTGCGCGGCAAGCGTCTGATCGCCCTGGACCTGCCCTCGATGGTCGCGGGCTCGAAGTACCGCGGCGAGTTCGAGGAGCGTATGAAGGCGGTGCTCGACGAGATCCGTACCAGCAACGGGCAGATCATCACCTTCATCGACGAACTCCACACGGTGGTCGGCGCCGGCGGCACCGGCGACGGCTCGATGGATGCCGGCAACATGCTCAAGCCCATGTTGGCCCGCGGCGAACTGCGCATGGTCGGCGCCACCACGCTGGACGAATACCGCGAGAACATCGAGAAGGACCCCGCGCTGGAGCGACGCTTCCAGCAGGTGCTGGTCGGCGAGCCCAGCGTCGAGGACTCGATCACGATCCTGCGCGGGCTGAAGGACAAGTACGAGGCCCACCACAAGGTCTCCATCACCGATGCCGCACTGGTGGCCGCGGCGACGCTCTCGGACCGTTACATCACCGGCCGTCAGCTGCCGGACAAAGCCATCGACCTGGTCGACGAGGCCGCGTCCCGCCAGCGCATGGAGCTGGACTCCTCGCCCGAGCAGCTGGACATCCTGCGTCGGCAGGTGGACCGGCTGAAGATGGAGGAGCTGGCCCTGGACGGCAGCGATGACCCCGGCAGCATCGCCCAACTGGAGTCGGTCCGTTCCCAGCTCGCCGACCGCACCGAGGCGATGACGGCTCTGTCGGCCCGCTGGGACCGGGAGAAGGCCGGGCTGAATCTCGTCGGCGACCTCAAGGCCCAGCTCGAGACGCTGCGCATGCAGGCGGACCGCGCCCAGCGCGAGGGTGACCTGACGGCCGCCTCCAAGATCCTCTACGGCGACATCCCCGAGCTGAAGATGCAGCTGGTGGATGCCGAGGAGAGGGAGGCCGCCGGCGGCCTCGAGGGTGACCGGCCGCTGGTCTCCGACCACGTCGGGGCGGACGACATCGCCGACGTCGTGGGCAGCTGGACGGGGATCCCCGCCGGCCGTCTGCTGCAGGGCGAGAGCGAGAAGCTGCTCGAGATGGAGGACCTCATCGGCCACCGGCTGATCGGTCAGCAGCGCGCGGTCGCCGAGGTCTCCGATGCCGTGCGCCGCTCCCGGGCCGGGATCGCCGATCCGAACCGACCCACCGGGTCGTTCCTGTTCCTGGGGCCGACGGGCGTGGGCAAGACCGAGCTCGCCAAGGCGCTGGCCGACTTCCTCTTCGACGACGAGCGCTCCATGGTCCGTATCGACATGTCCGAGTACGGCGAGAAGCACACCGTCTCGAGGCTGGTCGGGGCACCCCCGGGATACGTCGGCTACGACGAGGGTGGTCAGCTCACCGAGGCCGTGCGGCGTCGTCCCTACTCGGTGGTGCTGCTCGACGAGATCGAGAAGGCCCACCCCGATGTGTTCGACGTGCTGCTGCAGGTGCTCGACGACGGTCGCCTCACCGACGGTCAGGGCCGCACCGTGGACTTCCGCAACTCGATCCTGATCCTCACCTCGAACCTCGGCGCGCACGTGCTGCAGGATGCGACCCTCGGGCTGTCCGAGAAGCATGAGCGGGTGATGCAGGTGGTGCGTGCCTCGTTCAAGCCCGAGTTTCTCAACCGGCTGGACGACGTGGTGATGTTCGATGCGCTCTCGCGCGATCAGCTCGCACGGATCGTCACCCTGCAGGTCGCCGAGGTCGCGAAGCGTCTCGAGGACCGACGGATCCGCCTGGAGGTCGACGAGTCGGCCACCCGATGGCTCGCCGCGGAGGGCTTCGACCCGCTGTACGGGGCGCGTCCGCTGAAGCGTCTGGTGCAGAAGGAGATCGGCGACTCTCTGGCGCGGCTGATCCTGAAGGGCGAGGTCCACGACGGCCAGAGCGTCGAGGTCCGTGCCGATGAGGCCGGGCCCGGGCTGGTGCTCGCCGTCGGCGACGGCGAGGAGGAGCCGGTGGTGGGCGACGATGCGCCGACGGCGGGCGGGGCGTCGCCGGCTGCGAGGGAGGAGCGCACGTCCTGACCGATCGTCCCCGGGGCGAGGAAGCTCCGGGGGAGCGGGGCCGGGTGACCGGCCCCGCTTGGCCGTGCCCACCTCACCGCGCCCGCACCGCTCACCCCTGGGGATCCCACGGCATCGGCATGTAACGGCGGCGCGCGTCGTACCACCGTTCGGTGTCCGTGGCGCGGTCCACGGCTCCTTCGAAGCGCTCGCCGAACGCCTCGGCGCGCTCGCCGGCTTCTCGGAGCCCGTCCGCGGCCTGAGGGCTGATCGGTTCGATCGCGCTCGCGCTGTGCTCGGCGACGTCGGCCGCGACCCCGGGGACGTGCGGGAGCTGGTTGGCCAGGGCGATGTCGGCCAGGGCCCCGTAGTGACGGTAGATCCCGCGCTCCCCGGCCCGCGCCGCGCCGGAGAAGTCGCCCTCGCCGAGCGCGTCGGCCACTTCGGTGCCGGTCTGGTGCCCATTGGCCAGGATCTGATCGATCCCCGTGGTGACCTGGCCCAGGCTCGAGTCCTCCCCGAGCACCAGGGAGGAGACGTCATGGGGGACGCGCGCTGCATCGATCACCGGGACGAACTCCTCGTGGCCGCTGTCCACCAGGGCGGACTCGGCCCGATCCAGGCCGTCGCCGACGGCATCGTGCGCGTCCATGGCCCTCTGCGCGAGCGCCGAGTAGGGGGTGGTCTTCAGGAGCAGCCGCCGCCAGTCCTCGCCGTGGGCGAGGGACTCCTCGGTGAGGTCGAACGGCTCGCCCTCGGGGAGCGGACGGCTCGGATCGATCGGTTCCTGGGGCTGGAAGGGTCCTCCGACCCAGGGGCCGGGCTTCCCCATCCCCTCCGGCCACGGGACAGCCGGCATCTCGTCGACGTCGATCGGTGCCCGGAACCCGATCGGAGGTCCTCCCTCGAGGTCCGGAGGCTGCATCGGACCGCCGGGGAGATGGTCCGGCCACTCGGCGCGCACCGCCGCGAACGGGTCGACGGCGAGGCCGCGCTCGGCCCGGGAGGCACGGGTCTGCTGGACGGATTCCTCGTGCAGCTGCCGCGAGCGCTCCCGGAGGATCCCGCACAGGTCGCTCGCCTCGCCGGTCACGACGGCGGTCCGCTCCCGGTGCGCGCTCGCATCCGGACCGGTCCACGCGACGGTCGCGGAGCTGCTGCGCAGCAGCTCGATCAGCCGGCGCAGGCGCTCGGCCCCCTCCACGATCCGCTCGACCAGCTCGTCCATGTCCTCCGTGTCGCATCCCCAGATGATGTCCATGGCGCGACCGTAGCCAGCGCAGAGGCCCGTTCACGGCGCCGGCCGCTCGGATGTGGACGGCGGAGCATTGTGGAGGAAGGTGCGCGAGGCCAGGCACGACGACAGAGCGGTCCCGGGGCCGTGCTGGCCCCGGGACCGATCGACACGGTTCGGTGCGAGCTCACACCACGATGTTCACGATCTTCGGGGCCCGCACGATGACCTTGCGGATGCTCTGGCCCTCGAGCAGCTCCTGGACCCGCTCCTCGGCCATGACGCGGGCCTCCAGATCGCTCTCGGAGATCTCCGGGTCCACCTCGATCCGGTGGCGCACCTTCCCCTTGACCTGGATGACGCAGGTGACGGCGTCGGCCTTGACCAGCTCGGGATCGGCGACCGGGTAGGCCGCCCGCGAGACGGAGCCCTCGTGGCCCAGCCGGGACCACAGCTCCTCGGCCAGGTGCGGGGCCATCGGCGAGACCATCAGCACCAGCGGCTCGACCGCCTCGCGCGGGGAGGATCCGAGCTTGGTCAGATGGTTGACCAGCTCGATCAGCTTCGCGATCGCCGTGTTGACGTGCATCTGGGACATGTCCCGGTCGACGCCCTCGATCGTGCGGTGCGTGGCCTGCTTCGTGGCCAGATCCGCCGGCTCGTCGGAGACGACCAGCTCACCGGACTCCTCGTCGACCACCAGGCGCCACAGCCGCTGCAGGAACCGCTGGGAACCGACCACGGCCCGGGTCTCCCAGGGCCGCGAGAGGTCCAACGGGCCCATCGACATCTCGTACACGCGCAGGGTGTCCGCGCCGAACTCCTCGTACATGTCGTCCGGGGCGACGGCGTTCTTCAGCGACTTGCCCATCTTCCCGTACTCCTGGGCCACGGGCCGGCCCTGATAGGTGTAGGTGCCGTCGTCCTCGGCCATGACCTCCTCCGCCGGGACGTAGACGCCGCGGGAGTCGGTGTAGGCGTAGGCCTGGATGTACCCCTGGTTGAACAGGCGGTGGTACGGCTCCTGGCTGGAGACGACGCCGCGATCGAACAGCACCTTGTGCCAGAAGCGCGCGTACAGCAGATGCAGCACGGCGTGCTCCTGCCCGCCGACGTAGAGGTCCACGCCGCCGACGCCCCCGTCCTCGCGCGGGCCCAGCCAGTACTGCTCGTTCTCGGGCCTCACCAGGACGTCGTCCTCGGTGGGGTCGATGTAGCGCAGGTGGTACCAGGACGAGCCCGCCCACTGCGGCATCGTGTTCGTCTCTCGCAGGTAGGTCTTCGGCCCCTCGCCCAGGTCCAGCTCGACCTCGGCCCACTCCCTCGCCCGCGACAGCGGGGTCTGCGGCACCGAGTCGGCGTCCATGGGGTCGAAGGTCCTGGGGGAGAAGTCCGCGACCTCCGGCAGGTCCAACGGCAGCATGGACTCCGGCAGCGCGATCGGCACCTCGGGGCGCTCGGGGTCGTAGACGATCGGGAACGGCTCGCCCCAGTAGCGCTGGCGGGAGAACAGCCAGTCCCGCAGCCGGTACGTGGTGCGGGCCCGGCCGAAGCCCTTCTCCTGCGCGTACCCGGTAGCGCGGTCCTTCGCCTCGTCCGGGTCCAGACCGTTGAGGTCCAGCTCGGCGCTGGCGGAGTTGATCTTCTCGCCGTCCCCGGTCCACGCGCCGCCGTCGAAGTCCTCCGGTGGGCGCACGGTGCGGATCACGGGCAGCTCGAACGTCGTCGCGAACTCGAAGTCGCGCGCGTCCTCGGCGGGGACCGCCATGATGGCGCCCGTGCCGTACCCGGTCAGCACGTAGTCCGCGGTGAACACCGGCAGCTCGCGGCCGTCCATCGGGTTCTTCGCGAACAGACCGGTGAACACACCGGTCTTCTCGCGGTCATCGGCCGTGCGCTCCTCCTCGCCCAGGGACGCGGCGCGCACCCGGTAGGCCTCGACGGCTTCGTGCGGGGTTGCTGCACCGCCCGTCCACGCCTCGCGAGTGCCCTCGGGCCACTGCGCCGGCAGGGCGGAGGGATCCGACAGCAGCGCATGTTCCGGGGACAGCACGCAGAAGGTCGCTCCGAACAGGGTGTCCGCGCGAGTGGTGAAGACGTCGAAACCAGCGGTCCCCGGGACCTCCGCGCCCGGGGTGCTCTGCGCGTCATCTGCCCGCCCGGAGCCCGCCAGCCCGAGGACCTCGAAGGTGATCTGGGCGCCGTGGCTGCGGCCGATCCAGTTGCGCTGCATCGTGCGGATCGACTCCGGCCAGGCCACGCGCTCCAGATCGTCGATCAACCGATCCCCGTAGGCGGTGATGCGCATGTTCCACTGGCGCAGGCGGCTGCGGAAGACGGGGAAGTTGCCGCGCTCGGAGCGACCGTCGGCGGTGACCTCCTCGTTGGCCAGCACGGTGCCCAGGCCCGGGCACCAGTTCACCGGCGTCTCGGAGATGTAGGCCAGGCGGAAGGCGTGGGCCAGGTCCTCGATCTCCGCCTCGGAGGCACCGGCGACATCCGCGGCGGTGCGCCCCGCCCAGGCCACGGGCAGTTCGACGCCCTGACGGTCGGCCAGAGCGAAGGGGTCGACGCGGCCGGCGCGCAGCTCCTCCTGCAGCTCGGCGATCGGGCGGGCGCGACCGGTGATGCCGTCGGCGTTGGGGGCCTCCGGGTCGTACCAGGAGTCGAAGATCTGCAGGAAGATCCACTGGGTCCACTTCACGAACTGCGGGTCGGTGGTCGCCAGCGAGCGGCGGGGATCGTGCGAGAGCCCCAGACGGTGCAGTTGACGGCGCATGGTCGCCACGTTGGCCTCGGTGGTGGTGCGAGGATGAGTGCCGGTCTGGACCGCGTACTGCTCGGCGGGCAGGCCGAAGGCGTCGTAGCCCATCGTGTACAGCACGTTCTTGCCCAGCATGCGCTGGTGGCGGGCGACCACGTCGGTCGCGATGTAACCCAGCGGGTGGCCCACGTGCAGCCCCGCCCCCGAGGGGTAGGGGAACATGTCCATGATGTACATCTTCTCGGGCGGCGTCGCGGAGGCGGCCTGCTCGAGCGACTCGGCCGATCCGCGCAGCGCACCGACCGGGTTGTCGGCATGGAAGGTGCCGTCCTCGTCCCAGCGCTGCTGCCAGCGGCGTTCGATCTCGTCCGCCACCGCGGCGGTGTATCGGTGCGGGGCCTCGCTCATGGGTGAATCGTCCTCCGAAGGATCAGTGCGGCGGATGCCGCCAGGCGTCTCGTGACATGAAAAAACCCTCGCGCAGGCGAGGGGAGCCGCATCGGTGCCCACAGCGGACCGCAGGCGCTTCAGGAGCGCAGGGTCGGCGCGGACCTTCTCCGATGCGGCTGCGTAAGCAGGAGCCGTCGTGCCACGCGTTCATGGTACCGCGCTCTCGCAGCGACCTGAGTGCGGTGACCACGAGGGCGCGCGGCGGCGCGGTCGTGATGCGGTCTCAGTGCTGAGGCAGCTTCAGGTTCGGATCGGGTTCGCCGAAACCTTCCGGGAGCGAGAAGGGGACGAACTGCTGCATCGTCGGGTCCACGTACTGCTGCGCCTCCTTCACCAGGTTCTCGGGGGTGTCCGAGGCCTGGGTCAAGCTGCCCTGCATGGTCTCCATGGCGTCCCACAGCTTCGTCCCGACCGGCAGGGGAGGCCTCGACCTGGTGACGTCCAGGAGCTCGACGAAGAACTCGATCCGCGGGTCCCACCCCTCGGGATCCGCGATGGTCTCCAGGTTCGTCGGGATGCCGGTCAGCGGCGGCATGAGGATCTTCTGGCCCTCGTAGCCCGCGTAGAACGTCATCAGCTCCCAGGCGGGCCTCGACAAGCTCGACCCCTTGGGCATCGCCAGGGCGAAGCCGCCTGACCAGCTGAACGGTTCGTCGTTCTCGGCGGGCACGGGAAGGTGGGTGACCGCGTAGTTCATATCCGGCTTGTAGTCCGCGAGGCTGCGCACGGCCCCCGGGTTCGTGATCTGGAACAGCTGACGGTCCGAGAAGAAGGACGTCTGCGCCGGCGGTGCGTTCGGAGGCTGGTAGGTGGCCTTGAACGCGTCCATCCGGGGGAAGTCCAGACGTTCGATCCAGTCGGCGTACATCGACGCGACCGCCAGCATCTCCGGCGAGTCCAGCAGCATGTGACCCGTGGACTCGTCGTAGAAGCGGACGTCGGCGGCCATCGCCCACATGATCAGCTTCGCCTGGTCGTCCCAGGGGATCCAGGTCACCCGTTCGTAGGTGCCGTTGTCGTCCTGGACGTTGAAGGAGTCGTTGATCTCCCACAGCTGGTCGTAGGTCATCGGGCCGTTGCGGGGATCCAGCAGCGCCGGATCGATGCCCGCTTCGGTCGCCAGATCCATGTTCACGTACATGCCGCGCGTGTCGGTGGACGTCGGCAGGCCGTAGTACTGGCCGTCGTAGTGGAGCTCGTCGGTGGCGAAGCCGATCCACCCGGCCATGAACTCCTCGGGGCCGACGCCCTCGTACTCCTCGATCAGGCCGTCGATCGGCTCGAGGAGCCCGAGGGAGGCGAACTGGGGAGCATTGAAGCGGTCCAGCCAATAGAGGTCGGGGCCCGTTCTGCCACGGATCGCCGTGATGACGCTGGAGGCATCCCCCTCCCCGTTCGAGGGGACCTGGGAGACCTCGACCTTCACCTCCGGGTTCTGTTCGGAGAACGCTTCGAGGACCTGTGCTTCCTTCTCGGCATCCGCCGCGCCGAGGCCCCACAGCTGCACGGTGTTCGGATCACGGTCCTCGCCGACGGGCCTGTTCGTGCAGCCGATGATCGAGCCGCCGGCGATGGTCACGCTCACGCCGGCGCCGAGGGCGCGCAGCAGGGTCCGACGATCGATCATGGTGTACCTCCGGGGTGATGCAGGATGGGGGAACGGGACGGGGCGGACGGACGCCGCGCATCAGCGCCATCACGCTGGGCCGGCCCGGGGACGGGGCGAAGGGTCGTCGGCCCCGCTCCGTCCCCGGCAGGTCGCGCGCTCAGGCGCCCGGCACGTCCTCGACGGGGAAGTGCGGATCCGGCTCCCCGAAACCCTCGGGGAGCGTGACCGGGCAGAACTGCTGCATCGTCGGATCCACGTACTGCTGGGCCTCCTTGACCAGGTTCTCCGGGGTGTCCGAGGCCTGGTTGAGGCTGCCCTGCATGGTCATCATGGCGTCCCACAGCTTCGTGCCGACCGGCAGCGGTGGACGGGACTTGGCCACGCCCAGAAGCTCCACGAAGAACTTGATGTCCCGGTCCCACCCCTTCGGGTCCTCGACGGTCTCGATGTTGGTGGGGATGCGACTGATCTGCGGCATCAGGATGCTCTGGCCCTCGTAGCCCGCGTAGAACTTGAAGAAGTCCCAGGCCGCCTTCGACATGCTCGCGCCCTTCGGCATCGTCAGCGCGAAGCCGCCGGCCCAGGTGAAGGGCTCATCGCCCTCCTCCGGCACCGGCAGATGGGTGACGGTGTACTCCATGTCGGGCTTGTAGTCCGCCTGGGACTGGACGCCCCAGGGGCCGGTGATCTGGAACAGCTGGCGATCGGAGAAGAAGGACGTCTGCGTCGGCGGGGCGTTCGGCGGTTGGTACGTCGCCTTGAAGGCGTCCAGGCGGGCGAAGTCCAAGCGCTCGATCCAGCCGGCGTACATCTCCGCCACGGCCAGCATCTCCGGAGAGTCCAGCAGCGTATGACAGGTCTCGTTGGAGAAGAACTTGACGCCGTTGGCCATCGCCCACATCAGCAACGAGGCCTGGTCGTCCCAGGGGATCCAGGTCACCCGCTCGTAGGTGCCGCTCTCGTTCTGCACGTTGAACGCGTCGTTGATCTCCCAGAGCTGCTCGTAGGACATCGGCCCGTTGGCCGGATCCAGCAGGGACCGGTCGATGCCGGCCTCGTCGGCCAGACCCAGGTTCACGTACATCCCGCGGGTATCGGTGTCCATCGGCAGTCCGTAGTACTGGCCGTCGTAGAACAGTTCGTCGGTGGCGAACTTGACCCATCCGGCCATGAACTCCTCGACGCTGACGTCCTCGTGCTCCTCGATGAGGCCGTCGATGGGCTCGAGCAGCCCGAGGGAGGCGAACTGGGCCCCGTTGAAGCGGTCCATGAAGTAGATGTCGGGGCCGGTGCGGCCGCGCACGGCCGTGATGACGCTGGAGGCGTCGCCCTGACCGTTGGAGGGCACCTGGGAGACCTCGATCTTCACATCGGGGTTCTGTTCGGAGAAGGCCTCGATGACCTGCATCTCCTTCTCCTGGTCCGAGGCCCAGATGCCCCAGAGGCGCACCGTGTTCGGGTCGCGGTCCTCGCCGACGGGGCGGTTGGTGCAGCCGATGACCGAGCCACCTGCGATGGTCACGCTGGCGCCGGCGCCGAGGGCGCGCAGCAGAGTTCGACGATCGATCACTTGAAACCTCCGAGGGTGATGCCGCTGACGAAGTAGCGCTGGAAGATGAAGAACAGGATCACCAGGGGGAGCAGCACCAGGAACGAGGCAGCCATGAGCAGGTTGAACTGGACGTCCTGGGAGTTCACGGAGCGGAAGACCTCCATACCGATCGACAGCGTCTGCTTGTCCTCGTCCTGCAGGTAGATCAGGGGGCCCATGAAGTCGTTCCACGTGCCCACGGCCGCGAAGATCGCGATCACGGTGATGGCGGGCCGTGCGGTCGGGAACACGATCCGCCAGGCGATGGACCACTCGCTGGCCCCGTCCACCCGCGCGGCGTCGAGCATGTCGCGCGGGGTCTGCAGCATGAACTGGCGCAGCAGGAAGGTGAAGAAGCCGCCCGCGAACAGCGCCGGGACGATCAGGGGCACGAAGGTGTTGACGAATCCGAGGGCCGCCCACATGTCGAACATCGGGATCAGGGTCACCGGGAACGGCAGGAACAGCGTGGCCAGCACGATGAAGAACACCTTGTTGCGGCCGGGCCATTCGATGCAGGCGAATCCGTAGGCGACGATGAAGTTCGAGATCACGCTGAAGACGACGACGCTGATGGTGATGATCGCGCTGTTGCGGAAGAAGGTCCAGAACGGCATCACCGTGACCGCGTCGTAGAAGTTCTCCCAGCGCAGCTCCGTCGGGAACAGCGTCGGCGGGAACTGGGCGAGCTCCTCCGGCGTCTTCAGCGCCGAGATGATCATCCAGTACACGGGCAGGGAGAACAGCAGCAGGACCGCGAGCATGACCAGGCGCGATATCCACGCGCTGACCCTGGTGGGGCGGGAGCCGTCGGCATTGCGCCCGTAGTTGGACCGGGACTTGAGCTTGGGTGCCTGACCGAGGTCCTGGGCACCGGGATTGGCGGTATTGATGGCCATGGGGTTCTCCTGTTCCTCAGCCGGCCGACACGTCGTAGTTCACGAACCGGCGGGAGAGCCAGTAGATGAGTCCGGCCAGCAGCATGCCGAACAGGAACAGCAGCACCGCGAGCGCCGAGGCGAAGCCGAGCTGCCCGTACGAGAACGCGTTGCGCCAGAGGTACAGCATGTAGAACAGCGTCGAGTTGTCCGGCCCGCCGTCCGTCATGATGAACGCCTCGGTGAACACCATCATCGCGCCGGAGACACCGGTGATCAGGTTGAACAGGATCGTGGGGGTCAGCAGCGGGACGGTGATCGCGAAGAACTGGCGGAACCGGCTCGCTCCGTCGATGCGCGCCGCCTCGTAGAGGGTGTCGGGGATGTTCCGCAGCCCCGCGAGGTAGATCAGCGCCGCATTGCCCGCACCGAGCTGGGCCATCACGATCATGACGATCTTCGCGTACTGCGGGTCGCCCAGCAGGTTCGTGGCCGGCATCCCGAACAGCCCCAGGAACTGGTTGACGATGCCGTACTGGGGGTTGACGAACACGATGAAGATGAACGACAGCGCGAACATCGGGATCAGCGAGGGCAGGTACAGCAAGGTCCGGTACAGCGCGACCTCGCGCACGTTGCGGTTCATCGCCAAGGCCAGCAGCAGCGCGACCACGAGCCCGATCGGGACCGCGAGGAGCATGTAGTAGACGGTGTTGCCGACTGCGGTGCGCACCAGCGGGTCGAGGAATGCGGCGATGTAGTTCTGGAACCCGATGAACGTCGGGGACTGCATCCCGGAGTACTGGGTCAGGCTGATCGCGAAGGAGTAGATCAGCGGGTAGATCACGAAGACCGTGACCCCGATGATCCAGGGGGAGATGAACAGCAGTCCCATCCGCAGATTGCGTTTCTCGCGCCCGGTGAGCTTTCTCTTCACCGGCCTCGTGCCCGCCGTGCCGTCGCCGGCTCGGGGTCCGCTGCGCGCTGTGGGGTCGGCGGCGGGGCCGGGGCCGGATGGTCCGGTCCGCGGGGTGTCCGTCGCGACGACGTCGCTGGCGCTCATCGCTCTCCCTTCAGGTAAGCACCGCGCCGCCCTCGGTGCGGTGAAGCGGGAGCAGTAGGCGTCGGTGCCTCGCGGATCCGTGGGGGAGAAGGGGCCGCGTCGTCCCGTGTGAGGTAGGTTACTCACACCGATGGACATATGCAATAACCGCTTAAGCACCCGCGTCGGCGGTCGGAGAGGAGGCCCCGTGCACGGCTCATCGATGACGGACATCGGCGCGTTCAACGAGAAGCTCGTCCTGCAGACGATCCGCAGCGCCCCGGACGGGATCGGCCAGTCGGAGGTGGTCCGGCGCAGTCGTCTCTCCCGCCAGGCGGTCTCGCTGATCACCCGGCGCCTGCTGGCCGACGGGCTGGTGGAGCAGGCGGGCCGGCGCATCTCCGGCCCCGGCAAGCCGCACACGCTGCTGCGGGTGGTCGCCGACGCCCGGCTCGCCATCGGCGTGCACCTGGACCCCGCGCACATCGCCGTGGTGATCTGCGATCTCGCGGCGCGCCCGGTGGCCCGCACGACGCTCGCGCCGCCGACGCATGATCCGCGCGCGGATCTCGAACGGATCGCCGCGGCGATCGCGGAGCTGAGCCGCTCGTTGGGGGCGAGCGGACCTGTGCCGGGGGAGGGGGAGGCCGAGACGGCGACCCATCGTCGCCTGCTGGGGATCGGGATCGCGGCCCCGGCCGGGCTCGACGCCGATGCCGGGATCCTGCGCGACCCGCCGTGGATCCCGGGCTGGCGGGACGTGCCGGTGGTCGATGCGCTCAGCGCGGTCACCGGTCTGCCCGCGACGCTCGACAAGGACACCAACGCCGCCCTGACGGGGGAGATCTGGTCGCGCCATCTCGACGCCGTGGAGACGATCCTGTACCTGTACGTCGGGCACGGCGTGGGGTCGGCCGTCAGCGGCGGGGGCCGGGTCCACCGCGGCGGCAGCACCCAGGCCGGGGAGATCGGCCACCTGCCCATCGGCCGAGCGGATCAGGTCTGCCCGTGCGGCCGCCACGGCTGCCAGAGCCTGTACACCGATGCGCACGTGATGATCGCCAACGCGCGCGAGGCCGGGATCTCGATGCCCGCCGGGGCAGGGACGACCGCGGCGCTGGAGGCGCTGTCGGCCGCTGCCGCGGACGGTTCGCCGTCGGCGCGGTCGATCATCGGTTCCCATGCGAGCGCGCTCGGGGAGGCGATCCGCATCCTGGCCGGGGTGCACGACCCCCAGCGGATCATCATCGGTGGGCCGACCTGGCCCGCACTGCGGGAGGTCGGAGAGGCGGAGGTGCTCCGTGCGCTCGAGGGCTGGAGGGCCGGCACCTCGGGGGTGGTGGAGTCCTCCCACCTGGGCGATGACGTCGGCGCGATCGGGGCGGCCAGCCTCTTCCTCGATCAGGAGCTGGCGCCCGGCACCTCCGGCACGTCCCCGTTCTGAGGTCGCCGGGGCGAGGTCGGCGAACTCCGGGAGCTGCTGCTCGGTGGGGTCACACGCCGAGCACGCCGGAGATCAGGAGCAGGACCAGGACGGTGCCGATGGTGGTGATCAGCACCGTGTCCCGGGCGAGATTCTCGGCGGCGCGGTACCGGGCCGCCGCCACGTAGACGTTCTGGGCGGTGGGCAGTGCCGCCATCACCACCACCTCGTACAGCGAGTGCCCCGAGAGCCCGAACAGCAGGCCCACCCCGAGGGCGATCAGCGGCATCGCCAGCAGCTTCGCGGAGGCGGCGACGGCGATCAGTCCGCGGTAGCCGTCGTCCTTCGCCAAGGGTCTCGAGCCGTACAGGGAGAGCCCGTAGGCCAGCAGCATCGCGGGAATGGCCATATCGGCCAGCGACCGCACGGGTTCGAGCACCACGTCGGGGATCTGCACGTCGACCATCGTGAGGACGAGGCCGACGGCCGCGGCCACGATCACCGGGTTCGCCCCGATGGCGCGGGCCACCCCGCCCAGGCCCATCGACTCCTTCTCGGTGCTCTGGTGCAGCACGAACAGGTACAGCGGGTTGTACAGGGCCATCTGGAACAGGATCACCGGGAGCGCGTGCGAGATGTCCCCGAGCACGTAGGCGGCGATGGGGAAGCCCATGTTCGCGGCATTGACGACGGATCCGCTGATCGCGGCCATCAGCAGCTCGGTGCCGCGGCGCCCGGTGAACACGCGCAGCCCGAGCAGCAGCAGGCCGCCGGTGGCCAGGCCCGAGACGGCAGCCACCGCCATGGGGACAGAGAGCACCTCGCGGACGTCGGACTCCAGCAGCCCGATGAGCACCAGGGCGGGGGAGGCGATGAAGAACGTCGCCCGGTTCAGGACGTACCGGCCCTGCGGTCCGAGGATGCCGGCGCGGCCGGCCACCCAGCCCACGCCTATGAGCGCCCAGACGATGAAGAAGCCGGACAGGACCCCGGTCACGGCAGGCGGCAGGGGCGAGGACGGATCACGGACGCGATCCTAGTCGCCGGCCGGGAAAGGGGCTTCCGGTGTCCATGGGTCGTCGGGTGCGGGCTTCAGCGGATCCCGCCGGAGGTGCGCCCGCAGAACTGATCGGGCATGCCCGGCACCGGTTCGGCGCCGTCTGCTCCGAGCGCCACGATGCGATTGCTCTCGTCCACGTGGACCACGCGGGGGCGATGGGTGGAGATCTCGCTCTCGTCCAACTGCCCGTAGGCCATGATGATCACGAGGTCGCCGGGGGTCACCAGATGCGCCGCGGCGCCGTTGATCCCGATCACGCCGCTTCCGCGCGTCCCCTCGATCACATAGGTGACCAGGCGGTGACCATTGGTGATGTCGACGATCGAGACCTGCTCGTTCTCGACCAGCCCTGCGGCCTCCGTGAGATCGGGGTCGATCGTCACCGAGCCCACGTAGTGCAGGTCCGCCTGCGTCACCGTGGCCCGGTGGATCTTCGAAGTCATGAGAGTGCGCAACATCGTCCTGCCATTCTCCCACGTCCCCCACATGCGCGATGATGGGCGGGTCCGCATCGTCAGGAGGATCACCATGCCCAAGGCCCGCCGTCGCTCCGCCCACAGCTCGGAGCGGTTCGAGGACATGGCGCTGCCCGATGAGCTGCTCGGCGTCCTCGCCGAGCAGGGGCTCACGAGCGCCTTCGAGATCCAGTCCGCGATCCTGCCCGACGCGCTCGCCGGGCGCGATGTGCTGGCCCGCGCCGAGACAGGATCCGGCAAGACCCTCGCCTTCACGCTCGCCATGACCTCCCGTTTCCGAGGGCGCAAGGTGCACCGCAGACGCCCCCTCGGCGTCGTGCTGGTGCCCACGCGCGAGCTCGCCGTCCAGGTCGTCGACACCATCCACCCCTTCGCCCGCGCGGTCGGCATCAGGGCACAGCTGGTCGCCGGCGGCATGAACATCGAGAAGCAGGCCGATGCCGTCGCCCGCGGCGTGGAGATCATCGTCGCCACGCCGGGTCGTCTGATCGACCTGGCCGAGCGCGGCGCCCTGCAGCTGGACCTGGTCGAGACCACCGTCCTCGACGAGGCCGATCACATGGCCGACCTCGGGTTCCTGCCCGATGTGCGGGACATCCTGGCCGCCATCGGGATGGGGACGCAGAAGATGCTCTTCTCGGCCACCCTCGACGGACAGGTCGAGGAGATCGTCGATGCCTTCCTGGTCGACCCCGTCAGCCACGAGACCACTCCGGTCGCCGCCGCGGTGGCCTCGATGGACCATCACGTGCTCACCATCGAGCCCTCCGTGAAGCGCGAGGTCACCGCGCAGCTGGCCGCGCGGCCGGGGCGGACCCTGCTGTTCACCCGGACCCAGCTCGGCGCCGAGCGGGTCGCCCAGGAGCTGGTGGAGGTCGGGGTGCCGGCAGCCGCGCTGCACGGGAACAAGCAGCAGGGGCTGCGCACGAACGTGCTGGCCGGCTTCCGCCAGGGAGCCTTCCCGGTGCTGGTCGCGACCGACGTCGCCGCCCGCGGCCTGCACATCGACGACATCGGCATGGTCGTCCACGTCGACCCCTCGGACGACGTCAAGGAGTACGTCCACCGGTCCGGCCGCACCGCCCGCGCGGGCGCCGCCGGTGTGGTGGTCACCCTCGCCCTGCCGCATCAGGTCTCCCGGACCCGGCGCATCGTCGGCGAGGCCGAGGTCGAGGCCGGATGGGCCGACGTCGCGAGCGCCGAGGAGCCGGCGCTCGACGAGCTCGGCGGTCGCGCTCCGGCGGGGGAACCCGCCGAGGATCCGGCGCTCGTGAAGTACAAGGGCGCCCCGCGCAAGCTCGACCTCTCCCGACGGGGCGGGGCGGATGAGCGCCGCGCCGAGGAGCGCCGTGCCAACGAGGAGCGCAGGGCCTCCTGGGAGGAGGCTCCCGAGCCCGATTCCGGCGCCAGGCGTCCGGGACGGGGCGGGGCGGATTCGCGCCGCGGCGGCGGTCCGGGCGGCGGTGGTTCGCGCAGCGGTGGCAAGACCTCGCGCGGCAAGACCTCGCCCGGCAGGAATCGTGCCGGCAAGAACCCCAGCGGCCAGGGCGGCACAGGAGGCCGGGGATCCGGCGGCGGCCGTGGCGGCGCCGGAGGTCGCGGCGGTGGTTCCTCCCGGCCCGGCCGCGGCCGGCACCGAGGAGGCGCCCGATGAGCATCAGCACCTTCGACATGTTCAAGATCGGGATCGGACCCTCCAGCTCCCACACCGTCGGCCCCATGCGCGCCGCCGCGCAGTTCGCCCGCGAGGTCCTCGAGGACGAGCTGACCGGCCCGCGGGTCGCCGACGTCGCGGTGGACCTGTACGGATCCCTCGCCGCCACCGGTGAGGGGCACGGCACCCTGGACGCCGTGGTGATGGGACTGGAGGGCGCCGATCCCGAGGACGTCGACCCCATCGCCGGGCGCGAACGGGTGGCACGGATCGAGGCCGATGGCGGGCTGCTGCTGAACGGGACGCTCGAGGTGGGACTGCGCCCCTCGCGGATCGCCCTGCACCCGCTGACCTTCCTGCCCCAGCACCCCAACGGCATGACCTTCGTGGCCCTGGACGCCCGGGGCGAGGAGGTGCTGCGCCGGACGATGTTCTCCGTCGGCGGCGGCTTCGTGGTCGACGAGGCAGACATGGACCGGTCCATCGCCGAGGTCACGGCCGAGGGCCAGGGGCGGACCGTCTTCACCACCGGCGACGAGCTGCTGGCCGTGTGCGAGGACCGCGGCATCTCCGTCTCCGAGGCGATGCTGCTGCGCGAGCGCCAGTGGCGCAGCGACGAGGAGATCCGCAGCGCCGCGCTCGCGATCTGGCACACCATGAGCGACTGCATCGAACGCGGCATCCGCACCCCCGGCGTGCTGCCCGGTGGTCTGGAGGTCAACCGCCGGGCGGCCGCCTGGTACGACGCCCTGAGCGCCGAGGACCCCGTCCGCCTGCCGATGAACGCCTTCGAATGGGTCTCTCTGGCGGCGCTCGCCGTCAACGAGGAGAATGCCGCCGGCGGCCGGGTCGTCACCGCCCCCACCAACGGGGCGGCCGGCATCATCCCGGCGGTGCTCCACTTCGCCACCACCTATATCGAGGGGGTCGACCCCGACGAGATCGCGGTGCGGTTCCTGCTGACGGCCGGGGCGATCGGCTCCCTGTACAAGGAGCACGCCTCGATCTCCGGCGCCGAGGTCGGATGCCAGGGCGAGGTCGGCTCGGCCTGCTCGATGGCCGCGGCCGCGCTGTGCGAGGCGATGGGCGGCAAGCCCGCACAGGTGGAGAACGCCGCCGAGATCGCGATGGAGCACAACCTGGGGCTCACCTGCGATCCGGTCGGCGGTCTGGTGCAGGTGCCCTGCATCGAGCGCAATGCCATGGCCGCGGTCAAGGCGATCACCGCGGCGCGCTTCGCGCTGCGCGGCACCGGTGAGCACTTCGTCTCCCTGGACACCGTGATCGAGACCATGCGCCGGACGGGCGCCGACATGAGCGAGCGCTACAAGGAGACCGCGATGGGCGGGCTCGCCGTGACCGCGGTGCCGGTCAGCGTTCCGGACTGCTGAGTCGGACCTCGCTCGGGACCGAGGCCGCGCCGAGCCGGTCGCGCACCAGAGCGCGGAGCTCCTCCGGGCCCGGAGCGAGGCCGACCGGCATCCCGGGCGCGAGGGTCACCTCGGCGATCGCGCAGGAGCCGCTGCGCTCCCCGGGGACCATGCGCAGCTGCACGGCGGCGATGCCGGGCTGGGCGCGCAGCAGACGCGCCACGGCGCCGGGATCCTGGATCATCCCTCCCGCGGGGACCGCGCCGTCCGTCCGGCCCGTCACCAGGACGGTCCCGTCGGGGTCGATCCGGCCCCGATCGGTGGTCAGGGTGCGGCCCCGGGTGAACGGGGTCCGGGCCCGCAGCAGCCCGTCCTGCGACCGCAGACGGACGCCGCGCAGCGTTCGGCCGTCCACGGTCAGGGGGCCTGTCGCGGTGGTGCCGTAGACATCGTGGACCCGCCCGTGGAAGTGGCGGGCGAGATCCGCCCGCAGGGTCTCCGGGAGCAGGTCGGTCCCGGAGACGATGCGGGGGATCCGCAGCGGGCGATGGCCCCCGAACTCGATGTCCGCGTGCAGGAGGTCCTCCAGGTGCACGGGCACCCCGGTCAGCAGCGACGGAGGCGCGCGGTGCAGCAGGGCGATCCGCCGACTCGCCGACAGATGGGTGAGGTCCACCAGCGGTGCACCCAGCGCGAGGGCGCCGAGTGCCACCAGCAGTCCGTGCCGGTGCACTCCCGGGGCGGCGCTGGCCACCCGTCGGCCCGGACGCAGACCGGTGCGTCGCGCCAGGTCCACGAGGGTGGCGAGCTGGGTGGGCGACAGGGCCCCGCGATGCAGTGTGCTGGCCCCGCCGACGGTGCCCCGCGAGCGCACGTCGAGGGTTCCGTCGCCGGCCAACGCCTCCAGCAGCACCTGCCGCAGCGCGGCGTCGGGCGGCAGGACGCGCAGACCCCGGGTGGGGGTGTGGCGCGCGGCGCGACGCGGGCGGTGCCCGAGCAGATGGACCTGATCGAGCAGCTCGGCCGCCGTCAGCTCCCCGAAGCGGTCGACGAGCACCACGCTCCCGGGGCGCAGCGCCACCCGGGCACGCAGGGCGGCGGAGGTCCGCAGCAGGTCGATCACAGCCACCGTCCCCCGGTCACCAGGAACCGCGGCGGTACGCGCCCGGGTAGAGCGATGCATCACGCACCCCGAGCTCGTGGGCGGCGCGCTGGGGCCATCCCGGCTCGCGCAGGGCGGCACGGCCGACGGCGACGAAGTCGGCGTCCCCGCGGTCCAGGATCGCCTGGGCTCCGGCCGGGTCGGTGATCAGCCCGACGGCGGTGACCGGCAGCGAGACGGCCTCGCGCAGGGTACGGGCGAAGCCCACCTGGTACTCGGGGCCCACGGCGATGTCCGCGATGACGGCGCCGCCGGTCGAGACGTGCAGGGCGTCGACCCCGACGGCCTCCAGCTCCCGGGCGAGCTCGATGGACTGCGAGATGTCCCAGCCGCCGTCGAGCCAGTCCGTGGCGCTGATGCGCACGATCACGGGCCGGTCGGCGGGCCACTGCTCGCGGACGGCGGCGGCGATCTCTCGGGCCAGGCGGCGCCTGCCAGGGCCGTCCCCGCCGTAGGCGTCCTGACGGGTGTTCACCAGCGGCGAGAGGAACTCGTGGACGAGATAGCCGTGGGCGAAGTGGAGCTCGAGGGCGTCGAAGCCGGCCTGCTCGGCGCGACGCGCGGCGGCCACGAACTCCTCGACCACGCGGGAGATGTCCGCGGTGCTCAGGGCGTCCGGGGCGTCCAGGCCGGGGAACGGCTCGGCGGTGGGGCCGACGGTCCGCCAGCCGGACGCGAACTCGGGGATGGTCCCGCGCCGCGCCGAGTATGCGGGCAGGGCCGGCCAGGTGGAGGCCTTGCGGCCGGCATGGGCGAGCTGCACCGCGGCGGCCGAGCCCTGTCGGTGGCAGAAGTCGGTGATGCGTGACCAGGCACCGGTCTGCTCGTCGTTCCACAGGCCGGTGTCCCGCGGACTGATGCGCCCGGTGGGAGTGACGGCCGTGGCCTCGGTGATGACCAGGCCGAAGCCGCCGGCGGCGCGGGCGCCGAGATGGACCAGGTGCCAGTCGGTCGGGACACCGTCCTCCGCCTCGACCATGTACTGGCACATGGGGGCCAACCACATGCGATTGCGGAGCTCGAGGTCGCGCAGGCGGGCCGGCGCGAGCAGCGACGGCGGGGCGGTGGCGGGATCTCGGTCCATGAGTCCTCACGGTAGTCCTCCGGCCTGCGCGGGCGAGCGATCGACCACGACGGGGACCGCAGAGGTGATGCAGGTCGACCCGTCGTCCATGCGCGGTCGACAGGCAGCCATGGCGCACAGGGGGCAAGAATGCTAGCATCCGAGAATGGTAGAAAGCGCCGATCCTCCCCTCCCGCCCCGCAAGGTGCAGTTCAACGTGTATCTGCCCCAGGACCTCGTGGTCGCGGTCAAGCACCGCGCGATCGACGAGTCCGCCAGCCTCAGCGCCCTCGTGGAGGCCGCGCTGCGGCAGTACCTCGCCCCTGCCCCATCCCATCGCGACGACGCCTGAGGAGCCCGTCATGACCGAGCACACCACGCCCGCCGAGAGCACCATCGGGACCGAACATCCTGCCCCCGCCGAGCACCCGATGCGGACCGAGGTCGCGACCGCCGCCGGGTCCGCGGCGACCGTCACCGTCTTCCCGCTGCGGTTCACAGACGATCCGGCCGCCCTGATCGCCTTCCTGTGCACCCTGGGGATGGCGCCACTGATCACCATCGAGGGCGAGGGCTTCGCCGACCTGGTGGCCGGGGGAGGTGGTCGGGTGATGGTCCATGCCGCCGCCGGCTCGGCGTCTCTCGCCCCGGCGGGGGAGACGCAGCTGAGCACCGCCGTGGCCTCCGCCGACGCTGCGGCCGAGAGGCTGCGGGAGGCCGGGCTGGAGGTGACGGTCTGGGACGAGAGCTACGGCCGCCAGGGGAACATCACCGGTCCGCACGGCGAGGCCGTCGGAGTCAACGAGGACCAGGAGGACCACTACGGCTACCTCGCCCACGACGGGGAGGGGGCCGATGAGCGGCTCTCGGTGACGGCCGTGCGCGCCAGCGCCGACGGGCCGGAGCGGGAGCGGGACGTCGCGTTCTTCGCCGCGCTCGGCTTCCTCCCGGTCGACGGCGGCGACCGCTGGTACCGGGCCCTCGGCAATCCGGGCCACGGCACCATCGGACTGCATGAGCCGGCAGACGGTGAGGCGGCCTTCCGGCCCGGGGGCGACCCGGGGCATCCGGAGCTGGAGGTCTCGCTGGTCCGGCTCGGCTTCGAGACCACCGAGGATCTCGACGCCCTCGCCGAGCGCCTCGGCGCCGCCGGGCACCCGGCCCGCGTGGTCGTCGGCCGCGGCGTGCGCAGCGTGCACGTCACCGATCCCGACGGGCAGCAGGTGGAGATCCATCCCCGGTCCCGGCGCTGAGAGCGGAGCATCGGCGGCGCCCTGACCGGTGTCGGGGCGCCGTCCGGGGCGGACCGCTGCGGCGTGCCGATCCACCGACGAACGGGCTCGGGGCGAGCGCTGGACGATGCGCGTGACGTGCGTCTCCTGCGATACGGTGAGGGAGTCCGCAACGCCCCGGTGGATCCGGGGCCCACCCAGCAGGAGTAGTGATGTCCGACGACGCCGCACCCGGGATCGAGAATCTCTCGCAGGAGACCCGCACGTTCTCCCCGTCCTCCGAGTTCGTCCAGAACGCGGTCGCTCGCCCCTCGCTCTACGAGGAGGCCGAGCGCGATCGACTGGCCTTCTGGCGAGCGCGGGCGAGCCTGCTGAGCTGGAAGACGCCCTTCACCGAGACCCTGGACTGGTCGGACGCTCCCTTCGCCCGTTGGTTCGCCGACGGCACCTTGAACGCCGCCTACAACTGCGTGGACCGACACGTCGAGTCCGGGCACGGCGAGCAGGTCGCCCTGTTCGCGGAGTACGAGGACGGCTCCGACGCGAGGTTCACCTACGCGGACGTCAAGGACGAGATCAGCAAGATGGCGAACGTCCTGACCGATCTGGGGGTCAAGACCGGTGACCGGGTGGCCATCTACATGCCGATGATCCCCGAGACCGTGTTCGCGATGCTGGCCTGCGCCCGTCTCGGCGCTCCGCACTCCGTGGTCTTCGGCGGCTTCAGCGCCGACGCGCTGCGCTCGCGGATCGAGGACGCCGAGGCCCGCGTGGTCGTCACGGCCGACGGCCAGAACCGTCGCGGCAAGCAGCTGCCGCTGAAGAACGCGGTCGACGAGGCGCTCGCCGGAGGCGGCGACAGCGTCGAGAAGGTCCTCGTGGTCCGCCGCACCGGCGGCGAGGTCGACTGGACCGACGGCCGCGACGTCTGGTGGCACGAGGCCCGCGAGAGCGCCTCGAGCGAGCACGAGCCCGTGTGGGTCGAGGCCGAGCACCCCCTCTACATCCTCTACACCTCCGGCACGACGGGGAAGCCCAAGGGCATCGTCCACACCACCGGCGGGTACCTCACCCAGGCGGCGTACACCCATCGCGACGTCTTCGACCTCAAGCCCTCCAGCGACGTGTACTGGTGCACCGCGGACGTCGGCTGGGTCACCGGGCACACCTACGTGGTGTACGGCCCGATGGCCAACCGCACCACCCAGGTGATCTACGAGGGCACCCCGGACACCCCGCACCAGGGCCGCTGGTGGGAGATCATCGAGAAGTACGAGGTCACCCAGTTCTACTCCTCGCCCACGGCGATCCGCACCGCCATGAAGTGGGGCGAGGAGATCCCGGCGAAGTACGACCTCTCCTCCCTGCGTCTGCTCGGCAGCGTCGGCGAGGCCATCAACCCCGAGGCCTGGATGTGGTACCGCCGGGTGATCGGCGGGGACCGCTGCCCGATCGTCGACACCTGGTGGCAGACCGAGACCGGCGCGATCATGATCTCGCCGCTGCCCGGCATCACCGCGACCAAGCCCGGCTCCGCGCAGGTCGCCCTGCCGGGCATCGGCGCCGAGGTGGTGGGCGACGACGGCAAGCCGGTCGAGAACGGCCAGGGCGGCTACCTGGTGCTCGATAAGCCGTGGCCGAGCATGCTGCGCGGCATCTGGGGCGATCCGGAGCGGTTCAAGGAGACCTACTGGTCCCGATTCCAGGGCCTCTACTTCGCCGGGGACGGCGCCAAGCGCGACGAGGACGGCGACATCTGGCTGCTGGGCCGTGTGGACGATGTCATGAACGTCTCCGGTCACCGACTGTCGACCATGGAGATCGAATCCGCGCTGGTCAGCAACGACTGGGTGGCCGAGGCCGCGGTCGTCGGCGCGAACGACGAGACCACCGGTCAGGCGCCGGTCGCCTTCGTCATCCTCCGCACCGGCACCGAGGAGGAGATCGCCGCGGCCGGCGGCGAGGAGAAGGTCCCCGAGCTCCTGCGCGCCCACGTGGGCAAGGAGATCGGCCCGATCGCCAAGCCTCGGAAGGTCCTCCTGGTCACGGAGCTGCCCAAGACCCGCTCCGGCAAGATCATGCGCCGGCTGCTGCGGGACGTCGCCGAGAACCGTCAGGTGGGGGACACCCAGACTCTCGCCGATGCATCGGTCATGGACCTGATCCAGGAAGGCATGAGCGGCAAGAGCTGAGCGAGCTGCGCCGCGCACGGGGCGGGGCCCCGGTCCATGGACCGGGGCCCCGCCCCGTCGTCGTGAGCCCGGTGTCCCGGGCTCGGTGCCGTGGGCTCGCCATCATGAGCCCGGTGCCCCGGGCTCTGCGCTCAGCGACCGATGTACAGGTCCCCCATCTCCGAGGTGACGGTGAGAGCGCCGACCACCGGCCCGGGAGCCCCGGTCACTTCCGGCTCGATCCGGGTCTCGCCGAGCTCCGTGCGCGCCTCGACGTCCCAGCGGCCGGTACCGGGCAGGGAGATCTCGACCTCCCCGAGCTCGGCGTCGATCCGCACGTCGGACCCCGCGTCCGAGGGCAGACGCATCTCGACGTTCCCGACCGCTGCCGTCACCTCCGCGGAGGTCGGTGACGCTCCGCTCAGCACGGCCTCCACGTCGCCGACATCGGCGCGCAGTCTCAGCGAGTCCGTGACGGAGACCTCGTCGAGCCGCACGTCGCCGACGGAGGAGGTCAGGACGAGCGCGGAGAAGTCGCCGTCGGCCCGGATGCCGCCGACGTCGGTGGTGAGGTCGAGGGCGAGCCGGTGACCGAGCGGGATCAGCACCAGGACGTCCTGGTGCTCGTCCTGCCACGGCACCGGTCCGTATCCGTCCGACTGACGGACGTCGACGATGGGCGCGGTCGACCCGCCGTGCTGGGTGATGCGTGCCCGCGCCGTCGCGTCCGGGGCCGGCAGCGAGGTCACCCCGTCCTCGACCAGCGCGAGGGTGACCTCCTCGACGTCGGATGATGCCAGGACCTGCACGTCGCCGACACCGCTGCTCAGCGTCAGCGACTCCGGCGTGCCGAGCTCCAGCGTGGCCGGGATGTCGTCGTAGCCGCGCCCCAGCCACCAGCCCGTGACCGATGCGGCCGCCAGCGTGAGCAGGGCCAGCAGCAGCACGGCCGCGCCGAGCAGGGTGATCAGGGTGCGCCAGCCGCGGTCGCGCTGCGGGGAGGGGGAGAGGCGGCGGCCCGGCTCCTCGGCAGTGCCGCGGTGGGGAGCGGGATGCGTGGTGGTCATGATCTGTCCTCGGATTCCAGAAAGCGCAGCACGGCCATGACCCGACGGTTCTCCCCGTCCACGGGAGGAAGATCGAGCTTGGTCAGCAGCGAGGAGATGTGCTTCTCGACGCTGCCGGCGGAGACGAACAGGGTGTCGGCGATCGCCTGGTTGGAGCGTCCCTGGGCCATCAGCGAGAGCACCTCCCGCTCCCGCGGGGTCAGACCCTCGAGCGTGCGACGACGCCGGGAGCGCACGAAGATCTGCTGGACCACCTCGGGGTCCAGCCAGGTGCCGCCGGCTCCGACGTCGGCGAGCACGGCCAGGAAGTCCTCGACGTCGGCGACGCGGTCCTTGAGCACGTAGCCCAGGCCGTGCGACGAATCGGCGATCAGGTCCGTCGCATAGCGCTCCTCGACGTACTGCGAGAGCACCAGCAGGGCGACCTGCGGATCCTGCTGCCGGATCAGCATCGCCGCGCGCACGCCCTCGTCGGTGAACGTCGGCGGCATCCGCACGTCGATCACGGCGAGATCGGGCCGGTGGTGGGAGACGGCGCTGAGCAGGGCGGTGGCGTCACCGACGGCGGCGACCACCTCGTGGCCGGCATCGGTGAGCAGACGCTCCACCCCGGCGCGCAGCAGGACGGCGTCATCGGCGATCACGATCCTCATCGCAGGACCTCCTGGGAGTCGATGCCGGCGGATGCCGCGGGGGCACCGGGGGCGGCGGGTCGGACGGGCGCCGTCGCGGGCACCCCGGTGAGCAGCGGGAGGACGGCCACCAGGACCGTGCCGCCGTCGGCAGGGCTGGAGACCTCGAGGCGGCCGCCGGTGGCCCGCACGCGGTCGGTGAGGCCGGCCAGCCCGGTGGAGAGTCCGTCGCGGCGGACCCGGGCCCCGCCGCGGCCGTCGTCCTCGACGCGGACCCGCAGCACCTCGGGGGTCTGGGTGACGGTGACCGAGGCGGAGTCCGCCGCGGAGTGCTTGGCGATGTTGGTCAGGGCCTCGGAGACCACGAAGTAGGCGACGGCCTCCCGCTCCCGGTCCAGGAGCGCGTGGTCCGCGGCGCCGAGGTCGACCTGCAGATCCACGGGGATCGAGGACCGGGCGGCGAGGGCGGAGAGCGCGGCGTCCAGCCCTCGGTCGGTGAGCACGGCCGGGTGGATGCCGCGGGCCAGCTGACGCAGATCGGTCATCACGCCCTTGGCCTCGAGATGAGCCTGCCCGACCAGCTCGCTCGCCCGGTCGGGGTCACCGTGGATCGCATGCTTGGCCATCCCGAGGGTCATCGCGAGGTTGACCAGGCGGGGCTGGACCCCGTCATGGAGGTCGCGCTCGATGCGCAGCCGCTCCTGGGCGGCGGCGTCGACGGCGCCCTGGCGGCGCTCGGCGAGCTCGGCGACCTGTTCGCGCAGGTCGGTCTCGGACCCGGAGACCAGCACGCGGGCCAGGCCCCGATCGGCGAGAGCGCCGAGGACCAGGGCGAGGCCGGCCAGCGCCGCGGAGATCGTGGCGAGCAGGCCGAGCATCCACCGCGACAGCGTGATCGAACCCAGCGTCACCGGGCCGTGCCGCAGGGCGATGTCCCCGGCGGTCCAGCCCAGCCACAGCAGCACGAGGACGAGGAGGAAGAACGCCCCGGCGACGAGCATCGCCAGGTGGTGGTGCAGCGTCCCGCGCCAGAACGCGCCGGTGCCCAGCTCGAGCCACCGATCGTGGATCCAGCCCGCGGCCCCGGTCCGACGAGAACGGCGGCGGGCGGGAAGGATCACCCCGACCCCGTGCACGGCTACCGCCCGGCGGCGCTCGATCCGCACGGCGACCTGCATCACGAGGAGCCAGGGGACCAGGAGCAACAGCCCCGATCCCAGGGCCGGCAGGGCCGCCAGCCCGCCCAGCAGCACGGAGAGGCTGATCCAGAACCAGGAGCAGAACAGCACGCCTCCGAGCAGCACGGAGGCGAGGGCCGCGGCCGTCAGCCGAGGGCGTCGGGGCGCCGGCGGGGGCGCGGTGGTCTCGTCCATGGACTCGAGCCTAGGCGGGCCGGTGACCGCTGCCCACGGGGACCTCCCGCCGTCCGGACGGGGGAAAGCCCCCGCGTCCGACGGTCCCTGCGGACGCTCGGCGGGGCAGGAGCGGACCGATCCCTCCCGTGGTGTCACGGCGGACGGCGGAAATGCGGTTCAATGGGTCCATGAGCAGTGACGCCAGCGCCTCCTCCGACGGCACCATCGATCCCGCCTCCGACTCCCGAGCGCCCCGCGGGGACGAGGGCTCCAGCGGCCAGGTCATCGAGAACGTCGACCACGCCGCCTCCGAGATGGACGACGCCGGTCAGCAGCGCGGCACGCTGCGCGACGTCGCCGATTCCCTCGGGATCTCCAGCGCCGTCGCGCTGCGGGCGCTGCGCGGCGCGGAGGAGATCAAGCCCCGCATGGCCACCCGCGTGCGCGAGGCGGCCGAACGCCTCCGCTTCCCGCTCGAGGAGCTCAGCGAGGAGACGGACCACCGCGGCGTCGTCGCCGTCCTGGTCAACACCATGCGCAACACGTGGATCTCGGACCTGGTCCGCGCGATCCGCATCGAGCTCACGGCGACCGGTCGGTCGGCGGTGGTGGTCCCCACCCGCCTCCGTGTGCCCGAGTACCCGGTCGCGGCGGACACCGAGGCGATCGAGTCGCTGGTCCAGCTCGGTGTCGACGGCTTCCTGATGGTCTCGGACCTCGCCGACATGGACAGCGTGCTCGAGGCGACCGGTGATCGCCCCTTCGTCGGCATCGGCTGCTCGAGGTCCTTCAGCGGAAGCTTCGACACCGTGCGCATCGACGACGAGGTCGGCCAGGGACTGCTGGTCGATCACCTGGTCGGTCTCGGCCATCGCGAGATCGCCCACGTCGGAGGGGTCGGAGCCGAGGTCGCCCGCGAGCGCGCCGACGCATTCCGCAAGGCCATGGCCCGCCACGGCCTCGAGGACCAGGCCCGCGTCGAGCCCGGCGACTTCACCGAGCAGGTGGGGCAGACGGCGGGGTCGATGCTGCTGCGCGGCAGCCGCGTCCCCACGGCTGTCACCTGCGCGAACGACGTCACCGCCGTCGGCCTGCTCTCGGCAGCGCGGGAAGCGGGGCTCTCCGTCCCCGAGGAGCTCGCCGTCGCCGGGTACGGCAACACCTCCCTGGCCTCCTCGGGCGTCTCCCAGATCACCAGCGTCGACCCCAACTCCGACCGCCTGGGCGCGCTGGCGGCGCAGTTCCTCGTCGAGCGCGTCTCCGGGCTCGAGGCCCCGCCCCGCGACGTCGCGGTCGCACCGTCGGTCGTGGTGCGCCGTTCCAGCTCGGCCGGACCGCGCCCCGAGGCGACCAAGCGCAAGCGCATCTCCGTGGACTGACCACCGGGCGGCCCACCACCGGCCGGCCGCCCACCCGGTTCCGTCGATGACCCGTGACCCCGACCCCCTGCGATAGGCTCCGACCATGATCAACACCACGAACGATCCGAGCACGCCGCCCACCCAGCGGTCCATCGGTGAACTCGTCCAGTCCATCCGGGACGAGCTCCTCGGCGTCGTCCACCACGAGATCGACATCGCGAAGAAGGAGCTCATCGCGCTCGCGATCAAGGTGGGAATCATCGCCGCCTGCGCCGCGGTGCTGCTGTTCCTCCTGCTCTCGGCCTGGGTGATGCTGCTGTTCGCCGCCGCCACCGGACTTCAGGCCCTCGGCCTGCCGTACTGGGCAGCTTTCCTGATCGTCGCCGGCGTGTTCATCGTGATCGCCGCGATCGCGGGACTGGTGGCCTTCCTCGTCTCCAAGAAGATCAAGGCGCCCGAGACCACGATCGAGACCGCGCAGTCCGCGGTCGACGCCGTCCAGGGCAAGCGGCGCGCGAACGCCGTCTCCTACGACGACACCTTCGAGGAGCTCTACGGCAAGAAGGTCAGCGCCCGCGTCGAGTGAGGGGACGCTCGGCCCCGGCCAGGGCAGTACCCTGGTGCACGTGACTCTCCACCTGCACGACACCGCCACCCGCACGACCGCGCCGCTTGATCCGGTGCGCCGGGGGGCGGTGTCGTTGTACGTGTGCGGCCCGACCACCCAGGGGGCTCCGCACCTCGGCCACCTGCGCACCTTCCTCGCCTTCGACGTGCTGGTGCGCTGGCTGGAGCGCAGCGGCCACGAGGTCGCCCATGTCCGCAACGTCACCGACATCGACGACAAGATCCTGGAGAAGTCCGCCGAGGCCGGTGCGTCATGGTGGGCGTGGTCCCTGCGCTTCGAGCGGGAGTTCCAGGACGTCCTGGACCGGATCGGGAACCGTCGGCCCACCTATGAGCCCCGTGCCACCGGGCACGTGCCCGAGATGATCGCGCTGATGCGGCGTCTCATCGAGCGCGGCCACGCCTACGCGGACGGCGACGGCTCGGTGTACTTCGACGTGGCGTCCCACCCCACCTACGGCGCGCTGACCCGGCAGAGCCTCGAGGACATGCAGGACGCCGGCGAGGAGCCGGAACCGGGCAAACGGGACCGCCGTGACTTCGCGCTGTGGAAGGCCGCGAAGCCGACCGAGCCGGAGACCGCGTCCTGGGACACTCCCTACGGCCGCGGCCGCCCGGGCTGGCACCTCGAATGCTCCGCCATGAGCCACAAGTACCTCGGGGAGACCTTCGACATCCACGCCGGCGGCCTCGACCTGCGCTTCCCGCACCACGAGAACGAGCAGGCCCAGTCCCATGCCGCCGGATACGGCTTCGCCCGGCGCTGGATGCACGCCGGGGTGCTCACCGTGGACGGCCTGAAGATGGGCAAGAGCCTCGACAACTTCGTCACCGCAGCCCGCGCCCTGACCGACCACCCGACCCCGGCGGTGCGGCTCGCGCTGGTCAGCGGCCACTATCGGGCGACCGTCGAGTACAACGCGACGGCCATGCGAGAGGCGGAGGTGGTCTGGGAGCGCTTCTCCGCGACCGCCCATCGGGCGGCCGAGCTGCTCGCCGGGGACGCGCTGGCAGAGCCGGAGGCCGAGCTCGCCGCCGTGGACCTTCCGGCGGACTTCATCGCCGCGCTGGACGACGATCTCGCGGTGCCCGAAGCACTCGCCGTGATCCACCGCGAGCAGGGCGCGCTGAACTCCCTGCTGGCCGAGGGTGCGGAACCTGCCGCCGTGGCCGATGGGCTCGGACGTCTGCGCGCTATGCTCGACGTGCTGGGCCTGGATCCGCTGTCGGCGCAATGGGCGAGCACCGTCGGGACAGGTGGCGCCGAGCATGAGGCGTTGGACGCCCTGATCCGTGCCCAGCTGACCGCCCGGGCGGCGGCCCGTGCGCAGAAGGACTGGGCCCGGGCCGACGCCCTGCGCGATGCGCTGAGCGCGGCCGGCATCCGCATCGAGGACGCCCAGGACGGCGCCCGCTGGAGCCTCGAGGGTCCCGCACGATGAGCATGACGAGGACGACGATGATGACCGACATGACCGAGGAGTCGACCTGATGGCAGGCAACAGCTCGCGCCGCGGCGCGACGCGCAAGGGCAAGAAGGGGGCATCCGTCGGGTCCGGCGGTGTGCGGCGCCGTGCCCTGGAGGGCAAGGGGCCGACGCCCCGGGCCGAGGACCGTCCCGCCCACAAGAAGTACACGGGAGGCTCCAGCGGCCCCGCCCGTCGCGGCGGCCCGGGCGGCTCGAGCGGGAAGGGCGGCAGGAAGTCGCCCGGCGCCGACCAGGTGGCCGGGCGCAACGCGGTGCTGGAGGCGCTGCGCGAACAGGTCCCGGCCACGCAGCTGACCGTCATGGTCCGCCTCGACGCCGACGAGCGGGTGGGGGAGATCATGCGCCTGGCGACGGCGCAGAACCTTCCCGTCGCCGAGGCCTCCCGCACCGATCTGGACCGGATGACGGACCACGCCGTGCACCAGGGCGTGGCGCTGACCATGCCCCCGTACGAGTACGCGGAGGTCGACGACCTCCTGCAGATCGCCGCCGACGCCTTCGAGCCGCCGCTGCTGATCGCCCTGGACGGCATCACCGATCCGCGCAATCTCGGCGCGATCCTGCGCAGCGCCGATGCCTTCGGGGTGCACGGCGTGATCCTCCCCGAGCGGCGCAGCGTCTCGATGACCGCGAGCGTGTGGAAGGCCGCGGCCGGGGCCGCGGGCCGCGTCCGCGTCGCCCAGGTCACGAACCTCAACCGCACCCTGACCTCCCTGAAGGACAAGGGCGTGTTCGTTCTCGGTCTGGACGCGGACGGCGATGTCACCACCCGCGGGCTCGACCTCGGAACGCAGCCGACCGCTCTCGTCGTGGGGGCCGAGGGCAAGGGCCTGTCCCGTCTGGCCCGCGAGATCAGCGATCAGGTGGTCTCGGTGCCGATGACCGGCTCCACCGAGTCGCTGAACGCCTCGGTGGCGGCGGCCATCGCGCTCTACGAGATCTCCGGGGTCCGCGCCGCGCAGGGCCGCGCCTGAACGCAGTTCGTCGGCCGTGATCGTTCGCCGGGCGTGATCGTTCATCGGTCGATATCGAGGCTCTTCCGCATCGAGATCGACGTTCGGCATGCTTGCGAGCTGCATACTGCTGCGAACGTCGGTCTCGGCCATCGGCTGATCACCACCGCCGCCCGGGTCCGGCGCCGTTCCGGCTCAGGCCGGATCGGGCGGTGGCTCGTCGTCGACCACCTCGGCTCGCGCCGACGGCGACGGGGAGCGCACGGGCAGGACCACGTACGGCAGCGCCAGCTGGATCACCGGGCCCAGGCCGATGGCATACAGCACCGTCGCCACACCGACCGGCCCGCCGAGCGCCCAGCCGGTCACGAGCACCAGCGCCTCCAGCCCGATCCGCACCGGCCCGACGGGACGGCCCAGCACCCGTCCCAGCCCGGTCATCAGACCGTCGCGCGCCCCGGGACCGAGCTGCGCCCCGATGTACACCGCGGCGCTGATGCCGTTGATGACGACCCCGGCGACCATGAGCACCACGGCCTGGGCCGCGCTCGTCGCCGGGGACAGCAGCGCCATGCCGAGATCGATGCTGATCCCCACCCAGATCGCGTTGGCGACGGTGCCGATGCCGGGCTGCTCCCGCAACGGGATCCAGGCCAGCAGCACCACGAAGCTCACCGCGATGCTGAGCGTCCCCACGCTCAGACCGGCCCGTTCGGCCAGTGCCGCGTGCAGCACGTCCCAGGGCGCGCCCCCCAGACCGGAGCGAAGCAGCATCGCCAGCGACAGGCCGAAACCGGTCAGGCCGACCATCATCTGGGCCAGGCGCAGCGGCAGACGGTCCACGCGCAGCTGATCGCGCAGGGACAGATTCGCCAGCAGAGGAGGGGAGGGATCGGCCATGTCGCGGTCGGGCCCCTCAGCTCTCGGCGATCGGCAGCGCCGATGTCTCGGTGGTGACCAGGGACTTCTCGTCCGGTCGGTGGATGAGGACGTTCAGGATGTAGTGCCGCACGGTCTCGTCGAGACTGGCGTCGGTCCCCGCCTGCTCGGAGAGGAACCACTTGTGCTCGAGCACCTCGTGGTAGAACTCCGGAGGCTCGAGCTTGGAGCGCATCGACCGAGGGATCGCGCGGACGACGGGCTCGTACTGGTGCTGCAGCCACTCGTGGGCGACGAACTCCTCGTCCTCGGCCTGCTGCTCCGTGGAGGCACGGTACTGGTCGAGGTCGTTGAGGAGCCGACGGGCCTGGTTCTCCTGGGCATCGATCCCCGTCAGACGCATCAACCGGCGGGCGTGGTGGCCGGCGTCTACCACCTTCGGGCGGATCGACAGCGTGGTGCCGTCGAGGTCCGTGGTGATCTCGAGCTCTCCCACGTCGAAGCCGAGGCGGTTGAGCTTCTCGATGCGCTCGGAGACCCGCCAGCGCTCATCGGCCGAGAACAGCTCGCGCTCGGTCAGGGCGGACCACAGGCTCTCGTAGCGCTCGACCAGGTCGTCGCCGACCGCGATCGGATCGGCCTCGGGATCGAACAGCTCGCCGGCCTGCAGATCCATCAGCTCGCCGATGATGTTGGTGCGGGCGAGGTCGAGATCGTAGCGGCGCTGGCCCTCCGTGAGGGTCTCGTACAGGCTGCCGGTCTCGACGTCGACGATGTAGGCGGCGAACGCTCCGGCGTCCCGCCGGAACAGCGTGTTCGACAGCGAGACGTCGCCCCAGTAGAAGCCCTCGAGGTGGAGGTGGACCAGCAGCACGGCCAGGGCATCGAGCAGTCGCTGCGCGGTGTCCTCACGCGAGACCTGACTGAACACCGCCCGGTAGGGCAGGGAGAATTGCAGGTGGCGGGTGATCAGCATCGCGTCCAGCGGCTCCCCGCTCGGTGTGGTGCGGCCGGAGATCACGGCGAAGGGTGCCACCGACGGCACGCCGATACGTCCCAGCAGGCGCAGCATCTCGTACTCGCGGCGGGCGAGATCATGGGTGATCTCCTTCAGCGCGAGGACGCGCCCGGAGACGCGCACGAAGCGCACCACATGTCGGGAGATGCCGCGGGGGAGCGCGGCGAGGATGTCCTCGGGCCAGTCGGCGAGCGGCTGGTCCCACGGCAGGTCCAGCAGCGCCGGATCTGCTCGTGACGCGGTGATCTCCAGAGGTGCCATTGCTCCATTCTCTCCCGAACCGCGACGACGTGCCCGTCTCTGGGCACTTTTTCACCGGATGACACCACGAACCTCACGCGGATCACGGATCTGCGCACGGACGACGGGCACCCCGGGGGCGGCGGGCATCCGGACGAGAACGGGCATCCGGACGAGGACGGGCGCCCGGCCATGGCCGGGCGCCCGTCGCGCGGTGGTGCGGTGGGTCAGCCGCCCAGGCGCTGGCCGTTCTTCACGTCGAAGAGGTGCACGTGGCCCTCCGCGGGACGGAAGTAGACCGTCTCGCCCTTGGCCGGGGGACGGCGCGCGTCGACTCGCGCGATGAACGGCTTGTCCGTCTCATCGGCCCCGGCGCGGCGACCGTAGACGAAGGCGTCGGCGCCGAGCTCCTCGACGAGGTCGATCTCCACCGCGATGCCCTGCTCGTCGCCGACGAGCTCGAGATCCTCGGGTCGCACACCGACCGTGACCGAGCTCTGGTCGGTGTCGGAGAGCGTGGCGCGGTCCACGGGCACCACGGCTCCGCCGAACTCGACGCCCTGGTCGGTGAGCTTGGAGTCGAACAGGTTCATCGCCGGGGAGCCGATGAATCCGGCCACGAACACGTTCTGCGGGTGGTCGTACATGCGGCGCGGGGTGTCGATCTGCTGGAGCACTCCGCGATCGAGCACTGCGACGCGGTCACCCATCGTCATGGCCTCCGTCTGGTCGTGGGTCACGTAGACGGTGGTGACGCCGAGGCGGCGCTGCAGGGAGGCGATCTGGGTACGGGTGGCCACACGCAGCTTGGCGTCGAGGTTCGACAGCGGCTCGTCCATGAGGAACACCTGGGGCGAGCGGACGATCGCACGACCCATGGCGACACGCTGGCGCTGACCGCCGGAGAGCGCCTTCGGCTTGCGGTCGAGGTACTCGGTCAGGTCCAGGATCTCCGCGGCGTCCTCGACGCGCTTGCGGATCTCGGCCTTCGGGTTGCCGGCGATCTTCAGGGCGAAGCCCATGTTGTCGGCCACCGTCATGTGAGGGTACAGCGCGTAGTTCTGGAACACCATCGCGATGTCACGGTCCTTCGGCGGGACGTCGGTGACGTCACGATCGCCGATGAGGATGCGGCCGGCGTCGATCTCCTCGAGGCCGGCGAGCATGCGCAGGGACGTCGACTTTCCGCAGCCGGAGGGGCCGACGAGGACGAGGAACTCGCTGTCGCCGATCTCGATGTTGAGGTTGTCGACGGCCGGGCGCTCCTGGCCCGGGTAGACGCGCGAGGCGTTGTCGAACGTGACAGTTGCCATGGTGGAACTCCTTCACCGGCAGGTACGTGCCGGACGGTCCGTTGTGAAGTGATGATCACCGGTCTCGGTCGCTCTCGCGAAGAGGTGTGCTCCCTTGCACCGGCGAGAGGAAGTGTATCCCACGTCTCACCGTGATGGGGAGCGCTGTCCGAGGCACGGGCCGGAGCGGCCGACGGGGCGGACCGATCCGCTGCGGCCGGCGGGAGGGTGCGCCTGCCGGGTGCTGCCTGCGGGATACTGGAGGGGTGGACACCCCAGAGCTGACCCGGAAGATCCTCGACCGCCGCGAGAGGCCGTCCGATCCGCTGCGGATCGTGCAGGCCGGCCATCCCGCGCTGCGCCGCCGCGCCGTCACCGCCCGCGCGAAACTCGAGCCCGCCCTGCTGCTCGAGCTGGTCGAGGCGATGACGATCACGATGCGGGACGCTCCGGGGGTGGGCCTCGCCGCGCCGCAGATCGGACTGCCCCTGTCGTTGTACGTCGTCGAGGACCGCGTCGCGGGGGAGCCGGGCGAGGACGAGGAGGGTGATCTGCTCGAGCGTCGCAGCCTTCCGCTGCGTGCCCTGCTCGATCCCCAGGTCGAGCTGCTGGGCGGCGAACGGGTCTACGCCTGGGAGGGCTGCCTGTCCGTCAGCGGATGGCAGTCGATCGTCCCCCGTGCCCGGCGGGTGCGCCTGCGGGCGAGCGAGCTGCTGCCCGACGGAACCCAGCGGGAGGTCGACGAGGAGCACGTGGGGTGGACCGCGCGGATCTTCCAGCACGAGACCGACCACCTGGAGGGGACGCTGTGCCATGACCTGATGGTGCCGCGCTCCTTCATCGACGCCGGCTACGCGGCCCACTACACGGACCTCTCCGAGGCCGTGCGCCGCCTCGGACTGCGCGGGGAGGTCACCGAGCTCGATCCCGGCGAGGTCATCGCCCGGTGAGACGCGCGGCACGGGGCCCGGCGGCGCACAGGCCCACGCGATAGCTTGGGCTCGATCACGACCACGAACAGGACGGAGCCGATGGTGAGCACGAGCGATCCGAACACCCCGGGAACCGAGCAGGAGGACGGCGGTGAGTTCCGCGAGCAGCTCGACGAGCGCTGGCTCGACGTCATCGACGCCGCGCTGAAGGTCCAGACGCCGCTCGCCCACGCCTACGTCGAGCGTCTGCGCGCCCAGCATCCCGAGGCGACGCAGCGCCAGCTGCTCCAGAAGGTCACCGGCCGCTTCACGCTGCTGATGACCGCCACCGGCGCCGGTATCGGGGGCGTGGCCGCGCTGCCCGGGCTCGGCACCGCCGCGGCCCTCGGCCTGACGGTCGGCGAGGGCGTCTCCTTCGCGGAGGGCTGTGCCTTCCTCACCCTGTCCGTCGCGGACATCTACGACGTGGACATGTCCGATGAGCACACGCGCCGCCTGGTGCTGATGGGTGTTCTCAGCGGCGATCGCGGCGCCGAGATCATCGCCCGCGCCCTGGGCCAGCAGGGGCTGCAGTGGAATGCGGTCCTCGGCGGGGGCGGCGGATTCCTGCCCGGCCTGGTCAGCAAGCAGATCTCGCGGTATGTGCGCCGTCGTGTGATCGCCCGCACCGGGAAGCTGTGGCTCATGCGGCTGCTGCCCTTCGGGATCGGAGCCGTGATCGGCGGGCTGGGGGCGCGGTCGGTCTCGCGCTCCGTGGTCGAGGCGATGCTGGAGATCTTCTCCCAGGCCCCCACCCTCGACGGGGAGCTCGCGGACGACCGGAGCTCCTTGGAGGGCTGACAGAACCTCCGGGGAGGGTCGGCTCCGGCCCGCCGGGCGGGCCCAGCCCTCCACGGGCCGGCCCGGTCCTCCCCCTGTGCCGAGCTCTGCGTACCTGGTGCTTCCGGCGATCTTGACAACGGGAGCGCAGAGCTCGGTGCGGGTGGGGCCACGCTCGGTGCGGGTGGGACCACCGGGTGGGGCCACCGGGCGGGGCCACCGGGCGGGGCCACCGGGCAGTCCGGCGAGACGCCGGATGGGGAGGTCAGATGGGGTCGCCGGATGGGGTCGCCGGGAGCCGGCGCGAGGGGTCAGGCGTCCTGCGTGAACTCGTTGGCGTGCTCGGTGCCGGCGGCGCGGCGGTAGGACTCGTTGATCTCGGCCTCGGCGTCGCTGCGGCCCTCCCAGTGGGCGCCCTCCACGCTCTTGCCCGGCTCGAGGTCCTTGTAGACCTCGAAGAAGTGCTGGATCTCGAGGCGATGGAACTCGGAGACGTCGGTGAGCTCCTGTCGCCGCACCTGGCGGCGGTCCCCGACCGGCACCGCGATGATCTTGTCGTCGCCGCCGGCCTCGTCGCGCATGCGGAACATGCCGAGCGCCCGGCAGCGGATCAGGCATCCCGGGAACGTCGGCTCCTCGAGCAGGACCAGACAGTCCAGCGGGTCGCCGTCCTCACCGAGGGTGCCCTCGATGAATCCGTAGTCGTCCGGGTAGCGGGTGGCGGTGAACAGCATCCGGTCCAGCCTGATGCGCCCGTTGTGGTGGTCCACCTCGTACTTGTTCCGGTTCCCGCGAGGGATCTCGATGGTCACGTCGAATTCCACGACAGCCGCTCCGTTGCTCCGGCCCTGTGGGCTCTGTTTCCAGTGGGCACTGGTTCTGACGCCGACACCTTATCGTGAGGTCATGGCGAGACGGACATCCGAGCGGATCTGGCGCACCACGGCGATGGTGCTGTGCGCCGCCGTCCCCGCCAGCTTCTATCTCCTCGGAGACCTCACCGACGCCTTCCCCGGCGTGCTCACCCTGAGGTCCTCCTCCGAGGCACCTGGCGCGGGGCCCGGCGCGCAGGCGGAGGACTGGGAGCGGGTCGCCGCTCCCGCACCGGGCCCGGAGGTCGCCCCGTCGACGAGCCCCGAACTGGCCGACGACCTGGAAGAACGCATGTCCGCCCTGGCCGATCTGCCCGTGGTGGACGGGAACCTGGCCTTCAGCGTGGTCGACGCCGACACCGGCGCGGTGCTCGCGGCGCGGGACGCCGAGACAGCCCGCACGCCCGCCTCCACGCTCAAGCTCCTGACCGCCGCCGCCGCGCTGCGCCTCTACACCGGGGACGAGGTGCTCACCACACGTGCCACCGTCGAGGACGGGCTGATCACCCTGCAGGGCGGCGGTGACATGACTCTCAGCGAGAAGCAGCTGGAGGATCTCGCGGCCCGGGCCGCGGATCTCGCGGCGGAGCAGGGCACCACCACCGTCTCCCTCGCCCTGGACGACACCTATCTCGTGGGCGGGGCGAACCCCGCCTGGGGGAACAACGGACCGGCCGACGGGTGGGTGACGCCGACGGCCTCGCTCGCCGTGGAGGAGGGCTGGCTCGACGGCGAGCAGTACGGCCGCAAGTCCACCGACCCGGCGGGAGACGCCGCCGACCTGTTCGCCCAGCTGCTCGCCGAACAGGGCCTCACCGTTCGCGGCGAGGTCATCGCCGGGAAGGCCCCTGCCGAGGCGCCGAGCGTCGAGGTGCATTCCGAGCCGCTGGAGCAGATCGTGCGCCACACCCTGCTGATCTCCGACAACACCACCGCCGAACTGCTCGCCCACCTGGTCGCCGATGCCCGGGACGAGGAGACGACGCCCCAGGGAGCGGCCGCCGCGGTCGAGGCGGAGATCCGTGACCTGGCCGCCGAGCTGGGCCTGGATCCGCAGGTGCTCGAGGGCCTCGAGATCCGGGACGGCTCCGGGCTCTCCACGCACGACCGGGTCCCGCCGGCGCTGCTGGCGGCCGTGCTCGGCGAGGCCGCCTCCGGCGATGCCCCGGTGCTCGAGCAGATCCTCTTCGACATCCCGATCGCCGGCCTGTCCGGCACCCTGATCGACCGCTTCGACGAGGGCGACACCCAGGTCGCGCGCGGCCTGGTGCGCGGGAAGACGGGCTACCTCGGGGGATCCGCCACCCTGGCCGGTGTCGTCGTCCTGCCCGACGGCCGCACCGCCGGCTACTCCATCGTGGTGCACGGCTTCGACGGAGCCGATGCCGTCGCCGCGCGGGCCGCGGTCGACGAGGTCGCCGCCGAGATGGTGGAGGCGCCCTGATGGCCGGGCCGCCTCCTGTCGTGGCGCGTGCACGCACCGCCGTGCGCGTCGCCGTCACCGCCCGTCTCGAGCAGCTGGCCGACGACACCGCCGCCGGTCAGCTCGCCCCGCGCCTGCTGGTCGGTCTCAGCGGCGGCGCCGACTCCCTCGCCCTGCTCGCGACCACGGCCTGGGTCGGATCCCGGATGGGTCTGGAGACCGAGGCGGCGATCGTCGACCACGGCCTCCGAGAAGACTCGGACCAGGTCGCCGAGCGCGCCCGCACGCAGGCCGAACGACTCGGGGTGACCGCACACGTGCTGGCCGTGAGCGTCGACACCGCCGCCGCCGGCGGGCTCGAGAACGCCGCCCGCCGGGCCCGTCACGACGCCCTGGACCACCTGCTCACCGACCGCGGCGCCCTCGCCCTGCTCATGGCCCACACCCTCGACGACCAGGCGGAACAGGTGCTCATGGGTATGGCACGGGGAGCGGGCCCCCGCGCGCTGGCCGGCATCCCCCGGGCCCGCGGGTCCCTGCTGCGCCCCTTCCTGGGCAGCGGACGCGACGAGACCACCGCGCTGCGCCGCGCCGACACCGAGGAGATCTGCCGCCTGCACGACCTCCAGTGGTGGCAGGATCCGATGAACGCGGACACGACGATGCTGCGTGCCCGCGTGCGGCACCGGGCGCTGCCGCTTCTCCGGGAGCTGCTCGGCGAGCAGCTCGACGAGAACCTCGCCCGCACCGCCGATCTGCTCCGGCCCGACGTCGACCACCTCGATGCCGAGGCCCGCGAGCTGCTCGACGCCCTGCGCCGGGACGGGGGCCAGGCGCGCGAGGAGGGCGACCTGCTCCTGCTCGACGTCCACGCGCTCGCGGCCGCACCCGCCCCGCTGCGCACCCGCGTCCTGCGCGATGGCTCACGTTCCGCCGAGAGCGCAGCGCGGTCCGCCGGGGCCCCGGGCGCGACGAAGTCCCTGCTGCGCAGACAGGTGCTCGCCCTCGACGCCCTGGTCGTCTCATGGCACGGTCAGGCACCTGTACCCGTTCCGGGTAGGATCGAGGTCGCTCGTCGCGACGGCCTGCTGGTGTGGCGCTGCACGGACTCGCGCACAGACACGTGAGCCGCGCCGACCGCACCCCACCACGTCCCCTGGAGGAGATCCGCGTGCCCCAGACGCCCCCCCACCCTGATGTCGAACGGGTCCTGCTGGACGAACAGCAGATCCGTGATCGGCTCGCCGAACTCGGAGAGAGGATCACCGCGGACTACGCGGACGAGCCGCCGATCCTCGTGGGCGTGCTCAAGGGGGCCGTGATGGTGATGGCGGACCTCGCCCGCCAGGTCGACCTGAAGGTCGAGATGGACTGGATGGCGGTCTCCTCCTACGGCTCGGGCACCAAGTCCTCCGGCGTCGTGCGGATCCTCAAGGACCTCTCCGCGGACATCTCCGGACGCAACGTGCTCATCGTCGAGGACATCATCGACTCCGGCCTGACCTTGAAGTGGCTGCTGTCCAACCTCCGCTCGCGCGGGCCCCGCAGCGTCGAGATCGCCACCCTGCTGCGCAAGCCGGAGGCCGCACGGGTCGAGATCGACGTCAAGTACGTCGGCTTCGAGATCCCCAGCGAGTTCGTCGTCGGCTACGGGCTCGACTACGCAGAGAACTACCGGAACCTTCCCTACGTGGGCGTCCTCGAGCGCTCCATCTACGAGGACTGATATGGCGGACTCCTCCACCAAGAACAAGAACAAGAACAAGTCCAAGAAGCGTCGCCCGCTCGCCGGGGTCGCGATCTGGATCCTGGTCGCCCTGCTGCTGGGCATGGCGCTCTTCTCCCTGTTCGGACGCGACGGCTACCAGCAGATCGACACCGAACAGGGCCTCGAGCTGCTCGACGGCGGAACCGTCGAGCAGGCCAAGATCATCGATGGCAACCAGCAGCGGGTCGACCTGGTGCTCAGCGAGGACTTCGTCGACGGCGAGGAGAACAAGGGCACCCAGGTGCGGTTCTCCTACGTCGACGCCCGCGGCGACGCCGTCGTGCAGGCGGTCAGCGACGCGGCCCCCGAGAAGGGATTCACCGACGAGATCGCCAGCAGCTCCTGGTGGTCGACGCTGCTGCTGTCCTTCCTGCCGCTGCTGATCTTCATCGGCCTGTTCTGGTTCCTGATCATGAACGCCCAGGGCGGCGGCGGCAAGGCCATGCAGTTCGGCAAGTCCAAGGCCAAGCTGTTCAACAAGGAGCAGCCCAAGGTCACCTTCGCCGACGTCGCCGGTGCCGAGGAGGCGGTCGAGGAGCTCGACGAGATCAAGCAGTTCCTCGTCGAGCCCGGCCGGTACCAGGCCGTCGGCGCCAAGATCCCCAAGGGCGTGCTGCTGTACGGCCCGCCCGGCACCGGCAAGACGCTGCTGGCCCGCGCCGTCGCCGGCGAGGCCAACGTGCCCTTCTACTCGATCTCCGGCTCGGACTTCGTGGAGATGTTCGTCGGCGTGGGCGCCTCCCGCGTGCGCGACCTGTTCTCCACCGCCAAGGAGAACGCCCCGGCGATCATCTTCGTCGACGAGATCGACGCCGTCGGCCGCCATCGCGGCGCCGGCATGGGCGGCGGCCACGACGAGCGCGAGCAGACGCTGAACCAGATGCTGGTGGAGATGGACGGGTTCGAGGAGAACCAGAACGTCATCCTCATCGCCGCCACCAACCGCGTGGACATCCTGGACCCGGCGCTGCTGCGCCCCGGGCGCTTCGACCGCCAGATCGGGGTCGAGGCCCCGGATCTCAAGGGTCGCCTGCACATCCTCGGCGTCCATGCCAAGGGCAAGCCGTTGGCGCATGACGTCGACCTCGAGGCGGTCGCCAAGCGCACCATCGGGATGTCCGGCGCGGACCTGGCCAACGTGCTCAACGAGGCGGCGCTGCTGACCGCCCGCAGCGGCAACCAGATCATCGACGACCGCGCCCTGGACGAGGCCGTGGACCGGGTCTCCATGGGACCCCAGCGCTACTCGAAGGTGATGACCGAGCGCGAACGCCAGATGACGGCGTACCACGAGGGCGGCCACGCCCTCGTCGCCGCGGCCATGAACAACTCCGCGCCCGTCACCAAGGTGACGATCCTGCCGCGCGGCCGCGCCGGCGGCTACACCATGGTGGTGCCCACGCAGGATCGCAACTACCAGTCGCGCAACGAGCTGCTGGACCGTCTCGCCTACGCGATGGGCGGGTACGCCGTCGAGGAGTCGATCTTCCACGACGTCACCACCGGACCCAGCTCCGACCTGCAGAACGCCACCAAGATCGCGCGCACCATGGTCATGCAGCTGGGCATGAGCGAGGCCGTCGGCCAGGTCGCGCTCTCCGGTGAGCAGGACGAGGTGTTCGTCGGCATGCAGCAGGGCCAGGCACCCCGCTTCAGCGCGGAGACCGCGAGCGTCATCGATCAGGAGGTCCGGGAGCTGCTGGACACCGCCCTGGACGAGGCGTGGTCCGTGATCGTCGAGAACCGACACGTGCTCGACCGCCTGGTGGAGGAGCTGCTGGAGAAGGAGACGCTGAACGAGCACGAGCTCGGGGCGATCTTCGCCGACGTCACCAAGCGGCCGCCGCGAGCGGTCTGGGTCTCCAGCGAGGACCGCCCCTCCCTGGCGGCGCCGCAGGCCGGTGCGACGACCACGGCCACCGGCACCGAGGAGCACGACGCGGGAGAACCCCTGCAGCCGAACCCGCCGGAGCTCCCGCATCCCGGGGGCGAGGGACCCGAGATCCCGGGCGCGCCCCACGGCGACGGCCCCGAGGGTCCCGGCCCCTACGGTCCCTACGGGCCCGGATACGGCCGCACGGACACCCACCGCGGCGACGAGGGCTACGGCGAGGGGCACGGTCCCGGGAACGACGAGGGAACAGGACGCTGAGATGGCCGTCGACCACGCCCGCGTCGAGGCCGCGGTCCGGGAGATCCTCGCCGGCATCGGCGAGGACCCGGACCGCGACGGGCTGCAGGAGACCCCCGCCCGGGTCGCCCGCATGTACGCCGAGGTCTTCGAGGGGCTGGACCAGGACCCGCGCCAGCCGCTGTCGACCACCTTCGACATCGATCACCAGGAGCTGGTGCTGGTGCGCGACATCGGCTTCCACTCGATGTGCGAGCACCACCTGCTGCCCTTCGTCGGCGTCGCCCACGTCGGATACATCCCCGACGGGGGAGCGGTGACCGGGCTGAGCAAGCTCGCCCGCCTGGTGAATGTGTACGCGCGGCGACCGCAGGTCCAGGAGCGGCTGACCTCCCAGGTCGCCGATGCCCTGATGACGGAGCTCGAGGCGGGCGGCGCGATCGTCGTGATCGAGGCCGAGCACATGTGCATGTCGATGCGCGGCGTGCGCGCCGAGGGCGCCCGCACCGTCACCAGCGCGGTGCGCGGCATGCTGCGCGAGAACTCGAGCACCCGGGCCGAGGCCATGAGCCTCATCAACAGGGGCTGACGGCGTGAGCACCGCGGCGCCGCGCCCCTGCCCGGACGGGCTCCCCGAGCGACTCCGGGGGGACGACACCCTGGTGATGGGCGTCCTGAACGTCACCCCGGACTCGTTCTCCGACGGCGGGGAGCACTTCGCGTCGGCCGACGCGATCGCGCACGGCCGCCTGCTCACCTCCCAGGGGGCGGCGATCGTCGACGTCGGCGGAGAGTCCACCCGCCCGGGGGCGCCCCGGGTCGACGAGGACGAGGAGCTGCGCCGGGTCCTGCCCGTGGTCGAGGCCCTGGCCGCCGAGGACGTCGTGATCAGCGTCGACACCATGCGCTCGTCCGTCGCGGCCGCGAGCGTCGCCGCCGGTGCCCTCATCGTCAACGACGTCTCCGCCGGCCGGGCCGACGCGGACATGGGCGCCGAAGCGGCGCGCCTGCGCACCCGTCACGGCACCCCGCCCGTGTTCATCGCCATGCACTGGCGCGGGCACAGCGACGTCATGAACGAGCTCGCGGTCTACGACGACGCCTCGCGCGAGGCCGCCACGGAGCTCGAGGACCGCCTGACCGCCCTGCGCGAGGCCGGGGTGGAGGACCGCTTCCTGGTGGCCGATCCCGGGCTCGGGTTCTCCAAGACCGGCGAGCAGAACTGGGACGTGCTGGCCGACTGGGCGGGGATCGCCTCCCACGAGCTGCCGATCCTCATCGGAGCCTCCCGCAAACGCTTCGTCAGCTCCCTGGGGGTCGACCGCGACGCCGCCACCGCTGCGATCAGCGCCTACAGCGCCGAGCACGGGGCCTGGGCCGTCCGGGTCCACGAGGTCCCCTCCTCGCTGGCCGCCGTCCGCGTCGGGGACCGTCTGCGCCGGAGCATGCGCCGATGACCGCCGACGCGCGTCCCGACCCCTCCCGCGCCGGGTCCGAGCACGGGTCCGATCGCGGCTGGCTCGACCGCATCGAGGTCACCGGGATCCGGGCCTGGGGACACCACGGCGTGCTCGCCGCGGAGAAGGAGCTGGGCCAGCAGTTCGTCGTCGACGTGACGCTGCACCTCTGGACCGCCCCGGCCGGACGCGCCGATGACCTCTCGCGCACCGTCAACTACGCCGAGGTCGCCGCCGCGGTGGCCGACGAGATCCGCGGCGGTCCCCACGACCTGGTGGAGACCCTGGCCGAGTCGATCGCGACGCGGATCCTCACCGGCGTCGGCCGCCCGCTGGTGCGCCGCGTCGGGGTGCGGGTGCACAAGCCCGCGGCCCCCGTCGGACTGCCGGTCGGGGACGTCGCGATCACCATCGAACGGGACGCCGCGCCGGTCCCGGCCGTGCTCGCCCTCGGCACCAATCTCGGGGACCGCCAGGAGCATCTGGTCCGTGCCCTCGAGCTGCTCGGGCACACCGACGGCATCGAGATCGAGTGGACGGGACCCGTTCTGGAGACCGCCCCCGTGGGCGGTCCCGACGGGCAGGGCGCCTTCCTCAACTCGGCGCTCGGCGTCCTCACCACACTGGGGCCCTTCGAACTGCTCGAGGCGGCCCGCCGGGCCGAGCGCGACGCCCGTCGCGAGCGCCTCGTGCGCTGGGGGCCGCGCACCCTGGACGTCGACGTGATCACCTACGGCGACGTCCGCAGCGACGACGAGGACCTGACCCTCCCGCACCCCCGCGCGCACCAGCGCGCCTTCGTCCTCGCGCCCTGGCATGCTGCCCGTCCCACCGCGGAGCTGCCGGGCCACGGTTCCGTGGCCGCCCTGCTGGCGGAGGCCGCGGACCGCGACGACCTGGCCGCCGGCCCTGCCCTGCCGGGGTTCGACCGACCGTGAAGCCGCTGAACGTCCCGCTCCTGGCGCTGATCGTCGTGGTCGGCGCAGGTTTCGGAGCGCAGATGCTGGAGACCCTCGCCGCCCGCGGCCACTCGCTGCCGATCGCCGGCTGGCTGACCACGGTGGTGCTGCTCGTGCTGGTGGGGGTGCTGCTGGCCTATGGACTCCCGCTGCGCCGCTACATGCTCGAGAGCGAGGAGCGCCATCTGCATCCGAGCCTCGCCCCGCGCCGGCACCAGATCGACCTCCCCACCGCGTTCCGGACCGTGCTGCTCGCACGGGCCTGCGCCTACACCGGCGCCGTCGTCGGGGGCATCTTCACCGGGCAGGTGCTGTACCTGCTCCTGACCGGCACCGGTGACCTGCTGCGGGCGACGCTGCCCACCGGGTCCGCCGCGATCTCCGGGATCGTGCTCGGGGTGCTCGGCGTCCTCGTCGAGCGCTGGGGCCGCCTGCCCCCGGAGGACGGCGAGAGCCCGACCGAGGGCGCCGGAGCCGGCCACTGAATCTCGGGGCCGGGTGAGCCCGGCAGCGCGATGAGCCGTCCCGGAGGGAGGGCCCCGCGGCGGGACCGACCTTCGACGGAGGACATGCCCACCGGGGTCGGAGCGCCCGGGGCGCGGCGAGGTGACACGATGGTGCTCATGAGCACCGTCCCTGACCCCGCCGCGCGATCCGCCCGGTCGGTGCGTCCCGCCCCCGCAGGAGACCTGATGAGCGACGATCCCGAGGGTCTCCTCGGCGCCGACGCGCTGCGCCCGGTCTCCCCGCGCCTGGTCCGCGCCCGCTACGTGGCGAGCGTCGCCGCCTACATCATCTGGGTGCTCATGATCGCCGGCGCGATCGTCGCCGCGGTGCTGACCACCTGGTGGTGGCTCGCTCTGATCGGCCTGCTGCCCCTGATCATCCTGCTCCAGAGCCTCCTGCTGACCCCGCGCCGGGTGCGGGCCATCGGCTACCTGGACGCCGAGGAGGACCTCTCGATCGCCAGCGGCATCATGTTCCGCGCCGTGCACACCATCCCCTACGGACGCGTGCAGTCCGTGAAGATCGACGAGGGCCCCGTGGACCGCCGCTACGGACTCGCGAAGCTCACGGTCAGCACCGCGGCCGGCGGGTCGACCGTGGTGCTGCCCGGCCTGCCCAAGCAGGAGGCCGAACGCCTGCGCGCTCTGCTGACCGACCGCGGCATCGAGATCATGGCCGCGCTGTGAGCACGCCCGAACCGCCTTCGGACCGCGTCCCGTCAGCCCCCGCCCCGGCGGGCGATGCCCCGTCGGCTCCCCGGAGCCGCACCCACCCGATCACGCCGCTGGTGACCGGCTGGAAGATCGTCGTCGGCATCGTCGCGGTGATCACGGCGCAGAACATCGCGCGGCTGATCGACGACTTCACCGTGACCCGTGCGCTCATCGGCGCCGGTGTGCTGCTCGCCGCGATCGTCGTCGCCATCGTGCTGTCCGGCGTCAGCTGGTGGTTCATGACCTATGCGGTCGATGACGACGGGGTCTCGCTGCACACCGGGATGATCAGCAAGTCCCGGCAGTACGCCCCCCGCGCCCGCATCGAGTCCGTCTCCGTGGAGCGCCCGCTGCTGGCACGGGTGCTGGGCCTGGCCAAGGTGCGCATCGAGCTCGCCGGCGGCGGCGAGTCCTATCTCGACATCGAGTACATCCGCTCCGCCGACGCCGAGCGGCTGCGTCGGCAGATCCTCGGCGTCGCCGCCCTCGCCGGGCCGTCCGCCCCGGGGACCTCGACCGGCCCCGCGGAATCCGGACCCGGCGCGGATATCGGAACGGGTGCGGATACCGGGACGGGCGCGGAGTCGGGAGCCGGGACGGAGCGTGCCCGGGACGAGCAGGCTGCACCTGCCGGCACCGGCACGCTCGAGGACGTGCTCTACGACGGCGTGACCGACGGCGAGCTGATCGCGAAGATCCCCACGGGGCGACTGATGCGCTCGCTGCTGCGAGATCTCGGGTTCCTCATCGGCACGATCATGAGTGTCGTGGGCGTCGTCGTCGCGATCGCCCTGGCCCTCTGGCAGGACGGCTTCTCCGTCGGCGTGATCATCGCGCTGCTGCCCACGGCGATCACGATCCCGAAGTACATCTTCGGACGGGTCGAGTCCGGCTGGGGCTTCGTCTCCCGCCACACCGAACGCGGCCTGCGGATGCGCCGCGGGCTCGCGAACACCCGCACCGACAACATCGCCTCGGGGCGCATCCAACGATTCGTGATGCGTCGGCCGCTGCTGTGGCGCGGCCCCGCCTGGACCGCCGTGTCCGTGACCGTCTCCGGGATCGACGACGCCGGCGAGAACGGCGCCGAGAACGTCCTTCCCGTCGGCACCCCGGAGGAGCTGGGCGCCACGCTCGGCCACCTCGCCGTCCCGCTGGGGACGAGCGACGACCTCGGGACGCTCGAGCACCTGATCACGGCGCGAGCACGCGACATCGACGGACTCCGCACCCCGGTGCGGCCGTTCTGGATCGCCCGTCGTACCGAGGTCACCGTGCTGCTGCCGGGAGCGCTGATCCACCGCAGCGGCCTGCTGGCCAGGACCGTGGCGATCATCCCGCGCGAACGCGTCCAGGAGCTCACGCTCGAGGACGACCCGTTCGGCCACCGGCTCGGGGTGCTCGACCTGGCCGTGGGCGTCGCGGGGGACACCCCCCAGCGCCTCACCTCGCTCGCCCGCGAGAACGCCCGTGCTCTGCATGCCGTCCTGGCCCGCGATGCGCGCACCCTGCGACGTCATCGGGATCGCGAGCACTGGCCGCATCCCGCGCTGGGTCGCCCGGTCACCGACGCCCCTGCTGCTGACGCCACGGCCGAGGCGTTCCGGGAGGATCGATGAGCACACCCCGACTCGGGATCGGCGTCATCGGCGCCGGTCGCGTCGGCGCCGTGCTCGGCGCCGCCCTGCGGGCCGAGGGGCACGCCATCACCGGTGCCTACGCCGTCTCGGACGCCTCCCGCGAACGCGCCGAGGGCCTGCTGCCGGGCGTTCCGCTGCTGGACGTGCCGGCGATCGTCGAGCGCAGCGAGATGCTGCTGCTCGCCGTCCCCGACGACCAGCTGGGTCCGCTCGCCGCCGGCATCGCCGAGACCGGCCTGGCCCGGGGGGGACAGCTCGTCGTGCACACCTCCGGCCGCTACGGGACACAGGTGCTCGAGCCCCTGGCCGGGGCGGGCAGCGCCACCCTCGCCCTCCACCCCGCCATGACCTTCACCGGCACCCGCGCGGACCTGTCCCGGCTGATCGGCTGCCCGATGGCGATCACCGGCTCACCCACCTTCCTCCCGGTCGCCGGCGCCCTCGTCGTCGAGCTCGGGGGCGAGGCCGTGGTGCTGGCCGAAGGTGATCGTCCGCTCTACCACGCCTCCCTCGCCCACGCGGCGAACCATCTCGTGGTCCTCGTGGACCAGGCCCGCGAGGCGCTGGCGCGGCTCGGGGTCGAGGACCCCGGGGCGTATCTGCGCCCGTTGCTGGAGGCCGCGCTCGACGAATCCCTGCGGCACGGCTCACGGGCGCTCACCGGCCCGGTGATGCGCGGCGACACCGGGACCGTGACCGCGCACCTCGAGGCGCTCGACGACCTCGACGCGACCGGGATCGACGGGGAACGCGGCGACACCGGCGACACCTACCGCGCCCTGGCGCGGGCGGCCCTGACCCGTGCGAGACTCCCGGAGGGCACCCGGGTTCAGATCCGGGAGCTGCTCGCCGAGGACCCGCCGACGGAGGACGCATGAGACAGGACCGGAACGCATGAGCCAGGACCCCGAGACGGAACCGCTCGCGAGCTCCCACCGTGCGCGAGGCGGGACCGTGCGTCCGGCCACCACGGTGGTGACCACGAAAGCGCAGCTGCGCGACGCGCGAGTCGCCCTGGACGGAACCGTCGCCGCCGTGTTCACCATGGGCGCTCTCCACGCCGGCCACCTGGCGCTGGTCCAGCGTGCCCGGGAGATCGCCGATCACGTGATCCTGACCGACTTCGTCAACCCGCTCCAGTTCGGCCCGGGGGAGGACTACGAGGCCTACCCGCGTCCTCTCGCGGAGGACCTCGCCCTCGTCGACGGGCTGGTGGACCTCGTCTTCGCCCCGAGCGTCGAGGAGATGTACCCGGTGCTGCCGCCGACTGTCTCGGTGACCGCGGGGCGCGCCGGCACGGTGCTCGAGGGAGCGGCCCGTCCGGGGCATTTCGACGGCGTGGTCACCGTCGTCGCGAAGCTGCTGCACCTGACGGCGCCGGACGTGACCGTGTTCGGTCGCAAGGACGCCCAGCAGCTCGCGATCATCCAGCGTCTGGTCGCCGACCTCGACCTGCCGGTGAGGATCGAACCGGTCGAGATCCAGCGAGAGCCCACGGGCCTGGCTCGTTCCAGCCGCAACGTCTACCTCACCGAGGCGGGGCGGGAGCGGGCCCTGGCCCTGTCCCGCACGATCATGGCCGCTCGGGCCGCGGCGCCGTCGGTCGCGGCGATCCGTGCGGTGCTGGAGGAGGCGACGGCCCGCGCCGAGATCGACTGGGTCTACGCCCTGGCGCTGGATCCCGCGACCCTCGAGGAGATCACCGAGGATCATCGCGGCGAGGTGCTCGTGACCCTGGCCGGACGGGTCGAGGGCACCCGCCTGCTGGACGCCGCTGTGGTGGTGGTGACAGCACCCTGAGCCGGCGGACGCTTCGCAGGGCGGTGATGCGACAATGGAGACCATGAACGAGAACGCGCCTGCCTCCGACCCGACGGACACCTCCGACCAGGTCGCGGTCCGCAAGTCCAAGCGGGAGCGACTGCTGGAACGCGGGGAGGAGCCGTACCCGGTCTCGGTCCCGGTGACCACGACGATCGCCGCGGTGCGCGAGGGCTACGGTCATCTGGAGGCCGGCCAGGAGACGGACGACCTCGTCGGCGTCGCCGGCCGCGTCGTGTTCCAGCGCAGCACCGGCAAGCTCGCGTTCGTCACCCTCCAGGACGGCGAGGGCCGACGCCTGCAGATCATGGCCTCCCTCGCAGTGCTCGGGGAGCAGCGTCTGGCCGATCTGAAGACCGACGTCGACCTCGGCGACCACGTCTTCTTCCACGGTCGCGTGGGAGCCTCCCGCCGCGGCGAGCTGAGCGTGTTCGCCGACTCCTGGCGGATGGCCGCCAAGGCCGTCCGGCCGCTGCCGGTGCTGCACGCGGAGCTGTCCGAGGAGTCGCAGGTCCGCCACCGCTACGTCGACCTCATCGTGCGCCAGCAGGCGCGGGACACCGTGCGCCGGCGCGCCGAGGTGATGCATTCGCTGCGCACCTCCTTCCACGACCGCGACTTCGTCGAGGTCGAGACGCCAATGCTGCAGGTGATCCCCTCGGGGGCTGCGGCGCGGCCGTTCGTGACCCACATGAACGCCTTCGACCTGGACCTCTACCTGCGGATCGCTCCCGAGCTGTTCCTGAAGCGGGCAGCCGTCGGCGGCCTCGAGCGCGTCTTCGAGATCAACCGGAACTTCCGCAACGAGGGCGCTGATTCCACTCATTCCCCGGAGTTCGCGATGCTCGAGGCGTATCAGGCGTACGGGGATTACGACACGATCGGCGATCTGACCCGCACCCTCGTCCAGGAGGCGGCCGAGCGCGCGACCGGGTCCCAGGTGGTGACCCTCGCCGATGGCAGCGAATACGACTTCTCCGGAGAATGGGCGAACATCACCGTCTACGGTTCCCTCTCCGAGTCCCTCGGCGAGGAGATCACCCCCGAGACCGCTCCAGAGCGTCTGCGCGGGATCGCCCGTTCCCTGGGACTGGAGCTCGACCACCCCAAGTACGGGCACGGCAAGCTCGTCGAGGAACTGTTCGAGAACCGGGTCGGCGACGGCCTGTACGAGCCGACGTTCGTCCGGGACTTCCCTGTCGAGACCAGCCCGCTGGTGCGCGAGCACCGCTCGACGCCGGGCGTGGTCGAGAAGTGGGACCTGTACGTGCGCGGTTTCGAGCTGGGCACCGGGTACTCCGAGCTCGTCGACCCCGTCATCCAGCGCGAACGCTTCGCCCAGCAGGCCGCCCTGGCGGCCCAGGGAGACGACGAGGCGATGCGCCTGGACGAGGACTTCCTCGAGGCCATGGAGTACGCCCTGCCGCCGACGGGCGGCATGGGCATGGGCCTGGACCGCCTGCTCATGGCCCTGACCGGGCTGGGGATCCGCGAGACCATCCTGTTCCCCCTCGTGAAGCCGGAGGCCTGAGATGGACAGCGGATTCTGGTACGAAGCGGGTTCCCTGCTCCCGTCGATCGGCGTGGGACTGTTGTTCTGGTTCGTGATGCGTGCCATTCTGCGCTCCGATCGACGGGAACGGGAGGCTCAGCGCCAGGCCGATCAGGATTACCGGGAACGGAACGACTCGGATGAATAGTGTCACCGTGCTTCCACATTCCTGGGTGTCGGATTGATATCTGTCCGTTATTCGTTGATACTGGCTCACGCCGACGGCGCCGCATGGCATCGTCGGACCTGAATACCCACATCAGCGAGGGAGAACCCCTATGGCACGGAAGACTTACGTGGAGCTCGTCGACGATCTCGACGGCGGCACCGCCGCGGAGACCGTGAGCTTCGCCGTCGACGGCGTCGCCTATGAGATCGATCTGTCCGAGGACAACGCCCGGAAGCTCCGCGAGGAGCTCGACGGCTGGGTCACGAAGGCCCGCCGCGTCGGCGGCCGCCGCAGCCGCGGCACGGGCTCTCGCTCGGGCAGCTCCAACGACTCCGCGCGGATCCGCGAGTGGGCCCGCTCGGCCGGCTACGAGGTCCCCGACCGTGGCCGCATCTCGGGCACGATCCGCACGGCCTACGAGGAGGCGCACGCGAACTGATCGCGTCCCCCTCGTCCGGGGATCATCCCCCGACAGCACGAGGCAGCGGTCACCAGCCCGGTCACCAACCCCGGATCGACCAGCCGGCGCTGCTCTCCGCCCCCGGTGCCAGGGACACCACATCGATCCCGCTGCGGAACGCGTCGGGCGGGCAGGTCATCGGTTCGACGGCGAGGCCGAGACGGTTGTTCTCCGGCTCCGGACGGTCTCCGGTGTGCACCTGCAGCCAACCGCACTCCTGCCCGGCGCTGAGCGCCACCCCGGTGCCGCCGGGCGCGGTCACCGTGACCGACAGCCGACCGGCCTCGTCCCGGCCCAGATCGGTGAAGGCGTGGTCGATGAACGTCTCACCGATGACCCGGGGCTCGCGGAAGTCGAAGGCGCTGCCGGGGGCGACGGGCTCGGTCCCTGTCGGCAGCAGGCGATCCTCGGTGACGGTGAGCACCGTCCCGGCGGTGACCTGCAGCGACCACGCATCCAGAGCCCCCGGCCCCGCCACCAGATACGGATGTGGGCACACGCCGTACGGGGCGTCCCGGTCGCCGAGGTTGCGGGCGGTCACCGTGGTGGTGAGCCCGTCCTCGGCGTCCAGGGAGTGCTGGACGGTCAGCAGCAGGTGGAAGGGATACCCGGGGGAGGGGACCAGCTCGGTGCGCAGCACGATCGTGTCCTCGGCGACCGTGACCGGGGTGAAGGACTGGAAGGAGACCAGCCCGTGCAGGGCGTTCCCGCGCTCGGGTTCGTTCAGGGCCGTCTGGATCCGCTGCCCGTCCCAGGTGTAGGCCCCGTCGCCGATCCGATTCGGCCACGGCGCGACGACCGCGCCGCGGTAGAACTGCATCGGTCCCTGCTCGGGATTGCGCACCAGCAGGTCCCGCCCCCCGACGGTGAGGGACTCGAGGATCGCGCCGACCGTGGAGACCTCCGCCCGGTAGGTCCCGGCGGCGAGGGTGTACAGGTCTCCGCGGTCCCGGACGCCGACGACGTCCGTCCCCTCGGTGCTCGCGCTGGTGCTCATGCTGTCCTCTCCTGGGCCTCGGTCAGATCGTGCTGCTCATCGTGGTGCTGGTCCTGTACCTGCTGCTCGTCGTGGTGCTGGTCCTGATCCTGCTGCGGGGCCGGGGGCTCGATCAGGACCACCTCGAGCCGACGCGGGCCGTGCACGCCCTCGACCCGGCTGAGCTCGATGTCGCTGGTGGCGCTCGGCCCGGAGATCATGGTCCAGGGAGCTCCCGGGTCGGTGCCCATGCGCTCGACCGCTTTGGGGACGCCGAGGACCACCTGCTCAGCGTCGACCACCACCACGTGGCGGTCCGGCACCAGTGAGATCGCTCGCCGTCCCCCGAGCTCGTCGCCGCGCAGGACGATCGTGCCGGTCACGGCGATCGCGGTGTGGCAGCCGGTCAGGACCGCGTCGATCCGGTCGAGGGCCCGGGGGCCGGTGCTGCCGTCGTCCCGGGACACCGCGATCTCCAGCTCGTCCGTCCACGAGGCGGGGACCCCGGGCGATGCGATGACGCTGCGGGCGTCTCCGAGCGCCTCGGCGATGGTCGCGGAGAGCTTGGCGGGCGTCGTGCGGTGGACGACGGCGGTGTAGTCCTCCAGGCGTCGGACCAGCACGTCGCGCATCTTCGCCGGCTCCGTCGTGACCTCCGGCTTGCCGTCGGCGCGCTGGTAGGTGCGGGGGACGTCCTCCGCCTCGGTGACCTGGTCGCGGCGCGGCGCCGCCAGCGCCGTGCGCACCCGGGCCAGGATCTCGTCCTTCGCGCTCAGCCCCGGGGTGCGGGCAGGACGCTGGTCGTCCCAGTCGTTCATGCCTGCTCCTCGCCCTGCGGGCCGTCCGAGCCGGCGTCGTCGGAGCGGGTCTTCTCCCGGGCGTCCCACCAGCTGCGGAACGAGGGGCCCGGCTTGGGCAGATCGCGGTGATCGGTCCACCCCGGCACCAGGGGGACGATGCCTGGCAGCTTGCCGATGTTCGTACCGGGCAGGAGCTTGGTCAGCGGCCCGGCCGAGCGCACGGCCTTGTCGTAGGCGCCCGGGGAGGACATCAGCGTGCTCGCCCCCTTCATGGCGACGTCCCATCTCCCGCGGAACTGTCCGCGGGTGTCGCGACGCCCGTCGACGTCCTCGGCGCGCAGGTGCACCAGGATCTTGGGGATGTCGATCTTGACCGGGCACACGTCGTAGCAGGCACCGCAGAGGCTCGAGGCGTAGGGCAGGGACGTGCTCGGATCGTCCGGTCCGTTCATCCCCGTCATCTGGGGCGAGAGGATGGCGCCGATCGGGCCGGGGTAGGTCGAGCCGTAGGCGTGCCCTCCCGTCCGGGCGTAGACGGGGCACACGTTCAGGCAGGCGGAACAGCGGATGCAGTGCAGGGCGCTGCGCCCCTCGGGGTCCTCCAGCACCGCGCTGCGCCCGTTGTCCAGCAGCACCAGATGGAACTCCTCGGGACCGTCCCCCTCGGTCAGCCCGCTGAACAAGGTGGTGTAGGGGTTCATCCGCTCTCCGGTCGAGGAGCGCGGCAACAACTGCAGGAACACCTCGAGGTCCTCGAAGGTGGGGACGATCTTCTCGATCCCCACCACAGAGATGAGCGTCTTGGGCAGCGTGAGGCACATGCGGCCATTGCCCTCGGACTCCACGACCACCATCGTGCCGGTCTCGGCGACGGCGAAGTTCGCCCCGGAGATCGCGACCGATCCCGGCATGTCCAGGAACTTCTCGCGCAGGAAGCGACGGGCGGCCTCGGCGAGCTCCGCCGGGTCGTCGGTGATCGACTCGTCCAGATCGGGCATCGCCGCCAGGAAGATCTCCCGGATCTCGGCGCGATTGCGGTGGATCGCCGGGACCAGGATGTGACTGGGGGTGTCATCGGCCAGCTGCACGATGAGCTCGGCGAGATCGGACTCCACGGCGCGGATCCCGGCGTGGGCGAGCGTCTCGTTCAGGCCGATCTCCTGAGTAGCCATCGACTTGACCTTGAGCACCTCCTCGGCACCGCGCTCGAGAGCGAGACCGGTGATGATCTCTCCGGCCTCCTCGGCATCGCGAGCCCAGTGCACCACGCCACCGGCGGCGGTCACCGACTCCTCGAGCTGTTCGAGCAGCTCCGGCAGATGATCGGTGACCTGCCACTTCAGGGCGCTGCCGGCGTCGCGCAGCTTCTGCCAGTCGCGCACCTCGCGCACCGCCGAGGCACGCTTGGAACCGATGGTGGCGGTGGCCGTGCGGAGGTTCTCGCGCAGCGTCGCATCGTCCAGCTCGTCCCTCGCCGCCTCGGGGAAGGAGCGCGATCCGCGCAGGTTCGAGGACGGTGAGGCGTGCTGGGGACGGACGGACGGGATGCCGAGGTCGATCGTGTTCATGCGGCCGTCTCCTCCTGTTCGTTCCTCGCAGCTCGTCGACCGATGCTGACTTCTGCGGTGTCGTTGCCATCGAGCGCTGTCGCAACGACACCGCAGATCTCGGTCGGAGAGAGTGGACGGATGGTCATGAGGCCTTCCCCAGGATGGTCTCGGCCGGGACGAAGGGGTCCTCCCGGGTCGAGGCGAGGATCTGCGCGAGGTGGATGGCGCGCGGTGCAGCGTCGGTGCGGCGCAGCTTGCCGCCGATGTTCATCAGGCAGGAGGCGTCGCCGGCGACCACGTACTCCGCGCCGGAGGAGACCACGTTCGCGGCCTTGTCGGTGACCATCGCATCCGAGGTGGCGTCGTTCTTGACCGAGAAGGTGCCCCCGAAGCCGCAGCAGGTGTCCGACTCCTCCAGCCGCTTCATCTCGAGCCCCTCGACCGCGCGCAGCAGCTTCAGCGGTCGCGGACCGACCTTGAGCACCCGCATCGAATGGCAGGTGGGGTGGTAGGTGACGCTGTGCGGGAAGTAGGCCCCGACGTCGGACACCTTCAGCACGTCCACCAGAAGCTCGGAGAGCTCGTAGGTCTTCGCCGAGACCGCCGCAGCCCGCTGCTCGAGCTCCTCATCGCCTTCGTGCCGGGCCACCAGCCGGTGCTGATCGCGCACACAGCCCGCGCAGGACCCCGAGGGCATCACGATCGCGTCGACCGAGTCCAGGGACGGCTCGAAGGTGTCCACGAAGCTGCGCACCACCGGCGCCGCCTCCGTGTAGTAGCCGGTGTTGGTGTGCATCTGCCCGCAGCAGGTCTGGCGCTTGTCGAACACGACCTCATGGCCCAGTCGCTCCAGCACGGTCACGGTGGCCCGGGCGACGTCCGGGGCCATCACGTCCACCAAGCACGTGGTCATCAGCGAGATGCGCATCCGACATCCTTCTTCCTGGGGGTTCCTGCGGTCGTCCCGAGCGCCGGGAGGGTGGCTCCCGGCGCACCGGGTGGATCAGCGGTGCTCGAGGCCCAGTGCCGCGGCGGTGTCGGCGAGGCTGCGGTGCGCGGCGTCGGGATCGTCCGAGAGAAGCGTGCCCCAGCTCGGCACCATCTGGGCGATGCCGGGGCGCCAGCCCTCGATGCGGTCGGGGAACATGCGCTCGAGGAGGTTCAGCATGATGCTGGTCGCGGTCGAAGCACCCGGGGACGCACCCAGCATGCCGCCGATCGACCCGTCGGCCGCGGTGATCACCTGGGTGCCGAACTGGAGCACGCCGCGCTTGTCGGCATCGGGGGCGATCACCTGGACGCGCTGGCCCGCGGTGACCTCCTCCCAGTCCTCCATCTGCGCCGAGGGCATGTACTCCAGCAGCGCCTCGAAGCGCTGGCGACGCGTCGCGGCGAGCTGGGAGCCCAGGTAGACCATGAGATCGAGGTTGGGAGGGGCGACGGCCATCATCTGCGTGATGTTGGAGGGCTTCATCGAGGCGAACAGGTCCATGTAGCTGCCGGACTTGAGGAACTTCGGGGACCAGCCGGCGTAGGGGCCGAACATCAGCGAGCGGCGGCCCTCGACGTACCGGGTGTCGAGGTGGGGGACGCTCATCGGCGGGGCGCCGACGCCGGCCTTGCCGTAGACCTTCGCATCGTGGCGGGCGATCACGTCCTCGTCGGTGCAGCGCAGCCACTGGCCGGAGATCGGGAACCCGCCGAAGCCGCGGATCTCCTCGATGCCGGACTTCTGCAGCAGCGGCAGGGCGGCGCCGCCGGCCCCGACGAAGACGAAGGGGGCGCGGATCACGCGGACCTCGTCGTCGGAGGTGTCGCGGACCATGACGCCCCAGTCGCTGCCCATCCGGCGCAGGTCGATGACCTCGCTGCCGGTCGAGACCGTGGTGCCCACGCGGCCGGCGTGCTGCAGCAGCTGATGGGTCAGCGAGCCGAAGTCGACGTCGGTGCCGTCGGGCGAGCGGGTCGCACCGATGGTCTCGGTGACGGGCCGCGACTCGGTCACCAGCGGGGCCCAGTCGCTCAGCTGCGCATGCTCGGAGGTGAACTCCATACGGTCGAACAGCGGGTTCGCCGTGAGCGCCTCGTGCCGGCGGCGCAGGTAGTCCACGTTCTCGATGCCGTGCACGAAGCTCATGTGCGGCACCGGGTGGATGAAGGTGGAGGGGTCGCCGATCTTGTCGTTCTCCACCAGGTGCGCCCAGAACTGGCGCGAGACCTGGAACTGCTCGTTGATGGTGATCGCCTTGGCGGGGCTCACCGAGCCGTCGACGTCCTGCGGCGTGTAGTTCAGCTCGCACAGGGCGCTGTGCCCGGTGCCGGCGTTGTTCCACCCTTGGCTGGACTCCCGGCCGAGATCGTCCAGCTTCTCGAGCACCACCACGTTCCAGTCGGGTTCGAGTTCGGTGAGCATCGCGGCCAGGGTGGCGCTCGCGACCCCGCCGCCGATCAGCACCGCATCCGCACGGGTCACATCCAGGTCTGCCATGTCTCTCCGTTCCAGCTGTCTCGGGGCGCGCCCGAGGGTGGGGCGCGATCCTCGCGCAGCCCCGGGTGGTCTGCCGTCCAGGGTATCCCGTGTCCCGGCGGCTCGACCGCATGGCCCGGACCGGAGCCGTCGGAGCTCAACCGGCAACGCCGCGGCGGGCCTCCAGGTCCGTCAGCAGCAGTTCGATGCGCCGGCCCAGCAGCACCGTCGCACCCTCGATCGCGGTTGCGGCGCCCACCAGGAGCCCGACCGGCCAGACCAGGGAGCATACGGCGATCCAGGCGGCCAGCCCGAGGACGACGGCGATGAAGTGCACGGGCAGGGTGCCGGGCAGCAGCAGAGCGAGGCGCCAGGAGACCGGCAGGTCCTGACGGCGCACCCGGGGCACGGCGACGAGGACGGCGGCGGAGACGGTGGACCAGGCGGCGCTGATCACGGCGAGACCGGCCAGGACGATGGTGGCCGCCGAGCTCGGAACCGCTCCTCCGAGCACGATCCAGAGCATCGCTGCGGAGCCGGTCTGCACCACCATCAGGGGGAGAAGTCGCAGGTTCGCACTGACCAGCTGGTGTCGCCAGCTCTCCCACATCACCGTCGACACCCTCACCTTCGCTCCGTATCGGGAGGCGCGGAAGGCATCGGCCGCGGCGACGCTGGCCGGTGCGATTCCCAGCACGACCAGACCCAGGAGGCTGAGCAGGGACCAGACGAGGTTCACGCGCAGCACCAGCCAGACCTGGTCCACGGCCTCGTTGAATCGTGTGACCCAGACGGGTACCTCGGCGGGCCCACGGGACGGGCGGGAAGTCGTCATGGGCTGAGGCTACACGTGCCCCCACAAGACACCCGATGTCTTCTTGCCACAGACACCCGATGTTTGATGGGATGGAGGGATGGAAACAGCTCCGCACGGCATCGCCGTCGACCCTGAGCCCCTCCGTCCCACCCCTGAGCAGCTGCAATGGCAGAGGGATGGTCTCGGCGTCTTCTTCCACTTCGGGATCAACACCTTCGCCCAGAAGGAGTGGAGCAACGGTTCCGTGCCCTCCGACCTCTTCGCGCCGACGGATCTCGATACCGATCAGTGGGTGCGCACCGCCAAGGACCTCGGCGCCGTGTACGTGATCCTCACCGCCAAGCATCATGACGGCTTCTGCCTGTGGCCCACCGCGACCACCGACTACTCGGTGGCCTCCTCCCCGTGGCTCGGTGGCGAGGGCGACGTGGTGGGGGAGCTGGCTGCATCCTGCCGAAAGTACGAGATGAAGCTCGGACTGTATCTCTCGCCCTGGGACCGCAATGCCCCGCAGTACGAGGACCCCGAGGCCTACGACGAGTTCTACCTCGCCCAGCTGCGGGAGGTGTGCACGAACTACGGCGAGCTGCATGAGCTGTGGTTCGACGGTGCTGGCTCGGCGGGTCGCGAGTACGCCTGGGACCGCATCGGCTCGCTCATCGCCGAGCTGCAGCCGCAGGCGATGGTGTTCAACATGGGCCCGGCCACCATCCGCTGGATCGGCAACGAGGACGGGCTCGCCTCGGACCCGGTCCAGTACGTCACCCGCTCGACCGACCTGAACCAGTACGACCCGGACGTGGTTGATCTCGGCGCGGCCCGTTACCTGCCCCCGGAGTGCGACGTCTCCCTGCGCAACGGCTGGTTCTGGCAGGAGGCGGAATCACCCAAAGAGCTCGCTCACCTGCTGGGGATCCACGACCGGTCGATCGGTTTGGGCGCGAACCTCCTGCTGAACGTCCCGCCGGACCGGACCGGACGCATCGGAGAGGACGACGCCGCACGCTGCCGCGAGCTGCGGGCCGCCCTCGACGCCCGGTTCGGGGCGCCGACCTCCGCGACCGTCCGGGCAGAGTCGGACGGTCACGTGCGCCTGGAACTGCCGGCGACGGCCGGGACCTGGTTCGACCATGTCGAGCTGCGGGAACGACTCGAGGATGGCCAGCGGGTCACCTCCCACCGGATCGTCACAGACGACGGGCAGCTGGTTGCCGAGGGCGGCACCGTGGGTGTCCGACGCATCCACCGGCTGGCCCGCCCGTTGAGCACGCGCACGCTCCTGGTCGAGCTGGTCGGTGACGGCGCGATGCTGGAGGCAGCCTGCGTCCACGACGCCAGCGGGGCGCCGGTCCCGCAGCTCGACGAGTCGAACAGGGCATCGTCGGCGGCACCGGTGGACTGAGCCGGCGAGGAGCCGGCGTTCTCGGGCACCGGCCCCTCGCTCTGATGCCTTCGGCTCCTCGCTCCGGGGCGAGCGGGAGGGTCACCGAGGATCGTTCAGGCCTGGTTCGTGTCGGCCTCCGAGAGGACCTGGAGGTACTGGTCGACGCCGGCGTTGGACAGAGAGGTGAGGTAGGACTCCCAGTCCGCGTCGGAGTCCGGGTCGAGCTCGCCCAGGCACATGCTGGTCGCCCCGCGGACGTAGGCGGCGTCGATGTTGGTGCGCAGTTCGCCGACCTGTGCGGCTTGGTCCTGATCGAAGAACGGGGCGATGAACAGCGCCTCGGGTTCGGCCCGGAACTCCTCGTACAGCTTTCCGGCGCGGTAGAGCATCGGCTCGAAGCTGGTCATCTCGTCGACCGCCTCACCGTGGCGCACGTCCAGCGCCAAGTTGAACACTCCGTGCTCCTCCCATCCGACGTTGCGGGTCTCCTTGCGCTGGGGCACCTTCTTGTACAGGGCAGGACGTTCGTCGATCCCGATGTCGCCCTCGGCCGCCCAGGTCCAGAAGTCCTCCTGCGGGCCCAGTCGCATCGACAGCGTCGACAGCAGCCCGAGCTGGAAGTCGGCCCAGCGCACCAGGGTCTCCGGATCGGCACTGTCGGCCGGGATCACCATGCCCACCGATCCGGCACCGGGCGGGTCGTCCCAGGCGATGACGGGATCGCCCTCCGGGCCGGCGAAGGGACGCAGCGGCGCGAACTCGCGATAGCGCGCCTCGGGATCCGTGTAGTCGACGGTCGCGAAGTTGCCTTGGGACACGCCCTGGCACACCCCGATCCGGCTGCCTGCTCGAGCCATGCCGAGCCGGATCAGCTGTTCGCTGGTCTGGGTGAAGGCATTGCGGTCCAGGAGATCGCCGCGCACCAGGCGGGCGGCGGCGCGGAAGACATCCCGCATGGCAGGGTCCGTCGGCGTGAACACGATCGTGTCCCCGTCACGGCGCAGCTGGTTCACGCCGAGATCGAGGTGGGCGGCTCCCAGCAGCTGCAGCGGGAGGTTGTCCTTCCATCCCGACATCGGCCGGATCTCGGGGTCCGCCTCCTTCATCGCCGTGAGCATCTGCTCGAACTCCTCGAGCGTCGTGGGCTGCTCGCTGAACCCGGCCGCCTCCATCGACGGCGTGTGCACCCAGGTCCGGAAGGCGGAGGACTTGCAGTGATAGCACTGGTTCAGTGACGGGAAGGCGTACATCGCACCGTCCGGGGCGGTCCACGCCGTGCGGAAGTCCGGGTTCTGGGCGAAGACCTCCTGGAGCTCGGGAGCCAGGCGGTCGATGAGCTCGTCCAGGGCCAGGAACAGCCCCTGCTGCCCGTAGACGTACAGCTCCGACTTGGTGAAGCCGCCCATCCACTCCGGGCCCAGCATCAGCGCGTCGGGCAGCTCCCCGCCGGCGAGGATGGCGTTGACCTTCGGGGCACCCTCGTCGCCGCGAGGCACGGTCCCGTACTCGATCTTCACCCCAGTCTTCTCCTCCAAATACTTCGAGAAGAGGTTTGTCGCCGGTTCGAAGTTGGCCACGCTGCGGGTGATCACCGACAGGGCGGTGCTGCCGTCGCCGAAGGGCTCGCTCTCCCGCGCCTTCGGGCCGACATAGCCTTCCGGGTAGGGGACTCCGTCGATCTCGGGGCCGAGCTGGACCTCGAGGGAGGCGCTGCCCTGCTCGTAGTCCACCTGGGGCACGGTCGCCGGGCCGGCGGCGTCGCCCCCGGAGCAGCTGGCGAGAGCGGCCCCGAGAGGCAGGGCGGAAGCGCCGGCCAGCAGGGTGCGGCGACGCAGTGGTGAGGTCGCGGTGGTGGGTTCGGGTCGTGGGGTCATGATGATCTCCTGACGTCGTCGTGCGAGGAAAAAATAGGGGGGGGGGGCGCGATGATCCGAGGTGGGTTCAGAAGAGTCCGGCCTTGGTGGTCCGCCTGGCCAGGAAGTTCACGGCGATCAGCAGGAGCAGGCTGATGATGCTGCGGAAGAGACCGATCGCCGTGGCGTAGCTGTACTGCGGGATCGGGCTCTTCAGACCGACCTCGTAGACGTAGGTGTCGATCACCTGCGAGGTGGTGAGGTTCAGAGGGTTCTGCAGCAGCAGCACCTTCTCGAAGCCGACGCTCATGATCGTGCCGACATTGAGGATCATCAGCACGACGGCGATCGGGATGATCGCCGGCAGATCGATGTGCCACATCCGACGCATCAGAGAGGCGCCGTCGACCTTCGCGGCTTCGTGCAACTCGGGCGGGACCGAGGACAGAGCCGCCAGGTAGATGATCGCGCTGAAGCCGGCGGTCTGCCAGATACCGGACCAGACGTACGTGTGGCGGAACCAGCCGGGATCGGTGAGGAACGCCGGCGGATCGATGCCGAGCAGGCTCAGCGCGTGCGGGAAGATCCCGCTGGAGGGGTCCAGCAGCATCACCAGGATGCCGACCACCACCACGACCGAAATGAAGTTCGGCGCATAGGTGATGAGCTGGACGACGCGCGAGAAGTACTTCTGGCGCACCGCGTTCAGCGCCAGCGCGAGAAGGATCGGGATGGGGAAGCCCGCGATCAGCTCGTAGAAGGCCAGCACGATCGTGTTGCGCAGCAGAGGCCAGAAATTGTAGCTCTCCACGAAGCGCTCGATGTGTTTCATCCCCACCCACTCGGACCCGGTGAGTCCTCCGACGGGGGTGAAGTCTCGGAACGCGATCTGAATGCCGTACATCGGCCAGTACATGAAGATCGCGACCCAGATCACGGCTGGCAGGACCAGCAGGTACAGTTGCCACGAGTGAGCGAGGCGGCGCCCGAGCGACTTCTTGCGCTGTCCTTCGAGCGTGATCTTCCTGCGAGATTTCTTGGTGTCGTCGACGCGCAGCTGGTCGACGAAGTTTCCCTGGTCTGTGCTCATAGGTGCCTCAGCCCTTCAGCGAACCGATCATCATGCCCTTGACGAAGTGCTTCTGCACGAACGGGTAGGCGATGAGCGGAGGAACGGATGCGATGATGATCAATGCGTACTTCAGCTGGTCGGCCAGCTTCTGCATGGCCGCGATCCGCTCCGGATCCGCATTGGCCATCTGGGAGGGGTCGAAGGAGTTCTCCAGCAGGATGTTCCGCATCACCAGCTGCAGCGGGTACAGCGACTCATCGGTGAGATAGATCAGCCCGTTGAAGTACGCGTTCCACGTGGCCACGCCGTACAGCAGCAGGTTCACGGCGATGATCGGCTTGGACAGGGGCAGCACGATCTGCCCGAAGAAGCGCAGATCGTTGGCACCGTCGATCCGTGAGCACTCCAGCAGCTCATGGGGGATCGTGGTCTGGAAGAAGGTCCGGGTCACGATCAGCTGCCAGACGCTCACGCAGGTCGGCAGGATCATCGCCCAGATGGTGTTGAGCATCCCCAGGGACTGCACCACCAGGTAGGTGGGGATCATGCCCCCGGAGAACATCATGGTCAGCACGAAGACGATGGTCAGGGCATTCCGACCCACCAGATCGCTGCGGGAGAGCGCGTACCCCCCACCGATGGTGACCGCGGTCCCCAGGGTCATCGCCGCCGTCGAGTACAGCAGCGAGTTGAAGAAGCCGCGGGGGATCGCGGGGTAGTCGAGGATCGCTTCGTAGGCGTCGAAGCTGAACCCGACCGGCCATAGCCACATCTCTCCGGAGGTGACCGCCGCCGGCTGGGACAGGGAGGCGCTGACGATGTAGACGAAGGGATAGATGATCGTGGTGGTGAACAGCAGCAGAAGCACGGTCATCACGATGTTCAGGACCCGGTCCGAGAGCGGCTCCTTGATCCTGCGGCGTGACGGGGGTGCGGCGGCGGGAGTGGTGCTGTGGGCCGTCGCTTCGGGGTGGGAATGGGATCGGAGCAGCGTCATGGCTCAGCCGTACTGCTGGTCGTACGCATCCTGGGCGATGCTGATGTACGTATCGACGCCGATGGCCCGGGCCTTGTCGAGATACGCGGTCCAGGAGGCGTCGTCGGCGGCGTCTGCGCGGCCGGTGGCGAAGTCCGCGATGGTCTGCTTCAGATGGTCCTCGAGATTGAGGATGATCTCTCCGGTCTGGGCGGACTGCTCCATGTCGTAGATCAGCGGGGGCACGCCGATCTTCTCAGGGGTGGCGAAGGGCTCGACGAGCTTGGTGCCCTCATAGAGGATCGGCTCGATCGAGGGGGAATCCGGGTCGAGAGCTTCCGAGTGGCGCTGTGACGTCGACTTGTACAGAGGGCCCCACTCCCGCCAGGTGCGGTTCTTCAGCTCGTCGCCGGGGTTCAGCACCGTGTAGACGGCCTGCTGGCTGTCTATGCCGGTCTGGCCCTCGTCGGCCCAGTCCCAATCGGCGCCCTGTTCCCCGCGGGTGATGGAGACCGTCAGACCGAGCTCGAACTGGTAATCCGCCCAGCGGACCATCTGCACCGGATCGGGGCACTGCGGGGTGATGACGAAGTTGGGGTAGCCGTAGGAGAAATGGTCCCACTGGCAGCTGCGTACGCCGCCCGGGCCCTCCAGCGGTTCCATCACCGTCATGATCCGGGAGATGTCCTCGGGATCGGAGGGATCCGAGGCGGTCGCGAAGTGGAAGGTGGAGTAGCCGTAGGCGATGCCGAACTCAGGGCCGCCGGAAGCGTCGCCGAGGCTCTGGTACTGCTCGGGGGTGTTGGAGAGGATCCCGGGATCGAAGTTGCCGTCGGCGAACTGCTTCTGGATCCAGATCATGCCCTCCCGGAAGGCGGGGTCGTCCTGGACCCATTCGACCGTCGATCCGTTTCGGCGCAGGTTGATCTCCGGGATCTCGAGGAAGGAGCCCAGGAAGAACTGCATCAGCTGGAGCATGGTCTCGGCGCTGGCGGTGGTCAGGGCGGAGCCCTCGGGCTTACCGGAGTAGGTCCGGAACTCGTCCATGAGCTCCTCGTACTCGGTGATGCTCGTCGGCGCCTCGGCGCCGACACCCTCCAGCCAGCCGGAGTTGATCCAGGTGCGGACGTTCGCGGCCTTGCAGTGGTAGCAGTCGTTCATCGAGGGGACGGCGTAGAGCCTGCCGTCGGGGGAGGAGTACTGCTTGCGCATGTCGGGGAAGGACGCGAACATGTCCAGGATGTGCGGGGCATTCTCGTCGATCAGCCTGTCCAGCGGCAGGAACAGGCCCTGCTGGCCGTAGATGCTGATCTCGGAGAGGTTGAAGATGTCCTGGCCGACCATCATCGCATCGGGCAGGTCACCGCCGGCGACGATGGCGTTCACCTTGGTCTTTCCGTCTTCGCCGGCCGGGACCGTGAGGTAGGAGACGTTGACGCCGGTGGTCTCCTCGAGGTGCTGGGAGTAGTAGTTGGTCTCGAAATCCATCCCGGGATCGACCTGGCTGAGCACCGAGAAGTCAGTGTCGCCGTCACCGAAGGGTTCCAGCGCGCGCGCTCGCGGGCCGACGTAGTCCTCGGGGTAGTTGACTCCGTCGATCTCCGGGGCGAGATCGTATTTCAGGGTCGCGCTGCCGGGCTGGTAGTCCTCACCTCCCGTGATCTCGTCGTCCGCGTCGGCATCGCCCCCGCAGGCGCTCAGCACGAGCGGCGCCGTGACGGCTGCGGCACCGGCGGCCGCGCTGCGACCGAGGAAGGCACGTCGCGCCAGGGGTTCGGGCTGGGCGGGCGGAGCGTCGGGCTGATCCTGGTGGTCCTTGGCGTCCACGGTGACTCCTTCGTCGGGGATGGTGCGGAGAATATGACATAGATCGGAGGTGTCGGCAAGGATAGATCGGATCATTGAGGGTGCGGGGTGATTCGGGGGTGAAGCCGCAGCCGGTCGACGACCGGCCTTGTCCGACGGCTGAACCTGCGATGCGCCCGTGGCGAAGGGTTCCCCCACTGTGTATTCGCGCCTCTCAGGGGATCCGAGCGGCGACGGCGCGACCGGATGCCACGATGTTCTGCCGCGCCATCTCGCTTGATCAAAGGTCCGAGGTGTCGTAATCTCGTCGGAACATCCGAGGTCTGTGCCGATGCCGGATCGGCCGCGCACGACCTGTCCCAGGAGGAGCGTGCCCATGGCCACGATCACGTCGCTCACCGTTCACGACGTCCGCTTCCCGACCTCTCGCGAACTCGACGGGTCTGATGCGATGAATCCCGATCCCGACTATTCGGCCGCCTACGTCGAGCTGCGCACCAGCGACGGGGAAGCGGGCTACGGACTGGTCTTCACCATCGGTCGCGGCAACGATGTGCAGGCGGCGGCGATCGAGGCGCTGTCCCTCCATGTGCTCGACCGTGACGTGGACACCCTGCTCGCCGATCTCGGCGGGTTCTCCCGTGCGCTGATCGGGGACTCCCAACTGCGGTGGCTGGGCCCCGAGAAGGGGGTCATGCACATGGCGATCGGAGCACTGGTCAACGCGGCCTGGGATCTGCGGGCACGCCGCGAGGACAAGCCGCTGTGGCTGCTGCTGGCCGAGCTCACGCCCGAACAGGTCGTCGAGCTGGTGGACTTCCGGTATCTCACCGACGCCCTCACCCGTGAGGAGGCCCTGGAGATCCTGCGCCGTGCCGAGCCCGGCAAAGCCGGGCGCATCGCGACACTGCAGAAGAGCGGCATCCCGGCGTACACCACGACGCCCGGATGGCTCGGGTACAGCGATGGGAAGCTCGCCCACCTGCTGCGCGAAGCCCGTGCCGAAGGCTTCGAGATGGTCAAGCTCAAGGTCGGTGGCTCCGTCGAGGACGATGTGCGTCGGATGGCGGTCGCACGCGACGTTCTGGGAGCGGACTTCCCCATCGCGATCGATGCCAATCAGCGGTGGGACGTCGCCGAAGCAGTGCAGTGGCTGGGCCGGCTCGCCCCTTACCGCCCCGCCTGGATCGAGGAGCCGACCAGTCCCGACGACGTTCTCGCTCACGCGGCGATCCGACGGGCGGTCGCGCCCCTGCCGGTCGCCACCGGTGAGCAGGTGCAGAACAGGATCGTCGCCAAGCAGTTGATGCAGGCGGAGGCGATCGACGTGTTTCAGCTCGACGCTGCGCGCGTCGGGGGCGTCAACGAGAACATCGCCATCATGCTGCTGGCCGCCAAGTTCTCCGTGCCGGTATGTCCGCACGCCGGTGGGGTCGGGCTGTGCGAGCTGGTTCAGCACTACGCCTTCTTCGATGCCGCCGCGGTGAGCGGCGAACACGGTCACCGCTACATCGAGTACGTCGACCACTTGCACGAGCACTTCGAGGACCCGGTGTCCATCGTCGACGGTGCGTACGAGGCGCCGCTGGCAGCGGGATCCGGAGCCCGCATGCATCCATCCACTGTCGAGTCGCACCTGTACCCGACCGGACCGGTCTGGACGGAGGAGAGTCATGTCCCTGTCGCCTGAATCCACCCACGCCCGCTGCGACACCTCGCCTGCCGATGCGCTCGCCTGGTTCGACGACGCCCGCTTCGGTCTGTTCGTCCACTTCGGGCTCTACGCGATCCCTGCTCGGCACGAGTGGATCATGACCCGTGAACGGCGCAGTCCCGAAGACTACGAGCGCTACGCCGAGCTGTTCGACCCGGACCGCTTCGACGCCCGCCGGATCGCGCGCATCGCGCGGGAGGCCGGGATGCGCTACGCGGTGCTGACCACCAAGCACCACGAGGGCTTCTGCCTGTTCGACAGCGCACTGAGCGACTACACCTCCCAGCACGCCTGCGGTCGCGATCTGGTGCGGGAGTTCGTCGACGCTCTTCGGGAGGAAGGAGTGCGGGTCGGGTTCTACCACTCGGTGATCGACTGGCACCATCCCGACTTCCCGATCGATCGCCTGCATCCTCTGCGCGATCGCGAGGATCGCGAGGAGCTCGACCGGGGCCGTGACATCGCCCGGTACCGCGAGTACCTCCACGGCCAGGTCCGCGAGCTCTTGACCGGGTACGGCGAGGTGGACTACCTCTTCTTCGACTTCACCTACCCGGGTGGGAACGGCAAGGGGCCCGAGGACTGGGACTCCGAGCGTCTGCTGGCCATGGTGCGCGAGCTCCAGCCTGGCTGCGTGGTCAACGACCGCCTCGGGATTCCGGGTGACCTCGTCACCCCTGAGCAGTACCAGCCGGCCGAGCCTATGCGGGACGACGCCGGCGAGACGGTGCGCTGGGAGGCCTGCCAGACCACCAACGGTTCATGGGGCTACGACCGCGACAATCTCGAGTTCAAGTCGCCCGATCTGCTGCTGCGGATGCTGGTGGATACCGTCGGGAAGGGCGGGAACATGCTGTTGAACATCGGACCCGACGGCCGTGGCGGGCTGCGGCGCGAGGACACGGACTCGCTCGCGGAGATCGGGGAGTGGATGCAGCTGCACGAGGCGTCGGTCCATGGCGCCGGTGCGGTCGACCCTGCCCTCGGCATCCTCGCTCCGCCAGGGACCCTGCTGACCCAGCGCGGAGACCATCTGTACATCCATCTCACCTCCTGGCCGATGTCGCATCTGCACGTGCGCGGCCTGGCCGGGTCGGTCCGCTTCGCTCGCCTGCTGAACGACGGATCGGAGATCGCCTTCTCGACCATCGACCCGGCGCAGAAGGGCAGTCATACCACCGTCGGCGGCATCAGCGACGACACCGTGACCTTCACCGTCCCGATCATGCGGCCCGACGTGCTGCTGCCGGTGATCGAGGTCTGGCTGGAGACCGGAGCGAGCGGAGCGGGCTCCTGAGCGCGGCCGCCGCTGCGGAGCGGGCGCCCCTGCCCGCTCTCGGCTTCGGCGCCGCCCAGCTCGGAAACCTCTACCGGGTCACCACCGACGAGGAGGCGCGCGGCGCCGTCGACGCCGCCTGGGACGAAGGTGTCCGCCTGTTCGACACGGCACCGCACTACGGGATCGGCACCAGCGAGCGCCGGCTCGGCGCCCTGCTGGCCTCCTACCCCCGCGAGGACTACCTGCTCTCGACCAAGGTGGGGCGCCTGCTGGTGCCCGGCCCCGGCGACGGGGACGACATGGCCCACGGGTTCGCGGTCCCGAACTCCCATCGGCGGGTGTGGGACATGAGCGAGGCCGGGATCCGCCGCAGCCACGCCGAATCCCTGGAGCGGCTGGGGCTGGACCGGGTCGACGTGCTCTACCTCCACGACCCCGAGGAGAGCCCCACCGAACAGGCCTTCGCCGAGGCGCTGCCGACCCTCGCCGCGATGCGCGAGGAGGGGCTGATCAGCCACGTCGGAGTCGGGTCCAAGGACGTCGACGTCCTGCTGCGCGCCGTGCGCACCGGGCTGCTCGACGTGATCATGCTGTCCGGGCGCTACACGCTGCTCGAGCAGCCCGCCGCCGCGGAGCTGCTGCCGGCCTGCCTCGAGCACGGGGTGGAGGTGGTCGCGGTCTCCGTGTTCAACTCCGGGATCCTCTCCCGGCCCGAGGTGCCCGACGACGCGAAGTACGAGTACGGTGCCGCGCCGGTCGAGCTCCTGCAGCGTGCCCGGCATCTCGCCGCGCTCGCCGCCGAGCACGGGGTCCAGCTGCCGGATCTCGCTCTCCGCTACCCGCTGCGCCACGAGGCGGTCTCCTCGGTGGTCCTCGGCATGCGCACCGCGGACCAGGTGCGGCAGAACCTGGAGCGGGTGGCCCGCACGATTCCCGAGGAGCTCTGGGAGCAGATCGATGCCTGAGGGGACCACCGATGCCCACCTGCACCTGTGGGACCTCAGCGGGGGAGGCTACCGCTGGCTCGGCGGGGCTGCGGAGGCCCTGCGCCGCGATGCCCGTTGGGAGGAGGTCGCGCCCCAGCACGCGGCGCTCGGCGTCCAGCGCGTGGTCCTGGTGCAGGCCGATGACACCCACGCCGACACCGCCGCGATGCAGCGGGCCGCGGCCCGGATCGAGGCCGGCCCCGGTCCGGTGCGCCGGGCCGACGTGGTCGCCTGGCTGCCGCTGGCCGATCCCGCCCGCACCGCGGAGCTGCTGGACGATGCCACGGCGATGCGGCACGTCGTCGGGGTGCGCCATCTGATCCACGACGAGCCCGACCGGGGGTTCCTGGACCGCCCGGAGGTCCGTGAGTCCCTGGCCCTGCTGGCCGCCCGGGGCCTCCCGCTCGATGTTCCCGATGCCTTCCCCCGGCACCTGGACCAGGCAGTTCGCGTGGGATCGGAGGTCGACTCCCTGGTGCTGGTGCTGGACCACCTCGGCAAGCCCCCGCTGGGCGAGGCCGCGGCGATGGGGGAGTGGGAACGCTCCCTGCGCGAGTTCGCGGGTCTCGGAACCAGCATCGCGAAGCTGTCCGGGCTCGCCACCAGCGGCGCGGGGTACGCGGCCGCGACGGACCTGCGCCGCGCCGTGGATCTGGCCGGGGAACTGTTCGGACCCGGTCGGCTGATGTTCGGCAGCGACTGGCCGATCGCCCCGACCGCCTTCGACCTCACCTCCGGGACCAGCGGTCTGATCGCACTGCTGGAGGAGCTGCCCGCCACCGATCGTGCTCAGATCCACCGCGGCACGGCGCAGCGCGTGTACCGGCGCCCGGCCGAGTGAGGCTCAGTCGAGGCCGGCTCCCTTGAGGATCCAGCTCTCGACGCCCCCGATGTGTGCGGCGGCGTGCACCCGGGCCAGGTCCCCTCGCCCCTGGCGCAGCGCGTCGAGGATGCGGCGATGCTCGGCCAGGGTGGAGTCCACGGCGGCGTTCTCGGTGAGCCCTCGCCAGACCCGCGCCCGCGCCGTCGCGCTGGCGAGGCCCTCGAGCATCGAGGAGAGGTAGGCGTTGGGGCAGCGACTGGTGATCAGCTGATGGAAGTCGATGTCCGCCTGCACCAGCTCCTCGACGCTGGAATGCTCGGAGAGGTCGACCATCAGCTGCTCGAGACGCTCGAAGTCGTGCTCGCCCAGACGGGGGCAGGCCTGCTCCACCGCCGTGGGCTCCAGCAGCCGGCGCACCTCGAGGATCTGCTCCTCCCCGGAGCCGTGGTGGAGATCGAGGATGAAGCCGAGCGACTCGACCAGCAGGCTCGGGGCGAGGGACGTGACATAGGTGCCATCGCCCTGGCGCACGTCCAGCACGCGGATCACGGACAGGGCCTTGACGGCCTCGCGCAGCGAGTTGCGGCTCACGCCGATCCGCTCGGAGAGCTCCTTCTCCGGCGGCAGGCGGTCGGCCGGGCCGAGCTCGCCGTCGATGATCATCTGCTTGATCGCGTCGATCGCGCGATCCGTCACGGCATGCGGTGCTGGCATGGCGTCCTACTCCTCGCTGGGCCGGCGAAGATGCCGGTCATCACATGATCGATGCTAGTTCACTTGTCCCGCGCACCGGGCGCGGAACCGCCGATCTCCCGTGTCCGGGTCCGAACCGGTCCCACCGCCCGTCTCGTGGCCCCCTCGCGGCGCCCATGCCTGCGGACCTCGCACGCTCGGTCACGCCCGCGGCGAACAGGCGGGGAATCCGCGTCGAACACGCGTAGTGTCGAGCCAACATCACCACCGGACGGGGGAGGACCATGTTCGAACGCTTCACCGATCGCGCCCGTCGCGTCGTCGTCCTGGCACAGGACGAAGCACGACTGCTGAACCACAACTACATCGGCACCGAGCACATCCTGCTGGGGCTCATCCACGAGGCCGAAGGCGTCGGCGCGAAGGCTCTCGAGGCCCTCGGCGTGACGCTCGAGGCCGTGCGCGAGCAGGTGCGCGACATCATCGGCGAGGGCAATCAGACCCCCAGCGGCCACATCCCCTTCACGCCCCGTGCGAAGAAGGTCCTCGAGCTGTCCCTGCGCGAGGCGCTGCAGCTGGGCCACAACTACATCGGCACCGAGCACATCCTGCTCGGCCTGCTGCGCGAGGGAGAGGGCACCGCCGTCAAGGTGCTCTCCCGCCTCAAGGCCGAGCCGTCGGCCGTCCGCCAGGAGGTCATCGAGCGCCTGCAGGGCTACCAGGGCAAGGAGCCGGCCACCGCCGGCGGCCCCTCCGAGGGCCAGCCCTCCGGCTCGTTGGTGCTGGACCAGTTCGGCCGCAATCTCACCCAGGCCGCCCGCGAGGGCAAGCTCGACCCGGTCATCGGCCGGGACCACGAGGCCGAGCGGGTGATGCAGGTGCTCTCGCGCCGCACCAAGAACAACCCGGTGCTGATCGGCGAGCCCGGCGTCGGCAAGACGGCGGTCGTCGAGGGGCTGGCGCAGGCCATCACGGCCGGCGACGTCCCCGAGACGCTCAAGGACAAGCAGCTCTACACCTTGGACCTCGGGTCGCTGGTCGCCGGCTCCCGCTACCGCGGTGACTTCGAGGAGCGCCTGAAGAAGGTGCTCAAGGAGATCCGCACCCGCGGGGACATCATCCTGTTCATCGACGAGATCCACACCCTCGTCGGGGCGGGCGCCGCCGAGGGAGCGATCGACGCCGCCAGCATCCTCAAGCCGATGCTGGCCCGCGGCGAGCTGCAGACCATCGGGGCGACCACTCTGGAGGAGTACCGCAAGCACATCGAGAAGGACGCCGCTCTCGAGCGCCGTTTCCAGCCGATCCAGGTGGATCAGCCCTCGGTGGCGCTGACGGTCGAGATCCTCAAGGGGCTGCGCGACAAGTACGAGGCGCACCACCGCGTGACCATCACCGATGCCGCACTGGTGGCCGCCGCGAACCTCGCCGACCGTTACGTCAACGACCGCTTCCTGCCGGACAAGGCGATCGACCTGATCGACGAGGCCGGTGCCCGGCTGCGCATCCGCCGTCTCACCGCACCGCCCGAGCTCAAGGAGTTCGACGCCAAGATCGAGACGGCGCGCACGAAGAAGGAGGAGGCGATCGACGGCCAGGACTTCGAGCTCGCCGCCTCCCTGCGCGACGAGGAGCAGCAGCTGAAGTCCGAGCGCGACGACAAGGAGAAGGCCTGGCGCCACGGCGAGACCGATGCCGTGACCACGGTCTCCGAAGAGGTGGTCGCCGAGGTGCTCGCCGCCTCGACCGGCATCCCGATCGTCAAGCTCACCGAGGAGGAGTCCTCGCGTCTGCTCCACATGGAGGACGAGCTGCACAAGCGGGTCATCGGCCAGGACGAGGCCATCAAGGCCCTGTCCCAGGCGATCCGCCGCACCCGTGCCGGGCTCAAGGACCCCAAGCGTCCCGGCGGCTCGTTCATCTTCGCCGGGTCGACCGGCGTCGGCAAGACCGAGCTGGCCAAGGCGCTCGCGGAGTTCCTCTTCGGTGACGACGAGTCCCTCATCCAGCTGGACATGTCCGAGTTCGGTGAGAAGCACACGGCCTCGCGGCTGTTCGGCTCGCCCCCCGGTTACGTCGGCTACGACGAGGGCGGCCAGCTCACCGAGAAGGTGCGTCGCAAGCCGTTCTCCGTGGTGCTGTTCGACGAGGTGGAGAAGGCCCATGTGGACATCTTCAACTCGCTGCTGCAGATCCTCGAGGACGGGCGGCTCACGGATTCGCAGGGTCGCATCGTCGACTTCAAGAACACCGTGATCATCATGACCACCAACCTCGGCACCCGGGACATCGCCAAGGGCGTCTCCCTGGGCTTCACCGCGGGCGGCGATCTGAACAGCGACTACGACCGGATGAAGGCCAAGGTCCACGAGGAGCTCAAGCAGCACTTCAAGCCGGAGTTCCTCAACCGTGTCGACGACACGGTGGTCTTCCCGCAGCTCTCGCGCGAGGAGATCGTCAGGATCGTCGATCTCATGATCGGCAAGCTGGAGGCGCGTCTGACCGAGAAGGACATGACGATCGAGCTCACGCACGGGGCGAAGGTCCTGCTGGCGGAGAAGGGGTACGACCCGGTGCTCGGTGCCCGCCCCCTGCGTCGCACCATCCAGCGCGACATCGAGGACGTCCTGTCTGAGAAGATTCTGTTCGGGCAGGTCCACGTGGGCGATACGATCATCGTCGACGCGGAGGGCGAGGGTCTGCTCGGCGAGCTGACCTTCGGTCGACGCGGCGAGAGCGGTGAGCTCGAGTCGATCACGGAGACGGTCGATGTCGAATCGATGACGCAGGCTCGGGCCGACGAGATGACCCGCCCGGACGGCTCAGCCGCTCCGGACACGGACAGCGCGGAGGCCAGCGCCTCCTGATCGGTACGAGCCGGTCCCGTCTGCTCGGCGGGGCCGGCTCGTCCCCTTCGGGGCGGAACCGTGCGCCGGTCGTGGGCGATCCGTCCCGAAGGGCCGGTCACGGGCTCTCGCGGGCGCGACGCCGGTGAGCGCATCGACGTGTCACCGGTCCGGTGTCGACCCCGGCCCGGACACCGAGGAATCGGAGGAGAGGACGCATGGGCGGATCCATCGACTGGCTGCTGTCCCTGACCGGTCAGATCGAGGGCTGGATCATGGGCGTCGCCGATGCCTGGTGGATCTACCTGGTCGTCTACGCCTTCGCGGCCTTCGACGGCTTCTTCCCGACGGTGCCGAGCGAATCGACCATCGTCACCCTGTCCTCCCTGTGGTCCTCCTCGGGGCGCCCCCTGATCCTCCTGATCGGCTTCGCCGCCTGGATGGGTGCCTGGACCGGGGACAACCTGGGCTACTGGCTGGGCAGCAAGATCGGGTGGGAACGATTCAGGTTCCTGCGCGAGGGCAAGGGACGCCGCGCCGTCGAAGCGGCCGATCGCGGACTGCAGCGCCGCGCCCTGCTGTTCCTCATGACCGCCCGCTACATCCCCTTCGGCCGCACGGCGGTGAACCTGGTCGCGGGTGCCGTGCACTACCCCCACAAGGAGTTCTGGCCGCGCTCGCTGCTGTCCACCTTCGTGTGGGCCGTCTACTCCTGCGCCATCGGTGCTGTCGCCGGAGCCTGGTTCGGCGAGCACCATCTGCTCGCGATCACGGTCGCCCTGATCGCGGCCGTCGTGCTGGCCCTCATCGTGGAGCGGCTGATCGCGGTCATGCACCGGGTCCTGGACCGTCGGGCCGAGCGCCGCGGCGAGATCGTCGAGGACCGACTGGGCATCACGGACACCGCGGAGGAGCCCGCCGCTGAGCGGGACGAGGCGCACCCGGGTGGCCAGGAACAGGACGGGGAGCAGCTGGAGGACCGGGGGCGGACCGGCCAGGACGGTCACCACGAGCTCGCCGATCCGCGGGACGACCAGGACATCGACAGCGATCAGGGGGCGACGCCCCTGGCGTCCCAGGGACAGGACAGCCCGGCATGATCCCCACCATCCGCCCGGCCCTGCCGGCCGACGTCCGCGGCATCAACCGGCTCGTCGAGCCGATGACCCACACCGGCATCCTGCTGGGCAAGGACATGGTCTCCTACTACGAAGCGGTCCAGGAGTTCCTCGTCGCCATCGATGACGACGGGACGGTCGTGGGCTGCGGTGCCCTCCACGTCATGTGGGAGGACCTCGCCGAGGTGCGCACTCTCGCCGTCGCCGACGACCAGCGCGGCACCGGGCTGGGGCACCGGATGCTGGCCTCCCTGCTTCAGCGGGCGGTCCAGCTCGGGCTCAGCCGAGTGTTCTGCCTGACCTTCGAGGTCGAGTTCTTCTCCCGCCACGGGTTCGAGGTGATGGCCGACGAGGTCGACCCGGAGGTCTACAACCAGCTGCTGCGGTCTCCGGACGAAGGCATCGCGGAATTCCTCGATCTCGCCCGCGTCAAGCCCAACACCCTCGGCAACACCCGGATGATCAGGGCGCTCGACGGAGACGGGTGACGGGATCCGCCAGCTCGGGGGAAGTCTCCGCCGGCCGGCGAGGACTCCACCGGCCGCGGGACGGCTGCGGCGGCCGAGGAACGGCCGAGCCGGCGCGCGGCAGCCCGTTCAGGGCAGGCGAAGCCGCTCCCCGGCGCGCGCTGCGAGCCCGTCCCGGAGCAAGGACGCGGTGCAGCGCTCCACCCGGGTCGGATCCGACGGGTCCAGGGCGAGCAGATCGGCGGGGGCCGCCTCGCCCTCGCGTCGCAGCACCGCCATGATCTTCCCGCGCATCTGCCGGTCGGTCCCCTCGAAACGCTGCCGGCGTCGACCGTCCTCGGCAGCAGCGGGTCGTCCCGCCGCGTACCAGGTGCACCCGGCCCCGGCCAGCGGGCACCGCTGGCACTGGGGCGAGCGCGCCGTGCACACGAGGGCGCCCAGCTCCATCACCGCCTGATTCCAGGCGACGGAGCGTTCACGGCCGGTCGGCAGACTCCGGGTGGCCAGGGCGCGTTCGGCCGCGGAGTACGACGCATCGGGCAGTGCGGTCCCGCGCACGGAGCGGGCCAGCACCCGGCGGATGTTGGTGTCGGCCACCACCGCGCGCCCGTGGTGCGCGAAGGCGGTGACGGCGGCGGCGGTGTACTCGCCGATACCGGGCAGGGAGCGCAGGGCTTCGATGCCGCGGGGGACGGCGCCGCCGTGCTCGCGGACGATGGCGCGCGCGCACTCCTGCAGGCGGAGAGCCCGGCGCGGATAACCGAGCCGGTCCCAGCGCCGCAATACCTCAGCCGTCGGGGCATCCGCGAGGTCGGCCGGCGTGGGCCAGTGCCCCATCCAGTCGAGCCAACGCGGGAGGACCCGGACCACCGGGGTCTGCTGCAGCATGACCTCGGAGACGAGGATCGCCCAGGGCGAGGTGTCCGGGCGTCGCCAAGGGAGGTCGCGGCCCTGGACGCCGAACCAGTCGATCACCGCGTCGACCATGGTGTCGTCGGCGTGGTCGTTCGGGTCGTTCTGGTCGTTCTGGTCGGTCCGGTCGGCGAGGTCGGTCCGGTCGTCGGTCCTCAGGGGTCCATGAGCGACGCGGGACGGGACCGCTCGGTCCCGTCCCGCGTCGAGGGAGTGAGGCGCCGTGGCCCCTGGTCCGTCGGTCAGGCCTGCGGCCCTGCCTGCCGGTCGGAGGACGGGTCGCGCTGCGACGACAGCAGGTCGCGGATCTCGGTGAGCAGCAGGATGTCCTCGGACAGAGGGGTCTCCTCCTCCTCCGGGAGCCCGCGACGCTTGCGGTCCAGGGCGCGAGCCTTGGAGATCGGCAGCACGAACACGAAGTACACGACGGCTGCCGTGATGAGGAAGGCGATGACCGCGGAGAGGATCGCCCCGACGTCGACCCGCGTCGACTCGTTGGTGATCAGGAACGCGAGGCCATGGACGTTGCCGCCGCCGAAGACATTGATGATGGGCTGGATCAAGTTGTCCACGAAGGCCCCGATCAGCGCGGTGAACGCGGAGCCGATGACGAGACCGACCGCGAGGTCGATGACGTTGCCCTGCATGATGAAGTCCTTGAAACCCTTCATGGGTCATCCTTACTGGGATCTGGGATCGGGATCATGTCACCGAGGCGACACCTCGGGACTGTAGCCGACGATCGAGACCGAGACCCATCCTTCCCGCATGGCGTGAGCCACTTCTCGGGCGCGGGGCCGCTCGACAGAGACCAGCACCTGCGCCGCCCCGGTCGTGCCCTGCCCGAGCACGTCCTCGGTGCCACCGGCGTCCGGGAGCTCGACGACGACGGCGGGGACCGCGGCGACGGAGGCGGGGTCGGGGCCCGAGGTGAGGACGTCGAGATGTGCGCCAGGGACCAGACGCGGCACCAGCACCGCCGGCACGGGCAGCGCCATCAGCGCGGAACCCTCGGGGACCGCCGCGGCGCCGTCCCCGATGAGCAGGCCGGGCAGCAGTGGGGTGCGGGCCGGGATGTCGAGCGCGATCTCGCGGCCCACGAGCTGCTTCGGCGTGCTCGAGCTCCCCGCCGGGACGAGCTCGGTGGCGACCCGCACCGTGCGCAGGTGCTGGTCGGTCAGGACCGTCCCGGCCGGCAGGTCGTCCGCCGCGGCCACCACCGGGACGCCGCGCGTGCTCGGCGGCAGCAGAGAAGGGACGATCAGGGCCAGGGTCAGGGCGAGGGCGAGCACGAGCAGTGTGCGGCGGCGGCGCCGCAGGGCACGCCGCCAGGCGGGGAGGGATGCGCGGATCCGGGTGAGCATGCCCCGAACCTAGAGGGCACCGCGCCCTCCAGCCCGCCGTGCGGCTGTGCTGTGGACGACGGGACGCTGGGGAGGAAGGATCAGGAGGAGGCTGCTGCGGCCGCCGGCTGCGCGCTCGGGGAGGAGCCGCCGGCAGAGGACCCGGACGTGCCCGAGCCGCCGCTCGCCGCGCCGTCCGAGGAGGAGCTGGACGAGGACGAGCTGGACGAGGACGCACCGTCGGAAGCCGCGGAGGGGCCGTCCGAGGACGAGGAGTCGCTGCTGGACGAGCCCGAGGAGGACTGCGAGGACGCCGCGGAGTTCGCGGAGTCGGTGGAGTAGAAACCAGATCCCTTGAAGACGATGCCCACCGAATCGAAGACCTTCCGCAGTGCATCCTGCGCGCACTCGGGGCAGGTCACCAGCGAGTCCTCGCTGAAGCTCTGGTACTGCTCGAACCGGTGCCCGCAGCTCTTGCAGGCGTAGACATAGGTGGGCACGAGGCATCCTCCGGGATCTTCTCTCAGCGACCGCTGGCGCGGCGACCGGAGCGATTCTACGTCCGGGAGCCGGGTTCCGGGGCTCAGGAGCCCTCGAGCGTGACCAAGCGGACGAGCCCGTCGGCCGTGAGGACGGTGGGGATCGGCACGTCGTGCTCCCCACGGGGCAGGCTGCCCGCCTCCAGCAGCTCGTCGGGATGGATCACCGTGACCACCCGGGTGTCCGTGCCCGACGCCGCGAGCGCCCGGTCGTAGTACCCGGCGCCGTGCCCGATCCGGGTCCCGGAGCGATCCACCGCCACCGCCGGGGTCAGCACGAGGAACGCGTCGGCGAGCGCATCGGGGCCCAGACGCTCCCCGTCGGGCTCTGGGCCGAAGCCCCGTCCCGGGGACGGGAGGAAGGGGGAGTGGCCGTCCCAGGTGATCCACTCGAGCCGGCGCCCCGCGGAGGCGGGGAAGATCAGCCGGGCCCCGAGCGCGACGAGCTCGTCGACCAGGGGCATGACGTCGGCCTCGAGAGACGAGGGGTGGTACGCCGCCACCAGCGGCGCCCTGCCCCCGTCGCCCTCCTCCGCCACCGAGAGGACTGCTTCGCGCACCTGCGCGAGCAGCGGGGCGGCATGGTCGAGGAGCTGCAGTGCCTCCCAGGCCCGACGCGCGCTGCCCGCCTCGCCCCCGTAGGCCCGGGAACGCCGGGCCCGCAGCTCTGTGCGCAGCTGCTTCTTGCGAGCCGCCATCGCCTCGGTGTCCATGCCCCCAGGCTCCCACACCAGGCTCCCACACCGGGCTCCCACACCGGGCTCCCACACCGGGCTTCTTGCCGGAGCGCCTGCGCACGCCCGGGATCAGGAGTCCGTCTACGATGGCGCGATGGTTCACGTCTGGCCGCTCACCCTGCGCGACGAGGAGCTCGTGCTGCGGCCCCTGCGACGGCGGGACCGCCCCGAGTTCGACCGCCTGCGGGAGCGCAACCGTGCCTGGCTGCGACCGTGGGATGCGACCGATCCCGAGCGTGCCGCCCGCCAGCTGCCGTTCACCGCGCTGCGTCGGTGGAACGACCGACAAGCCCGGCTCGGCTGGTACCTGCCGCTGGCGATCACCGCCGGCGGTCGCCTCGCGGGGCAGATCACGGCCGGACCGATCCAGTACGGCGCGCTGCGCTCGACGGTGCTGGGGTACTGGATCGACCGCGAGCGGGCCGGGGCCGGTCTGGTCCCCCGCGCGACAGCGCTGATGATCGATCACCTCTTCGCCGAGCTCGGGCTGCACCGCATCGAGGTCACGGTGCGCCCGGAGAACACGGCGAGCCTGCGCGTGGTGGAGAAGCTCCACCTGCGTCCCGAGGGGCTGCGCCGCTCGGCGATCCATGTCGACGGCGCGTGGCGGGACCACCTGGTGTTCGCGCTCACCGCCGAGGAGGTCACCACGGGCGCGGACGGCCACGGGGTGCTCGCACGGCTTCATCGCGAGTTCCCGTCCGACACGCCCACGGGATGACCAGGGAAGTCACATCGCTGTCATTACTGTAGCGGTGTGGAGTCGATCAACCTCGGAGCCGTCCTCTTCGGCCTCTTGCTGCTGCTGTGGGTGGCCTACGCCCTGCCGCGCACCGCGCGCCGACGCGACGTGATGGGCCGTGCCCGCACCACCGAGCTCACCGAGATGACCTCGGAGGCCCGGGACCTGTCCGAGGCCGTCCACACCCGCCGCTCCTCCCGTGAGGTGAATGCCGCCATGTCCCAGGACCGCCTGTTGCTGCGACCCGCCGATCCCACCAGCCGCCCCCGCTTCGACGCCGTCCCCGGCGCCCGCATCGACGTCCTGGAGGAGAGGGCGCGTTCGCGCCGGGTGATGCGAGCCGTGCTCGCGCTGCTGGCCGGGGTCACCCTCGCCCTGATCGGTCTCGCTCTCGCGCAGGTCATCGCCGGGTGGGTGCCGCTGATCGGGGTCGCCGGCCTCGCCGCGTACCTCGTCGGCCTGCGCCGCGCCGAGCTCGAGCGCCGCGCCCGCACCACCCGCACCGCGACCCGTGCCCGCCAGGAGCGCGCCGAACGGGAGACCGCCCGTCGGGCCGATGCCGCGAGGACCGCGGCCCCCGTCGCGGAGCCGGAGGCCCCGCATGCCCCGCCCGAGGCGCCCGGACGGCGCGAACGCCTGGAGACCACCACCGAGCGCGCCGCCCACCAGGTCTCCGCGCCGGGGGAGTGGATGCCGCGACCGGTCCCGCGTCCCACCTACACCCTTCGCGGCGAGGTCGACGACCTCGCCAGCCGTCATGCCGCTCACCGCCGGAGCATGCAGGCCACGTCGGTCCCGCTCGAGAGCGAAGGGGTCGAGGAGCTCGAGGCGGCCGACGAGAGCTACGCCCCTGCGCAGGACCTGCAGCTCGACGAGATCCTCGCCCGCCGCCGCGCCTGAGATGGACGGGTCCGCACGCCTGGACGCGATCGACCGGGTGCTGGCCCGCGACGGCTGGGCCGAGCGGCCGCTGGCGGTGCTCGATCTCGACGCCTTCGACGCGAACCTCGCGGAACTGGCCCGTCGCGCCGACGGCACCCCGCTGCGGGTCGCCTCGAAATCCCTGCGCGTGCGCGCCCTGCTGGAGCGAGCACTGACGCACCCGGGATACCGCGGTGTCCTCGCGTACACGCTGCCGGAGGCCCTCTGGCTCGTGGGTCACGGGATCGAGGACCTGGTGGTCGCCTATCCCACCGCCGAGCGCGCCGCACTGCGCCGGCTGGTGGGCGATCCGTCGGCGCTGGCTGCGGTCACCCTGATGGTCGACGAGGTCGCCCAGCTCGAGCTGATCCTGGACGCGACGTCGGATGTGCGCGGCGGGGCGCTGCCGATCCGGGTCGCACTCGAGCTCGACGTCTCCTACGCGCCGCTGCCGGGCGTCCGCTTCGGCGCCCATCGCTCCCCGGTGCACACCCCCGAGCACGCCCGCGCCCTGGCTCAGGAGATCGTGCGTCGCCCGGGGCTCGAGCTGGTCGGCCTGATGGCCTACGAAGGGCACATCGCCGGGGTCGCCGACGCGGCCCGCACCCCGTACGGCGCCGCCGTGCGCACCATGAAGACCCTCTCCAGACCCGACATCGCCGCCCGCCGGGCCGAGGCGGTCGCCGCGGTGCGCGAGGTCGCGGACCTCGAGTTCGTCAACGGCGGCGGCACGGGATCGATCGAGTCCACCGGCGCCGGGGGCGCCGTCACCGAGATCGCCGCCGGCTCCGGGCTCATCGGCCCCGGGCTGTTCGACCACTACCGCGACTTCCGCCCTCGGCCGGCTCTCCACCTGGGGTTCTCCGTCGTCAGACGGCCTGGACCCGGGATCGCCACGCTGCTGGGCGGCGGGTGGATCGCCAGCGGGGTGCCCGGGGAGGACCGCCTGCCCACCATCGCGCATCCTGCCGGACTGTCCTACGCGCCGCAGGAGGCGGCCGGTGAGGTGCAGACCCCGGTCGTGGGTGCCGCCGCCGACGATCTGCGCGTCGGAGGGACCGTCTGGCTGCGGCACGCGAAAGCGGGGGAACCTGCGGAGCACGTGGCGACCTATGTGCTGATCTCCGGCGACGAGGTGGTCGCAGCCGTCCCCACCTACCGCGGAGAGGGGGCAGCCTTCCTCTGAGGGGGGTCCTCACCCGGCGCTGCAGGAAGGAGAACCCATCGTGCTGATCCCGCGACCCACCCACCGCACCTGGAGCGGGAAGGTCCGCTGGAGTCCGAAGCAGGTCCTCGCCCCGAGCGGCGAGGACGAGATCCTCGCGGCGCTGCGCACCGCCCGCGAGGCCGGATCGGGCCTGCGGGTGATCGGCGGCGGGCACTCCTTCTCCGCACTGGTGGCGACCGATGGTGTGATGGTCACCCTCGACGGCTGCCGGGGCCTGGTGCGGGCCGATACGGACTCGGGCCTCGTCACCCTGCGCGGCGGGACCCGGCTGTGGGAGATCGCCGATCTGCTCGCCCCGCTCGGCCTCGCGCTGCCGGTGATGGGGGACATCGACCACCAGTCCATCGCCGGGGCGATCCAGACCGGCACCCATGGAACCGGGGCGCGCTGCACCGGCTTCGCGGGCATGGTCCGCGGGCTCCGCCTCGCCCTGCCCGACGGGTCCGTCGTGGACACCTCGCCGTCGCAGGATGCGGATCTGTTCGAGGCCGCCCGGCTCGGGCTCGGCACGATCGGCGTGGTCCTCGAGGTCACGCTGGCCTGTGTGCCCCGGTACCGGCTGGATCTCGTCGAGGCCACCGTCGATCTCGAGGAGGCGCTCGGCAGTTTCCTCGCGGACTCCGCGATCATCGACCACCACGAGCTGTTCTGGTTCCCGCGCACCGCCCGCGCGACGGCGCGGACCATGCGCCGCGTCCCCCAGGACACCGCGGTCCGGGGCCCCGGCCGGCTGGTCGGGACGCTCCAGCGGGAGGTGCTCGGCAACGGCGCCTGGGAGCTGCTGTGCCGTGGGGCCTCGCTCGCGCCGGCTCTCAGCCGGCCCGCCGCCGAGCTCGCCTCCCGGGTCCTTGCCGGGCCGCGCGTGCTGGACGACTCCTCCGCCGTGTTCACCGCGCCGCGCCGGGTGCGCTTCCACGAGTCCGAGTGGGCGATCCCCGCCGAGCGTCTCGGGGAGGCTGTCGCCGCGCTGCGGACTCGATTCGACGCCGAGGACGTGCGCGTCAGCTTTCCGCTGGAGATCCGGCGGGCCGCTCCCGACGACGTCTGGCTGTCCACCGCCTACGGCCGCGACACCGTGTACCTCGCCGCCCACCGCTACCACCGGGAGGACCCCGGGCCGTACCTGCTGCTCGTCCAGCGCACGCTCGCACCCTTCGCGGCGCGGCCGCACTGGGGCAAGCAGCACTGGCTCGGGTCCCGGGAGCTGGGTGAGCTGTATCCGCGCTTCGAGGACTTCCGAGCTGTGCGTGCGGCGGCAGACCCCGACCGGATGCTGCTGACCCCGTATCTGGACCACCTGCTGGGGTGAGAGGTGGGCGCTCCAGCGACCCGGTGATGTCGGCGATCCGGGCCATCCGGCGCGATCCGTGCGGCGGCCCGGTCCGGCCTGCGGCGGGTTCAGCACCCGGATCCGCCTCGGCCTAGGCTGACGGCGATGAACACCTCCGCACCCCGCACCCCGCCCTCGTCCGTCCCGAGCCCGACGCGCCTGCTGGAGATCGCGACCACCGCGTCCGGCGCCGCGGCCGATTACATCCGGTCCCTGGACCGCGACCACCTCGGCCGCGAGTACAAGACCTCCAGCCACGACATCGTCACCGAGCACGACCGGGCCAGCGAGGAGATCATCGTCTCCGAGCTGCGGCGCCTGCTGCCGACCTGCCGCATCGTCGGCGAGGAGGGTGGGGAGCGCCCGGCTGGGGAGGGGTCCGCCGAGGCGGGGGGACCGGTGGTGAGCTTCTACGTCGACCCCATCGACGGAACCAGCAACTTCGCGGCCGGTCTGCCGCTGTTCTGCGTCTCGATCGGGGTCGCGGTCGACGACGAGCTGGTCGCCGGGGTGATCGATGCGCCGATCCTCGGCCAGATCTTCTCCGCGGCCGACGGGCCCGCGATGCTGAACGGCGTCCCGATCAGCCCGCGCTCGACGAATGCCCCGGCCGATGCCCTGCTGCTGACCGGCTTCCCCGGGCAGCGCGATGCCCTCGAGTTCCCCGAGCTCGCCGCCCGCGCCCACGTCGAGATCCATCAGGAGCATTCCGCCGTCCGCCATCTCGGCACGGCGGCCCTCGAACTCGCCTATGTCGCCGCCGGCTGGGCCGATGCCACCGCGCTGGCCTCCATCAACGCCTGGGACATCGCCGCCGGGTTCCACCTGATCGAGCGTGCCGGCGGATCGATCCGCACCTGGCCGGGTCGGGACCGCAGCGACCGGCCCGCTCACCTCCATCCCGCCTACGTCGCGTGCACGGGGCCGGAGCGCCTGGGGCTGCTCGACCAACTGCACGAGCAGGTCCAGGAGGTCCGCGACGCGGATCTGTGATCCTCGTCAAGGCGGCCCTGTCGGTTCGTCGCCCGGTGCCGACCGATGCTAATCTGTCGAGGTCGCCACGCGACATGGGGCTATGGCGCAGTTGGTAGCGCGTCTCGTTCGCAATGAGAAGGTCGGGGGTTCGAATCCCCCTAGCTCCACCCACGGAACCCCTGGTCAGCAAGCTGATCGGGGGTTTCTTCGTGCTCGCGGGAGGTGCGGTCGTCCTGGGTCGGGGGTCGTGTGGTGGGACGGACGGACGCCCGGTCGGTCGATGGCCGCCGACCTCGGGGCGCGCCCCGGCGCTCCCCGGACCATCGTCCCGAGATGATCGAGTACCAGGCCCGCGCCGGGGCGACGGCCATGTCCCTCGAGGCCTTCGCCCCGAGAGTTCTCGGATTCCCCACGATCCGGTGCTCTGGAGAGCCGGTGCTCTCGGCGAGCCGGAGCTCGCGCTCCCGAGCGCGTCCTCGGACTCGCCGTTCTGACCGGTGCGCGCTACGGTGCGACGACGCCGAGAACCACCTCGGACCGGACCCCGAAGGAGGCCGCCGTGGTCGGAGCCGCCCGAGCCGTCGGCCCCGTCGTCGACACTGCCCCGGTCGTCGCCGGCGCACGTGTGCTCGTCACCGGGGCCGCCCAGGGGATGGGGGCGCTGTTCGCGCGTCGTGCAGCACAGGAGGGCGCTCGAGCGATCGCGCTGTGGGACGTCGACGACGAGGCGGCGATGCGCCTGGCGGCGGAGCTCTCGCGCTCCGGGACGGCGGTCCATGCCGTCGGCGTCGACCTCTCGCGGTACGAGGAGATCGGGGTCGCCGCAGCCCGCTCCCGTGAGCAGATCGGCGATCCCGACATCGTGATCAACAATGCCGGGATCGTGCGCGGCATCCCCTTCTGGGAGCACGACCCCGTCCAGGACATCGAGCGGACCATGCGGATCAACGCCCTGGCACCGATGTGGCTGACCCGGGAGGTGCTTCCGGCGATGAGGCAGGACCGCTCCCGCCCCAAGCGCCTGCTGAACATCGCCTCCGCCGCCGGCACGCTCGCGAACCCCGGGATGAGCGTCTACGCCGCCTCGAAATGGGCGATGATCGGCTGGAGCGACTCTCTGCGGCTCGAACTCGAGCGCAGCGACCACGGCCACCTCGCCGTCACCACCTTCTGCCCCAGCTTCGTCTCCACCGGCATGTTCGAGGGCGCTCGCGGACCACGCCTGACCCCGATCATGTCGCCCGAGGAGGCGGTCGAGAAGGCCTGGGCCGGGATGCTCGCCGGGCGCCTCCTGGTGACGGCGCCCTGGAGCGTGAAGGCCGCGATGGCCGCTCGCGGCGTCCTGCCCACCCGGGCGTGGGATCTGCTCGCCGGAGGGTTCCTGCGGATCCACTCCTCGATGGACCGCTTCTCCGGGCATCCGGGCGCGTGAGGACGGGCGCTCCCGGGATCCGGGAGCTTCGCGGCGTCCCGGTCGCTCAGTCGGGCAGGTGACCGGTGCGCAGAAGATGCTCGAAGGCCTGGACGAAACGTTCCGCGTCGGCCTTCCGATTCGGCATCATCGCGATGTCCCGAGCCCCCTCGACCTGGATCTTCACCCGCGAGAAGATGCCGGGCCGGTAGGCGATGCCGGTGATCTGGTCGGCGCGCGCCTCCTTCTTGACCTTCACGCCCGTGAAGCCGCCGGTCACCTTCGCCACCAGCAGCCGACGCACGGTCGCGATCATCACGTCCGGGTAGTCGCCGGCGACCCCCGGCAGAGCGAGCAGAACCTCCTCCTGCGGGTCCAGCGCCCTGGGGACATCGCGCCGCAGGCCGGGTGAGGAGAACAGCTCGTTGCGGTTCAGCGCGGTGGCGTAGGACATGGAAGCGCGGGACGTGGCCATGGCGCCATCGTAGAGCCACAGCTCGGCGGGCACCGGGACGAGCAGCTGCGCCCGCGCGACGCACAGGTCGGGTCCGGGATCCGCCCATGGGGACTTGTCCCCATGGGCGGAACCCTCGGGCGCATATACCGTCGAGGACGACACGGATGACGAGGTGCCGCTCCGCAGGGGAGCCGGCCAGGACGGTGGGGCGGGCATGAGCGGATTCTTCGGGGCGGACACCGATCAGCTGCGGGAGCACGCGAGCATGCTGCAGGGGAAGGCGCAGCGCCTCATGGAGCTGCGCGACAGTCTCGAACCTCTGGTCATGGACGAGTCGATCTGGCAGGGCCAGGATGCCGACAGCTTCCGCCAGAGCTGGAGCGGGGTCACGGAGCCGCTGTTCGCCGGCAGCGGGGAGGACCTCACGCGCCGCGGCCGGGATCTCGAGGAGCATGCCGAACAGCAGGACACCGCCTCCGGAGCAGATGGCGGCTCCGGAGCGGGTGACGGCTCCGGCGGGGGATCGGACGAGGCATTCAACCCGCTGTCGTTCCTCGGTGAGTTCGCGAGCAAGGCGCAGGGCATCTTCAAGAACTCGACGAAGATGCTCGATTTCCTCAAGCGCATCCCCTCGGCCGCCGACGAATACGCCCAGCTCGCCGAACGCGGGCTGCAGGGACTGTGGAAGTCCTCGTACCTCGATGAGCTGTTCAACGGCGGAAAGGGATGGCAGACGGCCGCGGAGAGCGCCCTGGACAAGCTCAACATTCCCTCGTCGTTCGGCAATTTCGAGCCGGGGAAGTACCTCAACAAGCTCGACGAGGTCGCTCCGTTCCTCAAGACCGGCGGCAAACTGCTCGGCAAGGCGGTGCCCTTCGTCGACATCGGCTTCGGACTCCATCAGGCCTTCACCGCCGACAACGCCTACGACCGCTGGAGCGGCGGCATCGGGGCGGCCGGCGGCACCCTCCTCGCGATCGCCCCGCTGACCGGCCCGGCCGCCCCGATCGTGGGAGCGATCGGCGCGGGCCTCGGCATCGTCTCCCTCGGCATGGACGTCGGCAAGCTCGTCTATGAGAACTGGGACGACATCACCGGCGCGGTCGGCGACGCCTGGGACGCCACCACAGGGGCGATCAGCGACACGGCCGGAGCCGTGAGCGATGCCGTCGGGAACGCCGCCGATACGGTGACCGACACCGTCAGCGACGTCGGCTCCGCCATCAGCGACGGCATCGGAGCGGTCGGCGATGCCTTCGGCTTCTGAGCACGGCCCCGGCCGATCACGGCGGCGGTCTCTGGCGACGGACCACCGCAGCTCTCGCACCGACGTGCCCCAGCCCTCGTGACCCTAGGATGACGGACATGACTCAGCAGACCCTCCGCACCGAGCGCGACGCCGCCGGTGCCTACGAGATCCTCGCCGCCGCCACCGCGGAGCCCGACGTCCTGGTGGTCCTGACCGACGAGGAGCTGGTCGCGCTGGCCGGCACGGAGGCCGCGGAGCTCGCCGGCACGCCGTTCCTCGACACGGCGGGCCTCGAGCGCGATCCGGCCGCCGCCGTGGCGCTGCGATCCCTGGTCGCCCGCGGGCTCGTCGTGCTCGAGGAGGACGGGCGGGAGAACGACGGGGAGGACCTCGCGGACGGGTCCCCGGCCCAGCGCACCGCACAGCTGGATCGCACCCTCGCCGGACTGCTCACGCTGCGCTCGTCCCCGCTGGCTCTGGCGAACCTCACGCGCCGAGTCGCCGATCAGACCACCTCGCTCATGGTGTACCTGTTCCCCCACGGCGGTGTGCTGGAGGAATTCATCACCGCCGACGGGTTCCATCATTTCAGCGTCCCCGCCCGCGAGGCCGTTCCCGGGCGGCTCGCCCGCTACGCGGACGCTGCGGAGGTCGCCGGCGCGGCCGACGGCGGCAGCGTCGAGGGCACGGTCACCGAGATCGAGACGTCGACCGACCCGCTCGCCGCCCGTCTGCAGGACACCCGTGCCCTGACCGTGCTGACCACGGTGCACGACGACGTCTCCGCACAGGTCTCGATCATGGCCACCTCCGACGGCGTGCTGGTGATGGACACGCCGCAGGACGAGGCCGAGCAGACGCTCGTGCGGGAGATCGGGGCGGACACCCTGCTGGAGCTGTTGGACGGCGCGCTTCCTCGGCCCGCGGGTCTGTGAACTCCGGCGGGACCGTCGGCGCCCTCGCCCCGTAGGCTGGGGGCATGACTCGCCCCGTGCTGCGCGTCGGCTTCGTGCCGGGCGTCGAACCGGACCGCTTCGTGCGCCGCTGGCGCGCCGGACGCCGCCCGGCCTTCCTGGAGACCGTGTCCGTGCCGCTCTCGACCCAGCGCGAGGCGCTCGACCGCGGTGACGTCGACATGTGCTTCGTGCGCCTCCCGGTTCCCGCTGACGACCTGCACCTGATCCCCCTGTGGGAGGAGCGGCCCATGATCGTCGTCAGCGGCGAGAGCGTGCTGAGCCTGTACGACGAGCTGACCGAGGCCGAGCTGACCGAGGAGACGGAGATCCCCGCCGACGGGCCCGACGACGCCGCGCAGCGGGTCGCCGTCGCCGCGAGCGGAGTCGGCTACACCCGGCTCCCGATGTCGCTGGCCCGCCTGCACCACCGCAAGGACGTCGTCCACCGTCCCCTGACCGACGCCGAGCCCACCCGCATCGCCCTGGCCTGGCCCCGCGCCGCCGACGACGACCTGCGTCAGGAGTTCGTCGGCGTCGTCCGGGGCCGCACCCCGCGCTCCAGCCGCTGAGGCGGCGGACCCTGTCCCACCCGTTCTTCCCGCCGCTGACGCGGCACATGTTCTGCCCGCCGCTGACGCGGCACCCGGACGACCGAGGAGAGTCCCCATGACCGAGCAGCCCCGCATGAACGTCGAGAGCTTCAACCTCGACCATCGCACCGTCGCCGCCCCGTACCTGCGCATCGCCGACCGCAAGGAGCTGCCCGGCGGCGACGTGCTGACCAAGTTCGACGTGCGCTTCACCCAGCCCAACACCGAGCACCTGGACTCCGAGACCGTGCATTCGCTCGAGCACCTCATGGCCGAGCACATGCGCAACCACACCGGCGACGTCCTGGACGTCTCCCCGATGGGATGCCGCACCGGCTTCTACGTGCTGCTGGTCGGGGACCACACGACCGAGGGCTTCGCCCCCATCCTGGAGGCGACGCTGGTCGACCTGCTCGCGGCCGACGAGGTGCCCGCAGCCAACGAGATCCAGTGCGGTTGGGGCGCCCACCACACGCTGCAGGGCGCGAAGGACGCTGCCCGTACCTTCCTCGACGCCCGCGAGCGCTGGGGGCAGGTCACCGCGCGCTGAGGCCCTCGCGCACCGCGGCCAGCAATCGCGCGGTGCGCGGGTCGTCCGCGATCTCGTCGACGCCGATCACCTGTCCGTCGGGGTCGGCCAGCGGGATGCGCCAGTTGGGGTACTCCTCGTCGGTGCCCGGCTGATTCTGGATACGGCGCTCGCCGACGCAGTCCACCAGCGAGACTCCCAACAGCATCGACGGCGTGCGCGCGAGATGTCGGTGCAGGGCGATCACCGTGGCCTCGAGATCCGCCCCGGGCTCCAGCAGCCCCTCCTCGCGCAGGACGTCCAGGACCTGATCGCGCCCGGCGGCATCGGCCGCCAGCTCCTGGTCCAGAGGACGTTCGAGCAGGCCCAGCTCATGGCGCAGCGTGACGTGGTCCCCGGCGAGGTACCCGGCCGTCGGGGGCAGGTCGTGCGTGTTCACCGACGCCATGCACAGCGCACGGTAGTGCTCCGCGCGCAGCGGGCGCCCCTCGCCGTCGTGCTCGAACCACAGGATCGAGGTGCCGAGGATCCCGCGATCGACCAGGTGATCGCGCACCCACGGCTCGAAGGTGCCCAGGTCCTCACCGACCACGACGGTGCCGGAGCGCTGCGCCTCCAGCGCCAGGATGCCGATCATCGCCTCGTGGTCGTAGGAGACGTAGGCGCCGTCGGACGCCTCGTGGCCCTCGGGGATCCACCACAGGCGGAAGAGACCCAGCACATGATCGATGCGCAGGGCGCCCGCGTGGCGCATCAGGGTGCGCAGCATGTCGCGCCAGGGCCGGTAGGAGGCCTCGCGCAGCTGTTCGGGGTGCCAGGGCGGCTGATGCCAGTTCTGGCCCTGCTGGTTGTACTGGTCGGCCGGAGCCCCGACCGCGGCGCCCCGGGCGAGCACGTGGCGCAGGCGCCAGGAGTCCGCACCGATCTGCTCCACGCCGACGGCGAGGTCGTGCATGATGCCGACGCGCATGCCTGCTTCGCGGGCGGCGGACTGCGCCGCCGCCAGCTGCTCGTCCAGCAGCCACTGGGTCCAGATGTGGAACTCGACCCGCTCAGCCAGCTCGATCCGAGCCCGCTCGACGGCGGCGTCCCCGAGATCCCCCAGGACGGGTTCCTCGGCGGTGCCGTGCACCTGCTCCGCGATCGCGGACCACAGCGCGAAGTCCTCCAGACCCCTGCCCTCGCGCCGGCGGTAGGCGTCCAGCAGGGCGCGCCGCCCCGCCGTCAGCGGCACCGCGAAGAGCTCCTCGAGGGCCTCCAGCTTCGCCGCGAGCACCTCGTCGCGCTCGAGATGGTCCGCCCGGGCATTCCATCCCTCGACGCCGCGGCGCAGAAGCAGCACCTTCTGCCGGGCGACCTCCGACAGGTCCCGGTGCTCCGGGACGTCCTCGATGCGCAGGTAGAGCACACTGGTGAAGCGACGCGTCACCGGCAGGTACGGGGAGGGCTCGACCGGCGGGGTCGGGTAGGACGCGTGCAGCGGGTTCACCAGCAGGAAGTCCGCGCCGTGGCGGGCGGCGGAGATCGCCGCCAGATCGCGCATGTCCCCGAGGTCGCCGATGCCCCAGGACCGCTGCGAGCGCACCGAGTACAGCTGCGCCTGGACCCCGAAGCCGGGCCGGGCGGCGACGGGGTCCTGGACGGTGAGCCGGGCAGGGGTGACGACGACGTCCGCCTCGGTCGGTCCGGCCGACGTCGCCGCGACCAACCGGTGCCAGCCCAGGGGCAGACCGGCGGGCAGACGGAACCTCGCGCGCCCGCGCAGCTGCCCGTCCAGATCGTAGGGCGGGGTGAAGTCCTCGACCTGCTCGAGATCGCGCCGACCGCCGTCCTCCAGCAGCAGATGCGCCGTCACGGCCGTGCCGTGGTCGACGTGGACGGGGACCGTGGTGCCGAGGTCCTCACGCAGCACGGTCACCGGAGGCAGGGTGCGTCGCCACGGGGCTCGCTCGTGCTCGCCGCGGATGCGGGCGATGTCCGTCTCGGAGGCGACGTCCTCGCCGAGCGCGGCGAGGACCGCGCGCAGGGTCTCGTCGGCGACGTCCCGGCGGGTGCCGTCCCAGCCCCAGTAGTCCGTGCTGACCCCGAGGTCGCGGGCGAGATCGCGCAGCGGTGAGGATTCCGAAGCCATGCGGGTCATCGTAGCGGGGATCACACCGGGGGCGGACGTTCCAGCAGCTACGTCCAGGACGGCAGCCACATGCGGTACCTCCACTGCTCGAGGTCGATCACCTGACCGCTCCAGATCGGCCAGAAGAACGCGGAGACCAGGACGATGAGCACCAGCAGGGAGCCCGCGAACAATCCGCCGGCCAGGCGTCTCTCCCGGTCGGACCCGGGTGGGCCGATCACCAGGGACAGCACGTAGGCCAAGCACATGATCAGCCACGGCTCGAAGGCGATCGCGTAGAACGTGAAGATGGTGCGGTCCATGTACAGCAGCCACGGCAGGTACCCGGCCGCGATCCCCGCCAGCGCCGCCCAGGCCCGACCATCGAAGCGGACCACCGCGATCACCAGGCTGACCAGTACCGCGATGGTGCCCAGCCACCAGATCAGCGGATTGCCGACCGAGAGGATGTGCGAGGCGCACTGGGCGACCTGGCAGCCGTCCTCCCCGTACTCGGAGGAGCGGTAGTAGAAGTTCGTCGGCCGCAGCATAAGCGGCCACCCCAGCGGATTCGCCTCGTAGGGGTGCTCGCTGTCCAGACCGATATGGAACTCGTAGGCCTGCCGGTGGTACAGCCAGAGCGACAGCAGCGAGTCCAGCGCCCCGTTCCCGGTGCCGATGCCCTCCTGCTCCGCCGCGTGCCGGTCGTATCCCACCGCAGAGGCGAACCAGCCGGCCCACGAGGCGACGTAGACCACCAGCGCCGTGCCCACCATGGCGAAGAACGCCGGGATCGCGTCGCGCACCAGCCCACCGAGCAGCCAGTTCTTCTGGGCGATGGTGCGCCGGGCCCACCAGTCCCACAGCACGGTCATGATCCCGAAGACCGCCAGGAAGTACAGACCCGACCATTTCACCGAGCAGGACATCCCCAGCAGCACCCCGGCCGCCAGCCGCCACGGTCTCAGCCCGCCGGAGATCCCCAGCGGGGCGGCGACCTCGGCGCTGGTGTGCAATCGGGCGGCCTGGAGCGCCAGGTGCTCCCGGAAACGGTCACGGTCGATCAGCAGCGCCCCGAAGCCGGCGAGGGCGAAGACCATCAGGAACGGGTCGAGCAGACTGGTGCGCGAGTGCACGATGGCCAGACCGTCGACCGCCAGCAGCAGCCCTGCGATGAGTCCGGCGGTGGTCGAGCGGAACAGCCGGCGCGCGATGAACGTCAGCATCAGCACGGCGGCGGCCCCGAGCACGGCCGAGGAGATGCGCCATCCGACGGGGTTGTCGGCCCCCAGCAGCATCATGCCCAGGCCGATCAGCCATTTGCCCAGCGGCGGATGGACCACGTAGGAGCCGGAGTCCTCGTAGGTGTCGACGCGGCCGGACTCGAAGACGGCATCGTGGTCGTCCGGCCAGTCCATCTCCACGCCCTGCTGGGTGAGGGTGTAGCCGTCCTTGACGTAGTAGGTCTCGTCGAAGATCAGCTCGTCGATCGTGCCCAGCCCCCACAGCCGCAGCACGAGGGCGAGGCCGACGAGAGCCATCGCCCCGGCCCAGGCCATGCGGGAGACCGGCAGGTCGAACGTCTTCAACCGGCGGCGATAGGAGGCGGCGAGAGCGCCGGGCTCGTCCTGGACATCGGCGCGGTGATGCGTCCCCTCCTCCGTGTGCACCTGGTCATGCTAGGACATCGGCCTCCGCGGCCAGGCGAGGATCCCACGCAGGAGCCTGCGGTGGCCCCAGCGGCGAGTGGCTAGCATGGCCGGATGCTCGAGCCCGGAGTCCTCACCCTCGCCGCCACGCCGATCGGCAACCCGCTGGACGCCTCGGTGCGCCTGATGCGGGCGCTGGAGGAGGCCGACCTCATCGCCGCGGAGGACACTCGGCGCCTCGCCCGGCTCGTGTCCGCCCTCGAGGTCGAGACCACCGGCAGGATCATCTCCTACCACGAGCACAACGAGGCCGAGCGCACCGACGTGCTGCTCGAGGCGCTCGCGGAGGACCGACGGGTCCTGATCGTCACCGACGCCGGGATGCCCGTGGTCTCCGACCCGGGATTCCGCGCGGTGCGCGCTGCGACCGAGGCGGGATACCCGACCACCGTGATCCCCGGGCCCTCCGCCGTGCTCACGGCCCTGGCGGCGTCGGGGATCGCCCCGGACCGGTTCGTCTTCGAAGGATTCCCGCCGCGGCGCGCAGGCCGACGGGCCAGTGCGCTCGAGCCGCTCGCCGACGAGCGGCGCACGATGGTGTTCTTCGAGTCGCCGCGCCGCACCGCCGCCACCCTCGCCGCCATGGCCGAGGCCTTCGGGTCGCAGCGCGAGGCCGCCGTCGCCCGGGAGCTGACCAAGACCTACGAGGACGTGGTGCGCGGATCTCTCGCGGAGCTCGCCGACTGGGCCGGGAGCACCGAGGTGCTGGGCGAGATTGTGATCGTGGTGGCCGGGGCGGAACCGGTCACGGCGAGCGCCGAGGACCTCGTCGAGCAGGTCCTGGCCCGGGCGGCGACCGGGGAGCGGCTCAAGACCGTGGCGAAGGAGCTGGCCAAGGACGATCCGGGCGTGAGCGCGAGCGAGCTGTACGATCTCGCGCTGCGACGACGTGGGTGAGGCGACGTCGACGGGACGACGTGGGTCACGGGGGAGCGGCGGTCCGGGGCGTCTCTCCGTGGCCGGCCCGGAGCCCCTCGGGGTGCCGGCTCCAGGGCACCCCTCTCCGCGCTCGGCCCGGACGCGACGAAGCCCCCGGCACCAGATGCCGGGGGCTTCGTCAAAGGATCACTGCGCGGGCCGAGAACCCGCGGGGATCAGTCCTCGATCTGGAGGAGACCGCGCTGGTAGGCCTTGGCCAGACGACGCGGGACGGAGGCGGTGCGGCCGCGGACCGTCACCTGCACGAGGCCGGGGTTGTTGGCCTTCCACTGCGAGCGACGGGCGTGGGTCCGAGCGCGGGACATCTTGAACTTGGGCACTGCCATGAGGACGCTCCTTGACGGTCCGGAGGATGAACGGGCGCTGGCATCCGTCCCGAGCAGCGACCCGAACCCGGTCCAGCGTAATCGGGGCGCTCGGGTGCACGATAGGACGCGCAACGACGACCCATCTTGTCACATGGGGCGTGATCTCGCGCCCCCGGGCCCTCGTGAGCTATCCCACCGCCTCCCCGTCGGCCGCCGAGACCGGAACAGGGCCGGAACAGCGTCGGGCCGGGAATCGGACCAGCACCGGACCGGGACCAGTACCGCGTCGGCCGGGCGCGACGATGGGCTCAGCGATCCTTCTACCATGGTCGCATGCCGTCATCGCATGAGACAGAGTCCCCCGCCCCGGTGCGCAGCCGTGAGGACATCGACCCCCGCGGGCGCTCCCGTGACCGCTCCTGGCCGCCGGCACCCGACCCCCTGCCGTTCCCGGTGATCGACAACCACTGTCATCTCGACTTCGCCGATGGCGAGCAGTCCCTCAGCGTCGATGACCACGTGGCCCACGCGGCCGCAGCGGGCATCGACGCGCAGATCACCATCGGCTCGGACCTCGAAGCGGTGCGCTGGACCGCCGCTCTCCTGGCCTCCGACGCCTGCCCGCCATCATTGCGCGGGGGCGTCGCCGTCCATCCCAACGAGGCGGCGCTGCACGCCCGTGGCACCGACCACCACGGCGCGGCGCTGATCGGCCTCGACGCCGCGATCGCCGAGGTCTCGGAGCTGCTGCGGGGTCCCGGCATGGTCGTGGTGGGCGAGACCGGGCTGGACTGGTTCCGCACCTCCCGCACGGACGAGCAGGCGCGCGCCGCGCAGATCGAGTCGTTCCGCGCGCACATCGCCCTCGCCAAGGAGCTCGATCTGCCGCTGCAGATCCACGACCGCGACGCCCACCGCGACGTGCTCGAGGTGCTGGAGGCCGACGGGGCGCCCGAGCGCACCGTGTTCCACTGCTTCTCCGGGGACGCCGAGTTCGCGCGCACCTGCGTGGATCGCGGGTGGTACCTCTCCTTCGCCGGCACCGTGACGTTCAAGAATGCCGCCGACCTGCGCGATGCGCTCGCCGAGGTGGGTCTGGGGCGCGTGATGGTCGAGACCGACGCCCCGTTCCTCACGCCCGTGCCCTATCGGGGTCGGCCGAACTCCTCGTACCTGATCCCGCTGACCATGGCGACCATCGCCGAGGTCACCGATACCGCGTTGGAGGAGGCCTGCCGCACGATCCGCGCCACCACCGAACAGGTCTACGGCTGGCCGGGAACGGTCGGAGCATGAGCAGCCCGACGGGGGAGGGGGCGCGAGGGGCCGCCGAGGGCGAGACCCCGTCGAACGCGGGCGGGGACTCATCGCGGGACGGGCAGGACCCGTCGGCCCCGGACCTGCTGCTGACCGCCCGGGACGTCCGCGAGCTCGCGGAGGCAGCGGGAATCCATCCCTCGAAGCAGCGCGGCCAGAACTTCGTGATGGATCCCAACACCGTGCGCACCATCGTCGGCCGCGCCGGCATCGAGCCGGGCCAGGCGGCGCTCGAGGTGGGGCCGGGTCTCGGCTCCCTCACCCTCGGGCTGCTCGACGCCGGGGCCGACGTCGTGGCGGTCGAGCTGGACCGCGGTCTCGCCCAGCTGCTGCCGCAGACGCTGCGGGCCCGGGGGATCGGCGAGGACCGCTTCCGCCTGGTGCACGATGATGCTCTGCGCGTCGAAGAACTCCCCGAGCTGCCCCGGGCCGGAGCTCCGACCGTCCTGGTCGCGAACCTGCCCTACAACGTGGCGACTCCCATCCTGCTGACGGCTCTGGAGCGCTTCGCCTCCCTCCGCTCCGCGCTGGTCATGGTGCAGTCCGAGGTCGTCGACCGTCTCACCGCGGGGCCGGGGTCGCGCACCTATGGCGGCCCCAGCGTCAAAGCCGCCTGGTACGGCCGTGCCGTGCATGCGGGACGCATCTCCCGGCAGATCTTCTGGCCGGTCCCCAACGTCGATTCCGCGCTGGTGGAGCTGGTGCGGCACGACGAGCCACTGGGCACCGCGGCGGAGCGCGAACAGGTGTTCGCCGTGGTCGACGCGGCCTTCGCTCAGCGACGCAAGACCCTGCGCGCCGCCCTCGCGACCTGGGCGGGGAGCGCGCCCCGCGCCGAGGAGATCCTGCGCGCCGCCGGCATCGATCCGAGCGCACGGGGGGAGACGCTGGGGATCGAGCATTTCCGCGCGATCGCTCAGGCGAACGGCGCGACCAGCTGAGGACGGACGGGGGCCGCGCGCAGACAGGACCTTCGCTCACCGATCACGGGGCGCCGGCCGATGTGCTGGGCCGTCTGCCGGGCGGAACCGCGTCCATCTACGCGGAACGGCGTCTATCTACGCGGAACGGCGCCTATCCGGGCGGAACCGCGTCTATCCGGGCGCTCGGGGTTGGTTCGTGGCGATTCCGGATGATTGCGAGTCCTCCACAATCTCTGGTTGTCCACTTTTTTGGAGTGTCTCTTGACGACGTTGGGGGGGGGGTCTGCTCTGCGGACGAGGAAATGTGCCTCTGACTGGACCGTGCGCGTCTGTGACCTGGGTGAGCGATGAGACGTTCGTGATGTTGGCGAGCCCGTCGCGGGATGCCCGCAGACTTCGATTATCCTCCCCAGAGGGTGGTTATCCACATTTCTCGGTGATCTTCGAGAGATTGCGTGGTGACTGTTCAGTACGTCGCACGGACATGTGAAACTGGATGGTATGGATGACGGGTTCGAGGGTGCGGAGACCGCGGGAGCAGGCGATGACTCCACCGGTGGCCCCGTCGAGTCCTCGACCGGCGCTCCCGCCGGGTCCTCGACGGGTGGGGTGGTGGTCACGGCCGGTGACGACGGGGTGGTGGTCGGGGGTGTGGAGCTGTCTGCGGTGATCGGGGTGTTCGCGGAGCTGGGCGCGCGAGGGTCGTCGTCAATGGAGGGACTCTCGGCGGCCGAGACGATCCGGGTGCTGACGGGGTTGCGGGAACTGTCCTCGGCGATGGCGGCGGTCCAGGCCCGGGCGCTGGTGCATCTGGAGGCGGCGGCGAAGGACGACGCGCTGGCGCGGGGCGAGAGGGGTCGGGCAGCGGTGAAGACAGCACGGTCGGAAGCATCGTTCGCGCTGAAGGCGTCCCCTGCCGCAGCGGGACAGACGATGTCCAGCTCCCGGCGCCGGGTCGCCTCGATGCCGGGGACGGTCGCGGCCCTGTCGCGGGGACGGGCGTCACCGGCGGCCGCGCACCGGGTGGGCAAGGTCGTCGCCTCGGCCGGCCCGGCGCTGCGCAGTCAGGTCGATGAGATCCTCACGGAGCGTCTGGCCGAGCTGGAGGGCTGCGGGGTCGAGGAGTGGGGCAGCGAGGCCGAGAAGGTCTTGCACGCCCTGGACCCCGAGGGGGCGGCGGGTCGGCACCTGCGCGCTCATCAGCGGCGCTCGGTCACGATGCGGCGGGCGGAGGACGGGATGTGCACCCTGACCGCGCGGGTCAGCGCGATGGACGCGGCCCGGATCCGTAAACTGCTGTCGCTGGGGGCGGAGAAGGCCCGGGCCGGAGGGGACCGGCGCGGTCACCAGCAGATCATGGCCGATCAGTTCGTCGACGTGATGCTGGACCATGGCGCACGCGAGGGGCCCGGCACAGTGGTGACGACGATGGAGATCGGGGTGATCATCACCGACCGGTCGCTGCTGGCCCCGGCCCATGCAGATGCGGTGGTGATCGAGGGCGTGGGGTCGGTGCCGTACGAGCACGTGCGGGAGCAGCCCGGCGTTGAAGCTGGCGCTGCGGAACCTGTACATCGATCCCGAGGACGGGCAGCTGGTCGCGGCCCAGTCCCGCTCGCGGGCGTTCCCGCCGGCCCTGTCGCGGTTCCTGCGGTGGTCTCACCTCACCTGCCGGGCACCGTACTGTGACGCGCCGATCCGGCAGATCGACCACATCACCCCGCACTCCCGCGGTAGGGCGACGTCGCGGGACAACGGCAACAGCCTGTGCGCGGGGGACAACCAGAAGGAAGAAGTCGGCGTCACCGCACGGGTGATCACCGATGAGCAGGGCCGACGAGCCAGTGTGGAGTGGAGGAGCAGGTATGGGCAGAAAGCCCGCCGGGCGGGGCACAACTTCGACCCGGTCGGTACCGCCCGCCACCGCCTGGCCCGACGCTCCGATCCCGGCGACCCCGCCACGACGGCGCGGACGCGGTGGACTCCCTGGATCATCGAAGGGTTGCACGGGCCGGTCCCCGCCAGGACCGGGACCACGGCCACCCTGGAACAGGGTCTGGACCGCCTCGGACGATCCCCGGCCGGCAGGCCTCACCACGGCGGCAGCGGCTGGCCCGGATACCGCCGCTACCAGCTCACCGGCCGCACCGACCTCTCCTTCACCACCGACCACACTCCACCCCGGCACCCCTGACCAGACACAGCGCGCGGCACGGGACGGCAGGACGCGAGGCATCATGCTCGGGTGGACACGAGCTCAGGGGCGGTCGCGGGCAGGCGGGCGTGGGCAGCGGGAGGCGGGGACTGAGCGCCGTCAGCCCACCAGGTCGGACAGCTCCAGCCAGCGCTCCTCGAGTCCCTCGATCTCGGCCTCGACCGCCCGCAGATCCTCGGTGATCGTCTGCAGCCCCTGGTAATCGGACTGGTCATGCGCCGCAAGCTTCTCGTGGAGCGTCCCGGTCTGCCGGGACAGCTTCTCCATCCGACGCTCTACGGAGCTGAGCTCCTTCTGAGCGGAGCGCGCCTCGGCCCCGGAGAGAACCGGAGCGGCCGATCGGCCTCCGGCAGGCACACCGGTGTCGGCTCCCGCGGATGATGCAGCCCCTCCCGGGGAGCGAGCAGAGCCGCCGTCCCGTGTCGGAGGCGACGTCGGCGCGCTCCCGCTCCCCGCGCCGCGTTCCGGTGCTGTTCCGGGATTCGCCTCGGTCGCCTTGCGCAGCTCGATGTACTGCTCGACGCCGCCCGGCACGTGTCGCACCGTGCCGTCGAGCACCGCGTACTGGGTATCCGTGACGCGCTCGAGCAGGTAACGATCGTGGGAGACCACGATCAGCGGGCCCGGCCAGGTGTCCAGCAGATCCTCCATCGCGGCGAGCATGTCGGTGTCCATGTCGTTCGTCGGCTCGTCGAGCACCAGGATGTTGGGCTCCTCGAGCAGTGTCAGCAGCAGATCCAGTCGTCGCTGCTGACCACCGGAGAGCGCACCCACCAGCACCTTCTGATGGGCTGTGGTGAAGCCGAGGCGCTCCAGCAGCTGACCAGGGGAGACGTCGTCCTTGCCCGCGCGGTAGGAACTGCGATACCGGCCCACCACGTCGCTGACCCGCGAGTGCAGATGATCCTGCAAACCCTCGATCCGCTGCGACACCTGGCGCACCGTGACGGTCTTGCCGCGCTTGACGCGCCCGGCCTGCGGAGCGAGGTCCCCGGTGATCAGCGCGAGCAGCGTCGACTTCCCGGCGCCGTTCGGTCCGAGCACCCCGATACGGTCCGCCGGTCCGATGTGCAGCGTCACGTCGCGCAGCACCTGCACGTCCCCGTACCCCGCGTCGACATCGAGCACATCGATCACGTCCCGTCCCAGGCGCGAGGTGGCCAATTGGGTCAGCTCCACGGTGTCGCGCACCGGCGGTTCGTCGTCGATCAGCTCGTTCGCGGCATCGATCCGAAACTTCGGCTTCGACGTGCGGGCCGGGGCCCCGCGGCGCAGCCACGCGAGCTCCTTGCGCATCAGGTTCTGCCGTTTCGCCTCCGCGGCGGCGGCCTGACGGTCGCGCTCCACGCGCTGCAGCACGTAGGCGGCGTATCCGCCCTCGAAGGGCTCGACCACCCCGTCGTGCACCTCCCACATCCGGGTGCAGACCGCGTCGAGGAACCAGCGGTCATGGGTGATCACCACGAGTCCACCGTCCTTCGCGGTCCAGCGCCGGCGCAGATGCTCGGCGAGCCAGGCGATGCCCTCGACGTCGAGGTGGTTGGTGGGCTCGTCCAGCAGCAGCACGTCCCAGTCGCCGACCAGCAGCTCCGCCAGGTGCACCCGGCGCAGCTGGCCACCGGAGAGGTCCGCCAGCGGAGTCTCCAGGTCCAGCTCCTGGAGCAGACCGGCCAGGACGTCGCGGATCCGCGGATCGGAGGCCCATTCGTACGCGGGCCGCTCACCGACCACGCGCTGGCGGATCGTCGTGTCCTCGGTGGCTTCGTCCTGCTGGCTCAGGACGCCGACGCGGACCCCGCCGCGCACGGTGACCCGGCCCGAGTCCGGGTCCTGGAGCCGAGCGAGCAGGCGCAGCAGCGTCGACTTGCCGTCGCCGTTGCGCCCGACCACGCCGATGCGGTCGCCCGCGTCGATCCCGAGGGTCACGTCCTCGAGCAGGACGCGGTCGGGCAGGGAGACGTGCAGGGACTGGGTGCCGAGCAGGTGGGCCATTCAGAAGTGTCCTTCAGGAAGCAGTGGTGCCGAAGTGTGTGCAGGCGAGGTGGGTGCGGGCGAGGAGAGCATCGCGACCAGGAGACGACGCCGCGGCGGGCGCGGATCGCGACCGGCGCGATCAGCCCTTCACGGGGTCGTCCACCTCGAAGGTCAGCAGCAGCGAGCGGAGGGTGTCGGCGAGCGCCGTGCGGCCATCGGCATCCAGGGGGCGCAGCAGGTCTCGCTCCGCCGCGAGCAGGCTTTCCATGGCGTCATCGACGCGACGGACCCCCTCCGGTTGCAGGCGGACCTCGACGGCGCGTCCGTCTCGGGGACTGCGGTTCTTGCTGACCAGACCTCGGGCGACCAGTTTGTCGATGCGTGTGGTCATGGTGCCGCTGGTGACGAGCGTCTGCTGCATCAGAGCGCCGGGGGAGAGGGCGTCGTCGCCGCTGCGGCGCAGTGCGGAGAGCATGTCGAACTCCCAGCCCTCGAGGCCGGCGGCCGTGAACGAGTCGCGTCGCGCGGTCTCCAGGAATCGGGCCAGGCGGGAGATGCGGGAGAAGACGGCCAGCGGATCGGTGTCCAGGTCGCCGCGAGCCCGCTTCCAGCCCTCGATGATGCGGTCGACCTCGTCGAGGCGCGGCACGTCGGCGTCATCAGGGGTGGTGGTGGGCATGCGGTGAGTCTAGGGCGCGCTCCGTGCGAGAGGGAGGGTGGGTCGCTCTGGCGTGGTCCGTGACACCGTCCGTGCGCTCAGCCCCGGGAGTCGACGCGCAGCGAGGGCTCCTTCTGCAGTGCCCCGAGCCCGTACCAGGACAGGTTCACCATGCGCGCGGCGACGACCTCCTTCGCCGGCTGGCGGGACTCCAGCCACCATTGGCCCGTGTACGCGACCATCCCCACCAGCATCTGCGCGTACATCGTCGCATCCTGGGTGGGGTAGGAATGCAGGCGCAGCTGGGCGGCGAGGATCTCCTCGACCCGCTGCGCGACGTCGGTCAGCAGCGAGGAGAAGGTGCCGCCGGTCTGGCTGACGGGGGAGTCCCGCACCAGGATCCGGAACCCGTCCTCGTTCTCGTCGATGTAGGCCAGGAACGCGGTCGCGGTCCGCTCCATGAGCAGTCGTGGATGAGTGCGCTGATCGCGCAGGGCGTGCCCGAGCGCGGCCAGCAGGGTGGAGACCTCGCGATCGACGACGACCGCGTACAGCCCTTCCTTGCCCCCCAAGTGCTCGTAGACGATCGGCTTGGAGACCGTCGCGCGGGCGGCGATCTCCTCGACGCTGGCCATGTCGAAGCCCTTCTCGGCGAAGACCTGCCGTCCCACCGCCACGAGCTGCTCGCGTCGTTCCCGTCCCGTCATCCGGGTCGACCGGCCGCGGGGGCCACTGCTGTCCGCCATGGCGCGAGTCTCCCACAGGCGTGGCCAGCACCACCCGGACTCCGCGCTGATCCTGTCCGTGGGCCGGGAGGCGGACGTTAGGCTTCTGGTGCGTGCTCGATGCCCTCGCCCCGCCCGTCGACCCCTCGGACGTCGACGGCGGTCGGTCGGCGGTGCCGCAGCCGCGGTCCGCCATGGTGTAATCGGCAACACCTCAGATTTTGGTTCTGAAGTTTCAGGTTCGAATCCTGATGGCGGAACGCTCACCGCCCCGGAGGCGGTGTCGCCGCACAACACCCGTCGATCCCGAGGAGCTGCCGACGTGGAATCCCCCGCACCAGCCGCTGTCATCGTTCTGGCCGCAGGCGCCGGGACCCGTATGAAGTCCCGGAAGCCGAAGGTGCTCCACGAGATCGGAGGCAGATCCCTCCTCGTGCATGCGGTCACCGCCGCTGAGGGCACCAGCCCCTCCGAGCTGGTCGTCGTGCTCCGCCATGAGCGCGAGCGGGTCGCCGAGCACCTCGCCGAGCATGCCTCCGAGGTGACCGTCGCCGACCAGGACGAGATGCCGGGCACCGGTCGCGCCGTCCAGTGCGGCCTCGAGCAGGTCGCCGCCGGCGCGGGCACGGTCCTGGTCACCTACGGCGATGTGCCGCTGCTGGATCCGGCGACGCTGCGGGAGCTGGTCGGCGCGCACGAGGGTGCGGGTGCTGCCGTGACCGTGCTGACCGCTCGTGTCCCCGATCCCAGCGGGTACGGCCGCATCCTGCGCAGCGACGACGGCTCCGAGGTGCTCGGCATCGTCGAGCACAAGGACGCGACGGAGGCTGAGCGGGGGATCGACGAGATCAACTCCGGCATCTATGCCTTCGACCTGGCCGTCCTGCGCGACGCGCTCGGTCGGATCGGCACGGACAACGTGCAGGGGGAGATGTACCTGACCGATGTGCTGTCGATCGCCCGCCGCGACGGGCGTTCCGTGCACGCGGTGGTGACCGACGACGTGATGATGGTCGAGGGGGTCAACGACCGCGTCCAGCTCGCCCAGCTCGGCGCCGAGATGAACCGTCGAACCCTCGAGCGCCATATGCGCGCCGGGGTCACCATCGTCGATCCCTCGACCACCTGGATCGATGCCGATGTCTCGATCGCCCAGGACGCAGTGATCCTGCCGGGCGTCCAGCTGCACGGTGCCACCGACATCGGCGAGGACGCGCTGATCGGCCCGGACACCACCCTGCGCGACACCGAGGTCGGGGCCGGCGCCGAGGTGGTCCGCACCCACGCGGTGCTCGCCGTGATCGGCGCGGAGGCGAACGTCGGTCCCTTCACGTACCTGCGGGCCGGCACCGACCTCGGGACGGCGGGCAAGATCGGCGGATTCGTCGAGACCAAGAACGCGAAGATCGGACCCGGCGCGAAGGTCCCGCACCTGAGCTACGTGGGCGACGCCGAGATCGGCGAGGGCACCAATATCGGAGCGGGCACGATCGTCGCCAACTACGACGGCGTGACGAAGAACCGCACCACCGTCGGCAAGCACGTGCGCGTCGGTGCCGACAACGTGCTGGTGGCACCCGTGGCGATCGGCGACGGTGCGGCCACCGGCGCAGGCACCACCGTGCGCAAGGACGTCGCCCCAGGGGCTCTGGGGGTGAACGCGGTCTCGCAGCGGAACGTGGAAGGATGGACCCTGCGACGCCGCGCGGGGACCGCGGCCGAGGACGCGGCACGCGCCGCCCTGGACTCGGCGGAACGGTCCGCTGCCGATGCGCCGGCCAGCACAGACGCCGAGGAGCACAAGGAGCACGAGCAGCGATGAGCGGAATCGTCACCACAGGGGAGAAGCGACTGGTCCTCGCCTCGGGCAGGGCCCACCCGGTCCTCGCCCAGGAGGTCGCCGACGAGCTCGGCGTCGAGGTGCTCCCCATGGATGCCTGGGACTTCGCCAACGGGGAGATCTACGTGCGCTACGGCGAGTCCGTGCGGGGCACCGACGTCTTCGTGCTGCAGTCCCATCCCGCGCCCATCAACACCTGGGTGATGGAGCACCTGATCATGATCGACGCGCTCAAGCGCGCATCTGCCAAGCGGATCACCGCGATCTCCCCGAGCTTCCCGTACGCCCGTCAGGACAAGAAGCACCGCGGGCGCGAGCCGATCTCCGCCCGGCTGGTCGCGGACATGTACGAGACCGCCGGGATCGACCGCATGATCTCCGTCGACCTCCACGCCCCGCAGGTGCAGGGTTACTTCAATCGGCCGCTCGACCACCTGATGGCACTGCCGATCCTCGCCGCCTACATCCAGGAGAACTACGGCGAGGAGGACATCGCCGTGGTCTCCCCGGATGCCGGCCGGATCCGCGTGGCCGAGCAGTGGGCGAAGAAGCTCGGCGGTGTGAACCTCGCCTTCATCCACAAGTCGCGCGACCCGGAGAAGCCCAATCAGGCCGTCGCCAAGCGCGTGATCGGTGACGTCGAGGGCAAGACCTGCATCCTGGTCGACGACATGATCGACACCGCCGGCACCATCGTGCAGGCCTCGGACGCCCTGCTCGCCAACGGGGCGGACTCGGTCATCATCGCGACCACCCACGCGATCCTCTCGGATCCCGCGACGGAGCGCCTCAAGTCCAGCGCGGTGCGTGAGATCGTCTGCACCAACACACTGCCGGTGCCGGCGGAGAAGCAGTTCGACCGTCTCACCCAGCTGTCGATCGCGCCGCTGCTGGCGCGGGCGATCCGTGCGGTCTTCGACGACGGCTCGGTCACCAGCCTCTTCGACGGCGAGGTCTGATCGACGTGCTGCGAGCTTGCGAGCGGTAGGAGATCTGACAGGGAGCACGGTCTGATCGACGTGCTGCGAGCTTGCGAGCGGTAGGAGATCTGACAGGGAGCACGGTCTGATCGACGTGCTGCGAGCTTGCGAGCGGTAGGAGATCTGACAGGGGAGCATGGTCTGATCGACGTGCTGCGAGCTTGCGAGCGGTGGGAGATCGGGCAAGAGAGCACGGTCTGATCGACGTGCTGCGAGCTTGCCCATCGAGTGCGGCCCTGGCACCTCTCCCGTCGGTGGAGGGGTTCCCGAGGTCGCACTCTTTGCACGAGGGAGCCGCTTGCACGAGGGAGGCCGCCGCGAGTCGCACGACGGAGAGCGCACCGCGATCGTCGTCACGTCCGCGTCGGCGCCGCAGACTCGGCGTGCTAATCTCACCGGGTCACTTCGGCGAGGGAGCGGGCACGAGCCCGCTCCGTGATCGACGCGGTGCGGATCTCCGGGAGCTCGTGCTCCCTGTGCCCCGTGGCGTCGCTCATCGTCGAGCACCTGCCACCACGAGGAGCACCCATCATGGCTGAGAAGCTGAACGTCGAACTGCGCGAGGACTTCGGCAAGGGCGCTGCGCGCCGACTCCGCGCCGAGCAGCGCATCCCCGCCGTCCTGTACGGCCACGGCGAGGCCCCGCTGCACCTGTCGCTGCCGAACCACGAGACCGCTCTGGCCGCGCGCAACCCCAACGCGCTGCTCGAGCTCGCCCTCGCCGACGGCACCCAGCACCTGGCTCTGATCAAGGAGATCCAGCGTCACCCGCTCCAGCGGAGCCTGACCCATCTCGACCTCATCACCGTCCGTCGCGGCGAGAAGGTCGAGGTCGACATCCCGGTCATCCTGTCCGGCGACCCCGTCGCCCCCGCCATCGCCATGGTCGACCTGCAGACGATCACCCTCTCCGTCGACGCGCTCCGCGTGCCCGAGCACATCGAGATCTCGGTCGAGGAGGCGGAGGACGGATACCAGCTCTTCGCCGGCGACGTCATCCTGCCCGGCGACGCCGAGCTGGTCACCGATGCCGAGATCCTCGTCGCCTCCGTCGCGATGCCGCGCATCGAGGTCGAGCCCGAGGAGTCCGAGGAGGACGCCGAGGAGTCGGCCGAGGAAAGCTCCGAGGAGTCCGAGGAGGACGCCGAGAAGGAGTGACCTGATCGAGCGGGCCGTGGAGCACCCGAGGCACGGCGTCCCGAGGCGCCGAGTCCTCCGAGGCACGGGCCCGCTCGTTTCCTCACACCCGTCGTCCGGGGCGTCGCGCGCTGCGCGGCGCCCCGGTACGGTGTCCGGGGCCGGTGAGCGCATGGCGCACGGTGGGATGACCGGCCGGGATCAGGCCGCGCCGGGGAGGAGACCCGGTGCCGGCGTCGACGCTGCAGCGAGGAGCAGTCCATGACCGTGAGCGACCGTCGTCCCGGCCCGTACCTGGTGGCGGGCCTCGGCAATCCCGGCCCGAAGTATGCCGCGACCCGGCACAACATCGGCCAGATGGTGGCAGACCACATCGCCGGTGCCGTCGGTGCCCGTTTCGCCGCAGCACGCCGGGCCCAGGCCGTCGTGGTCGAGGGACGGATGGGTCTGCCCGGCTCCGACGAGCGGATGATCCTCGCCAAGACCACCACCTTCATGAACGTCTCCGGCGGCCCCGTCGCGGCGCTCGCGGCCTACTACGACATCCCGCCCGAGCGGATCGTCGTCATCCATGACGAGGTCGACATCCCCTTCGACACGCTCCGGATCAAGAGCGGAGGCGGCGAGGGCGGGCACAACGGGCTGCGTGACATCACCAAAGCGCTCGGCACCAAGGACTACCTGCGCATCCGCGTCGGCGTGGGTCGTCCCTCCGGCGGCCGCGACACCGCCGATCACGTGCTGGCCCCGTTCTCCGCCACCGAGCGCAAGACCCTCGAGCTGCTGATCTCCGACGCCGCCGACGCCGTGGAGTCCGTGGTCCTCGAAGGGCTCACCGCCTCCCAGCAACGATTCCACTCCCCAGAGGCACGATGACCACGAACACGCTCCCCGCCACGGCGACCCGCGCCCCGCTGCGCCCGTTGCTCGAACAGCTCGCCGACGGACAGGACCTCACCGCGCTGCGGGCGCTCGTCGAGGAGGGGTCCGCCTCGGGTGAGGGCGGCAGCATCGTCGCCGCGACGGGACTGTTCCCCTTCGCCGTCGCGGACCTCGCCCGCCGCGCCACCGCCGAGAGCCCGCTCGTGGTCGTCACCCCCACCACTCGTGCGCTCGAGGACCTCCGCTCGGCGCTCTCGGCCCTGATCGGCACCGACCACGTCGCCGAGCTGCCCGCCTGGGAGACACTGCCGCACGAGCGGTTGTCCCCGCGCGCCGACACCGTCGCGCGGCGCCTGGCGACCCTGCGCCGCCTCGCCCACCCCGAGTCCGAGGACCCGGTGCACGTTCTGCTGATGCCCGTGCGCTCCCTGCTGCAGCCGATCGCCACCGGGCTCGGCGACCTGCGCGCCGTGCGTGGGACCGTCGGCGAGGACTATCCCCTCGAGGACCTGGTGCGGGACCTCGTCGACGCCGCCTACGTGCGCGTGGACATGGTCGAGAAGCGCGGGGAGTTCGCCGTGCGCGGCGGCATCCTGGACGTCTTCCCACCCACCGAGCCGCATCCGGTGCGCGTGGACCTCTTCGGCGACGAGATCGACGACGTGCGCTACTTCTCCGTCGCCGACCAGCGCTCCCTCGATCCTGCCCCGCGCGGGCTCGATGCCCCGCCGTGCCGGGAGATCCTGCTGACCCCGCAGGTGCGGGAGCGGGCCCGAGCGGCCGCCGAACAGCTGCCCGGGGCCCGCGACCTGCTGCTGCGCATCGCCGACGGGATCGCCGCCGACGGCATGGAGTCGCTGAGCCCCGTCCTGGTCGATGGCATGGAGCAGGTCGCCGACGTCCTCCCTGCCGGCTCCCGCTTCCTGGTGGTCGACCCCGAGCGCGCCCGCGCCCGCGCCGAGGAGCTGGTGGCCACCACGGACGAGTTCCTCGCTGCGGCTTGGTCCAGCGCCGCCGCAGGGGGCGGTCTCCCGCTCGACGTGGGCGCCGCGAGCTTCGTCCCGCTGTCCGAGGCGAAGGGGCACGCCCGCGAGGGCGGCCGCCCCTGGTTCAGCCTCGCCGCCTTCGGACTGGACGCGGACGTCGACCTCACCACCACCGCGCACACCCACCCCGGGTACTCCGGGAAGCCGGGCGATGCCGCCAAGGACCTCGAGACCCGGCGCGCGGACGGCTGGAGCGTCGTGGCCACCATGGTCGGGCCCGGAGGTGCGCGCCACGTCGCGGAGAACCTCCGCGCCGAGGGCATGCCGGCCGTGTTCTCCCCCGATCTCGAGGGACCGGTCGCCGGCGGCGAGGCGGTCGTGACCGTCGGCCCCTTCCCCGACGGTCTCGTCGTCGAGGACCTCCGGCTGGTCCTCGCCTCGGAGCGCGACCTGACCGGCAAATCCGGGGCCCGCCGCGGCGAGGAGCGCAGGATGCCCTCACGTCGGCGCAATGTCGTCGATCCGCTCCAGCTGCGCCCCGGCGACCACGTCGTCCACGCCCACCACGGCGTCGGCCGCTTCGTCGAGATGACCCGCCGCGCCGTCGGCACCGGGGCGAAGCGCACCACCCGCGAGTACCTGGTCATCGAGTACGCCCCGTCGAAGAAGGGCCAGCCCGGCGATCGCCTGTACGTCCCCAGCGACCAGCTGGACCAGGTCACCAAGTACGTCGGTGGCGAGGAGCCCAGCGTCAACCGGATGGGTGGGGCCGACTGGGCCAAGACCAAGTCCCGCGCCCGCAAGGCGATCCGCGAGATCGCCGACGAGCTGGTGCGCCTGTACTCGGCCCGGCAGTCCGCCCCGGGCCACGCCTTCGGCCCCGACACCCCGTGGCAGCGCGAGCTCGAGGACGCCTTCGAGTTCGTCGAGACCCCGGATCAGCTCTCCACCCTCGACGACGTCAAGTCCGATATGGAGAAGACCGTCCCGATGGACCGTCTGATCCTCGGCGACGTCGGCTACGGCAAGACCGAGATCGCCGTGCGCGCCGCGTTCAAAGCCGTTCAGGAGGGCAAGCAGGTGGCCGTCCTGGCACCGACGACGCTGCTGGCCCAACAGCACCTGGACACCTTCTCCGAGCGGTACACCGGGTTCCCGGTCACGGTGCGGGGGCTCTCCCGCTTCCAGAGCCCGGCGGATTCCGAGCGGACCATCGAGGGGATCGCCGACGGCAGCGTCGACATCGTCATCGGCACCCACCGTCTGCTGACCGGCAACGTGCGCTTCAAGGATCTCGGTCTGCTGATCGTCGACGAGGAGCAGCGCTTCGGCGTCGAGCACAAGGAGACCCTCAAGGCGCTGCGCACGAACGTCGACGTGCTGGCGATGTCCGCCACCCCGATCCCACGTACCCTGGAGATGGCCGTCACCGGAATCCGGGAGATGTCGATCCTGGCCACCCCGCCGGAGGAGCGCCATCCGGTGCTCACCTACGTCGGTGCCCAGGAGGACAAGCAGGTCACCGCCGCCATCCGTCGCGAGCTGCTGCGCGAGGGCCAGGTGTTCTACATCCACAACCGGGTCGAGGACATCGATCGCGTCGCCGCCCACCTGCGGGAGCTGGTTCCCGACGCCCGGGTCCAGGTCGCGCACGGCAAGATGAACGAGGCCCAGCTGGAGCGGGTCATCATCGACTTCTGGGAGCGTGACTTCGACGTGCTGGTGTGCACCACCATCGTCGAGACCGGGCTGGACATCGCCAACGCCAACACCCTGATCGTCGAGAACGCGGACAAGTTCGGTCTCTCCCAGCTGCACCAGCTGCGCGGTCGCGTGGGCCGCTCGAGCGAGCGTGCCTACGCCTACTTCCTCTACAACGCCACCAAGCCGTTGACGGAGACCGCGCACGACCGCCTGACCACGCTCGCGACCAACACGGATCTCGGCGCGGGCATGCAGGTGGCGATGAAGGACCTCGAGATCCGCGGTGCCGGGAATCTGCTGGGCGGGGAGCAGTCCGGGCACATCGCCGGAGTCGGCTTCGACCTGTACGTGCGCATGGTGGGGGAGGCCGTGGCGGCCTTCCGCGGCGAGAGCTCGGCGCCGGAGAAGGAGATCCGGGTCGAGCTGCCGCTGGATGCGCACGTCCCGCACGACTACATCGGTTCCGAGCGGCTGCGGCTGGAGGCCTACTCCAAGCTCTCGGCCGTCCGCGAGGTCTCCGAGATCGAGCAGATCCGCGCCGAGCTCACCGACCGCTACGGCGTCCCGCCCGAACCGGTCGAGGTGCTGCTGGACGTGGCGCGCTTCCGGATCGATGCCCGGACAGCCGGCGTCGACGAGGTGCAGGCCCAGGGGAAGATGATCCGCTTCGCCCACCTCGAGGTGCCTGACTCCGCCGCGATGCGGATGAAACGCCTCTACCCGGGCACCCTGCTCAAGCCCGCCACCCGCCAGGTGCTGGTGCCCCGACCCATGACCTCCCGCTTCGGTGGCACGGAACTGCGGGACCACGAGCTGCTGGAGTGGGCCCGTCAGGTGCTGCGCACCCTCGTGCCCGCGGCCGCCGAGGCGATGACGGCGCCGACGATCCCGGGCGAGGTCGGGAGCACCGATCGGGGCGCGGGGAAGTAGCCTCCCCTCTGTGAGCGACGACGAGAACCGGACCACGACCGGGAGGACCGCACCCCGCGGGATCGACTCCGAACCCCGCGGGACCGACTCCGAACCCCGCGGGGCCGCGCTGCTGCGCGCCGTGGAGGTGATGGACGCCCTGCGCGCGGCCGACGGCGATGCCTGGACCCATCAGCAGAGCCATGCCTCGCTCGCGAGGTACCTGCTGGAGGAGACTCACGAGGTGCTCGAGGTGATCGACGACCCCGCGGCCCATGCGCCCGGGGCGCTGGCCGACGAGCTCGGGGACCTGCTGTTCCAGATCCTGTTCCACGCCCGCATCGGCCACGAGGAGGACCCCGCCTGGGACGTCGGCGACGTCGCCCGCTCCTTCATCGCCAAGATGGAACGCCGCAACCCCCACATCTTCTCCTCCCACCGTGAGCAGGCTCTCCGCGATCGGGGGGACGTTGAGGAGATCATCGCGCAGTGGCACGCCGTCAAGGCCGCCGAGCGTCGTGCCTCCGGCGACCGCCCTCGGGGCTGGGCCGACGGCATCCCCGCCCGATTGCCCGCTCTGCAGACCGCTGCGAAGATCGTCCACCGCGCCCGCTCCGACGGGCAGCTCGAGCAGCTGCTGGCCTCCGCCGACCGCGCCTCGGCCGCGGCGGACGCCGAGCGGTGGGGCGGCGACCTCGGCCGGGAGCTGCTGGACCTGGTCGTCGCCGCCGAGGCCAGGGACGACGACCCCGAGACCGCGCTGCGGACCCTGCTGGCGCGATTGCGGCAGCATGGGAGCGACGGTCCCGGCGGCCCGACGGCCTAGACTGGCTCGTGGACGGTCAGCGCCGACCGCCGTGACCGCTTGTCGCCCTGTAGGAAGGAACAGCCCATGGCCGCTCTGATCGATGCCGTTCACGCCCGCGAGATCCTCGACTCCCGAGGCAACCCCACCGTCGAGGTGGAGGTCCTGCTCGACGACGGGACGTTCGCCACCGCTGCGGTGCCCTCCGGTGCCTCCACCGGCGCGTTCGAGGCGGTCGAGCGCCGTGACGGCGACAAGAACCGTTACCTGGGCAAGGGTGTCGAGGAGGCCGTCTCGGCGGTCGTCGCCGATATCCAGCCGAAGATCCTGGGCATGGACGTCCAGGAGCAGCGCGCGATCGACGCCGCGATGATCGAGCTCGACGGCACCTCCAACAAGGGCACGCTCGGCGCCAACGCCGTCCTCGGCGTGTCCCTCGCCGTGGCCCGTGCCGCCGCGGACTCGGCGGGCGTGCCGCTGTACCAGTACGTCGGCGGACCCAACGCCCACATCCTGCCGGTGCCGATGATGAACATCCTCAACGGCGGCTCCCACGCGGACTCCAATGTCGACATCCAGGAGTTCATGATCGCCCCGATCGGTGCGGAGACCTTCCGCGAGGCGCTGCGCGTCGGCGCCGAGGTGTACCACGCCCTGAAGGCCGTGCTGAAGGAGCGCGGCCTGGCCACCGGGCTCGGGGACGAGGGCGGCTTCGCCCCGAACCTGGAGTCCAACCGGGCGGCCCTGGACCTGATCGTCGAGGCCATCGGACGGGCCGGCTTCGAGGCCGGCAAGGATGTCGCCCTGGCCCTGGACGTCGCAGCCTCCGAGTTCTTCGAGGGCGGCACCTACACCTTCGAGGGTGCCGAGAAGACCTCGGCCGAGCTGATCGACTACTACGCCGAGCTGGTCGACGCGTACCCGCTGGTCTCCATCGAGGACCCGCTGGACGAGGACGACTGGGAGGGCTGGAAGGCCATGACCGACCGGGTCGGGTCGAAGATCCAGCTCGTCGGCGACGACCTGTTCGTCACCAACCCCGAGCGTCTGGGCCGCGGCATCACCGAGGGCTCCGCGAACGCGCTGCTCGTGAAGGTCAACCAGATCGGGTCGCTGTCGGAGACCCTCGACGCGGTGGACCTCGCGCACCGCGCAGGCTTCAAGGCCATGATGTCCCACCGCTCCGGGGAGACCGAGGACACCACGATCGCCGATCTCGCCGTGGCCACCAACTGCGGTCAGATCAAGTCGGGCGCCCCGGCCCGGGGCGAGCGCGTGGCCAAGTACAACCAGCTGCTGCGCATCGAGGAGGAGCTGGACGACGCCGCGCGATACGCCGGCGCCTCGGCGTTCCCGCGTTTCTCCGCCTGAGCCCTCAGCCGGAGGTTGTAGCCTCTGGGTATGAGCAGCAGACGTCCGGGCGCCCCGCGATCAGCGAGGCGCCCGGTCTCTGCGTCCGGGGCCCGTCGACCCGGGGCCGGACCGGCGGCCCGGGCGTCCTCCGCCTCCTCTCGCGGCAGCTCCTCGCGCGGCACCGCGTCGGACGCCACGTCGTCCCGGCGCCGCAGCCGGGGACCTGCTCCCGCCTCGCGTCCCCGCAGCACCGCGCCGCGCGGGCCGGAGGAGGACGGCCCCGGCATCACCATCACCCGCCGCACCCTCGCCCTGGTCGCACTCGTCGTGATCGCCCTGGCCGCCCTGGTCCCCACTATCAACTCCTATGTCGCCCAGCGCCAGCAGCTGTCCGAGCTGCAGACCCAGGTCGACCGGCAGGAGCAGGACGTCCAGACGCTGCGAGAGCAGGTCGCCCGCTGGGAGGACCCGGCATTCGTCACCGCCCGCGCCCGGGAGCGGCTGCTCTTCGCGATGCCGGGGGAGACCCAGTACCGCCTCACCGACACCTCCGGACAGGACGTCCCCCTCACCGAGGCCGAGCAGGCCGCCGAGGAGGCCCAGGAAGGCGAATGGTTCTCGACACTCTGGAAGAGCGTCGAGGGTGCCAGTCGTCTGACTCCCGAGGACATCCCGGACGAGACCGGCTCCACGGATGAGGACGTCCCCGACGAGGACCCCGCCGACACCACCGATCAGGATCCCGACCAGTGACAGCCCTTGCTCCCCTCCCGTACGAGACCTCGGCGGCCCCCCGCGATCTGAGGGCCATGCGCCAGCAGCTCGGCCGGGACATGCGCGGCGTGGTCTCCATCGCACGCCGCTGCGGCTGCGGCCGCCCCGCCGTGGTCCGCACCGCCCCCCGGCTGGAGGACGGCACTCCGTTCCCCACCTCGCTCTACCTCACCCTCCCGTGGCTCACGCTGGAGCTCTCGCGCCTGGAGGGCACGGGAGCGATGGCTGTGCTGACCGACCGGCTCGCCACCGATGAGGAGCTCGCCGCCGGGTACCGCCGTGCCCATGAGCGCTACCTCGCCCGACGGGCGGAGATCGGGGAGGCGGAGGAGGTCCGTCACGTCAGCGCGGGCGGCATGCCCACCCGCGTGAAGTGTCTCCACGCCCTGGCGGGCCAGGCGCTGGCCGAGGGGCCGGGCGTGAACCCCGTGGCCGACGAGGTGCTCGCGACCCTCGACGGGGTGCTGCCTGATCTGGTCTGCCGCTGCGAGCGCACGGAGGCCGAGGACACGACCGCCGACGAGGAGACCGCACGATGAGCCTGTCCGCACCGGTTGCCGCCATCGACTGCGGCACCAACTCCATCCGCCTGCTCATCGCCCGGCGCGAGGAATCCACCGGCGCCCTGGTCGATCTCGAGCGGCGCCTGGAGATGGTCCGCCTCGGCCTCGGGGTCGACCGCACGGGCCGGTTCGACCCGGTGGCGATCGAGCGCACCCTCGCCGCGGCCCGCCGCTACCGCGAGCTCATCACACACCACGGCGTCGCCACCGGCGACGTGCGCTTCGTCGCGACGTCGGCCACGCGGGACGCCGCCAATCGCGACGAGTTCATCGGCGGCATCCAGCGGATCCTCGGCGTCACGCCCGAGGTGATCAGCGGCGGGGAGGAGGCGGAGCTTTCCTTCCGCGGCGCCGTCAGCACCGTCCAGGGCCTGCCCGAGGGGCCGCGCCTGGTCGTCGACATCGGCGGCGGGTCCACCGAGCTGGTGCTCGGCACCGAGACCCCCACCCACCGCATCAGCCTGGACATCGGGTCGGTCCGTCTGACCGAGCGGCACCTGGCCTCCGACCCGCCCACGGCCCCGGAGATCGAGGCCGCCACCGCCGACGTCGACGCGATGCTCGAGACGGCCGCGGCCGCGGTGCCGCTCCAGCAGGCCACGGCACTGGTCGGCGTCGCCGGCACCGTGACCACGATCACAGCGGTCGTGGAGGGTCTGCAGGACTATCGGCCCGACGTCACCCACGGAGCCACCTCGCGGATCGAGGATGTCGAGTCGGTGTGCCGTGACCTGCTCGCCCGTACCCGGGCGCAGCGCGCACAGCACCGGATGATCCACCCCGGGCGCATCGACGTGATCGGAGCCGGCGCCCTGATCTGGTCGCGCATCATGGAGCGGGTGGCCGCGGCCTCCGGAATCACCCGGGCCCGCACCAGCGAACATGACATCCTGGACGGAATCGCCCTGGACCTGCTGGATCGCGCAGTCTGAACGAAGCCGGGCGGGATCGCGCGCAGCGCCGCGCGCGAGCAGCCCCGCAGAACGGGGTTGCCGACGCGACGGCCCGCGGCACGGCGTGTCCATGGATGGTGCCGTTTTTGTCTCCAGCCCCCCTGAGTTCTAGGCTGGGGTCCATGAACACCACTTTCGGCGGTAAGCCCCATGTCCTGATCCTCGGCGGCGGTTCCGTCGGCCTGACGACTGCGTCCGATCTGCGCAAGACCCTCGGTTCCGAGGTCGCCATCACGATCGTCGACCCGCGGCCGTACATGACCTACGCCCCCTTCCTCCCCGAGGTCGGCGCGGGCAGCATCGACCCCCGCAACGTCCTCGCGCCGCTGCGCAAGATGCTCACGGGCACCAAGGTCGTCACCGGTGCGGTCTCCCAGATCCGCAGTGCGGAGAACACCGTCGTGGTCAGCACCGAGGAGGACGTCCAGCTGGAGATCTCCTACGACTACCTGGTCGTCGGCCTCGGCTCCGTCCCGCGACTGCTGCCGATTCCCGGCCTGGCCGAGAACGCCATCGGCTTCAAGCAGGTCGAGGAGGCCGTGGCCGTCCGCGACCGCATCCTCTCCAGCCTCGCCGAGGCCGCGTCCACCAAGGACCCGAAGATCCGCAAGCGACTGCTCACCTTCACCTACGTCGGCGGCGGCTTCGCCGGCGGCGAGGCGGTCGCGGAGGCCGAGGACATGGTCCGCGACGCCCTGCGCTACTACCCGGACCTGCACGCCTCGGACATCCGTTTCGTGCTGATCGACGCCGCTCCGTTCGTGTTCCCCGAGCTCACCGAGGACCAGCGCGCCTATGTCCTGAACCAGCTGCGCGAGCGCGGTGTCGAGGTCAAGCTCGAGACCTTCCTGAACTCCGTCGAGGACGGCGTCATCAAGACCAGCGACGGCGACGAGTTCGAGTCCGGGATGCTGGTGTGGAACGCCGGCGTCAAGCCGAACCCGGTGCTCGGCGACGACGAGACCTCCGACCTGCCGGTCATCTCCGAGCGCGGCCCCATGATGGGCAAGCTCGACGCGCTGGCCGACCTCCGCGTCAACGGCACCGACGGGCCGCTGGAGAACGTGTTCGCCGCCGGCGACTGCGCCGCGGTGCCGGACCTCGCCTCGGGCGAGGGCAAGTTCTGCCCGCCCAACGCCCAGCACGCCGTGCGGCAGGGCAAGCGCGTGGCGGATAACATCGCCCGCTCCGTGCAGGGTCGTCCGCTGGTGGACTACTACCACAAGAACCTCGGCGTCATGGCGACCCTGGGCATGTACAAGGGCGTGGGCCGCCTGAACCTGGCCGACAAGGAGATCGACATCCGCGGCCTGCCGGCCTGGGTCATGGCCCGTTCGTACCACGTGTACGCGATGCCGACCTTCGGCCGGAAGGCGGCGGTCATCGCCGGCTGGGCGACCAACCTGATCTCCCGCCGCGACATCATCGGCATCCCCGAGAACTCGACCCCCCGCGCGGCCTTCGAGTACGCCGCGAACACGGGCAAGAAGAAGTGATCCGGTCGGGAGCGGCGGTCGGCTGACCCCGCTCCCGTCCCAGATCGAGGCACCGCCGCACGTCACGCGGCGGTGCCTCGCTGCGTCCGGGGTGCCGGTCCCGGACACGACGGTCTCATCGGTCCCGCACGTACCGTCCGAGGGTGACGAAGTATGCTCATATACTCCATCACCTGAGCAGGTATGATCAGAGCCCGTGGCCGCCGCGGCCGAGCCGGGAGGACCAGGAGGAAAGGACCTCATGGAGATCCACATCGTGACCGACGCCGCCGAGGGGGCGCAGGCGGTCGCCGACGTCTTCGCACGGACGCTGCAGGAGACCGCCGAGGCGGGCACGGTCCTCGGGCTGGCCACCGGGTCCTCCCCGGTCCCGGCCTACACCGAGCTGATCCGTCGCCACCGCGAGGAGGGACTCTCCTTCGCCGGGGCGCGAGCCTTCCTGCTGGACGAGTACGTCGGCCTGTCCGCCGGCCACGAGCAGAGCTATCACCGCTTCATCCGTGAGAACTTCACCGCCCACGTCGACATCGACGATGCCGCCGTCCTCTCGCCCGACGGCTCCACCGCTGATCCAGCAGCGGAGGCCGCGGCCTACGACCGGCGGATCAGCGAGGCCGGCGGAGTGGATCTGCAGATCCTCGGGATCGGCTCCAACGGGCACATCGCTTTCAACGAGCCGAGCAGCTCCCTGGCCTCCCGCACGCGGGTCGTCGGGCTGACCCGCCGGACGATCGCCGACAACGCCCGCTTCTTCGAGAACCCTGAGGACGTTCCCGTCCGCGCGCTCAGCCAGGGCCTGGGAACGATCCGTGAGGCGCGCCGCATCGTGCTGACCGCGACCGGTGAGGGCAAGGCAGAGGCCGTGGCCCAGCTCGTCGAGGGACCGATCAGCGCGCGCTGGCCCGCCACCAGCCTCCAGCTGCACCCGGAGGTGACCGTGGTGGTGGACGAGGCGGCCGCCTCCCGGCTCGAGCTCGCCGACTACTATCGCCACACCCGCCGTCTCGAGCAGGCGGGATCCGTCACGCCTCACAGCTGATGCTGCGGGGACGGGGCGACTGCGCGGGACGGGGCCGGATACGATCGCTCCCATGCAGAAGGCCGTTCCCCCCTCCTCATCGACCACCTCGGCGGTCACGGCACCGCCCAGCGGATTCGACCGGTTCTTCCGGATCTCCGAGCGTGGCTCGACGCCCGTCCGCGAGATCCGCGGTGGGCTGGTCACGTTCTTCTCGATGTGTTACATCGTGGTGCTCAACCCGCTGATCATCGGGACCGTGCCGGACTCGACCGGCCAGTTCCTGGGCGGAGGGTCCGAGCCCAACCTGCCGGCGGTGGCCGCCGGCACCGCCCTGATCGCGGGCCTGCTGAGCATCTTCATGGGGGCCTGGGCGAAGTTCCCGCTGGCGCTGGCGACCGGGCTCGGCCTGAACGCCTACATCGCCTACTCGGTGGTGCCCCTGCCCGGGATGACCTGGGGCGGGGCCATGGGCCTGGTCCTGCTCGAGGGCGTGGTCATCCTGGTCCTGGTGCTGACCGGCTTCCGCAGAGCGGTCTTCAACGCCGTGCCGCCGTTCCTCAAGACCGCGATCGCCGTCGGCATCGGTCTGTTCATCGCCTTCCTCGGACTGTTCAACGCGAAGTTCGTGACCACCGCGACCGGCACCCCCGTGCAGCTGGGCAACGACGGCTCGCTGACCGGATGGCCGACCGTCGTGTTCGTCGCCGGGCTGCTGCTGATGTTCGTCCTCTGGGTGCGCAAGGTCCCCGGAGCCATTCTCATCGCGATCATCTCGGCGACCGTCCTGTCGATCGTCATCGAGCGCTTCCTGCACCTGGGGGCCTTCGCAGCGCCGGACGACACCGGCGCGGGCGGGAATCCCGGCGGCTGGGCGATGAACGTCCCGGCGATCACCGAGTTCCCGATCCAGGTTCCGGACTTCGCGACCCTGCTGACCGTCGATCCGATCGGGGGCATCACCGCCGCCGGCGGCATCGGCGCGATCGTCATCGTCTTCTCCCTGCTGCTGGCCGATTTCTTCGACACCATGGGCACGATGGTCGCCGTCGGCTCCGAGGCGGACCTCGTCGACGAGAAGGGGGAGATCCCCTATTCCCAGAGGATCCTGGTGGTGGACTCGGTGGCCGCGATCGCCGGCGGCGCCGGCGGCGTCTCCTCCAACACCAGCTTCGTCGAATCCACCTCGGGCGTCGCCGAGGGGGCGCGCACCGGCCTCGCCTCGGTCGTGGTCGGCATCGCCTTCCTGCTGACGACCTTCCTGTCCCCGCTGGTGGCCCTGGTGCCCTACGAGGCCGCCACCCCCGCCCTGGTGATGGTCGGCTTCCTGATGATGACGCAGGTCTCCGACCTGGACTTCACCGACGTCGAGGTCGCCCTGCCGGCCTTCCTGACCATCATCCTGATGCCCTTCGCCTACTCGATCACGGTCGGCATGGGTGCGGGCTTCCTGATGTACGTCCTGATCCGAGTGGTGCGCGGCAAGGCGCGCGAGGTGCACTGGCTCATGTACGTCATCGCGGTGCTGTTCATCGTGTACTTCCTGCGAGGAGCCCTCGAGGGCCTGGTGCTGTGATGGCGCGCGGTGCGCAGGAGGCGTCCGACGGGCCCGACGAGGCTGCCGCCGACGGCGCGAGGGCCGCTGACGCGGCCACCGGGGGCGCGAACGACGAGGTCACCGGGGGCGCGCACGACGAGGTCACGGAGTTGGCGGCCGACCTGCGACGACTGCTGCTGGTCTCCTCCCGGATCCTGCGGTCCCACACCGCGTCGGAGGACGTCTCCGCCTCCCAGTTCTCCGTGCTGGCGTATCTGCAGCGCTCGGGCACCTCGACGCCCGGCGCCCTCGCCGACTTCGAGCACGTCAGCCCGCCGGTGATGACCCGGATTCTGGGCCGCCTCGAGGAGGCCTCCCTGGTGCAGCGTGCCGCGCATCCCGCGGATGGCCGCCAGGTGCAGGTCACCCTCACCGACGCCGGGGAGCAGGTCGTGCTCGAGGGACGCGCCGAGCGCGACGCCTGGCTGCGCCGCAGACTCCAGGCAGCAGGACCCCAGGAGCGCCGGACCCTCCGCGAGGCGACGGCGCTGCTGAGACGCACGCTGGTCGAGCGGCGCGACTGAGCGTCGCAGCGACCGGCCCCGGCGGGCGATGCGATGTCGCGGCGTGACCCGCCGACGCAGGACGACCGGGCATTGCCGTTCCCGTGACACGGACGCGCACCGGACACGGAACGGCCGGACCACCTCGAAGGGGGTCCGGCCGTCATGCGGCGAGCGGCCTCCTGGGCCCCGCAGCTCAGGCAGAACGATCCAGCACGTGGTCGAGCACGGCGAGGAGCGCAGCGACGTCGTCCTCCCCGACGGCCGGGAAGGTCGCGATCCGCAGCTGATTGCGCCCCAGCTTGCGATACGGCTCGATGTCGAGAACGCCGTGGGCGCGCAGCACGGCGGTGATCGCCGTGGCGTCGATCGACTCCTCGACGTCCAGCGTGGTCACGACCTGGGAGCGGGCCCGCGGGTCGCTCACGAAGGGCGTGATCTCGGGGCGTCGGGCAGCCCACTCCTGGAGCATGCCGCTGGTGGCGGCCGTGCGCGCATCCGCCCAGGCGAGGCCGCCCTGATCGAGCATCCACTCGATCTGCTCCACCATCAGCACCAGGGTCGCCACCGCCGGGGTGTTGAGGGTCTGATCCTTCCGCGAGTTCTCGATCGCACTGGTCAAGGAGAGGAACGAGGGGATCCATCGATCCCCGGCGGCGGCGAGGCGCTCCGCCCGCTCGATCGCGGCAGGGGAGAGGAGGGCGAGCCAGATCCCGCCGTCGGAGGCGAACGCCTTCTGCGGAGCGAAGTAGTACGCATCGGTCTGGGCGACGTCCACCATCACCCCGCCCGCGGCGGAGGTGGCATCGACCAGGACCAGCTGATCGCCGCCTGCCCCGTCGGGACGGCGCACCGGCGCCATCACCCCCGTGGAGGTCTCGTTGTGGGGCCAGGCGTAGGCGTCCACGTCCTTGCGGGACACCGGGGCCGGGAGCGAGCCGGGGTCGGCCCGCACGATCTCGGGTTCGCCGAGGTGCGGGGCATCGGCGACCTCGGTGGCGAACTTCTGGGAAAACTCGCCGAGGACCAGATGCTGCGAGCGGCGTTCGATCAACTCCAGGGCGGCGACATCCCAGAACGCGGTGGACCCGCCGTTGCCGAGAACGACCTCGTACCCCTCCGGCAGCGAGAACAGTTCGCGCAGACCGGCCCGGATCCGCGCGACGAGCTGCTTGACCGGGGCCTGGCGGTGCGAGGTGCCCAGCACCGAGCGGGACATGGAGCTCAGCACGTCCACCTGCGCATCCCGGATGCGGGAGGGACCGGAGCCGAAACGACCGTCCGACGGGAGCAGCTCCCGGGGGATCGACAGACCGCGGATGGTCTCGGCGCGTGCGGTGCGGGCATCGGACATCGGCTGCTCCTGAAGATGCGTCAGCGGTGCCGTCGGCGGGTCCGGCGGCGGTGATGTCCATCCTGCCAGTCACCGGCCCCGGGCCTCCGAGCGGTCCGCGTCCGGCACCCGGACCGGCGAGAGCCATGGGAAGATCGGAGCATGAGCCGTGCCGATCTCGACAAGCAGCCGTACGACGTCGCGGGGATGTTCGACAGCATCGCCGGGCGATACGACCTCATGAACGACGTCGCCGCCCTGGGGCAGGTCCAGATGTGGCGCTCCGCGATGGTCGACGCGCTCGAGATCGAGGCCGAGGACACGGTGCTGGATCTTGCGGCAGGCACCGGCACCTCGTCCACCGCGATCGCCCGCGCCGGCGCCCGCGTCGTCGCCGCCGACTTCTCTCTGGGGATGATGGCCGAGGGCCGACGCCGAGGGGCCCCGGTCCCGTTCATCGGTGCGGACGCGCAGCACCTGCCCTTCGCCGAGGACTCCTTCGACGCCGCCGTGATCTCCTTCGGTCTGCGCAATGTGCACAGGCCGCAGTCCGCTCTGGCCGAGATGGTGCGCGTGGTCCGGCCCGGGGGACGGGTGGTCGTCTGTGAGTTCTCGACCCCTACCTCGCCGTTGTTCCGCACTGTCTACGAGAAGTACCTGCTGCGTGCGCTCCCGGCGGTCGCCCGACGGGTCGCCACGAGCGCGGAGGCCTACGACTACCTCGCCGAGTCGATCCTCGAATGGCCCGATCAGGAGTCCCTGCGCCGCTGGTTCCTCGACGGCGGCCTCGTCCGGGCTCAGTACCGGAACCTCACCGGGGGGATCGTCGCGCTGCACCGTGGGGTCGTGCCTCACACCTGAGGACCGGCCCTCGGTCAGCAGCTCCGTCCGCCGGCGCCACCGCACCGCCCGGAACCTCGAGAAGGTCCAGCTGACCTGCATCGTCGTCCGCGCCGCGACGATGTGTCGCAGCACACGGCCGGAAGGCGCGTTCTGGCTTGACGGGTGGTCGGGACCTGCGTAATGTTCTTCCTCGTGCCCAGCAGAACGGGACAGCGGAAAGGCCGGAAGGTTTGACCGTGAATCTCGGACTGGCGGGTACGACAGGTCTCTCCGGAAGGAGTTGGCGCGGCGGGGATCACATCCCACCGAGTTGACATGGGGGACCGGAACCCCTAAGTTATAAGGGTTGCCCCGGAGCTGAAGAGCCGAAAGGTTCGGATCTCTGAGTGCGCGTGTTGCTTGATATCTCAATAGCGTGTCTGTTTATTGATGCCATTATTTTGAATGGCAAATTTTAACGGATGATTAGCAGTTTATGCTAGTTGTTTGTTGTTTGCTGGGATTTTTCTATGTTTTCATGGAGAGTTTGATCCTGGCTCAGGACGAACGCTGGCGGCGTGCTTAACACATGCAAGTCGAACGATGACGGTGGTGCTTGCACTGCCTGATTAGTGGCGAACGGGTGAGTAACACGTGAGTAACCTGCCCCCCTCTTCGGGATAACCTCGAGAAATCGAGGCTAATACCGGATATGAGTTTCCACCGCATGGTGGTTGCTGGAAAGTTTTTCGGTGGGGGATGGACTCGCGGCCTATCAGTTTGTTGGTGAGGTAATGGCTCACCAAGGCGATGACGGGTAGCCGGCCTGAGAGGGCGACCGGCCACACTGGGACTGAGACACGGCCCAGACTCCTACGGGAGGCAGCAGTGGGGAATATTGCACAATGGGCGAAAGCCTGATGCAGCGACGCCGCGTGAGGGATGACGGCCTTCGGGTTGTAAACCTCTTTCAGTAGGGAAGAAGCGAGAGTGACGGTACCTGCAGAAGAAGCGCCGGCTAACTACGTGCCAGCAGCCGCGGTAATACGTAGGGCGCAAGCGTTGTCCGGAATTATTGGGCGTAAAGAGCTTGTAGGTGGCTTGTCGCGTCTGCCGTGAAAACCCGAGGCTCAACCTCGGGCGTGCGGTGGGTACGGGCAGGCTAGAGTGTGGTAGGGGAGACTGGAACTCCTGGTGTAGCGGTGAAATGCGCAGATATCAGGAAGAACACCGATGGCGAAGGCAGGTCTCTGGGCCATTACTGACACTGAGAAGCGAAAGCATGGGTAGCGAACAGGATTAGATACCCTGGTAGTCCATGCCGTAAACGTTGGGCACTAGGTGTGGGGGACATTCCACGTTTTCCGCGCCGTAGCTAACGCATTAAGTGCCCCGCCTGGGGAGTACGGCCGCAAGGCTAAAACTCAAAGGAATTGACGGGGGCCCGCACAAGCGGCGGAGCATGCTGATTAATTCGATGCAACGCGAAGAACCTTACCAAGGCTTGACATGGACCGGACGGCTGCAGAGATGTGGCTTTCTTTGGACTGGTTCACAGGTGGTGCATGGTTGTCGTCAGCTCGTGTCGTGAGATGTTGGGTTAAGTCCCGCAACGAGCGCAACCCTCGTTCCATGTTGCCAGCGCGTCGTGGCGGGGACTCATGGGAGACTGCCGGGGTCAACTCGGAGGAAGGTGGGGACGACGTCAAATCATCATGCCCCTTATGTCTTGGGCTTCAAGCATGCTACAATGGTCGGTACAATGGGTTGCGAAGCTGTGAGGTGGAGCGAATCCCAAAAAGCCGGCCTCAGTTCGGATTGGGGTCTGCAACTCGACCCCATGAAGTCGGAGTCGCTAGTAATCGCAGATCAGCAACGCTGCGGTGAATACGTTCCCGGGCCTTGTACACACCGCCCGTCAAGTCACGAAAGTCGGTAACACCCGAAGCCAGTGGCCCATCCTCGTGAGGGAGCTGTCGAAGGTGGGATCGGTGATTGGGACTAAGTCGTAACAAGGTAGCCGTACCGGAAGGTGCGGCTGGATCACCTCCTTTCTAAGGAGCATCACCATTATGGTGGCCATCGTCCTGCCCGAGTGTGGTGGGGGTGGTTGCTCACGGGTGGAACATCGATGAATGGGCACTTCGCTGGTTCTTGCTGGCTCTAGTACGACTCCGTGTTGCGGGGTGTGGAACGAGTGGGGTGGGCTGGTTCGAGGTGGAGACACGCTATTGGGTTGTGAGGCTGCACGCGTCCCTGGTGCCTGTGGGTGTCGGGGTGTGTGGCTGGTCCTCCCTCGTCATGAGTCACTGTTGTGGTGGTCGTGGTGGGTGTGGGGTTGTTTCTTGAGAACTACATAGTGGACGCGAGCATCTTGTAAGCAATTTTTATGATTTTGTGTCTTTGTGTTGCTAAGTTTTTTAGAGCGCACGGTGGATGCCTTGGCAAGAAGAGCCGACGAAGGACGTGTGAGTCTGCGTTAAGCCTCGGGAGTTGACAACAGAGCTGTGATCCGAGGATGTCCGAATGGGGAAACCCACCGCGAGTCATGTCGCGGTACCCGCCATTGAATGTATAGGTGGTGTGGAGGGAACGCGGGGAAGTGAAACATCTCAGTACCCGCAGGAAGAGAAAACAAAGAGTGATTCCGTGAGTAGTGGCGAGCGAAAGCGGAGGTGGCTAAACCTGGTCTGTGTGATACCCGGCAGGGGTTGCAGGTTGGGGGTTGTGGGACGTGTCTGGTCTGTCTGCCGGCGGATCGACGTGGACGCATAGTGGTAGTCGAAGTCGTGGTGAGTGCGACGGCGTAGAGGGTGTGACCCCCGTAGACGAAACTGGTGTGCGGCGTGATGCTGTTCCCGAGTAGCACCGGGCCCGTGAAATCCGGTGTGAATCTGCCAGGACCACCTGGTAAGCCTGAATACTACTTCTTGACCGATAGCGGACAAGTACCGTGAGGGAAAGGTGAAAAGCACCCCGGGAGGGGAGTGAAATAGTACCTGAAACCGTGTGCTTACAATCCGTCGGAGCCTTGAGGGGTGACGGCGTGCCTTTTGAAGAATGAGCCTGCGAGTTAGTGGTCGGTGGCGAGGTTAACCCGTGTGGGGTAGCCGTAGCGAAAGCGAGTCTGAACGGGGCGTTCAGTCGCCGGCTCTAGACCCGAAGCGAAGTGATCTATCCATGGGCAGTGTGAAGCGCGGGTAAGACCGCGTGGAGGCGCGAACCCACTTCAGTTGAAAATGGAGGGGATGACCTGTGGATAGGGGTGAAAGGCCAATCAAACTTCGTGATAGCTGGTTCTCCCCGAAATGCATTTAGGTGCAGCGTTGCGTGTTTCGTGTCGGAGGTAGAGCACTGGATAGGCGATGGGCCCCACCGGGTTACTGACCTTAGCCAAACTCCGAATGCCGATACGTGAGAGCGCAGCAGTGAGACTGTGGGGGATAAGCTTCATGGTCGAGAGGGAAACAGCCCAGAACATCAGCTAAGGCCCCTAAGCGTGTGCTAAGTGGAAAAGGATGTGGAGTTGCTGAGACAACCAGGAGGTTGGCTTAGAAGCAGCCACCCTTGAAAGAGTGCGTAATAGCTCACTGGTCAAGTGATTCTGCGCCGACAATTTAGCGGGGCTCAAGTACACCGCCGAAGCTGTGTCACTCCAGACGTATGTGCTGGGGTGGGTAGGGGAGCGTCGTGCAGCCGGTGAAGCCGCGGGGGAACCCAGTGGTGGAGGCTGTACGAGTGAGAATGCAGGCATGAGTAGCGATAGACGGGTGAGAAACCCGTCCGCCGATTGATCAAGGGTTCCAGGGCCAGGTTAATCCGCCCTGGGTTAGTCGGGACCTAAGGCGAGGCCGACAGGCGTAGTCGATGGACATCGGGTTGATATTCCCGAACCGATCGTAGGAGGACCCATACCGAGGCTTCCGATGCTAACCACCCGAGCTGGCCCCATACCCTTCGGGGTGTGGAGGTTGGTGAGGCTGGGAACCAAGGTTGTAGTAGGTCAGCGCGTGGGATGACGCAGTGAGGTAGCTTCCGCGGACTTAATGGAATAGTCCGTCTAAGCGTGCAGCCCGGCCCCGGGTAATGCTGGGGCCATGAGGGTCAGACGTGATGGGGATCCCGTAGGGGCGTAGGTGAGTGATCCTGTACTGCCTAGAAAAGTTCCGGCGTGACGAATACGGTCGCCCGTACCCTAAACCGACTCAGGTGATCAGGTAGAGAATACCGAGGCGTTCGAGAGAATCGTGGTTAAGGAACTCGGCAAAATGCCCCCGTAACTTCGGGAGAAGGGGGCCCGAACCGTGAGAGCGGTGAGGGCCGCAGAGACCAGGGAGAAGCGACTGTTTACTAAAAACACAGGTCCGTGCGAAGTCGTAAGACGCTGTATACGGACTGACGCCTGCCCGGTGCTGGAAGGTTAAGAGGACCGGTTAGACCCTTTTGGGGGTCGACGCTGAGAATTTAAGCCCCAGTAAACGGCGGTGGTAACTATAACCATCCTAAGGTAGCGAAATTCCTTGTCGGGTAAGTTCCGACCTGCACGAATGGCGTAACGACTTCTCCACTGTCTCAACCGCGAACTCGGCGAAATTGCATTACGAGTAAAGATGCTCGTTACGCGCAGCAGGACGGAAAGACCCCGGGACCTTTACTATAGTTTGATATTGGTGTTCGGGACGGCTTGTGTAGGATAGGTGGGAGACTGGGAAGCATTCACGCCAGTGAGTGTGGAGTCATTGTTGAAATACCACTCTGGTCGTTCTGGATTCCTAACCTCGGTCCGTGATCCGGATCAGGGACAGTGTCTGATGGGTAGTTTAACTGGGGCGGTTGCCTCCTAAAGAGTAACGGAGGCGCTCAAAGGTTCCCTCAGCCTGGTTGGCAATCAGGTGTTGAGTGTAAGTGCACAAGGGAGCTTGACTGCGAGACAGACATGTCGGGCAGGTGCGAAAGCAGGAACTAGTGATCCGGCACTCCATTGTGGAATGGGTGTCGCTCAACGGATAAAAGGTACCCCGGGGATAACAGGCTGATCTTGCCCAAGAGCTCATATCGACGGCATGGTTTGGCACCTCGATGTCGGCTCGTCGCATCCTGGGGCTGGAGTTGGTCCCAAGGGTTAGGCTGTTCGCCTATTAAAGCGGTACGCGAGCTGGGTTTAGAACGTCGTGAGACAGTTCGGTCCCTATCCGCTGCGCGCGTTGGATATTTGAGAAGTCCTGTCCCTAGTACGAGAGGACCGGGATGGACTGACCTCTGGTGTGCCAGTTGTTCTGCCAAGAGCATGGCTGGTTGGCTACGTTGGGAAGGGATAACCGCTGAAAGCATCTAAGCGGGAAGCCTGCTTCAAGATGAGATATCCATGCACCCTTGTGGTGTGAGAGGCCCCCAGTAGATGACTGGGTTGATAGGCCAGATGTGGAAGCGCAGTAATGTGTGGAGCTGACTGGTACTAATGGCTGATGACTTAACAACACGTTTATTGTTTATTGTTGTGTGTTCGCGTCCACTGTGTGGTTCTGGAGAAACAATCCCGGGGCACCACTATTGTTGTGGTGTTTGTGGGCTGGTTGTCTCGTCGTGTTACGGCGGTCATAGCATCGAGGAAACGCCCGGTTCCATTCCGAACCCGGAAGCTAAGCTCGATTGCGCCGATGGTACTGCACTCGGGAGGGTGTGGGAGAGTAGGACGCCGCCGGACATCTTCCATGGGAGTGGGAGGCTGTTGGAGACCCCTTGTTCGAGAGGGCGGTCTCGCGCCTCCCACTCCTTTTTTGTGCTCTGATGCCCTGCGCCCTGCGCCCTGCGCCCTGCGCCCTGCGCCCTGCGCCCGGTGTCCGGTGCTTGGTGCTTGGTGCTCGGTGCTCGGTGCTCGGTGCCTGGTGGCCGGTGCCCTGATTGTCGGTGCCCGTCCCGGTCCGTCGGAGAGCCGCGACCGCGTGTTGGGCCGCTGGGTGTGAATGGTCGGGCACCCGCGCTGGCGGAATGGGCCAGCCTGCCGCACGGAGCGCGGCGGGAGCCGGCTTCCCGCTTTGTGCGCGTCCCGGTGCCGGCCTGCCACCCGGCGCGCGTGCCGGAGCCGGCTCATTGTGTCCTGCTGCACCGCCTGGTCGTCGACGGCCAGCCTGCCGGTGAAAGCAGTCACGGAACGCGCCCTACCGATGAGTCAAATCCGCCGGACGGCCTAGGCTGTGCACCTGACAATGGCATAGGGCGAGACGACGAGAGACGGACGGTTCACGTGGCTGAGCACAGCAACAGCAACAGCGACCGCGGGCGCGGCAGCACGAGCCGAGGCGACCAGCGGCGCGATCAGCGCTCCTCCGCGCCCCGCGCCCGGCCCGAGCACCGCGGTGGGCAGTCCTCCTCTCGCCCCGGCTCGTCCGGAGACGGTTCTGGGAGAACGCGCGATGATCGCTCGGCCTCGGTCGGTGACCAGCGAGGATCCTCCCGCCGGCGGCCCGAGGACTCCTCCGGTCGCAGTGATCGCGCCCGCGCTGAGTTCGGAGGCCGTCCCTCCCGCGATGACGATCGCGCAAGCGCGCCGTCACGGCGCTCCGGCGTCCGCGACGGCGACCGCTCTCGAGCGGATCGGGGAAACCGCCAGGACGGTCGGCCGTACCGGGGGGATCGCCAGGACGGTCCTCCGGGCCGAGGCGACCGACGGACGAGCGGCGGCCGAGGATCTGATGAGCGTCACCGCCCGCGGACCGGCGGACCGCGCGAGACGCGCGATGACCGCCCGGGCGAGAAGCGCGACCCGCGCAGTGTCCGTGACCGCGGACGCCGTGACGACCGGCCGCACCGCGGCCCGGGCGATGACCGCCGGGGAGGCGGTTCCGGCCCGGACCGCGGTCCGGCAGGCGGCCGAGGCGAGGACCGCCGCTCCTCGCGTCCTGGCCAGGAGGCCCGGGCGGATCGGCCCTTCGAGCCCAGGATCCCCGACGACATCACCGGCCGCGAGCTCGACAAGGAGCTGCGGGAGGAGCTGCGGGGGCTGAGCAGGGAGACGGCCGAACGCGTCGCCCGGCACCTGGTCGCCGCCTACCTCCTGGAGGACTCCGACTCCGAGCTCTCCCAGGCGCACGCCCGTTTCGCCGCTCGCATCGGCGGGCGCGTCGGCGGTGTGCGCGAGACCTACGGGATCCTCGCCTACCGCGCTGGCGACTACCGCACCGCCGTCCGCGAGCTGCGGACCTCCTTGCGCATCACCGGGCGCACCGATGTGCTCCCGATCATCGCCGACTCCGAGCGAGGCATGGGACGCCCGGAGCGGGCGCTCGATCTCGCGGCCTCCGACGACGCCGCCGCCCTCGGCGTCGACGCGGCCATCGAGCTGATGATCGTGGTCGCCGGGGCCTATGCCGACACCGGCGACGTCGAAACCGCCCTCCGCACCCTCGAGGTCCCCGCTCTGCGCCACAAGGTCGACGGTCGCTGGCAGGTCCGCCTGTGGGTCGCCTACGCCGATCTGCTGGACCGGGCGGAGCGCTCCGAGGAGGCGAGGCGCTGGATCACCCTCGCCGCCGATGCCGATTCCGAGGGCCTGACGGACGCCGCCGAGCGGCTGGGACGACCCGCGCCGGCGAGGGAGGAGGAGCCTGCCTTCGGACACGACGAGTCCGTCGCCGTCCTGGACGCCTACGACCCGACGTCCGACGAACCCGCCGGGGCCGACGCCTCCGCGCAGGTCGACGGCGAGCGCGCCGCCCCCGGTCCCCTGGGCGCGGGCACGAGGGGACCGGCATGATCCGTCGGCCCGATCCCTCCCTGCTGGATCTCTACGACGCCCTGCTGCTGGACCTCGACGGCACGCTCATGCATGGCGCCACCCCGATCCCGCACGCCGCCGAAGCGGTGGACCACGCCCGCACCGCCGGCGTCACCGTCGTCTTCGCGACCAACAACGCCTCCCGCACCCCGCGCCAGGCCGCGGACCACCTCGCCCAGGTGGGCGTCACCGCGCAGCCCGAGGAGTTCGTGACCTCCCCGCAGGTCGCCTCCCGTCTGCTCGCCGACCGCCTCGAGCCCGGCCAGAAAGTGCTCGTCGTCGGCGGCGAGAGCCTCGCCGCCGAGATCCGAGAGGTCGGTCTCGACCCCGTCACGACCGACGGCCCGGACGTCGTCGCCGTCGTCCAGGGGTGGTCCCCGACCCTGGACTGGCCGATCCTCGCCGAAGGCGCCTACGCGATCGGCCACGGCGCCTGGTGGATGGCGACCAACATCGATGCCACCCTGCCCACCGAACGCGGCATGGCCCCCGGCAACGGCGCGATGGTCGCGGCGCTGCGCCACGCCACCGGCGTCGCCCCCGCCGTCGCCGGCAAGCCGGAACCCGGCATGTTCACCGTCGCCGCCCGAGATGCGGCATCCCGTCGGCCGCTGATCATCGGCGACCGCCTCGACACCGACATCGAGGGAGCGGTGCGCGCCGGCATGGACTCCCTGCTGGTCCTCACCGGCGTCGACGGCATCGATGCGGCCCTGCGAGCGGACCCCGTGCGTCGACCCACCTTCATCCTCGCCGACCTCTCCGAGCTGGGGGCACCGTTCCCGCTGCCGGTGCTGGACGGTGATCGAGTCCGCTGCGGGGCGGTCGGCGCCCGCTGGGCCGACGGCGACATCGTCCTGACCGACCGGCTCGAGGACCCACGGGTGCTCCGTGCCGTCCTGGCGCTCCTGCACGCGAACGCCGCGCAGGGCCCCTGGACCGGACGGCTCCTGGACAGCCAGGGCACCGAGCAGCACCCCACCGACCGGTGAGTCCGGAGCGCCTCGACGTCGCCCTGACCGCCGCAGGGCTCGCCCGATCCCGCAGCCACGCCCGCCGCATCATCGACGAAGGTCGCGTCCGTCTGGACGGCCGCCCCGCGCCGAAGCCCTCGACCCCGGTCCCCGCCGCGGCGCTGCTGCAGGTCGTCGACGTCCCCGACGGCGTCGAGTACGCCTCCCGAGCCGCGCACAAGCTCCAGGGGGCGATGGGCACTCTCGGCCTGGATCCCGCCGGGGCCCGCTGCTTGGACGCCGGAGCCTCCACCGGGGGCTTCACCGACGTCCTGCTGCGCCGCGGGGCGGACTCCGTGATCGCCGTCGACATCGGCCACGACCAGCTCGTCGAGCACGTGGCCCGCGATCCCCGGGTGAGCGTGCGCGACGGCACCAGCGTGCGCGACCTCACCCCGGAGCTCGTCGGCGGCATCGTCGACCTCCTCGTCGCGGACCTCTCCTTCATCTCCCTGCGCACGGTGATCGCCCCGCTGGCGAGCGTTGTACGCCCCGGCGGCGATCTGCTGATCATGGTGAAACCCCAGTTCGAGGTGGGGCGGGCTGCGCTGCCGCGCACCGGCGTGGTCACCGACCCCGCGGCCCGCATCGCCGCCGTGACCGGGGTCGCCGGGGCCGCCGTCGGGGCCGGGCTGGCGCTGCATGGCGTCGGCCCCAGCGCCCTGCCCGGTCAGGACGGCAACCGCGAGTACTTCCTGCACCTGCGGCCCACCGGCGTGACCTGCACGATGGACGAGGTCGCCTGTGACATGATCGGGGACGCCGTGCACGAGAACCGGCCACGCCTTCGCGAGATCCCGACCGACACGCCGAGCACCACGGCCGACGCCCCGGCCGATGCCCCGACCGACGACCAGGAGGACTGACCAGATGCGACGGTTCCTCCTCTATGTCCACACCGGGCGGCGCGCCGCTCTGAGCGCGATGCTCACCGTCCTCGAGGAGCTCACCCGGCGCGGCGTGCGCGGGGTGGTGGTCGACGAGCAGGTCGACGAGATCTTCGCGCTGCCCGAGAACACGGCGCCCCCGAAGCTGCTGACCTTCCTCACCAACGGGGGAGTGGACGTGCTGGACGCCGTCTCGGCCGCCGACCTCGTCGAGCTCGGCATCGTCCTGGGCGGCGACGGCACCATCCTGCGGGCCCTGGAAGCGGTCCGCGAGGCCGACGTCCCGGTCCACGGCGTCAACCTCGGGCACGTCGGCTTCCTCGCCGAGAGCGAGGTCGAGGACCTCTCGATCACCGTCGCGCGTCTGCTGGACGGGGACTACGAGATCGAGAAGCGCGCCGCGCTCGAGGTGCACGTCCGGGACGCCGACGACCAGCCCGTCGCGGAGCACTGGGCGCTGAACGAGGCCTCGCTCGAGAAGGCCGACCGGCTCAAGATGATCAACGTCGCCATCGAGATCGACGGCCGCCCCGTCTCCTCCTTCGGCTGCGACGGCGTGGTGCTGTCCACCTCCACCGGGTCGACCGCCTACGCCTTCAGCGCCGGCGGGCCCGTGATCTGGCCCGAGGTCGACGCGATGCTGCTGATCCCGCTGGCCGCCCACGCCCTGTTCGCCCGCCCGCTCCTGCTGGGCCGCTCCTCCGAGGCGGCGATCGAGATGACTCTCGACAACCGCGAGGACGGCATCCTCACCCTCGACGGCCGCCGCACCGCCGAGATCACCGCCGGGATGCGCGTCGAGGCCCGCCTGTCCGAGCAATCCGTGCGCCTGGTCCGCCTGAGCACCACCCCCTTCGCGGACCGGCTCGTCGAGAAGTTCCAGCTCCCGGTCGTCGGCTGGCGGGGACGCAGCCCGCGCACGCGTTGAGGGGCTGATCCGTTCCATGCTGTCCACCCTGCGCATCCGCCAGATCGGTGTCATCGATGACGCGATGCTCGAGTTCGGCCCCGGATTCACCGCCCTGACCGGCGAGACCGGCGCCGGCAAGACGATGATCGTCACCGGACTGACCATGCTCCTCGGGGACCGGTTGGACCGCGGCCGCACGCGCGGCTCGAGCACGGTCGACGGCACCCTCGCGCTGGCCGGGCACGAGGAGCTGTCCACCTCCCTCGACGAGCTCGGAGCGGAGGAGGACGACGGTGAGGTCCTGGTCGTGCGCCGCGTCACCCGCGACGGCCGCTCCCGGGCCCAGATCGGTGGGGTCCCCGTGCCGATCGGAACCCTCGCCCGCCTGGTCGGCACCGCCGTCACCGTGCACGGCCAGGCCGATCAGCAACGGTTGCGGGACCTCGACGCCCAACGGGAGGCGCTGGACCGCTTCGCCGACGCCGAGATCGGGCCGCTGCTCACCCGTCACCGGGAGATCTGGCGTGAACGCACCACCCTGACGGAGCGGATCGCCGAGCTCGACGTCCTGCTGTCCGAGCGGGACCGCCGCGGCACCGCGCTGCGCGAGGCGCTCGAGCGCATCGAGGCCACCGATCCCGAGGCGGGAGAGGACGACGCCCTGCGCACCGAGCTCGAACGGCTCGGCAACGCCGAGGAGCTGCGGGGTGCCGCCACCCAGGCCGCCCTGGCCCTGATCGGCGATGACGACGGCCCTGCCGCCGGTTCCCTGCTGGACGTCGCCTCCGAGTCCCTGGGTCGCGCCGCCCGCACCGACACCACCTTGACCCCGCTGGTCGAGCGCCTGGACGCCGCCCGCATCGAGCTCTCGGACGTCTCGGCCGAACTGACCCGCTATGCCGAGGACATCGACGCCTCCCCGGGTCGGCTCGACGAGGCGAACGAGCGACTGCACGAACTGACCGTCCTGGTGCGGGACCTCGGTGCCCTGCTGCCCGGGTCCGACGGCCCGGCCGAGGACGTCACCGCCCTGTTGGAGACCTCCCGCGGCGCGGCCGTCGACCTCGACCGCTTCGAGGGAGCCGAGCAGGAGCGCGCCACCGCCGCCGCTCGGCTCGAGGCCGTCCAGGGTGAGCTCGAGGAGACCGCCGACGCGCTCACCGCCGCCCGGAGGGCCGCGGCCGAGCGGCTGGCCGCGGCGGTGCAGGAGGAGCTGCGCCATCTCGAGATGCCCGACGCCGCCCTCCGCGTCGACGTCTCGGAGCGGGCCCACCGCTCCCACGGCCGCGACGCGGTCGCGATCCTGCTGGCCCCGCATCCCGGTGCCGAGCCCCTGCCGGTCGCCCAGGCCGCCTCCGGCGGCGAGCTCTCCCGCGTCATGCTGGCCCTCGAGGTGGCGCTGGCCTCCTCCCGCAGCGACCGCACCGCCGCCCCCGTCTTCGTCTTCGACGAGATCGACGCGGGCATCGGCGGCCGGGCCGCTCTCGCCGTCGGTCAGCGCCTGGCGCAGCTGGCCCGCCACGCCCAGGTCATCGTCGTCACCCACCTGCCGCAGGTCGCAGCTCACGCCGGCACACATCTGCAGATCGTGAAGTCCTCGACCGACGGAGCCACCAGCTCCACCGTCGAGACCCTGCAGCGCCCGGGACGGATCCGGGAGCTCGCGCGCATGCTCGCCGGGGACGACGCCTCCGATCTGGCCCTCGCCCACGCCGAGGAGCTGCTGGACGAGGCGAGCACGGCGCCTGCCGGCCGGACCTCTCCCCGCAGGTCCGTCGGATGAGCGCCGCGCCGCCGACGGTCTCGGGCATCGCCCGGCTGGGCAAGCGGACCAAGGACCTCACCAAACGCCTCGAGCCCGGGGACATCGCGATCATCGACCATGAGGACATCGACCGGGTGGCCGCGGAGGCCCTCGTCGAACGCGGTCCCGCGGCCGTGCTCAACGTCTCCGCGTCCACCTCGGGACGTTATCCGAATGCGGGTCCGCAGATCCTGGTCGACGCCGGGATCGCGCTCGTCGACGGGCTCGGCCAGGACGTGTTCGAGGAGATCCGTGACGGGCAGAGCATCCATGTCGACGGGGCGCGGGTGCTGCTCGAGGACCTGGTGATCGCCGAGGGCACGGCGCAGGACGACGCGACGATCGCCGCCTCCCAGCAGATAGCCCGCGACGGGCTCTCCGAGCAGCTGGAGCTGTTCGCCGAGAACACCATGGAGTACATGCTGCGCGAGCGCGATCTGCTGCTGGACGGGATCGGCGCGCCCGCGGTCCGCACCGTCCTGGACGGACGGCCGGCCCTGATCGTGGTGCGCGGGTACCACTACAAAGAGGACCTCGCGACGCTGCGACCCTTCTTGCGGGAGAACCGGCCCGTGATCATCGGGGTCGACGGCGGGGCCGACGCGGTGCTCGATGCCGGATTCCGCCCCGACATGATCATCGGGGACATGGACTCCGTCTCCGACCGTGCCCTGCGCAGCGGTGCCGAGCTCGTCGTCCACGCCTATCGCGACGGCCGTGCCCCCGGGGCGGAGCGACTGCAGGAGCTCGGGCTCGGCGACGAGGTCGTGCTCTTCCCCGCCTCCGGGACCAGCGAGGACATCGCCATGCTGCTGGCCGACGAGAAGGGCGCCTCCGTGATCGTCGCCGTCGGTACCCACGGCACCCTCGAGGAGTTCCTCGACAAGGGGCGGGCGGGGATGAGCTCGACGTTCCTCACCCGGCTGCGGATCGGTTCGAAGCTGGTCGACGCCAAAGGGGTCTCCCGCCTGTACCGTCAGAGCATCTCCACCTTCCAGCTGGTGCTGCTGGCCCTGGCCGGTCTCGCCGCCCTCGCGGTCGCGCTCTGGGCCACGCCCGGCGGCCAGGCGCTGGTCCAGATCCTCGGCGCCCGTCTGGACACACTGCTGTCCTGGTTCACCGTGCTGTTCTCACCCCGGGCCTCCGGGTCGTAGGAGGGTCTCGACCCGTGATCGATTTCCGTTACCACCTCGTCTCCCTGATCTCCGTGTTCCTGGCGCTCGCCGTCGGCATCGTGCTCGGGGCCGGCCCTCTGCGCGAGAGCCTCGGCGATCAGCTCGCCGGGCAGGTCGAGCAGCTCCGCAGCGAGCAGGACCGCTTGCGCGCCGAGGCCGACGACCTGGCCACCCGCAACGACCAGCTCGCCTCCTTCGTCTCCGACATCGGTCCGGAGCTGGTCGCCGACACGCTGCCCGGGGCGCGTGTCGCGATCCTCACCGACGACTCCTCGACCCGTTCCGACACCGATCGGATCAGCGCGCTGCTGGAGCAGGCGGGCGTGGCCTCCACGGTCCGGGTCGACCTCCAGCCCTCGCTGTGGGAGCCCGGCCAGGAGCAGAAGCGCGCGGAGTCCGTCGAGCAGATCCGAGCGATCGCCCCGGCCCTCCTGCAGGACGGGCTCGAAGACTCCGAGCAGCTGTCGGCCGTCGTCGTGACCCTGCTGACCCCGTCGGACACCGGCGAGCTCACCGAGGAGCTGCGCACCCAGGTATGGCAGGTGCTGACCGGGCACCAGATGGTCGCCCTGGACGGAGAGGCGCCCGCTGCGGTCGACGGTGTCGTGGTCGCCAGCGCCGCCCCCGAGCAGCTGACGGACGAGAGCGAGGACGAGGACGTCGCCGCAGAGCGCGCCCAGAGCCTGCTGGCCGCCCAGACCGCCCTGCTCACCTCCTTGTCCGGGACCGGGGTCCCGACGGTGGTATCGGCGGCGACCCCCGACAACGACGCCTCCACCGGGATCCTGCGCACGGTCCGGGGCGACGCCGCCTTCGATGCGCTGTCCACCACCGACCGGCTGCAGGAGGCCGATGGGCCCGTGCTGTCGGTGCTGGCCCTGATCGAGCAGACCCGGGGGGGCCAGGGCGCCTACGGCACGACCGCGGATGCCGATGACCGTCTGCCGGAGCTGCCGGAGACCAGCGGCTTCGAGGACGGGGCCGGAGGCACGGAGGACGGCGAAACGGGTGGGGCCGGCGCCACGGGCGGCGACGGTCAGGACACCGGCGCGCAGGGCGGCCCCTCGGACGGCGGAGGAGCGCAGTGAGTGCACCGGAAGATCGCCAGGGGCGGCAGGTCCTGCAATCCGTCCTGGGAGAACTGCGCCGCACCAACTTCGCCGGGCGTCGCGTGAGCCTGCTCGAGGGCGCGCTGGTGGTCACCGCCTCCGGGGCGATCGCGCTGCGCGGCGATGTCCGGATCGACGCGGCCGTGCTGGGCGGCATCGGGGTTCTGGGGCTGGCCGACGACCTGCTCGAACCCCGCCAACGGCGCGCCGGGCGCGCGGTCTCCAAGGGGCTGCGCGGACATCTGGGCGCGCTGCGGCAGGGGACCGTGACCACCGGAGCGGCCAAGGCGCTCGGCATCCCCGCGCTGGCCCTGGTCGGGGCCGTGACGGCACCGGCACCGCGCGACGGCGCCATGGTCCTCGCCGACGCGGCGCTCGCGGCCGGATGCGCGAATCTTGCGAACCTCCTGGACCTGCGGCCTGGCCGGGCGCTGAAGGTGGTGCTGCCGATCGCCGCCGCTCTCGCGGCGCGTCCGCCGGCCGCGGGCACTCGCGCCCGCAGCGGCCGCACCCTCGCCCTGGCCGCGCTGATCCCCGGCGCTCTCGCGCTGCCGAGCGATCTGCGCGAGCTGGGGATGCTCGGCGATGCGGGAGCGAACGTCCTGGGGGCCGCGATGGGCACGGCCGCCGCCCGCACCCTGCCCGTGCCCGCGCGGCTGGCCCTGCTGGGCGTCGTGGTCGCCCTCACCGTGGCCAGCGAGAGGGTGAGCTTCAGCGCCGTCATCGATGCCACCCCGGCGCTGCGGGCCGTGGACCGCCTGGGACGCCGCGATCCCGCGCCGAGGGCCGGGACGGGGGAGGAGCAGCGATGACCGCCGCCGATCCCGTCACGAGCGACACCCCGGCGCGCTCCGGCATCGCCCGCGCCGTCCTGCGAGGGGCCGGGCTGATCCTGGTGATCACCGTGATCGCCCGCATCGCCGGGTTCGTGCGCTATCTCGTGTTCGGCGCCAGCGTCGGCGCCGGGGACGTGGGCACCGCCTACACCACGGCGAACATGCTGCCCAACGTCCTGTTCGAGATCGTCGCCGGAGGTGCGCTGGCCGCCGTCGTCGTCCCGCTGATCGCGGGTCTGGTCCCCGAGCGCGATCCCGCGGGGGACGCGGGGGACGAGACCGACGCGGTCGAGTCCGGTCCGGACGAGACCGCTGCGGTCGCGTCCCCGCGTCCCGGGCGTGGGGAGCTGCCTCCGCGACGCGACCGCCGCGACGGCTCCGAGCGGGCCGACCGGATCATCTCCGCTCTGCTGACCTGGACGCTGCTGGGCACCGGGGCGCTCACCGTCGTGGTGATCGCGGCGGCGCCGCGCCTCGCCGAGATCCTGCTCGCCACTGAGCAGACCACCGCCGGCGGCGTGCACCTGGGGGCGGTGCTGCTGCGCATCTTCGCGCCCCAGCTGCCGCTGTACGGGATCTCCGTCGTCCTGGCGGCCTATCTGCAGGCGCGCAAGCGGTTCCTGTGGCCCGCGATGATGCCGCTGATCTCCTCCCTGGTGGTGATGGCCTCCTATCGCGTCTACTCCTGGCTGGTGCCCCCGGTGGCGACCATCACCACGATCGACGACGCGGCGATCGCCTGGCTCGGCTGGGGCACGACCGCCGGGGTCGCCGTGATGACCGTGCCGGTCCTGATCGCCGCGCTCCGGTCGGGACTGCGCCTGCGCCCCACCCTGAGGATGCCTTCGCGCTACGGCCGCAGGGCCCTGTCCCTGGGCGGGGCCGGACTCGGCGCCGTCGGCGCGCAGCAGCTCGTGCTCGCCCTGGTCCTCCTGCTCGCGATGCGCGCCGGCGGCACCGGCACGCTCCCGGTGTTCCAGTACGCTCAGGCCCTGTACCTGCTGCCGTACGCGATCCTCGTGGTCCCGCTGGTCACGGCCGTCTTCCCGCACCTCGCGGAACTTCGGCTGGTCGGCGACACGACCGGGTTCGCCCGGGTGTCCGCCGCCTCGGTGCGCACCGTCATGGTGGTCAGCGTGATCGGGGCCGCGATGCTCCTGGCCGGGGCCCCCGCCCTCGAGCAGTTCTTCCGCCTCATCGACCGGGCCGGCGCCACCGGCGTCGGATCCACCGCGGCGGCGCTGGCCCTGGGGCTGGCCGGGTACGCCGTGACCATCCAGTGCACCCGGATCCTCTCCGCGGCGCTGCGCGCCCGGGATGCGCTGCTGGTGGGCTCGGTGGGCTGGGGGATCGCCGCCGTCGCGATCAGTGCGCTGGTGATCCCCAGCCCGACGAGGTCCTCCGCCGAGGCCTCCACCGCCTTCGGGATCTCCATCGCGATCGGCATGAGCCTCTCCGCCCTGGTCGGCCTCGCCCGCATCGCCGACATCCTCGAACCCGGCGGCGACGTCCCCCGGGTGCGACGCACCGCGATCGTGACCCCGGTCGCCCTCCTCGTCGGCGGTGTCCCCGGACTGCTGCTGGGCAAGGTGCTGGTGGCCACGGGCACCGGACAGATCGGGGCCGTCGTCTCCGGGATCCTGTGCGGGCTCGTCGCCGCCGTGCTGGCCGGCGTCGTGATGGCCGCAGCGGACCCGGCGACGACGCGGGACCTGCTGCGCCGAGCCCGGCACCGACGAGACACGGATGCCACCGGTGGGCCGGGGCCGTCCCGAGCCGGCGTCGCGGCGGGAGACGGCGACGACGCGGCGGGAGACGGCCACGTCGCGGCGGTAGACGCCGGCGACGCAGCGGACGGGGCACAGCGATGAGCGTGATCCTGGTGCGGCCGCAGGCCGACGGCGGGCTGTCCGCCCACGTCGATCAGGAGCTGTCCGAGCTGGCGGCGGCCGGGATCGACGTGCGAGAGGCCCCGGTGCGCATCCAGGACCGTCCCCGGCCCCTCGCCGACCTGCGCACCGTCCGCACCCTGCGGCGCTGCATCGAGACGGCACCGCCCCCGGTCGCGGTGCACGCCCATGGCCTGCGGGCCGGGGCCCTCAGCGCGCTCGCCGTGCCCCGCGACGGGCGGGCGCACCTGGCCGTCACGCTGCACAACCGCACCGTCGGGCCGCTGCCGGTGCGGGCCGTCGGAGTGCTGCTGCTGCGCCTGCTGGCCCGGCGTGCCGACACCGTCCTGACGGTCTCCCCGGACCTCGCCGAGGACGCCCGCCGTGCCGGGGCCCGGGACGTGCGCCACGCCGTGGTCCCGGCCCCCGAGCCCGCGCCCCGGGGGCCGCGCGGCTCCACCTCGCAGGGGTCGACCACGGCGGAGGATCCTCTGGACGTGCTGGTGGTGGCTCGTCTGGCCCCGCAGAAGGGGCTGGACGGTCTGCTGGACGCGGCCGCCCTGCTGGACCGCGACAGCGTGCGGATCCGCGTCGCGGGCGAGGGGCCCCTGCACGCCCGTCTGCAGGACCGTGTCCGGTCCGAACACCTGCCCGTCGACCTGCTCGGCCGGCGCCAGGACGTCCCCGCCCTGCTCGAACGCGCCGACCTGGTGGTCTCCGCGGCCGTCTGGGAGGGCCAGCCGGTCTGGCTGCAGGAGGCGCTGCGAGCCGGCCGTGCGATCGTCGCCACCGACGCCGGCGGCACCCGGTGGGTCACCGGCGATGCGGCGCACCTGGTGCCGGTGGGTGATCCGGCAGCCCTGGCGGACGCGATCGCGGCCCACGGCGAGTCCGCGCGGCGCCGACAGGGCGAGGAACGGTCCCGCCGCCGCGCCGAGGACCTGCCCACGGTCCGTGACATGGTCCGTCAGCTCACCGAGATCCTGGTCCCACCCCGGGGCGGATGGTAGGTTGAGGGTCCGTGGCAGATACCAGCGCGAGCGCACCCGAGACCAGCACCGGCCCCCATCCTCGGATCGGTCCGGCCCCCACGGCGAAACCCTTCCGGAACTCCGGCACCACCAAGCACATCTTCGTGACCGGGGGAGTGGTCTCCAGTCTCGGCAAGGGGCTCACCGCCTCATCGCTCGGCATGCTGTTGAAGGCCCGTGGCCTGCGCGTGACGATGCAGAAGCTGGACCCCTACCTCAACGTGGACCCGGGCACCATGAACCCGTTCCAGCACGGGGAGGTGTTCGTGACCGAGGACGGCGCCGAGACCGACCTCGACATCGGCCACTATGAACGCTTCCTCGACGAGAACCTCGGCGCCGACGCGAACGTGACCACCGGCCAGGTCTACTCCGGCGTCATCGCCAGGGAGCGCCGCGGCGAGTACCTCGGCGACACCGTGCAGGTGATCCCGCACATCACCGATGCCATCAAGGAGTCGATGCGCTCTCAGGCCGGCGACGACATCGATGTGGTCATCACGGAGATCGGCGGCACCGTCGGCGACATCGAGTCCCAGCCCTTCCTCGAGGCCGCCCGCCAGGTCCGCCAGGACGTCGGCCGCGAGAACGTGTTCTTCGTGCACGTCTCCCTGGTGCCGTTCATCGGCCCCTCGCAGGAGCTGAAGACCAAGCCGACCCAGCACTCCGTGGCCGCTCTGCGATCGATCGGTATCCAGCCCGACGCGATCGTGCTGCGCGCGGACCGTGAGCTGCCCACCTCGGTCAAGGCGAAGATCTCCTCGATGTGCGACGTCGACCTCGACGCCGTGGTCACCTGCGCGGATGCCCCCTCGATCTACGAGATCCCGCTGGTGCTGCATGGCGAGGGCCTGGACGCGTACGCCATCCGCCGCCTCGACCTGCTCAGCCACGACGTGGACTGGACCCGGTGGGAGGCCCTGCTGCAGCGCGTCCACCACCCCGCCTACGAGGTCTGCGTCGCCCTGGTCGGCAAGTACGTCGACCTGCCCGATGCGTATCTCTCGGTCACCGAGGCCGTCCGCGCCGGAGGTTTCCATCACCGCACGACGGTGAGCATCCGCTGGGTCGAGTCCGACCTCTGCATCACCGAGGACGGCGCCGAGCAGCAGCTGCAGGGCGTCGACGCGATCGTGGTCCCCGGCGGCTTCGGGGTCCGGGGCGTCGAGGGCAAGGTCGGCGCCCTGCGCTACGCTCGCACGCACGGCGTGCCCACCCTCGGCCTGTGCCTGGGAATGCAGGCCATGGTCATCGAGTACGCGCGCAGCGTGATCGGCCTGCCGGGCGCTCACTCCACCGAGTTCGAGCCCGACACCGCACACCCCGTCATCGCGACCATGGCCGAGCAGGCCGACATCGTCGCCGGGACCGGCGATCTCGGCGGCACCATGCGCCTGGGCTCCTACGACCACGCGCTCGTCGAGGGGTCTCTCGCGGCCCGCACCTACGGCTCCGTCGAGGTCGCCGAGCGCCACCGTCACCGCTACGAGGTGAACAACGCCTACCGCGGGCAGCTCGAGGCGGCCGGGCTGGTCATCTCGGGCGTCTCCGCATCGACCGCGGAGGATGCGCTGGTCGAGGTCGTCGAGCTGCCCACCGACGTCCACCCCTACTATCTCGGCACGCAGGCCCACCCGGAGCTGGCGTCCCGGCCCACCCGCGCCCATCCTCTGTTCGTCGGGCTGATCGGGGCGGCGCTGGAGCTGCAGAAGGCCACCCGCCTGCTCGAGATCGAGCCCGTCGATGCCGACGCCGAGCAGGACAAGGACTGATTCGATGACCCTGGCCGATGACCCCGGAGCCCGTCCCGTCACGAACCGCACCACGGCCCACTCCGGGATGGTGTTCGACATCGTGCGCGACACCATCGACTTCGCTCCCGGGGTGCAGTTCGAGCGTGAGTACATGCGCCATCCCGGGGCGGTCGCCGTGCTCGCCGTCGACGAGCAGGAGCACCTGCTGCTGATCCGTCAATACCGTCATCCCGTCGGCCACACCCTCTGGGAGATCCCCGCCGGTCTGCTCGACGTCGACGGGGAGGACCCGCACGTCGGAGCCCTGCGGGAGCTCGGCGAGGAAACCGGACACACGGCGGCGCAGCTGCGCACCCTGGTGGATCTGCGCCCCAGCCCGGGCGGCAGCGACGAGGTGATCCGGATCTACCTCGCCACCGGCGCGAGGGCGCTGGAGGAGGACACCGGCTTCGAGCGCACCGACGAGGAGGCGGAGATCGAGACCCGGTGGCTCCCGCTCGCCGACGCGGTCACCGCCGTGCTCGAAGGACGCCTGACCAACGCCACCACGGTCGCCGCGGTGCTCGCGCTGGCGGCCCATCGCTCCCGCGGAGGGGACGACGCGATGCTGCGGTCGGCCGACGCCCCCTTCCTGGAGCGCCCGGGCCGGGACTGAGCGAGCCGCCGCGCCGGCGGCGCGTGCGCGGCTCCGGGCGGCCGGTGCTCAGCCGTTCTCGGTGCTCAGCGGTCCTCGTAGAGGCAGAACGGGTGCCCGGCAGGATCGAGCATCACGCGCACGTCCTCCTGGGGCTGGAACCCGGCCGGGCGTGCACCGAGGTCCCGTGCCGCCGCGACCGCCGCGTCGACATCCCGGGCGCCGATGTCCAGGTGCAGCATCATGTGCGCGTCCCTGTCACCGGCCGGCCATACCGGCGGTGCGTCGTGCTCCTCGCTCTGGAAGGCCAGATTCGCCGGGGCCCGGGGACCTGCATCGTGCACCAATCGGGCTCGTCGGCATGCAACGGCCACCCCAGCAGGTCGCGGTAGAAGTGCGCCAGCGGCTGGGCGCGCGGTGCGCTGAGCACCACACCGATCCAGCCGCTCAGGTGCGGCCTCGGCGAGAGCGGGCCGTCGGCCCCGGACGGTGAGTTCTCGGTGTCGGTGTCCATGCCCCCATCGAACGCCGCGCGAGGACCCGCGGCAAGGGGTCGCGGACGCACGGGGGCTCCCGGCGCGGGGACCTCGGACCCCGACCGCCCCGTCGGCCGGGGCGGCCGGCGCTGCGGGGGCGGTTCCGCTCGGTCGACGCGCCGCTGATCTCCGGTCCTCAGGGGCCCAGATGGATATCGAGCCCCGTGCGGCCGGGCGCGATGTGCTCGGCGAGCTCCCATTCCTGCGTGTACTGCCCGGTGAACTGCGGCCGGTAGGGCAGCGGGGGCTGCGTGAACAGCCGATCGAGTCGCTCGGTGAGATCGTCGCGAGCGCTGCGGAGGTCATCGAGCCGGTCCGCACTCGGCAGCGCCCACGGAGGCAGCACGTCGAATCCCGTGTAGGCGAGGGTCCCGTGGAGCAGCCCGAACATCAGCTCGGTGAGCTCGCCGGACTTGCCCCGCGCGCCGATGGCCCGGGGCCGATCGCCGAGGGTGGTCGCCACCAGAGCGCGCTTGCCCCGGAAGGGCCCCTGCTCGAAGCGCAGCCGCCGCCCGTTGACGGGATCCGTGCCGAAGGCGAAGCCGCTGACGAAGACCCGGTCGAACCAGCCCTTCATCACGGCGGGCATCCCGTACCACCACAGGGGGAACTGCAGCACGAGGGCGTCGGCACGACGGATCTTGTCCTGCTCGGCGGAGACCTCGGGGTCCTGAGCGTCCTCGAGATAGGCGCGACGCGTGTCCTCGCTGACGCGGAACCGCTCGTCGTCGTGCGGAGCGGGGAGGCCGTCGCGGGCGCGGAGGACCGGGTCCCATCCCATCGCGTAGAGATCGGACTCGATCACCCGATGCCCCTGGCGACGAAGGTGGCCGATGCCATCGCGCCGCAGAGCACCGTTGAGCGAACGGGGTTCGGGATGGGCGCTCACCCACAGGACGGTCTTCTCGCTGTCGAATCGGTGTGTCATCACTCCAGCGTGACCCCGTACAGTCGGAAGCGCCAGTACGGACATTTCTGTCCAGAAGAGATCGACGATCCGAGCCCGGAGGAATCATGCGACTGCCCGTGCACAGAGCTGTCGAGGTCTGCCCCGTGGAGGTCGCCGTCTCGGTACTCGGGGGCACGTGGAAGCTCACCGTGGTCAAACACCTGCTGCAGGGCACGCGCCGGTTCAACGAGCTCGGTCGCCTCCTGCCGCTGGCCAACACGCGCACGCTCACCCGGCAGCTGCGCGAGCTGGAGGAGGACGGCATCGTGCGACGCACGGACCACCACGAGGTTCCTCCGCGGGTCGACTACGCGCTCACCGACCTCGGACACAGCCTCGAGGACCTGGTGGCGGCGATGGACGAGTGGGGAGCGGCCTTCGCCCGGCATCTGCAGTGCTCCGCGCACCCCGCGGACCGACCGGGGCCGACCGCCGCCGATCCCACGCCCCGGAGGTAGGGCACGTGCCGGGTCCGACACGGCCCGGACGAGATCCTGCGGGGGAGGCATCGCCGCACCCGCGCCCGGTGTCTCTGCCCGTGTCTCTGCCGGTGTGTCTGCCGGTGTGTCTCGATCCGGTCACGGGGCCGGGCTTCCGGTCAGAACGGACACGACGCTCCCTAGTCTGGTGAGCATGGTCACAGCAGATGCCTCGATGCCGCTGCTGCGCGTCACGAACCTCCTCAAGCACTTCCCCGGAGCGAAGGCGCTCGACGGGGTGGACTTCGACGTCCGCGCCGGCGAGGTCCACTGCCTGCTCGGGCAGAACGGCGCCGGCAAGTCCACCCTGATCAAGGTGCTGGCCGGCGCGCACCAGAGAGATGGCGGGGAGATCCGCTGGCAGGACGAGGTGGTGACGATCGGCTCGCCCACCAGGGCGCTGGAACTCGGCATCGCCACCATGTATCAAGAGCTCGACGTGGTCGACGGCCTGACCGTGGCGGAGAACGTCTACCTCGGGCACGAGCTCTCCCGCGGCGGACTCCTCCGGCACGCCGAGGCGCGCGTCCGCACCCGGGATGTGCTGCACCGTCTCGGCCATCCTGAGATCCGCCCCGGCCAGGACGTGGGCAGCCTCTCCGCGGCCGGCAAGCAGATCGTCTCGATGGCGCGCGCCCTGTCCCACGACGCGCAGGTGATCGTGATGGACGAGCCCTCCGCGGTGCTGGACCCGGAGGAGGTGGACAACCTCTTCCACGTGGTCGAGTCGCTGACCGCCGACGGTCTCGCCGTCATCTACATCTCCCACCGGCTGGAGGAGATCCGGCGCATCGGCGACCGGATCACGGTGCTCAAGGACGGCCGGACCGTGGCCTCCGGGCTCGCGGTGGCGGACACCCCGACCGGCGACCTCATCGAGATGATGACCGGTCGGCGGGTCGAGAGCGATTTCGGCGGCACCGGCGTCGAGGAGTTCGGCGAGGTGAGGCTGCGCGTCGAGGGCCTCGCGCTGGCCGGCATGTTCGAGGACGTGAGCTTCGAGGTCCGCTCCGGGCAGATCCTCGGCCTGGCGGGCCTGGTCGGGGCCGGACGCTCCGAGATCCTCGAGACGCTCTACGGGGCGCGGCCCGCGGCCGCCGGCACCGTCACCGTCGGCGGACGCCCGCTGCGCACAGGGTCCGTCGCCCGGGCGGTGGGCCGCGGCATCGGACTGGCCCCGGAGGAGCGCAAGAGCCAAGGGCTGCTGCTGGACGAACCGGTGTACCGCAACATCACCCTGTCCTCCTTCGCCAGGTTCGCGCGCAGCGGCCTTCTCGACGAGCGTGCCGAACGCCGGGCCGCCGGGGAGCAGATCGAGGCGCTCCGCCTCGCCCCCGACGATCCCGACCGGCGGACCCGGACCCTGTCCGGAGGCAACCAGCAGAAGGTGATGCTGGCGCGCTGGCTGGTGCACGGCTGCGAGGTGCTGCTGCTGGACGAGCCGACCCGCGGGGTCGACGTCGGCGCGCGCGCCGAGATCTACACGCTGATCCGCCGCCTGGCCCACCAGGGCACCGCGGTCGTCGTCGTCTCCAGCGAGATCGACGAGGTCCTCGGCCTCGCCGACCGGGTGCTCGTCGTCGCGGACGGTGCCGTCGTGCACGACGGTCCCGCCGATCAGATCGACGAGCACGGGGTGCTCGACCTCGTCATGGAAGGAAACGCCCATGAGTGAGCAGGCTCCGCGCAGCGACGGGAGCGCAGAGCCCGGCAGCGGGCCCGCGCCGTCGGGCGCGGTCGCGACGGAGCCGGTCGCCGGCAGCGGCGGGACGGACTCCCGCGCCCGTCCCGGCCGTGGCGCGGGGCTGGGCCGCAGCCTCGGGCTGGTCATCGCCCTGTTGCTCATCTGCCTGGTGGGCGCGCTGACGGCCGGTGACCGCTTCCTCGACGTCGACAACGTCCTGACCATCGTCCGCGGGGCCGCAGTGATCGGGGTGGTGAGCATCGGGATGACCTTCGTCATCACGGCCGGAGGCATCGACCTCTCGGTCGGCTCGGTGCTGGGACTGGCCAGCGTCTGGGCGACCACCTTGGCGACCCAGGCCATGGCCGAGGACGTGCACTGGGCGGTGATGGTGTTCACGGGGGTCGCGGTCGGCACCACGGCGGGCATCGTCAACGGGATCGTCGTCTCCTACGGCAGGGTGGTCTCCTTCATCGCCACCTTCGCCATGCTGATCGCCGCCCGCGGCCTCGCCGAGATCATCTCCGGGCGCGGCACGCAGCTGGTCACCGACGAGGGCTTCGACGCCTTCTTCAACGGCAGCGTCCTCGGCGTCCCGACCATCGTGTGGATGTTCCTCGTGGTCGCAGCGCTCGGCTGGATGGTGCTGAACCGGACCACCTTCGGTCGTCGCACCGTGGCCGTCGGCGGCAACGCGGAGGCCGCCCGCCTGGCGGGGATCAACATCCGGCGCCATACCGTGTACGTCTTCGCCCTCAGCGGCTTCACCGCCGGTCTCGCCGCCGTGATGATGCTGGGGCGCACGGGCGCCGGCAGCTCGACCAACGGGACGCTGTACGAGCTCGACGCCATCGCGGCCGTCGTCGTCGGCGGGACGCTCCTGATCGGCGGGCGGGGCACGATCGTCGGCACCGTGATCGGTGTGCTCATCTTCCAGACCCTGACCAACGTCTTCGTGCTGAACAACCTCTCGACCTCGGTCCAGGCGCTGGTCCAGGGCGCGATCATCGTGATCGCGGTCCTCCTCCAGCAGCGCTTCGTGGTCCGCGCCAGATCGACCTGAGCGGATACGTCGGCCTGCCCGCGCCGACGCGCCCGTCCTCGCCTGTCCGTCCCATCCATCACGACATCAACACGACATCAAGGAGCACCTCCCATGATCGCATCGATGACGCTGCGTCGCCGTGCCACGGCCTTCCTCGCCGTGCTCGCTTCGGCCGCCCTGCTCGCCTCGTGCACCGGGAACACGCCGGAGGCCGTCGGCGAGGGCGGCGGAGGCGGCGGTGGGGCCGAGGCCGGCAGCAGCAACGACGAGCCGGGCGAGACGGTCACGATCGGCTTCTCCGCACCCGCCGCCGACCACGGCTGGATGGGCGCGATGAGCACCCGCGCCCAGGAGGTGGCCGACGAGTACGAGGACGTCGAGCTGCTGGTGGCCGAGGGCACCAACGACGTCAACCTCCAGATCAGCCAGATCGAGACGTTCATCAACAACGACGAGGTGGACGCCATCGTCGTGGTCCCCTTCGACGGCGCCGCGCTGACCGGCGTCGCCCTGGAGGCGATGGAAGCCGGTATCCCGGTCATCAACGTCGACCGCGAGTTCTCCGACCCCAACGCGGCCCGTCTGACCGTGGTGGGGGACAACTACGGCATGGGTCACAACGCCGGTGAGTACATCTGCGAGCGCGTGGGCGATGACCCCGAAGCGGTGATCGCCGAGGTCGCCGGCATCTCCTCCCTGCCCCTGACCGAGGAGCGCACCCAGGGCTTCGAGGACGCGCTCGGCGAGTGCGGCCAGGACGTCGACAATCGGGTCTCCGCGGACTTCACCGTCCAGGGCGGCGAGTCGGCCACCTCCAATCTGCTGCAGGCCGCACCGGAGATCGACGCCCTCTGGAACCACGACGACGACCAGGGCGTCGGCGTCCTGTCCGCGATCGAGAACGCCGGCCGCGACGAGTTCTTCATGGTCGGCGGTGCCGGCTCGGCGAACATGATGCGCCACATCCAGGAGGGCGACTCGGTCGTCGAGGCCACGGTGGTCTACCCCGCCAGCCAGGCCGCCAACGGCGTGGCGATGGCCCGACTGCTCGCCCAGGACAAGGCGGTCTCCGACCTCGTCGAGAACGAGATCCCGCGCCGCATCCAGCTGTACGCACCGGTCGTGACCGAGGAGAACGTCGACGAGTACATCGACTCGGCCTTCGAGTCCTGAGCCGACCCGCGAACCTGCCGGCGGCGGTGCGCCGCAGGAGGTGCCGAGTCGACGGCGGGGCTCAGACCTCGGTCTGGGCCCGGTGGATCACTGGGGCGGCCTGCTCGACCTGCCACGGGCGAGCGCCCAGCTCGGCGAGCTGGGCGCCGATCTCCGGCTCCGTCGGCACGTCCTCGTGTTCCCAGACCCAGTGCCGCAGCAGGGCGGGTTGCAGGAGGTTCTCCGCGGGCAGCTCCAGGTCCTCGGCGCGCTGACCGACGGCCGCGCGCACCAGTTGGTATCTCTCCCACACCTCCGGGTACTTCTTGGACCAGAGCTTGTGCGGCGGGGGGTAGGAGCGCTCGCTGCGCTCGGGAAGATGGGAGGCGGGCAGCTCGAGCCCTGACCGCGCCGCCTGCCACCACATGTCCTTGCGGCGCAGCTTCGCCGGCAGCGCCCGGTCGAAGGCGTCCCGTCCGCGGGGGGCTTCCTTGGCCGCGGTGACCAGATCACGGTCCTTGATCACACGGTGCGGGGAGAGGTCCTCCGCGGCGGCCATCTCGTCGCGCCGGGTCCACATCTCACGAGCTGCGGCCAGCTGCTTGACCGAGCGCAGACCGCCCAGGCCGTGCAACCCGCGCCAGGTCGAGGATCGGGTCGGGCCGTGGTCGCGCAGCAGCTCGTGCGCGAACTCCTGGCGGGCCCACTCGTCCTTGCCGTCCTCCCGCAGCCGCTCGGCGAGGACGTCGCGGACCTCCACCAGCACCTCGACGTCGAGCGCCGCGTAGGTGAGCCAGCCCTCCGGCAGCGGGCGCCGCGACCAGTCGGCGGCAGAATGCTCCTTGGCCAGATGCAGCCCGAGGGCGTCCTCGACGACGGCGCCGAGCCCGACCCTCTCCATCCCCAGCAGCCGGGCGGCGAGCTCGGTGTCGAACAGCGTCGAGGTGCCCATACCGAGCTCGGCCAGGCTGGGCAGATCCTGCCCGGCGGCGTGCAGCACCCATTCCCGCTCGGCCAGCAGGTCCAGCAGGGTCGCGGGCAGGGTGAAGGCCAGCGGATCGATCAGAGCGGTGCCCGCGGCCTCGGTGCGCAGCTGCACCAGGTAGGCGCGGGAGCTGTAGCGGTAGCTCGAGGCGCGCTCGGCGTCGACCGCGACGGGCTCCTGCGGTGCGGTCGAGGCGGCCTCGCACCAGGCGAGCAGGGGCTGGATCCGATCGATGACCGGGACGAGGCCGTCGCGAGGAGCGGTCAGGTCGGTGACGGGGGCGGGCTCTGTCACCGGGGGTCTCCGGCTTCCTCGGGGCGCGGCGCCCTCGCATGGTGGGTGGGGGCGATCGGGGCGATCCGCGGCGGGGCAGGGGGCAGCCCACCCGCGGCGGCCAGCATCGCCGTCCAGGCGGCGAAGTGGGGAGCGAGCTCGGGGGCGGGGTCCGCACCGTCGGAGCCGTCCCCGCTCTCGGGGGTCCAGGACACGCGCATCTCGACGTCCACGGTCGAGGGACGCTCGGCGAGCGCCCCGTAGGACTGCGAGACCACTCGGGTGGCGGTGCAGCCCAGCTCCCGGGAGTCCGCGCCGTGCAGCTCGAGAGACTCGGTGACCCAGGACCAGGCCACGTCCCCCAGCATCGACTCGACCGCGAACTCCGGTTCCAGCTGTGCCTGGACGAGCGCCACCATCCGGTAGCTGCCGTCCCAGGCCTCCTGGCCGGCGGGATCGTGGAGGATCACCAGGCGCCCCGAGGCGAGCTCCTCGTCGTGGACCAGGATCTCGCCGGTGCAGGCCCACGTGGACGGGGCCATCTTCGAGGGCGCAGGGATCTCGCGCCACGTGAACTCCGGGCGGAGCGTGGCGCTGGTCATGGCGTCGACGGCGGCACGAAAGGTGTCGTCGCCGGTGCGGATTCGATGGACGGGCACGCTGGGAGACTAGTCGCGCGCCGTGGTCACGACGGGCAGGCGCGCCGGGGTCGCCCCGCTCCGCGGCCCCGTCCCCTGTCGGTGTCCGACAGCGCGTGTCGTCGTGCCCTCGTCAGCTGGCGGGGGTGTCGCCGCCGTCGGCGTCGTCGCTGTGGACGAGGCTGACGGAGTTGATGCAGTAGCGCTGGTCGGTCGGGGTGGCGAAGCCCTCGCCCTCGAAGACGTGGCCGAGATGCGAGCCGCACGTGGCGCAGCGGACCTCGATGCGGCGCATGCCCAGGGAGGTGTCCTCGAGCAGTTCGACCGCGTCGGAGTCCGTCGGCGCGTAGAAGGAGGGCCAGCCGCAGTGCGCGTCGAACTGGGTCTCGGCGGTGAACAGCTCAGCGCCGCAGGCCTTGCACGCATACGTGCCGGCGGGGCGGACCTCCTCGTACTTCCCGGTGCCGGGCCGCTCGGTGCCGCCTTGGCGGAGCACCTGGTAGTCGGCGGGGGAGAGGCGCTCCCGCCACTGTTCGTCGGTGATGGTGAGAGGGTACGTGCGGGTGCCGATGGGTTCGGTGGACATCGAAGCTTCCTCCGCTCTGCGACGCCCCGGGCGTCGCGTTGATGCGCGGGATGCGCTGATCCCGCTGAGGATGGTGAACGCGGTGTTCACAGTCTCGATCCTAGTGCGTGGATAGGATGGACGGCATGACGTGTGAGCAGGATCGGTCCCGCCCCACCACCAGTCTTCTCGGTCGGGCCCGGGCCGTCCGACCTCGCTTCGACCAGGGACGCTGGGCCGAAACGGTGTTCATCGGTGCGGTCGGCGCCGTCTCGGCGTTCACGCTCAGCGCAGGGCTGCTCGCCGCCGGCGCCCGGGTGATGGCGAGACTGCCGCTGGTTCCGCAGCAGGGGATGCGGGGTCGGCCTGATCTGCCGGTGCGCGCGGTGCACACCGACCGGGTGCATCTCGAGGCGACCTCCGAGTCCGCTCGCGACGGCTACCTCGCGCTGCGGCAGTCCGGGGGCACCGTCCACGTCCGTCTGGGGCCGGTCCAGGGCCGTCCCACCCCCACCACGGTCGCCCGGCCGCTGCTGGCCGCGGACACGGCCGAGCCGCTCCAGGTGGCCAAGGCCGCCGTCAACGGCTTCTTCTGGGCCGGCACCCCGACCACCGCCCATGGCCTGGAGACCGAGGAGGTCGAGGTCGACTCGCCCGTGGGATCGATGCCCGCCTGGCTGGTGCGTCCCGAGGAGTCGGCCGGCTCCGTGCCCGGGCAGGCCGACACCTGGGCGATCCTGATCCACGGCCACGGCTCCATGCGCGGGGAAGCGCTGCGGGTGATCCCGCTGCTGCACCGCCTGGGCCTGACCAGCCTGACCATCACCTACCGCAATGACACCGGCGCCCCGGACTCCGCGGACCGGATGTACCACCTCGGGGCCGACGAGTGGGAGGACACCGAGGCCGCGATCGACTTCGCGCTGGCGCACGGCGCCCGACGCATCGTGCTGATGGGCTGGTCGATGGGCGGCGGCATCGCCCTGCGCGCCTCCGTGCGCTCGGCGCACCGGGATCGGGTCGTCGCCCTGGTGCTCGACTCCCCGGCGGTGGACTGGCAGGACATCCTGATCTATCACGCCACCGCCCTGAAGGCCCCGCGGCCGATGCGCACCCTGGCGATGTGGATGATGACCTCGCCGGCCGGTGCCCGGATGGTCCAGCTGCACGAGGCGCTCGCGCTGGACGAGATGACGCCCGAGCACTACGCCGACCACCTCATCCATCCCACCCAGCTGTTCCACGCCCTGGACGACGCGACCGTGCCGCCGGGACCGAGCCGTCGCCTGGCCGCGCTGCGCCCCGACGTGGTGGAGTTCGTGCCGTTCGAAGGCGCCTCCCATACGCGCGAGTGGAACCGCGACCCCGTCCGGTACGAGCGCCAGCTGGCCGACTTCCTCGGCCGGGTGCTCGGCCTCGAGCACGAGGTCGACGCGCTGCAGCTGCCGGTGCGCGATCCGGCGTCGGCGGCCCTCGAGGACTCGATCGGGCTGCGGCTGTGATCGACCGACGGCCACGGGTCCGCTGACGCGGGTCCGCGGACCACGGGGCTGCGGATCGCGCGTGACGGGACGGTCGGAGCCGTCAGCGTCCGCGGCGGTACCGCGCGATCGTCGCGTGCTCGCCGACCAGCAGCGACATCTGCTCCCAGCCCTGGTCGTGCTCCGGCCCGTGCAGGACGCGAGGGGAGGGGCCGCCGACCGTGCGGTGCGTGGCCGACAGGCACAGCTCATCGAGCAGACCGGCGGCGGCGAGCTGCCCCAGCGTCGAGGGGCCGCCCTCCGCCTGGATGGCGCGCAGTCCGCGGGCGGCCAGACCCTGGATCGCCGCTGCCGGGGTGGCGGCCGGGATCACCTGCTCCGGATGCACCCCGGCACGCCGCCCGGCGTCGGACGCGGCGTCCGGCGAGGCGATCAGGAGAAGGCCGCCCCGACGATCCAGCGCAGGGGGCAGAGCCCCGCTGTTCGACCAGACGGCGAGGGCCGGGCTCGGCGCCCCGCCGGGGCGCCGGGACGGCTCCAGCAGATCCTCGCGCCCCCGCACCGAGGAGTAGTCCTCCACCCGCACCGTCCCGGCCCCGACCAGCACCACGTCCGTCAGCGCGCGCAGCACGCCGAACACCAGGGAATCGTCGGGATTGCGCAGCGGCCCGCTGGTGCCGTCGGCCCCGTGGACCGCACCGTCGAGGGTGGTGTTCATCATCGCCCGGACGTGCACGGAGCCGGCGGGCAGCGCGGGGAGGGCGTAGAGGTCCGCGATCGTCCGTGCGGCCTCGGTTCCGTCGCCCAGCGGGCGAGGGGCGGGCAGCAGCGCTCCATCTCGCAGCAGCAGATGCACGGGGACCTCCTGGGACGGTGCCGGGACGACAGGGGGACGACGGCGGGACGACGGGACGGCAGCGGGGTGTGGCACCGATCATCGTCCACGGCGGCCATCCGCACGAATCGTCACCGGTGGCACGGGCGGACCATACACTGACCGCCGTGACTGAAGCGCTCTGCGACCGACGGCCCGCCCCGACCCTCGAGCGGATGCTCGCGGACCTGGTGCCCCCGCCGCGGTTCGCCCGTGCCCGGCTCGAGAACTACGTGCCCGACCCCGCCTACTCCTCCCAGGAGGAGGCGAAGCAGCGGATCGGCGAGTTCGCCGCGGAGCTGGGCCGGCCCACCGGAGGCTTCCTGGCCAAGCTGCGTCGCCGTCACCGCGCGGCCCGCGGCATCTACCTCGACGGCGGCTTCGGCGTCGGCAAGACCCACCTGCTGACCTCTCTGTTCCACGCGGCCCCGGGCAAGCGCGTCTACGGCACCTTCGTGGAGTACACGGACCTGGTCGGCGCCCTCGGCTTCCAGCGGGCCGTGGACCTGCTCGGCGAGTCGGTGCTGGTGTGCATCGACGAGTTCGAGCTCGACGATCCCGGTGACACGCTGCTGATGACCCGGCTGATCCGAGAGCTGTCCGATCGAGGGGTGGCCGTCGTGGCCACTTCCAACACGCTGCCGGACTCTCTCGGGGAAGGGCGTTTCGCGGCCCAGGACTTCCTGCGCGAGATCCAGGCGATGGCCGAGCGGTTCCAGGTGCTGCGCATCGACGGCGAGGACTACCGCCGCCGCGACAGCGTCGCCGAGATCCGCTCCCTGCCCGAACCCGTGGTGCGGGAGCACGCCGCGGAGCGGACCGACACCACTCTCGACGGCTTCGACGAGCTGCTGAAGCACCTCACCATGGTCCACCCCTCCCGCTACGGCGCCCTGATCGACCGCGTCAGCTCCGCCCACCTGACCGGGCTGCACGGCCTGACCCATCACCATGACGCCCTGCGGTTCGTGGTGCTGGTGGACCGTCTCTACGACCGCGAGGTGCCGACGCTGGTCTCGACCGGGCCCGAGGCCGACGTCGTCGAAGATCTCTTCGCCCCCGACCTGCTGTCCAGCGGCTACCGCAAAAAGTACTACCGCGCGCTGTCGCGTTTGGCCTCCCTCGCGCACGACGGCGCAGGTCTGCTGGTCGGCGACGCCGACGGGCCGGCCGGCGAGCGCAGCGCGTGAGAGGGCCCCGCACGTGAGCGAGCCCAGCGCATGAACCGGCCGACGAGGCCTCCGGGACCGGACGGCCCCGCGCGCCGCTCCCGCTCGGAGCAGGCGCGCCGCACCCTCGCCGCACGCATCATGGACGGCGCCCTGGTGCCAGGCGCGCCACTGCGCATCGGGGCGCTGTCCGAGGAGCTCGGCATGAGCGCGACCCCGGTGCGCGAGGCCCTGCACCTGCTGACCGGCGAGAAGCTCGTCGAGTACCTGCCGATGCGCGGCTTCGTCGTCACCCGGCCCCCGGACGACGAGCACGTGCGCACCATGGGGGAGGCCCGGGAGCTCCTCGAGCCGGAGCTGGCCGCGCTCGCCGCCGAGCGCGCCGCCCCCGCAGAGCGCGACGCCCTGGCGGCCACCCTCGAGCGGACGGCCGCGGCCGGGGTCGGCGCCCGCTTCACGGAGTACGAGGGATACCTCGACCATTCCAGCGCCTTCCACGCCGAGATCGCCGCCGCGGCGCGCAGTCCCTATCTGGCCGCTGCGCTCGAGGCGATCCCCGTGCACACACTGCGCTTCCGGCGCTTCGGCCGGGCGGGCGTGGACGACGCCGAGATCTCGGTGCGCGAGCATGCGGCCGTGCTCGCCGCCATCGGGCGCGGGGATGCCCGGGCGGCGCGTGAGGCGATGACGGCGCATGTGCGTGCCGTGACGGAGCGAGCGCTGGCCACCGGGGCGGATGCTGCGGGGCCCTGAGACGCGTCCGCTTCGCGCCAGCGGCAGGGACGCTGCCCGGCGAGGGCCACGGAGGCGCCGACCCCGAGGATGGCGAGTCCGCCCGTGCGCCCGGACATGACCATCCGCCGGCGCGAGGAGCCGAGCCAGGTGCGGGCACGCCCGGCAGCCGGCGCCCACGCCGTATCGGTCACCATCCCGATCAGGATGGGGACGAGGGCGAGCAGCAGCATCTGCTGCGCGGTGCTCCCGGGCATCACATCTCCCGCCGCCGATCCGCCACGGGGGCCCGCGTCGTCCTGCGGCTCAGCGGTCCGGCTCGAGATACAGCTCCTGGACGACGGCATGGTCCTTGCCGCCGTCGCCCCGGTCCACCGTCTCGCGGTACAGCTGAAGCAGGGTGGGCAGCAGCCGGGCGGGCAGGTCGGCGCTCTCGGCGGCGGCCGTGGCGTACCGCAGATCCTTGACCTGGTTGTCGGCGGATCCTCCCAGCGAGTACTCGCGCCAGATGAGCTTGTCCCTCTTCTGGGCGAGCACTTCGCTGCGGGCGAGTCCGCCCTCGAGCAGGGTCATCAGCTGCTGGACGTCGAGACCGGAGCGTCGGGCGAGGGCGACGGCCTCGGCGAGGGCGGCCAGGGTGCCGCCGACGACGACCTGATTGCACAGCTTGGCGACCATGCCGGTGCCGAGCGGACCCAGGTGCACGACGGTCCCGCCGATCACCTCCAGCACGTCGAGCACGGCCGCGACGTCGTCCCGGGCGCCGCCGACCATGAGCGAGAGGGTGCCGGCCGCGGCCCCGGCGACTCCTCCGGACATGGGGGCGTCGACCACGCCGATCCCGTCGGCCGAGAGATCCTCGGCCAGCTCGATCACCTGCTCGGGACCGGTCGTCGACAGCACCACCAGGCGGGCACCGGCGGCGCCCCAGGCCCGCCGCGTCGGGGTATCGAGCAGCTCACGCAGGGGCGCGACGTCCGGCAGCACGGACAGGATCACCGGTGCCGCGGCGTCCGCGGGGCTCGGGGCCCGGATCGCGCCGGCCGCGACCAGATCGTCGGCTCGGCTCGCCGTCCGGTTCCACACCACCGGGGTGAGGCCGGCGTCCAACAGCGTGGCGGCGATGGGGCGGCCCATCGGTCCCAGACCGATCACCGCGAGGCGGGGGGTGTCCATGGAAGCTCCTTCACAAGCGTCGGGCGGGGCCGTAGACTCAGAATCATATTTTATTTCAGGTCCCCCGTGGACCGTCCATCCGGGAGGGACGGCCCGACGCGCTCGTCCCCGTGACGAGTCGGATCACCCGTCCCTCCCTCCTTCGTGCACAGGAGCATCCCATGGCGCTGACGCCCTACCCGGCCTCCGATTTCCCGACCCGGCCCACCGCCCTGATCACCGGGGCCGCCTCCGAGCGCGGCATCGGTCGCGCCACCGCCCATCGCCTGGGCGCGGAGGGCTGGGCCGTGGCCGTGATCGACCTGGACGCCGCGGCCTCCGCGGCCGTCGCCCGGGACGTGGCCGAGCAGCACGGGGTGCCGACCCTGGGCCTGGGCGTCGACATCTCCGACGAACAGCAGGTCATCGACGCCGTCGCCCGCGTGGACGCCGAGCTGCCGCAGCTGGTGGGCGTGGTCAACAACGCCGGCATCTCCTCGCCGACCCCCTTCACCGAGGTCGGCACCGAGGAGTGGAAGCGGGTCTTCGACGTGAACGTCCACGGCACCTTCTTCGTCACCCGGGAGGCGGTGGCGATCTTCCGCCGCCACAGCCTGGGCCGCATCGTGAACGTCTCCAGCGCATCGGCCGAGCGCGGCGGCGGGGTCTACGGCCGCGCCGCCTACTCCGGCTCCAAGGCCGCCCTGCTGGGCCTGGCCAAGACCTGGGCGCGCGAGCTGGGCGAGTACGGCATCACCGCCAACTCGGTCGCCCCCGGGTCGATCGACACCGACATCATGGGCGGGAAGCTCAGCGACGAGCGCAAGGAGGTGCTGCTGCAGGAGCTCCCGGTGGGTCGGGTCGGCACGGTCGACGACGTCGCCGGGGCCGTCCACTACCTGCTGGGGCGGGACGGCGGCTACCTCACCGGCGTCACCCTCGACGTCAACGGCGGCTCCCATATCCACTGACCGGCCACCTCGGACCGATCACCCCACCGACCGCGCCGATCCGGGCAGAGCCGCCCCGTCGGCCCGAAGATCCCAGGAGAGACATGCCCGCCACCGGAACCCTCCACGTCGACCTCACCGGCTCGACCGCCGTCGTCACCGGCTCCACCCGCGGCATCGGCCGTGCGATCACCGAGCGCCTGCTCGCCTCCGGCGCCCGGGTGATCGGGCTGCAGCGGGGGACCGACCCCGTCGGCCCCGGCCACCGGTGCGTGGGCGTGGACCTCGCCGATCCCGTCTCCCGCACCGACGCGGTGGCCCAGGTGCTCGCCGAGCACGAGGTCGACCTGCTGGTCAACAACGCCGGCATCAACCTCCGCCACGAGTTCGAGCACTTCCCGCTCGAGGAGTTCTCCCAGGTCATGACCGTCAACCTGGAGGCGGTCGTGCAGCTGACCCAGGCATTCGGCCGTCCGATGCTCGCCCGCGGGCACGGGCGCATCGTCTCGATCGCCTCGATGCTCTCCTACTTCGGCGGCGTGAACGCCTCGGCCTACGCCGCCTCCAAGGGGGCCGTCGCCCAGCTGACGAAGTCCGTCGCCAACGAGTGGGCCGGGCGCGGGGTCGCCGTCAACGCCGTCGCCCCCGGCTACATCGCCACCGAGCTCAACGTGTCCCTGCGCGAGGACGAGGCTCGCGATGCCGAGATCGTCTCCCGGATCCCCGCCGGCCGCTGGGGCCGCGCCGAGGACATCGCCGGGACGGTGCTCTTCCTGGCCAGCGAGGGCGCCGACTACCTGCACGGGGCCGTGCTCCCGGTCGACGGCGGCTATCTCGGGCGCTGACCGTGCGACCCGGGCCCGGCCCATGGAAGGATCACCCCATGACCACCTCAGCACCGCTGCTCATCGCCATCCTGCGGGGGCTCACCCCCGCCGAGGCTCCAGCCATCGGCCTGGCCCTGCTCGAGGCGGGGATCACCCGCTTCGAGGTGCCGCTGAACTCTCCGCGCCCCTTCGATTCGATCCGACTCCTCGCCGAGCACTACGGGGAGCAGGCGGAGATCGGGGCGGGCACCGTCGTCGACCCCGCCGACGTGCCGCGGGTGGCCGAGGCCGGCGGCCGGCTCGTCGTCGCCCCGAACACCGACCCCGAGGTGATCGCCGACTCGCTCGAGCTCGGCCTGGTCCCGTACCCCGGCGTCGCGACCGCCACCGACGTCTTCGCGGCGCTGCGCGCCGGTGCCCAGCACCTGAAGATCTTCCCGGCCGACGCCCTCGGCACCGCGGTGCTGCGCGCCTGGGAGTCCGTCGTGCCCGACGGCACGGCCTTCCTGCCCGTCGGGGGCATCAGCACCGACACCCTCCCGACGTGGATCCGCGCGGGCGCCGCGGGAGCCGGGATCGGCTCGTTCCTCTATGCCCCCGGTCGTGACGCCGAGGAGGTGCGGGAGATCGCCGCCGAGCTGGTCCGCGCCGCCTCCGCCGCCCAGCAGCGGGAGGGCTCCGAGAGTTAGGGCGGTCAGAGACGGGGCGAGCGGCGACGGCGGGGCCCGGCCCGCCGCGGGTCCCGGCTCAGCCGGCGGCGCTGCCCAGCACCTCGGGGTTGAGGATGTTGCGCGGGGTGCGGCCGGCGAGGACCTCCACCACGTTCTCGATCACGCGACGCTTGAGCTCGGTCTCGGACTCCTCGCTGTACCAGGAGGCATGGGGCGTGAGCACCGCGGTCGGGCACGCGCGCAGCGGGCTGTCGTCCGGCAGCGGCTCGGTCTCGAACACGTCCAGACCGGCGCCGCGCAGCTGTCCTGACCGCAGCGCCCCGACCACGGCATCGGTGTCTACCACGCCGCCGCGGCTGGTGTTGACCAGCAGCGATCCGGGACGCATCCGGGCCAGCGTGGCCGTGGTGATCAGATGGTGGGTCTCCTCGGTGAGAGGGACATGGATGCTGAGCACGTCCGAGGTGGACAGCACCTCGTCGCGGGTGCGCACGGCGATGCCGTCCTCGGTGGTGGTCCCGGCCTCCCGCATCGGGTCGCAGCCCTGGACGGAGTATCCCAGCGCCCGTGCCTTGCGGGCGGTGGCCGCTCCGATGCGTCCCAGACCGATCACCCCGAAGGTCCGGGTGCCGAGCCGATGCATCGGCTTGACCGGGGCCAGCGAGTAGGTGCCCGCCCGCAGATTCCGGTCCAGCTCGACGATCCCGCGGGACAGCGTCACGGCCAGCGCGACGGCATGGTCGGAGACGTCCTCGGTGCCGTAGTCGGGCACGTTGGACACCGCCACCCCGCGCGCCGTGGCCGCAGCGACGTCGATGGTGTCGACCCCGACCCCGTAGCGTCCGATCGCCCGCACCGTCGGCAGGGCCTCGAGCACCCGGTCGGTGATCGGGGCGTACTGCACCAGGAGCCCGTCAGCACCCCGGGCGGCGGCGATCACCTCGTCCTCGGTGCGGGCCTGCTGACGGACCAGCTGGACGCCGGCGGCCTCGGCGACCGTCTCCTCCTCGGTGGTCCGCTCCTGGTCCAGGTCGGTGATGACGATCTTCATGGGGTCCTCTCCTCGGAGTGGGGCAGGGCAGGACGGGGACCGGCCGAGGGCCGGTCCCCGGGCCTCCGCCGGTCGATGTCGAGGCGGTCGACCTCGAGCCGGTCGATGTCGAGCGCGGCACTCATTCTCCGTGGAGCAGGAGGACCGCCGCGCCCGCGTCGGACATGTGGACGGTGCCGTCCGGCGCGTGGCGGACCGGCCCGAAGGAGGCGAGCACCTCCCGAGCCCGCGGCGCGCGGGGGAGGGATCCGGGGCCGCGATGGGCGAGCACCGCGAGGTCGCCGCGGCGCAGCAGCACGGAGGACTCGGCGAGGACGTCGACACGGGCGCTCCGCAGATCGCCGTCGCGCAGCGCGGGGTGCCGCCGCCGCAGGCCGATCAGGGTGCGGTACCACCGCAGCATCCGGGCATGGGCGTCCTCGGCGCGCTCCGCCCACGGCAGGATCGAGGCGGTGAAGGTCGAGCGGGCCTGCGGGTCGGGCACCGCATCGCCCCACCCCATCTCGGCGAACTCGGCCACCCGGCCCGCGCTCACCAGCGCCCCGAGCTCCTGGTCGTGGTCGGTGAAGAAGGCGAAGGGCGCGGAGGTCGCCCACTCCTCGCCCTGGAACAGCATCGGCGTGCCCGGCCCCAGGAGGATCAGCGCGCAGGCGGCGGCGTGCTGGGCGGGGGAGAGAACGTGGTGGATGCGATCGCCGGCGGCCCGGTTGCCCACCTGGTCGTGATCCTGCAGGAAGGTGACGAAGCTGTGGCCGTCGTAGTGCTCGCCGGCGGGATCGACCGGGGCTCCCCAGACGCTGCCGCGGAAGCTCGAGTACGTCCCGGCGTGCCAGAAGATCCGTGTCAGCACGGCGGCCAGCGCCTCGGCGGAGCCGAAGTCCGCGTAGTATCCCTCGCGCTCGCCGGTGATCCAGGCGTGCACCCCGTGGTGGACGTCGTCGGCCCATTGCAGGTCCATCCCGAGCCCTCCTGAGGCGGTGGGCGTGACGGTGGCCGGGTCGTTGCGGTCGGACTCGGCGATCAGGGTCAGCGGCCTCCCGGTCTCGACCTCCCAGGAGGAGACCGCCTCGGCCAGTTCGGCCAGGAAATGCTGCTCGGAGTCGTCGTGCAGCTCGTGGACCGCGTCCAGCCGCAGTCCGTCCAGCCCGACGTCGACCAGCCATTGCCGGGCGCTGCCCAGCAGGAAGTCCCGCACCGTGCGCGAGGCGGGCTGATCGAGGTTCACGGCCTCGCCCCACGGGGTCTCGTGGCGATCGGTGACGTACGGTCCGAACCGCCCGAGGTAGTTGCCGGCGGGCCCGAGATGGTTGTGGACCACGTCGAGCACCACGGCGAGACCGCGCCGATGGGCGGCGGCGACGAAGCGTGCCAGCCCCGTCGGCCCGCCGTAGGTCTCGTGGGTCGCGTACAGCCCGACGCCCTCGTAGCCCCACCCGCGGTCCCCGGGGAAGGTGGCGATCGGCATCAGCTCCACGGCGTCCACGCCCAGGTCCACGAGGTCGTCGAGACGCTCGATCGCCGAGTCGAAGGTGCCGCCGCGCCCGTCGGGGCCCGGGGTGAAGGTGCCCACGTGGAGCTCGTAGAGGACCTGCCCGCGCAGGTCCCGGCCCGCCCAGGTGGTCTCCTCACGCAGCGGGCGCGGATCGACGACGGTGGACTCGCCGTGGACGCCGTCGATCTGGCGCAGGGAGCGCGGGTCCGGCAGCCACGCCGGGTCCTCGTCGAGACGGAAGCTGTAGCGGGCACCGGGGACCGCCGTCACCTCGGCGAGCGTGAACCAGCCGTCCTCGCCGCGCTGCATCGCCTGCTCGAGACCGTCCACGCGCACGGTCACCGCACGGGCGTTCGGGGCCCACACCTCGTAGCGGTCGTAGGCCCGCGGGGCGACCGGTCGCGGGTCCGGGAGGCTCATCACTGCTCCTCCGCCTCCTCGGCGATCTGCTCCTCCGTCGCCTCGGCGGTGTCGCCGCAGCGCACCAGCAGGGTGACCGGCCAGGAGGACAGCAGGCCCTCGAGCGGCACCATCCCGCCGTCGACCTCCGCCCCGCCGAGGGTGTCCCGCCAGCGGCCCTCGGGCAGGGCGAGTTGCGAGTCCCCCCAGCCGCCGCGCTGGGCGAGGCCCTGCGCGAGGCGGGTGGCGACGACGGCCACCTCGACCGGCCCGTCGCCCACCGCGCGGCCGAAGGCGACCGCGTGCGAGGTGGTGGTCGGCAGCGGGCGATAGGCGGCGCCCCGGCCGCCGAACAGCTCAGGTCGCTGCCGGCGCAGGGCGAGGGCGCGGTGGGTCAGCCACAGCTTCTCGTCCCCGATCCCCTCGGGGCCGGCCCCGTCGATCATCCGTGCCAGCCGATCGGCCCGTGCGCCGTGGTCGACCTCGCGGCGGTTGTCGGGGTCCACCAGCGACAGGTCCACGGTCTCGTTGCCCTGGTAGACGTCCGGGACCCCGGGCATGGTCAGCTGGATCAGCTTCTGGCCGAGGATCGCGGCGCGCTGTGCCGGCAGGGTGCGCCGGGTCCACTCCGTCAGCAGGTCCTCCACCTCGGGGGAGGCGAGCGCCGCCCGGGACAGCTCCAGCACCTGCTGCTCGTACTCGACGTCCTGGTCGGTCCAGGTGGTGTGGACCTTCGCCTCGCGCATCGCCTTGAGCAGGTACCCCTCGAGGCGCTCGGTGGTGATCCGCGGAGCGGAGGAGCCGGGGAGGTCCCAGCATGCCGCGAGGGTCTGCCACAGCAGCAGCTCGATCGCCCCGTCGACCCGATCGCCGCGGGCATCGGCGGTGGCGCGGTCCAGGTCCTGGATCGTCAGCGCCCACTCCAGCGGCTGCTCGGTGAGCACCGCGAGACGCGCCCGCACGTCCTCGCTGCGCTTGGTGTCGTGGGTCGACAGCGTCGTCATCGCATCGGGGCGGGTGCGGACCCTGTCCAGGGCGTGATCATGGAGATCGTCGGGCTCCACCCCGATCCGCTCCGGATCCGCGCCGACCTCGTTGACGGCGATGAACCGGGTGTAGCGGTAGAACGCGGTGTCCTCCAGCCCCTTGGCATGCACCGGCCCGCAGGTCTGGGCGAAGCGCACGATCACCTCGGCGCGCCGGGCGCTGGCGGTGCGGCCCGCACTGCCCACCTCGTCCCCGCACACCAGGGCGACGACCGTCCCCAGCGCCGTCGCGAGGTCCTCGTCGTCGCCGAGCACGGCCTGGGCTCGCGCGGCCGCCTGCTCGATGACGGCGCGCTCGCCGCCGGGGGCGGGCTCGCCGGGCACGATGTAGGCGCGGTAGCGGTCCATCGAGCCCAGCAGGGCCCGCACCGCCGTCTGGATGTTGCGCCGGGTGGTGTCCCGCAGCCGGATGTCCTCCTGGCATATGTGGTGGATCAGCTCGGTGAGGCGCTCGAGCTCGGCCCACAGGCTGGTCGAGATGATCTGCTCGGTGGACTCCGCGGCGACCTCGGAGAAGGGTCGCAGGTCCCCGGTGCGGCGCTGCCACAGGTGCGTCAGCCCCAGAGCGCCGTGCGGGTCCTGGAACAGCCCGCCGACCCGCCACAGGGCGTCGTACCCGGTGGTGCCGGCGCAGGGGAGGTCTCCGGGCAGCTGCTCGTCCCCCTCCAGGATCTTCTCCACCACGGTCCAGGCGCCCCCGGTGGCCCGCTCCAGGTCCCGCAGATAACCCCGCGGATCCGCCAGGCCGTCCGGGTGGTCTATGCGGAAGCCGTCGATCACCCCCTCGGCCTGCAGCTCCAGCAGCGTCGCGTGAGTGGCCTCGAACACCTCCGGCAGCTCCACCCGGATCGCGGCCAGGGTGTCCACGTCGAAGAACCGCCGGTAGTTCAGCTCGTCGTCGGCGACCTTCCAGTAGGCCAGGCGGTACCACTGGCGGTCCAGCAGGTCCGCCAGCCCCAGGTGCTCGGTCCCGGCGGCCACCGGCAGCACGTGCTCGTAGTACCGCACCACCGCCTCGGTCGCCGTGGTGCCGTCGGCCTGGGGGACCTCGGCACGGTCGACGGTGATCTCCTCGTCCGCCAGCACCGCGCCGATCGGCCGGCCCAGCACCGGGACCAGGATGGAGCGCTCCGCCGAGGTGTCGGTATCGAACCAGTCGGCGAAGGGGGAGCCGGGCCCGTCGCGCAGCACCGACCACAGCGCACGGTTGTGCCAGATCGGGGTGGGGATCGCCATGTGGTTGGGCACCACGTCGACGATCAGCCCCATGTCGTGGGCGTGGGCCGCCGCGGCGAGGCGTCGCAGCGCCGCCTCCCCTCCGATCTCCGCACCGATCCGTGTGTGGTCGACCACGTCGTAGCCATGGGTGGAGCCCGGCGCGGCTTGCAGCACCGGGGAGCAGAACACGTGTCCCACCCCGAGCCGGTAGAGATAGGGGACCAGGGCGGCGGCGTCGTCAGCCGTGAAGCCCTCGTGCAGCTGCAGGCGATAGGTCGAGGTCGGCACGACCGCACGGGTACCGGTGCTCACGATGGTCTCCTTCTCCCGGGCGGCGAGCCCGGACGGGTGTGTCAGGCGCGGGCGGGCTGCTCGGTCTCCTCCACGGCGGGCGGGGTCTCGTCCTCGTCCACCGGTGGGCGCATGAGCACGAGCAGCGAGTGGCCGGGACGCGTGAGGGTCTCGCCGCCGGTGAAGGCGGTGCCGACCTCGACGGTGTCCCCGGTGCCCAGGACGACCTTCCAGCTCTCGCCGTGGTCCGCGGACGGCAGCGTGAAGTCGACGTCGTTGCCCGAGGCGTTGAACAGCAGCAGCGCCGAGTCGTCGATGATGCGCTGGCCCCGCAGGTTCGGCTCGGGGATCCCGGCGCCGTTGAGGAACACGGTCAGGCACTTGTTCTGCGCCGAGTCCCAGTCCTCGGCGGTCATCAGCGCCCCGTCGGTGCCCAGCCACTCGACGTCCGCGAGAGTCGAGCCGGCGCCGTCGCGCACGATGCCGCGCAGGAAGCGGCGACGGCGGAAGATCGGGTGCTCGCGGCGCAGCTCGATCATCGCCTGCGTGAACCAGAGCATCTCCATCTGGTCGGCGTCCAGCTCCCAGTCGACCCAGGAGGTCTCATTGTCCTGGCAGTAGGTGTTGTTGTTGCCGCCCTGGGTGCGGCCCATCTCGTCGCCGTGGAGGATCATGGGCACGCCCTGGCTCACCAGCAGCGTGGCCATGAGGTTCTTGGCCCTGCGCAGGCGCAGCGCCCGCACCTCCGGGTCGTCGCTGGGACCCTCGACGCCGGAGTTCCAGGAGCGGTTGTGGCTCTCTCCGTCCTGACCGTCCTCGCCGTTGGCCTCGTTGTGTCGCTCGTTGTAGGAGACCAGATCGCGCATCGTGAAGCCGTCATGGGCCGTGACGAAGTTGATCGAGGCGATCGGGGTGCGACCGGTGTGCTGGTACAGGTCCGAGCTGCCGGCCAGGCGGGAGGTGAACTCCCCGATGACCCCGGGCTCGGAGCGGTGGAAGTCGCGCACGGTGTCGCGATAGCTGCCGTTCCACTCCGACCACAGCGGCGGGAACCCGCCCACCTGGTATCCGCCCTCCCCGAGGTCCCACGGCTCGGCGATCAGCTTGACCTGTGAGATCACCGGATCCTGTTGGATGATGTCGAAGAAGGCAGACAGCCGGTCGACCTCGTGCAGCTCCCGCGCCAGGGTGGAGGCCAGGTCGAAGCGGAAGCCGTCCACGTGCATGTCGGTGACCCAGTAGCGCAGCGAGTCCATGATCAGCTGCAGCACGTGCGGGGTGCGCATCAGCAGCGAGTTCCCGGTGCCCGTGGTGTCGTAGTAGTGCGCGCGGTCCTCGTCCACCAGCCGGTAGTAGGCGGCGTTGTCGATCCCGCGGAAGCAGAGGGTCGGGCCGAGATGGTTGCCCTCGGCGGTGTGGTTGTAGACCACGTCGAGGATGACTTCGATGTCCGCCTCGTGCAGGTTCTTGACCATCTGCTTGAACTCCTGGACCTGCTGACCGCGATCGCCCGCATGGGCGTACTCGTTGTGCGGCGCGAAGAAGCCGATGGTGTTGTAGCCCCAGTAGTTGCGCAGACCGCTGTCCACCAGGTGCCCGTCCTGGACGAACTGGTGGACGGGCATCAGCTCCACCGCCGTGACCCCGAGCTCGGTGAGGTGCTCGATGATCGAGGGGTGGCCCATCGCCACGTAGCTGCCGCGGATGTTGTCGTCGATGTCCGGATGCAGCATCGTCAGGCCCTTGACGTGCGCCTCGTAGATGACGGTGTCGTGGTATTCGTGCGCGGGCGGGTGGTCGCTGCCCCAGTCGAAGAAGGGGGAGACGACCACCGAATGCATGGTGTGCTCGGCGGAGTCCTCGGTGTTGCGCTGCTCGGGATCCTCGAAGCTGTAGCTGTACAGCGACGGGTGATTGCTGGCCATCCCCGCGATCGCCTTCGCGTACGGATCCAGCAGCAGCTTCGAGGGGTCGCAGCGGTGCCCCGCATCGGGGTCGTAGGGGCCGTGGACGCGGTAGCCGTAGCGCTGCCCGGCCTGCACCGCGGGCAGGTAGACGTGCCAGACGTAGGCGTCGACCTCGGTGATCTCGACGCGCCGTTCGCTGCCGTCGTCGTCGATCAGGCACAGCTCGACCCGCTCGGCCGCCTCCGAGAAGAGAGCGAAGTTGGTGCCGGAGCCGTCGAAGGTGGCCCCCAGGGGGTAGGACTGACCGGTCCAGATCTGCATGGGCTCAGGGTAGCGGCACCAGGTCGGGAACTGCCCGGGGATGCGGCGGACGGTGGCGTGGAGGCCCGTCCGTGACCGGCGGTCGGCGCGGGAGCTCGGTGCTCCGGGGCCCGGGAACGACGAAGGCCCCAGCATCTGCCGGGGCCTTCCGTGGTGGGCGATACTGGGTTCGAACCAGTGACCTCTTCCGTGTCAGGGAAGCGCGCTACCGCTGCGCCAATCGCCCGGTGCGTCCGGGGACGCGGGAGAGGGACGGAGCGGACGACCGGATTCGAACCGGCGACCCTCACCTTGGCAAGGTGATGCTCTACCAACTGAGCTACGTCCGCGCATCGGCCAGGCCGACGAAGGAATACTCTAGGCGGGCCATGGCGTCCGTGCAAATGCATCTCGGCGGCAGTGTCGGAGGTCACGCGGGGTTTGTGTCGGCCCCGAGGTGGCATGCGCAGGACCGACGGCGCAGGGTGACGCGCACTGCCGACGCCGAGCGCGCGGCGGTGCCGGCGTGCGGGTGCGACGGTGTCGGGCCGGGGCGGCGGTGCCGGCGTGCGGGTGCAACGGTGTCGGGCCAAGGGCGGCGGTGCCGGCGCCTGCGCTGCGCCCCGGGGCGCGAGCACGACGTAGGTCACATCGGAACATGTCCAAAGGGCCCGCGGACCTCGTGTAAGCTTCTTCGAGTCCACTCCGGAGGGCGACATGTCAGCTCCGGGGGTCGACCACCTCGGGCGATTGGCGCAGTGGTAGCGCGCTTCCTTCACACGGAAGAGGTCACTGGTTCGAACCCAGTATCGCCCACGACAGGCTCTTCGGGTCCCTGTCACGCGGACGTAGCTCAGTTGGTAGAGCATCACCTTGCCAAGGTGAGGGTCGCCGGTTCGAATCCGGTCGTCCGCTCCGGGACAACGGTGCGCCCGACGTCTCGTCGGGAGCGCCGTTCCATGTGATGCACAGGCATCTCCGGTGGGTTGGCCGAGTGGTTAGGCAACGGCCTGCAAAGCCGTGTACACGGGTTCGAATCCCGTACCCACCTCCACCGCGGGCAGAATGCCTGCGGCGAGGGCGATTGGCGCAGCGGTAGCGCGCTTCCCTGACACGGAAGAGGTCACTGGTTCGAACCCAGTATCGCCCACCACCACGAAGGACCCCGGTCTGCGGACCGGGGTCCTTCGCCGTCCGAGGCCCGATGGCGGCGGTGGTCCACCGCCACGCTCCGGCGGGTCGGGCATGCTGCGTCCACTGGCCGCACAGTGCACGGTGGCCGAGTCCCGGCGCGGGGCCCCGTCTTCCCCCCGGACAGCACGAAGGGCCCCGCCGCACGGCGGGAGCCCTTCGTCCAGCGGTGAGCGGACCTCAGCGTGCGGGCCCGGTCCCGTCGGTGGGCCCCGCGGAGTCGGAGCCGGCCGCGGAGGGGTCCGCGGACGCCCCGGCGGACGGCGCCGACCCGTCGGAGGAGCCGTCACGCCCCTGCTTCCGGGAGGCGTCCCTGGTCTCCAGTCGCTCCGCGTCCCCGGGAGAGACCTCGACGAGGGTCTCGACGGTGCGCAGTTCGAAGGGCGAGCCGTCGTGCTTGTCGATCGCCGTGTCCACGGAATCCTCCAGGATGTGCCGGGCCAGACGATTGCGGATCATCAGCGGATCCCTCGCGAGGTCCTTCCAGATCGCCACGCACAGCAGCAGCATGACGATGACGAAGGGCAGCGAGGAGACGATCGTGATGTTCTTCAGGCCGTTCAGGGCGGCCGCCGGATCGTTGCCGCCGGCCAGCAGCATGATCGCTGCCACGGCGCCGGTCGCCACGCCCCAGAAGACGACCATCTTGCGGGTCGGCTCCTCGGCGCCGTGCTGGCTGAGCCCGCCCATGACGATGGAGGCCGAGTCCGCGCCGGTGACGAAGAAGATCGCGACCAGCACCACGGCCAGCACCATGAGGATGATGGTGACGAAGCCCGGCACCGGCAGGGTCTCGAGGGTCTGGAACAGGATCAGGTCGAAGTTGATGTCCGGGACCCCGTCGACGACCTGCGCGAGCATGGCGCCCTCGTCCTGAGCGCGCTCGGCACGCTCCTGGATGCCGATGGCGCCGCCGCCGAAGATCGAGAACCAGATCAGGGAGACGACGGAGGGGACCAGCAGCACGCCGACGACGAACTGACGGATGGTGCGGCCGCGCGAGATGCGGCCGATGAACAGACCCACGAAGGGGCACCAGGAGACCCACCATGCCCAGTAGAAGATGGTCCAGGTGCTCATCCACTCGTCCAGCGACTGGCCGCCGGCGGCGGAGGTGCGCGAGGCCATCTCCGGCAGATCGTTGATGAAGCCGCCCACCGCGTTGGGGATCACGTTGAGGATGAACAGCGTCGGACCGCCGATGAAGACGATCAGGGCCAGGACCACGGCGAGCACCATGTTGATGTTCGAGAGGTACTGGATGCCGCGCTCGATGCCGGAGACGGCGGAGGCCACGAAGGCTGCGGTGAGCACCGCGATGATGATCACCAGGATCGGCGAGGTCACGTCGTCCATCAGGCCGACGGACTCGATGCCGCCGCCGATCTGCAGGGCGCCGAGGCCCAGCGAGCAGGCGGAGCCGAAGAGCGTCGCCAGGATGGCGAGGATGTTGATGACGCGGCCCCCGAGGCCGTCCGAGACGCGCTCACCGAACAGCGAGGTGAACATCGAGGAGAACAGCTGCGAGCGGCCGAGCCGAAAGGTTCCGTAGGCCATGCCCAGTCCGACGATCGCGTACATCGCCCACGGGTACAGGGTCCAGTGGAACAGCGTCGTGCCGAGCCCGGTGGTCATGGCCTCCGGGGTCGAGCCCTCGACGGTGCCCGGCGGCGGGGACATGTAGAAGAACAGCGGCTCGCCGACCCCGTAGAAGATGAGACCGATGCCCATGCCGGTCGCGAACATCATCGAGATCCAGGAAGCGGTCCTGAACTGCGGTTCCTCGCCGTCGCGGCCCAGCGGGATGCGACCGAAGCGGGAGGCGGCGACGATGATCACGAACAGGGTGAAGACGGTTGCTGCGATCACGTACAGCCAGCCGAAGTTGCTCATCACGCCGTTCAGGGCGCTGGTGGCGACCGAGCCGAGGCCGGTCGGGGAGATCAGTCCCCAGACCACGAATCCGATGGCGAGGACGCCGGCGATGCCGAAGACGATCTTGTCGGTGCCCAGGCGGGGCCTGCGTCGACGCCGGGGTTCTGCGCTGCGGAGATCCGCGAGGAGCTCCTGGGTGGTTTGTGTGTTCTGGCTCATGGGGAACGTGTCGCTCCCGGTGCCTCGTTCGGGCCCGCGAGGACGCCTCCTTCTTAGGGGGTGGGATGTGAAGCCGTCCTACCGTAGCGCCTGCCCCGCGCAGAGCCGCCTCGACGTGCCTTCGAGAGAGACGCGCCACCCGGAGTGGGCCCGGTCGTCCCCAGCTCGCCGGGGCCGGAATCGTCGCAGCGGCCCGGCCCCGGATACGATCTCCTACGACGGAAACGAGGACCGGCATCGTCGGCCGGCTCGACCCGAGAACAAGGAGCATCCCCGTGGCCCAGATCGCCATCACCCTGGACGGTTCACCCCAGCAGCTCGAGGAGGGGACCACGGGCACCACGCTCTTCGAGGGCCGCACCGAGATCGTCGCCCTGCGGATCGACGGCGAGCTGCGGGACCTGTCCACCACCGTGGAGGCCGGTGGGGTGGTCGAGGGTGTCGAGCTCTCCAGCCCCGACGGACTGTCGATCCTGCGTCACAGCGCCGCCCACGTCCTCGCCCAGGCGGTGCAGAAGGCCGATCCCGAGGCGAAGCTCGGCATCGGCCCGCCCATCACGGACGGCTTCTACTACGACTTCGACGTCGCCGAGCCCTTCACTCCCGAGTCGCTCAAGGCGCTCGAGAAGGAGATGAATCGGATCATCAAATCGGGGCAGCGCTTCGTCCGCCGCGAGATCTCCGACGACGCCGCCCGCGCCGAAGAGGCGCATGAGCCCTACAAGCTCGAGCTGATCGGCCTGAAGTCCACCGCCGACGAGGCCGCGGAGGGCGCCGGTGTCGAGGTCGGCGAGGGCGGTCTGACCATGTACGACAACGTCGACCGCCGCGGCGAGGTGGTGTGGACCGATCTCTGCCGCGGACCTCACCTGCCCACCACGAGACTGATCGGCAACGGTTTCGCCCTGACCCGCTCCGCCGCCGCCTACTGGCGCGGGAGCGAGAAGAACCCGATGCTGCAGCGCGTCTACGGCACGGCGTGGCCCTCCAAGGAGGAACTGCGCGCCCATCAGGAGCGGATCGCCGAGGCCGAGCGTCGCGACCATCGCCGGCTCGGCAGCGAGCTGGACCTGTTCTCCTTCCCCGACGAGATCGGCTCCGGGCTGCCGGTGTTCCACCCCAAGGGCGCGATGATCAAGATGGAGATGGAGGACTACTCGCGCCGCCGCCACGTCGAGGCCGGCTACTCCTTCGTCTCCACGCCGCACATCACCAAGAAGCACCTCTTCGAGACCTCCAAGCACCTGGAGTGGTACGCCGACGGCATGTACCCCCCGATGCACGTGGACGAGGAGGTGGACGCCGACGGCACCGTGACCAAGCAGGGCCAGGACTACTACCTCAAGCCCATGAACTGCCCGATGCACAATCTCGTCTACAGCTCCCGGGGGCGCTCCTACCGGGAACTGCCGCTGCGGCTGTTCGAGTTCGGCAGCGTGTACCGCTACGAGAAGTCCGGGGTGGTGCACGGCCTGACCCGTGCCCGCGGCTTCACCCAGGACGACGCGCACATCTACTGCAGCCGGGAGCAGATGAAGGAGGAGATCTCCCGCACCCTCGACTTCGTGCTCGGACTGCTGAAGGACTACGGGCTGGACGACTTCTATCTCGAGCTGTCCACCCGAGATCCCGAGAAGTCCGTGGGCGACGAGGCCACCTGGGTCGAGGCGACGGCCACGCTCGAGCAGGTCGCCACCGCCTCGGGGCTCGACCTGGTTCCCGATGAGGGCGGCGCCGCGTTCTACGGTCCCAAGATCTCCGTGCAGGCCAAGGACGCGATCGGCCGCACCTGGCAGCTCTCGACCATCCAGCTGGACTTCTTCGAGCCCGAGCTGTTCGAGCTGGAGTACACCGCGCCCGACGGATCGCGGCAGCGCCCCGTGATGATCCACCGCGCCCTGTTCGGATCCATCGAGCGCTTCTTCGGCGTGCTGCTGGAGCACTATGCCGGAGCGTTCCCCGTATGGCTCGCGCCCGTGCAGGTCGTCGGCGTCCCGGTCGCCGCCGAATACGTGCCCTACCTCGAGGAGGTCGCGGCGAAGCTTCGCGCCCACGGCGTGCGCGTCGAGGTCGACTCCTCCGACGACCGCATGCAGAAGAAGATCCGCACCCACACCAAGGAGAAGGTGCCCTACCTGCTCATCGCCGGCGGCGAGGACCAGGCGGGCGGGGCGGTCTCCTTCCGGATGCGGGACGGCAGCCAGGACAACGGGATCGCCGTCGACGACGCCGTCCAGCGGATCGTCACCGCGATCGCGGACAAGGTGCAGGTGTGAGCGAGACGGACCCTGCAGCCTCTCCGGAAGGACCCGAGTGGCCTGTCGTCGAGGACGCCGGTGACCTCGTCGGCGTCCCCGACGACACCGAGCGCCTGTGGACCCCGCACCGGATGGCCTACATCGGCGGGGAGAACAAACCCGTCGACCCGCACGACGGGGAGCAGTGCCCGTTCTGCGCGGCACCGCGTCGCAACGACGAGGACGGCCTCATCGTCCACCGCGGCGAGGTCTCCTACGTCGTGCTGAACCTCTACCCGTACAACTCCGGCCACCTGCTCGTGTGCCCGTACCGGCACGTCGCCGATTACACGGAGCTCGATGACGACGAGGTGCTTGAGGTCGCCGAGCTGACCCGGACCGCGATGCGCGTCATCCGCGAGGTCTCCGGCCCCGCCGGGTTCAACCTGGGCATGAACCAGGGTCCGGTGGCGGGGGCGGGAATCGCCGCGCACCTGCACCAGCACGTCGTCCCGCGCTGGATGGGCGACGCGAACTTCCTGCCCGTCGTCGGCCGGACCAAGGCGATCCCGGTCCTGCTGGCCGACACCCGACGGCTCTACGCCGACGCCTGGCCCTGAGCTAGCATGACCGAGCCCGCCGAGCGTCCCCGGCGCAGCGTCGGCCGAGGGAGGAGATCGCCGTGATGAGCACGACAGGAGCCCCTCCGCGCCCCGGCCCGGCCGCGTCCGGCCCGACGGACGCCGGCTACGGCTACGACGTCGACCGTCCCGACCCGCACGCCCCCGGGCGGATGGACGGGACCGGTCCGCGGCGCACGCGCCGGTCCCGGCCCTGGCCCCGCTGGGTGCTGTTCGGCCTGTCGTTCCTCGCCCTCGCCGGGGGCGCCGTGCTGCTGTACGCCTTCGTCATCCTGCCGCTCGGCTTCGGGACCTCGCTGGTGGCGTTCACCGCCGCCCTGGTCCCGGTCGCGATCATCCTGGGCGCCGTGTGGTGGATCGACCGCTACACCCCGCAACCGCGCATCTCGCTGATCTACGCCTTCATCTGGGGCGCCGTGGGCTCGGTGGCGCTGACATTCGTCATCGGCGCGCCGTTCACGGCCTGGATCAGCCCCAGCGAGCCCGATCAGATCACGGCCCAGTTCCTCGGGGCCGCGGTCCAGGCGCCGGTGGTCGAGGAGGCCATGAAATCCGCCGGACTGATCGGCCTGCTGATCTGGGGCCGCCGGTACATCGCCGGACCCATCGACGGCGTGGTCTACGCGGCGCTGATCGGCGGGGGCTTCGCCTTCACCGAGAACATCCTCTACTTCGGCAACTCCTTCCACCAGGCACAGGCCGCCGGCGAGGTCGCCGGGTTCTGGCAGACCTTCTTCCTGCGCGGCATCCTCTCGCCCTTCGCGCACGTATCCTTCACCGGCCTGTGCGGGCTCGGGCTGGGCATCGCGGCCGAGCGACGCTCCGTGATGCTCTACTTCGGACTCGGCGCCGGCGGACTCTCCCTGGGCATGATCCTGCACGCCCTGTGGAACGGCTCGAGCTTCTTCCTCCCCGTCGACCCCGAGAACCCCCTGGCGGGATTCCTGCGCTACTACGTCACGGTGCAGGTGCCGATCTTCCTGATCCTGGTCGGGCTCGTGCTGTTCCTGCGTCTGCGGGAGCGAAAGATCCTGCGCCGACAGCTGTCCGAGTACGGGCGGGCCGGCTGGTTCGCGCCGGCCGAGGTCGACCTGCTCGTGGCGATGGGAGCACGGCGCCGCGCGGAGAAGTGGGCGGGCCGTCACGGCGCCGTCGCCCGGATGGGGATGCGCGACCTGATCCGGGCCGCCGTCGAACTGGGCATGGAGCGCCACAGCGTGCTGCACGGGAAGCCCTCGGCCCGCACCCGCCGGCGCGAGAGCGAGCTGCTCGAACGGATCACCGCCGACCGTCGGTTGATCGGGGCGCTGACGGCCCCCGTCGTCCGCGGCTGACGTCCCCCGCGTCCGCGCCGACGGTCGCGCTCGCGGCCGAGCCCGAGACTGCGCCCGCGCCCGGGTGAGCGCCTGCGACCTCCCCGTGGCCCTACAATGGGGCGGCACTGCGCCGGGTCCGGCGCGAGAGTCGTAAGGAGAGAGATGTCAGGGCACTCCAAGTGGGCGACCACCAAGCACAAGAAGGCCGTCATCGATGCCAAGCGCGGCAAGCTGTTCGCCAAGCTGGTCAAGAACATCGAGGTGGCAGCACGCATGGGCGGCCCTGACCCAGCAGGAAACCCCACTCTCTACGACGCCATCCAGAAGGCGAAGAAGACCTCGGTCCCCAATGACAACATCGACCGCGCCGTCAAGCGCGGCGGGGGCCTCGACGGCGGCGGCGTCGAGTACGAGACCCTGATGTACGAGGGGTACGCACCCGGCGGTGTCGCCGTACTCGTCGAGTGCCTCACCGACAACAAGAACCGTGCGGTCTCCGAGGTGCGGCTGGCCTTCAACCGGGGCGGCGGCAACATGGCCGACTCCGGGTCCGTGTCCTACCTCTTCGAGCGCAGGGGAGTGGTGACGGTGCCCAAGGGCGATCTCACCGAGGACAGCCTGCTCGAGGTGGTCCTGGACTCCGGTGCCGAGGAGATCACCGACGAGGGCGATTCCTTCGAGATCCTCTCCGAGGCCACCGACGTGGTCGCCGTGCGCACCGCGCTGCAGGAGGCCGATATCGACTACGACAGCGCCGAGGCGCAGTTCGTCCCCACCATGCGCACCCCCGTCGACCTCGACGGCGCCCGGAAGGCGCTGAACCTGATCGACGCGCTCGAGGACAGCGACGACGTCCAGAACGTCTACTCCAACCTCGACGTCCCCGAGGACGTCGCCGCGCAGCTCGCCGAGGCCGGATGACCCTGCGGGTGCTCGGGGTCGACCCCGGACTGACCCGCTGCGGAATCGGCGTGATCGATTCCGCCGGTGGTCGACGTGCCACGCTCGTGACCGCCGGGGTGATCCGCTCCTCCCCCCAGGACCCCATCGACCGCAGACTGCTCACGATCGCCCGGGGGCTGCGGGCGGCGCTCGAGGAGCACGGCCCGGACGTGGTCGCCGTCGAACGCGTCTTCTCCCAGAACAACACCTCGACGGTGATGGGCACCGCCCAGGTCTCCGGCATCGCGATCGTGGAGGCCGCCGAGCGCGGCATCCCGATCGCGATGCACACCCCCTCCGAGGTCAAGGCCGCGGTCACCGGCAGCGGCCGCGCCGAGAAGAAGCAGATCCAGACCATGCTGGTGCGCCTGCTCGGACTGGAGGCGCCGCCCCAGCCCGCGGACGCCTCCGACGCGGTCGCGATCGCCCTCACCCAGCTGTGGCGCGGCCCCGGTCCGGTCGCGCTCGACGCCACCGGTGGGGCGCGCACCAGCGCCCAGGCCGTGTGGGCCCGCGCCGAGCGCACGGCTCGACGCGCCCGGGAGCGCTCCACCTCCCGGCACTGATCGAACACTCGTTCTACAGTGGTGTCGTGATCGCATCCCTGACCGGGCGAGTCGCCCGCATCGACCTCGACTCCCTCGTGCTGGACGTCGGTGGCGTGGGCTATCTCGTCCGCACCACGCCCCAGGCGCTGAGCTCCACCCGCCACGGCGCCGAGCTGCTCCTGCACACCGAGCTGGTCGTGCGCGAGGACTCGATGACGCTGTTCGGCTTCCCCCATCCCGAGGAGGCCGAGACCTTCCGCATCGTGCAGTCCGTCTCCGGCATCGGGCCCCGCACCGCGCTGGCGGTGCTGGCGGTCCTGGACCCCGAGGAGCTGCGCCGCGCCGTGGCCGAGCAGGACGCCAGGGCCATCACGCGCACTCCCGGCATCGGCCCGAAGGTCGCGAACCGGATGCTGCTCGAGCTGGGTGGGAAGCTGCCCGCCCCCTCCGGCTCCGCAGCCGGCAGCGGCGAGTCCCCGGTCGCCCCCGCCGCGGGGGTGGACGGGGACGTGGTCGAGGCCCTGGTGGGCCTGGGCTGGCCGGAGAAGGGCGCCGTCTCCGCGGTCGAGGCGGTCCGTTCCGAGGACGATGCCGTGCCCGAGGCCGCCGATCTGCTGCGCCGGGCGCTGCGTCGGCTCGGAGGCAGCCGATGAGCCACGAAGACCTCGCGCCCGACGACGACGCATCGTCGCCCTCGGTCACCAACCCCGAATCGGCACCGCCGGAGCGCACCGCCGAGGCCGCTCTGCGTCCGCGACGCCTCGACGAGTTCGTCGGTCAGCAGGTGGTGCGCGAGCAGCTGTCGCTGGTGCTCGATGCCGCGGCCGGGCGCGGTCGCTCGCCCGAGCACATGCTGCTGTCGGGCCCGCCCGGCCTCGGCAAGACGACGCTCGCGATGATCATCGCCGCCGAGCTGGCCGCGCCGCTGCGCATCACCTCCGGTCCCGCGATCCAGCACGCCGGTGATCTCGCCGCGATCCTGTCCTCGCTCGACGAGGGGGAAGTGCTCTTCATCGACGAGATCCATCGCCTCGCCCGGCCGGCCGAGGAGATGCTGTACATCGCGATGGAGGACTTCCGCGTCGACGTCGTCGTCGGCAAGGGGGTCGGGGCGACCTCGATCCCGCTGGACCTGCCGCCGTTCACCGTGGTCGGGGCCACGACCCGGGCGGGCCTGCTGCCGGCCCCGCTGCGCGATCGCTTCGGATTCATCGGGCACCTGGACTTCTATGCTCCCGAGGAGCTGCGCGAGGTCGTGCGGCGTTCGGCCGTCCGCCTGGAGGAGGACCTCGAGGAGGAGGCCGGGATCGAGATCTCCTCCCGCTCCCGGGGGACGCCACGGATCGCGAACCGCCTGCTGCGGCGGGTGCGCGACTGGGCGCAGGTCAAGGGCGACGGGCGCCTCGACCTCTCGGCCACCAAGGAGGCCCTGCGCGTCTACGAGGTCGACGACCGCGGACTGGACCGGCTGGACCGTGCGGTGCTCGGCGCGCTGTGCGGGCGTTTCGCCGGCGGGCCGGTGGGACTGTCCACCCTTGCCGTCGCCGTGGGAGAGGAGACCGAGACCGTCGAGACGATGGTCGAGCCCTACCTGGTGCGCGAGGGGTTCCTGCTGCGCACCCCCCGTGGTCGCGCCGCCGCCCCGGCGGCCTGGACCCATCTGGGCCTCGAGGCTCCCGAGGGCGGGGGCGGGATCGCCCCGACGCTCGGACGCTTCTGAGGCACGCACCACCGTCTGTGAAGCCGTCCGGGATCGGCGGGTACAGTAGAGCGGTCAGTCGTCCGCGGCAGGGCGGTCCCCGAGCACGAGCTCCCGGTCCCGCCGCTGTCCGCCGAAAGGAATCCTGTGGAATCCCTCCTGCCCCTCCTGCTCATCTTCGCGGTCATGATGCTGCCGCTGATGTTCCTCTCCAGCCGCCAGAAGAAGCAGCAGCAGAAGCAACGTGCGCTGGTCGACCAGCTCGGCGTCGGTGACGAGGTGCGCACGCACTCGGGCTTCTACGGCCTGATCGTCGACTCCTTCGACGACGTCGTGGTCCTCGAGTCCGAGGACGGCTCGCAGTCGAAGTGGGCGCGCCAGGCCATCGCGATGGGGGTCGATCCGGTCTCCGACGAGTCGGAGGGCGACGCCGCGGCGCAGGACGATGCCGCGCAGGACGACACCGCGCAGGACGACACCGCCGAGGAGACGTCCGGCTCGAGCATCCCCGGTGTGACGGTCACCGACGAGTCCGAGGATCGTCGCGACCGCTGATCGCTGCGACCGAGGTCCGCTGCGACCATGGATCGCGGCGTCCACTGACCGCGACGGCCGCCGAATATCGATCTCGCCGGTCACCGAGGGTGCCCGCACCCGTGCTCGTGAGCAGCTGCTCACCCTACCCTGCCCGTCGTCCTGAGGAATTCCCGCCATGCCCGCACGTCGCATCGCCCTGATGGCCCTTGCGGTGCTGATCCTGCTGTTGGGCGGCGGGATCGGCGCCGGGGTCTGGAAGGGCGGCTGGGAACCGGCGCCCAAGCTCGCCCTCGACCTCGAGGGCGGCACCCAGATCATCCTGCAGGCCGAGTCGCGCGATGGTGCGGCCATCGACTCGACCGCCATGGAGCAGGCACGGCAGATCATCGCCCAGCGCATCAATGCGATGGGTGTCTCCGAGACCGAGATCAGCGTCCAGGGCGGGACGAACATCGTCGTCGACGTCCCCGGGAAGCTCGACCAGGAGACCTCCGAGGCGCTGCGGCAGACGGCCTCGATGTCCTTCCGTCCCGTGCTCGGCGCCGTGGCCCCGGAGGCCTCCGGCAGCGGTGCGTCCGACGCGGGCGGCGCCTCCGACACCGGTGGTGCGTCCGACGCCGGCGGAGCCGACGGCGCGGAGAGCTCCGAGGCGCCCGCAGATCCTTCGCAGCAGCAGTTCGACGGGCTGGTCAGCGGGGATTCCTCGCTCGCTCCGCCGGCGGCCCCGGCCGGGGACGAGTTGCAGTACCCCGCCTGGTCGATGGATTGGGTGACCCCGGAGCTCCAGAAAGCCCTGTCGACCGCGGACTGCACCGATCCGCGGGCGCAGCAGGAGAAGGCCTCCGACGCTCCCGTGGACGAACCCGTGGTCGCGTGCGACCCCGAGGGCACCCAGAAGTTCCTGCTCGGCCCCGAGGTTGTGGCCGGCTCGTCGATCGCCGACTCCTCGGTGGCGGCCGACGTCAATCCGACGGGTCAGTCCACCGGCTACTACGTGGTCAACATGAGCTTCAACGAGGACGGCGCGCAGGCCTTCTCGGACATGACCTCGGCCCTGTACAACGGTGACGGTGCCTCCCCGGCCTTCGGCATCGTCCTGGACGGCCAGGTCATCTCCGCGCCGCAGGTGCAGGAGCCCTCTCCGGGCGGTGAGGCCTCGATCTCCGGGAACTTCAGCCAGGAGCAGGCCAGCCAGCTCTCCGACCAGCTGCGCTTCGGGGCGCTGCCGCTCGAGTTCACCGTCGCCTCCGAGCAGCAGATCTCCGCCACGCTGGGCACCGACCAGCTGACGATGGGCCTGATCGCGGGTCTGATCGGCCTGGCTCTGGTGGTGGTCTACGCCTTCGTCCAGTACCGCGCGCTGTCGGTGGTGACGATGACCAGCCTGCTGGTCATGGGCTTCCTCACCTACGCCACGCTGACCGTGCTCTCGAACATCCCCGACATCGGCTACCGGCTGTCGCTGGCCGGCGTGGTGGGCATGATCGTCGCGATCGCCTTCACCGCAGACTCGTTCATCGTGTACTTCGAGAGAGTGCGCGACGAGATCCGCGACGGCCGCGGGATCGTCGCCGCCGTCGACCACGGATGGGACCGGGCCAAACGGACCATCCTCGCCTCGGATGCCGTGAACGTGATCGCGGCCGTCGTGCTCTACCTGCTCTCCACCGGCGGTGTGCGCGGCTTCGCCTTCGTCCTGGGCGTGACCACGCTGCTCGACCTGCTGGTCGTCTTCTTGTTCACGCATCCTGTGCTGCAGGTCCTGGCGCGCACCCGCTTCTTCGGCAAGGGCCACCCCTTCAGCGGCCTCGACCCGGCGCGGCTGGACCGCTCCGTACCCGCCTATGCAGGGCGCGGACGGGTGCGCTCCATCGCGGACCGGAGCACCATCGAGGACGGCGAGGAGCCCCGGGAGTCGCTGGCGGCCCGCAAGGCTCGCCTGGCCCGGGAGGCCGCCGAGCGTGAACGCACCGAGCAGGACCCGGGCACCGCTGCCCAGGCCCCGAACGCCGCCGACGAGGATCCCGCCGACCGGGGGGCCGACGACGGCACCAGCGATGACGACTCCGAGGAGACGAGCCGATGACCGCGACATTCTCCCGGTTCGGCAACGACCTCCACGCCGGACGCCGCACCGTCCCCCTGGTCAGCCGGCGTCGCACCTGGTACGTGATCAGCGTCGTCGCCGTGCTGGTGCTGGCCGGACTCGCCGTGCTGCGCGGGCCGAACCTCGGGATCGAGTTCACCGGCGGCTCGGAATTCCAGGTCGCCGGGGTCTCCGACACGGAGGAGAGCATCGCCCGCGATGTCGTGCGGGAGCACGTGCCGGACAACGAACCCAAGGTCACCGTGCTCGGCGGGGACACCATGCGGGTCCAGACCGCACAGCTGGACTCCGGGCAGACCGCGGCCCTGGCCGAGGACCTCGCGGCCGCCTACGAGGTCTCCACCGACGACGTCTCCTCCTCCTTCGTCGGACCGGTCTGGAGCGAGGACATCACCCAGAAGATGCTCCAAGGCATCGCGGTGTTCCTGGTGCTGGTCGCCGCGACGATGGCGCTGTACTTCCGCAACCTGAAGGCCTCGGTCGCGGCGATGGGGGCGCTGGTGCACGACATGCTGGTCACCGCCGGGGTCTACGGCGTGGTCGGCTTCGAGATCACCCCCGGCACCGTGATCGGCTTCCTCACCGTCATGGGGTATTCGCTCTACGACACCATCGTCGTCTTCGACAAGGTCCGGGAGAACACCTCGGATCTGACCGGGCAGACCAGGGCGACGCTCGCCGACCAGGTCGAGCTGGCCGCGAACCAGACGCTCGTGCGCTCGATCAACACCTCGGTGGTGGCGCTGCTGCCGGTCGGCTCCATCCTGGCGATCGGCGCGCTCCTGCTCGGGGCGGGCACCTTGAAGGACATCTCCCTGGCCCTGTTCATCGGCATCCTCGTGGGTACCTACTCCTCGATCTTCCTGGCCCCGGGCTTCCTGGTGGACCTGCGCCGCGGGGAGAAGGGCATCCGCGAGCACACGGCGGCGGTCCACTCCGCCCGGCGCAGCGGAGATGCCACCGGCGTCGCCGCCGATCGCGGCGTGGACCGCTCCGACGATGCGGTCGAGGACGCGTTCGGGGGAGAGGTCGAGGACGACGACGGCGCCGCCCGGGACGAGGAGTCCGACCCGGTCGACGAGGGCGCGTCGGACGACGACGTGCTCCCGGACGACGACCTGCGCGCGGACGATGACCTGCACCCGGACGACGGCGAGCACTCGGAGGACGATGAGGCGCCGGCCCCGGGCGCCGACGATCCCGGGGCGGACCGAGCTCCCGAGCAGGACTCGACCGGAACCGTCGACGGCGTCCGTCAGCAGCCTCGCCGCACCACCCGGCGCCGGCGCACCGGACGATGAGAGGCATCCCATGAGCGAGACCGCACCCACCCGTGAGCAGATCGAGGACCTGCGGCGCTCCCATATCGCCGAGTACCCGGACTTCCCGGTCCCCGGGGTGCTGTTCCGGGACATCACCCCGCTGCTGCGGGACGCCCGCGCGCTGCGAGAGGTCATCCGCTACTGGATCACCCTGCTGCCGGCCGACATCGAGTACGTCGTCGGCACCGAGGCGCGCGGCTTCGTGCTGGGGGCTCCGCTGGCGTATGAGCTGGGCGCCGGTTTCGTCCCGGTCCGCAAGGCCGGCAAGCTGCCGGGGTCGCCGGCCACGCTGAGCTACGACCTCGAGTACGGCAGCGCCGTCGTCCAGATCCCGGAGGACTCCCTGCCTCCCGGAGCCCGCACGATCGTGGTGGACGACCTGCTGGCCACAGGAGGCACTGCTGCCGCCACCATCGAACTGACCCGGCAGTTCGGCGTCGACCTGCTGGGCGCCTCCTTCCTCATCGAGCTGGAGGGCCTGCAGGGGCGTCGGAGGCTGCCGGACGTCCCGCTGACCACCGTGTGGTCGATCGCGGACTGATCCCTCCTGGCCGGGGCCCCGCATGACCCGCCTGGCCGGGGGACGCTGCGCCCGTGTGAGCTGCCTGGACGGGGGACGCGGCGGTGAGGTCGGGGACCGGCGCTGGCGCGCGTAGACTTGGTGCACGCCAGAAGGAGGTGCGCAGTGCAGGAGCGGCCCGCATCGGAGAGCCTGGGAGCCGACGTCGCCACGTCGGGCTCCGGCGCCAGCGCGTCCAGCCCGACGCCGGCCCCGACGAAGGGTCCGAGCCAGGGGCCCCGCAAGCCCCGCTCCCGGCTGTCCTTCTTCTCCGCCCGGTCGGCCACCACGACGGACCCGCTGCTGGCGCCGCTGCTGGAGACCATGTCGGCGGTCAGCCCCAAGGAGACTCTCCCCCTCGTCCAGCGCGCCTACACCGTCGCCGAGCGGGCGCACCGGGGCCAGTCCCGCAAGAGCGGGGACCCCTACATCACCCACCCGGTGTCGGTGGCGACCATCCTCGCCGAGCTCGGCTCCCCGGCGGAGGTCGTGGCCGCCGCGCTGCTCCACGACACCGTCGAGGACACCGACTACTCGCTGGACCGGCTGCGCGAAGAGTTCGGCGAGGTCATCGCCGTGATGGTCGACGGGGTCACGAAGCTCGACAAGGTCACCTACGGCGAGGCCGCCCAGGCCGAGACCGTGCGCAAGATGATCGTGGCGATGAGCCGCGACGTGCGTGTGCTGCTGATCAAGCTCGCCGACCGTCTGCACAATGCCCGTACCTGGAAGTACGTCCCGGCCTCCTCGGCCGAGCGCAAGGCCAAGGAGACGCTGGAGATCTACGCGCCGCTGGCGCACCGGCTGGGCCTGAACACCATGAAGTGGGAGCTCGAGGACCGCTCCTTCCAGGTGCTGTACCCCAAGGTCTACGAGGAGATCGTGGCCCTGGTGGCGCAGCACGCACCGGCCCGCGACCAGTACCTCAAGACGGTGTCCTCCCAGATCCTGGACGATCTCAAGAAGGCGAAGATCAAGGCGGAGGTCACGGGTCGTCCCAAGCACTACTACTCGATCTACCAGAAGATGATCGTGCGCGGCCGCGACTTCGCCGACATCTACGACCTGGTCGGGGTGCGGGTGCTGGTGGACACCGTCCGCGACTGCTACGGCGTCCTGGGCACCCTGCACGCGCGCTGGTCGCCGGTGCAGGGCCGCTTCAAGGACTACATCGCGCTGCCGAAGTTCAATCTGTACCAGTCCCTGCACACCACCGTGATCGGTCCCACCGGCAAGCCCGTGGAGGTGCAGATCCGCACCCGGGAGATGCACCGTCGCGCGGAGTACGGCGTCGCCGCGCACTGGAAGTACAAGGCGATGGCCGGGGCCACCGGCGGGGACACGACCCAGGGGGCCAACGAGGCGGCCTGGCTGCGCCAGCTGATGGACTGGCAGAAGGAGACCACGGACTCCGGCGAGTTCCTGGATTCTCTGCGGTTCGAGATCAACTCCCAGGAGGTGTACGTCTTCACCCCGAAGGGGGACGTGCTGCCCCTCCCGCAGGGTTCCACGCCCGTCGACTTCGCCTACTCCGTGCACACCGAGGTCGGTCACCGCACGATCGGGGCCCGCGTCAACGGACGGCTGGTCTCCCTGGAATCCACGCTGTCCACGGGGGACGTGGTCGAGGTGTTCACCTCGAAGTCGCCGGACGCAGGTCCCAGCCGCGACTGGCTGGGGTTCGTGAAGTCCCCGCGGGCCCGCAACAAGATCCGGCACTGGTTCTCCAAGGAGCGCCGCGAAGAGGCGCTCGAGCGGGGCAAGGAGGACCTCGCCAAGGCGCTCCGCCGCCAGGACCTGCCGATGCGACGCCTGCTCACGCACGACACGCTCGCCACGGTGGCGACGGACCTGAATCTCACCTCGGTCGACGCGCTGTACACCTCGATCGGCGAGGGCCACACCGGTGCGCAGCACGTGGTGGAGAAGCTGCGTGCGGTCTTCGGCGGCTCGGACGGCGCCGAGGAGGACGTCGCGGAGATCACGCTGCCCTCTCGGGCACGGTCGCGCCCCACCCGCTCGGAGCGCCGCGCCTCGGAGTCCGACCAGGGCGTCGTCGTCGACGGCCAGACGGATCTGTGGGTCAAGCTGGCCAAGTGCTGCGCGCCGGTGCCGGGCGACCCGATCGTCGGCTTCATCACCCGCGGCTCCGGCATCTCGGTGCACCACTCCAGCTGCTCCAACGCGATCCAGCTGCAGGAGCAGCAGCCGGATCGGATGGTGGAGGTCTCCTGGTCCGGGCGGCTCTCGACGGCCTACCTCGTCCACATCAAGGTCGAGGCCCTCGACCGCCCGCGCCTGCTCACCGACCTCGCTCTGGTGATCTCCGAGCAGCAGGTCAACCTGCATTCCGCCGCCGCTCAGTCCAACACCGACCGTCTTGCCACGACACTGTTCTCCTTCGACCTCGTCGATCCCTCCCACCTGCAGTCCGTGCTGGCGCAGGTGCGCCGGGTCGAGGGCGTCTACGACGTGTACCGGGTCACGGCCGACGGCAAGGCGGTCGGCACCTCCGAACCCCTCACCGTCGGCTGACCGGACGCCCCATGCACCGCGCGAGAGGTCCTCACGCCGCGCGGTCGACACCTCCGAGCAGAGCCTCCCATCGCCCCCGCGCCGCTCGTGCCCCAGGGCGGCGACCCATCGCCTGCAGCTGCCGCCATATCGTCCGCTCGGTCAGGTGGCCGCCGCCGAGCAGCCCGCGCAGCGCGGGGACGGTGACGTGGTCGGGGCAGAATCGCAGCAGGTCCACCGCGGTGCGCAGCGGGGATGTCACCGGTGCGCCGCCGATCGTCTCGACCTCGTGGGGGTGGAGACGGGCGGTCCGCACCGTCGCCCCGATGATCGAACCGCGATGCGCGCTGGACAGGAGCTCCGCCGGGGACGGGGGAGGACCTCCCAGGAACACCCAGGCCGCCGAGGGCCCGGCGATGACGTGGTAGGACTGCAGCTGTCCGCCCAGGGCGCAGCCGAGGGCGAGCGCTCGCTCGACCGCTGTGCGGAGGAGATCCGGGGGCAGGAAGATCCCGGGCAGCACCCGGGCGAGCAGATCGTCCCGGACCATCGCAGCGACCGAGGGATTCTCCTCCCACCGCTGGAGACCGGCTCCGATCGGCACGGCGAGCTCGGCGGCGTGGTGGGACCAGGCCGCGCACAGGCCCGTGCGCGGGGGTGGCGGCGGTGCGGCGACGGTCCGGCGTCGTTGGCCGACGGAGCGCCGCGAAGGGCCGCTCGCCGTGTTCGCTGGTCTCATGCATCGACCCTGGCCCCGACGGGCGCGGACGGCAAACGCCCCGCCCGTCACTGTGGACGGGCGGGGCGGTGGAGGAAGGATCCTCGGCTGCTCGCGCGAGCTCCCGCGCTCGGATCAGCCGAGGTTGCGGGCGGACCGCTCGATCACGGCCAGCCATTCCTTGCGCGCCTCGAGCGCCGCCTCCGCCTCGGCGATCTTCGCCGGATCGCCGCCGGCGCGGGCCTTCTCGAGGTCGTCCTCGTAGGAGGCGATCGCCGAGTGCAGCTGTGAGGACGCACCTTCCACCCGGGCCCGGGTGCGCGGGTCGGTGCGGCGCCACTCGTCCTGCTCGGCGTCCTTCACCGAGCGCTCGATGCGGCGCAGCCGGTCATCGATGCGGCGCATGTCCCCGCGGGGGACCTTGCCGGCCTCCTCCCAGCGGTCCTGGATCGACCGCAGCGACGCCTTGGCGGCATCGAGGTCCTGCTGCGGATCGATGGTCTCGGCCTCCGTGAGCAGAGCCTCCTTGACCTGAAGGTTCTCCCGCTGCTCCGCCTCGAGCTGGTGGAGGTCGGCATTGCGGGCATCGAAGAAGCGGTCCTGGGCGGCCTTGAACCGCTTCCATTGGGCGTCGTCCTTCTTGCGGCTGCCGCGCGGGGCGCGCCGCCACTGCCCCATCAGGTCCTTGTAGGCCCGAACCGTCGGACCCCAGTCGGTGGAGTCCTGCATCTCCTCGGCGCGGGCGATCAGGGTCTCCTTCATCTCCGCCGCCTCGGTGTGCTTCTCGTCGAGCTGGGAGAAGAACTGCTTGCGCATCCGGTCGAAGGTGGACCTCGCCGCGGACAGCCGCTTCCACAGCGCCTCCTCCGTGGGGCGGTCCAGGGAGACGTCCTCGGTCTGCATCGACTTCCAGGTCGGCACCATCTGCCGCATCGTGTCCCCGGCGTTCTTCCAGGAGATCTGCTCGGGATCGGTGGCGACCAGCGACTCGATGGATTCGACGAACTCGGTGCGCCGACGCGTGGCCTCCTCGCGCGCTTCGGCCCGCTTGGCCTCGAGCGCCTGGATCTTGCCCTTGGCGTTCTCCCGCAGCTCGTGCGCGCGAGCCCGCAGTGCGGGGATGTCTCCGACGACCTGCGGTTCCTTCATGTTCTTGCGCAGGTTTTCGAGCAGTCGGTTGAGCTCGTTCTGCGTGTGCTCCGGGGCGTTGAGGGTGGTCTGGGTGAGATCGAGGAAGGCGACCAGGTCCAGGTAGCCGCGGGCGTACGGCGTCAGCGCCTGATCGGGGTCCGACTCGGTGGTGGAGCCGATGGTGCGCACCTGCGTACCGTCCTGGACGGTGACGGTGCCGTCCTCGGCGACGGAGCCGAAGGCTTTGGCGGCCGCCAGATCCTCCGGCGCGTAATCGGTCACCGGGGCGGCCACGGGGAGGAGGGCGGCCGTGGGTTTCTTGCCCGCGAGCGCCGCAGGGGAGGGTGCGCCGGGCTTGGGGCCCGGTGCCGCAGGCTTGCGGCCCGGTGTCGGGCGGGGGCGCGGTGCCGGGGTGGCGCCGGCGGCGTCGGACCCACCGGGGCGCGCACCGGTGCCTCGGTGATCGGCGGCGGCCACGGCGGCGGCCGAGGGAGCGGCCCCCTCCTCGGAGATCGACGCGGCCTCCTCCCGGTCCGGCACGTCCCCACCCTGGTCCTGTCGGTCACCAGTCGGGGTCTCGGCGACGGACTCGGCGTCCGCGGGCGCTGGGGGCTGCTGCTCCGGTGCCGTCGGCTCCGTCGCGTCCTGCTCCGGCGCGGCCTGTTCGGGGGCCGCCTGCTCGGGGGCCGGCTGGTCGGGGGCCGACTGCTCGGGGGAGGGGGACTGGTCTGTCGCCGGATCGGTGGGCCGATCGGCGGGGTGCGGCGCGGGGAGGGGAGTCTCGGACTCGCTCACGATTGAGCTCCTTCGAAGGGATCCGCTGCAGGGCGGGACACTGCCGCCACGATCGGCGGCCGGGCAGGCACGGGGCGCTCCTCCGGGGAGGGCGGACCACGTCCCGGAACTCTACCGTGAGCGGAGCACGAGGACCGTGCGAGTCCGCGCGACCGACGAGTGCCGTATCGAGCGATCCGTCGGGGATAATGGGGCCTTGCCGCTTTCCGTCGTCGACCCCGAGAAGGATGTGCCCCGCATGGCGAAGTCCCCGAAGAAGTCCGGCCTGTCCGGATTCCCGGAATGGCTCCCGGCCGAACGTCTCGTCGAGCAGCACGTGATCGACGTGTTCCGCGAGGTGGCCGAGCTCCACGGGTTCTCGGGCATCGAGACGCGCTCCGTGGAGCCGCTGGAGCAGCTGCTGCGCAAGGGAGAGATCGACAAGGAGGTCTACGTCCTGCGGCGGCTGCACGCCGAGGAGGACGAAGCGGCCGCCGACGACTCCGCCGCCGATCCGTCGCGCACTCTCGGACTGCACTTCGACCTGACCGTCCCCCTGGCGCGCTACGTCCTCGAGCACCAGAACGACCTGGCCTTCCCGCTGCGCCGCTTCCAGATCCAGAAGGTGTGGCGTGGTGAGCGTCCCCAGGACGGACGGTTCCGGGAGTTCTACCAGGCCGATCTGGACGTGATCGGCCAGGACACCCTGCCCGGCCACATCGAGGCCGAGGTCGCCGTGGTGATGGCCGAGATCCTCGACCGTCTGCCGCTGCCGACGTTTACGATCCACGCCAACACGAGGCGACTCTCGGAAGGGTTCTTCCGCGCTCTGGGGCTCGAGGACCACGCCGCTGTTCTGCGCTGCCTCGACAAGCTGCCGAAGATCGGTCCGGACGCCGTGCGCGAACTGCTCCTGGGGGAGATCGGTGCGACGGCGCAGCAGGCGCAGGCCTGCCTGGACTTCGCCTCGATCCGCACCCGCGACGGCTCCTTCGCCGAGCGCGTCCGCGAGCTGGGCGGCAGCGGGGAGATGGTCGAGCAGGGCATCGCCGAGCTGACCTCGGTGCTGGAGAGGGTCGAGGCCGCCGTCCCGGGAGTGATCGTCGCGGACCTCTCCATCGCACGTGGCCTGGACTACTACACCGGCACCGTCTTCGAGACGTTCGTGGCCGGGCACGAGTCGCTGGGCTCGATCTGCTCCGGGGGCCGCTACGACTCCCTGGCCACCGACAATCGGCACACCTACCCCGGCGTCGGACTGTCGATCGGACTGTCCAGACTGGTCTCGCGGATGCTCACGGCGGATCTCGCCCGCGCCTCGCGCTCGGTGCCGACCTGTGTGCTGGTAGCCGTCCTGGACGAGCAGTCCCGCCCGGTCAGCGATGCCGTCGCCCGGCAGCTGCGGAGCCGGGGGATCGCCACCGAGGTGGCCCCCACCGCCGCGAAGTTCGGCAAGCAGATCCGGTACGCGGACCGCCGCGGGATCCCCTTCGTCTGGTTCCCGGGCGAGGAGGACGCCCCCGGGGAGGTCAAGGACATCCGCACCGGAGAGCAGGTGAGCGCCGATCCCGCGACGTGGGAGCCGACGGCACAGGACCGCGAGGTGCAGATCCTGCCCGGCGGCGAGGACGGATCGGGATCCCGAGAGAGCCGATGACCTGAGTCACATCGTCGCGTCCGGGGAATGTTCCCGGGCGGGACGGCGTTCCAGCGGTCATGGCTACCGTCACGCTGAACACAGAGAACCATGACAAGACCGTCGAGGACGGCATCGTCCTGATCGACTTCTGGGCGGGCTGGTGCGTGCCGTGCCAGCGCTTCGCGCCCATCTTCGAGGAGTCCTCGGAGAGCCACGAGGACGTCACCTTCGCGAAGGTCGACACCGAGGATCAGCAGGAACTGGCCATGCGGTACGGCGTCACCTCGATCCCGACGCTGGTCGCCTATCGCGAGGGGATCCCGGTCTTCTCGCAGGCCGGTGCCCTGCCGCAGTCGGCGCTCGAGGACCTCATCGGCCAGGTCCGCAACCTGGACATGGACGAGGTCCGCACGGCGTACGCCGAGGCGCAGCAGAAGGAGCAGGCCTGAGCGACGTCCTGGGTGGCCGAGGGCCGACGAGGAACGAGTCGTCCCCGAGGTCGACCGGTAGGAGTTCAGGCGGACAGCAGGGCCTGAGCTGAGGCCTCGGGTGCCCCGCCGTCGGCACCGTCCCCACCGAGACAAGGCCCCGCCCCCGAATGCTTCGGGGGCGGGGCCTTGTTCTCGTGCGCGCACGAGACTCCTGCGTGGCGCGATCGTCCGGGGGTGACCTCGCTCAGGGGCGACGGGGCCCCTTCCGCTTCGCGTCGAAGCGGCCGCCGTCCTCCCGGCGCGGACGCTCATTGCCACGTCGCCCGCCGCCCTGGCCGCCGCGAGGGCCCTGGTCCTCGCTGATGCGCAGCGCGCGACCGCCGACCTTCGCCTTCCCGATGCGCGCCTTCTGTCCCTCGTCGAGGGAACCGCGGATCTGCACCAGGGAGAAGCTGGGGAAGATCTGGATCTTGCCCACGTCCTTGCCGTGCAGACCGCCCTCGCCCGTGATCGCACCGACGATCCCCGGCGGGCGAGCCCCGTGGGTGTGCCCCACGCCGACGCGGTAGGACGTGTAGCCGTGCTCGGTCTGTCCGCCGCCGCGCGGACCCCGCTCGGGGCGTCCCCGGTCGTCGCCCGTCAGCGTGGCACCGGTGAACTCCTCGTCCTCGGTGGGGGTGCCGGGGCCGTCGTCGCCGACGGACATGGCGCCCAGCACCGCGGCGAGCTCGAGCGGGTCGATCTCGTGCTCGGAGACGAATTCGCTGATCAGCTCGCGGTACAGCTCGAGGCGTCCGCGCTCGATCCGGGCCGGGACCTGGGTGAGCAGCGCGGCCAGCCGGTGCTTGGACACGTCACGGGGGGACGGGATGACCGCTTCGGCGAGGGTCTGCTTGGTGACGCGCTCGATGTTCTTCAGCGCCCGGCGCTCGTGCGGGCCGATGAACGTCAGCGCCTCGCCGGAGCGGCCGGCGCGGCCGGTGCGGCCCACGCGGTGGACGTACGCCTCGGGCTCGCGCGGCACGTCGAAGTTCACGACCAGGCCGATGCGCTCGACGTCCAGACCGCGGGCGGCCACGTCGGTCGCCACCAACACCTGCAGCGACCCGTCCCGCAGCCGCTCGACGATCTTCTCGCGCTCCTTCTGCGGCACGTCACCGCTGATGGAGGCAGCGATCAGACCGCGCGAGAGCAGGGCGGTGCCGATCTCCTCCGCAGCGGCGCGGGTGCGCACGAAGACGATCGCCGCTTCCGCCTCGGAGGTCGCCAGCACCCGGGCGAGCGCGCCCGTACGGTGCTTGAAGGGCACCACGGCGTAGGTCTGGTGGACGCTCTTGACCGTGGATGCCTGCCGGGACACGCTCACGCGGACCGGATCCTTCATGTGGTCCTGGGCGACGCGCTGGATGGCTGAGGGCATGGTCGCCGAGAACAGGGCGACCTGGCGGTCGGCAGGCGAGTGGGAGAGGATCTCCTCGACGTCCTCCGCGAAGCCCATGCGCAGCATCTCGTCGGCCTCGTCGAGGACCGCCATGCGGATGGTGTCCAGACGCAGATTGGTGCGTCGCATGTGATCCATCACGCGGCCCGGGGTTCCGACGACGACCTGGGCACCGCGGGCGAGCGCCCGCTCCTGCGGACCGTAGGGGGAGCCGCCGTACACGGCGAGGACGTCGAGGCCGCCGATCGACGTCGCGAAGGACGAGATGGCGTCGGCGACCTGCATGGCCAGCTCACGCGTCGGGGCGAGCACGAGGGCCTGGACCTGGCGCAGCTCGGGGTCGACGGCGGCGAGCAGGGGGAGGCCGAAGGCCGCGGTCTTGCCGGTGCCGGTCTGGGCGACCCCGATGACGTCCCTGCCCTCGAGCAACGGCGGGATCGCCTGGGCCTGGATGGGGGAGGGGGTGGTGAAGCCGAGCTCGTCGACCGCGCGGCGCAGGGGCGCGGGCAGATCGATGTCGTCGAAGCCGGGTTCCGCGGGAGCGTCCGGGGTCTCGTGATCGGAGCTCTCGGACTCCGTCACGGGATTCTGGGCAGGGGAGGCGTCGGTCATGGCGTCCTTCGGAGGGTGGAAGAGATCAACAGCCCTCGCAAGTCGCAGGGCGTCAGTGCCCTGGCAGGTCGCGATGTGAGACTTCCGCGGAGTGAACAGCGCAGCTCGAGCGACGAATGGGCTCGAAGGACCTGCGCTATCGCAGGTCGGACAGCGTTCAGTCTACGGGGCGGGGTCCCGGGCCGATAGGGGGACGTGCGCGAGATCGCTCACGCTGCGCGGTAGGCTGATGGGCTCAGGCCCTCGGGCGCTGCAGTCCCGTCCGCCCCGGCGGACCGAGGGTCCGCGCCCGCCACCACCCACTGTGAAGGACACCTCGTGCTGCGCACCCATTCCGCCGGCGCGCTCCGCCCGGAGCACATCGGACAGACCGTCACCCTCACCGGCTGGATCGGTCGTCGCCGTGACCACGGCGGCGTGACGTTCCTCGACCTGCGCGACGCCGGGGGCGTCGCCCAGGTGGTGGTCCGCGAGGACGAGGCGATGCATCTGCGCAATGAATACGTGCTGCGCGTCGTCGGGACGGTGGGTCGTCGCCCCGAGGGCAATGAGAACCCGCTGCTGCCCTCGGGCGACGTCGAGGTCACCGCTGACGAGGTCGAGGTCCTCAGCAGCTCCGCGCCGCTTCCCTTCCAGCTCGATGAGCACACCGAGGTCGGCGAGGAGGCGCGTCTGCGCTATCGCTACCTGGACCTCCGTCGGCAGGGACCCGCCGCCGCCCTGCGCCTGCGCTCCGAGGTGAACCGCGCCGCCCGCGACACCCTCCTGGACCAGGAGTTCGTGGAGGTCGAGACGCCGACCCTGACCCGCTCGACCCCGGAGGGTGCTCGGGACTTCCTCGTGCCCGCGCGCCTGGCGCCCGGCTCCTGGTACGCCCTGCCGCAGTCGCCCCAGCTGTTCAAGCAGCTGCTGATGGTCGGCGGTGTCGAGAAGTACTTCCAGCTGGCCCGCTGCTACCGCGACGAGGACTTCCGCGCCGATCGCCAGCCCGAGTTCACCCAGCTCGACGTCGAGATGAGCTTCGTGGACCAGGAGGACGTGATCACCGTGGCCGAGGAGATCCTCACCGCCGTGTGGGCGAAGGGCGGGCACCGGATCACCGCGCCGTTCCCGCGCCTGACCTACGCCGAGTCGATGCGGCGCTATGGCTCCGACAAGCCGGACCTGCGTTTCGACCTGGAGCTGGTCGAGATGACCGAGTACTTCGCCGAGACGCCGTTCCGCGTCTTCCAGGCGCCCTACGTCGGAGCGGTCGTCATGGCCGGCGGTGCGGCGCAGCCACGCCGCCGGCTCGATGCCTGGCAGGACTGGGCCAAGCAGCGCGGTGCCAAGGGGCTCGCCTACGTGCTGGTGCAGGAGGACGGCTCGCTGACCGGCCCGGTCTCCAAGAACATCTCCGAGGCGGAGAAGGCCGGTCTGTGCGATGCCACGGGTGCGTCCCCCGGGGACTGCATCTTCTTCGCGGCGGGGGAGGTGAAGCCCTCGCGTGCCCTGCTGGGAGCCGCCCGCGGTGAGATCGCCGATCGCCTGGGTCTGATCGACCACGACGAGTTCGCCTTCGTGTGGGTGGTGGACGCGCCGATGTTCGAACCCGCCGCGGAGGCCCGCGCCGCCGGGGACGTCGCCGTCGGCGGCGGCGCGTGGACGGCGGTCCACCACGCCTTCAGCTCGCCCAAGCCGGAGTTCATGGACACCTTCGACACCGACCCGGGCTCGGCGCTGGCCTACGCCTACGACATCGTGTGCAACGGCAACGAGATCGGCGGCGGGTCGATCCGTATCCACGACCAGTCCGTCCAACAGCGCGTGTTCGAGGTCATGGGCATCGGGCCGGAGGAGGCCCAGGAGAAGTTCGGCTTCCTGCTGGACGCCTTCCAGTTCGGAGCCCCGCCGCACGGCGGCATCGCCTTCGGCTGGGACCGGATCGTGGCCCTGCTCGCCGGGGAGGACTCGATCCGTGAGGTCATCGCCTTCCCCAAGACCGGCAACGGATTCGACCCGCTGACCGCCGCGCCGGCGCCGATCACGGTCCAGCAGCGCAAGGAGGCCGGGGTCGACGCGAAGCCGGCCCCGCAGGTAAAGGGCGAAGCGCCCGAGAAGGCCGTCGAGAACCCGCCGACCGCCTGAGAGCGCCCCACCGACGCAGATCGGGCCCCCGCGAGAGATCGCGGGGGCCCGATCTGCGCCCTGGTGGGCGGGTCGGCCCGACGCCCGGCCGGCCCGACGGTCGACCGGCCCGGGGCCCGCTCAGCGAGGAGACTGGCCGTGCTTGATCTGGGCGCGGGGCAGACGGAAGCGGCGGATCTGGATCGCACGCATGATGCCGTAGCCGACCAGGCCGCGCTCGACCGTCCCGTACTCCGCGGTGAGGTGCTTGCGCAGGTGACGGCGAAGGAAGAAGCAGTCGACGACGCACACCAGGATCCCGCCCCACAGCACGACGATCATGCCCGTGCTCATGGTGAGGTAGAGCTCCGGGCGGATCAGCGGCATGATCAGCGCGACCAGCATGAAGATCAGTGCGAGGGGGAAGAAGTACTCCGCGATGTTGCGCCGCGAGTCGACCAGGTCGCGCACCAGACGGCGGTCGGTGCCGCGGTGCTGCAGCGGCATCTTCTTCTCGTCCCCGGTCATCAGCGCCTGTTGGGACTCCTGCCGCGCCTGCGCGGCTCGCGCTCGGTCCCGCTTGCGCGCCTCCTTGCGGTCATCGACCACGAGCGGTCGCCGACGGGCCGCTTCGGCCTCCTTACGGGAACGGGTGGGCCGCCCCTTGGAGCCGGGCCGCTCGGGCTGGGTCGGCTCAGGGGTCTGCGGGGTCTCTGACTTGCGGAAGATCACCGGGGCATTCTAGGCGGTCCCGCCTGGGATTCCCCGGTGCGCCCGGGGTGACATGCTGCTCCCCCGGGATCGGGAGGGTGACGATGACGGTACGGTGCTGGTCATGAGCACTCCGAACGACCCGTCCACGCCTGCCGCGCCACCCCCCGCCGCCCAGGAGGACGGTGCGGCCCTCGATGCCCTCCGCGATCGGCTCGACACGTTGCTGCCCGCAGCGGTCGAGGATCTGCAGGATCTCGTGCGGATCCCGTCGATCGCCTTCCCGGGCCACGACCGTGAGCCGGTCCACCGCAGCGCCGAGGCCGTCGCCGATCTGCTGCGCGGGGCCGGCATGGCGGAGGTCGGCATCGAGTCCGTCGGCGACGGCGCCCCCGCAGTGATCGGCCGCACCCCGGCACGTCGGGGCAAGCCCACGGTGCTGCTCTACGCCCATCACGATGTGCAGCCCACGGGGGATCCGGCCGACTGGAGCACCCCGCCGTTCGAGCCCACCCGGCGCGGGCGTCGGCTCTACGGCCGCGGGGCGGCCGACGACAAGGCCGGGATCATGGCCCACGTGACAGCCCTGCGACTGGTGGGGGAGGAGCTCGCCGCCGACGGGATCGGCGTGACCGTCTTCGTCGAGGGGGAGGAGGAGGCCGGCTCGCCGACCTTCCGGCCCTTCATCGAGGCCCACCGGGACGCGCTGGAAGCGGACCTGATCATCGTCGCGGACTCGGCGAACTGGGCGGTCGGCACCCCCGCGCTGACCACCAGCCTGCGCGGCCTCGTCGACGTCGTCGTCGAGGTGCGCGCGCTGGACCACGCCGTGCACTCCGGCCTGTTCGGCGGCCCCGTACTGGACTCCCTCACCCAGCTCTCCCGCCTCCTGGCCACCCTGCACGACGACGACGGTGAGGTCGCGGTGCCGGGCCTGGTGCGGGCCGAGGACCCGAGCGTCGAGATGACCGAGGCCGACTTCCGCCGTGACGCCGGCGTGCCCGACGGCCTGGACCTCTCGGGCACCGGCCCGCTGACCGCACGGCTGTGGACCCGCCCGGCCCTGTCCGTGATCGGGATCGACGCCCCGAGCGTGCGGGACGCCTCCAACACCCTGGTGCCCGTCTCCCGGGCGAAGATCTCCCTGCGGATCCCGCCGGGGGAGGACCCGCAGTCGGCGATGGACGCGCTGGTGACCCACCTCGATCGGCATGCCCCCGCCACGGCGCAGGTCACCGTGCATCGCGGCGAGACCGGCAAGCCGTACAGCGCCCGGCAGGACTCCCCGGCGATGGAGCTCGCCCGCTCCGCGCTCGGCACCGCATGGTCGACCGCGGCGGTGGACACCGGTCTGGGCGGCTCGATCCCCTTCATCGCGGATCTGCTGGAGGTCTTCCCGTCGGCCGAGGTGCTGGTGACCGGCGTCGAGGACCCCGAGTCGCGGGCCCACGGCGTCGACGAGTCCCTGCACCTGGACGAGTTCGCGCGCGTCTGCCTCGCCGAGGCGCTGCTGCTGCGCGACGCCGGCACCCTGCGCGAGGACGCTCGGTGAGCGACCAGGGCCGGCGACCGGGCGAGGGCAGTCCCACGGTCTCCCCGGCGGCGATCCCGCTGCTGCTGCTCGGACTGATCATCGGCTTCCTCGCCGGATACTTCCTGCTGTGGTGGGGCCTGCTCGTCGTGCTGGCCGTCCTCATCGGCGCGGTGGCGCTGGTGGTCCGCGGCGGCTCGCGGGATGCCGGGACCGGCGCGATCCTCGGCGTCCTGGCCGGCTACGGGGTCGTGATCCTGCTCGCGGCCTTCCGCGGGGTCCTGTGACGGGCCGGGACCCTCATCCCCCGTTCCCGACCTTCGGAGCGTACGCTGGGGCCACACGAGCATCGAGGAGGACCTCATGACCACGACCACCACCGAGCGCCCGACCGCCGCCCACGGCGTCACCCTCACCTCGGGTGCCGCTGAGAAGGTCACGACCCTGCTGCAGCAGGAAGGGCGCGACGACCTGCGCCTGCGGATCGCGGTGCAGCCCGGCGGTTGTTCCGGCCTGATCTACCAGCTGTACTTCGACGAGCGCCTGATGGACGAGGACCTGGTCGCCGAGTTCGATGGCGTCGAGGTGATCGTCGACAAGATGAGCAGCCCGTACGTCACCGGAGCGGTGATCGACTTCGCGGACACGATCGAGAAGCAGGGCTTCACGATCGACAACCCCAACGCGGGCAGCTCCTGCGCCTGCGGGGACTCCTTCAGCTGATCCCGGTTCCCTGAGCGGCTCCCATGCTCCGCGCGGACCGACCTCGGGCCCGGCCCGGTGACGATCTCGTCACCAGGCCGGGCCCTTCTTGCAGCCGGGGACGCCTGGCCGGAGATCACGGACCGATGACGTCCACGGTCAGCGCGCGTGCCGGTGCGATACGCGCTCCGGGAAAGCCGTATGATGACGACGTGCCGTTTCCCGGCAGGCCCCGCGCCTGCCCTCGGCCCGCTGAACGCAGCGGGCGCGGCCCTGTGGGCATGTCCCCGCCCACATCAGTACCAACTCCGGGGACCGGCGCCGGTCGCGCAGCTCAGCGCGGCACGGTGATCGGGCACCGGAGACGACGAGCGGAAGGTCATCCCCTGTGATCCCCCAGGTCCCCCAGCGTGCGCGGCGTGGACGCCGCGTGGCGACAGCAGGCCTCGCCCTGGCCGCCCTGTTCCTGTCGGGCTGCACCGACGAGCAACGGCGAGGCTTCCTGCCCGGCTACTCGGACGGTCAGGTCACGGACCGCACCGGCACGATCACGGACCTCTGGGTCGGTGCCTGGGGTGTGCTGGTCATCGTCGGACTCATCATCTGGGGACTGACGATCTGGTGCGCGATCGCCTACCGCCGTCGCAAGAACGACACCGGCTTCCCGATCCAGCTCCGCTACCACGTGCCGCTCGAGCTGATGTTCACGCTGGTGCCGGTGGTCATGGTGCTCACCTTCTTCTACTTCACCCAGCAGGACACCCGTGAGGTCGAGATGCACGTGGAGGAGCCCGACTACACGGTCAACGTGGTCGGCAAGCAGTGGAGCTGGGACTTCAACTACGTCGACGACAACGTGCACGAGCCCGCCGGCGTGCAGTCCTTCGCCACCGGCGAGCCGGGCGCCGCCGAGTCCCTGCCCGTGCTGTACCTGCCGGTGGATCAGACGGTCGAGTTCCGCCTCGACTCCCGTGACGTCATCCACTCGTTCTGGGTCGTGGACTTCCTGTACAAGAAGGACATGATGCCGGGCCACACCAGCACCTTCCAGGTGACGCCGACCCGCGAGGGAACCTACGAGGGCAAGTGCGCCGAGCTGTGCGGCGAGTACCACTCGGACATGCTCTTCAACGTCAAGGTCGTCTCCCAGGAGGAGTTCGACGCGCATATGCAGGAGTTGAAAGACCAGGGCTACGAGGGCCAGCTCGGCGTGGGTCTGAACCGCAACGACGAGGAGTGGAGCATGCGCGAGAAGAGCGATGACGCCGGTCCTCGGTACGTCACCGAGTCCACCGAGGGAGAGAACGAGTGAGCGCCGAGACGACCACCGCGCCGGCCACCCCTGAGACGGCGCGGTTCCAGCCGACGGAGAAGACCAGCCTCGGCAAGCAGGCCTTCAGCCTTCTGACGACCACCGATCACAAGAAGATCGGCCTGATGTACATGGGGATGGCGTTCGCCTTCTTCGGGTTCGGCGGTCTCCTCGCCCTCGGCATCCGCACCGAGCTGTGGGAACCAGGACTGCAGGTCGTGGTCTCCAAGGACCAGTACAACCAGTTGTTCACCATGCACGGCACGATCATGCTGCTGATGTTCGGCACCCCGCTGTTCAACGGATTCGGCAACTATCTGATCCCGCTGCAGATCGGCGCCGTCGACATGGCGTTCCCGCGGCTCAACATCTTCGCCTTCTGGATCACGCTGTTCGGTTCGCTGATCGTGGTCGCCGGCTTCCTCACCCCGCAGGGCGCCGCCTCCTTCGGCTGGTTCGCCTATGCGCCCTTGTCGGACACGACCTTCTCCCCAGGGCTTGGTGGTGATCTATGGGTATTCGGCCTGGGGTTGCAGGGCTTCGGCACGATCCTGGGCTCGGTCAACTTCATCACCACCATCCTGTGCATGCGCATGCCCGGCATGACCATGTTCCGCATGCCGATCTTCACGTGGAACGCCCTGATCACGGCCGTGCTCGTGCTCATGGCCTTCCCGCCGCTCGCCTCCGCTCTGCTGGCTCTGGGGGCTGATCGCCGCTTCGACGCCCAGATCTTCAACCCCGAGAACGGGGGCGCCGTCCTGTGGCAGCACCTGTTCTGGTTCTTCGGGCACCCCGAGGTCTACGTGCTGGCCCTGCCGTTCTTCGGGATCGCCACGGAGATCATCCCGGTGTTCTCGCGCAAGCCGATCTTCGGCTACAAGACCTTGGTCGGCGCGACGATCGCGATCGCGGCGCTGTCCGTCACGGTCTGGGCGCACCACATGTACACCACCGGTGCCGTGATGCTGGACTTCTTCGCCTTCATGACGATGCTGATCGCGGTGCCCACCGGCGTGAAGTTCTTCAACTGGATCGGCACCATGTGGAGAGGGTCGTTGACCTTCGACACCCCGATGCTGTTCACCCTCGGCTTCCTGACCACCTTCATCTTCGGCGGCCTGACCGGCGTGATCCTCTCCTCGCCGATCCTGGACTTCATCGTCTCGGACACCTACTTCGTCGTCGCGCACTTCCACTACGTGATGGCCGGGACCGTGGTCTTCGAGATGTTCGCCGGGTTCTACTTCTGGTGGCCGAAGATGTTCGGGTACAAGCTCAGCGAGAGCATCGGCAAGGTGCACTTCTGGCTGCTGACCATCGGCTTCCACATGACCTTCCTGGTCCAGCACTGGCTGGGCGTCATGGGGGCCCCGCGCCGCTACGTGAACTACCTGGCCGAAGACGATTTCGGATGGCTGAACCAGGTCTCCACCGTCGGTGCCGTGATCATGGGGGCCTCCACCCTGCCCTTCCTCCTGAACGTGGTGCTGACCCACACGAAGGGGAAGAAGGTCGAGGTCGACGACCCCTGGGGCTACGGGGCCTCGCTCGAATGGGCGACCTCCTGCCCGCCGCCCCGGCACAATTTCCATTCCCTGCCCCGAGTCCGGTCGGAGCGCCCGGCCTTCGACCTCCACCATCCCGAGGTCGCGCTCCAGGACCATATGCTCGAGCAGGAACCCGCCGTGAACGCGAGGACCAACTGACATGAGAGCATCCGCAAAGATCTTCTGGATCCTGGGGGTCTTCCTCCTGGTCGTCGCCATCGGCTACGGCATCGTCACCGGCCGCTACGAACCGATGGGCGTCGAACCCGCCGGGTTCCCGGCGCTGCTGGCCGTCGCGGGCCTGGCGATCATGATCGCCATGGGGCTCAGCCTCGCCGCCAAGAAGCACGACGTCGGGCCGTCCGATGACCTGGACGCCGAGGTCTCCCAGCACGGAGGCGTCGAAGGCAGCTTCGCGCCGTACAGCTGGGCCCCGCTGTGGACCGCGATCGGTGCAGCCCTGTGCTTCCTCGGCGTCGCCGCCGGATGGTGGATCTTCGCCTTCGGCGTCATCATCGGCGTCTACGGGGTCCTGAGCTGGGTGCTGGAGTTCTCGGTCGGCCAGCACCAGCACTGAGGTCCCGACCTCCGCTTTCTCTCCAGCGCCTCTCGGGCGCTGCTCGGCGGCCCCGCATCGTGCGCGATGCGGGGCCGCCGTCGTCGGTCCGGCCCCGGCGGACGTCGACGCCCGCTCCGCTGCGCCTCACCGCGCTCATCGCAACGGCGCCCGGGAGCCCGTGCCGTCCCGCGGCCGTGATCGGGTCCGGCGCGCGGGTCACCGCCCCCGGCTGCTCGGACCTCGCGCGACGGTGCGTTTCCGCAGCGCACAGCCTAATGCAGCTGTAGGCCTCGAAACAGCGTCGAGAGGGTGAGAGCAGGGCGATCGCCCGCCGGCTCCGTCGAGCATCATGGACGGAGCCCGGATCACGCGCGGTCCGCTGTCGGGGACTGGGCCCTGCAGTGTTAGCGTTGCGTCACCGGTCGCCGGGAGCACCGCAGGATTGGTGGGCTTGGCTCGGCGGGATCCATGCTCAGGAGGCGAGACATGATCGGCGGGGAGATCGATCCGACAGCGCGCGCTGAACGCGAGGTGCGCGGTCTGTTCGCCGATGACGATGCCCTGGACCGCGGAGTGTCCTGGGCGCGGCAGGTGCTGGCCGAGGCGGGCATCGATCCGGGCACACAGCAGCTGCCGGCGATCCGTGCCCTGCGGAACGCGGAACGTGGCCTGAGCCTGGTCGGGGCGCGCTACCTCGTCTCTGCCGCCGCTGGTCACCCCCCGCGGCGCCGCGGCCCCCGCAGCCCCCTTCTGCGTTGAGTCCGTGGGGAGACCGCGCCCACGGGCGCAACGGAGCGGGCCCCGGGACGATGTCCTGGGGCCCGCTCCGTCGTGCAGGGTGGAGACGTCCTGGCGTCAGCCCGTGTGATGTGCCTTCTCGGCCGGGATGCGGTAGTCGCCGCCGGTGACCTCGTCGATCACGTGCTTCTCGTGACCGGCGTGCTCGAGGGCCTCGCGCAGCTCTGCCGGGGTGACCGGCTCGATCCGATCCTTGAAGAAGAAGCTGGTCGCCTTCGCCCGGAGGGAGGAGACGCCCTTGCCGGCCTTGAGCGGACGGTAGTCGTCGTGCTGGACCAGCACCCAACGGTCGTACTCGCTGAGCGGCGTGTGGATCTCGAGCATCTGCCCGGTATCCGTGCGCACGACCCGCGAGCTCTCCTCGCCGTGCAGCGCCTTGTCGCGGGCATGGCGCTGGAAGGACAGGCACACGCGTTTGGTGATGATGAACGCCAGCACCGGGATCACGAAGATGCCCACCCGGAAGAACCAGGTGATGTCGTTGATCGACAGATCCAGCGCGATCGCGATGAGGTCGTTCGTCGCGGCGAGGGCGAGGATCAGATAGACCATGATCCACGCCACGCCGAGGCCGGTGCGGACCGGTGCGTTGTACGGCAGATCGTTGAGGTGGTGCTCGCGATCGTCGCCGGTCACCCACGACTCGATGAAGGGGTAGAGGGCGAGGACCGCCAGCAGACCGCCGTAGAGCGCCATCGGGATCAGCATGTTCAGCGAGATCACGTACCCGAAGATCGTGAACTCCCAGCCCGGGATCAGGCGCAGACCGCCATCTGTCCAGAGCATGTACCAGTCCGGCTGCGACCCCGCGGAGACGGGCGAGGGGTCGTAGGGGCCGTAGACCCAGACGGCGTTGATCGCGGTGGTGGCCGAGATCAGGGTGATGATGCCGAAGACGAGGAAGAAGAACCCGCCGGCCTTCGCGGCGTAGACCGGGAAGACGGGGAAGCCGACCACGTTGCGCTGCGTGCGACCCGGGCCGGGGTATTGGGTGTGCTTGTGCAGCACCAGCAGCACCATGTGGATCGCGATCAGCCCGAGGATCAGTGCCGGCACCAGCAGGATGTGGATCGTGAACAGGCGCGGGATGATGTCGGTGCCGGGGAACTCGCCGCCGAACAGGAGCATGGACAAGTAGGTGCCCACGACGGGGATCGCGCGCATCAGCCCGTCGATGATGCGGACGCCGTTGCCGGAGAGCACGTCGTCCGGGAGGGAGTAGCCGGAGAAGCCGGCCACCATGCCCAGGACCATCAGCGAGAAGCCGACGAGCCAGTTGAGCTCACGAGGCTTGCGGAAGGCGCCGGTGAAGAACACCCGGAACATGTGCACGAAGATCGCGACCATGAACACGAGGCACGCCCAGTGGTGCATCTGGCGGAAGAGCAGGCCGCCTCGGACCTCGAAGGAGATCTGCAGCGTGGACTCGTAGGCCCGCGACATGGTCTCGCCCTGCAGCGGCACGTACGGACCGTCGTAGACGACCTCCTCCATGGAGGGGTCGAAGAACATCGTCAGGAACGTGCCCGAGATCAGCAGGATGACGAAGCTGTACAGCGCCACCTCGCCGAACATGAACGACCAGTGGTCGGGGAAGATCTTGCGGGCGATGAACTTGACGAAGCCGCCGCCGGAGGTGCGCTGGTCGAGCCAGTCGCCGCCCACTGCTCCGAGCTTGTACATGCGCGAGCTGCTCGCGTCGTCGGAAGCCGGCTTCCGGGTTTCGGGAGTCGTGGTCGTCATGGGATCACTTGTCCTTGTGGATGTTCCAGAAGCTGGGACCGATCGGCTCGGGGAAATCGCCGGGGGCCACCAGGTAGCCCTCGTCGTCGACCTCGATCGGGAGCTGGGGGAGCGGACGGTGCGCCGGGCCGAAGAGCACCTTCGCGCCGTCGGTGGCGTCGAAGGTCGACTGGTGGCAGGGACACAGCATGTGGTGGGTCTGCTGCTCGTAGAGCGCCGCCGGGCAGCCGACGTGCGTGCAGATCTTCGAGTAGGCGAGCACGCCCTCGACGCCGTTGGCCATGCTCTCGGGGTTCTTGCCCAGCTTGGGGTCGAAGCGCACGATCACCGCGGCGGCCTTCGCCCGCTCCTCGAGGTGGTGCGGGGTGTCCTCGGTGAGGCCCTCGGGCATCACATGGAAGATCGAGTTCATCGCGACGTCGGACAGCTTGATGGGCGTGCCGTCGTGGTCCCGGGCGAGACGCTGACCGGGGTGCTGGCCCCAGAAGGTGTGGAAGGGCTTGTTGCCCGGCAGCGGCCCGAGGGTCGACAGCGGTGCGAGCACGGCGACCGGGAGCGCGGCCAGCGAGGCGACCATCGCGGTCACGATCAGGGGCCGCCGCCCGATGCCGGACTCCTCGAGGCCGTCGGTGATGATGCCGGCGGCGATCTCGCGGGTCTCGTCGGAGCCGCGGATGTCATGGCGCTCCTCGACCATCTCCTCATCGGGCATGAGGGTCTTGGCCCAGTGGACCGCGGCGGCACCGATGAAGAACACGGCGATCGCCAGGCCCAGGCCGGTGACGAGGTTCGACCACCACAGGGCCTGCGTCGTGCCCTCCTCCGCGAAGAGGTTCGTGCCGGTGGGCGTCACCACGAAGTACGCCGCGATGAAGATCGCCGTGCCCAGCACGGACAGCAGGAACATGCCGGCGACGAGGCGCTCGGCGCGCTTCTCCGCGGCCTTGGAGACGTCGGCCTGACGGTGGACGTGCGGGGGGAGGCCCGGGTTGGGGAAGCCTCCGCCCTCCTTGGGAGCGACCGTGCTGACCCCGGAGGGTGCGGGGCTGCTGGGCGGGTTCGTGTTCATGCTCGTATTCACTTGGCCTTCGCCCCCAGCCACACGGCGCAGCCGAGGAGCAGGGTCAGGATGATCGTCCAGGCGTACAGACCCTCGGTCACAGGGCCGAGGGAGCCCAGGGAGATGCCGCCGGGGGACCCGTTCTCCTCCAGCTCTTCGAGGTAGGTGATGACGTCGCGCTTGTCCGAGGGGGACAGGTTCGTCTCGTTGAAGACCGGCATGTTCTGCGGGCCGGTGTCCATGGCCTCGTAGACGTGCTTGGGTTCCACGCCCACGACGGGCGGGGCGAACTTGCCACGGGTCAGCGCGCCGCCCTGACCGGCGGCGTTGTGGCACATGGCGCAGTTGACGCGGAAGATCTCCCCGCCCTTGGTGGCGTCGCCCTGGGAGGTGTCGAGCCACTTCTCCTCGGGGACGGAGGGGCCGGGGCCCAACGAGGCGACGTACGCGGCGAGCTGGCGGGTCTGCTCCTCGTTCATCTGGCGAGGCTTCTCCCGGGCCTGGGGGCCCGACATCTGCATCGGCATCCGGCCGGTGCCGACCTGGAAGTCGACGGCCGCGGCGCCCACGCCGACCAGCGAGGGGCCGAGGGTGTAGCCCTCGGAGTCGACCTCACCCGTCGCATCGCGACCGTGGCAGGTCGCACAGTTGGCGAGGAAGAGCGCCTCCCCGGCCTCGACGTCGTCCTGCGTGTAGGTCTCGGCCTGGGCTGTCTGCGGCTGGAACGCCACGTAGAGCCCGCCGGTCGCCACCAGGGCGAGCAGCAGAATCACGAGAAGCGCCATCGGATGATGACGACGTGCGGCGAGTGCCTTCACGGTTCGGACCTCGATTCGTGGAGGGGACGAGCGGGGGAGGGACGGGATGTGGGAGACGCACCGGACCGCGCAGGGGGTGCGGATGCGGGGATCAGAAGATTCTCCAGTCGAAGTCGACCGGGATGAAGTGCCCGGCGTTGAACAGGGTCGAGAGCGGATCGAGCATGTACACGATGAAGAACAGGACGATCCACACGATGTCGACGAAGTGCCAGTAGTACGAGATGCAGATCGCCGAGACCTGCTCGTGCTGGGTGAACTCCTCGGCGACGAAGGCACGCATCAGCACCATCAGGAAGGCGATGAGCCCGCCGAAGACGTGGATGCCGTGGAAGCCCGTGGCGAGGTAGAAGATCGAGCCGAACGGGGTCGACGACATCGTCACCCCGTGGTGGACCAGCTCGGTGTACTCGAAGGCCTGCCCGGAGACGAAGATCGCTCCCATGATGAAGGTGAGGGTGTACCACTCGATCATTCCCCAGCCGGCGATGTTGAGGATCGAGCCGCTGCGACGCTTGCGCGGGGCGAAGGGCTTGCCCCAGGGGAACTTGCCCTCGGCGAGGAAGACGCCGATCTGGCACGTCACCGAGCTCAGCACCAGGATCGTCGTGTTCACCAGCGCGTAGCCGTGCTTGAAGTTGGATTCCCCGTCGAAGAACGTGTCCGGCGCCATCGACCGCAGCGTGAAGAACATGGCGAACAGGCCGCCGAAGAACATCAGCTCGCTGGAGAGCCAGACGATCGTGCCGATCTGCGTCGGATTCGGGCGGCCGACCGCTGGTGCAGCGGCGGGGGAGCGCTGAGGCAAGGTCGCAGTAGTCACGTCACCATTATGTCGTGTCATCAGGGTCGGTGTGCCGGCTCACGACGACAGGCGCACCGCAGGGCTCGGCCCCGGGAGAACGGGGCCAGCATATCCCTCCTGACGCGGTGTCACGAACCAGGACACGCCTCCAGGAGCGGCAGGTGACCTGGCCGTGCGCGGCCGTGATGGATCTGTGATCCGATCCGTGAGCAGCGGGACCCGTCCGCGCCGGGAGGTGCGATCATCGGGGCATGAGCGAGAACACCCCGACCTGGGCCACGATCACGGCGCGTCTGGTGCGCGGCGAGGAGCTGGAGGCCCGCGAGGCCTCGTGGGCGATGGACGAGGTCATGTCCGGCAACTCCTCCGCCGTGCAGCTCGCGGGCTTCCTGGTCTCGCTGCAGGCCAAGGGCGTCACCAGCGGTGAGCTGGCCGCCCTGGCGGACTCGATGGTGGGCCATGCCCGCCCGGTGCGGGCCCCGCGGCGCTCGATCGACATCGTCGGCACGGGCGGCGACCTGGCGCAGACGGTGAACATCTCGACGATGGCCTCGGTGATCATCGCCTCGACAGGGCGCCCCGTCGTCAAGCACGGGAACCGTGCCTCCACCTCCCGGTCGGGCTCCGCCGACGTGCTGGAGGCCCTCGGCGTCCGCCTGGACCTGCCGGTTCCCGCGGTCGAGGAGCTGGTCGGGAAGATCGGGATGACCTTCCTGTTCGCGCAGGTCTTCCATCCTTCGATGCGGTTCGCGGCCGAGGCGCGCCGGGGACTGGGCATTCCCACCGTGATGAACATCCTGGGGCCGATCACGAACCCGGCGCAGCCGGAGGCGAGCGCCGTCGGGGTGGCGGATCCGTCGATCGCCCCGACGGTCGCGGGGGTCTTCGCCGCGCGGGGGACCAGCGCTCTGGTCTTCCGCGGACAGGACGGGCTCGACGAGCTCACCGTGACCGCCCCCTCGGACGTGTGGGAGGTCCGGGGCGGGCAGGTGCGTCGGCACGTGCTCGATCCCGAGCAGCTGCTGGGGATTCCCCGCAGCGACCGCGAGGTGCTCCGGGGCGGCACGGCCGAGGAGAACGCCGACGTGGCCCGCGATCTGTTCCACGGTGTCCGGGACGGGCGCATGGGTGCGGTCCGCGATGCCGTGCTGCTGAACGCCGCAGCGGGCGTGCTCGCCTTCGACGGCATCGCCCAGGAGGCCGCCGACGGGTTCCATGACCGTTTCGCCGCCGCGTTCGACGAGGCCCGTGCCGCACTGGATTCCGGGCGGCCTATCGACCTCGTCAGGCGCTGGGCCGCCGCCTCCCAGGAGGCTTTCGCCGACGAGGTGTGAGCGTCCCGAGCCCGCAGGGGCCCGGGCCGGCGGGCACCGGGTGCCTCAGCCGTCGATGCCGAGATCGAAAGCCGCGTCGAGATCCCGCTTGGAGTAGGTCTTGAAGGCGATGTTGGTCGAGGTGTCGAGCACGCCGGTGACCTTGCTGAGCTGGTCGGCGATGACGCCGGCGAGATCCTCGTGGGCGCGCACCCGCACCACCGCGATGAGATCCACGTCCCCGGTGACGGAGTAGACCTGTTCGATGCCGTCGAGGTCGACGATGGCCTCGGCGACCTCGGGGATGCGGGCGGACTCGACGACGATCGAGACGATGGCGGTGATCATGACTTCTCCTAGGAGCGGGGCGGAGGCGCCGAGCGCGCCGGGACGTGTGCTGGAAGCCTATGCCCCGGGCCCCGGGGAGGTCCGGGCGAAGCGCTCTGCGAGATTCTCGAGATCGAACCGGGCCCGCGCGGGCTGGGACCACTCGCCTTCGAGGAGCACCGTGCGCATGTCGTCGGAGTCCAGCCAGGTGAGAAGGATCTCGGCCTCCTGGTGGTATCCCTGGCACATGGGCGCGGCGAGCTCCGCCTCCCCGGTCCCGGTCGCCGCCAGCGAGCGGGCGACGGCGAGAGGGTCGGCTCGGGCGGGGACGAGCGCGGTCCCGGCGAAGCGTCCGTGGCGGACGGCCAGCAGTTCCCAGCCGCGCCCGCCGATCACCGCGTCGGTGCTGGGCCGGGCGGCGACCAGGAGGGGGACCGCGGCGATCGCCCGCAGGCGGGCGGCACGACGGGCGGCGTCGAGGAAGCTGCGGGCCAACCGGCGCAAGGTCTCCGCGTCCTCGTACCGTCCTGCCGCGGTGTGAGCGCGCATCCGCGCCGCCACATGATCGAGCACCTCGCGCGGGTCGGCGAGCATCGCCCGACGGATCCGGTCCCGATGGCCACCGCCGGGCAGCGTCCGGGCCGTGCCCCGTTCGAACGACGCCCCGCGCCCGAGCACGGCATCGGTGAGCAGCCCCCGCAGCGGCTCGACGTCGTGGCGCGAGGCGAGGGGCCCGATCTGGGCGGAGCCGTCGGCCTCCTCACGGGCCAGCCGTGCGGCGCGCAGGCCCTCGGTGCCGCTGCCCAGCCGCAGCCACCACGCCTTCTGGGGTGTCAGGCCGTGCCGGTTCGCGGGCGGCTTCTCGGCGGCGATGATCCGCAGCTCCCGGACCGCGGCCTCGGTCGGGGTGGAGCATTCGATGACCCGGACCGACTCGGCCCGCGGCAGCATGTCCAGCACCTTGCGCCGGGTCTCCGCCGCGGTGAAATAGGTGCGCACCCGGCTGCGGAGATTCCGCGAGGTGCCCACGTAGAGCACCTGCTCCTGGGCGTCGAGGAACCGGTAGACCCCCGGGACGGACGGGACGGTCTCGGCGAGATGCTTCTTGCGCAGCTGGACGGGGGTCGCCCGACGGTGCGCCGAGGAGAGGTCCTCGAGGGTGGCGGCGCCCCGCGGCCCCAGCCGCTCGATGATCGTGTGGAGCACGTCGACCGTCGCCCGGGCGTCCGACAGCGCCCGGTGATCCGGGGCGACGCTCGCCCCGACGTGCGCCGCTAGGGTGGAGAGCTTGTGGTCGCGCACCTCGTCCCGACGGAAGACGGTACGGGCCAGCGCCAGGGTGTCGAGCACCTGGGGGCTGGGCCATCCGATCTCGCAGCGGGCGGCTTGGGCGCGGAGGAAGGAGATGTCGAAGCGCGCGTTGTGCGCCACCAGAGCGGCGTCCCCCACGAAATCCAGGAACATCCCCAGCACGGCGGCCACCGGCGGTGCGCCGGCCACCGTGGCGTCCGTGATGCCCGTCAGGGACGCGATGTAGGCGGGGATCGGGCGTTCGGGATCGACGAAGGTGCGGAACTCCCCGAGCACCTCGCCGCCGCGGATCTTGACCGCGCCGATCTCCGTGATGGCATCGCCGGTCGGATCGGTCCCGGTGGTCTCGAGGTCGACGACCACCAAGGTGGCTTCCACCAGCGGTGTCCCGAGATCGTCGAAGCTCAGCTGGCGGCGTGCGGACATGCCCGCAGACTACGACGCGGCTCCGACACCCGGGAGCGCGCCGCCGCGTGCCGCCGCTCACCCGGCCCGGGGCTGCGGCGGAGGAGCCGGGGAGCGCATCGGCACCACCTGAGCGACGGACGGGCCGGCGCCCTCTCGCTCAGGAGGCGGGCTTGGCGCGGGAGTAGATCGTCTCGATCACCGGCGCCATGTCCTGGACCACCACGTTGCGCTTGAGCTTCAGCGACGGGGTGAGGTAACCGTTCTCCTCCGTGAAGTCGGAGTCGATGACCTCGAACGCACGGATCGACTCCGCCCGCGAGACGGTGGCGTTCGCCTGGTCGACGACGGTCTGCAGCTCGGCGCGGACCCGGTCGTCCTGCGCCGCCTGCGCGATCGTCATCTCCGGCAGGGAGTTGTTCGCCAGCCAGGTGGGCAGCATCTCGGCGTCGAGGGTGAGGATCGCGGCGACGAAGGGCTTCTGGTCGCCGATCACGACGCACTGGCTGACCAGCGGATGGGCGCGCAGCTGGTCCTCGAGCGGGGCGGGGGAGATGTTCTTGCCCCCTGCGGTCACGATGACCTCCTTGCGGCGCCCCGTGATGGTCAGCGCACCGTCCTCGCCCAGCGCGCCCAGGTCCCCGGTGCGGAACCAGCCGTCGTGCAGCGATTCGTCCGTGGCCTCGGGGTTGTTGTGGTATCCCGCGAAGACCATCACGCCCTTGACCAGGATCTCGCCGTTCTCGTCGATCGCGACGGTGGAGCCCGGCAGCGGCGGGCCGACGGTGCCGGGCCTGACCGACCACGGGAGGTTCACACAGACCGGCGCGGTGGTCTCGGTGAGGCCGTAGCCCTCCAGCACCGTCACGCCGATGCCCTGGAAGAAGTGCGCCAGGCGCTCGCCCAGCGGCGCCCCGCCGGAGACCGCCCACCGGACGTCGCCGCCCATGGCGTCGCGCAGCTTGCCGTAGACGAGCTTGTCGAAGACGGCGTGCTTGACCTTCACGGAGATCGGCACGGTGCCGGCGGTGCGCGCCTTCGAGTACTCGATCGCCGTCGCGGCGGCGGCGGTGAAGATCTTCCCGCGCCCCCCGGCGATCGCCTTCGCCTCGGCACCGTTGTAGACCTTCTCGAACACACGCGGCACGGCGAGCAGGAACGTGGGCTTGAAGGCCTCGAGGTCAGGGAGCAGGTTCTTGGTGTCCGGGGTGAACGCCGTGGTCACCGGCCGTGCGGCGGCGAGGACGGTGATCAGCCGGGCGAAGACGTGTGCCATGGGCAGGAACATCAGCAGCCGTGAGCCCGAGGGGAGCACGTGCTCGCCGAGCAGGTTCACGGCGCTGCGGGTGGTGTCCACGAAGTTCGCGTGGGTGAGCTCGGCGCCCTTGGGGCGACCCGTCGTGCCGGAGGTGTAGATGATCGTGGCGACGTCCTCGAGCCGACGTGAGGTGCGGCGGGCCTCGAGGTCCTCGTCGCTGACGTCGGCGCCGCGCGCCTTGAGCTCCTCGACGATGCCGTCCTCGATCACTCCGATGTGCTCGAGCGCGGGCAGCTCGCCGCGCACGGACTCCACGTCCTCCTGGTGGCGCGATGCCTCGACGAGGATGAATCGGGCATCGGTGTCCGAGGCGATCCACTGGATCTGACTGGGGGAGGAGGTCTCGTAGATCGGGACGCTCACCCCGCCCGCCCACCACACGGCCCAGTCGGCCAGCGTCCACTCGTACCGGGTGCGGGAGAGGATCGCCACGACGTCCCCGCTGGCGAGTCCGGTGGCGAGCAGCCCCTTGGCGACCTGCTTGACCTCGTCGACGAAGTCGGAGGTGCTCATCGGACGGTACGTGCCGTCCGTCTGAGCGTGCTCGAAGATCGGCACGCCGGGGTGTGCCCGCAGGCGCTCCAGGAGGAGATCGGTCGCGTTCTCGTCCGGTCTGCTCTCGTGCTGCGGGACGGTCGTGAACTGCTTCATCGAATCTCCTTCGATCCGGGCCGGTGCGCATCCGCGTCATCCAGAACGCCTGCCCGGACGCGCTGATGGGGGTCGATGCGATCCTACGTCAGCGCCGCATACGATAGGTCGCGACAGGCTGGAGGGCGCGGCCTCGTCGAATCCAGCGGACCCAGCGATCATGCGTGATCGAGAAGGAGCAGCATGCTCTCCATCGGAGTGGACATCGGCGGCACGAAGATCGCGGCGGGGGTCGTCGACGAGAGCGGTGAGATCATCGCCGCGACCACGCGGAGCACGCCCGCCACGGATACGGAGCAGATCGAGGCCGGGGTCGCCGATGCGGTCGCGGAGCTGCGCACGGACCATCAGGTCGTGGGCGTCGGGGTCGGAGCGGCCGGGTTCGTCAGCTCGGACCGGCGCACCGTGAAGTTCGCGGCGAACCTGGCCTGGCGCGAGCACGCCCTGGCCGATGAGCTGGAACGGCTCACCGGTCTGCCCGTCGTGGTCGAGAACGATGCCAACGCCGCCGGGTGGGCCGAGTACCGCTTCGGGGCGGCGACGGAGGCACGGCACATGCTGATGGTGACCGTGGGCACCGGGCTGGGCGGGGCGATCGTCCTGGACGGGCAGCTGATCCGGGGCAGCGGCGGGTTCGCGGGCGAGGTGGCCCACATGACCGCCGTGCCCGACGGGCAGTGGTGCGGGTGCGGCCGCCAGGGCTGCCTGGAGCAGTACACCGCGGGAACCGCCCTGGTCCGCACCGCCAAGCGCCGGGCCTCCGCGGGCGATGCGCTGATGGGGCCCCTGCTGCAGGCCGCGGGGGGCGCCCGCAAGGAGATCGACGGCCCCCTGATCACCCGACTGGCCCAGCAGGGCGACCCAGGCGCCCGCGAGCTGATCGCGGAGCTCGGCTCCTGGCTGGGGGTCGGCGTCGCCTCGATCTCCTCCTTGCTGGACCCCGACATGATCGTCGTCGGCGGCGGGGTGGCCGCCGCGGGCGATCTCCTGCTGGACCCGGCCCGCACCGCCTACGCCGGACACCTGACCGCGCGGACGCACCGGGACCTGGCCCCCTTCGTGCTCGCCGGCATGGGGAACCGGGCCGGCATCGTCGGCGCCGCCGACCTCGCCCGTTGAGGCGCTCAGACCTCCGCGCCGTCGCCGCCCCCGTCGCGAGAGCGGGGCACCCGCAGGAGCAGGGAGATGACGCCGCCCACGGTCGCGAGGGCACCCACCCACCCCAGGGCGCTCGGCAGGGCCGTCGTCACCGAGGCAGCGACCAGCAGGAGGAACCCTCCGATCAGCGCGGTCCAGGACCACAGGGCACCCGAGGAGGGCTGTGGGAGATCAGGGTCCGGCGGCTCGAAGTCGCCGTAGAGCACCTCGTCGTCGTCGAGCTCGCGCGGGCCCGCCGCGCCGCGCAGACCGCCGATGCCGTCGCGGGGGCCGGCGGCGGGATGCGCCGCGCGCGAGCGGGCCCGGGACTCCTCGCTCGGGGGTTCCGGAGGGGAATCGGCGCTGGGGGAGAAGAGAGCGTCGCCGGCGAAGGGGCCGCGGTCGTCCTCCGGGGTCTCCGGCGCGGCCGGTTCCCGTGGGGCGTCCCCGGGGCCCAGCACCATGCCCTCGTCCTCGAGCATGCGGGCGAACTCGGCGTCGACGTCGCGAGGATCGGGCGCGCTGCCGCGTTCCGGGGTCATCGGCCACCTCCTGTCGCCGGGAGGCGGCGGTCCAGGAATCGGGCGGACGCCTCGAACAGCTGCGGCGCATCGTGGTCCATCGGGGCCAGATGGTAGCTGCGAGACAGGCTGAGGCGCTGCACCGGCCCGGCCACCCCGGCGGCGACGAGGTCGCTGTCGTGCGGCGGGACGGTGTGGTCGGTGCGGGAGGTGGCCAGGAGCAGCGGCACCTGCACGTCGGCGAGCCGGTGGCGGGTCCGGGAGAACAGGCGGCGCAGCTGGGCGACGGCTCGCAGCGGCGTGCGCTCGTACGCCTCCTCGACCACGCCCTCCCGGGCGACGTCGGACCCGATCCCGGCGATCGTGGGCACCAGCGGGGCCAGGAGGCCGGCGGCGCCCGCGACCACCGGGAGGGTCATCCCGGGGTTCACCGCCACCAGGGCCGCGAGTCGACCGCGCAGCATGGGGTCCTGTCCCAGGGTCAGCGCCAGCGTGCCGCCCATCGACAGCCCGCCCACGGCGATCGGACCATGGCGCTCGGACAGCTCCAGGGCCGCGTCGCGCACGGGGCGGTACCAGTCCTGCCACCGCTGGGCGGCGAGGTCCTGCCAGGTGGTGGCGTGCCCGGCCAGCAGAGGCAGCTCCACCTCCCATCCGCGGGCGGCGTGGTCCTGGGCCCAGGAACGCAGCGACTGCGGGGAACCGGTGAATCCATGGCACAGGAGCAGTCCGCCGCGCGGGTTAGAGTGACCCCGCGTGCGCCAGGGCCGGGACAGTTCGCTGAACGCCATGGGTACATCGTCGCACCCCCGCCGCCCTGCTTCATCCCCGTCCGAGACCCCCGGGACACCGGGGCCCGCACCTGAGGAACCCGTCGTGCTGTACGAACTCGCCAAACCCGTCGTCATGGGCGTGGTGAGGGTGCTCTGGAACCCGACGATCACCGGGGCCGAGAACATCCCCGACCACGGTGCCGTCATCCTGGCGTCGAACCATCTGGCCTACTCCGACACCGTGTTCCTGCCCGGACAGGTGCGGCGCACCGTGCACTTCCTGGGCAAGTCCGACATCTTCGCGGGCGGTTCCCCGCTGAACAAGCTGGTCGCCCGGGTGATGCGCGGCCTGGAGGTGATGCCCGTGGATCGCACGGGCGGTGATGCCGCCGGCTCCGCGATCGAGGCGGGCCTGAGCGTGCTGCGGGCGCAGAAGGTGCTCGGGATCTACCCCGAGGGCACGCGCAGCCCCGACGGCCGCCTCTATCGCGGGAAGACCGGCGTGGCCCGCTTCGCGCTGGCCACCGGGGCCCCGATCATCCCGGTCGCGATGCTCGGAGCCTTCGAGGCGCAGCGCGGACGGCGCATCTTCCCGCGGCGTGCGCCCCGGGTCCGCGCCGTGCTCGGGGAGCCGCTGGACGCCGAGGAGATCGCGCGTTCGCTCGAGGGGGCGGACGAGTCGCAGGTCCTGCGGACGGTGACCGACGCCGTCATGGATCGGATCCAGGAGCTGTCGGGCCAGGAGCGCAGCGAGGAGTACGCCGCGGACGTCAAGCGCCGCCGGCGCACGGGGGAGCAGGGCGGTCGACGGGACGCGGGGCCCGGTCCGGCGGGATGAGCCCGCGAGGGTCCGCGGACCGTGGTCCTGCTCACTGGGATCCCGACGCTGCCGGGCGAGGGACTGCGTACCCTGTGGGGGTGACTCAGTACAGCCCCGATGCCCCCGCCCGCGCCCACGACTTCACGCTGTCCTCGGCCGACGACGGCCTGGCGGCGCTGGGTGCGTGGCGTGAGTATCCGCGGGTCCAGCAACCGGTGTGGCCGGACGAGGATCGCCGCCGCGACGTCTTCGACGACCTGCGCTCCGCCCCGCCGCTGGTGTTCGCCGGCGAGGTCGACGTGCTGCGCGAGCGCGTCGCGGCCGCGGCCCGCGGCGAAGCGTTCCTGCTCGCCGGAGGCGATTGCGCGGAGACCTTCGCCGACTCGACCGCGGACCGGATCCGCAACAAGATCCGCACCATCTTGCAGATGTCCGCCGTGCTCACCTACGGCGCCTCGGTGCCGGTGGTGAAGATGGGGCGGATGGCCGGGCAGTTCGCGAAGCCGCGCTCCTCGGACGAGGAGACCCGCGACGGCGTCACCCTGCCGACCTATCGCGGCGACGCCGTCAACGCCTACGCCTTCACCCCGCAGGACCGGATCCCGGATCCTCGTCGCCTGTGGCAGATGTACACCACCAGCGCCTCGACCCTGAACCTGCTGCGTGCCTTCACCGGGGGCGGCTTCGCCGATCTGCGCGAGGTGCACTCCTGGAACCGCGGGTTCACCTCGGGCGCCGGGTACGACCGCTACGAGGAACTGGCCGCCCAGGTCGACAAGGCGATCCGCTTCATGGACGCCATCGGCGCGGACTTCGACTCCCTCAAGGTCGTGGAGTTCTACGCCTCGCACGAGGCGCTGCTGCTGGACTACGAGGAGGCTCTGGCCCGCATCGACTCCCGCAGCGGGGAGATCTACGGCTGTTCCGGACACTTCCTGTGGGTCGGCGAGCGCACGCGTCAGCTCGAGGGTGCGCACGTGGACTTCATGGCACGTCTGCGCAACCCCATCGGGGTGAAACTCGGACCGGACGCCTCGGTCGACGATGCTCTGCGCCTGGTCGACCGGCTCGACCCGGAGCGTGAGCCCGGGCGCCTGACGTTCATCACGCGGATGGGGGCCGGCAAGATCCGCGATCGGCTCCCGGCGCTGGTGGAGGGCGTGCGCGATGCCGGGGCGCAGGTGGCCTGGGTGACCGACCCGATGCACGGCAACACCATCACGTCCTCCAACGGGTACAAGACCCGTCGATTCGAGGACATCCTCGACGAGGTGGTCGGCTTCTTCGAGGTCCACCAGGGACTGGGCACGGTCCCCGCCGGCCTGCACATGGAGCTCACCGGTGACGACGTCACGGAGGTGCTCGGCGGCAGCGGCGAGATCGACGAGGAGGGCCTGACCCGGCGCTACGAGACCCTCGTGGACCCCCGTCTGAACCACCAGCAGTCCCTCGAGCTGGCCTTCCTCGTCGCAGAGATGCTCTCGCGCCGCTGAGACCGCTCCCGCCCGGCTCGGGACCGCGCCGGCACGTCCCGCGGGACGTGCCGGCGCCGTCGTGTCGGGCGCCCTGCCGCCTGTGGGGCGCTGCTTCCTGGGGAGCGATGTCGTCCGTGCGGTCGGCGCAGGGCTCTGACGACGGGCTGCTCAGAACACCGTGATCGTGATCGCGGAGCCCTTGGCCACCTCGGTCCCGGCCGCGGCGGACTGCTCGTAGACCAGCCCGAACACCGGCTCGCCCCGGTCGTGCCGCACGGTCACGTCGAAACCGGCGGCTTCGAGGGTCTTCTTCGCCTCGGCCTCCGACTGCCTGAAGACGTCCGGGACCGTCACCATCTCGGGGCCGAGGGAGGTCACCAGGGTGACGGTGTCGCCGCGGTGGCCCGTGCCGGACGAGGGGGACTGGGAGATGACCGCCCCGGCGGGGACGTTCGCCGAGTGGGCCGAGGAGGCCGCCACGGCGAACCCGGCCGATTCCAGGGCGCTGCGGGCGGCTTCGCCGCTCTTACCGGTCTGGTCGTCGATGGTGATCGGTCGCGGACCCTGGGAGGCGACCACGTGCACCTCGCCCCCTGCCGGCAGCGCCTCGGCCTCCTGGGACTGGGAGATGACCTCTCCGGCCGGGACGGTCTCGGAGTACTCGGGGTCCTCCTCGACGAGCACCAGTCCCAGCTCCTCGACCTCCTGGGCGGCCGAGTCCAGCTCGGCGCCGACCAGATCGGGGACCGGGAAGGTCTCGACGCCCTTGGAGACCACCACCTCGATGTTCGTCCCCTTCTTGACCGTGGTCCCCGCCCCGGGATCGGCCGCGATGACATGCCCGGCGGGGACCGTCTCGTCGAAGGTCTGCCGTGTGGTCACACCCAGATCGGAGGCGGCGAGCACGGCCTCGGCGTCGCTCAGCTCGGTGCCGGCCAGCACCGGGATGGTGCGGTCCGCCCCGGGGCCGGTGTTGAGATACCAGTCGCCGCCGGCCCAGGCGCCGGTGAACAGGGCGGCCAGCAGGCTGAGCGCGGCGAGCACGGCGACCGGGCGAGAGCGGTGCCTGGTCCCTGGCGGGAGGTGGCGGCCGCGTCGTCCCTTCGGGGCCCGCATCACGACGGTGCGCCGACCGGCATCCTCCTCGCCCGTGCCCTCCCCCCCGTCCGCGGCGTCGGTCCGGGCCGCGTCGTCGGCTCGAGCCACGTCCTCGCCCCGGTCCTCGTCGTCGGGTCCGGTCGGCGCCCCGGCGGTCTCCGCCTCGGCCGTGCCCTGCGGTGCGTCGTCCCCCGTCTGCGTGGCGAGGGACTCCCCGCCGGCGGAGGGCAGCAGCGCCGAGGACGGGGCGTCCCCGGTGCCGGGGAGGAGGCCGGCGGGGAAGGCGCGCGGCCCGCCGTGCAGCTCGGCCACGACGTCCTCGAGCGGGGAGGTCGGTCGCGGCACGTCCCCGGTGTCGCCGTCCTCGCGGGGGACGGGCCGCCGGTCGAGGACCGGTCCCGGCAGGGAGTCGGTGAGCTCGCGCACGGCGGCCAGCAGCTCGGCGGCGGTCGCGGGGCGCTGCTCGACGACCCGGGAAGCGGCCCACGTGACCAGGGAATCGAGCTCCCGCGGCAGCCCGGTCACCCGTGTCGAGGGTGCCGGGATGTCTTCGTGGACATGCTGGAACGCGATGTGGACGGGCTGCTCGCCGACGAACGGCTGACGGCCGGTGAGCATCTCGAAGAGCACCACGCCGAGCGAGTAGAGATCGCTGCGTTCGTCGCTGTGCCCGCGGGTGACGACCTCAGGGCTGATGTAGGCGACGGTGCCGAGCAGGGTCGCACTCGCCGAGGAGTTGCTCGCCCCGATCGCCCGGGCGAGACCGAAGTCGGCGACCTTCACCACGTCGTCGGGGTCCAGCAGGATGTTCTCGGGCTTGATGTCACGGTGGACGATGCCTGCAGCGTGCGCGGCCACCAGGGCCTCGAGCACCTGCTCGGTCACCTGGAGGGTCTCGCGGATGCTCAGGCGGCCCTGCTCGACCAGCCGTGCTCGCAGCGTCTCGCCCTCGACGAGCTCCATGGCGAGATAGATGCGGTCCTCGTCCTCCCCCTGGTCGAAGACTCCCACGACGTTGCGGTGCGCGAGCCGTGCCGCGGAGCGTGCCTCCCGGCCGAACCGACGCCGGAAGTCCTCGTCCGCAGCGAGGTGGGGATGCATGATCTTCAGGGCGACCACACGGTCGAGGCGCTCGTCGTGCCCGCGATGCACCGTCGCCATTCCGCCGCGCGCGATCTGCTCCTCGACCCGGTAGCGGTCGTCGAGGAGCAGGCTGATGCCGGGGGAAGTCGACGTCGCCGCGCTCACGGGCCCAACCTAGGCCGTGAGGGTGCGTGAGATCCGGACCGACACACGGCGGTCGGGGACGAGAACCGTGAGATGTGTCCTCCATCCTGCGACGGAAGGGCCCGGGTGCGCGGATCCGCTCGGCATGACAGTCTGGTGTCGTGAACGACCTCGACGACCTCATCACCGACTGGCTGACCCTCCCCGACGTCGCGCGGCGACTGGATCTGGAGATCTCGCGCGTCCACCGCCTGATCGAGGACGGGGAGCTGGTCGCCGTCCGGCGGGGCGACCCCGTGCGGCGCGTGGTCCCGGCGGAACTGCTGACCGACGACGGCATCGCGCGGCACCTGAAGGGCACGGTGACCCTGCTGCGCGATGGCGGTTTCGACGACGTGGAGCTGCTGACCTGGCTGTTCACCGACGACGAGACACTGCCGGGGAGGCCGATCGATCAGCTGCGCAGCGGTCAGCGCGGCGAGGTGCGGCGCCGCGCCCAGGCGCTCGCTCTCTGACCTCGGGCGGACCCCGGACGGCGCAGCGCGGCACCCGACCCGGGACGTGCCCGGAGCCCTCGGGTCTCAGGCGGGCAGTGACTCGACGTCCGTGGCGAGGTCGGCGAGCGCGGAGAGCCCGGTCCTGCCGAGCGCGCCGATCCCCGCCGCGTCCTCGAGCAGGTCACGGCCGTGGCGGGCGCGCTCGCGCACCTCGTCCGCGACCGAGAGGACGGCACCGGTCGTGACCATGAGGTCATGGGCGGCGGCGATCTGCGACGGCGCGGCATCAGGTCGGCCGACCACCCCGTCCAGCAGAGCACGGCCGGCGTCGTCCGCCGCGGCCTCCGCCCGGGCCAGCAGCACCGTGCGCTTGCCCTCGAGGAGGTCGCCCCCGATCGGCTTGCCGGTCTCGTCCTGATCGCCGACCACGCTGAGCAGGTCGTCCCGCAGCTGGAAGGCGGTCCCGACCTCGATCGCCCACGAGGACAGCCGCTCGAGCACGGCGTCGGGGGCACCCATCAGCGCCGCGCCCACCCGCACGGGCCGCAACACGGTGTAGGGCACGGTCTTCCAGCGGATCACCGCCAGCGCCGCCTGCTCCGCATCCGGCGCGGACGCGAACCCTCCGGCCTGGTGCAGGATGTCCAGGTACTGCCCCGACATCACCTCGGTGCGCAGCTCGTCGAACTCACGCCGGGCCCGGGCGGCGCAGGCCGGATCGCCCTCGACGGTGTTGGCCAGCTGCTCGGCCCAGGTCAGCGCCAGGTCCCCGAGGACGATCGCGACCGCGACGCCGAAGCCCTCCGACGATCCGGCCAGGCGCTCGCGGTGGTGCTGCGCAGCAGCAGCGGCGTGGAGAGCAGGCCGACCCCGGCGGAGGGGGGAGTGATCGATGACGTCGTCATGCATGAGGGCTGCGGCCTGGACCAGCTCGATCGCCGCCCCACAGCGCGCGAGGGCCTCGATCTCCGCCGCGCCGGGCTCGCGGCCCAGCGCTGCCACCCCGCCCCAGAAGCAGAATCGTGGGCGCAGCAGCTTGCCGCCCTCGAGGTAGGAGGCCAGGGAGTCCACCAGCGTCGCCGTCTCGGGGGAGATCTCCGCGAGGCGGCGCCGACGAGTCTCGAGCTCCGCCTGCGTGATCTCCGTGATCCTCGCGACCAGGAGGTCGTCGTACTCGCGTGCACGGTCGCCGGTCGGCGGTGCCTCGGCAGTGGACATCGGCCCTCTTTCTCTTGCTCGGACACGACGATCCTCCCATGTCCCCCTGACCGTCCCCGGAGCTCTGCTCGGGCATTCCTCCACAGCCCCCCTCCGTCCACAGAGCGGCGCTCGGGCCTGCCTTCCGCAGCGACGGTGCCCCAAGGTCGGATCATGACGACGAACATCCCTCCTGCCGATCCCGACCGCCGCCTCCTGCATGTCGAGGATCCCTCCGAGCTCCTCGCCGAGACACGGATCTGTCTGCGCCGGATCCCCACCGACTGCCTGATCCTGCTCAGCAGCGGCCCGGATCATCCGCCGGTGCTGACCACCTCCGATCTCGAGGAGGTGCTGGGTCCCGAGGGGTGCGATTCCCTCACGCATCACCTGGCTCTGGTCCAGGGTCGAGGCTGCACGCGGGCCCGCGCCGTGGTCGTGCTCGGCGACGGCCATCAGGCGCTGCCCGAGGGCCTCAGCGACGACGTGGCGATGCTGGCATCGGCCCGGCTGCTGCTGACGGCCTCCGAGATGCCGGGTGAGCCCTTCGACATCGACTCGGCCTGGGTGGCCGGCGACGGCCAGTGCCGACAGGTCGTCCGCGGAGCCCCCGACGGCGACGAGGAGCGCTTCTGGATCTCCCCGCCCGAGCCGCTGCGTCCGTTCTCCGAGACCTGTGCGGCCGCGGGCGAGGTCTTCACCGGACGGCCGATCCCGCAGCCACCGCGCGAAGAGCCCGAGCTCGCACGGATCGCGGGTCGCCTCCGCCTGGAACGCACGGAGCTCTCGGCCGCCTGCGATCCCGGCGAGCTGTTCGCCGCGGCCCGGAACGCTCTCGCGCGACTCGGCGCCCGGGACGGAGAGGACGGCGACGAAGGCTTCGTGACGGACTGTGAACACGTCGCCGAGCTGCTCTCGGTTCTCGCCGTCGACCGCCTCCACTGGGAGCTCTTGGCGCAGTGCATCGACCGCGGGAACGAGGGCAGCATCGACCGTGGCGAGCTGCTGCAGATCCTCGTGAGCGAGCGTCATTGGAGACCAGATCCGGATGTCTGTGCAGGTGGGAGCTGGTACGTGGCGCTCGAACGTCTCCGCGTGATCGCCGAGAAGGCGTGGTCGGAACTGCCCGATCCCCAGCGCGGTATCGCCCGGGAGGCATGGCGCGGGCTGACCGCATTGCTGGTGTTGCTGGCGTGGTGGAACCACCGTTTCGCGACCGCCGGCCGTCTCGTGGACGAACTGCGGGAGCGTGAACCCGGCTCGACTCTGGCACCCTTGCTGGCACGCATGACCGACACGCCGATCTTTCCGGCCTGGTGGCCCAGCACCTGACCCAGGATCCCGGGCGCGCCGCACAGGGAAGCAGTCAGGAGGAGCCGATGACCGTTCTCGGAGCTCTGGACCGGAGCACCGCGGCCGGCGCCTCGCAGCCACGAGCCGCTTCGGAAACCGGACCCGCCAGACAGCCTCGGCCCGCACTCTCCGCGACGGCACCGACCCACCCTGCCGAGACGCCGCCGACGGTGACGGGAGCCTGGCGGCCCGAGCACGGCATCGGGGACCGCCGCTTCGTCCAGATCGGGGACCTCGAGCTCGACAGCGGTGCCGTGATCGAGGACGCGACCATGGCGTACGAGACCTGGGGCACGCTCGCCGCCGACGGCGGCAACGCCGTCCTCGTCCTGCACGCGCTGACCGGGGACTCCCATGTGCGGGGGCCGGCCGGGCGGTCCCATGCGAGCCCCGGGTGGTGGGAGGAGATGGTCGGGCCCGGTCGCCCGATCGACACCGATCACTATTTCGTCGTCGCCCCCAACATCCTGGGCGGCTGCCAGGGCAGCACCGGTCCCAGCTCGCCGGCCCCGGACGGACGGCCGTGGGGCTCGCGCTTCCCCCTGCTGACCGTGCGTGACCAGGTCGAGGCAGAGCGCCGAGTCCGCGAGGAGCTCGATATCCGGCGCTGGGCCCTCGTGGTCGGTGGATCGATGGGAGGGATGCGCGCGGTCGAATGGGCGGTGACGCACCCGGACGAGGTCGAGCGCCTCGCGGTGATCGCGACCTCGGCGCGCGCGACCGCCGACCAGATCGCCTGGAACAGCGCCCAGATCGCCGCGATCCGGGTCGACCCCGGATTCCACGGGGGCGACTACTACGACGCCGCCGATGCAACCGGCCCCCAGCAGGGCCTCGGCATCGCACGGCGCATCGCCCACACCACCTACCGCACGGCCGCCGAACTCGAGAGCAGGTTCGGCAACCGACCGCAGAGCGACGAGGACCCTTTCGACGGGCAGGGCCGGTACCAGGTGACCAGCTACCTCGATCATCATGCCGAGAAGCTCTCCCGGCGCTTCGATGCGAACTCCTATCTCGTTCTCGCCCAATCGATGAACACCCATGACGTCGGTCGCGGCCGCGGCGGCACCGCAGCAGCCCTGGGGCGGGTCCGCGCACGCACCCTCGCGGTCGCCATCGACTCGGACCGGCTGTTCCCGCCCGATCTGGTCGCCGAGATGGCGCGGCACGTCCCCGACGTCGCCTGGCACGTGGCGCCGTCCCCGATCGGTCACGACGCCTTCCTGCTCGCCCATCCGGATCTGGCCGAGTGGATCCGCACCCTGCTGGACGACTAGGCTGGGCCGATCAGCACAGGGTGCCCACAGCGGGACCCGGCCGGACACGTCCCGAGGGGGAGCAGGCGGATGACCATCGTCGTGGGGTACTCGCCGTCCGGGCAGGGCGCGGCCGCTCTCCGCGCAGCCGTCCGCTCGGCCCGACGCCGGGGGGAGGACCTTGTCATCGCCTCCTACCAGTACGGGGAGGACGGCCAGGGGGCGCCGTCCGAGCAGGAGGTCCGCTCCGCGCTGGCAGAGATCGACGCGGAGGGCGTCGACGTCACGGTGCGTCCCCGGACGGGCACGGACATCGGGGAGTTCCTGCTGTCCGTGGTCGAGGAGGTCTCGGCCTCGCTGATCGTGATCGGTCTGCGCCGCAAGTCCCCGATCGGCAAGCTGAACCTCGGCGCGGCGGCCCGCCGCGTCGTGCTCGGCGCGCCGTGCCCCGTGCTCGCGGTGAAGGACGATCACGGCGCCGATGCGGACGCCCACGCCGGCGCCTGATCCGTCGCCGCCCCCGCGGGTCCGTCCCCCGGGGTGCTCCCGGCACCGCGACCCCCGAGCCGGCCGGGATCCGGTCCTGGGTGCTGCGGACGCGAAGATGTCCGCGCCCCTGGGAATACTGACGCGGCAGGGACGTTATACTCGTGAGGCTTGACGGCACCGTGCCTTCGTGCGCCATGAAACCGGGACATCCGGGACGACGGCGGCGAGCACGATCCGCCAGCCGCGCCGTGATGACCGATCGCCCGAGTGTGGCGGTGCACCCCAGGGAGCACTGCCGGAAGAAGGAACTCTGTGACCTCCTCCAAGACTGCTGAGACCGCCACCGACACGACCACCGAGGTGGCCGGGTCCGGGACGGACGCATCCTCGAAGCGCACCCCCGCCAAGCGCACCGGCAAGCCGACCGCCGCCAAGACCGCCGCCAAGAAGGCCGCGTCGAAGGCCGCCAAGGCCACCGCCTCGGAGCAGGCCGAGGAGGTCGAGGACGAGGCCGAGGAGGCCGAGGCCACGAAGAAGGCCTCGGAGACCAACGCCAAGGTCGAGGCCTCCGGCGGATTCGTCTACAACGCCACCGAGGACGACGCCCCGGCCCAGCAGGTCGTCACCGCCGGTGCGACCGCCGACCCCGTCAAGGACTACCTCAAGCAGATCGGCAGGGTCGCGCTGCTGAACGCGGCCCAGGAGGTCGAGCTGGCCGAGCGCATCGAGGCCGGCCTGTACGCCGAGCACCAGCTCAAGGGCGACGAGTCGATGGTCCGGACCAAGGCCGGTCGCGAGCTCGCCATGATCGCCGAGGACGGCCGCGCCGCCAAGGATCACCTGCTCGAGGCCAACCTGCGCCTGGTCGTCTCCCTCGCCAAGCGCTACACCGGCCGCGGCATGCTGTTCCTGGACCTCATCCAGGAAGGCAACCTCGGTCTGATCCGCGCGGTGGAGAAGTTCGACTACTCCAAGGGCTACAAGTTCTCGACCTACGCCACCTGGTGGATCCGTCAGGCCATCACTCGCGCGATGGCGGACCAGGCCCGCACCATCCGCATCCCGGTGCACATGGTCGAGGTCATCAACAAACTCGCCCGGGTCCAGCGCCAGATGCTCCAGGACCTCGGCCGCGAGCCCACGCCGGAGGAGCTCGCCAAGGAGCTGGACATGACGCCCGAGAAGGTCGTCGAGGTCCAGAAGTACGGCCGCGAGCCGATCTCCCTGCACACCCCGCTGGGTGAGGACGGCGACAGCGAGTTCGGCGACCTCATCGAGGACTCCGAGGCCGTCGTCCCCGCCGACGCCGTGAGCTTCACGCTCCTGCAGGAGCAGCTCCACTCGGTGCTGGACACCCTCTCGGAGCGGGAGGCCGGTGTGGTCTCCATGCGCTTCGGGCTCGAGGACGGTCAGCCCAAGACCCTCGACGAGATCGGGAAGGTCTATGGGGTCACCCGGGAGCGGATCCGTCAGATCGAGTCCAAGACCATGTCGAAGCTGCGCCACCCCTCGCGTTCGCAGGTGCTGAGGGACTACCTCGACTGAGGACTCCGGAAGACCCTCGACGGCGCCGGTGACCCCTCCTGGGGTCCCGGCGCCGTCGTCGTGCGCGTGCTGCGCATCCGCCCCGAGGACCGGAGCTCTCGCCGGGCAGCTGCTGGGCCTCGGACGGCCCTCTGACGCGACCGAGGGCGCCCACCATATGGTGAGCGCCCTCGGATGTCGTGGGGGTCGGGATCAGTCGTCGACCGGCACCGGCTTCGCGTGGAGCCGTTCGGTCTCGTCGATCACCTCGGCGGCGACGCCCTGCAGGGCGTCCTGGTGGGCACGGGCGTGATGCGCGCAGAACATCAGTTCGCCGCCGGCCTCCAGGAGCACCTTGACGTACGCCTGGGCGCCGCAGCGGTCACAGCGGTCGTGAGCGGTCAGCCGGGGGGCTTCAAGAGTCAGGTTCATGGGTCTTTTCTAGCATCCGACGTGCGGGAAGGGGAGCGCTTCGCGCCGCGGTTCGCTGGGGGCGCAACACCCTGTGAGCGGTGCCGCAATGTCGGGATCCGGGCCGTCGGCCCCGTAGGATCCCAGGCGTGTCCCCTTCCACCGCATCGACGAAATCCGCCTACGACGCCCGCAACCTCCAGGTCCTCGAGGGCCTGGAGGCCGTCCGCAAGCGTCCGGGCATGTACATCGGCTCGACGGACTCCCGCGGTCTCATGCACTGCCTGTGGGAGATCCTGGACAACTCCGTCGACGAGGCGCTCGGCGGCCACGGCGACTCGATCTCGGTGATCCTGCACCCGGACGCCTCCGTCGAGGTGCGCGACACCGGGCGCGGCGTGCCGGTCGACGTGGAGCCCCGCACCGGGCTGACCGGTGTCGAGGTGGTCTACACCAAGCTCCATGCCGGCGGGAAGTTCGGCGGCGGCTCCTACGCCGCCTCCGGCGGCCTGCACGGCGTCGGCGCGAGCGTCGTCAACGCCCTGTCGGGGCGTCTCGACGTCGAGGTGGACCGCGCGGGCAAGACCTACGCGATGAGCTTCCGGCGCGGCCAGGCCGGAGTCTTCGACGACGGTGGCGAGCCCGACCCCGAGGCTCCCTTCACCCCGGCGGCGGGCCCGGGCGAGCTGCGCGTGGTCGGCAAGGCCAAACGCGGCGTGAGCGGGACCCGGGTGCGCTACTGGGCCGACCCCCAGATCTTCGTCAAGGGCTCGCACTTCGCGCTCGACGAGCTGCACCGCCGTGCCCGGCAGACGGCATTCCTGGTGCCCGGGCTGGAGCTGGCCGTCACCGACGATCGGCCCGAGCGGCTGCCGGATCAGCCCGCCACCCGCACGTACAAGTACGACGGCGGCATCAGCGAGTTCGTCGAGTACCTGGCCCAGGACCAGCGGATCACCGATGTGGTCCGCCTCCAGGGCACCGGCAACTACACCGAGACGATCCCGGTGCTCGACAAGAACGGTCACATGGTCTCCACGGACGTGGACCGCTCCTGCGAGGTCGACATCGCGCTGCGCTGGGGAGCCGACTACGACTCGACCGTGCGCTCCTTCGTGAACATCGTCGCCACCCCCAAGGGCGGCACCCACCTCGCCGGCTTCGAGCAGGCCCTGGTCAAGACCCTGCGCAAACAGGTCGAGAACCAGGCGCGCCGGGTCAAGTTCAACGCCAAGAACGAGAAGATCGAGAAGGACGACACCCTCGCCGGGCTCACCGTCGTCGTCAGCGTCCGGATCGACGAGCCGCAGTTCGAAGGCCAGACCAAGGAGGTGCTCGGCACCCCCGCGATCCGCGCGATCGTCTCCAAGATCGTCGAACAGCGCCTGACCGACTTCCTGACCTCCTCCAAGAAGGGGGAGAAGGAGCAGGCCGCCCTGGTGATCGACAAGGTCGTCTCCGAGATGCGGGCCCGGATCGCCGCCCGCATGCACAAGGAGGTCTCACGCCGCAAGAACGCGCTGGAGTCCTCCACCATGCCCACGAAGCTCGCCGACTGCCGCACCCACGACGTCGAGCGCTCGGAGCTGTTCATCGTCGAGGGCGACAGCGCGCTGGGCACGGCGAAGAACGCCCGCTCCTCGGAGTTCCAGGCGCTGCTGCCGATCCGCGGGAAGATCCTCAACACCCAGAAGGCGTCCGTCACGGACATGCTCAAGAACACCGAGTGCGCGGCGATCTTCCAGGTGATCGGGGCGGGCTCCGGCCGCACCTTCGATCTGGAGGCCGCCCGCTACGGCAAGATCGTGATGATGACCGACGCCGACGTCGACGGCGCCCATATCCGCACCCTGCTGCTGACCCTGTTCCACCGCTACATGCGGCCGCTGGTGGAGGAGGGCCGGGTGTACGCGGCCGTCCCGCCGCTGCACAGGGTGGAGATCCTCCACGGCGGGTCGAAGAAGAACGAGCTGGTCTACACCTACTCCGAAGCGGAGCTGAACAAGCTGCTGAAGAACCTCGAGAAGCGGGGCAAGCGCTACAAGGAGCCGATCCAGCGCTACAAGGGCCTGGGCGAGATGGACGCCGACCAGCTGGCCGATACGACCATGGACCCGAACCATCGCACCCTGCGACGGGTGCGGATCGAGGACGCCGAGGCCGCCAGCGCCATGTTCGAGCTCCTCATGGGCTCGGAGGTGGCACCCCGCAAGCAGTTCATCATCGAAGGGGCCGAGGAGCTCGACCTGGAGAGGATCGACGCATGAGCGTCGCCGTGCGGGTGATCCCCTGCCTGGACGTCGACGCCGGCCGGGTCGTCAAGGGCGTGAACTTCCAGGGGCTGCGCGATGCGGGCGACCCCGTGGAGCTCGCCGCCCGCTACGGCGCCGAGGGCGCCGACGAGCTCACCTTCCTCGACGTCACGGCCTCCTCCGGGGGACGCGAGACCATGATCGACGTGGTGAGGGCCGCCGCGGAGCAGATCTTCATCCCGCTGACCGTCGGCGGCGGCGTGCGCTCGGTGGAGGACGTCGACCAGCTGCTGCGCGCCGGGGCGGACAAGTGCGGGGTCAACACCGCGGCGATCGGACGTCCTGCGCTGATCGACGAGATCTCCCGCCGCTTCGGCAACCAGGTGCTCGTGCTCTCGATCGACGCCCGCCGCGTCACCGAGGACACTCCGGCCGGCAGCGCCCGGACAGGATCGGGTTTCGAGGTCACCACCCATGGCGGCCGCCAGGGCACCGGGATCGACGCGATCGCGTGGATCCGCGAGGTCACCGAGCGCGGTGCCGGGGAGATCCTGCTGAACTCCATGGACGCCGACGGCACCGAGCAGGGTTTCGATCGCGAGCTGATCCGCCTCGCGAGGGAGGCGACGAACCTGCCGCTGATCGCCTCCGGTGGGGCCGGGAAGCCCGCAGATTTCCCCCCGGCCGTCCGGGCGGGGGCGGACGCCGTGCTGGCCGCGAGCGTCTTCCATTTCCAGCAGATGACCATCGCCGAGGCGAAGCAGGCGATGGCCGAGGACGGCATCACGGTGCGCTGAGCGCACCGCCCTGATCCGCACCGCATGACGCCCCGGTCCCCGGGCGGTTTCCCGGGGCCGGGGCATCAACGGTGGGAGCCGCGGGAGCGGCCGGGAGCGAGGGTCATCGCATGTACACGCCGGAGCGGACCATAGCCTGCTGATAGGCGAGGTCGAGCTCCTGGCGCGCCCGCACCGCCGCCTGTCGGCGCAGCGCCCGCTCGAGGTCGCGCTCGCGGCGGAGCTCCTTCCGTCGGCGATCGGCGGATCGGACCTCGGCGGCGGTCGGGGAGCGGCGTGGGACATCGAGGGTGGTCGTGGTGGTCGTCGTGTTCAGGGCGGTGTCGGGACGGGTCTGGACCGACATGGTGGTCTCTCCTGGTGAGGTGGTTCTGAGCAGTCTTCCGCGCTGTGAGGACTCGTCGTGTCCGCGAACGGGATGACGGCGTCGTCGAGCGCTCGGCGTCGTCGAGCGCTCGACGGGCGTCGAGGGTGTCGGGCGACGGGGGGTGCCCGGCGACCTCAGGGTTGCGGGGCAGGACGCGCTGGGGTGCTCGGCGTCAGCGAGCTGCCTGCGCGGCGCCGGCGGCACCGCGGCGTCCCCCACCGGACGCTCGCAGGCCCACGGAGGATCCGTGGCGTCGGACGGGGGATGCGACGAGGCCGGACAGCGACGCGTCCGGGCGGGCCGGGGTCGGTGTCGGGGTGGTCTGCATCTCCATACGGACAGTCGACCACCGCACGGCGGCGGCCGCAACGTATTTACGGCGCCGTCCGATGCACGCACGCGAAGGACCCGGCCGCGCCCCGGGGCGGGGCGGCGACCGGGTCCTCGGGCCCGGGCGGCGTCGTCGGTCGACCGGATGCGCGGAGGGTCTGCTCCGCGGGGGCCTGCGGAGGGGTCCTCCGTCGCGGGGTCCCGGCGGCGCGGGGCCTCAGCGCTCGATGCGGTAGGTGACCCCGATCGTGTGCGCGGCGCCGGGCCGCAGGCTCACGAAGCGGTCCTTGGCCACCGCGGGCTCGACGCAGACGAACTCCGGCCAGGCGTCGTCGGGGATGTCGCCCATCGAGGTGACCAGCTCGTCCCAGGGGTTCCACACGATGGTCTTGGCGGTGCCGCGGGGGCTGGAGACCAGACGGCGCCCGAGGGCCTCGTCGGTCACGACCACCTCGCCGGCGGCGTCGACGATGCGGTCCGTGGAGCCCGTCAGCCGCATCGGTCCGGGGCCGAGCACATCGGCGGCCAGGCCGCGGGTGTTGTCGAGGTAGTCCGCGCTCTCGAGTCCCTCGAGGGCGATCCGACGCACGTCGCCGACGGCCAGGTAGGTGTGCAGGGCGGCCTCGACCTCGAGCGGTGTCGCCCCGGCGGTGAGGGTCAGGTCCACCGAGAGCTCGCGTCCGATCCGGAAGACGGCACGGCCGGTCAGCTTCACGGCGTCCTGCGGGGTCACCAGCTCCAGGACCACGTCCTCCCCGTCGGCCGAGGCCGCGGCGAGCTCCCAGGTGATGGTGCGCAGCCAGCCGTGCTTGACCTGCATCGCCCCGTCGCGTCCCGGTCCGAACCAGGGGCCCACCAACGGGATCCCGCCGCGGATCGCCTCTCGGGGCCCGTATGCCGAGTCCGGGCTCAACCACAGCAGGTCCGCTTCGCCGGTGGGGGCCCAGCTGGTCAGATGGGCACCGTCGAGGTGGACCACGGCGCGGGCGGCGGGGGTGTCGACGACGACGGCGTCGACCCCGTGGACCGTCTCGAGGGCGACGCCCTCGGGCAGCGGGACGGTCGAGGCGGCAGAAGGAGTGCTCATGGCGTCATCGTCCCATGTCCGCCGCTCGGCTCAGGACGGCGTCCGGGAGCCGGAGGACGCGGTGGGAGGTCAGCCGACAGCGGCGATCGGCACCGCCACCGGGGTGCCGGAGCCGTCGCGGCGCCCGGTGGGCTCGGGCAGGTCGATCGGTTGACCGGCCTCGGAGGAGGCGCGCGCCGGATGCGGGACCACCCAGGCGCCGATCAGGGCGTCCTCGCCGCGCAGGAATCGATGGCAGCGCATGCCCGCGGTGGCCCGACCCTTGGCGGGGAACTCGGTCAGCGGGGAGACCTTCAGCGATCCCGTCTGCAGCAGCGGGAGAGTGCCGGAGCTGCCGGAAACGGTGACCACGTCCGCCGGGGCGGTCACGTCGATCGCGCCGAAGGAGACCACCCGCGCGCCGCCGGCGAGCTTGATGCCCGCGACACCGCCGGCCCCGCGCCCCTGCGGGCGCACGCCGGAGGAGGGGAAGTGCAGCAGCTGCGCCTCGGAGGTCACGAAGACGAGGTCGAGGTCGGTGTCCTCCTCGAGGTCCACCACCCCGACCACGGCGTCGCCCTCCTTGAGCGCGATGATCTCGAAGCCGTCCGAACGGGGGAAGTCGAGCTGGACGCGCTTGACCACGCCATGGCGGGTGCCCAGGGCGATCGCGCCGCCGCGGGCCGTATCCGCCTCCGCGACCCGGATCAGTCCGAGGGCGCGCTCGTCGCTCCCGAGGTCGATGAGGTCGGAGAGACGGGTTCCGCCGGCGAGCGAGGGGGCCCCGGCGGTGGGGGCCAGCGAGGGCAGGTCCACCACGGACAGGTGCAGCACGCGTCCGGTGTCGGTGACCACTCCGACGGTGGAGCGGGTGGAGGTGAGCACATCCGCGACGATCACGTCGTGCGCGCTGCGCGGCCCCTCGCGCACCAGAGGCTCCTCACCGGCCACGCGGGCCACCAGGGAGGTGCCGGTCAGCAGCACCCGGCAGGGCTCGTCGGCGACCTCGAGGGACCCGCCCACGGTGGGTGCGGGCTGGTCGGCGGCCTCGAGCAGGACGGTGCGGCGCGAGTCGCCGTGCTCGGAAGCGACGGCGGCCAGCTCGTCGGAGACCAGTCGGCGCAGGATCTGTTCGGATCCCAGGACCTCCTCGAGCTGCTCGATCTCGCGGCGCAGGTCGTCGCGCTCGGCCTCGAGATCGATCTGGGAGAACTTCGTCAGCCGGCGCAGCCGCAGCTCGAGGATGTACTCGGCCTGGACGGGCGTGAGGTCGAACACGCCCATCAGACGGGTGCGGGCGGTCTCGGCGTCATCGCTGCTGCGGACGATCTGGATGACTTCGTCGATGTCGACGATCGCCAGCAGCAGCCCCTCGACCAGGTGCAGGCGCGCCCGGCGCTTGTCCAGCCGGTGCTCGGTGCGGCGCCGCACCACGGTCAGCCGGTGATCGACGAAGACCTCGAGCAGCTGCTTGAGGCCCATCGTGCGGGGCTGACCCTCCACCAGGGCCACGTTGTTGATCCCGAACGACTCCTCGAGCGGGGTGTGCTTGTACAGCTGCTCGAGCACCGCATCGGGGTCGTAGCCCGACTTCACGGACATCACCAGGCGCAGCCCGTGATGGCGGTCGGTGAGGTCCTGGTAGTCGGTGATGCCCTGGACCTTCTTGGACTGCACCGCGTCACGCAGCTTCTCGGCCACCTTCTCGGGACCCACCTGGTACGGCAGCTCGGAGACGACGATGCCCTTGCGTCGCGACGTGATGTTCTCGATCCGGGTGGTGGCGCGGACCTTGAAGGAACCCCGGCCGGTGCGATAGGCGTCCCGGATGCCGTCGAGCCCGATGATCCGGCCGCCCGTGGGCAGATCGGGGCCGGGCACGAAGCGCATGAGCTGCTCGAGATCCGCCTCGGGATGGTCGATCAGGTGCCTCGCCGCGGCGACGGTCTCGACCAGGTTGTGGGGCGCCATGTTCGTCGCCATCCCGACGGCGATCCCGGAGGCGCCGTTGACCAGCAGATTCGGGTACTGCGCAGGCAGCACCTCGGGCTGCGTGAGCTGATTGTCGTAGTTCGGGACCATCTCCACGACGTCCTCGTCCAGCGAGTCCGTCATCAGCAGGGCGGCCTTGGCCAGGCGTGCCTCGGTGTACCGCGGGGCGGCCGGGCCGTTGTCGAGCGACCCGAAATTGCCGTGGCCGTCCACCAGGGGCATCCGCATGTTGAAGCTCTGCGCCATGCGCACCAGGGCGTCGTAGATGGCGGTGTCCCCGTGCGGGTGGAGCTTGCCCATCACCTCGCCGACCACCCGCTGGGACTTCACGTGCCCGCGATCGGGACGCAGTCCCATCTCGGCCATCATGAACAGGATGCGGCGCTGGACGGGTTTGAGACCGTCTCGGGCGTCCGGGAGCGCCCGGGAGTAGATCACGGAGTACGCGTACTCGAGGAAGGACGTCTCCATCTCGCTGGTGACGTCGATGTCGACGATCGTCTCGTCGACCCTGTCGTCCCCGGCGCTCTGCTGGGTGCTACGTGATCTGGCCATGAGGGACATCATGGCGCATGACCGGCCACGATCCGGGGAACCGGGGCCGGGCGGGGACGTGAATCCCGTCAAATCCTGGGAGCGCGGAGATAGGATCCGGGTATGGCGGACAGGCGTGAGGCACGGCGATCCCTGCGACGTCGGGCCCCGGGGGAGGAGGACGCCCGGACCCCTCCTGCCTATCCGGCGCACTGGGAGGCGGACATCGCCCTGCACGACGGGTCCGCCGCCCACCTGCGGCCGATCCTGCCCACTGATGCCGAGGCGCTGCAGGCATTCCACCAGCGCCAGTCCGAGCACTCCCGATACCTGCGCTTCTTCGCGCCCATGCCCCGCCTGTCGCCCCGCGACCTCGAACGGTTCACCCACGTCGACCACCGCGACCGGGTCGCGTTCGTGGTGCTCGTGGGGGACGAGATCATCGCCGTGGCCCGCTACGACAGGATCGAGCCGCGGGCCGCCGAGGTCGCCTTCAACGTCTCCGACGCCCGGCAGGGGACGGGCCTGGCCTCGGTGCTGCTCGAGCACCTCGCCGCCGCCGCCCGCGAACGGGGCCTGAGCGTATTCACCGCCGAGGTGCTCCCGCAGAACGCCAAGATGATCAACGTCTTCACCGAGGCGGGCTTCGAGGTCGAGCGCACCTACGACGACGGCGTCGTGATGGTCTCCTTCCGGATCGACCCCACCGCCCGCTCCCTGGAGGTCATGGCCGAGCGCGAGCACCGCGCCGAGGCCCGGGCCATGGAACGGCTCCTGCACCCCGAATCCGTGCTGCTGATCGGGGTCTCCTCCCGCAGGGACTCCGCCGGTGGTCGCTTCCTGACCGCCCTGGAGCGCTCCGGCTACGACGGGGCGATCCAGCTCGTCTCCCCGGAGGCGATGGAGCTGCGCGGCCACCGCGCCCACGCCCGGATCACCGACGTGCCCGGGACCATCGACCTCGCCGTGATCGCCCTGCGGCCCGAGGCGTGCCTGGAGGCGATCGAGGAGTGCGCCGCGGTGGGTGTGCGCGCCGTCGTGATCCCCACCGAGGGCTTCACCGACAGCGAGCGGGGACGCCACCTCCAACGGCAGCTGGTGGCCCGGGCACGGCTGCACGGCATGCGGCTGCTCGGCCCGGGGTCGCTGGGGTTCCTGCGCACCGGCGAGGACCCCATCAGCCTCTCCCTGGCCCCGGCCATGCCGCGACCCGGCCCGGTGGCGCTCGCCGGCCAGTCCAGCGCCCTCTCGGCGCTGCTGCTGGCCGGGACCGACAGCCGCGGGATCGGGCTGCACGAGTTCGTCGGTGCCGGCAACCGCGCGGACGTCTCTCTCAACGACACCCTCCAGCACTGGCAGGACGACGAGGAGGTCGGCGTGATCGCGCTGGCCCTGGAGTCGATGGGGAACCCGCGCAAGTTCACCCGCCTCGCCCGGCGGCTGACCCGCACGGTGCCGCTGATCGTGCTGCGGCCCCCCGGCGTGGACCACGCGCCCGGTCACGACGTGCGCCCCTCCACCCTGCCCCGGCGCGCTCTGGATCAGGTCCTCGGCACCGCCGGCGTGGTGCAGGCCACCGGCGTCGACCATCTCCTGGACATCACCGACGCCATCGGCCGGCAAGGGCTGCCCCACGGCCCCCGGGTGGGGCTGCTGTCGAACACCGCCGCCCTCGGCGCCGCCCTGCGCGGCGCCGCCGACCAGGCAGAGATGCAGATCGTCGCCGACAACCGCAGCGTGCCGCTGGCCGCGGATCCCAGACTGATCCAGCGCGCCTTCACCTCGATGGCCGCGCGAGGGCAGGTCGACCTGGTCATCGCCGGGATGATCGATCCGCTCAGCGGCGATGCCCTCGCCGTGATCCGCCAGATGGCGACGGTCGCCCGCCACAGCGAGGTGGTGCTGCTGGTGTGCCTGATCTCCGATGCCGAGCGCTCCGGCGCGGTGCAGGCAGCCGTCCGCGAGGACGGGGAGCTGCCTCCGGTCCATGCGACGCCCCACAACGCGGTGCGCGCCGGGGCCGGGATGCTGGCGGCCGCTCTGCGCCCCGCGGCCGACGACGACGAGCCCGCCCACCGCGACGACCTCGACCGCGCCGGGGCCCGCGAGCTCGTCGACCGCCTGCTGCCCGACCCGGCTCCGCCGACGCTCGAGATGTCCACGGAGGACCTGCGCACCCTGCTGGCCGCCTACGGGATCTCCCTGCTGGAGGCCCAGCCGATCCGCGACGGCGACGACGCCGCCGCGCATGCGCAGGAGATCGGCTACCCCGTCGCCCTCAAGAGCACCGACCCGGTGCTGCGCCACCGCGCCGATCTCGGCGGCGTCCGCCTGTCCATCCCCGACGAGGTCCAGCTGCGCCATGCGGTCCGGGCCATGCGGGCGGACCTGTCCTTCTCGAGCGCCCCGCTCGAGGTCCAGTCGATGGCACCGCCGGGGGTGCCCATGGTGGTGCGCAGCGTCGAGGACCCCTCGCTCGGACCCGTCGTCTCGCTGTCCGTGGCCGGTGACGCCACCGATCTGCTGGACGACATCGCCTACGCGATCCCGCCGTTCAGCGAGACCGCGGCGGCGGGTCTGGTCGACGGCCCCGCCAGCGCGGTCAAGCTGCGGGGGACCCGCGGCCTGCCCCGCGCCGACCGTGCCGCGCTCGCCGACCTGGTGGTCCGCATCGGACTGCTCGCGGAGGACCTGCCGGAGCTCTCCCGGGTCGAGCTCTACCCGGTGCTGGTGGGCCAGGAGGGGATCAGCGTGGTCGGCGCCACCGCGAGGCTGTCCCCGGCGCCCAACCGCACCGACGGCACCCGGCGGGCGCTCTCGGGCACGGCAGGCAGCTGATCACACCGGCGGCCGGCAGCGCTGACCGGCGTGGGACACTGGAGCGATGACCACCGCTCTCCCCGCTGATCTGCTCACGGAGCTCGAGACCGCCGGATACTTCCCGCAGACGGCCGCCCAGAGCGTGCAGCGCTCCCTGCACGGCGGGCGTCCGCTCGCTCATCTCGTGCGCCCCGAGACCACCTTCGACGGCCCCGAGGTGCGCCGCCATCTCACCATCCTCGTCCTGACCGCGACCCACCTGCTGGTCACCCATCTCGACGACGACCCGGCGGACGCCCTGAACCCCTCCCAAGTGGTCTCGACGACCGAACGGGTGCGGCTGAAGGGCATCTTCTCCACCGGCATCTCGCAGGTCTTCGACACCGACGGTCAACGCACCCCCGGCCGGGAGTCCGAGATCACTCTCGGCATCACCTGGAACGGCAGCCGTCGGGTCGATCTCGAGCGGGCCGTCTGCGAGGACCCGAACTGCCAGGTCGACCACGGGTACACCGGGACGATCTCCCCCTCGGACCTCGCGCTGCGCGTCAGTGCGCTGGCCGACGGGGACGACGCGGTCGAGGCGGCCCTGCGCTTCCACGCGGAGCTGGTCGACGCCATCGACGCGGCCGACGCCTGAGCCGGTCCGCCGTGGCTGACCAGGGACCGGCTCCCGACCCGGCGAGCGCGCCGGGCCCCGCCCGAGCGCTCGAGCGGACGTCCGAGCCGTGGGCCGACTGGCCTCCGGACCTGCTGCCCCCGCCCTTCGCCGACGGTGCGCGGCCGGGGCAGCTCGACGTGATCGAACCTCTGCTGTCGGCCCCGGAGCCCGGCCGCGACCTGGTCGTCGTGCTCGACGGGGTGGGTTCGGACCTGCTGGTCGAGCACCGAGCCCTCACCCCCACCCTGCGTCGCCTCGAGGGGAGCACGACCCGGGTGCGCACCGTGTCCCCCTCGACCACAGCGACGGCGATGGTCTCCCTGCACACCGGTCTCCCGCCGTTGGTGCACGGCGTGCTCGGGTACCTCACCCATGATCCGGACAGCGGCCGCGCCATCAACCAGCTGATCGGGGACCCTGCCGTCGATCCCCGTCGCTGGATGCCCGAGGCCACCCCGGTCGAGCGCGGCGACCGCCGCGCCGTCCAGGTGGCTCCCGCCAAGCACGCGGGCTCCCACCTCAGCGGCGTCGCCTACCGCGGCTGGGAGTTCCTCGGGCACGGCCGCGGCGACCGTGTCGACGCGGTGCGCACTGCCCTGCACCGGGCGGGACCGGACGGCATCGTCCATCTGCACGTCGACGACGTCGATCACGCCGGGCACCGCCACGGCGTCGACAGCGAGGCCTGGCGCACGGCGCTCGCCGAGGTGGACGCCCTCGTGGGCACGCTGCTGCGACGGCTGCCGCGCGGCACCCGGATCCATCTGACGGCCGACCACGGCATGGTCGACACGGCGCCGGAGGCGACCGTCGACCTGGCGGACCATCCAGGCCTGCAGCGCCTGGTCGCCACGGTGGCGGGGGAGTCCCGGGCCCTCGCGCTGCGAGCGGTCGCCGGGCAGGGCGCGGCGGCGGAGCTCGCGGACGGCCTGCAGGACATGCTGGGTGAACGAGCGCTGGTGCTCCCGCGCGCCGAGGTCCTCGCCTCCGCGCTGCTGGGCCCGGCCGGGGCCCCGGTGCCGGCCCGGGTCCAGGGGCGGCTCCCCGACGTGCTGGTCCTGGCGAGGGGTCGCTGGAGCGTCGACGACTACTCGCGACGACCGGACACCGCCCGTGCGCTCATCGGGGTGCATGGCTCTCTGACCCCGGCCGAGAGCTGGGTGCCGCTGCTGCGCGCGAGCGTCTGAGCTCGGGCGGGACCCGGTCAGTCGTGCTTGGAGCCGAACACGATCTCGTCCCAGCTGGGCATCGAGGCGCGCTTGCTCCTCGACTTCGACCGCCCCGGGGTGGGGGACGACGAGGACTTCGTCGCCTTCTCGTCCTCACCACGCGGCGAGGGAGAGGCCCCCGCGGGTTCGTCGAAGCCCGGCAGGGGAGTGAGGTCGACGGTGTCCTGGTATCGGATCTCGTCCGCGGCCGGGCCGGCCTCCTCGTCCTCGCCGGAGGGGGCGTCGGCCTCCTGCGCGGCGGCGTCCGCGGCCGGGTCGGCGTCGTCCTCGGCCGACGCGGACTCCGGGGCGTCGGCGTGCTCCAGCTGGGCCTCGCGGTCGGAGTCCTCGAGTTCTCCGTCGACCTCCTGTGCGCTCGGGGCGGAGGCCCCGGCGTCCGCGGCGGCGGGGGCCGCGTCGCCGCGGGCGACAGACCCGGCGCCCTCCTCCGCGGGGTCCTCGTCGAGGCTCGACCAGACCGTCGCGGAGTCGTCCTCGGGCGGGGGCACGGACCGAAGGCCGCGCCGGGCGTTCAGCGCGTCGAGCTCGCCCTCGTCCAGGGTCGAGGGGTGATCCTCGGAGATCGGGTGGTGGTCGGACCACGGGGTGCGACGGCGCGGCCCGGCCGGTCGCTCGTCGAAGGCGCCGTCGGCCTCCACGTCGTACACCGAGCTCTTGACCGCCTGCAATCGCCCGCGGCCGCGGGCGGGCTCGGGCGGGGCGTCCTCGTCGCTGATCCAGCGGGCCTCGTCGTCCACCGGTGCGACCGAGCGGTTGTCCAGGTCGGCGACCCAGTGGGCCTGGCGGGTCCGGCCGCCGGCGGAGAAGGTCAGCTCCAGGGTCCAGCTGCCGTCGGTGCGGCGCCAGGCGTCCCAGGCGGTCTCGTCGGTGGCCTCACGGGCCGCCAGCCGCTCGGCGACGACATGGTCGAGGCTGGGACCGCCGCGGCCGACGGGGAAGGAGCGGGCGCGCTGGGCGGTGAACTCGCGCTCGGCCAGCACGGGACCCTCGTAGCGGCGCACGTGGTCCAGCGGGATCTCGGCGGCCTCGGAGATGTCTTCCGCGCTGCGCCCGGAGCGGAGCATCGCCTGGATCTCCCGGGGGCGCAGGGGTGCCGCGTCGGCGGCCTGGATCATGCCCAGGGCCGGCCGGTCCGTGCGCACCGCGGCCCGGAGGGCCTTGTCGATGCGCAGCGTGTACCGCTCGCCGTCCGAGTCGACCAGGATCACATGCTCCCCGTCGTCATGGATCCCGTCGAGTTCGAGCTCGCGCATCGTCGTCCTCTCCGTCGGAGCCGCTGCCTCGCGTGCAGAAGTCTAGGCCGCGACCATATCTTGTGGGACGCTCGCGCGACGACGTCCGCGCCCCGGCCCGGGGCGTGTCGAGCCGTGCGTGGACGTTCTGTTGCCGGGCACAGACCTCTCTGCAATAATGCCGCCGCATTCAGCGTTGCGACGCGGACCGGCCCATTGGGGGGCAGGGCGATGACGCAGTGCTGGAGCGCCGCAGTCCTTCCCGCTCGGGCCACCGCCCGGTGACAGACAAAGACATGAGAACGGACCGTTGATGGCCACTGATTACGACGCCCCGCGCAAGAACGACGACGAATCCAGCGATGACTCGATCGAGGAGCTGAAGGGCCGCCGGAACGAAGCGGCGGCCCCGACGGTCGACGAGGACGAGGCGGAGGCGGCGGACTCGTACGAGCTCCCCGGCGCCGACCTCTCCGGCGAGGAGCTCTCGGTGCGGGTGCTTCCCCGCCAGGCCGATGAGTTCACCTGCGCGAGCTGCTTCCTCGTGAAGCACCGCAGCCAGATCGATCACGTCGAGGGCACGCTCATCATCTGCAAGGAGTGCGCCGCCGCCTGAGCGGCCGACGCCCTGCCGTGCCCGACGGCGCCGCCCCGACGGGGCGGCGCCGTCGTCGTTCTCGAGGTCGGCGTCGAGGGTCGCCGCGTCGGGGCCCGGACGCCCTCAGCGGCCGTGCCGTGCGGTGCGCAGGGCGAGCGCGAGATCGTCGGGCCGGCGGGTGGTGGCGACCCAGGCGCTGGTGGGATCGGCCGCATCGAGCACCTCGACGCGGATCCCGGAGTGCGCCCATCCGCGCACGCAATGGTGGGCGAGCGGTTCGAAGTCCTGACCGATGGTGCGCTGCCAGTCCTCGCCCGTCAGCACCTCGGGCTCACCCAGCAGGGAGACCTCGATCTGCGCCCGTCCGAGCCGGAAACGGCCCCCGGCGACCTCCAGCACGGGGGAGTAGAGCACCGCGAGGACGATCGCGATCACGACGCAGACGATCGCGACCACGATCGCGAGGGTGAGGTTGATCGGGATCATGACCAGCCCGACGATCGATCCGAGGGCCACCACGACGATCCAGGCCCCGGGGCTGGGCAGCAGCCGCTCCCGGAAAAGGGGCTGCTGCCCCGTGGGATCCGAGGTCGACGCGGGCTGCTTCCGGGACGAGGAGGTCGGGCCGGGATCGGGTGTGACGGACATGCCTCCATGGTCTCACGCACGACCTGGAAGCCCCCGCGCCCCCAGGCGCTTACCCTGGGCGCATGCCTGCTGAGCCCGACACCCCGGAGACCGACCCCGCCGGCGCGCCCGCTCCCGAGGGGGAACGGACCCTGCGCATCCGTCCCGCCCCCGGCGCCGCGATGCCGCGACGCGCCCACGCCGACGACGCCGGACTGGACCTGACCAGTGCCGAGGACCTCGAGATCCCCGCCGGCGGACGCGCGCTGGTGGACACCGGCATCTCGCTGGCCCTGCCCCCCGGCACCGTGGGGCTGGTCTGTCCCCGCTCGGGATTGGCCGCGAAGCACGGGATCACGGTGCTGAACGGTCCCGGTATCGTGGATGCCGGATATCGCGGGCCGATCAAGGTCGCCCTGCACAACACCGACCCGTCCGAGCCGTTCGGACTGCGGGTCGGCGACCGCATCGCCCAGCTGGTCGTGGTGCCCGTGCTGGCGCCGGCGCTGCAGGAGGTCGACGACCTCGACGCCACCGAGCGCGCCGCTTCGGGCTTCGGCTCCAGCGGCGGATTCGGCACCGCCCCGGCCACCGCCGGGGCCGACGAGACCACGGAGGGATGACCGATGGGACTGTTCTCCCGCACGAAGCGACAGGACCGAGACGGTCCCACGAGCCCCGAGGAGGCGGACGACCTCGTCCCCGAGGGGGCCGAGCCGGCCGACGAGGAATCCGGGACGACGTCCGCTGACGAGGGCGAGGAGGTCGCGGAGGCTCCCGCCCCTGAGCAGGAGCGCCCCGAGCATCTCGAGGACGGGCCCTATGACGAGGCGGACGCCCCCGAGGAGGACCGCATCGACCTCGGCGGCCTGCGGGTGCCGACGATCGACAGCATGGAGCTGCGCATGGAGGTCGACCAGCGCAGCAGCGCCGTCACCGGCGCGAACCTGGTCATCGGCGGATCCTCCCTGCAGGTCCAGGCCTTCGCCGCCCCCAAGTCCCGCGGGCTGTGGGACGAGGTGCGCACCTCGCTGCGCGACTCTGTCGTCAAGCAGGGCGGGACGGCCGAGACCCGCGACGGCGTCTTCGGGACCGAGCTGATCACGCGCCTCCCCGTCAAGCGCACCGACGGACGCACCGGATATCGCCCCGCCCGCTTCCTGGGCATCGACGGGCCGCGCTGGTTCCTGCGGGCGATCCTCACCGGCAAGGCGCTCGGCGACCCGGAGCAGTCGAGGACGTTCGAGACCCTGGTCTCCCGGCTCGTCGTCGTCCGCGGCGGCGAGGCGATGGCGCCCCAGGAGCTGATTCCGCTGAATCTGCCCGGCCAGCGCCCGGGACTGGGCCAGATCGGAGCCGGCCCGTTGGACCCGCTGGCCCGCGGCCCCGAGATCACCGAGGTCGGATGAGCTCGGCACCCGAGGGCGCCGGGTCCTCGAGCCCCTCCTCCGAATCCCCCAGCGGGCCCGGCAGTTCGGCGAGCGACCCGGCCGAGCCCGACGGCGCGGCCTCGGACGCCGGCCCGGCCGCGGCCCGCGGCCTCGGCGGCGTCCTGCGCCAGGAGCAGTTCTCGGTCGCCGACGCGATCGGCGGGCCCCGCGGGATCATCGAGTCGGCGCTGCCCACACTGCTGTTCATCGTCCTGTTCGTCGCCACCGGTTCGGTGACGGCGGCCTCCGTGACGGCCGTCGCCGTCGTCGCGGGGTTCCTGCTGGTGCGCATCGTGCAGCGGCAGAGCCCCTCCACCGTGCTCGGCGGGCTGATCGGGGTCGGCCTCGGGGCCGTGCTCGCGATCCGCTCCGGCGACGGCACCGACTTCTACGCCCCCGGCATCGCCATCAACGCGGTGACGCTGCTGATCCTCCTGATCTCCCTGATCGCCCGGCGACCCCTGATCGGCCTGGTGATCGGCGTGCTGGATGCCCGGGTCCAGGACTGGTCCGCGGACCGCGACGCCCGCGCCGTCTACACCCGGGCGACGCTGCTGTTCGTCGCGCTGTACGCGGCGAAGCTCGCCGTCCAGGTCCCGCTGCTGCTGACCGGGCACGTCGCCGCGCTGGGCGTGGCCAAGCTCGCGATGGGCCTGCCCGCCTTCGCGGTGATCGCCTACCTGGTCTGGCTGATGCACCGCGCATTGCTGGCCCGCCGCGACCGCGGGTGATCACGGGGGCGCGCCCGGGATGCCCGGGGACGGACCACCTGGTGAGACACTGGGGCACGACGACGCCCCGCCCCCGGCCCCGGCCGAGGTCGGAGCACACCACGAGACCGAGACGCAGCGGTCCGCGCGATGGACCTGCCGCGGACCCAGAGGGAGCGGACCGATGAGCACGGACCCCCGACGAATGCCGAGCACCCCGACCGTGCCGGGCCGACTTCTCACCCTCACCGTCGGACCGCCTGCGGCGGGGGGCACCTTCGTCGCCCGGCACGAGGGCCGCGTGGTCTTCGTGCGCGGGACCGCCCCGGGGGAGACGGTCACGGCCCGCCTGCTGGATGACCCCGAGAAGCAGGCCGACGCCCGCTTCTGGCGGGCCGAGGCGATCGACGTGCTCGAGGCCGGGGTGGACCGGGTGCCGACCGTCTGGGAGGAGGCCTCCGTCGACGGCGTCGGCGGGGCCGAGTGGGCGCACATCGCCCTTCCCGCCCAGCGGCGCATCGCCAGCGAGGTGATGCAGGAGCTGCTGCGGCGGGCCGGGGTGACCAGCTACCCCATCGAGGACGTCCAGGTCGAGCCCGCGCCCCATGACATCGACGGGCTCTCCTCCCGCACCCGGGTGCGCTTCGCCGTGGACGGCCACGGCCGCGTCGGGATGCGGCCGTGGCGCTCCCACGAGGTCCGCGACGCCGGGGAGAACCCGCTCGCGGCCGCCGCGATCCGTGACCTGCGCCTGGGGGAGTGGACCGCCCCCGAGGGCACCGAGGCGATCGACGCCGTCGCCCCCTCGGCCGGACCCGCCTCCGTGGTGCTGATCGGTCGTGAGCTCGATCCCGCCGCGGTCGAGATCCCCGAGAGCTGGGGCGATGCGGACGTGGCCGTGCGCACCGGGCGCGGACTGGTCCCCCTGCGCGGCGACGGCACCGTGCACGAGCGGGTCGGCGAGCGGATGTTCACCGTGAGCGCCACCGGTTTCTGGCAGGGCCACCGTCGAGCCGCCGAACTGCTGACCGAGGTGGTCGAGACCACCCTTCGCGCTCCGCGCGGCGGCACCGCCTGGGACCTCTACGGCGGGGTCGGGCTGTTCGCCGCGACCGCCGCCGAGCAGGTCGGCCCCGATGGCGCCGTGATCACGATCGAGGGCAACCGGCGCGCCTCCCAGCTCGCGGGGGAGAACCTCGAGGACCTGGCCCAGGTCTCCACGGCCACGGCCGACGTCGTCGACTGGGTGCGCGCCCGCCACGGCGGCGTGGACGTGGCGGTGCTGGACCCGCCCCGCACCGGGGCCGGGGTCGAGCTGATGGGCTTGCTGGCCCGCGCCGTCCGCCAGCGCATCGTTTACGTCTCCTGCGAGCCCTCGACCCTCGCCCGCGATCTCGCCGCGATCGAGAAGGCGGGGTGGAAGATCGTCGACCTGCGCGCCTTCGACCTCTTCCCGCACACCCACCACGTGGAATCGGTGACGGTGCTCGAACGCGCCTGAGCGCCACGTGAGCGGCGGCACACGAGGGTATGCTGACGAGCTGTCAGAAGAGTGTCTCGCGCCGTGGTAGACTTTATCTTGACTTCAAGATAACTGCCGGAGATCACTCCGGAGACCCTCGACCCCGGGCCTCGTGCGTCCGACGGTCGCCGCGTTCGCCCGCCCGCCGTCGCAGGCGCGCCTACGATGACAGGGTCACCCCACCACCCGAGGAGTTCGCCCCGTGAGCACAGCCGACTCATTCTCCGCGAAGCAGGATCTCACCGTCGGCGGGACCGACTACGAGATCTTCGCGCTCGACGCCGTCGAGGGCGCCGACAAGCTTCCCTACAGCCTCAAGATCCTGCTCGAGAACCTCCTGCGCACGGAGGACGGCGCCAACATCACCGCCGATCACGTGCGGGCACTGGCGGCCTGGGACCCGACGGCGGACCCGTCGGTCGAGATCCAGTTCACCCCCGGTCGCGTGATCATGCAGGACTTCACCGGCGTGCCCTGCGTCGTCGACCTGGCCACCATGCGCGAGGCGATGCAGGACCTCGGGGGCGACCCCGAGAAGATCAACCCCCTGGCCCCCGCCGAGATGGTCATCGACCACTCGGTGATGATCGACGTGGCCGGTCGCCTCGACGCGCTCGAGAAGAACATGGAACTGGAGTACGAGCGCAACCGCGAGCGCTACCAGTTCCTGCGCTGGGGCCAGACCGCCTTCGACGACTTCAAGGTCGTCCCCCCGGGCACCGGCATCGTCCACCAGGTCAACATCGAGTACCTGGCCCGCACCGTCATGACCCGCGAGGTCCCGAACGCCGCGGGCGACGGCGCCGTCCTGCGCGCCTACCCGGACTCCTGCGTCGGCACCGACTCCCACACCACCATGGTCAACGGCCTGGGCGTGCTGGGCTGGGGCGTCGGCGGCATCGAGGCCGAGGCCGCGATGCTCGGCCAGCCGGTCTCCATGCTGACCCCCCGCGTGGTCGGCTTCAAGCTCACCGGCGAGATCCCGCCCGCCGCCACCGCGACGGACGTGGTCCTGACGATCACCGAGATGCTCCGCGAGCACGGCGCGGTCGGCAAGTTCGTCGAGTTCTACGGCGACGGCGTCGCCCAGGTCCCGCTCGCCAACCGCGCGACCATCGGCAACATGAGCCCCGAGTTCGGCTCGACCTGCGCGATCTTCCCGGTCGACGAGGTCACCGTCGACTACCTGCGGCTCACCGGCCGCAGCGAGGAGCAGCTCGCGCTGGTCGAGTCCTACGCCAAGCGCCAGGGTCTGTGGCACGACCCCTCGAAGGAGGCCGCCTACTCGGAGTACCTCGAGCTGGACCTGTCCACCGTGGTGCCCTCGATCGCCGGTCCCAAGCGTCCGCAGGACCGCATCGTGCTCTCGAAGGCGAAGGACTCCTTCCGCGAGGTCCTGCCCACCTACGCGAGCCACCACGAGCCCACGGGCAACGGCACGGACACCACCGGCACCTTCCCCGCCTCGGATCCGGCCGCCCAGGACTCGGACAACGACTCCGGCGGCAAGGCCCCCGAGCATCAGCACGTCGTCGGCCGCGCCTCGAACCCGGCACAGGTGGCCGGGCAGGACTACTCGATCGATCACGGCATCGTCTCGATCGCCTCGATCACCTCCTGCACGAACACCTCCAACCCGTCGGTGATGATGGCCGCGGGCCTGCTGGCCCGCAATGCCGCCGACCGCGGTCTGACCTCCAAGCCCTGGGTGAAGACCTCGATGGCGCCCGGCTCCCAGGTGGTCACGAACTACTACACCCGGGCGGGGCTGTGGCCCGCGCTCGAGGAGCTCGGATTCCACCTGGTCGGCTACGGCTGCACCACCTGCATCGGCAACTCCGGTCCGCTGGATCCGGAGATCTCGGACGCCATCGCGGAGAAGGACCTCGCCGTCACCGCGGTGCTCTCGGGCAACCGCAACTTCGAGGGCCGCATCAACCCCGACGTGAAGATGAACTACCTGGCCTCGCCGCCGCTGGTCATCGCCTACGCGCTCGCGGGCACGATGGACTTCGACTTCGAGAACGATCCGCTCGGGCAGGACAAGGACGGAGGTGACGTCTACCTGCGCGACATCTGGCCGAGCCCCACCGAGGTGGAGAAGGTCATCGGCGAATCCATCTCCCAGGAGATGTTCACCGAGGACTACAAGGACGTCTTCACCGGCGACGAGCGCTGGCGGAACCTGGACACCCCCGAGGGCGCGACCTTCGCCTGGGACCAGGAGTCCACCTACGTGCGCAAGCCCCCGTACTTCGAGGGCATGGGCGCCGCTCCGGAGCCCATCACCGATGTCGAGGGCGCCCGCGTGCTGGTCAAGGTCGGCGACTCGACCACCACCGACCACATCTCGCCCGCCGGCGCGATCAAGCTCGACTCCCCGGCCGGCCGGTACCTGCAGGAGCACGGGGTCGCCCGCAAGGACTTCAACTCCTACGGCTCGCGCCGCGGCAACCACGAGGTCATGATCCGCGGCACCTTCGCCAACATCCGCATCCGCAACCAGCTGCTCGACGGCGTCGAGGGCGGATACACGAAGAACTTCCTGACCGGCGAGCAGGAGTTCATCTACGACGCGGCCCAGGCCTACGCCGAGCAGAGCATCCCGCTGGTGGTGCTCGCCGGCAAGGAGTACGGCACCGGCTCCTCGCGCGACTGGGCGGCCAAGGGCACCAAGCTCCTCGGCGTCGAGGTCGTCATCGCCGAGAGCTTCGAGCGCATCCATCGCTCCAACCTCATCGGCATGGGTGTGCTGCCGCTGCAGTTCCCCGAGGGGGAGACCGCCGAGTCCCTGGGGCTCGACGGCACCGAGACCTTCTCGGTCACCGGGGTCACCGCCCTGAACGAGGGGACCGTCCCGAAGACCGTCGCGGTGCTGGCCACCAAGGAGGACGGCACCGAGGTCCGGTTCGACGCGGTGGTCCGCATCGACACCCCGGGCGAGGCGGACTACTTCCGCAACGGCGGCATCCTGCAGTACGTGCTGCGGCAGCTCGTCACCGCGGCCTGATCGCGACGCGCCGGCCGCCGTCGTGAGCGGCCGGCGCGTCGCCGACACACCGCACCGGATCGCCGAGACCCCCGATACGCATCATGCCTGGTGCGTATCGGGGGTCTCGGCGTGCGTGTCGCGCGGCTGACGGGGGAGTCCGGCGTCGAGGCGGGGTCGGGCTCATGGCCCGACGGCGATGTGATGTCGACCATGTCGCATGTGCGGACGTGGCAGAGCGGGGTGCAGCACCGTCGGTGCGGCGATGCGCAGCGCCGCACCCGTCCCGGGCCGGCGCGGCTCAGCCCAGCGAGCTGCGCGGGGCGGGATCGTCCGCGCGGGCGGTCAGCACGACCGGGGCGCCGTCGGTGACCTGCAGGGTGTGCTCGGCATGCGCGCCGCGGGAGCCGTCGGCCGACAGCTGGGTCCACCCGTCCCGCTCATCGACCACCAGCTCGCTCGTGGTGGGCACCAGGAACGGCTCGACCGTGATCAGCTGCCCGGCCACCAGCTCCGTGCCGCCGCCGGGGGTGCCGTGGTTGGGCACGAACGGTGCCTCGTGCATGGTGCGTCCCACGCCGTGACCGCCGAAGCGGTCGTTGATCGCGTAGCCGAGGTCGTGCGCGGTGGTCATCACCGCGTGGCCGATGTCGCCGACCGTGGCGCCGGAGCGCACCTGGTCGATGCCCGCCCACATGACCTGCTCGGTGTCGCGGATCAGCTGGAGGTCCTCGTCGCGGGGCGTGCCGATGACGATGCTCAGGCAGGAGTCCGCCACCCAGCCGTCGACCTCGACGGCGAAGTCCAGCGAGAGCAGGTCTCCGTCGGCGAGCACGCGATCGTCGGGGCGCCCGTGGAGCACGCCCTCGTTGACGGAGGTGCAGATGACGTACCCGAAGGGCGAGGCGCCGAAGACGGGGTGGTAGTCGATGTAGCAGCTGGTCGCCCCGGCCTCCCGGATCAGACGGTGGGCCTCGGCGTCCACGTCCAGCAGGTTCCAGCCGACGCCGACGACCTCCCGCAGATGCGAGAGGACGGAGGCGACGAACTCGCCCGCCGGACGGGCCTCGTCGAGGGTGGGCAGCTCCTGCGTCACGCGGCGACGGCGGCCGAGGATCATCGCGAGGCCTTTCCGGTGGCGGCGGGAGGGGCCGGGCGCTCCGTGCCGGTCGCGGGACCGGTGGCACGGGCGACGGTCTCGGTGCCCTGCCACGTGTACAGGGAGACGGCGACCCAGGCGATGCCGGCGGCGAGCAGGCCCGCCCCGAGCATGTGGAGACCGACCAGGACCTCCGGCAGACCGGTGAAGTACTGGGTGTACCCGATGATCGCCTGCAGCGCGGTGACGACGACCAGGCTCCAGGCGGCCCGGCGCGTCTGCCGCGGGGAACCGATGAGGTACATCGCGATGAGGAGTCCGACCAGCAGGCCGCAGAAGAGCATCACGGAGTCCGCGTGCAGCCAGGAGATGGTCCGGGCGTCGAAGGGGAGGCGCTCGGGGTGCACGTCGTCCCCCGAATGGGGGCCGGTGCCGGTGACCAGGGTGCCGAGCACGAGGATCGCGAAGCCGATGACGGCCAGCGCCCCGCTCATCCAATGCATGGCGCCCGGGACGAGCGAGCGCCGCCGGGCGGCGTCCCCGTCGTACAGCCGGAACAGGAGCACGGTGGAGATCGCCACGAGGATCGGGGAGATGAGGAAGTGGGGGCTGACGACGCCCGGGTGGAGGTCCGCATAGACGACCACCATGCCGACGAGCGCCTGCACCGCGGTGCCGATCAGCGGAACCAGGGAGAGCCACAGCAGGCTGCGGCCCTTGTGGCGCAGCCAGAGCAGGGAGACCAGCAGCACGGCGACGGCGAAGACGCCCAGGACCCCGGTCAGGGTGCGGTTGCCGAACTCGATGAAGGGATGGATCCCGGCTTCCATGGTCAGCTCTGGGGTGAACTGGCCCGGTTCGCAGTTCGGCCAGGTCGAGCAGCCCAGTCCGCTGCTGGTCAGGCGGACGACGCCGCCGGAGACGATGATGCCGATCTGGCAGACCAGATTCCCCCAGAACACGACGGCGGCGATCCGGGCGCGGGCGGCCGCGGAGAGGCCGAGGGTGCGATCTCCGGACACGGAGATCCGTCGGACGAGCTCGAGGCGAGGGGTGGGAGCCGGATGCCCGTCGACGGCCGGCGGAGAAGCGTTCATGGCATCGATTGTAGGAACGTCCCCTGGGCGTCCCCTCGTCGCGGCGACGCCTTTCACATCGGGGCTCCCTCCTGTCCGTGACGGGGAGGGCACTGTCAGCTGTCCGTCCAGCGGAACCAGCGGACCACGGCAAGGGTGCCGAGGACGGCCCAGGCAAGAAGCACCAGCACCGATCCGATGCTGAACGCACCCCCGGCGAGGCAGGCGCGCAGCAGCTCGCCGAGTGCGCCGGAGGGCAGCAGGTCCACGAGACCGCGCAGGATCTGCGGATACGCCTCGGCGGGGAAGGCGACCCCACCGGCGGCCACCAGCAGCACGAACACCAGGTTGGAGACCGCCAGCACGGCTTCGGTGCGCAGCAGTCCGGCGACCAGGAGCCCCAGCGCGCCGAAGGCGACGGTGCCCAGCAGCCAGACCGGTGCGGCCGCCAGCAGCTCGAGCGGCCCGGGCCGCCAGCCGAGGACCAGGCCGAACAGCCCCAGCACGAGCACCTGGACGGCGTGCACGAGCAGGGTCGCCAGCACCTTCCCGGCGAGGTATCCGTCCCGTCCCAGAGGGGTGGTCGCGATCCACCGCAGCACCCCGTTGCGCCGGTCGAAGCCGGTCTGGATCGCCTGCGAGGTGAAGGAGGTGGAGATCAGCGCGGTCGCGAGCGTCGCCGCCAGGGCGGTGTCGATCGGCTCGGCGCCCTCCAGGCGGCCGATCGGCAGCAGGCGCAGACCGATGAGCACGAGCGCCGGCAGGACGATCGCGACCATCAGCTGCTCCCCGTTGGACAGCAGCACGCGGGCCTCGAGGACGGTGTGGGCGAGGACGCGGCGTCGGCGCGGGGCCGGCGCGGGGCCGGGACGGGGTACCGCTGCGGGCGGGGCGGGGTCCGGGCCGGCGGCGGGACGGTCGGCGGTGGCGCTCATCGGGTCGTCCCTCCCGGGCTCGCGGGGCTCGGGGCGGCAGGATCCGTGGGGTCCTGCCGGCGTGGGGGAGCGGGCTGCATGAGATCCAGCAGCACGTCCTCGAGGTCGGCGGCCCCGGCCCCGGTGATCTCGAGCCGCGCCCCGTGGCGGGCGGCGGCAGTCCGCAGATCCGCCTCGAGGGCGTCGACCTGCTCCCGGGCGACGCCGTGGGCGACCGCGCGGACGGTGACCTCACCCTCGCGCTGACGGTGCCCGGTGATCACCTCCTGGACCGACCCGGAGGCGACGCTGCGCCCCCCGGCGATGACGCAGACGGCATCGGCGAGGCCGACCACGTCGTCCATCATGTGCGTGGTCAGCACGACGGCGCTGCCGGTGTCGGCCAGGGCCCGGATCAGCCCGCGCACCCGGCGGCGGATCGCCGGGTCCATGCCCGCGGTGGGCTCGTCGAGGAAGATCAGCTCGGGCCGGCCGATGATCGCCAGGGCGAGGGCCAGGCGCTGGCGCTGTCCGCCCGAGAGCCGGCGCACGAGGGTGCCGGCGAACTCGTCGATGCCCAGGTGCTCGGCGACCTCGTCGACATCCAAGGGGTGGGCGTGCAGGGCCGCACCGTAGCGCAGCAGCTGCATCGCCCGCGCCCCGGAGGCGAGGCCGCCGTCCTGGATCATGAGTCCGACCCGGGCGCGGTGCGCGGGGCCGGCGCGCCAGGGGTCGCGGCCCAGCACCGTCAGGGTCCCGCCGCTCGGCCGCAGCAGGCCGGTGGCGCAGGAGACGGCGGTGGTCTTGCCGGCGCCGTTGGGGCCCAGCAGAGCGGTCACCTCTCCGCGGTGCGCCCGCAGAGAGAGGCCGTCGAGGGCGCGGACGGGGCCGTAGGAATGTGAGAGGCCCTCGGCGACGAGCGCAGGCGGCGGGCTGGACGAGCTGGGATGGTCAGTCATGGCGGACCCCATCGTAGGCCGGAAGCGTGGGAAGCTCCGGTGCGCACGACGGGCTGCCCCGGCCGGCCGCCGCGGGCGACGACCGGTCGAGGGGCCACAGGGCCGAGGGGCCGCGAGGCCGGGACGATCAGCGACCGGCCACCCGCAGCGGGGTGTGGGCGGGGTCGACGACCTCCGCGGCCAGCGGCGCGTCGGGGGCGGTGCCGCCGTCGCCCCAGGTGTTCGTGGCGAACCGGTCGCGGTCGTGGTCCTCCAGCAGATGACTCATGTCCGGGCCGAGCGGCACCACCTGGGTGGGGTTGATGTCCTCGTGCACGTAGTAGTAGTGCTTCTTGATCTGCGTCAGATCGACGGTGTCGCCGAAGCCCGGGGTCTGGAACAGGTCCTTGGTGTAGTTCCACAGGTTCGGCATCGTCGACAGCGGCTGGCGGTTCGCCTTGAAGTGGCCGAAGTAGACGGGGTCGAAGCGGATCAGGGTGGGGAACAGCCGCACATCGGCCTCCGTGACCGACGGGCCCATCAGATAGCGGCTTTCGGACAGTCGCTGCTCGAGCTCGTCCAGGGCCTCCCACAGCTGGTGGTACTCCCTCTCGTAGTCCTCCTGATCACCGGCGAAGCCGACCTTGTACACCCCGTTGTTCACGCGGTGCAGCATCCACGTGTTGAGTGCGTCGATCTCCTCGCGCTGGGCCTCGGGATAGAGATCCGGGGCGCCCTCGCGGTGCAGCGCGGTCCACTCGGTGGAGAAGTCCAGCGTGATCCGCTGGAAGTCGTTGGTCACCACGGCCTTCGACGGGATGTCCACGACGGCCGGGACGGTGATGCCGCGCGGGTAGTCGGGGAACCGGGCGAAGTAGGCCTGCTGCAGGCGCTCGTAGCCCAGCACCGGGTCGACGCCGCCCTCGTCGAGGTCGAAGGTCCAGGAGCGACGGTCGTGGGTGGGTCCGGGCATGCCGACCGAGAGAGCGTCCTCGAGCCCGAGCAGTCGACGCGAGATCAGGGTGCGGTTCGCCCAGGGGCAGGCGCGGGCGGCGATCAGCCGGTAGCGGCCCGCCTCGACGGGCCATCCGTCCCGGCCGTCGCGGGTGATCCGGTCGTCGATGTACGTCATGTCCCGCGTGAAGGGCTTGCCCTTGGCGACATAGGCGCCCTCGGTCGAGTGCTCGGCGGTGGTGGTGCGGTCCTCGGGGGTCATGGTGGTCCCTTCCTCGTTCTCCGGCGGGGCGCGGTGCGATGGGGTCGCGCGGATGCCTCTCAGAGTAGTTGAAAACGGTAGCATATGGAAGGCGTGACTCGGGGTTCGGGCCGCCGAGGGGAGACGGTGCAGGTAAGGGCATCCTGGGTGGGGTGGGCCACACGCCGGCTCTCGTATTTGGCAACGCGTATGTTGTAAAATCGGGAACGGTCGACGGAAGAGGGTGATGCAGGCGTGACCGCACCGGATCTGGATCCAGCGGGGCCGCTGGCCACGCGCGACCGTCTCGTCGAGACGATCTCGGCGCACGGGCCCATCACCGCGCGTCAGCTGGCGGAGCGTTTCGGGCTCACCAGCGCGGCTGTCCGCCGCCATCTCGCGGCGCTCGAGGCCGAGGACGTCATCGCCGAGCACGAGATGCCGGTCACCCACCGCGGTCGCGGTCGGCCCAGCAAGGCGTTCGTGCTCTCGAAGTCCGCGCACGAGAATCTTCCCGGCGGGTACGACGAGCTCGCCGTGATGGCGGTCGAGGAGCTCGCCCGCCGCGGGGGCGATGCTGCCGTGACCCGGCTGGCCGAGCGTCGGGTCGCCGACTGGGAGGCGGCCCTGGCCGAGGTCGTCGCCGCACGAGAGGCGGCGGGGGAGCAGGTCACCCTCGCCCGCAAGGTCGAGCTGCTCGCCGAGCTGCTGACCTCCCGGGGATACGCCACCACGGTGCGCCCTCTCCATGTCCCGCTGCCCACTCCGGGCGCACGGGACGGCGCGAGCCCGCGTACGCTCGTCACAGCGCAGCTGTGCCATGGTCACTGCCCCGTCCTCGACGTCGCCGCAGATCATCCCGAGCTGTGCGAGGCCGAGACCCGAGTCATCTCCCGAATCATCGGAGCGCCCGTCCAACGCCTGGCCACCCTGGCGCAGGGCGCTCACTGCTGCACGACACACATTCCGCTCACCGAGGGAAGGACATCATGACGAGCGCACCAGAAAAGCTCTCCCAGGACGAGATCATCGATTCCATGGGCAACTACGCGTACGGCTGGCGCGACGACGACACGGCCGGCGCCACCGCGCGCCGCGGTCTGAGCGAGGAGGTCGTCCGCAACATCTCCGAGCTGAAGGACGAGCCGGAGTGGATGCTGAAGCGTCGCCTGAAGGCGCTCAAGCTGTTCGACAAGAAGCCGCTCCCCACCTGGGGCCCGGACCTGTCCGGCATCGCCTTCGACACGATCAAGTACTTCGTGCGCTCCACCGAGCAGCAGGTCACGGACTGGGAGGACCTCCCGGCCGACATCAAGGAGACCTACGACCGCCTGGGCATCCCGGAGGCGGAGAAGCAGCGCCTCGTCGCCGGGGTCGCCGCGCAGTACGAGTCCGAGGTCGTCTACCACCAGATCCGTGAGGATCTCGAGGAGCAGGGCGTCATTTTCGTGGACACCGACACGGGTCTGCGGGACTACCCCGAGCTGTTCGAGGAGTACTTCGGCACCGTGATCCCCGCCGGGGACAACAAGTTCTCCGCGCTGAACACCGCCGTATGGTCCGGCGGCTCCTTCGTCTACGTCCCCAAGGGCGTCCACGTGGAGATCCCGCTGCAGGCCTACTTCCGGATCAACACCGAGAACATGGGCCAGTTCGAGCGCACCCTGATCATCGCGGACGAGGGCTCCTCCGTGCACTACGTCGAGGGATGCACCGCGCCGATCTACCAGTCCGACTCGCTCCACAGCGCGGTCGTCGAGATCGTGGTGAAGAAGGACGCGAACGTGCGGTACACGACCATCCAGAACTGGTCGAACAACGTGTACAACCTGGTCACCAAGCGCACCACCGTCGAGCAGGGCGGCTCCATGGAATGGGTCGACGGCAACATCGGCTCGAAGGTCACCATGAAGTACCCGGCCGTGTGGCTGATGGGCGAGCACGCCCGCGGCGAGACGCTGTCGGTCGCCTTCGCCGGGGAGGGCCAGCACCAGGACACCGGCTCGAAGATGGTGCACATGGCACCGCACACCTCGAGCTCGATCGTGTCCAAGTCGGTCTCGCGCGGCGGTGGACGCAGCTCCTACCGCGGCCTGGTCCAGGTGATGCCGGGGGCGGAGCACGCCGCCTCCACCGTCCTGTGCGATGCGCTGCTGGTGGACCAGATCTCCCGCACCGACACCTACCCCTACGTCGACGTCCGCGTCGACGACGTGCAGATGGGCCACGAGGCCACCGTCTCCAAGGTCTCCGAGGAGCAGCTCTTCTACCTGAGGAGCCGCGGCATGGAGGAGACCGAGGCGATGGCCATGATCGTGCGCGGGTTCATCGAACCCATCGCGCGCGAGCTCCCGATGGAGTACGCCCTCGAACTGAACCGCCTGATCGAGCTGCAGATGGAAGGAGCAGTCGGTTGATGACCACCTCCGACATGACCGAACTCAAGGATGCGGAGTACGCAGAGGACCCTGCGGCCGACGAGAACGCCGGCCATGCTGCGGGCGCCGTGCCCACGGCCGCCCGGGATGCGCTGGCCGCCGACGCCGCGAACTCCGCGGACTCAGCGGCCGTCGCGGAGCTCGAGGACGAGGGCCTGGCGCTGACGGACGAGCAGTCCGCCGCGCATGGCGCCCACAACCGCGGCGACCGTGCGCGCTCCTTCGAGCTCTCCGACCATGAGCGGCCCACCAGCGACATCGAGGAGTGGCGCTTCACCCCGCTGCGCCGCTTCGCCCCGCTGCTCGAGGACACCGCCACCGACGACCGCGAGGGCGACCCCGCGGTGGACTACCAGGTCGATGTTCCCGAGGGTGCTCCCGAGACGTCCACGCTCGCCGTCGGCGAGGCCCCCCGCGGCACCGTGCTGGTGCCCGAGGACCTCCCCTCCGCCGTCGCCTCGGTGCGCAGCGAGCAGGCCCTGTACCTGGTGGCCCCGAAGAACACGGAGATCACCGAGCCGTACCGGGTCGAGATCACCGGGCGCGGCGCCGACCGTCGGGCGAACGCGCACATCGTGCTGGAGACGAAGGAATCCTCCACCGCGACCTTCGTGCTGAACCACACCGGGTCGGCGCAGTACGCGCAGAACGTCGAGATGGTCGCCGGCGACAACTCGCAGATGACCGTCATCTCCCTGCAGGACTGGGACGACGACGCCCTGCACATCGCCACCCACCACGGGGCCGTCGGTCGCGACGCGAAGATCAAGCACATCGTGGTCACCCTCGGCGGCAGCGCCGTGCGCGTGAACACGATCTCCGATCTGGTCCGCCCCGGCGGGGAGGTCGAGAACCTCGGCCTGTACTTCTCCGACGAGGGCCAGTTCCTCGAGCACCGCCTGTTCGTGGACCACACGGCCCCGAACTGCACCTCGGACTCCGCTTACAAGGGCGCGCTGCAGGGGAGGAGCGCCCGCTCGGTGTGGGTCGGCGACGTGCTGATCCGCAAGGAGGCCGAGGGCACCAACACCTACGAGCTCAATCGCAACCTGGTGCTCACCGAGGGCGCGCGCGCCGACTCGGTGCCGAACCTGGAGATCGAGACCGGGGAGATCGAGGGCGCCGGCCACGCCGCCGCCACCGGTCGCTTCGACGACGAGCAGCTGTTCTACCTGCGCGCCCGCGGGATCTCGGAGAAGGAGGCCCGCCGTCTGGTCGTGCGCGGCTTCTTCGCCGAGCTGATCCAGCGGATCGACGTCCCCGAGATCCGCGAGCACCTCACCGAGTCGATCGAGACCGAGCTCTCCCGGAGCATGAACTGATGACGGACGCCTTCGTCCCCGTCGCCACCCTCGCCCAGCTCGATGCCGGCGAGGCGATCGATGTCGTCGCCGGCGGCCTCGAGATCGCCCTGGTGCGCGACGAGGACGGAGGCGTCCACGCCCTCGAGGACGTCTGCTCGCACGAGGAAATCCCGCTGAGCGACGGCGACGTCGAGGGCTGCACCATCGAATGCTGGAAGCACGGCAGCCAGTTCGACCTGGTCACGGGTCGTCCCCTGCAGCTCCCGGCCGTCCTTCCCGTGCGGGTCTTCCCCGTGCGGATCGACTCCAGCAGCGGCGAGATCCTCGTGGATCCGACCGCCGCCGCCGACACCTGATCACTGCGGGCACCGCGCCGCGATGCCCGCCCCCGAATCCACCAGTCACTGGTCAAGGAGAACCGCACATGTCTGTCCTGGAGATCAAGAACCTCCACGCCACCGTCGAGACGCCCGAGGGCACCAAGGAGATCCTCAAGGGCGTCGACCTGACCATCCGCTCCGGGGAGACCCACGCCATCATGGGTCCGAACGGCTCCGGCAAGTCGACCCTCGCCTACGCCGTCGCCGGCCACCCCAAGTACGAGATCACCGAGGGCGAGCTGACCCTCGACGGTGAGGACGTGCTGGAGATGAGCATCGACGAGCGCGCCCGCGCCGGCCTCTTCCTCGCCATGCAGTACCCGGTCGAGGTCCCCGGCGTCACCGTCTCGAACTTCCTGCGCACCGCCAAGACCGCGATCGACGGGGAGGCCCCCGCGCTGCGCACCTGGGTCAAGGACATGAAGGGCTCCATGGACGACCTGCGCATGGACCCGGTCTTCGCCGAGCGCAACGTCAACGAGGGCTTCTCCGGCGGCGAGAAGAAGCGCCACGAGATCCTGCAGATGCAGCTGCTGAAGCCCGCGATCGCCATCCTCGACGAGACCGACTCCGGCCTCGACGTCGACGCGCTGCGCATCGTCTCCGAGGGCATCAACCGCGCCAAGGAGAACACCGACGTCGGCATCATGCTGATCACCCACTACACCCGGATCCTGCAGCACGTGACGCCGGACTTCGTCCACGTCTTCGTGGGCGGCAAGGTCGCGGAGCAGGGCGGCCCGGAGCTCGCCGAGCGTCTCGAGGCCGAGGGATACGACCGCTACCTCGTCGGCGCCGGCAGCTGACCCCACCCCCGGATCGGAGCGGGAGCGATCCCGGCGCCGGTCCGGACTCATCTCATCCGCGGGCCGCGATCGCGCCCCGCACCTCATCGGGAGGAAGCCATGACCGACCAGGAGACCCCGGCGGCGACCGTGAGCGCCGAGGACGTCATCGAGGCGATGAAGGACGTGATCGACCCCGAGCTGGGGATCAACGTCGTCGACCTCGGTCTCGTCTACGGCGTCACCGTCGAGGACGGCGACGCCGTCGTCGACATGACGCTCACCTCCGCCGCCTGCCCGCTGACGGAGATGCTCGAGGAGCAGACGTTCGCGATGCTCGACCCCATCACCGAGTCCCACCGCATCAACTGGGTGTGGATGCCGCCGTGGGGCATGGAGAAGATCACCGAGGACGGCCGCGAGCAGCTGCGCGCGATCGGCTTCAATCTCTGATCTGACGCCGCCGCACACGAGGACGGGTCCGCCAGCGGCGGGCCCGTCCTCGTGGTCCGGACGGGCCAGTTCTGCGCTGGCGTTGCCATGGTGGCCGGTGGGAACGTCACCGCAGAGCTCGCGGGCGGCCCGACGGCGGAACCGGGCTCAGCCGACGAGCTGCTCCGTGGCGGTGACCTCGAGGCCGTGCGCCTCGCCGGTGCCCTGGTGCGTGAGGGCGCCCTCGTGGGTGTGCAGGCCCTTCGCCAGGGCCGGATCGGCGCGCAGAGCATCGCGCCAGCCGGCGTCGGCGACCTTCAGCACGTAGGGGAGAGTCGCATTGGTCAGCGCCGAGGTCGCGGTCACGGGCACCGAGCCGGGCATGTTGGCGACGCAGTAGAACACGGTGTCGTGGACCGCGAACGTGGGGTCGTCGTGCGTGGTGGGACGGGAGTTCTCGAAGCAGCCTCCCTGGTCGATCGCCACGTCCACCAGCACCGAGCCGGGCTTCATGGTCGCGACCATCTCGTCGGTCACCAGCTTCGGGGCCTTCTTGCCCGGGATCAGCACGGAGCCGATCACCACGTCGGCCTCGCGGATCTTCTGAGCCAGTTCGAGGGTCGTGGAATAGCGGGTGAGGATGCCGCCGTGATGCATGGTGGCGATCTGCCCGAGACGCGAGACGTCGAGATCCATGACGGTGACGTCCGCGTGCAGGCCGTGGGCCATCATGGCCGCCTGCTCGCCGACCATGCCGCCGCCGATGATGAGCACGTCGGCCTCGTCGGTACCGGGCACCCCGCCCATTAGCATCCCGGAGCCGCCCATGGGGGCCATCAGGTGGTAGGCCGCGACCTGGGTCGCGAGGCGCCCGGCGATCATCGACATGGGGGCGAGCAGGGGCAGGGAGCGGTCCGGGCGCTGGACAGTCTCGTAGGCGATCGCCGTGACGCCCGAGGACAGCAGCGCCTCGGTCAGTGCCTCGTCCGCCGCCAGGTGCAGATAGGTCAGCAGCACCTGACCGTGTCGCAGCAGCGGGTACTCCGCCTCCAGCGGCTCCTTGACCTTGACGATCATGCCGGAGCGCTCCCAGACCTCCTCGGCCGTGGCCAGGATCTCCGCGCCCGCGGCCCGGTAGTCCTCGTCGGTGATCCGGGCTCCGAGCCCGGCACCTCTCTCCACCGCCACCTGATGGCCGCGGACGACGAGCTCGTGGACCCCGGCAGCCGTGAGGCCCACCCGGTTCTCGCTGTTCTTGATCTCCCGGGGCACCCCGATGAGCATGTCGAAGCCTCCTTGCTCCATGTGTCGTGACCGGCCGCCTGCGACGGCCGCTGAGCACCAGCATCGCACCTGGACCCCGTGGATGTCGCTCGACACGGTGGCCATCCCGTGCGGGGTGCCGCCGACGCGCCCGGTGACTGTGGTCCGTGGCACCGTCGAGCACATTTCGGAGGCTGTCGGGAGCCTGCGCACCTAGACTCGTCCCGGCTCCGTCCCGGGTCGCCACCGCTGCTCGGGCCCCGGCTCTGCGGGCCATCGACCGCCCGCCCCCGACGACCTTGCGACCTTGAGGAGAACGATCCTGTGATCACCGCGCACGACCTCGCCATCCGCGTCGGTGCCCGGTTGCTCATGAGCGATGTCTCCTTCCGGGTCAACGACGGCGATCGCGTCGGCCTGGTGGGCCGCAACGGTGCCGGCAAGACGACTCTGACGAAGGTGCTCGCCGGCATCCTGGAGCCCTCGGAGGGCTCGGTCGAGGTGACCGGCGAGCTCGGTTACCTGCCTCAGGACACCCACAGCGGCGACGACTCCGAATCGGTGATCGCGCGCATCCTCTCCGCCCGCGGCCTCGACGGCGTGCTGCGCCGGCTCCGCCGCGCCGAGGAGGAGATGGGCGACATGAGCTTGTCCGAGGCTCGCCGCGAGAAGGCCATGAACCGCTACCCGCGGCTGGAGGCCGAGCTCGATGCCGTCGGCGGCTACGCCGCCGAGGCGGAGGCCAAGCGGATGTCCGCCAACCTCGGCCTCCCCAACCGTCTGCTCGACCAGGCGCTGGGCACCCTCTCCGGGGGCCAGCGCCGCCGGGTCGAGCTCGCCCGGATCCTGTTCTCCCAGGCCTCGACCATGATCCTGGACGAGCCCACCAACCACCTCGACGCCGACTCGATCGTCTGGCTGCGCGAGTACCTCATGACCTACCGGGGCGGACTGATCGTCATCAGCCACGACCTGGAGATCGTCGAGCACGTCGTCAACAGGGTCTTCTACCTCGACGCGAACCGCTCCGTGATCGACATGTACAACATGGGCTGGAAGCTGTACCAGCGCCAGCGCGAGGACGACGAGAAGCGTCGCAAGCGGGAGCACCAGAACGCCGCGAAGAAGGCGACCGCCCTGACCGCCCAGGCGGAGAAGATGCGCGCCAAGGCCACCAAGGCCGTCGCCGCGCAGAACATGCTCAAGCGCGCCGAGCGGATGATGGACGGGGTCGAGGGGGAGCGGCAGCAGGACCGCGTCGCCTCCCTGCGCTTCCCCAAGCCCGCCCCCTGCGGCAAGACCCCGCTGATGGCGCAGGACCTCTCGAAGTCCTACGGCAGCCTCGAGATCTTCGCCGGGGTGGACCTCGCGATCGACCGCGGATCCCGCGTGGTGGTCCTGGGTCTGAACGGCGCGGGCAAGACCACTCTGCTGCGGATCCTCGCCGGCGTCGATCAGCCGGACACCGGCGGGATCCTGCCCGGTCACGGACTCCGGGTCGGCTACTACGCCCAGGAGCACGAGACGCTCGACCTCGAACGCACCGTGCTGGAGAACATGATGACGGCGGCCTACGAGCTGCCCGAGGTCGAGGCCCGCAAGATCCTCGGCTCCTTCCTGTTCACCGGGGACGACGTCCACAAGCCCACCCACGTGCTCTCGGGCGGCGAGAAGACCCGTCTCGCCCTGGCCGCCCTCGTGGTCTCCAGCGCGAACGTGCTGCTGCTGGACGAGCCGACGAACAACCTCGATCCCGCCAGCCGCGAGGAGATCCTCGGAGCGCTCGCGGCCTTCGAGGGCGCGGTGGTGCTGGTCTCCCACGATGCCGGCGCGGTGTCCTCCCTCTCCCCGGAGCGCGTGCTGATGATGCCCGACGCCGTCGAGGACCTGTGGAACGCGGAGTACCAGGAGCTCGTCGAGCTGGCTTGAGCCCACCTGGCGGGGAGGGCGCGCGGCGTGCCCACCCGCACCGCGTGCCCACCCGCGTCGCGTGTCGGGCCGCGCCGCGTGCCGGGCCGCGCCGTGTGCCCACCTGCACCGTGTGCCCAACTGCACCGTGTGCCCAGCCGCGCCGCGTGCTTGCCGCGCTCCGCCTGCTCCGCACCACCGGCCGTCTCCGCACCACGGCTGACCTCGGCCTGCTGCGAACCGCGCCCGTGTCGCGGCGTCGATTCCCTCGATATGGCCCGCCAGTGGTGCGGATCGACGGTTCGGGTGGCGCCACGGCGGCGTGTCGCAGCGGAAGCGGTTCTCCGGCGCCTACCCGTCGCCCACCCGGCCCCACCCGGCCCCTACCCGTCGTCGACCCGGCCCCACCCGGCCCCTACCCGTCGTCGACCCGGCCCCACCCGTCGTCCACCCGGCCCCCACCGGTCGCACACCCGGCGCCTCGCCGTCGGTTCTCGGTCGGCGCTCCGTCGTCGGCGGTGTGCGGCAGCGCATCCCACGCCTCAGCGAGTCATGGCTGTATGATCGAGAACAGCGGGTTTCCGCTGATACCAGCACGTCGTCAGGGCGTCGCGATCGCAGCGCCGGAGAGTGAGATCCGCATGTTCGTCCTGTCCCTCTCCGGCACCGCGGTGCGCGCCCGGACAGGCTCCGACCCGGTGCCGGCGCTGCTGGACACCCTGGAAGCCGTCCCGCTCGCGCGTCCCGCAGAACGCACGGCGGGGCCCGAGGTCCTGGCGGTGGCCTCCCGGGCCGAGGACGCGCTCGATGCGCTGCTGCGCGCTCGCGAGGAGGGACCGTGGCGGATCGGCCTCGGGATCGGGGCCGTCGACCGTCCACTGCCCGGCTCCGTCCGCGAGCTGGCGGGGCCGGCGGTCGAGGCCGCCGCCGCGGCAGCGGGCGGCGCCCGGACCACCTCCGGCGTGGCGATCGAGGTGCGCGCCGCCGACCAGCGCCAGCGCGGGACGGCCGAGGACGCCGAGGCGGTGCTGCGGCTGATCGGCTGGATGGTCCGCACCCGCAATCGCGGGCAATGGCAGGCCGTGCGAGCTCTGCGCGAGGACCCCGGGGCGACCCAGGCGCAGCTCGCACAGCGGCTCGGCGTGACCCAGCAGACCGTCTCCCGGGCCGTGCGCACCAGCGGCTGGCGCGAGGAGAGCGCGGCCCATCCGCTGGCCGTGCGCCTGCTGAGCATGATCGACCTCACGTCGACGCGGTGAGGTCCGCGCATCCGCCGGAACGCGCGTGAGCGCGCTGTACCCTGGGGTCGCCCCGACGACAACCGAGGAGACTCATGGCGACGACGAACGATCTGAAGAACGGGATGGTGCTCGTTCTGGACAAGCAGCTGTGGAGCGTGGTCGAGTTCCAGCACGTGAAGCCCGGCAAGGGCCCTGCCTTCGTGCGCACCAAGCTGAAGAACGTGATGTCCGGCAAGGGCGTCGACAAGACGTTCAACGCGGGGATGAAGGTCGAGACCGCGACGGTCGACCGCCGCGACATGCAGTACCTGTACAACGACGGCACCGACTTCGTCTTCATGGACGCCTCCGACTACGAGCAGATCAGCCTTTCCCCGGAGACCGTCGGCGACACCAAGGACTTCATGACGGAGAACCAGGACGTCGTCGTCGCGTTCCACGAGGAAGCACCGCTGTTCGTCGAGCTGCCCGCGAACGTCGTGCTCACCGTGACGACGACGGAGCCGGGCCTGCAGGGCGACCGTTCCAGCGGCGGCACCAAGCCCGCGACCCTGGAGACAGGACGCGAGATCCAGGTGCCCCTGTTCCTGAACGAGGGCGACCAGGTCAAGGTCAGCACGGCCACCGGCGAGTACAAGGAGCGAGCCTGAGGTGACCGGCCCTGACGACGCCGACGTCCCGTCCGCCGGGCGCGGCACCGGCCTCCCCCTCCCGCGGCGGGAGGGGGCCGAGGTCGAGTTCGAGCGCACGGTGCCGGCGGTCACCGACCGGCTCCACCGGCGCTCGCGCGATCGCATCCGCGCCCTCGACGTGCTCTTCGAGGCCGATGCCCGGGACCTCGACGTGCTCGACGTCCTCGCCGAGCGGATCCGGCGCACCGCCGCCCAGAGCCCGCTGCCCCAGCCCGCGCGCGACCTGGTCGAGCTCTACGCCCCGCAGGCGCAGGACATCGACGAGGACATCGCGACCCACTCGCGGGACTGGCCCCTGCGCCGGATGCCCGCCGTGGACCGCGCGATCCTCCGCCTGGGCAGCGCCGAGGTGCTGTACGGCGCGGACGAGACCGGTCGGGGAGCGATCATCGGCGAGTACACGAAGATCGCCGAAGTGCTCTCGACCGACGACTCGCCGCGCTTCGTCAACGGCCTGCTGCAGCGCCTGGCCGATGTCCGCGGCCTGCTGACCTGACCCACCGCTCAGCGCCGTCCGGGACCTCGGAGCCGTCCGAGGGATGGTCGCCCCCGCGGCGATCCGACGGACCCCGTAGACTCGCGACGGCTCACCTGAGCAACCACACCCTTTAACGACACGTCCCGTGAGGCGTGGAAGGGAGAGAACCATGCACGACCAGCGACCCCCGGCGACGTCCGGGCCCGAGGACCCCTCCGACGAGCAGCGCTCCCGCGTGCTCGGCGCGGACGAGATCCGCCGAGCCCTGACCCGCATCGCCCACGAGATCCTCGAGAGCGGCCACGGCGCCGACGATCTCGTGCTCCTGGGCATCCCGCACCGCGGCGTCCCCCTGGCCCACCGACTCGCGGAGCAGATCATCCGGGCCGAGGGCGACGACCGCCCGCTCGACGCCCTGGCGGGCTCCCTCGACATCACCCTGTACCGCGACGACCTGCGGCACAATCCCACGCGCGCCCCGAGCCCCACTCGGATCCCGCGGGCGGGGATCGACGGCCGCACCGTGGTGCTGGTCGACGACGTGCTGTACTCGGGCCGCACCGTCCGCGCCGCCCTGGACGCCCTCGGCGCCATCGGCCGCCCGACCGCGGTCCGGCTGGCCGTGCTCGTCGACCGCGGCCACCGGCAGCTGCCGATCCGGGCCGACCACGTCGGCAAGAACCTCCCCACCTCCCGCAACGAGCGGGTGCACGTCCAGCTCACCGAGACCGACGGCACGGACGCGGTGGACATCGTCCGCCCCGACGCCCCGACGAGGGACCGGTCGGACCGGCCGGACGGAGAGCGCGCATGAGGCACTTCATCTCCATCGCCGATCTCGAACGCGCCGAGGCGATCTCGGTGCTGGCCACGGCCGAGCACATGGCCGAGACCCAGTCCCGCTCGATCCGCAAGCTGCCCACCCTGGTGGGCACCACCGTGGTGAACCTCTTCTTCGAGGACTCCACCCGCACCCGGATCAGCTTCGAGGCCGCCGCCAAGCGCCTCTCGGCCGACGTCATCAACTTCTCCGCCAAGGGCTCGAGCGTCTCCAAGGGCGAGTCCCTCAAGGACACCGCCCTGACGCTGCAGGCCATGGGGGCGGATGCGGTCGTGGTGCGCTCCGGCTCCTCCGGCGCCGCCCACCTGCTGGCCCATGCCGGCTGGATCGACCAGCCCATCGTCAACGCCGGCGACGGGGCCCACGAGCACCCCACCCAGGCGATGCTCGACGCCTTCACCCTGCGCCGCCATCTGCGCCCCGGGGCCGCGGACGCAGGCCTGGACGGCCTGCACGTGGTGATCGTCGGCGACATCCTGCACTCGCGGGTGGCGCGCTCGAACGTGCTGCTGCTGACGCTGCTCGGCGCCCGCGTGACCCTGGTCGCGCCGCCGGCCCTGGTGCCGGTCGGTGCGGGCGCCTGGCCCTGCGAGATCGTCTACGACCTCGACGAAGCCCTCGCGAGCGGGCCCGACGCGGTCATGATGCTGCGCGTCCAGAGCGAGCGCATGATCGGCGGCGGCTTCTTCCCCACCGCGGGGGAGTACTCGCGTCGCTACGGGCTGAGCACCGCCCGCGCCGACTCCCTGCCACCGCACGCGATCGTCCTGCACCCCGGCCCCATGAACCGCGGCTTCGAGATCGCCGGCGACGTCGCCGATTCCCCGCGCAGCGTGATCGTCGAGCAGGTCGCCTCCGGCGTGTTCGTGCGCATGGCCGTCCTCTATCATCTGCTCGCCACCGACGCCCGGGAGGCTCCCCGTGAGACCTGAGACCCACGCACAGAGCTCACCCGGCGCGGGCGGCGAAGCCGCTGCGCTGCTGATCCGAGGGGGCCGGCCCTACGGCGAGACCGTGGCGGACCTGCTCCTGGTCGGCGGCCGGATCGAGTCCGTCGGCCCCGATCTCGAGGCCCCCGTCGGCGCCGAGATCGTCGAGGCCGACGGCTGCATCGTGCTCCCCGGCCTGGTGGACCTCCACACCCACCTGCGCGAACCCGGCGGGGAGGAGGCCGAGACGGTCGAGACCGGTACCCGGGCCGCCGCCCGCGGGGGCTTCACCGCCGTGCACGCGATGGCCAACACCATGCCCGTGGCCGACACCGCCGGCGTGGTCGAGCAGGTCGCCCGCCGCGGCGAGACCGCCGGCTGGTGCGCCGTCCGCCCCGTCGGCGCCGTGACCGTGGGTCTGGCGGGTGAGCGGCTCGCCGAGCTGGATGCGATGGCGAACTCCCGCGCTCAGGTCCGTGTGTTCAGCGACGACGGCAAGTGCGTGCATGATCCCGTGCTGATGCGCCGTGCTCTGGAGTACGTGAAGTCCTTCGACGGCGTCATCGCACAGCACGCCCAGGACCCGCGGCTGACCGAGGGCGCCCAGATGCACGAGGGCGTCGTCTCCGCCGAGCTCGGGCTGTCCGGCTGGCCCGCCGTCGCCGAGGAGTCGATCATCGCCCGCGACGTGCTGCTGGCGCAGCACGTCGGCTCGCGCCTGCACGTGTGCCACCTGTCCACGGCAGGCAGCGTCGACATCGTGCGGTGGGCCAAGCAGCGCGGCATCGCGGTGACCGCCGAGGTCACGCCGCACCACCTGCTGCTGACCGACGAGACCGTGCGCCGCTTCGATCCCGTGTTCAAGGTGAATCCGCCCCTGCGCACCGCCGAGGACGTCGAGGCGGTCCGCGAGGGCCTCGCCGACGGCACCATCGACATCGTCGCCACCGATCACGCGCCCCACCCGCGCGACGCCAAGGACCGCGAATGGGATCAGGCCGCGATGGGGATGACCGGCCTCGAGACGGCCCTCTCCCTCGTCCAGCACACCATGGTCGATCCGGGCCGGCTGACCTGGCGGGACGTCGCCCGGGTGCTGTCCGAGAAGCCCGCAGAGATCGGGCGCGATCAGTACCAGGGGCGCCCGCTCGCCCCCGGCGCCCCTGCGCACCTGCTGGTGTGGGACCCGCGCCCGAAGCGCCCGGCCGACCCGACCGAGCACGCCTCCCGCGGCCGGAACTCGCCCTTCGCCGGTCTCGAGCTGCCCGGGACGAATCGGCTGACGGTGCTCGACGGCCGCGCCACCGTGCGCGACGGCGCCGTGGTGAACCGCTGATGGACCAGCTGGTGCCGGTCCTCGCCCTGGCCGCCCTGTTCGTCGTGATCCTGGTGCTGATGGCCCGGGGCTGGCGGCGCCGAGGGCGCTCCCAGCAGTGTCTTCCCGCCCCGTCCACGGCGACGCTTCCCGAGCTCGGCGAGGACACGGAGACCGGGCCCCTGGCGGCGACCTACGTCTGCACGGTGCTCGCCGGTCGTCCGCTCGAGCGCGTCGTCGCCCACTCCCTCGGCCAGCGCGCCGCGGCCGAGGTCGCCGTCGGCTCCGACGGCACCTGGCACATCGACCGGGAGGGGACCGACGCCCTCACCGTCCCCGCCTCGGCCGTCGAGGAGGTCACCGCCGGACCCGGCATGGCCGGCAAGTTCATCGGCGGCGACGGCGTCCTCATCCTCCGCTGGCGCCTCGGCGACCAGCTCCTCGACACCGGTCTGCGCCTCGCCCGACGCGAGGACCACGACCTCCTGCTCTCCCGGAAGGAGCACTCATGACCGCCTCTGCCCCGCCCCCGTCCCCGACACCGGCATCCTCCGCCCGCCCCACCGCCTCCCGTGCCCGAGCCGAGCGGGCGCTGCTGGTCCTCGAGGACGGCACCGTCCTGCGCGGCTCCGCTTACGGCGCCCGCGGCTCCCGGCTGGGCGAGGTCGTCTTCACCACCGGCATGACCGGGTACCAGGAGACCCTCACCGACCCCTCCTACGCCGGACAGATCGTCGTGCAGACCGCGCCCCACATCGGCAACACGGGGGCGAACGCCCAGGACATGGAGTCCCGCAAGCTCTGGGTGCGCGGGTACGCCGTGCGAGATGCCAGCCGCATCGTCTCCAGCCACCGCGCCGAGCAGTCCCTCGACGACCTGCTGACGAGCAGCGACGTCGTCGGCATCAGCGACATCGACACCCGCATGCTCACCCGCATCCTGCGCGAGGTCGGCTCGATGCGCGGCGGCGTCTTCTCCGGGGCGGCCCTGGACGCCTCCGAGCAGGAGCTGCTGGAGACGGTGCGCGCCCAACCCGCGATGAGCGGCGCCAGCTTCGTCGAGGAGGTGACCATCGCCCAGCCCGTCGTCCTCGAGCCCGAGGGGGAGGCGATCGGCACCGTCGCCGCCGTCGACCTCGGCATCAAGGGCGCCTCGCCGCGCAGCATGCTCTCCCGCGGCCTGCGGGTCCACCTGCTGCCGGCGACCTCCACCCTCGAGGAGCTGCTGGCCGTCGCCCCCGACGCCGTGTTCTTCTCCAACGGCCCCGGGGACCCCGCTGCGGCGGACGCCCAGGTGGAGCTGCTGCGCGGCGTCCTGGACGCGGGCGTGCCCTTCTTCGGCATCTGCTTCGGCAACCAGCTGCTGGGCCGGGCGCTCGGCTTCGACACCTACAAGCTGAAGTTCGGCCACCGTGGCATCAACCAGCCCGTGCTGGACCGCGAGACCGGGAAGGTCGAGATCACCGCCCACAACCACGGCTTCGCCGTCGACGTCCCGCTCCAGGGCGAGCACCTCGCCCCGTACCGCGGCGGCCGCTACGGCCGGGTCGTCGTCACCCACGTCGGCCTCAACGACGACGTCGTGGAGGGCATCCGCTGCCTGGACCGGCCCGCCTACTCCGTCCAGTACCACCCCGAGGCCGCCGGCGGACCGCACGACGCCTCCTACCTCTTCGATCGTCTCGTGGACCTCGTGGCCGAGCGACGCGGCGGGTCTGCTGACACCGCCGCCGCCCCGCACCTCCCGTCCTCGCAGAAGGAGTCCTGATGCCCCGTCGTCCCGACATCTCCTCCGTCCTCGTCATCGGCTCCGGCCCGATCGTCATCGGCCAGGCCGCCGAGTTCGACTACTCCGGCACCCAGGCCTGCCGCGTGCTGCGCGAAGAGGGCCTGCGGGTCATCCTCGTCAACTCGAACCCGGCGACGATCATGACCGATCCGGACATCGCCGATGCCACCTACGTCGAGCCGATCGACCCCGACATCATCCGCTCGATCATCGCCGCCGAGCGCCCCGACGCCCTGCTGCCGACCCTGGGCGGGCAGACGGCGCTGAACGCCGCCATCGCCCTGGCCCGCAGCGGCACCCTCGAGGAGTTCGGGGTCGAGATGATCGGTGCCAGCCTCGACGCGATCAACAAGGCGGAGGACCGTCAGCTGTTCAAGGAGGTCGTCGACCGCGTCGGCGGCGAGTCCGCGCGCTCGAAGATCTGCCACAGCATGGACGACCTGCTGGAGGGCGCCGAGGAGCTCGGCTACCCCATGGTGGTCCGCCCCAGCTTCACCATGGGCGGCCTCGGCTCCGGCATGGCCTACGACGAGGCGGACCTGCGTCGCATCGGCGGGGACGGCCTGCACTATTCGCCGACCACCGAGGTGCTCCTCGAGGAGTCCATCCTGGGCTGGAAGGAGTTCGAGCTCGAGCTGATGCGCGACCACAACGACAACTGCGTGGTGGTCTGCTCCATCGAGAACGTCGACGCCGTCGGTGTGCACACCGGCGACTCGGTGACCGTCGCCCCGGCGCTCACCCTCACCGACGTCGAGATGCAGCGGCTGCGTGACCTCGGCATCGGCATCATCCGCGAGGTCGGTGTCGACACCGGCGGGTGCAACGTGCAGTTCGCGACCCACCCCGAGACCGGGCGCGTGGTCGTCATCGAGATGAACCCTCGGGTCTCCCGCTCCTCGGCCCTGGCCTCGAAGGCCACCGGCTTCCCGATCGCGAAGATCGCCGCCCGCCTGGCCATCGGCTACTCGCTCGACGAGATCCGCAACGACATCACCGGCACCACCCCGGCCAGCTTCGAACCGGCGCTGGACTACGTCGTGGTGAAGGTGCCGCGCTTCGCCTTCGAGAAGTTCCCGGCGGCGGACCCGACGCTGACGACCACCATGAAGTCCGTCGGCGAGGCGATGGCCCTGGGGCGGAACTTCACCGAGGCGCTCGGCAAGGCCCAGCGCTCGATCGACGTCAAGGGCGCCGCCCCGACCTACGAGGGCGCTCCGCCGTCCGCCGCCGAGGTGGCGACGCTGCTGGAGGAGGTGCGCACGCCCACGGCCACCCGTCTGGTGACCATCTCCCGCATCCTGTGGGCCGCGGCCGAAGGCGTCGTCGCCCCCGCGGAGACGCTCGACCGTCTGGTCGAGGCGACGTGGATCGACCGCTGGTTCCTCGACCAGATGCTGCTGATGGCCGAGATCGCCGCCGAGGTGCGCGGCTCCGAGGTGCTCGATGCCCCGCTGCTGGCGCTGGCCAAGCGCCACGGCCTGTCCGACGACCAGATCGGTCGCCTGCGCGGTCAGCACGGCGACGTGGTCAAGGGCGTGCGCGAGGCGCTCGGCATCAACCCGGTCTTCAAGACGGTCGACACCTGCGCCGCCGAGTTCGCCTCGGCCACGCCGTACCACTACTCGAGCTACGACCAGGAGACCGAGGTCGAGCCGCGCGAGCGCCCCGCGATCCTGATCCTGGGCTCGGGCCCGAACCGCATCGGCCAGGGCATCGAGTTCGACTACTCCTGCGTCCACGCCGCGCTCGCGCTCGGCGACCGCGACCTGCCCGGCGGCGGCTACGAGACCGTCATGGTCAACTGCAACCCCGAGACGGTCTCGACCGACTACGACATCGCCGACCGCCTCTACTTCGAGCCGCTGACCTTCGAGGACGTCGTCGAGGTGTACGAGGCGGAGAAGGCGGCCGGTCCCGTTGCCGGGGTGATCGTCCAGCTCGGCGGCCAGACCCCGCTGGGACTGGCCGGACGGCTGCAGGAGGCCGGGCTGCCGATCATCGGCACCAGTCCGTCGGCGATCGACCTCGCCGAGGACCGCGGCCACTTCGGGGCCGTCCTGGCCGACGCCGACCTGCCCGCGCCGCCCTACGGCACCGCCTGGGGGCTGCAGGACGCCCGCGACGTCGCCGCGGAGGTCGGCTACCCGGTGCTCGTGCGCCCCAGCTACGTCCTCGGCGGACGCGGCATGGAGATCGTCTACGACCAGGAGGGCCTGGTCGACTACGTCAGCCGCAACCTCCCCGACGGCGGCCGCGCGGACGCTCCGATCCTCATCGACAGCTTCCTGGACACCGCCATCGAGATCGACGTCGACGCCCTGTTCGACGGCGAGGACCTCTACCTCGGCGGCGTCATGGAGCACATCGAGGAGGCCGGCATCCACTCCGGCGACTCGGCATGCACCCTGCCGCCGGTCTCGCTGTCCGACACGGTCCTGGAGCGCATCCGCGCCTCCACCCGCGGGATCGCCGAGGGCGTGGGTGTGCGCGGGCTGCTCAACGTCCAGTACGCCCTGGCCCAGGGCATCCTGTACGTCCTGGAGGCCAACCCGCGCGCCTCCCGCACGGTGCCCTTCGTCGCCAAGGCCACCGGGGTCCCGCTGGCACAGGCCGCGGCCCGGGTGATGGCGGGGGAGTCGATCGCCCAGCTGCGGAAGGCCGGGCTGCTGCCGGCCCACGGCGACGGTGCCGACCTCCCCGACGACGCTCCCATCGCCGTGAAGGAGGCCGTGCTGCCCTTCAAGCGCTTCCGCACCCCTGACGGACGCGCGGTGGACTCGGTGCTCGGCCCCGAGATGCGCTCGACCGGCGAGGTGATGGGCCTAGACACCACCTTCCCCCTGGCCTTCGCGAAGTCCCAGCTGGCGATCTCCGGCCAGGGGCTGCCCGCCACCGGCAGCGTGTTCGTCTCCGTCGCCGACGCCGACAAGCGCGCGCTCGCCCTGCCCGTGGCGCGTCTGGCCGCCCTCGGCTTCGACATCCTCACCACCGCCGGCACCGGCCGGGTGCTGCGTCGCTCGGGCATCCCCTGCACGGTCCTGCGCAAGGCCTCGGAGACGGGGGACGGGGCGAGCGTCATCGAGCTGGTCGAGAACGGCGAGGTCGCCCTGGTGCTGAACACCCCCTCCGGATCGAACGCACGAGTGGACGGCTACGCCATCCGAGCTGCCGCGACCAGCATGGACGTGCCCATGATCACGACGCTGCAGGAGTTCCAGGCCGCCGTACAGGCGATCGAGGCGCATCCCGTGGAGCCCTTCGAGGTGGGCAGCCTCCAGGAGCACACCCGTCGACTCGTCGAGGGCCGTGCCGCCCTGGCGGGCGCATGAGCGCGGCGTCCACCGCCTTCGGGGCCCGGCTGCGCGACGCGGTCGCCGCCCATGGTCGGATCGTCGCCGGCATCGATCCCCACGCCTCCCTGCTGGAGGCCTGGGGACTGTCGGACACGCCGGAGGGACTGGCCGCGTTCTCCCGCACGGCGCTGGACGCCGTCGCGGGAGAGGTCTGCGCGATCAAGCCGCAGTCGGCCTTCTTCGAGCGCCACGGCGCCGCCGGCGTCGCGGTGCTCGAGGAGCTCCTCGCCGCCGCCAGCGCCCGCGGGGTGCTGAGCATCCTGGACGTCAAGCGGGGAGACATCGGCTCCACCATGGCGGCCTATGCCGAGGCGCATCTGCGTCCGGGGGCCCCGCTCGAGGCGGACGCCATCACCGTCAGCCCCTATCTCGGGGCCGGATCCACGGACCCCGCCATCCGGCTCGCGCTCGAGCACGGCAAGGGAGTGTTCCTGCTCGCCCTGACCTCCAATCCCGACGGGCCGCAGGTCCAGCACGCCGCCACCGTCGATGACACGCCGGTGGCACGAGAGATCGCGCGACACGCCGAGGATCTCGGATCCGGCGCGCCGGGGGAGTGGGGGAGCATCGGCCTGGTCGTCGGCGCGACGGTCGGGGACGCCTATCGACGGCTCGGCCTCGACCGCGCAGCCCCCTCGGCGCCGCTGCTCGCCCCTGGATTCGGAGCCCAGGGCGCCGGACCTGCGCAGATGCCTGAGGTGTTCGGTGACAGTGCAGGTCACGTGCTGGTTTCGCTGTCCCGCGGGATCCTGTCGGTCGGGCCGGACCCGACGGCTGTGAGGGCCCGGGTCCACCAGCTGCGCGCACAGTACAGCTGACCCGCGCAGCGGTCCGTCCCGGTCCGCCGATCCCACCCGTGCGGGGCCTCCGGAGTGCTTCCGAGAGGGCCCCGAATCGGCCCCGAACCGCACCGGACCTGGGATTGTGCGTGTCAGAAGTGGGCTCGGACACGCCATGGGGGTTACGCTCTTCGAACAGCGGGAGCCTTCCGGTCCCCGCCCGTCACCAGCAAGAGAACTGAGGTAAGAACTGTGGCTCTCCCTCCCCTCACCCCTGAGCAGCGGGCCGAGGCCCTGAAGAAGGCCGCCGAGGCTCGTCGTGAGCGCGCGGCCATCAAGGCCCGGCTCAAGGACAGCGCCGGCCGTCGCGGCAAGGAGATCAAGAAGGTCCTCGACGAGGCCGAGACCAACGAGATCGTCGGTCGTCTCCGTGTCGCCGCCCTGCTCGAAGCCCTCCCGGGCGTCGGCAAGGTGAAGGCCCAGCAGATCATGGAGGAGATCGGCATCTCCCCCTCCCGCAAGATCCGCGGGCTCGGCTCCCACCAGGCGGAGAAGCTCGTCGCCCACTTCTCCGAGTGACCGGACCCCACCGGGCCGGTGCCGACACGGCACCGGCCCCGGTGACTGTCCTGGCCGGCCCCACCGCGGTCGGCAAGGGCACGGTCTCCGCCAAGATCCGTGAGCAGTACCCGCAGATCTGGCTCTCCGTCTCGGCGACCACCCGCCCGCCCCGACCCGGTGAGGTCGACGGCGTGCACTACCGCTTCGTGAGCGAGGACGAGTTCACCCGCCTGGTCGAGACCGACCAGATGCTCGAGTGGGCCACCGTCCACGGCCGCCACCGCTACGGCACGCCCCGCGGTCCGGTCGACGAGGCCGTCGCGGACGGTCACCCGGTGCTGCTGGAGATCGACCTCGCCGGCGCCCGGCAGATCCGTCGCACGGTCCCCGAGGCACGCTTCGTCTTCCTCGCCCCGCCCAGCTGGGAGTCGCTCGTCGAGCGTCTCGTGGGCCGGGGCACCGAGACCGCCGAAGAGCGCGAGCGTCGCCTTCTGACCGCGCGCCGCGAGCTCGCCGCCGAGAGCGAGTTCGACGTCACCATCGTCAACGACGAGGTGCTGCGCGCCACCGCGGAGCTCGCCGCCCTGCTGGGCGTGCGCGACCTCACCTGAACCGCGCGCCGGACCCCTCGCCCTCGCACCGCTCGAGGGCGTATCCTGGGACGTCGCACGCCGAAACTCTCGAAGGGACATCCGTGGCCGGAACAGTCGCTCAGCCCGAAGGCATCACGAACCCCCCGATCGACCGTCTCCTGGAGACCGTCGACTCCAAGTACGCGCTGGTGCTCTACGGCTCCCAGCGCGCCCGCCAGATCAACGCCTACTACTCGCAGCTCTCCGAGGGCCTGCTCGAGTTCGTCGGCCCGCTGGTGGACGTCGAGAACCAGGAGAAGCCGCTGTCGATCGCGCTCCGCGAGATCGACGAGGGTCTGCTGACGGTCCGCGAGATCGACGAGGCCGAGTACGCCGCGCAGAACGAGCCCGATCCGAACGCTCCGGCTCCGCTCAAGCTCGGCGACGACGCCCCGGAGATCCCGCCGACCGACTTCTCCTTCTGATCGCCCCCTGATCCCTGCCTGCCCCTGGGAGGCCCGATGAGTTCCGTGCCGCGCACCCTCGAGGGTGCCCGCGTGCTGGTCGGCGTCGGGGGCGGGATCGCCGCCTACAAGACCGCGCACCTGGTGCGCGGTCTTGTCGGTTCCGGCGCCGATGTCCGCGTGCTGCCCACCGCCGCCTCCCTCGAGTTCGTGGGCGCCGCGACCTGGGAGGCGCTCAGCCACCACCGTGTCCTCACCTCCGTCTTCGAGGACGTCGAGGAGGTGGCGCACGTGCGCTACGGCCAGGAGGCCGACCTGGTCGTGATCGCACCGGCCACCGCCGACCTGCTCGCACGGATGCGCATCGGGCGCGCCGACGACCTGCTCACCGCCTCGCTGCTGGTCACGCGAGCCCCCGTGGTCGTGGCCCCGGCGATGCACACCGAGATGTGGGAGCATCCCTCCACGCTCGAGAACGTCCGCGAGCTGCGCGAGCGCGGCATCACCGTGCTCGAGCCGGCCGTGGGCCGCCTCACGGGGCCGGATTCGGGGCCCGGACGCCTGCCCGAGCCCGAGGCGCTGCTCGAGTCGGCCCGCGCCGCGATCGCCGCCCCTCGTGACCAGCGGGGCGGCGTGCTGCGCGACCTGGTCGGCCGCGAGCTGCTGATCACCGCGGGCGGCACCCGCGAGGATCTCGACCCGGTCCGTTTCCTCGCCAACCATTCCTCGGGTCTGCAGGGTTGGGCCCTCGCTCACGCCGCCCTCGTGCGCGGCGCCCGGGTGCGTCTGGCCGCGGCCTCGGTCGACCTCGAGACCCCGCCGGGCGCCAGCCGTCTCGACGTCCGCAGCGCCGGCGAGCTCGCTGATGCCGTCGCCGAGCACCGCGGACGGGTCGATGCCCTGGTCATGGCCGCTGCTGTGGCTGATTTCACGGCGGCCGAGCGGGCGGGGGAGAAGATCAAGAAGGATGACGCCGATGAGGACTCGGTGCCACGGATCGCCCTGCGCCGCACCGAGGACATCCTTCGCTCCAGCGTCCTGGACCGCGGGGACGCCGCGGGCCCCGCGATCGTGGGCTTCGCCGCCGAGACCGGCGGGAACGGCAGCTCCGCCCTCGAGCTGGCCCGGGACAAGGCTCGTCGCAAGGGGGCCGATCTGCTGGTCTTCAACGACATCACCGCCGGGGTGTTCGGCTCCTCGCACAACGCCGTGCGCATCCTGGATCGCCAGGGGCAGGAGATCGCCGAGGCCGCGGGGTCCAAGACAGCCGTCGCCCACGCCGTGCTCGACGAGCTCACCTCGGTGCTGCCGCCCGTATCCTGGTCGGCATGACCTCCAGCGAGCTGCGCACCTTCACATCGGAGTCGGTCACCGAGGGCCACCCGGACAAGATCTGCGACCAGATCTCGGATGCGATCCTCGACGACCTGCTGACCCAGGACCGCGGCGCCCGCGTGGCCGTCGAGACCATGGTGACCACCGGTCTCGTCCACGTCGCCGGGGAGGTCCGCACCACCGGGTACAGCGACGTCGCGACCATCGTGCGCGACGTGATCCGCGGGATCGGCTACGACTCCTCCGAGAAGGGATTCGACGCCGATTCCTGCGGCATCGAGGTCTCCATCGGCGCACAGTCCCCGGACATCGCCCAGGGCGTGGACACCTCCTTCGAGTCCCGCGGCGACGCGGCCGCGGAGGCCTTCGCCCGCCTCGGCGCCGGTGACCAGGGCCTGATGTTCGGGTACGCCTGCCACGACACCCCCGAGCTGATGCCGCTGCCGATCCACGCCGCCCACCGCCTCACCGCGAACCTCTCGACCGCGCGGCACGACGGGGTCCTTCCCTACCTGCGGCCGGACGGCAAGACCCAGGTCTCGATCGGCTACGACGAGGAGGGCGTGGCGCGCAGCGTCGAGGCCGTCGTCGTCTCCACCCAGCACAGCGAGGACGTCGACCTGGGCAGCCAGCTCGCGCCGGGCATCGCGAAGGTGGTCATCGCCCCGGTGCTCGAGGACCTCGCCGATCTCGGCCTTGACGTCTCGGACGTCACCACCCACATCAACCCCTCCGGCCGCTTCGTGCTCGGCGGGCCCAAGGGCGATGCCGGCCTGACCGGCCGCAAGATCATCGTCGACACCTACGGCGGCATGGCCCGACACGGCGGCGGCGCCTTCTCCGGCAAGGACCCCTCGAAGGTGGACCGCTCCGGCGCCTACGCGATGCGCTGGGTGGCCAAGAACATCGTCGCCGCGGGCCTCGCGGACCGCTGCGAGGTCCAGGTCGCCTACGCGATCGGGGTCGCGGAACCCGTCGGTCTGTACGTCGAGACCTTCGGCACCGCGCACCGGCCCGCCCACCAGATCGCCGCCGCGGTGCGCAAGGTCTTCGACCTGCGCCCCGCCGCGCTGATCGACGCCCTGGACCTGCTGCGCCCGATCTACGCCCGGACCTCGGTGCACGGCCACTTCGGACGCGAACTGCCGGACTTCACCTGGGAGCGCACCGACCGCGCCCAGGAGCTGGAGCGTGCCCTGTGAGCGCCGCGAGCACCCCCGCCCGCGGTCTCGACCCGGAGCTGGTCGCGCGGCTGAAGCGCGACGAGGCGGGCCTGATCACCGCCGTCGTCCAGGATGCGAGCGATGACCGCGTGCTGATGGTCGGGTGGATGGACGACGAGGCGCTGGCCCGGACCCTGAGCACCGGGCGCGCCACCTACTGGTCCCGCTCCCGCGCCGAGTACTGGCGCAAGGGCGACACCAGCGGGAACGTCCAGTGGGTGCGCTCTGTCGCCATCGACTGCGACGGCGATACCCTGCTGGTCCGCGTCGACCAGGTCGGCGCCGCCTGCCACCGCGGCACCGACACCTGCTTCGACGGCGGCGACCTCGGCGCCGTCGTCCTGGATCCTACGGAGCGCACTGCATGAGCGACCTCCCCCTGACCGCACCGGACATCGCCGCGAGCGGTGTGCACCCTCGGGAACAGGCCGAGGCCTACCCCGAACAGGTGGCCGGTCGCGAGGGCGACGCCCTCGGCCGCATCCAGCCCGACCGCGAGACCTTCCGCGCCCTCGCGGCGCGCCAGCGTGTGGTCCCGGTCAGCGTGCGCCTGCTCGCCGACGAGGACACCCCCGTCTCCCTGTACCGCCGCCTGGCCGCGGACGGCGACGACCGGGGCACCTTCCTGCTCGAATCGGCGGGGGAGGGAGGGTCCTCCCGCTACTCGATCGTCGGCACCCGCGCCCGCGCGGTGCTCACCGAACGCGAGGGTCGAGCCCACTGGAGCGGCGACGTCCCCGCCGGAGTCCCGACCGACGGCAGCCCCGTCGAGGCGCTGAGCGCGGTCACCAGCGCCTTCCGCGCCTCCCGCCAGGAGCACCTGCCGCCGTTCTCCGGGGGCATGGTCGGCTTCATCGCCTACGACGCGGTCCGTCACTGGGAGAAGCTCGAACAGTCCCCGCCCGACGAGGTGGGACTGCCGGACCTCTCCATGCTCCTGGCCCAGGACGTCGTGGTCCACGACGCCCACGACTCCACCGTCGTGCTGGTCGCCAACGCGCTGAACCTCAACGCCACGGACGACGGGGTCGACGCCGCCTACGACGACGCCGTCGCCCGGCTGGAGGCGATGCGGGAGCGGCTGCGCACCCCGCTGAGCAGCGGAGCGATGGTCTACGAGACCGTCCGCGACCTCGACCCCAAGGCCCGCACCGCACGGCTCGACTACGAGCGCGCCGTGCACGAGGCCGTCCGCGACATCATCGACGGGGACATCTTCCAGGTCGTCCCCTCGCAGCGCTTCTCCCTGCCCGTCGCGGCCGATCCGCTGGACGTGTACCGGGTGCTGCGCAGGATGAACCCGAGTCCCTACATGTATCTGCTGCGCACCGTCGATGCCGAGGGCGCCCCGATCGACGTCGTCGGCGCGAGCCCCGAGTCGCTGGTGACGGTTCGCGGACGCACGGCGACCACCCACCCCATCGCAGGCTCCCGCCCCCGCGGAGACACCCCGGAGGAGGACGAACGGCTCGGCAACGAGCTGCTGGAGGACCCCAAGGAGCGCTCCGAGCACCTGATGCTGGTCGACCTCGCGCGCAACGACCTGCAGAAGTTCTGCGACCCGGGCACCGTGGTGGTGCGGGACTTCATGCACCTGCAGCGCTTCAGCCACATCCAGCACATCGTCTCCACCGTCACCGGTCACATCCGGGACGACGCCCTGGCCTACGACGCCCTGCGCGCCACCTTCCCGGCCGGCACCCTCTCCGGCGCGCCGAAACCCTCGGCGATGCGGATCATCGACCACCTGGAGCCGGTGCGCCGCGGGGTGTACGGCGGGACGGTCGGGTACATCGACTTCGCCGGGGACATGGACATGGCCATCGCCATCCGCACCGCCGTGCTCAAGGACGGCACCGCCCACGTCCAGGCCGGCGGGGGAGTGGTGGCGGACTCCGACGCCACCATGGAATACCGCGAGACCCAGTCCAAGGCGGCCGCAGCGCTGCGCGCCGTCGCCTCCGCCGACACCCTGCGTCCGGCATGAGCGCCCCGTCCTCGCCGACGCCGGCCGACGCCGAGACCCCGACGCGTCCCCGCCGGGCCCCGAGCCGCCGCCTGACCGTGCTCGCGGGCACCGTCGCCGGCGGCGCCCTGATCGGCGCCACGCGCACCACCTGGGCCCAGGCCACCGCCCCCGATCTCACGGGCGCCGCCCAGGAGGTGGCCGTGACCGGCTCGGACGCCGCCCCGACGGTGCTCGCCCTCGGCCTGGTGGCCCTGGCCGCCGCCCTGACCACCTCCCTGTCCTCGATCTGGATCCGCTTCGTCACCGGCCCGGTGCTCCTGGCCGCCGGACTGGGAGCGGGCTGGTCCGCCCTCGCGGTGGTCCTCGACCCGACCGGGGCCTCCGGCTCCGCCGCGGCCACGGCCACCGGGGTCGTCGGCGGACAGGTGCAGGCCACGGCCACCTCCTGGCCGCTGCTCACCCTGATCCCGTCGCTCGCGGTCGCCGCGGTCGGGATCGTCGTGCTGCTGGCCGGCCGCACCTGGCCGGTGCGCACCCGCTTCCGCAGCGCCGCCGTCGCCGTCACCGCGGACCCGGAGCGGGACCCCGCCGGCGCCTGGGATGCCCTGACCCGCGGGGAGGACCCGAGCGTCGAGGACGACCCGAGCACCGGGACGGACGATGCCGGGCCCACCGCCGCGCGGTGATCGTGCTCACCCTCCCTGCGACCTCCGGCACCGGCGCCGTGGTGCCTCACCGATACGCCCCCGATGACGTGGCACAATGGCCCCGACCGGGACCCTGACTGGAGAAGGATCATGACCAAGACCTATGCCGTGCCGCCGCCCCCGCCCCACAACGAGGGCAAGACCGTGGCCGCCTACACGCTCAACTACGGCGTGGTGCTCGGATCGGTCTTCATCGGATTCGGCATGGTCCTGTCCATGATGCTGCTGGTCTGGATCGGCGCCGGCGTGATCGCCGCCGCGATCGTGCTCGGCATCGTCCTGTCCCTGGCCGGACTCGGCCAGCGCCGCCGTCGACCCTCCGAGGCCGAAGCGCGGTGACCCAGGTCGTGGGCGATCGGCGCGGCGCAGCCGTGCACGACGCTCCCGCCCGCGGCCCGCGCAGAGCGCTGCTTCCCCTGGTCATCGTCGCCGGCGGCATCACGCTCGCCGTGACGGTCCAGCAGATCTTCGATCCGTTCCGTACCGACATCCCGCTCTGCGTCGTCTATCACCTCACCGGGCTGCACTGCCCGGGATGCGGCGCGATCCGCGGCGTCCACGCCCTGCTCGCCGGCGACCTGCTGCTCGCTCTTCGCAGCAATGCGCTGATCATGGCGGCGCTGCCGGTGGCGGCCCTGAGCTTCGGGGTGTGGACGCTCCACCGCATCCAGGGCAGGCCGACGCACATGCCGCTGCCGCGCCCGCTGGTCGTCGCCCTGCTGGCCGCGATCATCCTGTTCACCGTGCTGCGAAACATCCCCGCCTTCTGGTTCCTCGCTCCGATCTCCTACGTCGGCGCCTGAGCCCTCCACCCCGTCGGGCCGCCGCGCGCGGCCGCCCCCACTGCTGCAGGAGGCATCCGTGACCACCACCGGCACCGTGCTCGATACCATCATCGCCGGAGTGCGCGAGGATCTCGAACCCCGCCGAGCTCGCGTCCCCGAGGCCGAGATCGCCGCCCTGGCCCGCGCCGCCGCCCCTGCCCGCGATGCCCGCGCGGCGCTGGCCGGGGACGGCACCACCCTCGGCCTGATCGCCGAGGTGAAGCGCTCGAGCCCCTCCAAGGGGGCGCTGGCAGACATCCCGGAGCCCGCCGACCTCGCCGGGATCTACGCCGACAGCGGCGCGAGCGCGATCAGCGTCCTGACCGAACAGCGCCGCTTCCGCGGCTCGCTGGCTGACCTCGACGCCGTGCGCGAGCGCGTCGACGCCCCGGTGCTGCGCAAGGACTTCGTGGTCGAGCCGTACCAGGTGCTGGAGGCGCGCGCCCACGGCGCCGACCTGGTGCTGCTGATCGTCGCCGCCCTCGAGGACCCCGCGCTGCGCGAGCTGCACGACCTGGTCACCGAGCTCGGCATGACGGCGCTGGTCGAGACCCATACCGACCAGGAGCTGGACCGGGCCCTCGCCCTGGGCGCCGACGTGATCGGCGTCAACGCCCGCAACCTCAAGACGCTCGACGTGGACCTCGGCCGCGCCGCCGGCCTGCTGCGTCGCATCCCGGCGGGCCCCCTCGCGATCGGCGAGTCCGCGGTGTCGACCATCGCGGACGTGGAGGCCTATGCCGCCGCCGGGGCCGACGCGGTGCTGGTCGGCGAGGCCCTGGTCACCTCCGGGGATCCCGCCGGCTCCGTCGCCGCGTTCCGTCAGGTGGCCCGTCGGGGCCGCCCCGATCCGGAAGGAGCTCAGGCATGAGCACCCCCCAGTTCCCGGACCCCCGCCGCGTGGTCACCGACCTCGCCCGGCCCGACGGCGAGCTGCGCTCCGAGGAGGGCCCCTACTTCGGGGACTTCGGCGGCCGGTTCCTGCCCGAGGCCCTGGTCCCCGCGCTCGACGAGCTGCGGGAGACCTACGAGAAGGCCGTGCTGGACCCCGACTTCGTCGCCGAGCTGCAGCGCCTGGCGCGCGAGTACACCGGGCGCCCCTCGCTGCTCTCGGAGGCTCCGCGCTTCTCCCGCCTCGCCGGCGGAGCCCGGATCCTGCTCAAGCGCGAGGACCTCAACCACACCGGCAGCCACAAGATCAACAACGTCCTGGGCCAGGCGCTGCTGACGGTGCGCATGGGCAAGACCCGCGTGATCGCGGAGACCGGCGCCGGCCAGCACGGGGTCGCCACCGCCACGGCCGCCGCCCTGTTCGGCCTGGACTGCACGATCTACATGGGCGAGGAGGACACCGAGCGCCAGGCGCTGAACGTGGCCCGGATGCGCCTGCTGGGAGCCGACGTGGTGCCCGTGACGCAGGGGTCGCGCACGCTCAAGGACGCCATCAACGAGGCCTTCCGGGACTGGGTCGCCAACGTGGAGAGCACCCACTACCTGCTGGGCACCGTCGCCGGCCCCCACCCCTTCCCGGTGATGGTCCGGGACTTCCACCGCATCATCGGCGAGGAGGCCCGCGCCCAGACGCTCCAGGTGGCCGGCCGCCTGCCCGATGCCGTGGTCGCCTGCGTCGGCGGCGGCTCCAATGCGATGGGCATCTTCCACGCCTTCCTCGACGACGTCGACCCGGTGGTGCGTCTGGTCGGCTGCGAGGCCGGCGGCGACGGCGTCGCGACCGGTCGCCACAGCGCGACCATCGGCGGCGGCTCCCCGGGCGTCCTCCACGGCGCCCGCAGCTTCGTGATGCAGGACGAGGACGGCCAGACCGTTCCCTCGCACTCGGTCTCCGCCGGGCTGGACTATCCCAGCGTCGGCCCCGAGCACGCCTGGCTCGCCGACATCGGCCGCGCCGAGTACCGCGCCGTGGACGACGGGGCCGCCATGGAGGCTTTCGCGCTGCTGTCGATGACCGAGGGCATCATGCCGGCGATCGAGTCGGCGCATGCCCTGGCCGGCGCTCTCGAGCTGGGCCGTGAGCTCGGCGAGGACGCCGTGATCCTGGTGAGCCTCTCGGGCCGCGGGGACAAGGACGTCGACACCGCCTCGCGCTGGTTCGGCCTGGTGGGGGAGGACCCCGCCCGCGCCGACCTCCAGGCGCTGCGCGAGGCCGCGCGCGCCACCAGTGACCTCACCGACCCGACGGAGACGCGATGACCGCCCCCGACACCCACCGCCTGCGCGCGGCCGACGTCGTCGACCGCGCCCGCGCCGAGGACCGCGCGGCCCTGATCGGCTACCTGCCCGTCGGCTATCCGGACGTCGACGGCTCGATCGAGGCCGCTCGCGTGCTCATCGACCACGGCGCCGACATGATCGAGCTGGGCCTGCCCTACTCCGACCCCGTCATGGACGGCCCCGTCATCCAGCGCGCCGCTTCCGCGGCCCTGGCCGGCGGCGTGCGAACCCGCCACGTGCTCGAGGCGGTCGAGGCCCTCTCCGGCCGCGGCGCCGCGATCTTGGTGATGTCCTACTGGAACCCGGTCCTCGCCTACGGGCCGAACGCCTTCGCCCGGGACCTGGCTGCCGCGGGCGGTGCCGGCGTGATCACCCCGGACCTGATCCCCGACGAGGGCGCGGACTGGATCGCGGCCAGCGAGGAGCACGCCGTGGACCGCGTGTTCCTGGTCGCCCCGAGCTCCCCGCCGGACCGTCTCGCGCATGTGGTCTCGCACACACGCGGCTTCGTCTACGCCGCCTCCACCATGGGGGTCACCGGCACCCGGGCCAGCGTGTCCGCGGCGACCGAAGGCCTGGTCCAGCGCACTCGAGCGGCCGGCGCGGAGAACGTCTGCGTCGGGCTGGGCGTCTCGAACGGTGAACAGGCCGCGCAGGTGGGAGCGTACGCTGATGGAGTGATCGTCGGGTCCGCCTTCGTGCGCCCGCTGCTCGATCACGAGGGCGACGCCCCGGCGGCACGCACCGCCCTGGCCGCGGTGGCCGACGACCTGCGCTCCGGCGTGGAGCGCTCCCGCACCCGCCGATGACCCCCGGCCCGCACCGCACGAGGACCGGCCCGACCCCGAGAAGGAGAGCACGGCGATGATCCCCAGCCCGCCCATCTCCTCGGTCTCCCTGGGCCCGCTCACGATCCACTTCTACGCGATCTGCATCCTCGCCGGCATCGCCCTGGCCCTGTGGTGGGCCACCAAGCGCTGGGAGTCCCGCGGCGGCAGCGGCGACGACCTCTTCGACATCGTCTTCGTGGCCGTGATCGCCGGCATCGTGGGCTCCCGGATCTGGCACGTGCTGACCTCCCCGGAGCCGTTCTTCGGCCCCGACGGGAACCCGCTGGCCGTGTTCTACATCTGGCAGGGAGGGCTGGCCATCTACGGCGGCGTCGCCGGCGGCGCCCTCGCGGTGTGGATCATGGCCCGCGTGAAGAAGGTGTCCTTCATCGCCCTGGCGGACACCATCGGCCCCACGATCCTGGCCGCCCAGATCCTGGGCCGCTTCGGCAACTGGTTCAACCAGGAGCTCTACGGTCCCGAGACCGACGCCTGGTGGGGCTGGGACGTCACCTGCGTGACGAACGGTCAGAGCATCGGCGGATGCGTGCCGGGAACCTACCACCCCACCTTCCTGTACGAGCAGCTGTGGAACCTCGCCGGCCTCGCCGTCCTGCTGCTGATCAGCCGTCGCTTCCAGCTCGCCGGCGGCCGCATCTTCTGGGCCTACGTCGGCATCTACTCCATCGGCCGCGCCGGGATCGACGCGATCCGCACCGAGCCGGTGCTGATGGTCGGCCCGCTGCGGATCCACACCCTGGTCGCCATCATCATGGCGCTGGCCGCGATCGCCGTGTTCATCCTCCTGACCGTGCGCAAGCAGCACCGCGGGGGCGAGGTCGTCGCCGCCGACGGCTCCTTCGAGCTGTCCGCGCAGACGGCCGGCAACGCTCCCGACGAGGACGAGGTCGAGAAGTCCGGGACGCCCCCTTCCCGGGGCGAGGACCCTGCCCCCGGCCCCTAGGCACACAGCACCCCGCGCGAGAGAGCTCGCCGGAACGAGGAGCGTGCCCGGGGCCCGGGCACGTCGACATCCGACGTCCCCGCCACCGGCCGCCATCCGGAAGGATCTCGCGCTCATGCTGCCTCTCGACTCCCGCTTCTCCCGCCTGCCCGCCCCTCAGGGGCTCTACCACCCGGCCTCCGAGGTCGACTCCTGCGGCGTGGCGATGATCGCCACCCTCCGCGGGCGCCCCGGCCACGACGTCGTCGTGAGCGCCCTGACGGCGCTGCGCAATCTCGAGCACCGCGGCGCCGTCGGCGCCGAGGAGGCCACCGGCGACGGCACCGGCATCATGGTCCAGCTGCCCGATGCCTTCCTGCGCGCTGTCAGCGGGGTGGACCTCCCGCCGCGCGGCGCCTACGCGGCCGGCCTCGCCTTCCTCCCGCGCGAGGCGGGCGAACGGGCGACGGTCCTGAGCGCCCTCGAGGAGGTCGCCGCCGCGGAAGGTCTGCGCCTCCTCGGCCTGCGGGAGGTCCCCACGGTCGACGGTCTCGTCGGCCCGTCGGCCCAGGCCGTCCGCCCCGACATCGCGCAGGTGTTCCTCACCGATGCGGCCGGCGAGCGCACCGGGCTCGCGCTCGAACGCGCCGTCGTCGCCCTCCGTCGCCGGGTCGAGCATGCCACCAGCGCCTACTTCCCCTCGCTGTCCACCCGGGTGATGGTCTACAAGGGCATGCTCACCCCGACCCAGCTGGACGAGTTCTACCCCGACCTGCGCGACCCCCGCTTCGCCTCCGAGCTCGCGATCGTGCACTCGCGGTTCTCGACCAACACCTTCCCGGCCTGGCCGCTCGCGCACCCCTTCCGCACCCTCGCCCACAACGGTGAGATCAACACCGTGATCGGCAACCGCAACCGCCTGCGCGCCGCCGAGGGCAGCATGCGCACCGACGCCTTCGGCGCGGACTTCGAGCGCCTGCTGCCGGCGATCACCCCCGGTGCCTCCGATTCCGCCGGCCTCGACGAGGCGCTCGAGCTGCTGCACCTGTCCGGGCGCTCCCTGGCGCACGCCCTGATGATGCTCATCCCGGAGCCGTGGGAGAACGACACCTCGATGGACCCGCAGCTGCGGGCCTTCTACGAGTACCACGCGGCGCTGCAGGAGCCGTGGGACGGGCCCGCCTCGGTGGTGTTCACCGACGGGACGCAGGTCGGCGCGCGGCTGGACCGCAACGGGCTGCGTCCGCTGCGCTACTGGATCACCGACGACGACCTCGTGGTGCTGGGTTCGGAGACCGGGCTGGTCGACGTCCCGCGCAGCTCCCTGGTGCGCACGGGACGGGTCGCCCCCGGCGAGATCTTCCTGCTCGACCTCGAGCAGGGCCGGCTCGTCCCCAGCGACGAGGTCAAGCAGGCGATCGCCGCCGAGCACCCCTATGGCACCTGGGTGCGCGAGCAGAAGGTGCACCTGTCGGACCTGCCCGCACGCGAGCACATCCTCCACTCGCGCTCCTCCGTGGTCCGCCGCCAGCAGACCTTCGGCTACACCGAGGAGGAGCTGCACATCCTGCTCGCCCCGATGGCCGCCAAGGGTGCCGAACCGCTCGGCGCGATGGGCACGGACACTCCGATCGCCGTCCTGTCGGACCGGCCCCGACTGCTGTTCGACTACTTCACCCAGATGTTCGCCCAGGTGACGAACCCGCCCCTGGACTCGCTGCGGGAGGAGATCGTCACCTCGCTGAGCAGCGCGATCGGACGTTCGCGCAACCTGCTCGAGGCGACCCCCGAGCACACCCGCCAGCTGGCCCTGGACTTCCCGATCCTGGACAACGACGAACTGGCCACCCTGCTCGCGGTCGACGCCCACCCGGCCACCGCCGACTTCCACACGGTGCGCCTGCGCGGCCTCTACCCGGTCGCCGGCGGCACCGCCGCCCTTCAGCAGCGCCTGGGCGAGATCTGCGAGGAGGCGGTCGCCGCGATCGACGAGGGCGCCACCTTCCTGGTGCTCTCGGACCGCGACGCCAACCAGGTGCTCGCCCCGATCCCCTCTCTGCTGCTGACCAGCGCGGTCCAGCACCATCTGGTGCGCACCGGCCGACGCACGGCCGCCGGGCTGATCGTGGAGGCCGGTGACGTCCGCGAGGTCCACCACGCCGCGCTGCTGATCGGTTACGGCGCCAGCGCGATCAACCCCTATCTCGCGATGGAGAGCGTCGAGGAGCTCGTCAGCCGTGGCGTGATCAGCGACCTCCGCCCCGACCAGGCGGTCGCGAACCTGATCCGGGCGCTGGGCAAGGGCGTCCTGAAGATCATGTCGAAGATGGGCATCGCGACCGTCGCCTCCTACCGGGGCGCACAGACCTTCGAGGCCGTGGGGCTGTCCCAGGAGCTGGTGGAGACCTGGTTCCCCGGGACCGTCAGCCGCATCGGCGGGATCACTCTCGAGGTCATCGCCTCCGAGAACGCCGCCCGCCACGCCCTGGCCTATCCCGTCGACGGCCAGCGTCCCGCCCACCGCAGCCTGCCCGTGGGCGGGGAGTACCAGTGGCGCCGCGAAGGCGAACCGCACCTGTTCACCCCCGAGGCCGTGTTCCGCCTGCAGCACTCCACGCGCACGAGGGCGTTCGAGGAGTTCCGTCGCTACACCGACGAGGTCGACGCCCAGCAGGAGCACCTGATGACCCTCCGCGGTCTGCTGCGGCTGCGCAGCGACGAGCGCGAGGCCGTGCCGCTCGACGAGGTCGAGCCGGCGGCGGAGATCACCCGCCGCTTCATGACCGGCGCCATGAGCTACGGGTCGATCTCCCAGGAGGCCCATGAGACCCTCGCGATCGCCATGAACCGTCTGGGCGGGATGTCCAACAGCGGCGAGGGCGGGGAGGACTCCCTGCGGCTGCGGGATCCCGAGCGGCGCAGCGCGATCAAGCAGATCGCCTCCGGCCGCTTCGGCGTCACCAGCGAATACCTGACCAACGCCCGAGACATCCAGATCAAGATCGCCCAGGGCGCCAAGCCCGGCGAGGGCGGCCAGCTGCCTCCGCAGAAGGTCTACCCGTGGATCGCCCGCACCCGGCACTCCACCCCCGGGATCGGCCTGATCTCCCCGCCGCCCCACCACGACATCTACTCGATCGAGGACCTCGCCCAGCTGATCCACGACGCGAAGTCCGCGAACCCCGCGGCCCGCATCCACGTCAAGCTGGTCTCCCGCTTCGGGGTGGGCACGGTGGCGGCCGGCGTCTCCAAGTCCCACGCCGACGTCGTGCTCATCTCCGGGCACGACGGCGGCACCGGGGCGAGCCCGCTGAACTCGCTGAAGCACGCCGGCACCCCCTGGGAGCTGGGACTGGCCGAGACCCAGCAGACGCTGCTGCTGAACGGTCTGCGGGACCGGATCACGGTGCAGGTCGACGGGCAGATGAAGACCGGTCGCGACGTGGTGATCGCCGCCCTGCTGGGCGCCGAGGAGTACGGCTTCGCCTCCGCCCCGCTGGTGGTCTCCGGCTGCGTCATGATGCGGGTGTGCCACCTGGACACCTGCCCCGTCGGCGTGGCGACGCAGAACCCGGAGCTGCGCGAGCGCTTCACCGGTCGCGCCGAGCACGTGGTGACGTTCTTCCAGTTCGTCGCCCAGCAGGTGCGCGAGCATCTCGCCGCGCTCGGCCTGCGCTCCCTGGACGAGGCCGTCGGCCGCACCGACCTGCTGGCTCTGCGCGATGATCCCCGCGCCGCCTCCGCCCTCGGCATCGCCAAGCGGGAGGGACTGGACCTCGCCGCGATCCTCACGGCGCCCGCCGTCCACGAGGGGGACTTCCCGCGTCGACGTCGCGGACAGGACCATCAGCTGGAGCGGGCCGCCGACCACCCCTGGATCGCCCGCGCCGCGAGCGTGATCGACGCCGGCGAGGGGTCGATCCGCCTGAGCGACACCATCCGCAATGTCCAGAGATCCGTCGGCACCCTGCTCGGCCACGAGGTCACCCGGCGCACCGGCGGGGACGGTCTGGCCGACGACTCCATCGTGCTGGACCTGGCGGGGACCGGCGGGCAGTCCTTCGGCGCGTTCCTCCCGCGGGGGATCAGCCTGCACGTCACCGGCGATGTCAACGACTACGTCGGCAAGGGGCTGTGCGGCGGGGTGATCGCGGTCGGCCACGGCAACGGCACCGGACCCTCGCTGACGTCCGCGGCCATCGCCGGCAACACCTGCGCCTACGGCGCGACCAGCGGCCGGCTCTTCCTCGCCGGTGCGGCGGGGGAGAGGTTCGGGGTGCGCAACTCCGGGGCCACCCTGGTGGTCGAGGGCATCGGCGACCACGGCGCGGAGTACATGACCGGGGGGATGGTGGTCGTGCTGGGGAGCACCGGCATCAACCTCGGCGCCGGCATGAGCGGCGGGACGCTGTTCGTCCTCGACCTCGACGGGACGAGGCTGAACCCCCAGGACGCGGCGAGCTTCGCGATCACGCCGCTGCGGGCCGAGCATCGCGACATCGTGCTCGAGACGGTCGCCGAACACGTCCGCCGCACCGGTTCGGACCGGGCGGCAGCGCTGCTGGCGGACCCCGAGGAGCTGCTCGAGCGGATCACCCAGATCACGCCGCGGGCCTTCCTGACCATCACGGGGATCCGCGAGGCCGCCCTGGCCCGGGGGACCGACCCCGATGCGAACGACGTCTGGAACGAGATCATGGAGAGCACTCATGGCTGATCCCCGGGGATTCCTGCGCTACCGCGACCGCGAACTGCCCGCGCGCCGTCCCGTGCCGGTGCGTCTGATGGACTGGCGGGAGGTGTACGAGGCCCGCGAGCAGGGCACTCTCGACGTCGTCTCCCGACAGGCCGGACGCTGCATGAACTGCGGCATCCCGTTCTGCCACCAGGGCTGCCCGCTGGGCAACCTGATCCCAGAATGGAACGACCTCGTCTACCGCGAGGACTGGCGGGAGGCGAGCGAGCGCCTGCACGCGACCAACAACTTCCCGGAGTTCACCGGCCGCGCCTGCCCCGCACCGTGCGAGTCCAGCTGCGTGCTGGGCATCAACCAGCCGCCGGTCACCATCAAGAACATCGAGGTCTCGATCATCGACCGTGCGTTCGCCGAGGGCTGGGTCCAGCCCGTGGAGCCCTCCCGGCAGACGGGTCGCGCGGTCGCCGTCGTCGGCTCCGGTCCTGCCGGGCTGGCAGCCGCCCAGCAGCTCACCCGGGCCGGGCACACCGTGGTCGTCCTCGAACGGGAGGATCGCCTCGGCGGCCTGCTGCGCTACGGGATCCCCGAGTTCAAGCTCGAGAAGCGCCACGTGGACCGCCGTCTGCAGCAGCTGCGCGCGGAGGGCACCCGCTTCCGCACCGGGGTCGACGTCGGCGGCACGGGGCCGGACGCGCTGTCCGTCGCCGAGCTCCGCTCCCGCTTCGACGCGGTGGTCCTGGCGACCGGGGCAGACGCCCCGCGGGAGCTGACGGTCCCCGGCCGCGGGGCCACCGGCATCCACCCGGCCATGGAGTACCTGACCCAGGCGAACCGGCTGGTGGAGGGGGACTGGATCGCCGATCCCCTCTCGGCCGAGGGCAAGGACGTGGTGATCATCGGCGGCGGCGACACGGGCGCGGACTGCCTGGGCACCGCCCTGCGGCAGGGCGCCCGCTCCGTCACCACCCTCGCGATCGGCACGCAGCCGCCCGCGGAACGGGACGAGTCCCAGCCCTGGCCGACCCATCCGCTGCTGTTCGAGGTCTCCGCCGCCCACGAGGAAGGCGGCGATCGCTCCTTCCTGGCCTCGACCACCGGGTTCGAGGTGGACGCGGACGGCGCGGTGAGCGGGTTGAAGGTCTCCCGCACCGAGTACCGGGACGGCGACCGACGGCCCGCCCCCGGCACCGGGACCGTCCTGCCGGCCACGCTCGTGCTGATCGCGATGGGCTTCGCCGGCGCCCGCGAGGACGGCCTGCTGGCGGATCTCGGGGTGGAGCTCACCGCCCGTGGCACCATCGCGCACGATCAGCAGTGGACCACGACCGCCTCCGACGTGTTCACCGCGGGCGACTGCGCCCGAGGTCAGAGCCTGATCGTGTGGGCGATCGCCGAGGGCCGCGCCTGCGCCGCCGCCGTCGACCGCCATCTGATGGGCTCCAGCTCCCTGCCGGCGCCGGTGCGCCCCGGGGAGAAGCCCGTCACGGTGTGAAAGACTAGGGGCGACCACGCGATGCTGCGGCCCGTCCGGCAGTGCGCTTCGTGGTGCCCGCCGGAAGGCTGCGGCCCTTACTCGAACTACTGATGGGTTGACATGCGAAAAGCGAAGATCGTCTGCACACTGGGTCCGGCGACCAACACGTACGAACAGATCCGGACCTTGATCGAGGCGGGTATGAACGTGGCGAGGATGAACCTCAGCCACGGCTCGCACGACGAGCACGAGCAGGTCTACGCGAACATCCGCCGGGCCGCCGAGGACCTCGGTCGCAATGTCGCCGTGCTGGTCGACCTCCAGGGGCCGAAGATCCGCCTGGGCACCTTCTCCGACGGACCGCACCAGCTCGAGGTCGGCGACACCTTCGTGATCACCACGGACGACATCGTCGGCACCCGGGAGCGGGTCTCGACCACGTTCAAGGGCCTGCCGGGCGACTGCCGCCCCGGCGACGTCCTGCTGATCGACGACGGCAAGGTCTCCGTCCGCGTCACCGATGTCTCCGACACCGAGGTCCGGACCGTCGTCGAGGTGCCCGGCCCGGTCTCGAACAACAAGGGCATCAACCTCCCCGGCGTCGCCGTGTCGGTGCCCGCCATGAGCGAGAAGGACGTCGACGATCTGCGCTGGGGCCTCGCGCTCGGGGCCGACGTGATCGCCCTGTCCTTCGTGCGCGACGCCCACGACATGGACCAGGTCCTGCGCATCATGCAGGAGGAGGGCCGCCGGGTCCCCGTCATCGCGAAGATCGAGAAGCCGCAGGCCGTGCGCGCGCTGCGGTCCATCGTCGGCGCCTTCGACGGCATCATGGTCGCTCGCGGCGACCTCGGCGTCGAGCTGCCGCTGGAGCAGGTCCCGCTGGTGCAGAAGCGCGCCATCGAGCTCGCCCGCCGCAATGCCAAGCCGGTCATCGTCGCCACTCAGGTGCTCGAGTCGATGATCGAGAGCCCGCGCCCCACCCGCGCCGAGGCGTCGGACTGCGCCAACGCGATCCTCGACGGCGCCGACGCGGTCATGCTCTCGGGCGAGACCAGCGTGGGCAAGTACCCCTTCGAGGCGGTCCGCACGATGGCCCGCATCATCACCAACACCGAGGAGAACGGCGCCGACCGGATCCTCCCGCTGGGCACCATCCCCCACACCCGCGGCGGGGCGATCACCCGCGCGGCCGCCGAGATCGGCGACCAGCTCTCCGCGCAGTACCTGGTGACCTTCACCGAGTCGGGCGACACCGCGCGCCGCCTGTCGCGCCTGCGGCCCTCCATCCCGCTGCTGGCCATGACGCCCTACCCGGAGGTCGCGCGCCAGCTGTCGCTGACCTGGGGCACCGAGGCGCACCTGGTGCCCATGCAGAAGGACTCCGACGCGATGGTCGCCGAGGTCGACGACCTGCTGCGCGAGCACAAGGGATTGCAGAAGAACGATCTGGTCGTCGTGGCGGCCGGCTCGCCCCCCGGCGTCCACGGCTCGACCAACACGCTGCGCGTGCACCGCATCGGTGACCTCGACGGGACCGAGTCCGCCCGCATCGAGGCGGACAACATCGCCGCCGGCCCGCAGGCGCAGGCCTGACACCCGGAGGCGTACGACGGCGCCCACGGCCTGCAGGCCGTGGGCGCCGTGGTGGTGCCGGATGCGGGACTCGAACCCGCCCTACATGGCCGTGTGACCACGTATTACCTGGTCAGAGCCGAGTTGCGGATTCACGATGGATCTCGTAGCTAGGCGTGGGATAACGGAAGTCTGTGCTCAAAATGTGCTCACGCGACGGCGGCCTCAGCGCCCGCCACGAGCAGCTCGACGCGGCTTCTGCGCAGCCAGGAACTTCTCCCGCGCCTCCCCGATGCGCTCGGATACGGTATCGAGGTCCGTGTCGAACAGATCGGCATAGGTGTCGAGCGTCAGCGCCGCCGAACGATGGCCGAGCATCCGCTGGACGGCCTTGACCGAGGCACCTGACTGGACCGCGAGGGAAGCAGCAGTGTGCCGCAGATCGTGGATCCGGAGATAGTCGACCTCGGCCGAGTCGAGCGTGGACTCCCACCAACGCTTGCCGTCCGCATCCCTTGCCGGCTGCCGAAGATGCTTCTGGGCCTTCGAAACGAACAGCATGTCGTTGCCGCGGAGCTTGTTGTCCGCCAGATGCTTCCCGATCGCGTCGACGAGGAACCTCGGCGCCGGGACCGACCGGAACTCCTCGGACTTCGTGGTGTCGACGACGAACCCCTTGTTGGTGATCGCCACCGACCTCGTCACCGAGATGCGACCTCGGGACAGATCGATGTCCGACGCCCGCAGCTCGGTCGCCTCACCCCACCGCAGCCCGCAGTACGCCAGTACGAGCACCAGCACTTCGTACTGGCCCGAAATCTTGCCCGCAGCTCGAGAGATCGCATCCACCTCGCCATGAGTCAGATAGCGCGACGCCGCCTTCTTCTTCCGTGGCAGCTCCAGTGACTCGTCCCGGGCCGGGTTCGCAACGATCTTCCGGGCCCGCACAGCTCGATCGAGGATGCCAGCAAGCACGCCGCTCGTTCGGCAAGAACGCGATCGAGATCGGCATGAGCGGGTGGAGCAAGAGCCTCTTCGACTCGGAGCAGGTCGGCTACGACGAGCTCGAGATCGACACCAGCGACCAGGGCTCCAATCTTCGAGCTCGCGCCACGGTCACGCTCCCCGACGGCATGGAGGTAGACGTCGACGACTTCGACACCGCAGCGGCGGTGCAGGACTGGTCGCCGGACAGCGTACGCAGCGTCTCGCGAGACGCCTCGGACGAGAGGGTTCTGGAAGATCTCACGCGGCTGGCCGCCCGGATCAGTCGATCACCTCGTGGTAAGTGCCATCGCCCCCGTCGTCAGCCAAGGTGAGCTCGACCTTCTCGAGCTGACCGGTGAACGGGAAAGGCCGGGGATAACGATCACTGACGGGAGAGAGTGCATCACGTCCAATCTCCAATCCCTGCCATGACAGCATGTAGCGCGCTGTCGAGGGAAGATGGACGCCTCCCACCGGCATGCCGTCGACGCGCAGCTCGACGGCGCCCTGAAGGGTTCCAGTTCGAGTGAAGTGCATCGCGAGCAGGTGCCGACCATTATCAAGAATGGCGGGGCCGGCGGCATGCCGCCGTGTGCCCTGATGGTTGTATTCATAGTGGAGCTCACGATCGGCCAGCCACAGAACATAGCCACCGTTGACGTCACCCTGGCTGATCAGCACTCCTTCGTCATTCCCGGCCGTGTCGACCGTGGCTTCGATGCGGTGGGAACGGTCGTAGATCAACGGTGTCACGCCAGCGGGGATTCGCCCGACTCCACGATGCAGGACGAAGTGATTCCGGCGGCGTGGGGAGGCGGCGCTGTGGTACTTAGCCGCTCGTTCCGCGAAATTGCGGTCATCGAGCGGGAAAACTCCGTGCCGATCCGCCTCGGACCACCAGCGACCGATGAGCTCATGCAGGATCTCCGGGCGTTCGGCTGCGAGGTCATGGCATTCAGAGAAGTCTTCGGCCAAGTTGTACAACTCCCACCGGTCCGCTGAGTAGGAAGTATGTCTCTCGTGGTACGCGACCGCCTTCCAGCCCTCATGGACGATGGCCCGGTGGCCGTACATTTCGAAGTACTGCGTGGGATGTGAGGTCGGTGCCGTCCCGTCGACGAAGGAGTACTGCATGGACACTCCGTGCACGGGGAGCTGGGGAACGCCGCGATGTTCTTCGGGTGGCTCGATGCCCACGACATCGAGGATCGTAGGAGCGATGTCGATGACATCGTGGAACTGGTTTCGCCGTTCGCCTGCGACTTCCGCCAGCCTGCGCGGCCAGGACACGATCAGCGGGGCCCGGACTCCACCGGCGTGTACGTTCTGCTTGTACCTCTTCAATGGAGTGTTCCCGACCTGGGCCCAGCCCCACGGATAGTTGCTGTGGCAACGCCAGGTACCGATATCTTCGATCTGTGCCAGCGCGTCCTCGAGTTGCACCGGGTCGCCGTTTTCATAGGCGATGGTGTTGGTCGTACCGTCTGGCCCCCCTTCCTGGCTTGCACCGTTGTCCGACATCAGCAGGATGAGGGTGTTGTCGTGGACACCCAAGTGCTCCAGGTGTGCGATCAGCCGTTCCAGCTGGTCGTCGGTATGCTCGAGCATCGCGGCGAAGGCCTCCTGCAGTCGCGCCATGACTCGCTGCTCATCGGGGGAGAGATCGTCCCAAGGCTGTACCCCGTCGTTTCGCGGAGCCAGAGCGGTTCCCTCGGGCACGATGCCAAGCTCGATCTGGCGTTGCAGCCGCCGTTCGCGAACGACATCCCACCCTTCTTCGTAGCGTCCGCGCACGCGGTCGAGGTATTCGGCGTGCGACTGGTGTGGACAGTGGGCTGCCCCGAGGGCGAGGTACGCGAAGTAGGGCTTATGAGGTGCCACGGACTTGTGATCTGAGATGTAGTCGATCAGGTGATCGACGAGATCATCGGTGAGGTGGTAGCCCTCCTCCGGCGATGCCGGTGGGTCGACCCGATGATTGTCCTGGACGAGCTCGGGAAAGAAGTGGTCGGTCAACCCCTCGAGAAAGCCATAGTGCTGGTCGAAGCCGCGCCCCAGTGGCCACTGGTCATACGGCCCGGCGCTGGAGGTCTGATCCATCGGGGTTAGATGCCATTTCCCGAAGGCGGCGGTGTTGTAGCCACGGTCACGAAGCAGTTCCTGGACCATGGCAGCACGTGGTGACACTGCGCCGCGTTTTCCGGGGTAGCCGCTATCAGCGTTCGAGAGCATGGACATGCCCACTGCATGGTGATTGCGCCCCGTGAGGAGACTGGCACGAGTTGGCGAGCACAGCGGTGTGACATGGAAGTTTGTGTAAGTGAGCCCGGATGCGGCCAGGCCATCCATGGTCGGGGTTGCGATCTCGGAACCGAAGCATCCCAGGCTTCCGAAACCGACGTCGTCCAGGACAATCATGATGACGTCGGGCGACTCCGCGGCTGGGCGGGCCGCCTCAGGCCACCAGGGCTCGCTATCTCGATAGGTGGTGCCGACGGTAGCCCGGCCTGCGATTGGATGCTCGGACATGGGGTTCCTTTCTGACGAGGGACGAGAAGGCTCGCGAGCACGAGGACTTATGTGCTGGAGCTGAATCGAGTCGCGCCCCGGGCGAGATCGTCGAGGCTGCGCCCCTTGGTCTCCGGTGCGAGTACAAAGACGACGGCGAAGTTGATGAGCGCAGCCACAGCGATCACGGTGAAGATCCCGTGGCCGATGGCGTCGTAGAGAGTGGGCAGGGCGAGCGTGCCGAGGACGCTCCCCAGTTTCCCGATCATGTTCACGATCCCGATCGCGCGCCCACGGATCGAGGCTGGGAAGAGTTCAGGTGCCCATGCGTAGAAGGCGATCGAGGTGCCTCCGTTGATCACAGCGATCGCGACACCAAAAGCGATCAGCACCAATGGAACGACGGCGATTCCCCAGTACATGCTCAAGCAGGCGAGGATGAGCATGCCGAGGCAGCTGAGCGCAACGATCCGTCGGCCGACGGATTCAATCAGCCAGAGGCAAACTGCGGTGCCGACGGCAGCCGCCACTAGCGTCGACGCCCCGGTGAACAACAGGGCCGTGTACGCCTGCGGACTAACGATCCGAGTGATCAGAGTCGGCTGGTAGAGCAGGATCGCTGAGCCGTAGAGGTTGTTGAATCCCCAGTAGACGGCCATGCAGAGCAGCAGCCAGATGAAGGGACGCCGGAACAGGACGCTCAGCCGCGCAGGTGCGTAGGTGGAAACTGGGCGGTGTGTGGGAGCGGAGCTTGCCTCCGTGCCGCGGGCGTACTTCCAGGCCGCCATGGCGTCCTCGTGACGGCCGCGCGCTTCGAGCCAGTACGGAGATTCGGGTGTCTTATGCCTCAGGAAGAGCAGTATGAGGGCGGGGATTGCTCCCGTCGCGAGCACCCATCGCCAGTGGTCTTCGTTCCCGGCGATGAGGTATATCGCCAGGGTCACCACGATGGCCAGAACCCCGCCGAGCATCCAGGCGACTCCACCCATCCCGGTGAAGGTGCCTCGGCGTTGGCGGGGGATGAATTCCGCGACGAGCGCTGCGGACGGCGGCATGTCGGCGCCGATCGCCAGGCCCACGACGAAGCGCAGGAGGATCAGGGGTGCGAGGGAGGGAACCGCGATGGTGAGCAGGGAACCCACGACGAACAGGAGCATCGAAGTAAAGAAGATTGGCTTGCGTCCGAAGCGGTCCGTGAGCGGTCCGGAGATCGGCGATCCCACTGCCATACCGATGAAAGCGGCCGCAGTGAGCAGGCCGACTTGCCCGGGGGTGAGGTCGAATTCCGGACGGATCGCGAGCAGGGCCCCTCCGAGGATGAGCAGGTCGTATCCGTCGACGAAGTACCCGCCGATGGCGGTGAGTGCAATGCGTCGTTGTCCGCTGGTGAGAGCACCGGAGTCGAAGGAGATCTGAGACGTCGTCGTCATGGAGTTCCTAGGTCGATGAGCAGGGATGATCTCGACAGTAGGGACGTAGACCGCATACGTCCAATGCTATTTGCGGCTATTTCCCATATGCTTGGCGTATGCCGCAGTCGTCACGTCAGCCGCCGTCGCTCACCTGGATCGCTTCCTTCGTCGCTGTGGTCGAGCAGGGCACTTTCACGGCCGCGGCTGCGGCGCTGAACCGTGCACAGCCGCGGGTGAGCGCGCATGTGGCTGCGCTGGAGAACCACCTCGGTGCCGCATTGCTTGTCCGCGGCTCTCGCCGGGTGGAGTTGACAGCGGCGGGATCGGCCTACCTGCCGCACGCGACTGCAGCGCTCAGCGATCTGCACGATGGCGATGACGCGGTGAGCGCGATGAGCTCGACGATGCAAGGCAGGGTCCGCGTTGGTGGCTACCCGGGAGCGATGGCCGTCTTCATCGCCCCGCTGATCCGCCGGTTTCGGGCGTTGTACCCCGGAGTCGAGGTGAAGTTGCGGGAAGCAGATCCGACCGCGCTCGAAGATCTGGTTGCCTCTGGGGAGGTCGATCTCGCCGTGCGGACGGCAGACGTTCCGCAACGGCACCACAACGTACCTTCCGAGCAACTGTTCTACGAACGTATCCAGATGATCACTCGCCGGGACCGTCGACCAGTGCACAGTGGTGTTGCGGATCCCTCGATCATCGAGGGGGCGACAGTCATTGTTAGCGGAGATCCTCTTGGCGGATGGGAGGACTACCGGGATCGCTTGGACCGCATAGGTGTTGAGCCTGAAGAAGTGATCACTGTCGTGCAACCGACGACAGTCATGGCACTCGTTCGGGAGGGCCTCGGCGTCGGCCTGCTGGGAGCCCTAGCGGCACGCGTGACCATCAGCGACGAGCTGACTGCAATGGATCTGCCCGAGCCACTCTGGCTACGGGAAATTAGGGTCTACCGGCGTAGTCAACGCTCTCCCGACGCCGCGGTGTCCGCTTTCGCGGAGCTCCTGCAGGCGGAGGCGCCGGCGCTGACCGCAGGGCGGACGGTATGGCACCCTCGCTCGACGTGACGCGGTGTCTCCGGAGACAGGTTCCACCTGGCGAGGCTGGGCGACGACATGGGCCCCGTAATCCCTCAGCTATCGCATGCATACGCTGCTCTCCAGTGCGGCGAGAATCGAAGGGTCTACATCCGAATCAAGACAATCGGATCAATCGCGAGGAACCGCAAAAATGCGAGAGGTACGTCGATGACTTCGACACGGGGTGAGGATCCAGGAGTCCTCGCGGGAGGGGTGCGCCGCGCCCTGCGGGAGGCATCGGACTAGATGTAGCTGGTCATGACGTTATCGACGTTGGCGTGGAGGCGTGAGGCCGGTGGCTGATCGCCGCAGGCGGTGTGTGGGCGATGGTAGTCATAGTGATGGGTCCAGACGCCGATCGCTTCTCGTCTCTCGCTCTCGGAGTCGTAAGCGCGGGCGTATAGACACTCGTCGGTCATCAGCCGCTGGTAGCGCTCGATCTTCCCGTTGTGGCGGGGCGTATAGATCCGGGTGCGCTGGTGCCGGCCGATAAACGCACAGGTCGAACGGCGGAACGCCTTAGCGGTGTAGTTGCTGCCGTTGTCCGTGACCAGGCGAGAGATCCGCGTGATCCCATGCTCGGCGAAGAACACCAGCGCGGTGGAAGAACGCGATCGTCGTCGCGGCGGTCTCGTCCTCGAGCGCCTCGGTGTAGGCCAGGCGCGAGAACCCGTCCTCCACGGCGTGGAAGTAGGTGTAGCCGACTTTCTGGTCGTGGGATCGCCTGCTGGCCAGAGCCCTCGTACTGCCGTGGCCATGGACCCGCCAGCCGCCGCCGTCGGGGATCTTCCCGACCTTCTTCACGTCCATGTGGATCATGTGCTCGGGATAGCGGGGGTGATCTTCCCTGGTCGGCGCAGATTCTCCCCGTCCGGGGTGATGTTGTGAATCCGGTTCAGACCGAGCCGGTCCAGCCACCGCGTCGCCGTCCGGACACTGCAGCGGACGTGGTGCCCGTCGATGAGCTCGCGGGCGATGCGGCGGGCAGACCACTTCTTCTTGCGCCGCCAGTGCTCGATCAGCTCCACTACTTCCGCGGGCAGACGCGATGGCCGGTTCGCCGGGGCGCTGGAGCGGTCCTCCAGCCCGGCCGCACCGGCAGCTCGGTAGCGACCGACCCACGTCGAGAGCGTCGCGCGGGCGATGTGGAACTCGGCGGCGACGTGCGCGATCGGCCGGCCACGCTCGAGGACCTGGGCGACGGCGCGCTGCCTTCCGAGCACGGTCAGCGGGGCATTACGGTGGGTCACGGAACGGGTCTCCTCCCAGCAGATGAATGGCTTCAGCACCACCCATCGTGCAGGTCAGGGACCCGTTCCTTCATCCCCACCCCGCTGTCTACAACGTCATGACCCGCAACATTTAGAAGGGCGCTAGGCGCTCGCGAGAGCGATCCTCAGTGGCTGCGAGCACATCCAGCACGACGCCCATCATCTTTGTGCGCTGCTCCTGCTGCGCGGGAACATCCCAGAGGTTGTCTAGCTCATCGGGGTCGGCGGCCAGGTCGTACAGCTCGCCGGTGCGGTCGCGGTCGGTCGCGGGACGGCCATGGTGCACCACGATCTTCCAGCTCCCGCGCCGCACCATAGTGGTGAACACCGGCGGGTCGTAAGCCCAGCATCCGTCCCGGTATTCCGAGAGGACCCAGCCACGGTCCTCCCAGTCCTCGCCCCGCCACAGCGGCCCCAGGTCCCGGCCTTCAGCGTGGGGAAGTCCACGGGACCCCGCGGCGGCCAGGGTCGTGCTGGTGAGGTCGATCCATTCTACGAGCTCCCCGCGCACCTGGCCGGCGGGGACGGTCCCGGGCCGACGCACAATCAGAGGCACCTTCACCGAGCAGTCAAACATCATCGGCCCTTTGAGCAGCATGCGGTGGTCGCCCAGCATCTCGCCATGGTCGCTGGTAAAGATCACGAGCGTGTCCTCGGCGAGCCCCTCGCTGTCCAGCGCCCCGAGGATCCGCCCCACCTCCTCGTCCACCAGGGAGACCATGGCGTAGTACTGAGCGATGATTTCCTGTAGCTGCTCCGGGCTGTAGTCGTCGAATCCCGGCATGTGCCCGGCGTACGACTTCGCCGACTCCTGTTGGTAGATTGCCGGCTTCGTCTCCAGCTCGCCCTCGATGGTGACTGGCCGGGGCAGCGACTGCGCGTCGTACATCTCGCGGAACCGTTCGGGGGCCTCGAAGCCGTGATGGGGATCGAAGAAGTTCGCGATGAAGCAGAACGGCTTGTCCTTGTCGCGGGTGTGCGCGAGGAACTCGATCGTTTCCTCCGCGATCCAGCGGCTGTAGTGCGCTTCCTGGGGGAGCGCGTCGATCGACCGTTGCCGTTCTACGACGGCGTCGCGGTACAGATCCGGGTGGGTGCGCCGCAGCCAGTTGTGGTACTCGTTCGCGGGGGAGCGCACATAGGGGTCGTGCGCCCAGCGGAAGATCCGGAAACCGTCGTTCAGCCGCGGCTCGATCCTGCCGGCGAAGGCGGAGCCGAGATGGAACTTCCCGGCGAGTCCGCAGTCGTACCCCTCGTTGGCCAGGACCGTGGTGAACAGCTCCGTGTCCGGATCCATGTCCACGCCGTTGGCCCACAGGCCGTGGTGGCGCGGATACCTCCCCGTCATCAGACTGCCGCGGGAGGGCGCGCACACCGGCGACTGGGTGTAACAGTTCTCGAATCGGGTGCCCTGGGCGGCCAAGCGGTCCAGGTGCGGGGTGTGGATGTGTGGATTGCTGGCGGCACCGAGGGCGTCGTAGCGCTGCTGGTCGGTGCTGATCAGAAGGATGTTCGGGCGGGTCATGGGGTCTCGCTTCCGGGTGGAGAAGGCGGGCAGGGGCCGTCAGTTCTTCACGGCACCGGCGATCCCTTCGACGAAGTGACGCTGGAGCAGCAGGAACAGGGCAAGGATGGGCAGCAGGGAGATCGAAGCGGCTGCGGCCAGGCCCGCCCAGTCCGTGGAGTTCGTGCCCTGGAAGGCGAGCATCCCCACGGCCACCGTGCGGTTCTCGGGAGTGGAGAAGGTGAACACCAAGGGCAGGAAGAAGTTGTTCCAGGTGCCCAGGAACGTCAGCACCACCACGGTGGCGGTGACCGGTCCCGACAGCGGCAGCATCACTCGGAAGAACGTGCGCAGGAAGCCTGCGCCATCGATCACCGCGGCCTCTTCCAGCTCCTTCGGGATCCGGGAGAAGAACCCCATATACAGCAGGACGGCAGCGACATTGCCGCCGCCGGCCATGGCGAGCACCAACCCCGCGCGAGTGTTCAGCAGGCCCAGCAGGTCGGACAGCTCCACCACGGGCACGATGAATAGGCCGGTGGGGATGAACATCGTGGCCACCAGCACTGTCATGATGAGCCGGCGGCCCCGAAAGCGGTAGCGAGCGAGCACGTAGCCGGCGGTCGCGCAGCGCACCACCACCAGCACGATGCTCGCTGCCGTGATGACGACGGAGTTGAGCATGTATTGCGAGAACCCGGCCTCAGACCAGGCTGCGGCGTAGTTCTCGGGGTGCCAGGTCTCAGGGATCAGATTAAGGCCGCTCGCGAAAATGTCCAGAGAGTCCTTGAACGAGGCTGAGAGCACCCAGAGCAGCGGGTATAGCCAGACGAGGCCGAGGACTGCGAGCCCGAGGGTCTGGAGCCAGCGCAGCGCACGCCGAGGGATCCGTCGGTGCTTCGTGAGGGCGGGGCGATCATCCGCGGGGTGGACGGTCGACGTAGCGTCGGCGGTCATCGGTGCCGCTCCTGTCTCCGTCGTGCCAGCGACATCAGGGCGGTCAGCGATCCGATGAGCAGGACGGTGATCACACCGAAGGCGACGCCGATCGCGGAGGCGTACCCGAGATCCGGGCGGCCGTCGCCGAAGGCCGTGTCGTAGATGTAGACCTCGGTGACCATGGTCGAGAAGAAGGGGCCGCCGCCGGTCATGGTGACCACCAGATCGAAGATCTGCATGGTCTCCACCACTGTGAGCACTGTGATGATGATGGCGAAGGGTGTCAGCAGCGGCAGCGTCACGTGCCGCAGGCGCTGCCAGGGTCCGGCTCCGTCGACTTCCGCGGCATCCAGCAGTTCGCGGGGCACGGTCTGCAGTGCGGCCAGCCAGTAGATGAGCGTCACCCCCATCCACTTCCACACGTGAACCCCCATGACGCTGCCGAGCGCGGTGTCCGAGCTGCCCAGGAAGTCGACGGGCCCCTGGCCCACCAGCTCCAGCAGCGCGTTGACAGGACCACTGGAAGGGTCGAGCACGAAGCCCATCAAGATACCTACGATCGCGGTGGTCGCCACCACCGGCACGAAGAACGCGGTGCGCAGCAGCCCGGCGAAGGGCAGTCGCGGGTCGTTCAGCATCATCGCGAGCACGAGCGAGGCGCCGACGCGGATCGGCACGGTCACCACGATGATCAGCAGTGTGATGCCTAACGACTTCCAGAACAGATCGTCGGACAGCAGGCGGGCGAAGTTATCCAGTCCGGTGAAGCTGCGGGCCTGTCCGAGACCGCGCCATTCGAGCATCGAGTAGTAGATGCTCGAAAGACTCGGCCACACCGTGTACAGCGTGAACAAGATCAGTGTGGGAGCGAGGAAGAGGGCGATCCACCACGGGGAGCGGTTGCCTCCCGGGCCGTCGGTGGGCGGACGTGCACGACCCGACGGAGGGGCGACCTGCTCCGACGCGGACGACGGTGCGAGAGTCCCGGTCATCTTCTTCCCTCCTCAGTACTTCGTCGCGTCGTAGTCGTCGCCAAGGTGGTAGTCCTCGAAGACCCAGTCATCGAGGGAGACCTCGGTGCCGTCGGCGGTGACGGCGTCGATCGCCTTCTCCCGCTCCGCGGTGACGGCGTGCGAATAGGTCTTCAATGCGGATCGTGCGTCGTCGAGGTCGCCGCCCAGGTAGCCCTGGGCGATCTCGCCCAGGTTCGGGCGTACGTCGTCCATTTGTGCAATGACGGTCCCGACGGCCGCGTTGCGGGCTACCGGGCTGGGAGCGAGGAAGCAGTTCTTGCGGAAGATGCCGATCGCCGCGGCGTAAGCGTCCGCAACATCGGCGGAGCTCACGGCGTCGAGGTCGGTGGGAGGCTGATCCATGTTCGCCGCGAGGGCGGCGCTGAACTCCGGCCGAGTGAGCAGGGAGAACAAGCCGCCGACGGCGTCGACGTGGGTGGAGGCCGCGTTGCGCCAGAACTGGCCCTCGGCCGGTCCGCGGGCAGTGACGCCCTTTCCGTCGGGCGAGGGCACGTTCGACACCGCCAATACCGGCAGAAAGTCCGCGAACTCGCCGGCCACCACGCCGGCATTCCACGGGCCGTCGAAGAAGATCGCGGCATCACCGGAAGCCCAGCGCACCCGCGCCTCCCGTGCGTCCAGAGAGGTCGAGGCGGGGAGCATGTATCCGTCGGAGATCAGGGACTTCAGGAACTCGAGTGAGTCGACGAATGCGTCGGCGTGGAATACGTACTCGCCGGTGGCGGGATCGGTGACGCCTGCGCTGCCGCCGCCGTGGGCCAACGCCTGACCGGCGGCCTGGGCCAGGTCCACCAGATGCTCGCCCATGCGGTCGGGAAACGCCAGGTTCGTGATCCACGGACTTGTGGTGCCGGCAGAGACCAGATCGGCGCAGAGTGAGCGGAATCCATCCCAACTGAGCGCCCCGGCATCCGGGTCGTGACCTGCAGCCTGCACCATCTCCCGGTTCATCCAGGCAAGGCTCGAATGCTGCTGGTGGCTGAAGATCGGGACTGAGTGCACCTGTCCGTCGAAGACGTGGATTCCCTCGAACAGCACCTCGGCGACCGCTTGCTGGGCTTCGTCGTCCAGCGTGACTGGGCCCACGGTGCCGTCGGCGACCAGGGCGGCCGACGGGACGCTGAAGAGATTCGTGAACACGTCCGGCAGCTGATCGCTGGTCTGAGCGAGCTGGAGAGCCTGGCCCATGTCGTTGGGGTTGTAGACGGTGCGTTCGACCTCCGCTCCGCCGTCGGCGGCGAAATCGTCGAAAAGACCCGTCAGGGCCTTCTCCAAGGGGTCGAAGTGGTCCCACCACAGCACATTCGAGGACCCTTCACCGGCTCCGCCATCCCCGGAGGACGACGAGCGGGAGCAGGCGGTCGCGGACGTGGCGGATGCGAGTGCGGTGAGGGCGAGTAATCGGCGGCGGGTGATGATGACCATGGAGGCTCCTGAAGGTCGTGGTACGACGTTGTACTGGCGTGGACGCTAGACGGGCTCGTCAGGACTGTCAACGCACAGAGAGAAGCAAATTGGCACGTCAAGGCCAGTCGAGTGCCGACTGTTTGGACAGCGAGTGCCGCTTCAGTGATACAGAACAATCGGTACGTTAAGCTCTGCGCGAGGACGATGTGAGGAGCCCCCATGGCCAGACGACCAGCGGCCCCGCTGAGGCTGCGAGCGGGAGACCGGGAGGTGCTGGAGACGGTCGCTGAGGGCACCGATCCCGCCGCAGCACAACGGGCGAGAATCCTCCTCGCTGCGGCCGACGGCATCTCGAATACCGAGATCGCCGAAAGCCTCGGCGCCTCGCGACAGAGCGTTCTACGATGGCGCGGCCGCTACGGCGCCGAAGGGGTCGACTGCCTCCGGGACCGTCCGCGGCCGGGTCGCCCACAGGCGCTGAGCCCGGCGGAGATCGTAGCGCGGGCCCTGCGGGCGCCGAGTTCGGCGGAGGCCGCGAGCGGGCGCTGGAGCACACGCACACTCGCGAACGCTCTGGGAATCAGCTCCGCGACGGTTGCGCGAGCCTGGACTCAGTACGGTCTGGCTCCCTCCGAGGCCGGTGCGCTCGAGTTCGACACCCGGCCGACGATGATCCTCCGCCCCGGACGCATCGTGGGGCTCCTGCTGAACCCGCCCGTCGGCCTCGTGGCCTTCGTCGAAGCGGAGCGCGAGGCGGACGGGCACTCGGCGGGGGAGGCCCCCGCGCGCCAGGGACCGAGACGAGCCGGATTGGAGGCCGCGCGAGAGATCGCAGCCGAGCTCGCCGCAGCACGCGCCCACGAAGATCGCACCGGTGTCGCCCACCCCTCCGAGAAGGATGTCGCGGAGTTCCTGGAGAATGCCCGTGAGCGCGGAGCGCAGGTGATCGGCACCGGGGCCGGCATCCAGGAGACCGGAGAAACGGCGGCGGTTGACACCTTCTCCGAGTGGCGACGGGCCGTTGAGGCACTCACCGTGGCAGCAGCGGTCGCCGGCGACGTCGACGGGCTGAGCTCTCTCCGAGAGCGCTTGCGGGACTCTGCCATCTCCGCGGATACCGTCATCTGGTCTGACGGCGACGTATCCATCGCGCGACCCTCGCGCGTGACGATGCGGGACGTCGCGACCGCGGCCGACGTGTCGATCAAGACGGTCTCAAACGCTCTCACCGGCGCAAAGCACGTCGCACCGGGCACTCAGCGCCGTATCGATCACGCCGTCCGGGAGCTCGGCTATCAGGTGAACACCGCAGCCCGCCAGCTGCGCACCGGGCGTCACGGCGCGTTGGTGCTCGCTGTCCCTGAGCTCCGCCTGAGCTACTTCGCGGAACTGGCCGAGAAGATCATCGACGAAGCCGAACGCCACCAGTTGAGCGTGCTCGTCCAGACCACCCGAGGAGATCTGCATCGGGAGCTCCGCGTCATCGATAGCGCACGGCGCCGAGCCGATGGGCTGATCATCGCCGCCCACGCGTTACGCCACGACACCCTGAGCCGCCTGACCACTACTGGCCCCCTCGTCGTGCTCGGCGAGGCGGTCCAAGGAATCGGCGCCGATCAGATCACCATCAGCAATGCCGACGCCGCGACGACCGCCATGGACCACCTCTTAGAGATCGGTCGCCGTCGCGTAGTCATGCTGGGTATCGCACCCCGCGCCGTGGCCGAAGCGCGGGTTCGGGGATGCCGAGCCTCGGCCGACCGCCATGGAGTGGACCTCGACCCAGCGCTCATGCTCCCTGCCACCTTGTGGCGCCGCGACGAAGGCGAACGGGCGCTGCTGGAGCTGCTGGACCGGGGCGTCCCCTTTGACGCTGTCGTCGGCTTCAACGACGAGCTCGCTCTCGGCGCTCAGCACGCCCTGCTGGCCCGGGGAGTGAACATCCCCGAGGACGTCGCCGTCATCGGCTTCGACAACTCCAACGACGCCGTCTACTCCACCCCCGGTCTCACCTCGATTGCGCCGGCCTTCGACGTCATCGCCCGCACGGCAGTTTCCTTGGTGACGGATTATCCTGCAAAGGGCAGTTCGCGAGACGCGCCAATTCACGTCATTGCCCCACACCGACTCATGGTGCGCGGTTCCACCTCCTGAGGCGCACCGCCGTGGCACAGCTGTACTGCGTTCGCTGTATCCACACGTCGAGGCCTTGCAGCTGCCTTGCGCCTGCGATCGACTCCGAACGACAGTGTGAAGCGTCCGCAGATGATGCCCACCCCCTTGTGAGGGATCGCCTTCCGGTATGCCGGGTCCGCGGCAGCATGGCGGGTCGAACACCACCATTGTCCTCACGGGGACAGCGGGAGGAGCGCGCCACCGGTCCCGACCTTCACACGGCGGCCGAGCCAGCGGGATTCGCCGACAGGCCTTGGCCGGTCTGGTGGTGAGGTCGGCCAGGCGGCGCTCGATGTTGACGGTGGCGGAGCGTGCGGCGCTCTCGCGGCCGCGGCGGTCGGTGCGTAGAGCGACCGGGTCGTCCACCGAGTCGACCCAACCGGTGGCGATGGCGAATCCGCGCATGGCCAGCGATCGATTCCGACGATGCGCGCGGCGAGGGCTGCCGGGATCTGATCGCCTGGCGACGTGGGAAGTCCCTCCGTGGCGTAGATGCTGACAGTCTCGCGGGCGGGGCGCGCATCACGTGCTGGGCGAGGGGAGGGGCCAGCGGAGCGATCGCCTGTGATTCATCGCCGAGCTGCGGCCCGATGTGGGGTGGACTACGTGGGTCGGTCCACGCGTGCTCAGAGAAAGTATGTGCTCAAACCGTGCTCAAATCGGCCTGGCCTGGGTCATTCTGGGGGCATCGGTGCAGGTCACAGCTCATGGTTAAGGGTGCCGGATGCGGGACTCGAACCCGCACGCCCTCACGGACAGCGCATTTTGAGTGCGCCGCGTCTACCATTCCGCCAATCCGGCTCGCCCCCTCGCGGGAGGGCTGGACTAGAATACCGCTGATGACCACCGTCCTCGACCACGCGGGTGCAGCGCACCCGGGGGCAGGGCACAACCCGAGACACAGGGCGACATGACAGACGAGAACGCTTCCCTTCCCGACGACCCCCAGGACCTCTCCGCCCCGGAGGAGGGCAGCTCCCGCCGCACCGCGGTGGTGGCCGAGGACGAGAGCCTCATCCGCATGGACATCGTGGAGACCCTGACCGAGGCCGGATTCGAGGTCGTCGCCGCGGTCGGCGACGGCGAGAGCGCCGTGGACAAGGCCCGCGAACTGCGCCCCGACGTGGTCGTGATGGACGTGAAGATGCCGCAGACCGACGGCGTCACCGCCGCCGAGCGGATCGGTGAGGACAATCTCGCCCCCGTCGTGATGCTCACCGCCTTCTCACAGGCCGAGCTGGTCGAGCGGGCGCGGGACGCCGGCGCCATGGCCTACGTGGTCAAGCCGTTCACCCCCGCGGACCTGCTGCCCGCGATCGAGATCGCGATCTCCCGCTTCACGCAGATCACCCAGCTCGAGTCCGAGATCGCCGACCTCGGCGAGCGGTTCGAGACCCGCAAGCGCGTGGACCGCGCCAAGGGCCTGCTGCAGACGAACATGGGCCTGTCGGAGCCGGAGGCGTTCCGCTGGGTCCAGAAGACCTCCATGGATCGTCGGCTGACGATGCGCGAGGTCGCCGACGCCGTGATCGACCAGCTCGGCGGCGCCGGCAAGGAATGACGCACTGACGGACCGACGGGCTCCCGGAGCGCGTCGGGACCATCGATCCGGCGCCGGGGCCCGCCGGGACGAGAGGGGGAGCACAGGGAGATGTCGATCTCGCGGCGCACGCTGGTGCGCGGCCTCGGGGCGGGGGTGCTCGGCGCCGGGTCCCTGTCGGCCTGCACCGGCGGACGTCGTGGGAGGCAGCCCGAGACGACAGGGCCGACGGGCCAGGCCCTCACCGAGCCGGACACGCCGCTGACCCTGGGCTCGATCGGTTCCTCCGTCGGGCGGTCCGCGGCCTTCGAGACGCCGATCAGCCTGGCCCTCGGCCAGGCGATGATCGACGTGAACAAACGGTGGGGCGGCCTGTTCGGCCACGAGGTCACCCTCCTCGAGCGCCACGTGATGGCCGAGCCCGGCGAGGATCTCACCGACGTCATCGCCGGGTTCGCCGAGGCCGGGGTGAACGCGGTGATCACCTCGATCGACGAAGAGGCCCTGATCGCCGCGATCCCCGCCTTCGTCGACGCCGGGATCGCGGTGATCGACGTGTTCACCTCGGGCATGAGCGTGCGCGCCCCCGAGGTAATCTCCTCGAACATGCTGATCCGCCTGGCGCCGAACGACATCGCGCTGGCCGCGCTGTACGCGGAGGCCTCCTGGGCGGCCAGCTCGGACAAGGGCGGCCCCCCGGGAACGGTCGCTCTCCTCTCCGAGGACACCGCGCACGGGCACAGCCTGCGCGAGGAGCTCAGCCGGATCCTCGACCCCGACGGGGGCGGGGTCGTCGCCGAGCACTTCTACCCGGCCGGGTCGATGGGGAAGAGCGCCCCCATCGTCGAGAAGATCTTGACGACCCCGCCGGCCCTGCTGGTGCTCAACACGGGCCCCGAGGCGGGGCCGCTGCTGTCCGCGCTGCACGAGGCCACGCTCGATGAGGAGGGGAAGCGTCCCACCGTCGAGTTCGCGCGCCGGCTCAGCCCGGCCGCGAGCGTGGACTACGGCGCCGCCGAGCTCGCGCCGGAGTCGCTCAGCTCGGCGACCGGGTATCTTCCCGGGGCCGAGCTCACCGTCGACCACGTGAACATGATGCTCAACCTCGATGCGTCCCTCCAGCGCACGGGCTACGGATACTCGCAGCAGGCCTACGATGCCGCGGTGCTGGCCTGCCTGGCGGCCCAGGACGCCCTGTCGGTCGACGGGGTCGACATCGCCGCCTCCGTCGGCGCGGTGCTCACCGGGACCGAGGAGTGCTCGAGCTACGGCGACTGCAGCTCGATCCTGCGCACCGGGGTGCAGACGCAGGAACGAACGACGGTCTCCTACAGCGGGCGGATGGGCCCGCTCGAGCTGGGATCGGCCAAGGACCCTCGCACCGGGACGCTGCGGACCTTCGCCTGGAACGAGGCCAACGAGAGACAGGCCGACGGCGACCAGGACTTCGAGACCCCCGAGTGACCCGCGCTCCGTCGGGTGACCGCGCGCTCAGCGCGACGGCAGCAGCATGGTCTGGACGGTGACGGTGCTCAGCAGCGCCCCCGACTCGTCGTGCACGTCCACCAGATAGCTCGCGACCTGCCGGCCGGCATGACGGACGGTGCAGGTCGCGGTGACGGTGCCGGAGCGCGCCGAACGATGGTGCAGCGCGGAGACCGAGGTGCCGACCGCCTGCGCCCCCTCGCCGTGGACCTCGCGCGCCTGCAGCATCGCCGCGAAGGAGGCGATCGACTCGGCCAGCGCGATGGTCGCGCCGCCGTGCAGCAGACCGGCCGGCTGGGTGTTGCCCGCCACCGGCATGGTCATGATCCCGCCCCGCGCATCCAGCTCGCGCAGCTCCATCCCGCACCGCTCCACCATCGTGCCCCGGATCATGGGGGCGACCAGAGCGCGCAGGCGCTGGCCGGTCAGCGGGGAGGAGGGGATCTCGGGCAGGTCGCTCAGGGAACTCATGCCCCGAGCGTGCCACACGCGGCACCTCCCGGCCGCCGGATCTGCGGACGTCCGCCCGACGTGCGAGACTTCTCCTCATGAGTGCGAGCGACACCGGTGACCAGCGCATCCTTCTGATCGACGGGCACGCCATGGCGTTCCGCGCCTTCTTCGCGCTGCCTGCCGACGGCTTCAGCGACGGGCGCGGGCAGGCGACCAACGCCGTCTACGGCTTCGCCCGGATGCTCATCAACGTCGTGACCTCGGAGCGGCCGACCCACGTCGCGGTCGCCTTCGACCTGCCCGGCGGCACCTTCCGCGACCGCATCTACGATCAGTACAAGGGCGGGCGTGAGGTGACCCCGCCCGAGTTCGTCGGCCAGATCGACTTGATCATGCAGGTGCTCGACGCGCTCGGGGTGTGCTGGCTGACCGTCGAGGACTACGAGGCCGACGACATCATCGCCACCCTCGCCACGCGCGCCGCCCGCGAGGGCGGGGAGGCGCTGATCGTCACCAGCGATCGCGACGCGATCCAGCTGGTGGACGAGAAGGTCACCATGCTGCAGCCGGTCAAGGGCGTCACCGAGATGCGCCGGATGACGCCCGCCGCCGTCGAGGAGAAGTACGGGATCCCGCCGGAGCGGTACTCCGATCTCGCCGCCCTGGTCGGCGAGGCGGCCGACAATCTGCCCGGGGTGCCGGGTGTCGGCCCCAAGACCGCCGCGAAGTGGATCGTGAAGTACGGCGATCTGCCCGGCATCATCGCCCATGCCGGCGAGATCTCCGGCAAGGCCGGCCAGTCGCTGCGCGACCATCTCGAGGACGTCGAGCGCAACCGATTGATGAACGCCGCGGTCCTCGACCTCGACCTGCCGACCGATCCCGGTCGCTACGCGCTCGGCGGCGGGGGCCGCGAGCGCATCGCGGCCGTGTTCGACGAGCTCGCCTTCGGCGACACCATCCGGCGCGATCTGCCGGCGGTGCTGTTCGGCGAGGACGGGGACGCGTCCGCGGAGCAGGAACCGGTCGTGGAGGTGCTCGAGCTCGACGGGGCGACCGGCCTGCACGCTCTGCTGGGGGAGGACTCCGAGCCGCTGGCCCTGACGATCGCCGACGACGTGCGCGGCGGGCCGATGCTGGGGATCGCGACCGGCCGGGCCCGGGCCGCGGTCCGCCTCGAGCAGCTCGACCCCGACGCGTCCTCCGTGCTGTCCGAGTCGCTCGGGGGCACGCGGGAGGTGCGCACCACCGACGTCCCCGCGGTGCGTTCCTGGCTGCAGCTGAACGGTTACCCGCTCGGTGAGCGGGCCCGGGACCTGGCTCTGGAGGCCTTCGTCCTGCGGCCCGGGGCGCGCAGCTATGACGCCGAGGCGCTGGGCACGGAGCTGGGGGGCGCCCGCTTCGACCCGCGGCCGCGCAAACCTGCCGACTCCTCCCTGGCGAAGGAGACGCCCGAGGTGCGCTCGGGCCACGTCGCCGCCGCGGGCGCCCGGCTGGCCGAGGCCGCCTCGGCGCTGCACCCGGCGGCCGAGGAGCTCACGCGCCGCCACGGCGAGGAGCCCTGGGCCGTCGGCATCCTCGAGGACCTCGAGCGACCCCTGCAGACGGTGCTGGAGACCATGCACGCACGGGGCATCGCGATCGACCAGAGGGCGCTGGCGGCGCTGCGCGAGGAGTTCGAGGGCTTCGTCTCCCAGGCCAAGCGGGAGGCCGGCGCGATCGTGGGCGAGGAGGTCAACCTCGCCTCCCCCAAGCAGCTGCAGGTGGTGCTGTTCGAGACCCTCGCGCTGCCGACCACGCGGAAGATCTCCTCCGGCCACTCCACCGACGCGGAGTCCCTCACCGACCTCCTGGAGAAGCTGGAGCCGGGGTCCTCGGGCCACGACTTCCTGTCCTGGCTGCTGCGCTTCCGGGAGATGAGCAAGCTGACCGGGTACGTCGTCGGCCTGGACAAGGTCCACGACAGCTCCTCGCGGGTCCATACGACGTTCCAGCAGACCGCCGCGGCGACCGGTCGGCTCGCCTCCACCGAACCCAACCTCCAGAACATCCCGGTGCGCACCGCGGAGGGCCAGCGCATCCGCGACGTCTTCGTCGCGGGGGAGGGATACGAGACGCTGCTGACGGCCGACTACTCCCAGATCGAGATGCGCATCATGGCGCACCTGTCCGAGGACGCCGGATTGATCGAGGCCTTCCAGACGGGCGAGGACCTGCACAACTTCGTCGCCTCCCGCGTGTTCGGGGTCTCGCCGGACGCCGTCGACCCGGCGATGCGCTCCAAGACCAAGGCCGTCAGCTACGGCCTCGCCTACGGGCTGAGCGCCTTCGGGCTCTCCCGGCAGCTGCGGATCTCCCGGGCGGAGGCGACCGACCTCCGCGACGGCTACTTCGAGCGCTTCGGCGGGGTGCGGGACTACCTGCATCGGAGCGTCGAGACGGCTCGGTCCACCGGATTCACCGAGACCATCCTCGGCCGACGCCGCTACCTGCCGGACCTCACCTCCGACAACCGCCAGCGCCGGGAGAACGCCGAGCGCGTCGCCCTGAACTCCCCGATCCAGGGCAGCGCCGCCGACATCATCAAGCTCGCGATGCTCGCCGTGGAGCGACGGATGCGCGCGGACGCGCTCGACTCGAGGATGCTGCTGCAGGTCCACGACGAGCTCGTGCTCGAGGTCGCCCCGGGCGAGCTCGACGCCGTCCGGAGGATCGTGGTCGAGGGGATGGACCGCGCCTACGATCTCTCGGTCCCGCTCGAGGTCGGCGTCGGCGTCGGTCGCACCTGGCGCGAGGCGGCGCACTGACGGCCCGGGGTCCGACGGCGGTGGTGTGCGATGGCGGGGCGACCGACCTCACACGGGTCCGCGGTGGCCGAGCGCCCTGGTCCCTCGCGCTTCGCAGGGACTGCTGGTAAGCTCGTGGGGGTCTGTGCGCGGACCGTCCCGCCCGTCGGGAGCCGCCGTGCACGGATGCGCCCCTCGCGGGTCGCCGCACGCCCATCGTTCCTACTCATACCTGTCCCGACGGAGTCCATACCTACATGACCGACACCACGACCCCCCAGATCGCCATCAACGACATCGGCGGCGCCGACGAACTCATGGCTGCCATCGATGCGACCATCAAGTACTTCAACGATGGTGACATCGTCGAGGGCACCGTGGTGAAGGTCGATCACGATGAGGTCCTCCTGGACATCGGCTACAAGACCGAGGGCGTCATCCCCTCGCGAGAGCTGTCCATCAAGCACGACGTCGACCCCGGTGAGGTCGTCGAGGTCGGCGACGAGATCGAGGCCCTGGTCCTCCAGAAGGAGGACAAGGAAGGCCGGCTGATCCTGTCCAAGAAGCGCGCCCAGTACGAGCGCGCCTGGGGCACGATCGAGCAGATCAAGGACGACGAGGGCGTCGTCACCGGCCGCGTCATCGAGGTCGTCAAGGGTGGTCTCATCGTCGACATCGGCCTGCGCGGCTTCCTGCCCGCCTCCCTCGTCGAGATGCGTCGCGTGCGCGATCTGCAGCCCTACGTCGGCCAGGAGATCGAGGCGAAGATCATCGAGCTCGACAAGAACCGCAACAACGTGGTCCTGTCGCGCCGCGCCTACCTGGAGGAGACCCAGTCCGCGGTCCGCTCCGACTTCCTGCAGACCCTGCAGAAGGGCCAGGTGCGCGAGGGCGCCGTGTCCTCCATCGTCAACTTCGGCGCGTTCGTCGATCTCGGCGGTGTGGACGGCCTGGTGCACGTCTCCGAGCTCTCCTGGAAGCACATCGACCACCCCTCCGAGGTCGTCGAGGTCGGGCAGAAGGTCAACGTCGAGGTGCTCGACGTGGACATGGATCGCGAGCGCGTCTCCCTGTCGCTGAAGGCGACCCAGGAGGACCCGTGGCAGCTGTTCGCCCGCACCCACGCCATCGGCGAGGTCGTCCCGGGCAAGGTCACCAAGCTCGTCCCCTTCGGCGCCTTCGTGCGCGTCGAGGACGGCATCGAGGGCCTGGTGCACATCTCCGAGCTGGCTCAGCGCCACGTGGATCTGCCCGAGCAGGTCGTCACCGTCGACCAGGACGTCTTCGTCAAGGTCATCGACATCGATCTCGAGCGTCGCCGCATCTCGCTGTCGCTGAAGCAGGCCAACGAGGGCGTGGACCCCGAGGGTGATGACACCACCTTCGATCCGGCCCTGTACGGCATGGCCGCGGAGTACGACGAGAACGGCGAGTACAAGTACCCCGAGGGCTTCGACCCGGAGACCAACGAGTGGCTCGAGGGCTACGAGGCTCAGCGCGAGGAGTGGGAGGGTCAGTACGCTGCCGCCTACGAGCGCTGGACCGCCCACAAGACGCAGGTCGCCGAGGCGATCAAGGCCGACGAGGAGTCCGCGAACGCGCCGGCCGCCGAGTCGTCGTCCTCCTCCTCGTCCACGTCGTCCTCGACTCCGGCGGCTGCGCCCGCGGCGCAGTCCTCCTACCAGTCGAGCACCACGGACGAGGGCACGCTGGCCTCCGACGAGGCACTGGCCGCCCTGCGCGCCAAGCTCACCGGCAACTGATCGACTGATCCGTTCGCCACAGGCAGCGGCCCGGCCCCGGAAGGGGTCGGGCCGCTGCCTCGTTCCGGGGCCGAGTTCGGGCCTCGCCCTCCGACGCGCCCCGAACGGACCTGCATCCACGGCGTCCTGCAGGGCACACTGGTGCCATGACCACCGCTCTCGATGACCATCCGATCCATTCCTGGCTCACCGACATGGACGGGGTACTCGTCCACGAACAGTCCGCCCTGCCCGGAGCGGCCGACTTCATCGCGGCGCTGCAGCGCTTCGGGCGGCCCTTCCTGGTGCTCACCAACAACTCGATCTTCACACCCCGGGACCTCCGGGCCCGCCTCTCCCGCAGCGGCTTCGACATCCCCGAGGAGTCGATCTGGACGAGCGCCCTGGCCACGGCCCGCTTCCTCGCCGAGCAGGCCCCCGGCTCCGCCGCCTACGTGATCGGCGAGGCCGGACTCACCAGTGCGATGCATGACGAGGGGTTCATCCTCGCCGACACCGACGTCGAGTTCGTGGTGCTGGGGGAGACCCGCACCTATTCGTTCGAGTCGATCAGCCGCGCCATCCGCCTGATCACGAACGGGGCGAAGTTCATCGCCACCAACCCGGACGTCACCGGGCCGAGCTCGGAGGGACCGCTGCCGGCCACCGGCTCCGTGGCCGCTATGATCACCGCGGCCACGGGCATCAACCCGTACTACATCGGCAAGCCCAATCCCCTGATGATGCGCACCGCCCTGAACCGCATCGGTGCGCATTCCGAGACCTCCGTGATGATCGGGGACCGCATGGACACCGACGTGAAATCGGGCCTCGAAGCGGGGATGAGGTCCGTGCTGGTGCTCACGGGCTCCACCAGCGAGGACGAGATCGCGCAGTACCCCTACCGTCCCACTGCCGTCATGGACGGCATCGCCGATGTCGTCCCGCTCGTCGAGTCGCTCACCCCGCTGGAGTCCGTCGAGCTCGACGAGGACTGACCTGACGAGGGCTGGTATGCAGATCGTGTGTGGGCCCCGTGCATGTCGTGGCGATGGTGCTTGACCCTCCCGCCCCGCTCTGGAAAGGTCATGCCTGACTCGCAACGCGGTCAAGGAATGGTCAAGTCGTGCGGCTCGGGATCATCCCGACGTCGACCGTTCCACCCGGCGGGTCCCCGGGGCGCCAGAGGGCGGCCGGGCCGCAGAGCGAAGGAGACGACGATGACTCGCCGACGTCCGATCAGGGCCCTGACCGCGCTGGGACTGTCCGTCCCGCTGCTGACGGGGCTGACCCTCGCCGGGGGGTCCCTCGCCTCCGCCGAACCGGCTCCGCAGCCCGCCGCCGGCGCTGCCACCGAGGCGCCCGGCGAGATCGAGTCCCGCACCGACACCCCGACGGACCTGTTCACCACGGGGCCGGAGGTCTTCACGCCGCAGGAGCGGGCCGCGGGGGACACCTCCGTGTCCGCCTCCGCCATCGCCGAGCGTCTCGGCAGCCGCGCCGGGGACCCGGGCGCGGGGGACCGGGCGGACTGCGCCGGCAGCCTCGACCTGTACGACGTGGCCGGGACGGTTTCCTGCACGGTCACCGGGCCCGACGGCGCGGAGGAGACCTTCTACGCGTACATGTCTCCCGCCGCCGTCACGGACACCGACTACGCGCTCTACTTCTCCCAGGACGCCCCGCTGTCGACGGAGGCGGCGACGGCGCTGAACGACGGTCTGAACGGCACCGGCGCCTATCCGGTCTTCGACGAGACGGATCCTGACACCCCGCAGGTGCTGGACCGGACGCTCGCCGTCGAGCGGGCGAACTACGTGCTGGACGGCGTCGGCCGGGACGACCTGGTCGTCGAGTCCGTCGAGGCGGAGGTCGATCTCCGCGAGGCCGAGCCGGTCTCCGGCACGGCGGTGGAGACGGCATCCGGCCGCACCCTGGAGGTGACCCTGCTGCCGATCCCCACCGACGGGGAGGCTCCGGGGATGCTGGTGAGCATCGAGGGCCCGTGATCCTTCGGGCGTGCGCCCCGCTCGGCGTCGCGTCGCCGTGCCGGCAGGGCGGCGACGCCGCCCGCGCACGGTGGACGACGACTCCTGTCCTCAGCGCCGCATGAGAGGATCGGGGCCATGTTGCGCTGGCTCACGGCCGGGGAGTCCCACGGCCCCTCCCTCATCTCCCTGCTCGACGGCGTCCCCGCCGGTGTCGAGCTGACCAGTGATGATCTGAAGGCGGCCCTGGCGCGTCGCCGTCTCGGCCACGGCCGCGGCAGCCGGCAGAAGTTCGAGCAGGACGTGCTGACGATCCACGGCGGGCTCCGTCACGGACGCACACTCGGCTCCCCGCTCGCGATCGAGATCGCGAACTCGGAGTGGCCGAAGTGGGAGAAGGTCATGAGCGCCGATCCGGTGCCGCGTGAGGACCTCGTGGTCGACGCCGGCACCGGGGACGAGCGCGAGATCGCCCGCAATCGGCCCCTGACCCGTCCGCGCCCCGGCCATGCCGATCTCTCGGGCATGCTCAAGTACGGCTTCGACGAGGCCCGACCGATCCTCGAGCGCGCCAGCGCCCGGGAGACGGCGGCCCGGGTGGTCGCCGGTCGCGTCGCGAGCGCGATCCTCGAGCAGACCGCCGGGATCCGTCTGGTCTCCCACACCCTCGCCGTCGGCACCGTCCGCGTCCCCGACGACGCCCCGCTGCCGGCGCCGGGCGATGACGCCGCCCTGGACGACGATCCGCTGCGCTGCTTCGACCCCGGGACCTCGGAGGCGATGGTCGCCGAGGTCGACGCGGCGAAGGCCGACGGCGACACCCTCGGCGGCGTCGTCGAGGTCCTCGCCTACGGCGTCCCCGTCGGGCTCGGCTCCCACACCCAATGGGACCGCAAGCTCGACGGCCGCCTCGCGCAGGCCGTCATGTCCATCCAGGCCATGAAGGGCGTGGAGATCGGGGACGGATTCGCCACCGCCGCCCGCCGCGGCTCCGCCGCCCACGACGAGATCCTCGCCGCCGGGGACCAGGACCCCGCTGCGGCGACCCCGCGCGCCAGCAATCGTGCGGGCGGTCTCGAGGGCGGTATGAGCAATGGTCAGGTGATCCGCGTGCGCGGGGCCCTGAAGCCGATCTCGACCGTCCCGCGCGCGCTGCGCACGATCGATGTCGTCTCGGGCGAGCAGACGACCGCGAACCACCAGCGTTCCGACACGTGCGCGGTCGCGCCCGCCGCCGTCATCGCGGAGGCCGTGGTCGCCCTCGCCCTCGTCGACGCCCTGCTCGAGAAGACCGGCGGCGACAGCGTCCAGGAGATCCGCGCCCATCTCGAGGACACCGTCTCGCTGCAGTCGACGATCGTGGGCGGCGCGGGCGGGGCCTCGTGACGGGACCCGCCGTCATCCTGCTGGGGGCGATGGGTGTCGGCAAGACCAGCGTCGGCCGCGAGCTCGCCGCTCGGCTGGACCTGCCCTTCGACGACCTCGACGCGATGATCGTCGCCGAAGCCGGACGCCCCATCCCGGACATCTTCTCCCGCGAGGGCGAGGAGAGCTTCCGTCGGCTCGAGGCCGCGGTGCTCGAGCGTGCTCTGAGCGCGTCCCGGGGCACCCGCGGGGTGCTCTCCCTCGGCGGGGGAGCCGTCATGCATCCTGCATCGCGGGAGCGTCTGCGGGGTGGTCCCATCGTGCTGCTCGAGGTCGACGAGTCGGTGGCGGCCCGGCGCCTCGGACGCGGCCACGGGCGCCCGATGCTCGCCGGGGGCCAGGACCCGATGATCCGCTGGCGCGAACTCGCCGTCGAGCGGGGCCCCGTCTACCGGGAGCTGGCCCGGTGGCGGGTCGACGCCGGGCGCGGGACCGCTGCGGCGGTGGCCCGCACCATCACCGACATGATGGGCCAGGACCTGCTGTCCGGCCCCGAGGAGGAGAACGCATGAGCACGACCGTGATCCCCGTGACCACCCCGACCGGCGGCTACGACGTCCGTGTGGGCCGGGGGATCCTCGCCGTTGTCCCGGGGCTGGTCCCGCAGCGGGCTCGGCGTGTGGTGATCGTCCACCAACCGAGTCTGCGCGAGGTCGCCGAGGAGGTCCGCGCCGCGATCGCGGAGACCGGACGGGACGCCTTCGCCGCCGAGGTTCCCGACGGGGAGGAGGCCAAGACCGCGCAGGTCGCCGGCTTCCTCTGGGGCGTGTGCGGGCAGGCCGAGATCGGCCGTCAGGACCTGGTCGTCGGCCTCGGCGGCGGGGCCGCCACCGACCTCGCCGGCTTCGTCGCCGCCTCGTGGCTCCGGGGCGTGGACGTGCTGCAGATCCCCACCACGGTGGCCGCCATGGTCGACGCCGCCGTCGGCGGGAAGACCGGGATCAACACGGCCGAGGGCAAGAACCTCGTCGGCGCCTTCCACCCACCGCTGGCGGTTCTCGCCGACCTCGACGTGCTCGCCGGGCTCGGGGCGCACGACGTCGCCGCCGGCCTCGCCGAGGTCGTCAAGGGCGGGTTCATCGCCGATCCCCGCATCCTGGAGATCATCGAGGAGGACCCGGCCGCGGTGCTCGACGTCGGAAGCGCCGCCTTCCGCGAGGTCGTCGAGCGCAAGATCCGGATCAAGGCCGGGATCGTCTCCGCGGACCTCACCGAGCAGGGCGAGCGCGAGATCCTCAACTACGGCCATACCCTCGCCCACGCGATCGAGCGCAACGAGCGCTACCAATGGCGCCACGGTGCCGCGGTCTCCGTCGGCATGATGTTCGCCGCGGAACTCTCGCACCTGGCCGGGAAGCTCTCGGAGGCCGAGGTGGACCGGCATCGCCAGGTGCTCACCTCGCTGGGGCTGCCCACCACATACCGCGACCGGCAATGGCCCAAGCTCGAGGACGCCATGAAGCGCGACAAGAAGACCCGCGCGGGCCTGCTGCGGTTCGTGGTGCTGGACCGGATCGGATCCGTCTCCCGCCTCGAGGGGCCCGACCCCGCCCTGCTGCTGTCCGCCTACGCCGCCATCACGGCAGATTGACGAGGAGATCGTGAACGACACCGCTGCGAGGACCGCGACGGTCCGGGGGATCGAACTGGGCCGTGCCCGGCCCGAGATCATCGTGCCGCTGGTCGGCGAGGACCACGAGGCGCTGCTGGCCCAGGCCGAGGCCGCCGTCGCGACCCCGGCGCGGATCCTCGAGTGGCGGATCGACCGCTTCCGCCCGGACCTCGAGGACGCCGAGGAGCACCGCGAGGCCGTGCTGGCCTCGCTGTCGCCCCTGCGGGCCGCGCTCGGGCCGGACAAGGCGCTGCTGGCCACGTACCGCACCGCCGCGGAGGGCGGGGGCCGACAGCCCCGCGACACCGACCTCGCCATCCTGCTGGAGGCCCTCATGGGCTCCCGACGGGCCGGGACGCAGTCCCAGGTCGACCTGATCGACGTGGAGACCTCCCGGTCCCCGAAGATGGTCTCGCGGGTGATCGCGACCGCGCACCGCAACGGCGTGGTCATCATCGGCTCCCACCATGATCTCGAAGGGACCCCGGACGAGGGCGAGCTGGTCGAGCGGATCCGCGCCCAGCGCGCCCTCGGCGCCGACGTCCCCAAGATCGCCGTCACCCCGCGCACCGCGCGGGACGTGCTGACCCTGCTGTCGGCGAGCCTCACGGTCGCCGAACAGGGGCAGGGACCGCACATCGCGATCGCCATGGGCTCGCTCGGCGTGGTCAGCCGCGTGTCGGTCGAGACGTTTGGCAGCGCCGCGACCTTCGCGTCCGTCGGGCGCGGCTCCGCCCCCGGCCAGCTCGAGGCCGACGACGTCGCCAGGATGCTCGAGCGCCTGCGCCCCTGAACGGCCTCAGGGGCGGCGGGCGAAGGCGCGGACGGGGAACGAGGGCATCCCGGCCACGGGCAGCGGGACCGGGCAGCCCCGGATGCATCGTCATGCCGGGGTGGATCGGCTGGGTGCGGTCGACCAGGGTCATGGTGCACGCTCCTCCTCAGTGCGGCCGGTCATCTCCCTCATCGGGGTCGGGGTCGCGCTCGAGATCAGGGCCCTCCGGGAACTCGATGTCCTCGCCGTCGTGCTCCGCGAAGGCGCGCTCGGCGTACTCCCCGGCGTCGGCGTCCCGGAGGCCGACGTCGTCGGCCAGGTCGTCCACCGTGGCGTCGACCACCGGGATCGCGCCGGTCTCGTGGGCGACCCGCTCCCGCTCGGAGCGTCGGGTGCGGCGCACCAGCGCCTTCAGCTGGGAGGCGGACATCGTCACCTGCCACTCGCTGTGCGCGGGCAGCGACCAGCGGCGCCAGGCCGCGAGCCCCGCCAGCAGGGCCCCGATGCCGACGGCCACCAGGACGTACGGGGAGGGGATCCCGAGCGCGACGACCCCCCACGTGCCGACGGCGGTGACCAGGGCGCCGGTCGCATAGAGGGGGCCGCCGCCGAAGATCGCGGGGACGCGCCCCACCAGCACGTCGCGGATCACGCCGCCGCCCACGGCGCTGACGACGCCCAGCAGGATCGCCGGCAGCGGATCCAGGCCGTAGCCGATCGACTTCGCCGTGCCGGTCGCCGCCCACAGCGCCATCGCGGCGATGTCCAGCACGGAGACCAGATGCCGCCACCATGCCCCCTCGGCGGAGATCAGATAGGCGAACAGCGATCCGCCCAGCGCGCAGGCCAGGTACCACCCGCCGTCGAAGGCCGCGGGGGTGCCGTAGTCGAGGATCAGATCACGCACCAGGCCCCCGCCCAGGCCCGCGACGATCCCGATGAACGCGAAGCCGACGGCGTCGAAGTTCAGCCGGGCCGCCAGCGCCCCGGCGGCCACACCCATGACGGCCACGCCGATCAGGTCCAGCACGCGCAGCAGATCGTTGGTCACGAGCAGTTCGAGGGGGTCCACGGACTCGACGGTAGCCCTCCGGACGCCCCGGCGTGCTCCCCGTACGATCGGGGCATGACACCGGCCACCTCCGCCTCCCTGCCGCGTCTCGGCCTGACCGGCGGCATCGGCTCCGGGAAGTCCACGGTCGCGGCGATCTGGCGGGCGGCCGGTCACCGGGTGATCGACCTCGATGCGCACTCCCGTGCCGTGCTCGACATCCCCGGCGACGGGGTCGAGGAGACCGTGGCCCGGTTCGGCGAGCGGCTGCGCACCCCGGCAGGCACCATCGACCGCGCGGCCCTGGCGTCGATCGTCTTCGCCGACCCTGCCGCGCGCGCCGCCCTGGAGGAGATCGTGCTGGGCCGCGTGGATCGCGCGGTCGCCGCCGAGGAGCTCCGGGCGGCCGACGCGGGCGAGCCCTTCGTGATCCACGACAGCCCGCTGCTGCTGGAGAAGCACCAGGACGCCGGCTACCGATCTGTCATCGCCGTGCTCGCCCGGCGCGAGGACCGCATCGACCGGGTGATGACGGACCGCGGCAAGGACCGCGCCTATGTCGTCTCGATCATGGCTGCCCAGGTCACCGACCTCGAGCGGATCCGGCGCGCGGACCGCCTGGTGCTGAACACCGCCGGGCGCGACGTCCTGGCCGAGCGCGCCGAGCACGCCCTGGCCGTCGTCACGGCCGGGCTAGACGATCTCGCGGATTCCGCCGAGCGCTGATCGTGCGGCCCGGCCATGTCGCCCGTCGGCCCCGGGCCGTAGGCTCGTCCCATGCGTCCCGTCACCGATCTGGTCCGCGCCGAGCATCCCTTCGAAGTCGTCTCCGAGTACAATCCCTCGGGCGACCAGCCGACCGCCATCGCCGATCTCACCCGCCGCATCAACGACGGGGAGCAGGACGTCGTGCTGCTGGGGGCCACCGGCACCGGCAAGTCCGCCACCACGGCGTGGCTGATCGAGCAGGTCCAGCGCCCCACTCTGGTGATGGCCCACAACAAGACCCTCGCCGCGCAGCTGGCCAGCGAGTTCCGGGAGCTGCTGCCGCACAACGCGGTGGAGTACTTCGTCTCCTACTACGACTACTACCAGCCGGAGGCGTACGTCCCGCAGTCGGACACGTACATCGAGAAGGACTCCTCGGTCAACGCCGAGGTGGAGCGACTGCGGCACAGCGCGACCAACTCCCTGCTGACCCGTCGTGACGTGGTGGTGGTCTCCTCGGTCTCGTGCATCTACGGCCTGGGCACCCCGCAGGAGTACGTCGACCGGATGGTGCAGCTGGCCCGGGGACAGCAGCTGGATCGCGACGAGCTGCTGACCCGCTTCGTGGACATGCAGTACGACCGAAACGACGTCGCCTTCGAGCGCGGCACCTTCCGAGTGCGCGGCGACACCGTCGAGATCATCCCGATGTACGAGGAGCTCGCCATCCGTGTCGAATTCTTCGGCGACGAGATCGATGCGCTGTACACGCTGCACCCGATGACGGGGGAGGTGATCCGCGAGGAGGACCACATCCACATCTTCCCCGCCTCCCACTACGTCGCCGGCCCCGAGCGGCTGACCCGCGCGATCGGCACTATCGAGGTCGAGCTCGGCGAGCGGTTGGAGGAGCTCGAGAGCCAGAACAAGCTGCTGGAGGCGCAGCGGCTGCGCATGCGCACCACCCATGATCTGGAGATGCTGCGGCAGATGGGCTCGACCAACGGCGTCGAGAACTACTCCCGCCACCTCGACGGGCGCGATCCCGGCACCGCCCCGAACACCCTCATGGACTACTTCCCCGAGGATTTCCTGCTGGTCATCGACGAATCCCATGTGACGGTCCCGCAGATCGGTGCCATGTTCGAGGGAGACCGCTCCCGCAAGCGCACCCTGGTCGACTTCGGCTTCCGCCTGCCCAGCGCGCTGGACAACCGCCCGCTGACCTTCGGCGAGTTCACCGAGCGCACGGGGCAGACCGTCTACCTCTCCGCCACCCCGGCCGACTACGAGCTGGGCAGGGCCGACGGGTACGTCGAGCAGATCATCCGCCCCACGGGGCTCGTGGATCCCGAAGTGATCGTCAAGCCCGTCAAGGGCCAGATCGACGATCTGCGCGAGGAGATCGACAAGCGGGTCCAGCGCGAGGAGCGCGTGCTGGTGACCACGCTGACCAAGCGGATGGCGGAGGATCTGACGGACTTCCTTCTGGAGAACGGGGTGCGCGTGCAGTACCTGCACTCCGACGTCGACACCCTGCGCCGCATCGAGCTGCTGCGTTCGCTGCGCCAGGGCGAGTTCGACGTGCTGGTCGGCATCAACCTGCTGCGCGAGGGCCTGGACCTGCCCGAGGTCTCGCTGGTGGCGATCCTCGATGCCGACAAGGAGGGGTTCCTGCGCTCGCGCACCTCGCTGATCCAGACCATCGGCCGTGCGGCCCGCAACGTCTCCGGGCAGGTCCACATGTACGCGGACACCGTCACCGACTCGATGCAGTCCGCGATCGACGAGACCAACCGGCGCCGCGAGAAGCAGATCGCGTTCAACACCGAGAACAGCATCGACCCCACTCCGCTGCGCAAGCGGATCGCCGACGTCACCGACATGCTCGCCCGCGAGGACATCGACACCGACACGCTGATGGCGACCGACTACCGCTCCGGCAAGGAACGGGTCTCCCGGGATCGAGCACGCGCCAACGCCGTGGACGCGGTCAGCGGCCGCACGGTCGACCTCGGCGACGATCCGGTCGGTTCCCTGACCGGCATGATCGACGAGATGACCGGTCAGATGCACCAGGCCGCCGAGACCCTCCAGTTCGAGCAGGCGGCCCGGCTGCGCGACGAGGTCCAGGAGCTGAAGAAGGAGCTGCGCGCGATCCAGCGGTCCTGAGGGGTCGGACGTGGAGGCCCCTGGTCGCGTTCCATGCACCGGCGACGGACATCACATCACCCTGGCTCGCGCTCCCACGGTTCGATGTCGCCGGGCACGACCGTGAACAGCGGATGGGGCTCGGGACCGGCGACGAGGTGTTCCCGCTGCCAGCGGTCGGGACTGCGGTGCTCGAGCTTCGTCAGCAGATGTCCCCACTCGAGCGCGAGCTGTCCGCCGGTGACCGGGATCCGCGCCGGTTCCGCACCGTCGGCCGGCGCCGCGTCGATCCTCGTCCGATCGAAGCGGTATCCCCGCGCCGTGGCCTCCTCGGCCAGGACGTCGAGATAGGCGCCGACGGTGGCGAGCGGATCGCCCTGCGCCCGGAACCGCTCGAGCTGAGGGTGCGACCGGTAGCCGCGCGTGCGGCCGGCGAGCACCGCCTGGGCCAGCAGCGATTCGCGCCAGCAGCCCGTGAGGCCCTGGCGGTCGAGATGGCGGGGGTGCAGTGACCAGAGGCGCATCCGCCCATTCTCCTGCGGACGTGGCAGGAGATGCGTCCTTTCGTCGGGTGTCGTGCCGAGACCACGTCGGTACCGTGAAGCCCGCACCGAGGTGGTCCACGTGTGAGCGCCTACCTCTGACGCCGACACCCAGGAGCGATCCGACCGATGCCTGCAGCACCACGCGACACCATCTTTCCCCTGGTCATCGGGGGTGCGGCCTCGACCGCTCTCGGTATGATCCCGCTCCATCGGCTGCCCCACCCGGTGCAGATCGGCTACGTCGTCCTCCCGGCCGCCTTCGCCGCAGCCGTCACCTACGCCGCCCAGCGGACGCGAGACCGCCGACAGCCGGGCGAGGCGCCTGCGCCGCCCCCGGCCGCTGCTCCGGTGCCGGCCGCAGAGGATGCTCGGGCCTCCGACGTCGAAAGCTGCGACGCGCGGCCATGGGTCGGCCGGCTCGGCCTGTCCCTCGGGGTCGGCGCGGTCGTCGCCGGAGCCGGCGCCGGCGGGATCTGGATCGACCATCGCGTGGAGAACGTGCTGCGATCCCTCGCCGTGCCGGCACCGCGCCTGGTCATGGGTATCGCCGGTGGGATCATCACCACCGTGCTGGCAGCGGGTGCCGACTCCGAGGACTCCGACGGTCCGGATGATTCCGGGTGGCTGCCGTGGGCGTCGGGATCGACGCGCCCGAGGACGCCGCGCGGCTGAACCTCCTGCAGGCTCCTGTGAGGTGTCACGGTCCGGTGGGCGATCGGTCGTCCTCGCGGGTCCGGAAACTCGCGGCGCGTCGTCCGTGACCGTGAGATGGTGGCGAGGGTTGCGGGACCGCCGCACGCCGGAATGGTCGACGTCGACAGAAGAGGACCTACGAGGACCTACGGGAACCTGCTCGCTCAGGACGGGAGGCTCGCCACCATCGTCGCCGAGCAGAGACTTCGCCGAACAGAGATGAAGGGCCCCGTGCTTGACTCCGCGGGCTCCGTGCCCGAGGGTCCCGACATGACGATCACCGTAGGACCGCTGCGCGTCGAAGACGCCGAGGCGATGGTCGCCGCCGAGGACGAGGAGACGATCCGTCGGCTCACCGGAGGGCGCAGCACGGTCGAGGGAACGCGCGAGTACGTGCATCGCCTGGCGGAGAACGCTCGCGCCGGGAGCACCAAGCGCGCTTTCACGATCCGGGTCGACGACGAGTGCGTGGGGTCGATCGACCATGACGCCGACCCGCAGGACGGCATCGGGCCCGGTGACGTGAACATCGCCTTCGCCCTCGCCCCGTGGCTGCGGGGGCGCGGGATCACCGCGCGCGCCGTCGATCTGGTCTGTGCCGAGCTGAGCAGGCAGGGCGCGGGGGAGCGCGCCGTGATCCGCTGTCAGGCGGACAACATCGGTTCGGTGCGGGTCGCCGAGAAAGCCGGCTTCGCCTACGCTCGGGACGCGCTCAGCACCAGCGAGGACGACGAGCACGGCGACCCCGTGCGCTTTCGCGTGTACGTCCGGGAGCTCTGAGCTCGCTCGAGGCCATCCCGGTGCTCCCCGCGGGCGGGGTCGCGCTCGGCCGGTCCGTGCTCGAGCTGGGGGGCGCGGCGGAACCTCTGGAGCCCGCGCTGGACCGGGGGAGCGCCCCACCTGGCCATGAGGAGGACGACGAGCGCTCCCAGCATGGCGCCGGCGAGGACGTCGTGCGGGTAATGCACCCCGACGAGCACCCGGCTGAGGGCCGTGAGCGCGGCGAGCGGGAGCGCACCGAGCGCCAGGCGGACAGACATCACCAGCACCGCCATCGCGATCGCGGCCGAGATGGTCGCGTGGTTGCTGGGCCAGGACCAGTCCGCGGCGTCCGGGCAGGGGCTGATCGTCTCGACCGCGAAGTTCCGGCACGGGCGCAGCTCGGCCACGAGCACCTTGATCGTCTCGCTGGCCAGATACGCGAGCACCACTCCCGCCCCGGCGGCGAGCCCCCGAGCGAGCGCCGTCGGTCCTCGGCGGCGCGCACGCAGGATCGCGATCCCGAACAGCGCCATCAGGCCGAGGATCCCGTATTCGGAGATGCCGGCGATCCCGGTGCGGACAGCGGAGGGCAGCTCGGCAGCCACGCCGACGGCACCGCGGTACGCCATCCCTCGCACGAGCAGCAGGGCCAGGACCGCCGTCCCGGTGAGGACGAGCACCGCCCCGAGCAGCAGGAGAGGGCAGGACGGGGGAGGGGAATGCCGATGTCGCATCCGTCCAGCACAGCAGAGCGACCCCCGCGGCGTCATCCGCCCGCGGGCGGAGATGGGCCGGATTCGGACGATCACGCGGCCGGTTCCAGCAGGTTGCGACAGAGGACCTCGACGCAGTCCGCGAGGCCGAATCCGGCCCCACCCGTGGTCGCGGCGATGCGCTCGGGGTCGGCGTCCTGCGCCGCGGTGGGGAAGGTGGGGGAGTCGGGCCGCACGCGCACGGACTCGTGCAGGGCGGGCCAGCGGGCCTGGACGGGGTGGCCCGCCCGGTCCAACACCTGGAAGCGCGGCGCGAGCTGGGTCGCGCGAGCAGTGTCGGGGACGAGGCGGAGTCCGCCCTCGTGGACCATCACATGGTGGCGACGGCACAGCAGGGCCAGGCCCTCGATGTCGGTTGCTCCGCCCTCGGACCAGGGCGTGGTGTGGTGGGCGTCGAGGTGGCGGCTCTGATGGCAGCCGGGGAAGCTGCAGACGCCGTCGCGCAGGCGGAGGGCGCGCCGCTGGGCACGGGAGGCGAGACGACGGGACCGGCCCAGGTGGAGCACCTCGCCCCCGGCATCGGTGATCATCAGCGCGACCTTCCCGGTGCAGGCCAGCTGTTCTGCAGTGCGGGGCTCCAGGGGGCCTTGCCCGGCGACGCCGCAGCGCGGGGGCGTCCCCGCGGGAATCTGTTCCGGGTCCACGGTCGCGGGCACAGGGGCTGGCGCGAGGTCGGACCCGACCTCGCTCGGGTCGACGGCGGCCGACGGGGGGGAGGGTTCCGACGTTCCCGCGGGAACGTGGTCTATGAGCGTTTCGGCGCTCACCTCGACGATGACCAGATGGCGGTCCTCCCCGGAACGGTCGTTCGGTTCAGCGTGGAGGAAGGTGCGGGCGAGGTCGTGCAGGGCGTCCGCCTTGCGCTGCTCCAGGGTCGGGGTGGCACTGATCTCCGCCGCCTTCGCCGTGAGGTCATCGGGGCTCGGCTGCGCGGCACCGCTGCTCGTCAGAGCGTCGGCGTCGGATTCGGCCCCCGACGGATCGTGGCCGTCGCGGTCCAGGGCCAGGTCCAGAGCGGTGACCACCTCGGCACCCATCTCGGCCGGCAGCACAGCACGGATCTCGACCATGCCGTCCTCGCGGGTCTGCCAGCGGGCCTCGCGCACCGCGTCCTGTCCGAGGCGGCTGCCGTCGACGGCGCGGAAGGAGGAGATGGCCCGGGCGAGCTGGGAGGCGGTCATCGCCCGGGCCATCTCCACCAGCATGGCCTCGTCGACGCGCCCGACGACGCGGGTGATCTCCCGGACCTTGGAGTAGGACAGCCGACCGGCCCGGAACTCTGCGACGGTCAGCGGCAGCTCCGGCAGGGCCCGGGCTACCCGCACGTGCTCGCGGGAGGTGCCGGGGGTCATCGAGCATGCCCAGGCGAGCCAGTGGGCGGTCGACTTCAGGCCCACGAAGCACCTCGTCCCATCGCGCGCGTCGAAGTCGGCGACCATCAGCAGCAGCTCGCAGGTGGCTTCGGCGATCAGCGCCGCCTGCTGCTGGATCCGCTGCCCCAGTTCCTCGGCCTCCGGCCGGGCGAGACGGCGAGGGCGGGAGGTGTCGGACTGATCGGATTTCGGGGTCAGCGGGGTGAGGGGCATGGCGGTCTCCAACCGGCGGTGGTTCTGGACTGCAGTCCCAGTGCACCAGGTGGCGCCGACATGCGAGACAGGAGACCGCGCTCTGTGGACCGGCACGAGGTGTGGAGGATGGTGTCCGGGAGCCGGGCCCGATCCCTCTCACTTCGTCGGCGAGCGCTCCGTGATCGTCAGGTCCAGCGGGAAGTCGACGACGCTGCCGGGGAACAGCAGGCGCCCGGCGGCTTCGGCGGAGGCCAGGATCGCCGAGGCGGCGGCGTCGGCCTGCGCGGCCGGGGCATGCACGATCACCTCGTCGTGCAGGAAGAAGACGAGGTGGGCCCGCCGGGAGAACACCGGGCCCGACGGCGTCGCCTGCTCCGCCTCCGGGACCGGATCGAAACCGGCCAGGGACAGCCGCAGCGCCGCGAGCCAGGACAGCGCCCATTCCGCGGCCGTGCCCTGGACCACGAAGTTGCGGGTGAACCGGCCACGGTCGCGGGCCGCACGCCGGGCGCGCTCCTGCTCGCCCGAGGCGGCATCGGGAAGGTTCGCGGTGGTCTGCGCTCGGGTCCACTCGGCCTCCGGCGCAGGGGAGGAGCGGCCCAGCCAGGTCGAGACGGTTCCGCCCCGCTCCCCGGTGGCGGCGGCCTCGTCGACCAGGTGCATCGCTGCGGGGAAGTTCCGCCGCAGCCGCGGCACCACCCGCCCGCTGTCGCCGGTGGTTCCGCCGTACAGCGCGCCGAGCACTCCCACCTTCGCCTCCTGGCGGGTCTCGACCACGCCGGCGTCGACGATCCCCGCATAGAGATCCCGATCCGCCCCCGCGGCCGCCATCGCGCTGTCGCCGGACATCGCGGCCAGCACGCGCGGCTCCAGCTGCGACACGTCGGCGCTGACCAGACGCCAGCCGTCGTCGGCCCGCAGCGCGGGGCGCAGCTGGCGCGGGATCTGCAGCGCCCCGCCGCCGCTGGCCGCCCAGCGGCCCGTGACCACGCCGCCGGGGACGTAGACAGGTCGGTATCGGCCGTCGTCGACCCACTCGTCCAGCCAGGTCCAGCCATTGGCGGTCAGCAGGCGGGACATCTTCTTGTAGCGCAGCAGCGGCTCGATCGCCGGGTGGTCGTGCTCCAGCAGCTCCCACTGCGAGGTGGACTCGACGTCGATCTCCGCCCGGTGCAGAGCGCGCAGCAGCTTCGGCGGGGAGTCGATGCTCAGCGTCGGGTCACCGAGCGCGCTGCGCACCTCCGCGGCTGCCTCGACCATCCGCGCCGGGGCCTGGCCCGTGCCCGGACGGGGGCCGAGCGCCTCGGCGAGGATGCGGTCGTGCTCGGCGACGTCCCACGGGACCCCCGCGGCGTGGAGCTCGGCGGCCACCAGCGCCCCCGCCGACTCCGCCGCCACCAGCAGCCGCAGCCGGCCCGGATCGACGGCGCCGTCGGTCGCCGTGCGGTGCCGGGAGAACTCGGCGAGCGACTCCTGGAGGTCGTGCGGGACTCCACCGCTGCTCGCCGAGGCGTCCAGGTCGAACAGCGTCGCGCCCTGGTCCGGGGCCGCCTCGAGACCCTGGTCGATGGGGGCGTCCCACGCCGTCGCCGCGCGCACCGGCCGGGGATCGTCCACGAGCTGTGAGTGGCGAAGGATCACGTGGATCAGACGCAGGTCGTGGCAGCGGGAGACGGTCACCCCCGCCGCCAGGAGCTGCGGATACCAGGAGGCCGTGTCGCTCCAGACCCAGCGCGGTCGATGCACGCCCTCGTGGTGCCGGGCGTGCTCCGGCCACTGCTCGGCGGTCAGGTGCACCGTCTCCAGCTCGCCGCCGCCGGCATCGAGGTCGACCACCGTCACCGCGCCGCGGGCCCCGCGGCCCACGACGGACCAGACCGGGGCCTGCTCGCTCACCAGCCGCGGTCGCGCCACTCGGGCAGCGACGGGCGCTCCGCGCCGAGGGTGGTGTCGTCCCCGTGCCCGGGGTAGACCCAGGTGGAGTCGGGAAGACGGTCGAACACCCGGCGCTCGACGTCCTCGATCAGCTGGGTGAATCGCTCGGGATCGGAGTCGGTGTTGCCCACGCCGCCGGGGAACAGCGAATCGCCCGTGAAGAGGTGGTGCGTCTCGGCGCCCTCCTCGTCGGTGCCGTGCCACAGCACGGCGACCGAGCCCGGCGTGTGGCCGCGCAGCGCGATGATCTCGAGCTGCTGCTCGCCGACCTCGAGCACGTCCCCGTGGGACAGCGGGTGATCGATGCCGGTCATGATCCGCTCGGCGTCCGGGCCGCCGGCCGCCGTGCGCGCGCCGGTGGCGGCGGCCAGCTCGGCGAGCGCCCCGATGTGATCGTGATGGCTGTGGGTGGTGAGGATCAGGTCCAGCTGTTCCTGCTCGGACCCCTCGGCGACCAGGCGGCGCAGCCTCTCCGGCTCGGCGGCCGCGTCGATCAGCAGCTGCGCGCCGGTCGACCGGCAGGTCAGTAGGTAGGTGTTGTTGTTCATCGACCCCACCGAGGCCTTGCGGATCTGCAGCCCGGGAAGGGTGCGCAGAGCGCTGTCACCATGGGGTTCGACGTGTCCGGTGTACTCGTTGGCGACCATGTGCCCCAGTATGTCGCGTCTCTCTCCGGCGAACAACTGTTCGAACGTCGGTGGCGCTCGTAGGATGTCCGGGTGACTGATTCCCTCGTCGTCCGCGGTGCGCGCGAGCACAACCTCAAGAACATCGACATCGACATCCCCCGGGACCATCTGGTGGTCTTCTCCGGGCTGTCCGGCTCCGGCAAGAGCTCCCTGGCCTTCGACACGATCTTCGCCGAGGGACAGCGCCGGTACGTGGAGTCGCTGTCGGCCTACGCCCGGCAGTTCCTGGGGCAGATGGACAAGCCCTCGGTCGATCTCATCGAGGGCCTCTCCCCGGCGGTCTCCATCGACCAGAAGTCGACAAACCGCAACCCGCGCTCGACGGTCGGCACGATCACCGAGATCTACGACTACCTGCGCCTGCTGTTCTCCCGCACCGGCGTCCAGCACTGCCCGATCTGCGGCGAGCCGGTCAGCTCCTCCTCGGCCGAGCAGATCGTCGACACCCTGCTCGAGGAGGGCGAGGGCACCCGCTTCCAGCTCCTGGCCCCGGTCGTGCAGGGCCGCAAGGGCGAGCACGTCGATCTGATCAGCGCGCTGCGCTCCCAGGGGTACGCCCGCGCCCGGATCGACGGGGCCACGCGACGCCTGGACGAGGAGATCAGCCTCGAGAAGAACATCAAGCACACCATCGAGGTGGTCGTGGACCGCCTCGCGGCCAAGCCCGACGCGCGCCGTCGCCTCACCGACTCGGTCGAGACCGCGCTGCGTCTGGCCGAGGGCATCGTGCTGGTCGACTTCGTGGACCGCGAGGACGAGGACCCGGAGCGGACCCGGCGCTTCTCCGAGAAGCGTGCCTGCCCCAACGACCACCCGCTGGCCATCGACGACATCGAGCCGCGCACCTTCTCGTTCAACGCCCCCTACGGCGCCTGCCCCGAGTGCACAGGCATCGGGATGCGGCTCGAGGTGGATCCCGATCTCGTGATCCCCGACGAGGACCTCAGCCTCGCCGACGGGGCGATCGCGCCGTGGGCCATGGGCTCCGCGGATCGCCACCAGGAGGTGATGGCCGCGCTCGCCGAGGAGCTCAGCTTCTCCATGGACACGCCGTGGCGGGCGCTGCCGGAGAGGGCCCGGGAGGCCCTGCTGCACGGCAAGGACTACAAGGTCCACGTGAAGTACCGCAACCGCTTCGGGCGCGAGCGGACCTACGCCACCGGTTTCGAGGGCGTCATGCATTTCCTCGAGCGCCGCCACTCCGACACCGAGTCGGACTGGGCCAAGGAGCGCTACGAGCAGTTCATGCGGGAGGTGCCGTGTCCCGCGTGCCAGGGCGCACGGCTGCGCCCGGAGGTGCTCGCGGTCACCGTCGGCGGCCGGTCCATCTCCGAGGTCACGGAGATGTCGATCCGCGACGCCCTGACCTTCCACGAGGGCCTCGAGCTCGGCGTGCGGGAGGCCGCGATCGCCGACGAGGTGCTCCGCGAGATCCGTTCCCGCCTGGGCTTCCTGCTCGACGTGGGCCTGGACTACCTCAACCTCGCCCGCGCCGCCGGGACGCTCTCCGGCGGGGAGGCACAGCGCATCCGCCTCGCGACCCAGATCGGCTCCGGACTGGTGGGTGTGCTCTACGTGCTCGACGAGCCCTCCATCGGCCTGCACCAGCGGGACAACGAGCGCCTCATCGGGACGCTGACGCGGCTGCGGGATCTCGGCAACACGCTGATCGTCGTCGAGCACGACGAGGACACCCTCAACGCCGCCGACTGGGTGGTGGACATCGGCCCGCTGGCCGGCGAGCACGGTGGCCAGGTGATCCACTCCGGGTCGGTCGAAGGGCTCAAGCAGAACCCCGACAGCCTCACCGGCCGCTACCTCAGCGGCGAGCTGTCGATCCCGCTGCCGCTGGCGCGGCGACCCGTGGATCGGTCCCGGATGGTCAAGGTCCTCGCCCCGCGCGCCAACAACCTGGTGGGACAGGACGTCAGCTTCCCGCTCGGAGTGCTGACCGCGGTCACGGGCGTCTCCGGGTCCGGGAAGTCGTCCCTGGTCAATGACATCCTCTACGGGGTCCTCGCCAAGGAGCTGAATCGGGCGCGGATCGTGCCGGGCCGCCACAAGCGGGTCACCGGCCTCGAGCACCTCGACAAGGTCGTCCACGTCGACCAGTCGCCGATCGGCCGCACCCCGCGCTCGAACCCCGCCACCTACACCGGGGTGTGGGACCGGGTGCGCACCCTGTTCGCCCAGACCGCCGAGGCGAAGATCCGCGGCTACAGCGCCGGCCGCTTCTCCTTCAACGTCAAGGGCGGGCGCTGCGAGGCCTGCTCCGGTGACGGCACCTTGAAGATCGAGATGAACTTCCTGCCGGACGTGTACGTCCAGTGCGAGGTGTGCCACGGCCAGCGGTACAACCGCGAGACGCTCGAGGTGACGTTCAAGGACAAGAACGTCGCCGAGGTGCTGGGCATGTCGATCGCGGAGGCGCTGGAGTTCTTCGACGCGGTGCCCGCGATCCGTCGACAGATGCAGACCCTGGTCGACGTCGGTCTGGGATACGTGAAGCTCGGCCAGTCCGCGACCACGCTCTCCGGTGGCGAGGCGCAGCGCGTGAAGCTCTCGTCCGAGCTGCACAAGCGCTCCAACGGTCGCACCGTCTACGTGCTCGACGAGCCCACCACGGGACTGCACTTCGAGGATGTGCGCAAGCTGCTCGAGGTGCTCGGCGGCCTGGTCGACAAGGGCAACACCGTGATCATCATCGAGCACAACCTCGACGTGATCAAGACTGCCGACCACGTCATCGACCTCGGCCCCGAGGGCGGCGCCGGCGGCGGCCGCGTCGTGGCCACCGGTACCCCGGAGGACGTCGCGGCGGTGGCGGGCTCGTACACCGGGCACTTCCTCGCCCCGATGCTCGAGGCCGGCCGCACGGACCGTCCCGGCAGTGCCGACCGGACACATCGCACAGCCCGCACAGGACGACGCTGAGGTCCGCTGACGATGGCTGACCCATCCACCTATCGCCCTGCCACCGGCTCCATCCCCACGAGGCCGGGGGTGTACCGCTTCCGTGACGAGCACGGGCGGGTCATCTACGTCGGCAAGGCGAAGAACCTCCGCCAGCGACTGGTCAACTACTTCCAGGACCTCGCGGTGCTGCATGAGCGCACCCGGCGCATGGTCACGACGGCCGCGAGCGTGCAGTGGACGGTCGTGGGCACCGAGGTCGAGGCCCTCACCCTGGAGTACACCTGGATCAAGGAGTTCGATCCGCGGTTCAACGTCAAGTTCCGCGACGACAAGTCCTACCCCTACCTGGTGATCACGATGGGGGAGGAGGTTCCGCGGGTGCACATCACCCGTCGACCCCGAGCCAAGGGCGATCTGATCTTCGGGCCCTACCCGCAGGTGGGGGCGATCCGGGAGACCCTCGACCTGATGCTGCGGGTGTTCCCGATCCGCTCCTGCACCCCCGGTGTCTACCGCCGGGCCGAGCGCTCCGGCCGCCCGTGCCTGCTGGGCTTCATCGGCAAATGCGCCGCGCCGTGCGTCGGAGACATCTCGATCGACGACCATCGGCGCCTCGCGGAGCAGTTCGCGGACTTCATGGCCGGCAACACGGCCACCTACACCCGCCGCATCGAACGGCAGATGCGCGATGCCGCCGCGGCGATGGACTACGAGACCGCCGCCGGGCTGCGCGACGACCTGGCCGCGCTGGACAAGGTCATGGAGAAGAACTCGGTGGTGCTCTCGGACGCCACCGACGCCGACCTCGTGGGCCTGGCCCAGGACGAGCTCGAGGCCTCCATCCAGATCTTCCACGTGCGCGGCGGCCGGATCCGCGGCCAGCGCGGCTGGACCGCCGAGATCCTCGACGACTCCACCGCGCCCGATCTCGTCGAGCGGGCCCTGACCACCCTGTACACCGAGGGCACCGCACCCAAGGAAGTGCTCGTCCCCGTCCAGCCCACCAACCGCGAGCAGGTGCTGGAGCTGATCGGTCGCGCCGTCGACCTGCGGATCCCGCAGCGCGGCGAGAAGAAGGACCTGCTGGCCACGGTCACCGAGAACGCGACCGACGCGCTGCGCCTGCACCGGCTGAAGCGCACCGGCGACCTCACCGCCCGCACCAAGGCGCTCGAGGACCTGGGGGAGGCGCTCGAGCTCGCCGAGCCCCCGCTGCGCATCGAGTGCTTCGACATCTCCCACTCCTCGGGCACCAACGTGGTCGGCTCCCAGGTGGTCTTCGAGGACGGCCTGCCCAAGAAGAGCGAGTACCGCCGCTACTCGGTCACCGGCGCCGCCGCGCGCGACGACACCGCCTCGATGCACGACGTGCTCACGCGGCGCCTGAAGCGTCACCTGGACCCGCCCGAGAAGACCGAGGAGGAGTCGCGGCGCTTCGCCTATCCGCCCTCCCTGATCCTGGTCGACGGCGGGCCCCCGCAGGTCGCCGCCGCCCAGCGCGTGCTCGACGAGCTCGGGATCACCGACATCGCCCTGGCCGGCATCGCCAAGCGACTCGAGGAGATCTGGCTGCCGGGGGACGAGTACCCGGTGATCCTGCCGCGCACCAGCGAGGCCCTGTTCCTCGTCCAGCGCCTGCGGGACGAGGCCCACCGCTTCGCGATCACCTACCACCGCTCCAAACGGGGCAGGGCCATGCAGGCCAGCGCCCTGGACGGCATCCCGGGCCTGGGCCCCGCCCGGCGCCGCGCCCTGCTGGACCGCTTCGTGACCGTCTCCGCGATCCGGGAGGCGAGCCAGGAGCAGCTCGAGGAGGTCGATGGGATCGGTCCCGCGTTGGCCGCGCAGTTGCTGGCCGCGCTACGATCCGACCAGGCGACGGACACCGACGCCGTGAGGCACGACAGGACGGACGAGGACTCGCTCGACGTCGCGGTGGACATGGCCACCGGCGAGATCCTCGACCGCTGACCCGGTCCCCGCGCAGCCCACGACCCTGGAAGGAATCTCCCATGCAGGATGATCCCTCGACGGCGCCCCGCTCCGATGCGACCGGGGACATCGTCATCATCACCGGCCTCGCCGGTGCCGGTCGGGAGACCGCCGCGCACGCCCTGGAGGACATGGGCTGGTACGTCGTCTACAACATCGCCCCGCAGCTGATCACCACCCTGTACGAGCTGCGCGCCAGCGCCGTCGGCCGCGAGAACCGCTTCGCGGTGGTGGTCGACCCCCGCTCCGGGCCGTTCTTCTCCGAGCTCTCCGACGTGGTCGCCGAGCTGCGCCGTGCCGACCTCCGCCTGCGCCTGCTGTTCCTGACCGCCGACGAGTCCACGCTGGTGCGCCGCTTCGACTCCGTGCGCCGGCCCCACCCGCTGCAGGGAGACGAGGGGGTGCTCGAGGGGATCCGCCGCGAGCGCGAGATGCTCGCGCCCTACCGGCGCATGGCAGATCTCGTGATCGACACCTCCCCGCTGAACGTGCACCAGTTGACGATGAAGATGCGCTCCGTCTTCGGCACCAGCGAGGAGCAGCGGCTGACGGTGACCATGCTGTCCTTCGGGTTCAAGTACGGGATCCCGCTGGAGGCCGACCACGTCAGCGACGTGCGCTTCATCCCCAACCCGTACTGGGTGCCCGAGCTCAAACCCTTGCGCGGGACCGACCGCGAGGTCGCCGATGTCGTCCTCGGCGATGCCAACGCCGGGGAGTTCGTCACCAAGTATCTGGAGATGATCACGCCCGTGCTGCGCGGGTACAGCGCCGAGAACAAGCACTTCACGACCCTCGCGATCGGCTGCACCGGCGGCAAGCACCGCTCCGTCGCCGTGGCCGAGAGCCTCGGGGACCAGCTGCGCTCGGCCGGGTACGCCGTCCGCATCCGCCACCGCGATCTGGGGCGTGAATGAGCACCATCGCCTCCCGCTCGGGCGGGCACCGACTGCGCACCGCCGACCGCTCCGCCAGCGCCCGCCGCGGCCGTCGCGGCGACCCGCAGCGGCCGCTGCGCGTGGTCGCGCTCGGCGGAGGTCACGGCCTGGCCGCGAACTTGCGGGCCCTGCGCCTGCTGACCGACGACATCACCGCGGTGGTCACGGTCGCCGACAACGGCGGCTCCTCCGGCAGGATCCGCACCGAGATGCCGGTGCTGCCCCCCGGCGACCTGCGGATGGCGCTGGCCGCGCTGTGCGAGGATTCCGACTGGGGATCCATCTGGGGCGACGTGATCCAGCACCGCTTCGCCACCGAGGGCGAGCTGGACGGGCACGCCCTGGGCAACCTCCTGATCGTCTCCCTGTGGCAGATCCTCGAGGACCCCATCGAGGGCCTCGATCAGATGGCGGAGCTGCTCGGCGCCCGGGGCCGCGTGCTGCCCATGGCGCTGGAGCCGCTGGACATCGAGGCCCGCGTGCGCGGCACGGACGGCACGGTGCGCTCCATCAGCGGTCAGTGGCAGGTCGCCACGGCCGAGGGGCGCGTCGAGGAGGTGCGTCTGGTGCCGCCGCGGCCCCGGGTTCCCGAGGCGGTGCTCGAGGCCATCGGCCGGGCCGACTGGATCATCGTCGGGCCCGGCTCGTGGTACACCTCGGTGCTGCCGCACCTGATGATCCCCGAGATCGCCGAGGCGATCCGCACCAGCCCGGGCCGGCGCTGCATCACCACCAATCTGTCGGTGGGCTCGCAGGAGGCCGAGGGGATGACCAGTCTGGACATGCTCGATGTGCTGCTGGAGCGGGCCGACGGCTGCCGTTTCGACGCCCTGGTCGCCGACCCCACGACGCTCGACGACGCCCTCGTGCTCGCCCAGGCCGCGGAGTCCCGCGGGATCCGGGCGCTGCTGCGTCAGGTCAGCGTCGGGGACGGGCGGCCCCATCACGACCCGGTGCGCCTGGCCGCCGCCTACCGGGACCTGTTCGACGACGCCTACGGCGACGTCGAGCCCACCCCCGGCACCACGGCCCCGGGCACGACGCACGGCACGACCTACGGCGCGGCCACGGCCGCGACCCCATCGAACGAGGAGGACCTGCATGGCGCTGACGGGTGAGGCCAAGGAGGAGCTGAGCCACCTCGAGGTGACACGGCCCTCGGCCCGCAAGGCGGAGGCGGCGGCGATGCTGCGCTTCGCCGGCGGGCTGCACCTGGTCGCCGGACGGGTCGTGGTCGAGGCGGAGCTGGACTCCGCGGCGGTCGCGCGCCGACTGCACGCGATCATCGGGGACATGTACGGGCATCGCGCCGATCTCGCGGTGCTCGCGCCGGCCGGGATCCGACGCACCACCCGCTATCTCGTGCGGGTGGACCGTGAGGGCGGGATGCTCGCACGGCAGACCGGGCTGCTCGACGCCCGCGGACGGCCCGTGCGCGGGATGCCGCCGTTCGTCGTCGGCGGGGCCGCGGTCGATGCGGAGGCCGCCTGGCGCGGCGCATTCCTCGCCCGCGGCACCCTGACCGAACCGGGACGCTCCTCGGCGCTCGAGCTGTCCTGCCCCGGTCCGGAGGTGGCGCTCGCGATGGTCGGCGCCGCGCGGCGCCTGGGCGCGGCCTCGAAGGCGCGCGAGGCCCGGGGCGCGGACCGGGTGGTGCTCCGCGACGGCGACGCCATCTCGACGCTGCTGTCCCGCATGGGCGCGCGGTCCACCGTGCGGACCTGGGAGGAACGCCGCACCAAGCGCGAGGTCAAGGCGACCGCTCACCGCCTGGCGAACTTCGACGATGCCAATCTGCGCCGCAGCGCTCGGGCCGCGGTGGCCGCGGGCCAGCGCGTCCAGCGGGCGCTGGAGATCCTCGGCGACGAGGTCCCCGAGCATCTGCAGGCGGCCGGCCGACTCCGCCTGGAGCATCGCCAGGCCAGCCTCGAGGAGCTCGGACACCTCGCTGATCCGCCGCTGACCAAGGACGCCGTCGCCGGGAGGATCCGCCGGCTCCTGGCGATGGCCGACAAGCGGGCGGAGGATCTGGGACTCCCGGGGACCGATGAGGAGGTCGACGAGGGGCAGCTGCCGGCGTCTCCGGATCCCGGGGCGTGACACGATTCGTTCCCGGGCCCCCGGGCATTGATAGGATTGCGGCGGTCGTCGGTCACCGCCGGCGCCGTCCGAGCGTACGAGGGCGTGCGCGCCACTGCCAGTACTCGCATTTCGCAGATCCTCTGCGAATCTGCGAATCAAGGAGGAACCGTGACCATTAAGGTCGGAATCAACGGATTCGGTCGCATCGGGCGCAACTACCTGCGCGCCGCGCTCGAGCAGAAGGCTGACATCCAGATCGTCGGGGTCAACGACCTCACGGACAACGCCACGCTCGCGAATCTGATCAAGTACGACTCCATCGGTGGTGTGCTGCCCTACGAGGTCTCCCACGACGAGGACTCGATCACCGTCGGCGAGACCACCTTCAAGGCGTTCGCCGAGCGCGACCCCAAGAACATCCCGTGGGGCACGATCGGCGCCGACGTCGTCATCGAGTCCACCGGTATCTTCACCGACGCCGAGAAGGCCAAGGCCCACCTCGAGGCCGGTGCCAAGAAGGTCATCATCTCCGCTCCGGCGAAGAACGAGGACGCGACCTTCGTGATCGGTGTCAACGAAGGCGACTACGACCCGGCGAAGCACACCATCGTCTCCAACGCCTCGTGCACCACCAACAGCCTCGCTCCCGTGGCCAAGGTTCTGAACGACGAGTTCGGGATCGTCAAGGGCCTCATGACGACGATCCACGCCTACACCTCGGACCAGGTGCTGCAGGACGGCCCGCACAAGGACCCGCGCCGTGCCCGCGCCGCCGCCCTGAACATCATCCCGACCACCACCGGTGCGGCCAAGGCCGTGGCGCTGGTTCTCCCGGAGCTCAAGGGCAAGCTGGACGGCTACTCGCTGCGCGTGCCGGTCCCCACCGGGTCGATCACCGACCTGACCTTCGAGGCGAGCCGCGAGGTCACCGCCGAAGAGGTCAACGCCGCGGTCAAGAAGGCCGCGGAGGGCCCGCTCAAGGGCGTCCTGCGCTACACCGAGGACCCGATCGTCTCCAAGGACATCGAGGGCGACCCGCACTCCGCGATCTTCGACGCGCAGCTGACCAAGGTCATCGGCAACCAGGTGAAGATCTTCTCCTGGTACGACAACGAGTGGGGCTTCTCCAACCGCCTCGTCGAGCTCTCGCAGCTCGTGGGCAAGTCCCTCTGATCCTCGCTGTCCCGTCCTGACGACCAGGACATCCCCGGAGCCCGCCGGTCGCCACCCCGAGGGGTCGGTGCCCGGCGGGCTCCGCTCGTCCGACGGCCTCGTGCGCACCCCGCTGCCGCACGGCCACGACCCGAAGGAACCACCACCGTGCTGAAGACCATCGATGCGCTCGGAGAGCTGCGCGGCCGACGCGTGCTCGTCCGCGCCGATCTCAACGTCCCGCTGGACGGGACCACCATCACCGACGACGGCCGCATCCAGGCCGCCCTGCCCACCATCACCCGGCTCGTCGAGGCCGGCGCCCGGGTGGTGGTGATCTCCCACCTCGGCCGCCCGAAAGGTGTCCCGGAGGACGAGTACTCCCTGAGGCCCGTCGTCGGCCGGCTCGGCGAGCTGCTCGGCCAGGAGGTCGCCTTCGCGACCGACACCGTCGGCGACTCCGCGCGAGCGGTCGTCGACTCCCTCGCCGACGGCCGCGTCGCCGTGCTCGAGAACCTTCGCTTCCACCCCGGCGAGACCGCGAAGGACGACGGCGAGCGCCTCGCCTTCGCGAAGGCGCTGGCCTCGCTCGGGGACGCCTTCGTCTCCGACGGCTTCGGCGTCGTCCACCGCAAGCAGGCCTCGGTCTACGAGCTGGCGACCTTGTTGCCGGCGGCCGCCGGCGAGCTGGTGCTGCGCGAGGTGGAGGCGCTCCGCAAGGTCACCGACGAGCCGCGGCGGCCCTTCGTGGTCGTCCTCGGCGGCGCGAAGATCGCCGACAAGCTCGGCGTCATCGATGCGCTGCTGGGCAAGGCGGACCGGCTCCTGATCGGCGGCGGCATGGCCTACACCTTCCAGAAGGCGAAGGGCTACGAGGTCGGCGACTCGCTGCTGGACGAGAGCAAGCTCGACGTCGTGCGCGAGTACATGGAGCGGGCGGAGCGCAACGGTGTCGAGCTGGTGCTGCCGGTCGACACCGTCGTCGCCCCCGAGTTCTCGGCCGACGCCCCCGCCTCCGTGGTCGCCGCCGACGCCATGCCGGCCGACCAGGAGGGCATGGACATCGGCCCCAGGACGGCGACGCTGTTCGGCGAGAAGATCGCCGATGCCGCCACCGTCTTCTGGAACGGCCCGATGGGGGTCTTCGAGTTCGAGAGCTTCGCCGGCGGCACCAAGGCGGTCGCCGACGTCCTGGCCACGGCCGACGGCTACACCGTGGTCGGCGGCGGCGACTCCGCCGCCGCGGTCCGCACCCTCGGATTCGACGAATCCCTCTTCTCGCACATCTCCACCGGCGGCGGCGCGAGCCTCGAACTCATCGAGGGCAAGGACCTGCCGGGCATCTCGATCCTCGAGGAGGACACCAAGTGAGCACCCGTACCCCGCTGATGGCGGGCAACTGGAAGATGAATCTCGACTGGAAGCAGGGCCTGGCCCTGGTCGAGGAGCTGGGCGACCAGCTCAAGGGCGTCGACACGGACGCGGTGGAGGTCGCCGTGCTGCCCCCGTTCGTCGACCTCCGCACCGTGCAGATGGTGGTCGAGGCCGACAAGCTGCCGATCTCCTACGGCTCCCAGGACGTCTCCCCGCACGAGTCCGGCGCCTACACCGGGGAGGTCTCCGGCTCCATGCTGAAGGCTCTCGGCGCGACCTACACGACGGTCGGGCACTCGGAGCGTCGCCAGTACCACGCCGAGACCGAGGAGGTCACGAACGCGAAGGTGAAGGCGTCCTTCGCCGCAGGCCTGGTCCCGATCCTGTGCGTCGGCGAGCCTCTCGAGGAGCGTCAGGCCGGCAAGCACGTCCAGTACACCCTGGCGCAGCTCGAGGGCGGTCTGGAGGGTCTGGACGCCGAGCAGGCGAAGCAGATCGTCATCGCCTATGAGCCGGTCTGGGCCATCGGCACCGGTGAGGTCGCCACCCCGGACGACGCCCAGGAGGTGTGCGCCGCGATCCGTGACGCCCTGCGCTCCCTGTACGGGAACGAGGTCGCCGACGCCGTGCGTGTCCTGTACGGCGGCAGCGTGAAGTCCTCCAACGTCGTCGAGCTGATGGGCAAGGAGGACGTCGACGGTGCCCTCGTCGGCGGCGCCTCGCTCAAGGCCGAGGAGTTCGCGAAGATCGCGGGCTTCCAGGGCTGAGTCGAGCCGATCGATCGCCGCTGAGCGAGAGGCGTGCCACGCGGGCCGGGTCCCTGAGGGGCCCGGCCCGTGGCGTATGCTGGATCGGTCCTGACATCATCGTGGAAGGTGCTCCGCCCCGTGGATCTGCCCCTGCTGAAGCTCATCCTTCAGATCCTGCTGGCCGTGTTCAGCCTCCTGGCCATCATGCTCGTGCTCCTGCACAAGGGACGCGGCGGCGGCCTGTCCGACATGTTCGGGGGCGGCGTGTCCTCCTCGGCCAGCGCCTCGGGCGTGGCCGAACGGAACCTCAACCGGCTGACCGTGACCATCTGCGTGCTGTGGGGCTTGACCTGCGTCGGCCTCGGAGTGGTCGAGCGCTTCCTGTGAGCGCTCACTGCTGAGCCCACCGAATTCACGACGACGGGCCGGTCACCGAGGTGGTGACCGGCCCGTCGTCCGTGTCGCCGCAGCTCATGCGGCCGCCGGCTGAGCGGTCGGCTCAGCGGGTCCGCTGCGAGGCCGCCGCCCGATCCAGGAACCAGGTGGTCGAGTGCAGGCCCCGCACGGCCGACGCCGGGAGCACCCAGGGCTCGATGTCCCCGTGGCCAGCGGCGACCGCGGCGGCCTTCTCCTCGCCGGCGACCAGCAGTGCGACGTGGCGCGCCGAGTTCAGCACCGGCCAGGTCAGCGAGATGCGCTCCGGCGGAGGCTTCGGGGAGTTGCTGACCGCGACCGCGGTCGCCCCGACCTGTCGCTGGTCCGGGTGCTCGGGGAACAGGGAGGCGATGTGCCCGTCCGGCCCCACACCCAGCAGGAGCACGTCGAAGAACGCCCGGCCGCGGGTGCGGAACGGCTCGTCGCCGCCGGACTGGTCGAGCTGCTGGCCGTACCAGGCGGCCGCCTCCTCCAGGGACATGCCGTCGGCGGGGGAGGGCATCGCGTGGATGTTCCGGGGCGGCATCCCCGCCTCCTGCAGCGGCTCCAGCAGCCCGGATCGCACGGCGACCTCGTTGCGCTCGCTCGAGTCCGGGTCCACGTAGCGTTCGTCGCCCCACCAGATGTGGAGGCGGGAGACGTCGACCTCGGCGGCGGCCAGCGTGGCCGGGAGCGCCCGGGCCGTGGCGGTGCCGACGGTTCCGCCGGTGACCACGAGGTGGGCGAGGTTGCGCTTCTCCAGCGCCGTGGCCAGCTGGGACGCGGTGGCCTCGGCGGCTGCCGTGGCGACCTCCGCCCCGTCGGCGAGGACCGTGTCGGTGGGCTCGGGCTTGCCGCTGGCGTAGGTGCCGGAGTCATCGATCGCGCTGAAGGCCGTGGCGAGGACTTCGCCGTAGACCTCGTCGGGATCCAGCCGTCGCAGCTCCTCGGCGAGCAGCTCGTCGAGCGTGCGGCGGGGCATGGTGACGTGCTGGCCGCTGTCGTCGCCGGGAAGGGTCATCACGATGGCCTCGTCGCTGACGCGGGTGAGGTCGATGGCCCCGTCCTCGCGGATGAGCCGCACCCCGTGCACACCGGCGGTGCCCGTCTCGCCCGAGGAGCTCTCGACGATCCGGGCATCGACCCCGAGGCTGTGCGAGAGCCAGGCGGCCATCAGGACCACCGAGGGGTTCCCGGGAGCGCCGGAGACCTCCACCCGCTGCGGGACGGTCACCGGCGGAACCTCGAAGGCGCTGGCGACCAGCCCGCGCCAGCGGGTCAGGCGCGACCACGCCAGATCCGAGTCGCCGCTGGTGTACCCGCGGCGCAGCCGCTTGAGCGTGTCGATCGGTCCCGCGCAGGCGGCGGAGTCGGTGATGCGACGCTGCGACATGGAGCCCAGCACGTCGTGGACGGGGGAGGACGGGGCGCCCTCCGGCCACCAGGTGACGATCGGGGCGTCGGGCAGCAGCAGCGCCATGACCAGGGTGTCCAGCGAAGCCATGAGGTCGCCGCGGGCTCGCAGGATGACGATCTCGCCGGCGCCCGCGTCGCGCCCCACGCGGATCTCGGCGTCGAGACCGGAGGTCTCCGCCTCGGGATCGGCATCGACCACCAGCACCCGGGCGGGGTGCTCGTGGCTCGCGCTGATGGCGGCCTCGAGGGGCTCCTCGATGTCTCCGGTGGCGATGATGATCAGGGTCAGGACCCGGCCGATGGTGTTCGCGCCGAAGGTCTCCCGCATCTCGATCATCTTCTTGTCGATCGATGATGCGGTGGTGTCGGTCAGGGTGGTGATCACGGTCGCCTCCAGGTACGTCCGTCACGAGCGAGCATCTCGTGGGCGGTGTCGGGGCCCCAGCTGCCGGGGCGGTAGGGCGCCGGCTTCAGGTTCTCGGCCCAGAACTCGGTGATGGGGTCGAGGATCTTCCAGCTGAGCTCGACCTCCTTCTGCCGCGGGAACAGCGGTGGATCGCCCAGGAGCATGTCCAGGATCAGCCGCTCGTAGGCCTCGGGGGACTCCTCGGTGAAGTTCATGCCGTAGGCGAAGTCCATGGTCACGTCCCGCACCTCCATCTGGGTGCCGGGCACCTTGGAGCCGAAGCGCATCGTCACGCCCTCGTCGGGCTGGACGCGGATGACGATCGCGTTCTGGCCCAGGTCCGCGGTGTCGGTGGAGCGGAAAGGCAGGAACGGGGCCCGCTTGAACACCAGGGCGATCTCGGTGACCCGACGCCCCAGACGCTTGCCGGCGCGCAGGTAGAACGGCACGCCCGCCCAGCGGCGGGTCGCGATGTCCAGTCGGAGAGCGGCGAAGGTCTCCGTCACCGAGTCCTCGGGGATCCCGTCCTCCTCGACGTAGGGGCGGACCTCCTCGCCGCCCTGCCAGCCGCCCACGTACTGGCCCCGGGCCGTGTGCGCCCCGAGGTCCTCGGGCAGCTCGAGCGCGGAGAGCACCTTCTCCTTCTCCGCGCGCAGATCGGAGGCGCGGAAGGAGACCGGTTCCTCCATCGCGGTCAGGGCGAGCAGCTGCAGCAGGTGGTTCTGGATGACGTCCCGCGCGGTGCCGATGCCGTCGTAGTACCCGGCGCGCGAGCCGATGCCGATGTCCTCGGCCATCGTGATCTGCACGTGGTCGACGTACCCGGCGTTCCAGACCGGTTCGAACATCTGATTGGCGAAGCGCAGCGCCAGGATGTTCTGGACGGTCTCCTTGCCCAGGTAGTGGTCGATCCGGAAGACGTCCTCGGGGCGGAAGACCTTCTCGACGACGTCGTTGAGCTCGCGGGCGGAGGCGAGGTCGTGGCCGAAGGGCTTCTCGATCACGACGCGGCGCCAGGAGCCGTCCCGCGGCGTGTTCAGCCCGGAGTTCGCCAGCTGCTCGCAGACCTGCGGGAACGCGTCCGGCGGGATCGAGAGGTAGAAGGCGTGGTTGCCGCCGGTGCCGCGGGTGCGGTCCAGCTCGCCGACGACCTCGGTCAGCCGCTCGAAGGCGGCCGTGTCGTCGAAGGTGCCGGTGACGAAGCGCAGGCCGCCCCGGAGCTGCTCGAAGACGCTCTCGGAGAAGCCGGTGCGGGAGTGCTCGGAGACGCTCTTGCGCACATAGTCGGCGAAGTCGTCGTCGGACCAGTCCCGGCGGCCGTAGCCGACCAGGCCGAAGCTGGGCGGCAGCAGACCGCGGTGGGTGAGGTCGTAGATCGCCGGCAGGAGCTTCTTGCGGGCGAGATCGCCGGTGACGCCGAACATCACCATGGAGCTGGGGCCGGCGATGAGGGGGAGGCGGCGGTCGCGAGGATCGCGCAGCGGGTTGGCGACGTCCTCCGCCCCGAGCGGGGCAGTGCTGGTATCGGTCACGGTCGTCCTTTCTCGGACACGGACTCACGAGAGCACGGTCCGCCCCTCGGGGCAGGACCGTGCTCGCCGTGAACTCTCAGGCGCTGACGTCGTCGATCGACGCCGAGACGGTCTCCAGGAGACCCTCCCAGGCCTTCTCGAACTTCTCGACGCCCTCGCGCTCGAGGACGGCGTAGACGTCGGCCAGATCGACGCCGGCGGCTTCGACCCGATCGAGCACTGACGAGGCGGAGACGGCCTTCTCGGCGGTCAGGGCCGGGGCGGGCTCGGAGTGGTCCGCGACCGCGTCGAGGGTCTTCTCCGGCATGGTGTTCACGCTCGGGGACGAGACGAGCTCGTCGACGTAGAGAGTATCCGGGTAGTCCGGGTTCTTCACACCGGTGGACGCCCACAGGGTCCGCTGGGTGTTGGCACCCTTCTCGGCCAGCGCCGCGAAGCGCCCGGAGTCGAAGGCCTCGAGATAGCGGCCGAAGGCGACCTGGGCGTTGGCCAGCGCGGCGCTGCCGCGCAGCGTCTCCGCCTCCCCGCCGAGGGCCGCGAGGCGATCATCGATCTCCGCGTCCACGCGGGAGACGAAGAACGAGGCCACCGAGTGGATCTTCGAGAGATCCTTGCCGGCCGCGGCGGCCTGCTCGAGGCCGCTGAGGTAGGCGTCGACGACCTCGAGGTAGCGATCCACGGAGAAGATCAGCGTCACGTTGACGCTGATCCCCGCGGCGATCGTCGCGGTGATGGCCGGCAGGCCCTCCTTCGTCGCCGGGATCTTGATGAAGACGTTCTCCCGGCCGACGACCTCGTGCAGGTGCTTCGCCTGGGCGACGGTCTTCTCGGTCTCGTGCGCCAGACGCGGGTCCACCTCGATGCTCACGCGGCCGTCGACGCCGTCGGTGGAGGAGTGCAGGTCGGAGAAGAGATCGGCGGCGCTGCGGACGTCGTCGGTGGTGAGCACCTCGACGACCGCGTCGACGTCCTTGCCCTCGCCGGCGAGGCGGGCGATGTCCTCGTCGTACTCGGAGCGACCGGAGATCGCGGACTGGAAGATCGAGGGATTGGTGGTCACCCCGACGATGTTGCGGGTGTCGATGAGCTCCTGCAGGTTGCCCGAGGACATCCGCTGGCGCGAGAGATCGTCCAGCCAGATGGAGACTCCGGCGTCGGAGAGGGCCTGGGTGCGGGGATTCTGAGTCATATGCGTTCCTTCCGGGCGCGGCGCGCCCTGCATCGAACTGCTGTCACCCTCGTCAACGTACGAAGGACGGATCCTCTTCCGCGCCGTGGCGGAAGGAACCCGGTCGTGCACCGGACGAGGGCGGGGGAGAGGTCGCGGGGCGGGACCCGGAGGCCCCGCCCCGCGACCGGTCAGGCGCCGGCGGCGGCGAGGGACTCCTTCGCGGCGGCGAACACGGCGTCGGCCGTGAACCCGTACTCGCGGAAGAGGGTCTTCGCGTCGGCCGAGGCCCCGTAGTGCTCGAGCGAGACGGCGCGGCCGTGGGCGCCGAGGAAGCGATACCAGGGCATCGCGATGCCGGCCTCCACGGTGACGCGGGCGGTCACCGACGACGGCAGCACGGACTCGCGGTAGGCCTCGTCCTGCTCGTCGAACCATTCGACCGACGGCATGGAGACCAGACGGGTGGGCACGCCCTCGGCCTCGAGCTGCTTCTGCGCCTCGGCGGCGTACTGCAGCTCGGACCCGGTGCCGATGAGGATGACCTGCGGGGCACCCGAGGAGGCCTCCTTCATCACGTACCCGCCCTTGACGAGGTTCTCGGCCCCGGCGTACTCGCTGCGGTCGAACGTGGGCATCGCCTGGCGGGAAAGGACCAGGCCGACCGGGCCGCGGTCCCGCTCGAGGGTCGCCTTCCACGCCTGCGCGGTCTCGTTGGCATCGGCCGGACGCACGATCGAGAGGTTCGGGATCGCGCGGTAGGCGGCCAGGTGCTCGACCGGCTGGTGGGTGGGGCCGTCCTCGCCCAGGCCGACGGAGTCGTGGGTCCACACGTAGGTGGCCGGGACCTTCATCAGCGAGGCGAGGCGCACGGCGCCGCGCATGTAGTCGGCGAACTGGAAGAAGGTGCCGCCGTAGGGGCGGGTCAGGCCGTGCAGGGAGATTCCCGAGAGGATGGAGCCCATGGCGTGCTCACGGATGCCGAAGTGCAGCGTGCGGCCGAACTCGTCCCCGGCGAACTCGGCGGAGCCGTACTCCGCCGGGAGGAAGGACGGTTCGCCCTTCATGGTGGTGTTGTTCGAGCCGGCGAGGTCGGCGGAACCGCCCCACAGCTCGGGCATCACCGGGGCGAGGGACTCGAGGACCTTGCCGGAGGCGGCGCGGGTGGCGAGCCCCTTCTCATCGGCCTCGAAGGTCGGGAACGCCTCGGCGAAGCCCGCGGGGAGCTCCCGGGCCCGCAGACGGTCCAGGAGCGCGGCGGCCTCGGCGTTCGCGGAGCGCCAGGCCTGGTAGCCCGTGTCCCATTCGGCCTTGGCGACGGCGGCGCGCTCGGCGAGGGAGCGGGTGTGATCCAGCACGTCCTCGTCGACCTGGAACTGCTGCTGCGGATCGAAGCCGAGGACCTCCTTCAACCCGGCGACGGCCTCGGTGCCGAGCTTGGCCCCGTGCACCGCGTGGTTGCCGGCGAGCTCGGGGATGGGCCAGCCGATGATGGTGCGCAGGCGGATGAACGTCGGCTTGTCGGTGACCTCTTGGGCGGCGAGGATCTCGGCCTTCAGCGCGGCGACGTCCTCGACGTACACAGAATCGGCCGTGCCGCCGTTCCTCCAGTCGACGGTGCGCACGTCCCAGCCGTAGGCGGCGTAGCGAGCGGCGGTGTCCTCCTGGAAGGCGATGGAGGTGTCGCCTTCGATGGAGATCTCGTTGTCGTCCCACAGGACGATGAGGTTGCCGAGCTTCTGGGTGCCGGCGAGCGAGCTGGACTCGCTGCTGACACCCTCCTGGAGGTCGCCGTCGGAGGCGATCACATAGGTGAAGTGGTCGAAGGGGCTGGTGCCCGGCGCGGCCTCGGGGTCCAGCAGGCCGCGCTCGCGGCGCTGGGCCATCGCCATGCCGACGGCGGAGGAGATGCCCTGGCCGAGAGGGCCGGTGGTGACCTCGACGCCTCGGGTGTGGAAGTTCTCGGGGTGCCCCGGGGTCTTCGAGCCCCAGGTGCGGAACTCCCCGAGGTCCTTCTTCTCGAGGCCGAAGCCGCCGAGGTAGAGCTGGATGTACTGGGTGAGGCTGGAATGGCCGGCGGACAGCACGAAGCGGTCGCGCCCGAGCCAGCGCGCATCGGTGGGATCGTGGCGCATCAGGTCCTGGTAGAGCAGGTATGCGGCGGGTGCCAAGCTGATCGCGGTGCCGGGGTGGCCGTTGCCGACCTTCTCCACCGCGTCCGCGGCGAGGACGCGGACGGTGTCCACCGCCCGCTTGTCGAGCTCGGTCCAGCCCTCGGGGGCCTTGAACGTTTCGGTCACGTCGAGTGCTTCCTTTCACCGGAGTGCGGCCGCTGCGGCCGCTCGGATGGACTGCTCCGCTCGGCGCGGCCCGACCGGCGTCCTGCGACGTCGGGACCGCGCGCGGAGCAACGGGTCCACCTTAATGCGAGCAGGCCCGCCGCACATCTTGGTCCAGCCTGTTGCCCTCCGGGCGGACGTCCGTGCCCCTCGGGTCCCCGGCGCGCCGACGGTGCCGGGACTCACCTCCGTGGTGACTGGGACCTCAGGGGGCGAGCGACTAGACTGGTCGGGTTCACGCGACGGCAGCGTCGCGCTCAGGAGGAAGGACGGTGGGCGGTGACCGCCACCCAGGGAGCTTCGGTCCGGGACTCGGGTCAGGGCGGTGATCGCACCCCTCGGCGCCATGATCGGACGGCGCGGTCGGTGCTCGGGGCGTACGTGGCGCTGACGAAACCCCGCATCATCGAGCTGTTGCTCATCACCACCATCCCCACCATGTTCCTGGCGGCGGGCGGCTTCCCGTCCCTGTGGCTGATCATGGCGACGGTCGTCGGGGGCTATCTGGCGGCAGGCGGCGCGAACGCGCTGAACATGTTCCTGGAGCGGGACATCGACGCGATGATGAAGCGCACCCGCCATCGGCCGATCCCCTCGGGGGCGGTCTCGCCCCGTGCGGCCCTCGTCTTCGGCCTGTCCCTCTCCGTGATCTCGGCGATCTGGCTGGGCGTGCTCGTCAACTGGGCCTCGGCTGCTCTCGCCGTCGGCGCGATCCTGCTGTACGTCGTCTTCTACACGATGATCCTCAAGCGCCGCACCAGCCAGAACATCGTCTGGGGCGGAGTGGCCGGCTGCATGCCGGTGCTGATCGGCTGGTCGGCCGTGACCGGCACCGTCTCCTGGACCGCCGTGCTGCTGTTCCTGGTGGTCTTCTTCTGGACCCCGCCGCACTACTGGCCGCTGGCCGAGAAGTTCAATCGCGACTACGCGGCCGCCGGGGTGCCGATGCTCCCCGTGGTCGCCTCCCGCACCACCGTCGCCCGCCAGATGGTCATGCACACCGTGGCGATGATCGCCGCGAGCCTGGCGATCATCCCGCTGGGACACACCGGATGGGTCTACGCCGTCAGCGCCGTCGCCGTCGGCGCCTGGTTCGCCTTCCTGGTCATCCGCTACACGGTCCGGGTCGGCAAGGGCCTCAGCGGCAAGAAGCTCGGCCCGATGGTCGTCTTCCACGGGTCGATCACGTACCTCACGCTGCTGTTCGTCGCCCTCGCGATCGATCCCTTCGTGCACCTGTGAGTCCCGGCGGCGGTCCGAACCCCTTCGGGGAGCCGTCGCTGCGCCCCGGGGACCGGCGGATCCTCGAGCAGTACCTCAGCCATCTGCGCATCGAGCGCGGACTGGCCGCCAACACGCTGGCCGCCTATCGGCGCGATCTCGAGCGCTACCTGCGTCATCTCGCCCGCGAGGACGTCGACCTCGCAGCGGTCGAGCCGGAACGGCTGACCGCCTGGCTGCAGGCCCTGCGCACCGGGGTCGACGGGGGCACCATGTACTCGGCCGCCTCGGCGGCGCGATCCCTGGCCGCTGTCCGGGGTCTGCACGCCTTCCTCGACGACGAGCGGGTCTCCCGCACCGGGGACCCCACCCGCGTGGTCCCCACCCCTTCCCTGCCCGGGCGGCTGCCGCACCCGCTGGCCCTGGATCAGGTCGAGGCGCTGCTGGAGGCGGCCGGACGCCCCGGGACCGGGCGCGACGCCGCAGAACGGGCGCTGCGGGACCGGGCGCTGCTGGAGATCCTCTACGGGATCGGGGCGCGCATCTCCGAGGCGACGGGCCTCGACCTCGACGACGTCGACCGCGACCAGCGCTCCGCGATCCTGCGGGGCAAGGGGGACAAGCAGCGGGTGGTGCCCGTGGGGCGGTACGCCCTCGAGGCGCTGGACGCCTATCTCACCCGCGGGCGGCCGACGCTCGCGCGCCGCGGCGCCGGCACTCCCGCCGTCTTCCTCGGGTCCCGGGGCACCCGGCTGACCCGGCAGGCGGCCTGGCAGGTCGTGCAGCGGGCAGCCGGGGAGGCCGACCTCGCGGATCTTCCCGAGCCGATCAGCCCGCACACGCTGCGCCACTCCTACGCCACGCACCTGCTGCACGGGGGAGCGGACGTGCGCAGCGTGCAGGAGCTGCTGGGGCACGCCTCGGTCACCACGACCCAGCTGTACACGCAGGTCACGGTCGATTCCTTGCGGGAGACCCATGCCGGAGCCCATCCTCGGGCCCGACGAGGGGCTTAGACTTGACTCCCACGACGACCTCGCCCCGCGACGGCCGTCGTCCCCTTGACGCCGACGGCTGCCCGCAACCGTCGCTCCCGGGGCTGGGGCCCGTCCCGTACCGTGCACGGGGCGGCATCTCCCGGCCGCGCACCAGACCACGACGCCGACGACAGGACACCGACGTGAGCTCGACCTCCAACCAGCAGCTGGACATCGACCTCGGTCCCACCGGCCGTCCGATGCCGGAGCTGCCGGAGCCAGCCCCGCTCGACGACCACGGACCGGCCCGGATCATCTCGATGGTCAACCAGAAGGGCGGGGTGGGCAAGACCACCAGCGTCATCAACCTCGGCGCCGCGCTCGCGGAGCTGGGGCGCAAGGTGCTGCTGGTGGACCTCGACCCGCAGGGCGCGCTGACCGCCGGGATGGGCGTGAACCCCTACGACCTCGACGTGACCGTCTACAACCTGCTGATGGAGCGGGGGCACGACGTGCGCGACGTGATCCGCTCCACCGGCACCGACGACGTCGACGTGCTGCCGGCCAACATCGACCTCTCCGCCGCGGAGGTGACCCTGGTCAACGAGGTCGCCCGCGAGATGGCGCTGGCGCGGGTGCTGCGCCCGGTCGCCGAGGACTACGACGTGATCCTCATCGACTGCCAGCCGTCCCTGGGCCTGCTGACCGTCAACGCGCTCGCCGCCAGCCATGGCGTGATGATCCCGCTGGAAGCGGAGTACTTCGCGCTGCGCGGCGTGGCCCTGCTGGTGGAGACCATCGAGAAGGTCCAGGACCGCATCAACCCGCGCCTGGAGATGGACGGCATCGTGATCACGATGTTCGACCCCCGGACCCTGCACGCCCGCGAGGTCTGCCAGCGCGTCGTGGAGGCCTTCCCCGACAAGGTCTTCCACACGACCATCAACCGCACCGTGAAGTTCCCCGACGCCTCCGTGGCCGCCGAGCCCATCATCTCCTTCGCCGGCTCGACGAAGGGCGCCGACGCCTACCGGCAGCTGGCCCGGGAGCTGATCTCCCGCGGCGCGGCCGCCTGATGGCGACGAAGGGCTCCGGGGCGACGGGGCGCGGGAGACGCCGCCGCAGCGCCTTCACCCCGCCACGCACCGTGCGCCTGCGCGACGACCAGGGTGCTCGCGTGGCTGCGGCACCCGAGGAGCAGGGCTCGGACGGCGACCTCCACCGCGAGGGAGGGGAGCGGCTGCAGAAGGTCCTGGCGCGGGCGGGTTTCGGGTCCCGGCGGGCCTGCGAGACGCTGATCTCGACGGGGCGGGTCACGGTCGACGGGACGAGCGTGCAGGAGCAGGGCGTGCGGATCGACCCCGCGACCCAGGTGGTCCATGTCGACGGCCGCCGCCTCCAGTTGGACACCGAGAAGCTGACCGTCGTGCTGAACAAACCCCGGCACGTGGTCTCCGCGATGAGCGACCCCGAGGGGCGTCGCGACCTCACCGAGTTCTCCGAGCGCTTCGCCCGGCGGCTCTACCACGTCGGTCGGCTGGACTACGAGACCGAGGGTCTGCTGCTGCTGACGAACGACGGCGAGCTCGCACACCGGCTGACCCACCCCAGTTTCCTGGTCGAGAAGACCTACGTCTGCCGCTTCGACGCCCCCGGCGGTCCGCCGCGGTCCCTGGTGCGGACGCTACGGGACGGCGTCGAGCTCGACGACGGCCCGGCCCGCGCCGACTCCGCCCGGGTGCTCGCCCAGGACGGCCGGGAGGCCGTCGTCGAGGTCACGCTCCACGAGGGCCGCAACCGGATCGTGCGGCGCATGTTCGCCTCCCAGGGCTTCGAGCTGACCACCCTGGTGCGGACGCGGATCGGCCCCGTGCTCCTCGGTGACCTCGGCGCGGGGGAGACCCGCGAGCTGACCGGTCGGGAGCTCGGCACCCTGATGGCCGAGGTCGGGCTGTGACCGCACTGGTGCCGTCCCCGGTGCGGATCATCGGCACCGGGCTGATCGGCGGATCCCTCGGGATGGCGCTGCGCCGCTCCGGTGCCCGGGTGCAGGTCGAGGACGTCTCCCCGGGCACCACCGCGCTGGCCGTCGAGCTCGGCGTCGGCACCGCGCCCACCGCGCAGGACCCCGACCCCGCCCTCGTGGTCGTCGCCGCCCCGCCGGACGTGACCGCGCGGATCGTCGCCGAGAGCCTGCGCCGCTGGCCCCGGGCCCTGGTCACCGACGTCGCCAGCGTCAAGCAGATCGTGCTCGAGGGCGTGCGCCATCACGCCGACCCCGAGGACCTGCCGCGGTACATCGGGGCGCACCCCATGGCCGGCCGCGAGGTCTCCGGGGTGATCGCCGCCCGCGGCGACCTGTTCCAGGGCCGGCCCTTCGTGGTCGCCCCCCACGAGGACACCCGGCCCGAGGCGGTCAGCGCGCTCAAGGGGCTGGCCACCGAGATCGGCTCGGTCCCCGTCGTGATGCGGCCCTCCGCCCACGACCTCGCCGTCGCCCACGTCTCCCACGCGCCGCAGGTGCTCGCCAGTCTGCTGGCCACGAGCCTGCTCGCACCCGACGAGGCCGCCCTCGCACTGGCCGGGCAGGGGCTGCGCGACACCACCCGCATCGCCGACTCCGATCCGCGGCTGTGGGTCGAGATCCTCGGGGCGAACGCCGCGGCCGTCTCGACGGTGCTCGAGGAGGTGCGCACGCGGCTGGACGACGTGCTCGCGGCCCTGGGGACCATGCAGGGGGACCCGGACCCGGCCGTCGGCTCCCGGCGGGCCCTGGCGGAGCTGATCGCCGACGGGAACCGCGGGGTGCGCCGCATCCCCGGCAAGCACGGCGGGGCCACGGACGCCTTCGCGACGTTGACCGTGCTGGTGCCGGACCGCCCCGGGGAGCTGGCCCGCCTGCTGACCGAGATCGGCGAGATCGGGGTCAATCTCGAGGACCTCCGCCTGGAGCACGAGCTGGGTCGGGAGGTGGGCCTCGCCCACGTCGCCGTGGACGCCGCCCGTGAGGACCTGCTCACGAGATCTCTCGCGGAACGCGGGTGGAGGGTCGCCGACGCCTGAGCGCCCCGTATCCTTGCCGGATGCACACCAGCGCTCCGCACGACCCCTCCGCCCCCGCGAGCCCGGGCCTCGGCCAGGGCATCACCATCGCGATCGACGGCCCGGCCGGCTCGGGCAAGTCGAGCGTCTCCCGGCTCGTCGCCGAGGCGCTGGACGGAGGCATCCTCGACACCGGGGCGATGTACCGTGCCGTCACCTGGAGCTGCCTCGACGGCGACGTCGACCTGGCGGACCGCGAGGCCGTCGCCGCGGTGGCCGAGGCGATCGACCTGGACCTCGGCACGGATCCCGCCGGCGCGACCGTCGTCGTGGGGGGCATCGACATCACCGCCGAGATCCGCACCGAGCGCATCTCCCAGCGGGTCAGCGACGTCGCCACCAACACCCTGGTGCGCGCCATCCTGCAGCGCCGACAGCGCGAGGTCCTGTTCGCCACCGCCGACGCCCGCGGGTTCTGTGTCGCCGAGGGCCGCGACATCACCACCGTCGTCGCCCCCGATGCCCACGTCCGCGTGCTGCTGACCGCCTCCGACGAGGAGCGCATGCGTCGCCGCGCCGCCGAGCTGGATCTCGAGGACAGCGCGGACACCCGCGCCCGGATGGCCGACCAGGTGCTGCGGCGGGATCGGGACGACTCCACCGTCTCCGAGTTCCTCACCGCCGCCGAAGGGGTCGACACGGTCGACACCACCGGGCTCGGGATCGAGGACGTCGTCGAACAGGTGCTGATGCGTGTCGCCGCCGCCGAGACCGCCCGGGAGGAGCAGCTGCACGGCAGCGCGGAGGCGGCACCTGCCGCATCGGCGCCCGCGTGGCCCGGGTCCGCTGCCGCCGATCCCGACGGCTCCTCGGATCAGGAGCTCGAGGCCGCCCTGCGGGTCGGTCTCGAGGACTACGAGCTGGACGAGACGGACCGGGAGCTGCTCGAGGGCGGCGACGGCGATGCCGCGCCGGCCGCCGCGCCGCGGAACCTGCCCGTCGTCGCCGTCGTGGGCCGGCCGAATGTCGGCAAGTCCACCCTGGTCAACCGCATCCTGGGCCGGCGCGAGGCCGTGGTCGAGGACCAGCCCGGGGTCACCCGCGACCGCGTGTTCTACGAGGCCGAATGGTCCGGCAAGGACTTCTGGCTGGTCGACACCGGAGGCTGGGAGGACCGCGTCCAGGGCATGGCGTACCGGGTGGCCGAGCAGGCCGAGGTCGCGGTCTCCCTGGCCGACGTCGTGCTGTTCATCGTCGATGCGAATGTCGGCATCACCACGACCGACGAGCAGCTGCTGCGGGTGCTGCGCCGCGCGGACCGTCCGGTGGTGCTGGTCGCGAACAAGGTCGACGACCAGCGCGGAGAGCTCGAGGCCGCCGCCCTGTGGAACCTCGGGCTGGGGGAGCCGCACCCGGTCTCGGCGCTGCACGGCCGCGGATCCGGCGATCTGCTGGACGCGATGCTCGAGGCGATGCCCGAGGAGGGTCGGGGCGGGGCCGTCGATCGTGGTCCGCGCCGCATCGCCCTGGTGGGCCGCCCGAACGTCGGCAAGTCGTCCTTGCTCAACCGCCTCGCGCGGGAGCGACGGGTCGTCGTCGACGACGTCGCCGGCACCACGCGCGACCCGGTCGACGAGAGGATCACCCTCGGCGGCAGGGACTGGACGTTCGTCGACACCGCGGGCATCCGGCGTCGCGTGCTGCAGTCGCAGGGCGCGGACTACTACGCCTCGCTGCGCACGCGCGCCGCGCTGGACCGGGCCGAGGTCGCCGTGGTGCTCCTGGAGGCGAACGAGCCGATCTCCACCCAGGACCTCAAGATCATCGACATGGTGCTCGAGTCCGGCAGGGCACTGGTGTTGGCCTTCAACAAATGGGACCTACTGGACGAGGAGCGCCACGCCCAGCTCGAACGGGAGATCGAGCAGGATCTCGGCCACGTCGCCTGGGCCCCCCGGGTCAACATCTCCGCCGAGACCGGGCGTCACGCCGAGAAGCTGGTCCCCGCCCTGGACGAGGCACTCCGGTCCTGGGACCGACGCATCCCCACCGGTCGCCTGAACGCCTTCCTCGGCGCGCTGGTCGCCGCGCACCCGCACCCGCTCCGGGGCGGCAAGCAGTCGAGGATCCTGTTCGCGACGCAGGCACGCACCCGTCCTCCCCGCTTCGTCATCTTCGCCAGCGGATTCCTCGAACACGGATACCGCCGCTTCATCGAGCGGCGCCTGCGGGAGGACTTCGAGTTCACCGGCTCCCCGATCGTCATCGGCGTGCGGATCCGGGAGAAGAGACGACGCTGATCACAGGCATGCCGTGAGTGGGCACACGTCAGGACAGCCAGTAGTGTGGGCCCCATGAGCAGCTCGAACGACCACGGCCCCTGGGACCCCCACGGGGGGCCGCAGGACGGCCGGCAGGATCCGTACGGCTCGGACCGGCAGACCTGGTCCCCGGCGGGCGACGGCTTCCCGATGGCCTCGGGCCCGTACGGCCCCGGTGCGGCGGGCCCTTACGGCTCCGGTGCGGCGGGCCCCTACGGCTCCGGTGTCCCGCAGCCGGGCCCCGGCGGACCGGCTCCCGCAGGTGCTGCGCCGGGCGTTCCCGGTGGGCAGGGCCAGAGCCGCCTGCTGGTCGGCCTGATGGGCATCTTCTTCGGCGGCCTCGGGGTGCACCGGTTCCTCATGGGGTACACGACCATCGGGCTGGTCCAGGTCCTGGTGAGCGTGCTCAGCTGCTTCCTGCTGTACCCGTTCGTCCAGATCTGGGGGCTCGTCGAGGGCACCCTGGTGCTCGCGAGGTCGGAGTCCTTCCAGCGCGATGCGCACGGCCGCCCCCTGGCTGACTGACGCCGCATCCCGCGACCCACGAGGACCTTCACGATGAGCTACCCGTCCCCGGGCCCCACCGCTGATCTCGGCGCGCTCCGGCCCCACGCGATCCGACCCCACGCGATCCGGCTGGACGCGGACGTCACCGTCGTGGGCGTGGTCCTCGGCGTGACGCCGATCCCGCTGACGGGTGGCTGAGGCGCATGGCCGCCCCTGATTTCGTGCTCGCCCTGCGAGATAAGATCGGTCATGAGCTGCTGTGGCTCCCGGGCGTCACCGCGATCGTGCTCGATCGCGAGCGCGCCCGCATGCTCGCGGTGCGTCGGGCGGACAACGGCGCCTGGACCCCCGTGACCGGGATCATCGACCCGGGCGAGGAACCGGCGGCGGCCGCGGTCCGCGAGGTCGCCGAGGAGGCCGGGGTCGACTGCACCCCGCTGCGCCTGCTGGACGTGCGCACGCTGCCGCCGATCACCCATCCGAACGGCGACCGCGCCCAGTACCTGGACCTGTGCTTCCTGTGCGAGCACACCGGCGGCGAGCCCGTCCCGGCCGACGGGGAGAACACCGAGGCACGCTGGTTCCCGATCGGCGAACCTCCCCTGCTGAACACGCGCTTCACCGAGCAGCTCCAGCTCGCCCTCGCCGACGGCCTGTCGGCGCGCTTCCGCGCATGAGCTCCGTCGAGCCCCTGCCCGGGACCCGGGTCACGATCGCGCTCACCCCGCGCGAAGGAGACCTGGCCGTGGTGCGGGTGATCGCTGCGCCGCAGCGCGACATGGTCCGCGCCGGCACGCTCGGTGAGGTGCTGCGGCCCTTCGCCGATGCACTGCTGGTCGACGTCGCCGTCGAGGGCCGGCTCGTGCTGCCGGGCGCGTGGGTCCAGCGGGAGGTGCTCCAGCGCGGCACCGCGATCGAACGGGTGCCGGTCGCCGCCGGAGACCTGCGCCCGCCGGCCGTCATCGCCGGCACCCCGGAGCGCGCCGCCCTGCACTGGGGCGAGACGGTCTGGCCGCTCGCGCTCGGGGGAGTGGTCGCGATCCCGTCGGCCGCCCGCGCCGCGCCGCACCCGCTCTCCCGGCTGCGCCGCCTGGTCATGGTCGCCCTCGGTCGGCGGCAGGAGATCGCCCTGACCCTCTGGCAGGACCCCGATCTCGAGATCCCCTGGCACGACGTGCGGCTGCTGCCGCACGCCGCGCGCTGGTTCGAGCTCGCGCAGGTGCCGACCGGCGCGCGGTACGCCGACGCCGAACGGATCCAGGGCGTCGGCCGCGCCCGCTCCCTGTCCTGAGGGAAGGTTCCGTGTCCGACGCGCCGGGGGAGAGATGGTGTGACCCGCGCCGCAGGGGCTAAGGTCGAGCCTTGTGCCCGATGTCGACGAGGAGGTCTTCGTGGCCCCAGGACCGCTCACCCGGTCGTCCCCCGACCGCCGCACCTTCCTGCGCCTGAGCGCGGGGGTCGCGACGGTCCTTCCGCTGACCGCACTGGCCGGCTGCGCCGGCAGCAACGGTGACCCCTCGGTCATCCGGATCGCCTTCCAGCAGTTCGGCTCAGGGACCATCAAGGAGCAGTGGATCACCACCGCCGCCGAGGAGTTCTCCGCCGAGAACCCTCAGCTGACGGTGGAGCTGGTCCCCATCGTCGCCTCCGAAGGGGACTACTTCACCAAGAACGAGCTGCTGATGAGCTCGCCCCGCACCAGCCCCGATCTGGTGTACGAGGACTCTTTCATCCTGCTCTCCGACGTCGGGGCGGGCTACCTGCAGCCGATCACCGACCTGGCCGAGGGCTTCGAGCACTGGGACGACATCGCCGACGCCTCGAAGGTCGCCGTCACCGGGGAGGACGGGGAGATCTACGGGATCCCCATCACCACGGACACCCGCGCCATCTGGTTCCACCGCGAGGTGCTCGCCGAGGCCGGACTGCCCGAGGACTGGCAGCCCGGCAGCTGGGCGGACATCCTCGAGGCCGCACGCGCGATCCGCGACTCCGACAGCGAGGCGACCCCGTTCTTCATGTTCGCGGGCACGCCGCAGGGCGAGAAGGCCTCGATGCAGGGCTTCGAGATGCTGCTGTACGGCACCGCGCCGGACAGCTGGCTGTACGACCGCGAGACCAAGAAGTGGATCATCGGCTCGAGGGGGTTCATCGACTCCCTCGCCTTCCTGGAGACGGTCTTCGAGGAGGACCTGACCCTCCCGCCGGCTCAGCTGCTGGACCCGAACATCTCCGAGTCGATCTACACCACACTGCTGCCGGAGAAGAAGCTCGGCATGCTGGTGGACGGCTCGTGGATCTCCCAGAACTGGACCGAGTCCGCGGCCCGGCCCTGGCCCGAGTGGCCGGACGTGATCGGTCTGGCGGACATGCCCACCCAGGACGGCGGCGGCAACGGCACCGTGACCCTGGCCGGCGGCTGGGGGCTGTCGATCCCGCAGCACGTCACCGACCGTGATGCCGCCTTCGCCTTCCTCGAGAAGCTGGTCTCGACGGAGACCCTGGTGGACTTCGCCATCGCCGACAACCACATCACCGTGCGCGAGGACGTCGCGGCCGACGAGCGCTACCAGGGCTACTCCCCGGCGGTCGAGTACTTCACCGAGATCTTGGAGACCGCCTACTACCGCCCGGCCCTCCCGGCCTACCCGGAGGTGTCCTCCGCCATCCAGGAAGCGATGGAGGCCGTGATGACCGGCGTCAGCCCTGAGTCGGCGGCCGCCGCGTACGACGCCACCGTCACCGACATCGTCGGGCCCGAGAACGTGCAGGAGGCCAGCGCATGAGCACCAGCGCCCCCACGACGGAGCACGAGCCGTCCCTGGCGGCCCCGCCGCCGCCGCGGCGCGGGAGGCTGGGGAACGGCCTGACCGCGACCCGGGCCGTGCCGATGGTCCCGGCGTTCCTGCTGCTGATCGGCTTCATGCTGGGGCCGATCGTGTACTCCGTGTACCTCGCGTTCACCGACAAGGCCATCCGCGGCAAGGGCGCCGAGGACGCCGAGTTCGTCGGCTTCGAGAACTTCACCGACGCGTTCACCGACGGCGACTTCTGGAACTCGGTGATCCTGACGCTGATCTTCACGGTGGTGTCCGCCGTGATCGGCCAGAACGTCATGGGCATGCTGCTGGCCCTGCTGCTGGAGCGCGCCAGCCGGGTGATCTCCTTCGTGGTGACCTCGATCGTGATCGCCGCCTGGATCCTCCCGGAGGTGGTCGCCGGCTACCTGCTCTACACGTTCTTCGCCCCCGAGGGATCGTTGAATGCGATCATCACGGCGATCGGGCTGCCGCCGCAGGAGCTGCTGTTCAGCGCGCCCATCATCGCGGTGTCCTTCGCGAACATCTGGCGCGGCACCGCGTTCTCGATGCTGGTGTACTCGGCGGCGCTCAGCTCCGTTCCCGGTGACGTCTACGAGTCCGCCTCCCTGGACGGAGCCGGCCCGGTGCGCCGATTCGTCTCGGTGACGCTGCCGCTGATGCGGCCCGCGATCGCCACCAACCTGATGCTGACCACCCTGCAGACGCTGTCGGTGTTCGGGCTGATCTTCATCATGACCGGTGGCGGGCCGTCCCGGCAGAGCCAGACGCTGCCGCTGTACATGTACGAGCAGGCGTTCTCCTACGGCCAGCTCGGCTACGGCACCGCCGTGGCCCTGCTGCTGCTCCTGATCGGAGCGGTGGCCTCGTTGGTGTACCTGCGTCTGCTCCCGGAGGAGGACAAGCGATGACCGCGATCGACGAGACCACGGATCCCGCGACGCGGGAGGGCCGCGGCGGTCCCGGCTCCGGCGACGGCTCGCGGCTGAGACCGCGCCGCTCCGGCATGGGGCCGCGTGAACGCAGCACCACGATCGCCAGCACGGTCGTGATGCTGGTGATCGGCGCGGCCTTCCTGGTCCCGCTGCTGTGGGTGGTGCTCGCCTCCTTCAACACCGAGGCGTCGCTGTCCATCGCCTGGCCGAGCTCCTGGTCCCTGGGCAACTTCGCGGCGATCTGGAACATGGAGACCACCTTCCGGCCGCTGCTGAACTCCCTGATCCTGTGCGGCGGGGCGACGGTGGTCACCATGACGACGGCGGTGCTGTGCGCGTACCCGATGTCGCGGTACCGGTTCCGTGCCAAACGTCCGCTGCTGCTGGGCATCATCTTCTCCACAGGACTGCCGATCACCGCGATCATGATCCCGGTCTACTCGCTGTTCGTGCAGGTGAACCTGATCGACTCGATGGGTGGGGCGATCCTCTTCCTCGGCGCCAGCTCCCTGCCGTATGCGATCTTCCTGACCAAGGGGTTCATGGACGGCGTGCCCGTGGAGATCGAGGAATCCGCCTGGACCGAGGGCGCCGGCGTGTACCGGGCCCTGTGGTCGGTGGTGCTGCCGCTGATGCGTCCGGGTCTGGCCGTGGCGACGATCTTCACCTTCGTGATGATGTGGGGGAACTTCTTCGTCCCGTTCATGCTGCTGCTGAGCCCCGAGAATCTCCCGGCCGCGGTGACGCTGTACACCTTCTCCTCGCAGTACGGGCAGGTCGCCTACGGCCAGCTGGCCGCTTTCTCGATCTTCTACTCGCTGCCGGTGGTGGTGCTGTACCTGTTCCTGGGGCGCACCCTGGGCCAGGGCTTCGCCGCGGCCGGCGGCGTGAAGGGCTGACCTGGACGAGTCCGGCGTCGCCAGTCCGGCGTCGGCGTCGCCGCAGCGCGCTCAGGCCGGCTCGGTGACCCGGTCCTCGCGTCGCCGCCTGCTCCCGGACATCGCCCGGGCGCGGCGGTGGCCGTTGAGCCACTTCCCGAGCCAGGTGGAGCGCACCAGGAGGTCGTAGCTGATCAGGAGCACCGTCATCACCGCCGCCAGGGCGATGGCGAGCTTGATGAGCAGCGGCAGGGCGAGGTCCGCCAGCGGGACCTCCACCAGCAGCAGCAGCGGGAAATGGATGAGGTAGATCCAGTAGGAGGAATCGGCCAGATAGCGCACCCACGGGATCTCCCGCCTCACGAGTCTCCCCGTGAGTCCGAGCAGACCGTACACCCACGCCCACCCGGCGAGCGCGGCGAGGACCGCCACCAGGACCGGCGGCGTGGAGGCCGGTGCGAGCAGGGCGAGCGGGCTGAGCACGACGGCGACCGCCAGCTGCGGGATCCACTGCCGCTGCAGCCGGCCCAGCGCGGAGGGGTGCGCCCGCAGGAACCACCCCGCCAGGAAGGCGGCGCCATAGGTGATGCTCGCGCCCGCCACCGGCACCAGCGTGGTGGGCTCGGTGATGCTGGCGACGTTCCCGCCCTGGACCATCAGGCCCACCGCGTACGGGGCGGCGACCAGGAGGAGACCGAACGGGGAGGACAGCGCCGAGGCGATGCGGAGGGAGGCCCGCTCCGCGCGCCCGGTGCCGAGCAGACGCAGGAGCACGGCACGCACCACCACGACCACGAGCACGATCTCGAGCAGCAGGAGCAGGAACCACAGGTGCAGCGTGGGCAGGGCGAGGATGCCCGTGGGCGCCCCGGGCGGTGGCGGCGGGGGTGTGAGAGGACCGAGACCGCGCACGGCGGCGTTCAGCTGCACGGCCATGATGACCAGCACGAAGAGCCCCGGCAGGAAGACGACCAACGGCAGCCCGATGCGCATCAGCCGGTCCCGCACATAGGACCCGGCGCCCCGGCGGTGCAGCACCATGTGCCCGAAGTAGCCGGCCAGCATCATGAACAGGATCATGCGGAAGAGGTGGATCACCCCGACCGCGCCCAGCGCTCCCCAGGAGTCGTGGCTGTCGCTGACGAGCCAGAGGTCACCGGGGAGGAAGGGCATCAGGGCGTGCAGCAGCACGCCCAGCAGCAGCGCTCCGCCGCGGAGCGCGTCGAGGTGGTGGAGCCGCTGAGGACCGGTGGTCGAGGGTGAGCCGGTCGAGGGGCCGGAGGACGGGTTCTGAGACATGACCTCGACGGTAGGCACCTCGTCGTCTCCGCGCCTCGCCCGATCGGGAGAGGGGGCATCCACCGATCTGCGGATGCGCCGGCCCTGGCGCCGGGACGGATCTCGGGGAACACTGGCACCCATGGCGATTCTCCCTGCGCCGGCGCGGCCGCGGGCCGAGCTCGAGAGCGAGCCCGCGCCCTGTGCTGCGCGATCCGAGGTCTGGCAGGGCTCGCGGGGAGAGAAGCTCGAGGTCTGGATCCCGCCGGCTCTGCTCCTGGTCGCCTGGTCGGTGGGCTGGATCGCGGAGCAGACCTGGATGCCGGGCGACACCGTGCTGTGGGCCCTCGTCCCGACGGGCGTGATCCTGCTGGTGCGCGTCCTGCTGGAGAAGTTGCTGCGACGCTCGCGCCCGGGGGCCCGACCACTCGTGATGCTCTACGTCCTGCATCTGGTGCTGGTCGCGATCGGGACTCTCCTGAATCCGATGACCTGCATCTACACCTTCGTGGGCTACATCGATTCCCAGCGATTCCTGACCGGCGGCACGGCGCAGGCGGTGGTCGTGGTGACGGCGCTGCTGTGCGCCGTCGGTCAGTTGGGCGGGGTGCAGGTGGTCCTGACGGAGGTCTGGTTCTTCATCGGGCTCGCGGTCGTGAACATGCTGATCGCCGTCTGCATGATGTTCCTGGCGGGTGAGCGCGAACGGATCCTCGACCAGCGCGAGCAGGCGCTGACCGAGATCGACCGTGTGAACCGGGAGAACGCGCAGCTGCACGAGCAGCTGATGGCCGGGGCGCGACGCGCCGGGGCCGACGAGGAGCGGGACCGGCTCTCGCGCGAGATCCACGACACCGTCGCCCAAGGGCTGATCGGCGTGATCCGCCAGCTCGAGATGGTCGGCTCCGACGTCGACCCGGCCTCGCGCCAACACCTCGCGATCGCCGAGGAGGCCGCGCGCGACTGTCTGCTCGAGGCGCGTCGGGCGGTGGAGGCGCTCGGCCCCCACCAGCTGCACGACACCGGCCTCGTCGAGGCGCTGTCGGCCCTGGTGGCCCGCTGGGCCAGGACCCACCGGGTGGTTGCCACGTTCGACGCCGACGAGGCGCCGTGGGAGAGCCGCCACGGCCACGTTCTGGTGCGCGTCGCCCAGGAGTCCCTGGCGAACATCGCCCGCCACGCCGGGGCGGGCACGGTGACGGCGACCCTGCTCGGCGACGAGAAGACGACGATCCTGCGCATCGTCGACGACGGCCGCGGCTTCGAGCCGGGTGCCGTCGAGCGCGGCCACGGGCTGTCCAACATGGTCGAGCGCGCGCGCCGGGTCGACGGGCGCCTCGAGATCTCCTCCGCCCCCGGTCAGGGCACCACCGTCACGGCGACGGTGCCGCGATGAGCCCCGTGAGGGTGGTGGTGGTCGATGACCACCCCGTGGTCCGCGACGGTCTGGTCGCGATGCTCGGGGCCGAGGAGGAGATCGCCGTGGTCGGCGCCGCCCAGGACGGCGGCGAGGCCGTCACGGTGAGCGAGGCGGTCGGCCCGGACGTGGTGCTGATGGACCTGCGGATGCCCGGCACCAGCGGGATCGAGGCGATCCGGGCATTGCGGCAAGGAGGCCGCAGGACCCCGCGGATCCTGGTGCTGACCACGTACGACACCGATCGGGACATCCGTGGTGCGCTCGAGGCCGGTGCCGACGGCTACCTGCTCAAGGACAGTCCCCGCGAGGAGGTCGTCCGCGCCGTGCACGACCTTGCGGTGGGGAGGGCGGTGCTCGCCCCTGCGGCCCTCGCCGCCCTCGCCGGGGTCCGGGACGGCCAGGTCGCGCTCAGCTCCCGCGAGGCCGAGGTGCTGCGCCTGGTGGCCGATGGCTGCACGAACCGGGCGGTCGCCTCCCGGCTCGGGATCGGGGAGGCGACGGTGAAGACCCACCTCATGCACGTCTACGAGAAGCTCGGGGTGGGGGACCGTGCCTCCGCGGTTCGCACCGCCTGGGAGCTCGGGCTGGTCTGAGCGCTCCGCCCGTTCGTCGTCAGCGGAAGATGACGGTGCGGGTCCCGTCCAGCAGCACCCGCGACTGCGCGAACCAGGCGACCGCCTGGCGCAGCGTCCGCACCTCGGCATCCTGCCCGATCGCCATCAACTCCTGCGGGGAGCGGGTGTGGTCCACCCGGATCACGTCCTGCTCGATGATCGGGCCCTCGTCGAGGTCGCTGGTGACGAAGTGGGCGGTGGCCCCGATCTGCTTGACGCCGCGGGCATGGGCCTGGCGATAGGGGTTGGCGCCCTTGAAACCCGGCAGGAACGAGTGGTGGATGTTGATGCAGCGTCCGGCGAGCTCCGCGCACAGCTCGGGGGAGAGGATCTGCATGTACCGCGCCAGCACCACGAGCTCGATGTCGTGCTCGTCGATCGCCCGCCGCACCCGATCCTCGAAGGCGGCCTTGGCGTGCTCGCCCTTCGTGGGGTGCTGCTCGAAGGGGATCTCGTGGAATCGCGCCAGCGGCTCGAGGGTGGGGTGGTTGGCCAGGATCAGCGGCACCTCGATGGGGAGGTGGCCGGCGTCGACCTGGAACAGCAGGTCGTTGAGGCAGTGCTTGGCGGTGGAGCCGAGCACGAGGGTGCGCAGCGGTCGGCCCACCACATCGAGATGGTGCTCGATGCCGAAGCGCTCGATGACCGGGGCGAGGGCCGCGGCGATCTCCTGCGTCGAGGCGCTGGTGGTCAGCTGCAGACGCATGTAGAAGCGGTGGGTGCTGCCGCTCTCGAACTGACGCGACTCCGTGATGTTCCCACCCACCTCGACGATCGCACCGGTGACCGCGTGGACGATCCCGGCGCGGTCCTCGCACACGAAGGTGAGGACGTACTCGACGGTGGGGGCGGGGGTGCCGGTGGGGCTCGGACTGCTCATGCGTGAATCCTAGGAGTCTCCGGCGCGCCGGCACCGATCTGCCCGCATCCCGGGGCCGGCCGGGGGGCGCACGTCACGTCGGCGTGCTCACGGCGATCCGCTGCGCCAGAGTCGGGACGGCCACCAGATGGCCCTGCCGACGTCGAGAGCGAGCGCCGGGACCAGCAGGGTGCGCACCACGAAGGTGTCCAGCAGCACGCCGAAGGCGACGATGAACGCGATCTGGGCGAGGAACAGGATGGGGATCACCGCCAGCGCCGCGAAGGTGGCGGCCAGCACCAGCCCGGCGGAGGTGATCACCCCGCCCGTGACCGCCAGACCGCGCACGACGCCCGCCCGGGTCCCGTGCCGCAGCGACTCCTCGCGCACCCGGGTCATGAGGAAGATGTTGTAGTCGATCCCGAGCGCGACCAGGAACACGAATCCGTACAGCGGCACGGCCGGATCCGCCCCGGGGAAGTCCAGGACGTGCTCGAACACGAGCGCCGCGACCCCGAGCGCGGTGCCGAAGGACAGCACGGTGGTCGCCACCAGCAGCACCGGCGCGAGCAGCGAGCGCAGCAGCAGCATGAGGATCACGAGGATCACCGCCAGCACCACGGGGATGATCAGCGTGCGGTCATGGACGGAGGCGTCGTTGGTGTCGATCGAGGTGGCGGTCACCCCGCCCACGATCTCCTCGACGTCCTCCTGGTCCAGAGCCTCGCGCAGATCGCGGACGGTCCGTTCGGCCTCGGCCGAATCGGGCGCTGCGGTGAGGGTGCCCTGGACCAGGACCTTTCCCTCGACGACGGTGGGCTCCGGGGCGGGCGTCCCCGGCGGGCCCTGTGCGCCGATGCCGTCGGCGGTCACGGGGGCGGAGCCGCCGGGGGAGTCCGCCGCCGTCACGGAGACGGAGGCGATGCCGTCCTCGGCCAGCAGCACGTCCGCCGTGGCCTGGAGGTCGCCCCGGTCGACGACGACCTGCACGGGGCTGCCGGCTCCTGCCGGGAAGTGCTCGCCGAGCGCCTCCTGTCCGTCCCGGGCGGAGGAGGAGCCGAGCACGAGATCCGACTGCGGGACCCCGTCGGCGTCCAGCGAGAGCGTGCCGAGGCAGCCGGCCGCGAGAACGATCGCGGTGAGGATCCACAGCGGCCGGGGCCGGCGGGAGACCGCCTGGGCGACCCGCCCCCACCTTCCGTGATCGGCCACGGTCGAGCTCGCGTCGGCCGTCGCGGGCTCGTATCGCGGTTGCCGCGGCCAGAAGGCCACGCGGCCGGTGGCGTACAGCAGGGCGGGCAGGAACGTCAGCGCTGCGAGCATGGCGAAGGCGATCCCGATCGCCGCGACCGGACCCAGCGTGCTGTTGGACTTCAGGTCCGACAGCAGCAGGCACAGCAGGCCGGCGATCACGGTGCCACCGGACGCGAGCACCGGTTCGATGGTGCCGCGAAGGGCTGTGACCGTTGCTGCCCATGCCCCCTCGCGGTGGCGCAGCTCGTCGCGGTAGCGGGCGACGTACAGCAGGGAGTAGTCGGTGGCTGCTCCTATGACCAGGATGAACAGGATGCCCTGGGTCTGCCCGCTCAGCAGCAGGGCCCCGCTGGCCGCGAGGTGCCAGATCACCAGCAGCGCCGCGCACAGGGCGAACAGCGAGGTGGACAGCACGATGAGCGGCAGCAGCACAGAGCGGTAGACGATGACCAGGATGACCAGCACCGCGGCCAGCGCGACGCCCAGCAGCAGGAAGTCGATGCCGGCGAAGGCGTCGGCGAGGTCGGCCGAGAAGCCGGCGGGACCGGTGACGTAGGGCGTCAGCCCCTCCGGCAGGTCCGCGGCCAGCTCCTGGTCGAGCTGGGTGACGACCGCGCCGATGTCGGCGTCGGCGTCGATCGGGACGAACACCTGGACCGCCAGGGAGTCGTCGGCGGGGATCGGCGGGGAGATGTCGCCGGAGACCTGGTCGATCTCGGCGAGCTGCTCGGTGGCCTCGGCCAGAGCGTTCATCTCCGCCTCGCTGATCTCGTCCTCGGAGGTGATGACGACGATCGCAGGAATCGCCTCCGATCCCGTGAAGTCCTTGGCGAGCGCCTGGACCTGGGTGGCTTCCGCCGAGTCCGGCAGGTAGGCGGTGCGGTCGTTGGAGGAGACCTCGTCGACCCGGCCGAAGTAGGGCCCGCCGATGGCCGCCGCTGCCAGCCACACGAGGATCAGCACCGCGGGCAGGAGGATGCGCAGTGCCCGTGGTGTGCGGGGCAGGGGCCGACGATGCGCGGGGCCGGCTGAGCGGGGCTGCTCGGTCACAGGAGGGATCCTTCGGAGGGCGAGTGGGGGCCGGACCCAGTGTGCCACATGTCGTTAGCCTGGCGAGATAATAACCCGGCGTGATGCCGTCGAGGTATATTGGCGGACATGACCAGCGATGAGCCCGGGTCGGCCTCGGAACCTCTCTCCCCGCGCTCGATCTACAGCCTCGCGGCGAGCGATCCCGGCGCCGAGCTGGTGGATCGCTCGGGGCTCTCGGAACGTGACCTCCTCCAGATCGACGCCCTGATGGCCGCCCTGGGACAGCTGCGCACCGCGGAGAAGGAGCTCGCCGACGCCTCGCTGCGGTACATGGATCTCGGCGAGACCGACATGCGCGCCCTGCACTTCGTCATCGCCTGCGAGAACACCGGGACCCTCGCCACGCCCAGCGCCATCGCGCTGGCCCTGGAGATCTCCACCGCCTCGACCACCAAGCTCCTGGACCGCCTCGAACGGGCCGGGCACATCCGACGTCGCCCGCATCCCTCGGACCGTCGCGCGCTCGTGATCGGCATCCAGCCCGCCACGCGCGAGGCGGCGATGCGCACCGTCGGCGCGCAGCAGGCGCGCCGCGTGCTCGCCGCTCGACGCCTGGACCCGGCGGAGCGCGATGTCGTCATCGGTTTCCTGGAGGACATGGCCGCGGAGATCTCCGTGGACGGGGTGGACTGGGCCGCACGGTCGGGGGAGCCCGACGGGCCGTCCTGACCGTCCCAGGGACGCAGGAGAGACCTCGATCCTTCCCTCGGGGCGACGGGGCCACCGCCCCCTCTCGCGGCGTTCCCAGAACGGCGACCTACCGTGTGGTCGGTCGAGTGACCTGCAGCGGGACATTCGTCCAGACCTCCCGGCGATGGGGATCTTGACGGGGTGCGACACGGGAGGTGAAAGTCGGCATACCGGCTCACCCTTGCCAGATGAGGCGATCTTCGCTATGAGGGCCGCGCATGGAGATCGGGATCGCCTTCCACCGTAGAGAGGTCTCCCATGGACACCACTGTTTTCGAAGCACACGAATCCGAGATCCGCGGCTACTGCCGCAATTACCCCACGGTGTTCGCCTCGGCCTCCAACGCGCGGCAGGTCGATGAGGACGGTCGGTCCTACATCGACTTCTTCGCCGGCGCCGGCGTGCTGAACTTCGGGCACAACAATCCCCGCATGAAGCAGGCCCTGATCGACTTCATCCAGGCCGACGGCGTCACGCACAGCCTGGACACCTACACCACCACCAAGAGGGACTTCGTCTCCCGCTTCCACGAGGTGGTCCTGGCACCGCGCGGCATGGACCACCGGATGCAGTTCATGGGGCCGACCGGCTCGAACGCGGTCGAGGCGGCGATGAAGCTCGCCAGGAAGGCCACCGGCCGTCGGGAGATCGTGGCGTTCAGCCACGGGTTCCACGGCATGACGCTGGGCTCGCTCGCGGCCACCGCCAACGACGCCTTCCGGCAGTGGTCCGGCGTGCCGCTGGAGAACATCCATCGCCTGCCGTTCGAGACCGCCCCGGGCGGGGACACGGCGCTGGCGGACTACCGGGCCGCGCTGGCGGATCCCTCGAGCGGGCTGCTGCCCCCGGCGGCGTTCCTGGTCGAGCCGATCCAGGCCGAGGGCGGCGTCAACGTCGCCAGCAAGGAATGGCTGCACGAGGTCCAGGACCTCGCCCGGGAGATCGGCGCCCTGGTGATCTTCGACGACATCCAGGCCGGCATCGGCCGCACCGGCAGCTACTTCTCCTTCGACGGCATGGGCCTGGACCCGGACATCATCACCCTGGCCAAGGGCCTGGGCGGCTTCGGCACCCCGATCGCCATGAACCTCAACAAGCCCGAGGTCGACGACCACTGGTCGCCCGGTGCGCACACCGGCACCTTCCGCGGCCCGGGGCTGTCCTTCGTCGCCGGCGCCGTGGCGCTGGACTACTTCACCGACGACACCTTCGGCGACGAGGTCCGGGCCAAGGGCGAGCGGATGCGCGAGCGGCTGGCGAAGATCGTGGAGGCGAACCCGGGCCGGGGCTGGGAGGTCCGCGGTCGCGGCATGATCCAGGCCCTGGACACGGGCGACGGGGCCTTCGCCAAGCGCGTCCAGCAGACGGCCTTCGAGGCCGGGCTGCTGATCGGCCCCTGCGGGAGCGGCGGGCGGGTGATCAAGCTGATCCCGCCGCTGACCATCGAGGAGCGCGATCTGACCGAGGGGCTGGACCTGCTCGAGCAGGCGATCTCCGCGGCTGCGGGGGAGGACTGATGCGCCGCCGGTCCGATATGACGTTCGCGCCCGAGGAGTACGAACGTCGTCTGCGGGAGCTGCGGGAACGCATGGTCCGGCGCGAGCTGGACGCGGTGATCATCACCGATCCCGAGAACCTGATGTATCTCACCGACCATCAGACCACCGGGTACTCCTTCTTCCAGGCCCTGATCGTGCCGCTGGAGGCGGACGCGGTGATGATCACCCGTGCGCTCGAGGAGTCCAACGTCGTCGCGAGGACGTGGGTGGAGCACTCCCGGCCCTATCCCGATACCGGGGACGCGATCCTCGAGCTGGTCAGCACCCTGCGGGATCTGCGGCTCAGCGACTCCCGGGTGGGGTACGAGCGCAACAGCTACTACTTCCCCGCCTACCAGCAGGACCGCTTCCACGACGCCTTCGGCGAAGGCCCGGTGGACTGTTTCGGCATCGTCGAGGAAGGACGGATCCGCAAGTCGCCGGCCGAGATCGAGGTGATGCAGCTGGCCGCCTATGCGGGTGAGGCCGGAATGGCCACGGGGCTCCAGGCGGCGGTGGCCGGGGCCACCGAGAACGAGGTGGCAGCCGCCGTCACCGCCGCGATGTTCCGCTCCGGCGGCGAGTTCCCGGCGGTGCTGCCGTACGTCGCCTCCGGTCCGCGCTCGATGATCGGCCATTCCACCTGGGAGGGCCGCATGATCCGCCCCGGCGAGCACGTGTATCTCGAGGTGGGCGGCTGCTACCGCAGGTACCACACCGCTCTGATGCGCACCGCGGTCAACGGGGCGCTCTCGGACTCGATGCACTCCGCGCAGGAGCTGATGAAGCACACGCTGGCGGAGCTGCGCAGCCTGATGAAGCCGGGGGTGACCGTCGCCGAGGTCGACCGGCTCGCCCGATCGATGATCGAGAGCAACGACGTGGGCGCGCAGCTGGTGACCCGCGCCGGCTACTCGATCGGCATCGCCTTCCCACCCTCCTGGGACGAGGGCTACATCCTCTCCCTGATGGACGGGGACGACCGTCCGCTCGAGGAGGGCATGACCCTCCATGTCCTCCCGTGGATGTGGGGTGTGGACGGGAACAAGACCGTCGGCATCTCGGACACCGTCCGCATCACCGAGGACGGCTGTCAGTCGTTCTTCACCCTGCCCGAGGACTTCACCGTCCACGAGAGCTCCGCCCGTTCGTTCCCGACCCCCGCCGCCGTCCCGCACGGCTTCTGAGAGGAGCGGCCTCATGACCATGCTGACCGCCATCGACCCCACCACCCGTGCCGTCGTGCGCGAGGTGCCCGCCGCGACGCCCGCGGAGATCACCGCCGTCATCGACCGCGCCGACGCCGCCTACACCTCCTGGAAGGAGTACACCCTCGCCGAGCGGGCCGACGTGCTGCGTCGCGTCGCCGCCCACATGCGCGAGCACACCGACGAGCTGGCGCCGCTGATGACCGAGGAGATGGGCAAACCCATCGGGGAGGCGCGGGGGGAGGTGGGCAAGGCCGCCTGGGCCGCCGAGCACTACGCGGAGCACGCCCCCGCGTACCTGGCCGACGAGCATCTCGACTCCGACGCGACCTCCTCCTACGTCCAGTACCTGCCGCTGGGCCCGGTGCTCGGGATCCTGCCCTGGAACGCCCCGTTCTGGGTCGCGTTCCGCTTCTGCGCCCCGGCGCTCATGGCCGGCAACACCTGCGTCATGAAGCACGACCCCCACGTGCCCGGCTGCGCCGCCGCGCTCGAGGAGGTGTTCCGGGCCGTCGGCGCCCCCGAGGGGGTGTTCCAGACCCTGCTGGCGCAGACCGAGGACGTCGAGCAGGCGATCCGCGATCCGCGCATCCGGGCGGTGTCGTTCACCGGCTCGGACCGCGGCGGTGCCCAGGTCGCCGCGATCGCGGCCAGCGAGATCAAGCCTGCGGTGCTCGAGCTCGGCGGCTCCGATCCCTGCATCGTGCTGGCCGACGCCGATCTGCCCCGGGCCGCGGAGGTCTCGGCGCTGTCGCGGATCATCAACGCCGGCCAGTCCTGCATCGCCGCGAAGCGCGTGATCGTCGAACGCTCCGTGCACGATGAGTTCGTCCGGCTGCTGGCCGCGCAGCTGCGGGACCTGGTGGTCGGCGATCCCCGCGATCCGGCCACGGCCGTGGGGCCGATCGCCCGGGAGGAGCTGCGCGAAAGCCTCCACCGTCAGGTCGCCTCGAGCGTCGAGGCGGGGGCCACCTGCGTGCTGGGAGGCGAGATGCCTCCGGGGGAGGGCCTCTTCTATCCGGTCACCCTGCTGACCGGCGTGGAGCCGGGGATGGCCGCCTGCACCGAGGAGACCTTCGGGCCGATCGCCGTGGTGATGGCGGCGGACGACACGGAGCACGCCCTGGCGCTGGCCAACGACACCCCCTACGGTCTCGGCGCCGCGATCTGGACCGACACCGAGCGCGGGGTCGAGATGGCCCGGCGCATCGAAGCGGGGCAGGTCTCGGTCAACGGCATCGTGAAGTCGGATCCCCGGCTGCCCTCGGGCGGGATCAAGCGCTCGGGCTACGGCCGGGAGCTGGGACCGCACGGCATCCGCGAGTTCACCAACGCCCAGCAGGTGTGGGTGGGGCCCGCGAAGGACTGACTCGCCCTGACCCGGACGACGGGGAATGCAGAACACCCTCCCGCCTGCTGGTGCAGGTGGGAGGGTGTTCCCTCTCGGTCGGGCTGACAGTGTCTGGTTTCAGGACATCGGTCGGGCTGACAGGATTTGAACCTGCGACCCCGTGACTCTGCGTCGATCAAGCGCGGACGACCAGGTAGATCGGAGAAATCGCAGGCAGTGAGCGGATGCGCGTGCTCGGGAACTTCACGGAGGCTCCGGGATGTGACCGGCAAATCCCGTTGCTAGCGGTCACTTTAGCGGTCACTTCTCGAAGATGCCGGCTGCCGCAGAGACCACAGCCTCGGTGCTCGTCACGGCCGTGTACCGCTGCCGGTTGATCGCCGCTGTGTGGCCGAAGAGCCGGGTGCGCGTCGCCTCGGGAAGCACGTCGTACAGCAGCGTGTTGTTCGTGGTGCGCCAGGAGTGCCCCCGCTCGTACTCGAACATCTCGATGTGGAGCTGCTCGGCGAGCTCCCGGTAGAGCGCCGCGAGCTTCCGATCACGGTTGCGGGGGTCCCAGACCTTCGCTTGGTCGGTCGGCGAAGGGAAGAGCCACGGACTCCCAGAATCCAGCCGCGTCGCGAGACGCTTACTGACCGCGGGAGCGAGGACAGGTACTGGACGGCCCGTACGCGTCTTCGTGGCCTCCGGAGACAACTCGACGATGAACGTGCCGGAGGCGTCCACGTGGCAGTCCTCCGTGGGCCTCATGCACAGCTCAGAGGTGCGCAGCCCCGTCGTTGCTTGTGCGAGCACGATGTCGATGCATGCGGCACGCTCGATCACCCGCTGCTCCCGCGTCCACCGTCCGCGCTTCGGAGCTTTCACGCTCTCCGGATCGGCGGCGAGTAAGTACTCGATGGCTGCGCGGTACTGCTCCGCAGTCAGCGCCCGCCCACCCCTCGAGTATGCCGGATTCTTGGCCCCGGACAGGTCGAGTTCCAGATCGGTGAGGGGGTTGTACTCGATCACCTCGTCCACGCGCAGCGGTGCCGCCAGGTACTTCTTCGCCACGGTCTTCGCATGCTTCGCGTTGACCGCACCGTGCAGCCTCCCGATCTCCTCGAGACACGAGGTCAGGGCCCGGGGCCGCATCGCCTCTCGCAGCGAGAGACCGGCCAGAGCATGGGTGTGCCTGCATGCCTCGTCCCCGCACTCTCCGCGCAGTAGCCGGTGGGCCAGCTCGTACCGTCTCGTGGTGCTGTCGGCGAGACGCTCGGCACGGATAGCCGGGAGGGTGACTTTGTCCAGATAGTCGAGGGCCTTGCTGGCGCCCTTCCATCCACCGTCGCCGGAACTGCTCAGCAGATCCGCAGCCCGAGCCCTCGCTCGAGCCCTGACCTTGCCCTTCGTCGGCCCCTGGGTGAGTGGGCGCATGAGCCGTCCGCCATGGAGTCGAATCGACCATCGCATAGCGAAGCCGTCGCGGTACGGGAAGACCTGAGCCCTGTCGATGCTGTGTTCCCCGGGTTCCAACCTGGTGGTCGCGGCTCGGGACATGCTCCCAACTCCTCTCGTCGTCCACATCAGCCTAAGCCGCGATCATCGTCGGCGTAGCCCCCTGTGCCGACCCCGCCGGGAGATCAGCATCCGCGACCAGGGGGATGAACCTTCAGCTGACGAGGAGACCAACTGTCCTCCCACCGGGAAATCACGGCATCCCTTCATAAGGCACACCGCCTGCGTCTGGCGCAGGTTGAACCAGGAGCACTCCGCGTGAAGCACCATGAGCCCAGCGGTGTCTGCCGTTGCCTCCGCGACATGTCCCATGAGTCCCCGCCCCCGCCCACTGATGCAAGTACGAGGGGCCGAGTCGCGGCCCCGGTCTGATTCGGAGGACACGATGCCCCGCAAGACCCAGTCCCGCGATGGCGTGAAGATCGACGAACTGCTCACGGCCCGCGAAGTGGGAGAGATACTCGGGCTTTCCGCAGGCACACTCGCGAACTGGCGGAGCCTCGGGATCGGCCCTACCAACTTCAAGGTCGGCGGTCGCGTCAGGTACCGTGCCTCAAGCGTCAACGACTGGATCGCGGAGCAGGAGCACGACGCTGTCGGCTGAGCGCCACGCATCAGCCTGATACTCGGTGGCGAACAGGATCCCCCTGGTTGTCCCGATTGCGCTGATCGATGATGATGACCCGGATCGTGCGGGGCCAAGGGGCTGGATTCGTGCTCGGCTCGCTCCGGCCCGAGGACTCAGAGGGAGATGTCGTGGGTGCAGAGGTAGACACCACGTCCCCGCGTATCCCTGCGATCAGCCCGGAGGACGTCAAGCGCGTCGGGGACCTCCTAGCATGCAGTAGGTCCGCGGAGACGCGCCGCTCCTACGCCTCCGCCATCCGCACCTTCACCATCTGGTGCCGCGAACGCGGGTACCACGGCTACCCGGCCGCACCCGATGTCATCGCGGCCTACATCGCCTATCGATCGAACACCGTGTGCCATGCGACGATCTCGCGAGATGTCGCCGCCATCTCGGCCGCACATCTTGACAACGGATTGGCGGACCCCGCTACCCACCACGGAGTCCGACAGGCGCTCCGCTCCGCCGGTCGGATGCTCGGGACGGCTGCGACGCGTCGTGCAGCTCCGATCACCACCGTCACCATGCGACGCATCATCGAGGCGATGGGCGACCTTGACTCGCCCGTCGGCAAGCGGGATCGAGCGATCCTGCTCGTCGGGCTCGCCGCCGCTCAACGCAGAAGCGAGATCGCCGCCTTGACGACGAAGGACCTCACCCGCCGGGAAGCCGGACTGCTTCTGCGCATCCGTCGCTCGAAGACCGACCAGTCCGGTCACGGCGACCTCGTCGGCATCCCACTGGGCACACACCCCGAGACCTGCCCAGTGCGCGCCCTCGAGGACTGGCTCGAGGTGAGTGGACGACGCCTCGGTGACGACAGCCCCGTCTTCTCCCGTATCTACAACCGATTGCGCATCGCCGACACTGCGCTGTCGGACCGCTCGATCGCCCGCATCATCCGGGCCCGCGCCACGGCCGCGGGCATCACCGGAAAGGACTACGCGCAGGCGGCTGGTGCGGGGGAGTCCTGGGTGTCTGGCCATTCCCTGCGCGCAGGACACGCAACCTCTGCCGCGGAGGCGGGCGTTGATCCGATGGCCATCTCGCGCACGACCAGGCACCGGCGACTGGACTCCCTTGCCAGATATGTCCGTCCGGCCAGCGCTGTCGAAGACTCCACTGCCGGGCAGATCGGTCTATAGCCGATCGAGGCGGCGGCGTTAGCTGGCCTTTGCGTATGCCTCCCGAACTGTGGCGGGGATACGCCCGCGATCGGAGATCGCGTATCCATTCTGCGCTGCCCAGTCGCGGATCAGTTTCGTCTCGTTCCTCTTGCCCGTTCCGCGCTTAGCACGGCCCCCGACGCGACGAGCGGGTGACGTCCACTTCGAGAAGTCCGAGCGCATCTCGGAGGCGTTCTCGTCGTTCAGGTCGATCTCGTAACGGACACCGTCCAGCGCGAATGTAACCGCGCTGTTCGCGTCGGACCCGTCGGTGTCATCTACCAGGGTGATCTTCGTCTTGCGAGCCATGGGGACCTCCATGATCGAGTTCTCGTGTCATGCGCGATGGTAGTCGGAGAAGGCATTTTTCAACAGCGTCATGATCTCTTGGAGGTGGGAGCCGACTTCGCGTCGAGCAGCCTGTTGGGTGATGCCGAGCTTGTCGATGATCTCCTGCCGGGTCGCCAGCTCCCCGTGGGCGTGGTCGGCGAGGTAGACACGGGCGACCGTCGCCATCTGGACCGGTTCTCGCTTCAGGGCGCGACGTCGTGTCCGTTCGCGCTCGATGTCCTTCTGTTGGCATTCGGCGATGACGGCGTTGAGGCGCTGCTGGCGCTCGGGAAGGCCCAGGTCGGGGGCGTCTTCGGAGACCAGTCCGGGTTCGGTGGTCAGGTCGGGGTCCTGCAGCGGGACTGCTGTCAATGAGCGCAGGTCGCTGGCGGTGGCGAGGACGGATTGGCGTGCGGGGTCCTTGCGGGTGTCGCGCATCCGCTCGTTGTGGAAGGTGACGAGCTCGTCGTCCTCGGGGGTGCGGGCATGTTCGCGCTCGAATAGCTGCCGGGACCGCGCCAGTGCCTTGGCCTTGCGGTCGTGGGCGCTGTCGCCGGGCACGCCGGCGGTGCCGTCCAGCAGTCCGCGGCGGCGGTCCTCGCGCACCACGTAGCGCGTCTCGGCCTCCAGGATCGAAGGCAGGTTGCGGGAGTAGTTGAAGACCTGGCTGGTGCCGGGGCCGGTCTTGGCGCGCCAGCGCTGGTCGATCATCTTCATCAGCGCCTGGCCGAAGTAGGAGTAGGCGGTGTCCTTGTCTCGGTAGTCGAGGTGGGCCACGCGCTGGGCGCGGCGGATGACGCGAGCGATCTCGACCTCGTTGGCCAGCAGGAACTGATCCAACAGGGCCCGGGCCGCGGCCTGGTCGCGGGTGTGCAGGATCTGGCACACCTGCGCCTTCCACGGCGTATCCAGTGTGTCCCGGTCGCACTCGCAGCGACGGTGGTGCCGCGCCGTCTTGCGGACCTTCGAAGAGGTGTCAGGGTGGGTTCTCATCGCTGCTCCTGCACCTTCGCGTCGACGGGGCGAGGGGTGAAGGGGAAGCCGGTCCAGACCGGAAGGTCTGCGTTCTGGCGGATTAGACCGTGGGAGATGAACGCGTCCAGCACCGCCAGCAGCCTCCTGCCTCGAGCCCGTTCGTCCAGGATGTAGCCGATCGTGACGCGCCCGGTGGTGGTGTGCGCCTCCGTGGTGGCCAGGATATGGGCGACCTGGGCGGTGATGTCGCGGGCGCGGGCCTGACCGATGCCGGGCCCGGCGGTGACCAGCTGATCGAGGGTCAGGCGCAGCAGCGCCTTCTCGCCCGCCGTGGCGGCGGCGACCAGCCCCTCCCACGGGGTGAGGATCCCGTCGGAGATCAGCTGAAGCAGTTCGCCGCGGGCGGTGTTGGCTCGGCGACGGTGCTCGATCAGCTGGTGCATGTCGGTGGTGTTCGGCATGGGTTCACACATGGTGGCGGGCCTCGAAGACGTCTCGGAGGGCGGTTGATTCGATGGACGGGGCGACCGTGAGCGCGCGGATCGCCCGCGTGGTGGAGATGCGATCGCAGGGGTGGACCTGGTTGTAGCGATTGATGATCGACTCGAGTGACGCGCCGGCGGGCAATGCGCGGGCGACGCGTCGGATACGGGGCCCGACCTGCGGGTCACCGATCGCTACCCGCACCTGGTCGGCCAGATCCCGACGGACCTGGGCGGTGAGGTAGCGGATCGGGTCGACCTTGCGAGTCGTGGCCGGATCCAGGCAGCGCTCCAGGCTGCGCAGGATGCGACTGTCCGCCCCGGAGGTCCCGTAGATCACGTCGGTGACGACGACCTCGAGCTGCTGCGCATCCAGCAGAGCTGGCGCCACCTGGGCCTCGTCGACGTCGGCGACTTCTCGGAAGATCGACGTCGCCACTGCGGGGATCTGTCGGTGGGCGAGGCTCTCGAGGCTGGACAGCAGTTGCCAGCGGGCCAGCTGACCGGCTTCCTGGAGCCCATCGAGGATGCGTCCGGCCTCGCGGGGGCTGAGCGGGGGAGCGTGGTGGATCGGCCACATGCGCTCCTCGGGACGGCCAACGAGGCCTTCCCCGGGTGCGAGTCGGGTTGATCCGGACAGTGTCGTGCCGGCGGCATCCACTCCCCACTCGGTGCTGGGGCTCTCCTCGGTCCCGGCGAGGCGGACCGTACCGCCGTGCCAGGTGATCGCGGCGGGCAGCACCCCGTCAGCGGCGGCCTTGGCCCCGCCGGTCCCCCGGGCGGGTCGGATCCACATGGTCGGCGGGAGAGCATGCACACGAACCGGGCGGCTCGGGCGAGCGTATTCGGCGGCGGCGCGGGCCCAGCTCATCCGATCCAGCAACGTGCACAGGTCACTGGAAGACGTCGAGATGGTGGTGGTCGTCGCCCTCATCGCAGCAGCCACCGTTTCCACCAAGGCTTGCGCGCCCGGCCTGGCTCATCGGGCGGCGCGGTGAACTCGGCCATGCCGGTCATCGTCTCCAGCACGTCGAGGACGACCGTGTGCATCGGCGGCACCGCGTGGGGGATACGGCGCTGGACCATGTCCTCATAGATGCGCTGGTCGTGGCTGATCGCCCCCTTCCACCGCGAGTGCTGGCCGAGCAGCTGCGGGATCTTGCCGAGCTCGCGCACGTCGGGGGAGATGTTGTTGGCGATGGTCATCATGCGGGCGGGGTCGGCGCCGAGACCGCGCAGGTAGGTCATCGAGGTCAGCAGGTTCTCCACCCCGGGGGTGGACAGCTCGACCATCCCCAGCGCGTAGCCGCCGCGGGCCAGGGCGGGGCCGACGGCGCGGTCGATCAGCCCGGAGGTGTCCAGCGCCTCGGTGATCTGGGTGTCGACGATGACCAGGTCGAAGCGTCGGCGGGCCTCGGCGATGATCTCGGCGTAATCCTCGGGACGGGTCGCGGCGACTTCCAGGGAAATGTCCCCCTCGCGCTGGGGGCGCGGGGCCTGGACGAACCAGAACGCGATCTGGTCGCCGGCGCCACCGCGGGCGGTGTTGATCTGCTCGGGCGGAATGATCGCCGAGGACAGGTCACCGATGGTCACCGCGTCGTAGATCGAGGGCAGCTCCGACTTGCGCACCCGCATGTACAACCCGAGGTCGCCCTGACCGCGATTGGCGTCGATCAGGCACACCGACAGCCCGCCGGTCTCGGCGGCCGCCTGCGCCAGGCACATCGCCAGGGTGGTCTTGCCGACCCCGCCCTTGCCGGCGTAGATGACCAGCAGCAGCCCCAGGGCGGTGTTCTGCCTCGTGACGGTGGCGCGAGAAGGACCGGCCAGACCGTCGAGGGCGTCATCGACGTCGAGCTCGACCTCCTCGTCCGTCTCGCCGGGTTCCACGTCGCGGGCCGGCACGCCGTCGAAGAGATCCTCGTCCACCGACTGGTCAGCCGACATCGCCGGTTCGGGCTCGGCCGGTTCGGGGCGCGGGGCGAACGTGGGCAGGGCGATCCTCCGCCGGGCCCGTCGCGGCTCATCCTCGCTCGAGGCCGGCGGGGGAGTGCGTTCGGGGTCGGCGGGATGATTCGTGGCCGTCTCCGGGCTCGGTGCAGGCTCGTAGAGGCCGTCGAAATCCTCGTCCTCATCGTCCGTACCCGGGGTCTCGACGACGGGCTCGGCTATCGGTTCGGGCAGTGGCTCGGGGCTATCGGTTCCGTCGGAGAGCCAATCGGTCAGCTCCGACGGCTCGGACCGGCCATCCTGCGGCGAGGGTTCAGGGGCGGTCACGGGCTGCGCGTCGACGGGCTCGGTGCCGTCAGAGGTCGGGACGGGGTCGTCGGTGTCTAAGAGCCAATCGGCGGCCTCCGGCTCGGCCTGGGCCGAGGAGTCGTCAGCCACCGGGTCGGCGGAGGCGACTGCGACCGTGTCCGCGGCGGGAAGCTGCCCGTCGATCGCCCCGTCCTCATCGACCATGACCTGCTCCAGAGCCGGATCGATGTCCTCATCGGCACGGCCTGCGGCACGCAGGTAGTCCGCAAGCGGGGAGGCGATCGGGATCGACGCCCAGGAGTCCTCGAGCACGGGCCGTTCCCGGCGGGCGACGGTGACCGTCCCGGTCTCGGCAAGGCGGGCGAGAAGCTGGGCCAGACCGGTCTGTCGCTGATCCTCGACCAGGACCGGCAGAGAGCCCGTAGCGGCTGCTTCACGCAGGGTGCGGGTCGTCTCCAGGAACGTGTCTGCGGAGACGGTCTCGACGCCCAGCTGCTCGAAGGCGTCACGAATGTGGGGCAGTCCGATGAGGCCGACGCGAAAAGTGCTCATACTGGTTATATGCCAAGTTCGGCCGATCAAGTCCGTGGCGGTTTCGTCACCCCTGGTCGGACGTGGAAACATGGACACATGCACGAGCGACGACTGATGGGCGGAATCATGGACTTAACGCGCGAGGAAGCGACCTCGAGACGCCGCACGTTCGCCCAGTGGGCCGGCGCCGCTCACGAACCGCTGCTGCCGCTGTCCACCCGGGTCGACATCGACCGGCGCCTGCGCGAGTGGACCCGCCGCACCCCCACGTTCACCATCGCCTGGGCCACCGGCGTGACCGCCACGATCCTCGACACCCTCCCGCCGTCCGATCCGTGGCGGGCCCCGCATTCCGGCTTCGGCACCTTCCGCGACGCCGCCGACGTCACCTTCACCCCCGACGACGAGGACGACTGGAGTCGCGACCGGATGCTGCTGGACCTAGGTCTCGCGGCCATCACCGACCCTCTGCCACCCGGCGCCGCAGGCGTTCTGGCTGCCTGCGCGGCCGGGGCGGAAGACGGTCAGTTCGCCCTCACCGAAGCCCGCCGTCAGGCCACCTCCCGTCGCGACGCGGTCACCTCCGACATCGCCCAGGCGATCGTGCTGTGGTCGCTGTGGCGCCGCCGCGCCTACGTCGGCCCGGACGACGAGTTCCCGCTGTCGATGATGTACGCGTGGCTGTCCTACGCCCAGGCCGTCGAGGACGGCGAGCCCGTGCCGCACGAGGTGATCGACCCCGACATCTTCACCGCCGCGCTGACCGACGAGGACTACCGCCTCGCCGCCGGTCTGCCCGACCCGGACGAGCCCTTCGGAGGCCACAGGGACATCTGATGAAGGAGCTGGCCCACCTGGCCGCTTCCGTAGTCCCAACATCATCGGTGCAGGTCACGACGCGTTCCCACCCTGCTCCCACCCCATCCCGACGCGGATGAGGCTTCATCGTCGCTGGTCAGACCACATATACCCTCATTCCGTACATCCCGTACGGTGCGTGTGCATACGTGTGGGGCGTTGATGTTGATTTCTCCGGCGGGCCGTGGCGACGTCTGCTTGCGGTCCCAACATCATCGGTGCAGGTCAGAGCGCGTTCCCACCCTGCTCCCACCCCACCCCGACGCGGATGAGGCTTCATCGTCGCTGGTCAGACCCCATATACCCTCATTCCGTACATCCCGACGGTGCACAGTACACATATAGGGGAAGTGGAGATACATACATGTGGGGGTACCCCCATATATATATAAATATATACTAATCTAGAGAGTCATAGGTATGTATGTATGTAGTGGGGGTATCTGGGCTCTGACCAGCAGGTTCGATGGGTGGAGCAGGGGGTGGAGCATGTCGGGACTGTGGGGACTAAGCACCGGAAACCCGCCGTGACCTGCACGGACGATGGCTCTCACCCAGGGTGGGGCCATGGATCGGAGCCATCGCAGACGAGACCCCGCACGCCGGCCCGGCGGGGCTCCGACCCGGTCGAGGCACCCGAGACGGCGCGCCCAGGCCGCCAACCCGCACTGATGCTGGGCGCGGCCTGGGGTGATCCCCTGGGGCGTCCTGTGAGAGGTTCGCCCCGCCCACTTCCCCGGGCATGACCACATCCGAGCCGCGCGACCCAGTCCAGAACCCGATCGACGACGACATCCTCGACGCTCCGACCGGCGACCGTTCAGACGCCGCACCCGAGCCGGAGGAGGAAGCCTCCTTCGAGGATGAAGGTGCCGGCCTGTCGGTGGCCGACATCGACACCGCCGTGACGCAGCTGCGGGAGCAGCCGTTCCCGGCCTCGCACTACCCGGGATCCATCGGCGACGTGTCGGTGGCGAAATTGCGCTCCTCGATCGTCGCTCCGCTGGTCGCCCAGGCCCGCGGGTACCGCACCATCACCGGCACCGAGGATGCCCGGGATGCCCAGCGTCGGCACGGCCTCGATGGCCGCTCCCGGCCCGGGCGCCATCTGCTGTCCCTGGCAAAGCAGGGCGCGTGGATGGAGATCCCGTACTTCAAGCTCGACTCGATCGCCCGCGGTGAACCGATCCTCGGCACGCTGCAGCTGCGCCCGGAGGACGACCCGCCCGAGGGCTCCAGCTGGGCGAAGTACATGTTCCTGGCCGGATCCGGGACCGCCATCGACGCCCACCCCGCGACCCCGACGAGCTGGTTCACCGACGCCTCGATCCCGGTGCTGCTGACCGAGGGCGTGGTCAAGGCCGACTCGGCGCTGACGGCGATGCTGCGCCATAACGGCATCGACGACGCCGAGCTGTCGACCGCGGTCGGCGCCACCGACCCCCGTGACCGTCTGCGGGAGCTGCTGGGGCAGGTCCCGGCCGAGGATCGGATCCTGGTGCTGGCGATCCCCGGGGTGCAGTCCTGGCGGCGCAACGACGAGTGGAATACTCTCGGCCTGCGCGAGCGGGAGGCGATCATCTGCTTCGACGGCGACATCGCCCGCAACGCGTCGGTGTGGGACGCGGCCTACGGGCTGATGGAGTTCCTGTCCAAGCGCAACACCTCCCAGGTCAGCCTGATCGACCTGTCCCCGCGGGGGGATGAGACCGTCGACCCCAAGCGCGGGATCGACGACTTCCTGGCCTACTCCGGCACCTGGGCAGATGCCCTCGACCTGCGGGAGCGCGAACTGCCCGAGCGGCCGGTCGACGATGCCGGCGAGAAGGGTCAGACCCGCGTGGCCCAGGACGGGCTCAGCATCGAGATGTGCCATGTGCGCGCCGACCCGGCCGGAGGGCCGGACATCATCACCTGGAAGAAGGTCGACGACATCGGCGGGCGCCTCGTCAGCTTCGAGGAGTTCCGCATGCCGACCGCGGATGAGCTCGAGGGCGGGCGGATCATCCCCGGCGCCGTCTCCCGTGCCGAACGGCAGGCCGTGATCCAGGTGCAGTGGCGCGACGCCGAGGGCCTGGTGGATTCCGCGATCATCCGCGGCCCCAAGTCGATGCTCGACGAGGACCCCGCGAAGTGGGAGGGCCGCTACCGGGCCGACGTGCCCACCAAGGTCTCGGCGCTGCCGTCCTGGCCGCCCCGCTCGGGGATCTCCTGGACGCGGGCGATCAAGGACTACCGCGCCTCCGAGACCACCGACGACGTGCTGTGGGGATGCCAGGGCTGGGTGCCGACCCGCGACGGCATCCCCGCGTTCATCGCCGGACGAAGCGTGGTCGGCCCCGACGGCGCGGGGGATGGGCGTGCACAGGCTGGGCTGACCGCCGATGACTTCCCGAACATCGATGACTTCGGGGTGATCGACGCGGAGATGAGCGCCGAGGAGCAGCGGGACCTGCTGCGTCGGGTGGTCGATGCCTACACCAGCTCCGACACGTTCGTCGACCCGAGGTTCGGGATGGTCGCCCTGCTGGCCGGGGTCCGGCCCATCGTGCCGATCACACCGCACAGCGTGTTGTACATCGTCGGTGGGCGCCGGTCCGGCAAGTCGTGGCTGGCCTCGATGATCCAGGGGTTCTGGGCCTCGCGCGGCGGGGCGTGGAGCGCGGAGAGGCTGCCGGGCTCGGCGATGGACACCCGGGCCTGGATGGAGAACGCCGTGTCGAAGTCGATGATGTGGGTGATCGACGACTTCGCCCCCAACTCCGACCAGCGCCAGTGGGAGAAGCAGACCAGCGACCTCGAGTCGATGATCCGCAGTGCGTTCAACGGCACCGGCAAGGGCCGTATGACTGCGGATATGAAGACCCGCGTGCAGAATCCTCCGCGATCGTTCGTGGTGGTCACCGCCGAGAACGAGCTGCAGATCGACTCGGTGCGCGATCGGATGCTGACTCTGTACTCCGACGACGGGGGAGGGTTCATCAACCCGGCCTCCGCTGATCCGTTGAGCGAGCTGAACGCGATGTCGCGGCGTGGGGACCAGGCGCGGGTGTCGGCGCAGATGCTGCGGTGGATGACCAGCTGGGCCGCGCAGGACTCCTACGAGCAGGTGCGGGCTGCGTTCGTGCGTGAGCGGGATGATTCGGCCTCCGATGCCCGCCAGCATGTCGAGGCTGAGCTGGGCGGTGAGGTCAACGCCACCAGGCACTCGCAGATCGTCTCCGAGTACCTGATCAGTGTGGCCATGCTCGAGCTGTACGCCGCGCACCTGGAGATGGACGAGGAGTTCGTCGACCGGATCGTGGACATGCGCGATGACCTAGCGGCGCTGACCGCGGACCTCTCGCGCACCCAGCAGCAGCGCACCTCCGGGCACGCCCTCGTCGACGCGCTGCGGTACCTGCTCGAGACGCAACAGGGCTACGTCGAGCCGCTGGTGCCCAGCGACGTGGGTACCCCGCCAACAGGCAATCCCAGTGTGGATCTGCGGCTGGGTTGGCCTGCGGGCCGGGAGCCGCGCGGGACGGTCCTGGGCCGCTACGTCCCCGACGCCCGGGGCAAGGGCCGTGACGTGGTCGTGTTCTCCCGCGATGCGTTCCAGGTCGCCCGGACGCGGGCTCGTCATTTGATCCCGGCCGGGCAGACGGCCCGCACCAGCTGGAAGTCCGTCTGGCACGAGGGGCTCGCGGCCGAGGGCGTCTGGGAGCAGCGGGTGAGAAACGGGGCGCCCGCTGGGGACATCGAGACCCGAGCCGGTGGAAGCCGGGTGCGTGGGGTGCCGATCGACATGGACACCCTCTACGGCACCTGATCCCGCTCGCCCGGGCAAGTGGGCGTCCTGCCGGAGCGCGGGTGCGCCCACTTGCCCGGTGAGATGACCACATTCATGGAAGGGGGCCGGGTGGCCTCGACACTGACCCGCGAGGGGCTGCATCTGGACGGTGATGACCTCGCCGCTGTGCGGCGTACGGCGCTGTCGCCGTCGACGGCCAAGACCCTCTCTCACAACTGCGCGGCGGGGTATGCGTTCGGCAAGCTCGTCGGCGAGCAGGCCCCCGACCCGTTCGCCGCGACCACGCAGGGCACCAGTGCGCATGCGGTGCTGGAGGATCTGTACTCGCTGCCGCGCGGCAGGCGCACCCGCCGCAAGGCCGCCAACATCTTGATCTCGCGGGTGGCGCAGTGGCGCCACGGCGAGCTGCCGGCACTGTCCGACCCGGTCACGAGGCAGCTGTTCCTCGCTGACGTGATCGGCAAGTACCAGGGCATCTTCGACATCGAGGACCCCCGGGAGGTCGACGTCGCCGCCACCGAGTGGGCGCTGCGGGACATCACCGTCGGAGGGGTCCCGTTCCTGGGGTTCGTCGACCTCACCCAGCGCGTGGCGGCGCGGGGCAAGGCAGGGCTGCGGGCGGTGGACCACAAGACGGGGCGAGTGCCGGACAAGCACAAGATCGAACGGTTCGGCGATGACCACGGCGACCAGATCCGCCTGTACGCCGCCGGGCTACGGCAGGTCACCGACGAGCCCCTGCTGGAGGGCCGGATCTACTACACCCGCCACGGCAAGTCCCGCGTGGTGGCGGTCTCGAACAAGCGCGTCGCCCAGACGGTGGGAGAGTTCTCCCGCGCCTGGGACCTGCACAACGAGATGGCCGAGAGCCGGATGTTCCCGACCAAGGTGTCTCCGCTGTGCGGCTGGTGCCCGCTGGTGAATCTCTGCCCGGCCGCGCAGGCCTCGACGTTCAACACGGATCGCACCGAGGGGCAGACCGCGCTCGAGGCCACGGACCTGATCGACATCGAGGCCGCTGAGGCGTCCTGCGAGAGTCGCGCTGCGCCCACTGCCGAGGTGACCCCGGAGGAGCCGGGGACGGATACCGCAGAGGCGAGGGAAGGAATCGACATGGCCGAGTACCAACTGGCGGAGGGCAAGCCGTGGGAGGAGGACGTCGCCGGGACGCTGAACGGCGCGAGCTACGCGACCATCGGCTACTTCGGCACCGCGTCGCTGGCCTACGAGTTGCTGGGCAAGCATGACGTGCCGATCCAGCGCGTCGCCGTCGACGCCCTGACCACCACGCTCGCGGCGATCATCACCGACGTGCAGAGCGGCCTGACCGGGCGGGCGTCGTTCCAGGACGGCACCAACACGCGCGTCCGCGGCGTGCTGCGCACCGTGCTCGATGCGGTCCCGCCCCCGTTCGGGCAGGACGAGGCGACCTGGCAGCGGTGGATCAAGATGACCACCGGCCACACTCGCTCGATCGCCGCCGCCGCCGTGCGACTGGCCGATGCCGACGAGCACACCGCCGACACCGACACCCTGGCGACCATCGCCCCCACGAGCGAGGAGGACTGACCCATGAGCACCGATCACGCGCAGATCATCATGGCCGCCCACGACCGGGTGGCGAAGCTGGAGACCACCGAGGATTCCCTGGTGAGGGTGCCCGGGATCGAGAAGGCCGTGCCGCGGCAGGTGGCGGTGTCCAAGGCGATCCGGGAACTGGTCGCCGAACTGTCCGAGGGGTCGGCCTCCTGGAAGCTGATCGACAAGATGACCGGCCAGGCCGAGGGGCTGGACCTGAAGAACTTCGTGGGCACCATCACCAAGGTGACCAGGGAGAAGTCCTCCACTCGCGGGAAGCTGCTGCTGTACACCGGCACCAAGCAGGACGTCGAGGACGGCAAGAACGCCGACGGGTCCAAGAAGTACCTCCCCGCCGGGTACGAGATTGTCCGCACCGACCGCACCGATGATCCCGAGGGGCTGATGGTCGCCTCCGAGGCGAAGGCCCTGCTGGGACATCGCGTCCTGGTGTGGGTGGTGCTCGAACCGTGGGCCAGCGACGCGAATCGTAAGACCCGCGTGCTGGTCCATCTGATGGATCTCGGGGCCGACGACCGCTACGACGCCGAGTCGAACTCCGTCGCGGCCTGAGACCACCAACCGGCGCGCCACCTCTGGGCCTGACGAGCCCTGGGGTGGCGCGCTTGCTGCCGTCCCGAACGGCGGCTGACCAGGGCGGATGCCCGTTCACGACAGGTCCGCGGAATATCCGCCCACTTGCGCCAGCGAGATCGTAGCCGCGCCGCCGAGGAGAGCATGTGATGAGCGAACAGACCCTGACCGAGGCCGACATCGACGCGACCGAGGAGAGCCTTGCCGAGACCGAGCAGGACACCTCCGTGGACGCCGAGCAGGAGGCTACGGAACCGGGTCCGGAGGCGGCACCGGCGAAGCGGCGTCCGTCCGGGCGCAGCCGCACCACGGGCAAGGCAGGTAAGGCCTCGGTGCGGCGGATCGCGGACAAGGCCGAGCAGATCAGCCAAGCCGACGAGGACACCCGGGCCCTGGCTGCTGGCCTGGCCGGTGCCCGCTCGGCCGGTATCGCCGATCTGACCACGGCGGTGATGGAGTCGAAGCGGTCCCCGGTGGATGCAGCCATCGCCGACCTGTCCGGGGTCCAGTCCGGGTCCGTCCCCGAGGCGACCGTGCACCTGGTGGGGATGAGCCGGGGTGAGCTGCAGGCGCTGGTGGATCTGGTCGGCGCGCTGTCGGACGTCGATCTGCCCACGAGGGTGCCGGCGAAGTCGACCGAGGCCGCCGTGGCGCTGGTCGAGCCGATCCGCGCCGCGCAGATCGACCAGGCAGCGCTCGGACAGCTCCAGGAGCTGCTGGCGAAGTGAGGAACCGCATGCGCTCGATCCGTCATCCGTTGCGGGGTCGTTGCCGGGCGTGGCGACCCGCTGCGAGGCCGGAGAGCCATCCGGTGACGCACGAGCCCGGGTCCTGCCGGGCCTGCTGGCAGCCGTGCTTCGCAGAGCCTCGCCCCGGCACCGCGTTCTGCTCGGCGTGCTGGCTGCTGCTGGCCGCTCATCCCGCCGGGCGGGTGAGGGCCGCGGTGGCCTCCCGCGCCGACGTCCCCCTCGACGTGCTTGAGGACTTGGCCGAGGACATGCACGCCCCGGTGGCCTATGACGCCCGTGCCCGCCTCGAGAAGCTGACCGCTGACCAGAACCACACCGAAGACCGATGGGGGAGTGAGCACTAATGGCCGCCAAGAAGCGTCGCCGCAACCAGGTCGACGACATGGTCGACACCGCGGAGGTGACCCCCAACGCGGAGGCCGCCGGGCGTGCGAAGCGGCGTTACCGCCTGATCCGCCGGGCACTGACCCTCTCGCCGTTCATGACGGCGTTCTGCGCCCTGGTGGCGTTCATCGTCGTCGGCATGCTGATCCAGAACATGCAGGCAGGTAGCCAGGCCGCGGGTGAGGTGTCCGCGTCGCAGACCGGCCGCACCCAGGCCACCAGCGCCTTGCAGGACTGGCTGGACGGGGAGGACTCGCTTCTCGCGGGGTCGAGGATCACGTCCTGGGACGGGGTCTCCAACACCGAGGACGTCGAGGCCACCGACGGCGAGATCGGCTACCAGCTGATGACTCACGACTTCACGATCGCCACCGAGGAGGGGACGTCCTACCGGGCCGCGGTGCGTACCGCCTACGCCCCGTCGAAGGGTGTGAAGGTGATCTCGAGCCCGACGCTGACGCCGTTGGCGCCCACGGCGGTGTCCGACTGGGAGCCGGAAGAACCCGCCGAGGGTTGGCGGGAGGCGTCGGCCTCCGCCGCAGCCACCGATGCGATCGACTCCTGGGCGACGGCACTGATGTCCTCCCCGCAGGACCTCAAGCTCACCACCCGCGACGAGAACGCATCGCACGTGTACGCGACGCTGACCGGCGTGACCGCTTCCGAGGTCAGCGTGGCTGAGGCCCGTTCGCCCGAGAGCCGCCAGGGCGAGGTCGACACCTCCACCCTGGTCGCCACGGTCAGCGTCCAACTGGTGGCCGACGACGCCGCCGGTGAGCAGGAGAAGACCACCACGGTCACCTATGACGTGCTGGTTCGCGGAGCCGACACGGCCGCCCCGTACGTGACCGCCTGGGGGCCGGCCGGTTCCGGCACGTCCCTGACCGATCACGAGAACGCGGCCGCCCTGGACGGGACGGTCGATGACGCACCTGCCGGGCAGATCAGCCCGTCCGACGGCGGGGGAGAAGCACCGTTTGGGCAGAGCGAACCGTCCGACGGTGGCGGAGCGGACCAGCAGATCGACGCGGAGGAGAACTGAGATGAGCGCGACGACCAAGCCCGCGCCGATCCGCCTCGAGGACCACAAGGTGCCCTCGATGCCGACGGCGACCAAGGTCCGCTACGGCGACGGCCGGATCCTGCCGGTCGGCGGCGGCCTGTGGCTGTACCGCAAGGCCCCGATGGCCCCGGCCCGGGATGCGAAGTCCCATGCCCGCGCCCTGGAGGTCGGCGACCCGATCGCCGCGGCGTTCGAGGAGATCGCCGCCGAGACGCAGTACACCACCGCGCGCCGCTCCATGGCCCGCTCGAGATACCGGCCCTTCCACCTGCTGCTGGTGAACCTTCCGCGCCGCTACTCCCCGCCGGAGGACTCCCGGATCTCCTCCACGCTGCAGAACTGGTTCGCCGGGGAGCGGGTCCAGGACCGGGTGCTGCTGATGGGCACCAAGCTGACCGACACCCTCGGCGGCTCCGACCGGTCGCTGCGCGATGCGTTCGACTCGGTGGTGACCTCCCTGGCCACCGCCGAGGTGCCGATGTCCGACTACGCCGGGGACCTCGAGGACGTCGACGGGATGCTGACTCGCTCCGGGTTCACGATCCCCACCCCGAAGGATTTCCACCTGGCGGAGTCCTGGTGGGCCGCCGGTGGGTCCGCGGACGCCACCATCCTCCCGCACGCCGACCATCTGCACGTCTTCCGCACCGTCGCCGGGGCCCAGACCGCCGCGCGGCTGGACGTGAACTCGTGCAAGGACTGGCCGACCGGCATCGAGGGACACCACGTGCTGCGGATGGGGTCGGTCCACGGGCTCGATCTGCCGTTCGCGGCCGCGAAGAACTCCCTGTCGGCGTGGGCGACGTCGCTGCTGGATCGGGGCGCGGTGATGGTCTCGATCCGCGGGAAGGTCGAGCCCAGCCCGATCACCCGCAAGGAGCTGCGTCGCCAGCGTGAGCGCTATCTGCGCGACATCCACACCGCCCGTGCCGAGGGTCGGATGGATGACCAGCAGCAAGAGGAGATGCTCGCGACCTTGGAGTCGGTCGAGGGCGCCTACTCCTCCGGCAAGGCGTTCCCCACCCTGGTCGAGACCAGCGTCGTCGCGGCCTTCACCGGGCAGGGCAAGAAGCGCCTGGATTCTCTGGGCAGTGGGACGGCGTTCGAGGTCGCCTCGATGGACAACCGCCAGGAGTTGGCACTGGCCGAATCCTGGCTCGGCTCGCCAGCCCGAGCGAACCCGAACCTGATGGACCTGCCCTCCTCCACGGTCGCCTATTCGGGGCTGCCATCGCTGTCGACCGTCGGTGATGCCCGCGGCATCAACGTGGGCTTCACCGTCCATGATCGGCAGGAAGCCCTCATGTCCGCCACAAAGTCCTCTGACCAGGACATCTACCCCATCGGAGCCGTGGTAGGCAGCTCAGGATCGGGAAAGCTCTGTTCGCTTTCAACTATTTTGCCAACGCCGACTGGGTACACCACAATGGGCGAGGTCATGCCCGGTCAGGAGGTGATCGGACGCGATGGTCGACCGGTGCGAGTCGCGGCCAAGTCGCCCGTGAAGAAGAAGCCGGATCTGTACCGGGTGAGCTTCAGTGACGGCCAGTCCGTGCTGGCGGACTACGACCACCAGTGGGTCGTCTCCGACCATCGCGACCGCCACGGCCACACTTCCGCCGAGCGGAACCGTGCCCTGGATGCGTGGACGGCGGCCCATGCCGCAGCCGACGCGGTCGCACGCACCGCAGGCAGCTACAGCGGCACGCATGTCAGCACCGCCGCCGACCTCGCGCAGATCATGCGAGGGGTTTCCGGGACGGGCATCGAGGACGCGGCCCGGGTCGTCGCGTCCCTGGCGATGATGGACCTCGCCCCGCTGCGCGACGGTCACGGCCGCGGGGGTCGGGGCATCTATCCCACGCGGGAGGCGCTGTCCGCCCTGGCCGGGCGCATCCGGCAGCAGTACGCCGTCCGGCCCCGGACCGCAGTCGGTGAGCGCCGGATGACCACCGGCGAGATGCTCGCCGACGGCCTGCACCTGCCCGGCGGTGCGGTGAACTTCGCGATCCGCATCGCCGCACCCCTCGAACTGCCAGAAATCTGCCCCCCGGGCGACCCCTACACGGTGGGAGCCCGTCTCGCTGGCGGACCCGGTGCGCCCGACGCCGGTATCTCGGTCGCGTTTCTGCGCGCCTCCTACGACCAGCGTCTGGCCTTGCTGCAGGGGTTGGCGGATGCCGCAGGCACGGTCGCGGATCGGTCCGGCCACGTCGAGCTGACCCTGACCGGTCAGCGTCTTGCTACCGATGCGCTGGAGCTGGTGCGGTCCCTCGGCATAAAGGCCACTCTCACCGACGCCCCGGCCACACCCGAGGCCAGTACCGCCGGCTACCGGGTGGCCTTCACCACCGCACAGCCCGTGTTCGGCCGCGAGGACAGTAACGCCCGGTTGCCGGATCAGGTGCCCGAGACCAGCCAGTGGCTGTATGTCGCGTCGATCGAGAAGGTCGCCGCGGAGCCGGCGGCCTGCGTCACCGTCGACTCCACCGACCGCACCTACCTGGTCGGTCGGGGCATGGTCCCGACCTCGAACACGCAGTTCCTGGCGTACTCGGCGTTCCAGTACGCGCTGGAGGGCCGTCCGGTGATCGTGATCGACCCGAAGAAGGGCTCGGACCTCTCGGCCGCGTTCGGACAGGACTGCACCACCTACTCGCTGGATTCGTTCGCCGGCTCCTCCGGTGGGCTGGGCGGATCCGGCGGCACCGGCGTGTGTGACCCGCTGCGGTTCTCGAAGACCCCCGCCGACGGGATCAACACCGCCGTGTCGGTGCTGCACGATGTGAACGTGTGGCCGCACGGGTCGCGGCAGAACCTCGAGGCCGACCTGCAGGCGGCGTTGAAGTACGGCGTGGCCCACGGGGCGAAGGCCATCGGCACCGCGCTTCAGATCGCCAAGGCCGACGGGGAGGCCTCCGCTGAGCTGGCCGATCCGATTCTGCGCCAGTCCCGCACCGACCCCATGTTCGGCGCGATCGTGGGCCTGGACGACAAGGGCGAGGTGCTCAGCGCCAGCGAGGGCATCACCTACATCCGCGTCGGCAACGCCAACCTCGAGCTGCCGCCGATGGGCGTGGACCAGGCCTCCCTGGGGTTGACGCAGCGGATTTCCGCGGCGCTGATCCGCATGCTCGTGTTCGGCTCCGCCGAGGCGCTGCGGGACCGCCGCGGGGTGCTGATGCTGGATGAGGCGTGGGTGTTCCTCGGTGCCGGAGCGGAGGAGATGGAACGGCTGGGCCGGCTGTCGCGGTCGCTGGAGGTGTTCCCGATCCTGTTCACCCAGCGCGTCTCGGACCTGCTGGAGGCGAACCTGACCAACCACATTGCCCGCGGCATCATCTTGCACACCAAGGACCCCAAGGAGGCCGAGGCCGCGTTCCGCCTGTTCGGCGTCGAGCCGACCCAGGAGCGGATGGACTTCACGACCGCGCCGGAACGGATCGGCAAGGGCGGGGCGAACTGGAAGTCCCGCAAGCCGCTGTTCACCTACGACGACCGCGACAACCGCACAGGCTTGTTGCGCGGCGCGGTGGGGCTGTACTGCGACCTCGATGACCGGGCGGTGGACGTGGAGATCAAGATCCCGCCGGATTTCCTGGCCAAGGCCTCCACCAACGCGCTGGACCGGGCGAAGCGTGAAGGTCGCGCCGTGATCTGACCGGCCTCGCGGTGCGGTCGCGTCCCGCGAGGAGGTCGCCTCGCCCACTGGTCGGGCATGAGCGATTCTCGCGGCACCCTCACCGCCGGCACCAGCCGGCTGGACGAGCATGCCCGGAACCTGGGGCGAGACGTCCTGGCGGGGGAAACGTCACAGCATGAGGCGGCCTGTCAGGTGCTGGCCGATGCGGTCGAGGCCGGGGTGGTCGCGGCCATGTGCGCCCGCCACCATCGGGGCCTCGCGGCTGCGTGGGACACCGAGGAGATCACCAGTTCGGTGACGTCGATGCTCGTGGACTACGCCGTGAAGACCCCCAGGCGGGCCGGGCACCTGGACGTGACCCGGTTCGCCGACGGGGCCACGTCCGCATCCGGGTGGGTCGGCAAGGTGATCGGGGCGATGCGCCCCACGAGGATCTTGCGCGAGATGCACGCGGAGACCTCCCTGCTCACTGACCCCGAAACGCTCGAGCAGGCACCGGCCCCGAGCGCCGAGGAGCAGCTGCTGAGCACGCAGGTGCCCGAGGTCCAGGAGCACACGAAGGGGATGCCCACCACTAGTGCGACGGTCCGGCTGATCCACGCTTCCGCCTTGCACGAGCTGCTGGGCCTGCCGCCGCTGCGCACCTGGGCACTCACCCCGTCCCAGCGACGGGAGGTGCTGTCGGCCGTATCGAAGGACCCGCAGCTGCCCACCCGCGTCCTGACCGGCGCCACCTGTGATGTCGACGACGGTCCGGGGTCGGCCTGGATCCGGGCTCTGTGGGAGGGATGGTCCCGCGACGACGTCGACGCGATGGCCGCCCTCTCCTCCCCGGCCCGCGACATCCCGCACCTGCTGTGCCACGCAGCGCTACGCCCCCTGCCCCGACCGACAGCCCGCTCCGGCCAGCTCGAGCGGATCCGCGCCCGTGTCCGCGAGGCCGTGCCCTTCCGGGCCGCACCGGCCGTGATGGCCGCACTGGAGACATTCATCGACGCGGAGGTGGAGACCTACACCGACTTCGACCGCATCCGCCGCCCCCTGACGGCCGAGCAACGATCTCGCCGGGACGCTTCGCCGGCCGCCCTTCCCGACCTGTGCGTCGAGGCGGCCCGGCAGATCGGCATCACGAGCCTGGACGTGCTCTCGGGCCTGATCGGGGCGCTGACCGAACCGCTGCCGGTCGTCGATGCCCGCTACTTCACTCCGACCTCGTGGAGGTTTCCCACATGACCACATCCCCGACCCAGGCCCGGCTCCACCGCCTGCGCACCGGCCTCGCTTCCCTGCTGTCTCGGCTGGAGAACTGGCTGCTGCCGCTGGCCGTGGCGGGAATCGCCGCGACCGTGTGGCTGATGGTGATCATTGCGGTCACGGACGCCACCGGCAACGCAGCACTGGTCCTCGCTCTGGTGGCCCTGCCCGGCGCCGTCGCGGTCCTCGCCTCCCGTCGTGAGCGTCGGTGCTGGCACGAGTACGCGCTGGTGTGGCTGCTGTACCTCACCTCCGTCCCCGCCTACGGGGCACTGCTGCTGGTCGGCGGATACACCCTGGTCGCCGCCCGCGCCTGGCACCGCCACCGCCGGGCACAGGCCGAGACGGACTGACGGCGATGGTCTATGCCGTCCTTGCCGGCACCCGTCAGCGGCCACGAGTGGAGCTGGAGTATCCCGCCGGGCCTGTGGGGGAGCTCCTCGCGGCACGTCTGCGAGACACCATGGGGTTCGAGGTCGACGCCGAGACGCGCCGCTGCATCGCGCACGCCCCGACGAGCATGCTGATCCGCCAGCTGCGCGAGGCCGGGATCGTGCTGGACGCCTTCGAGTTCCCCGAGACCCTCGCCTCCCTGCGCCGCCCGCTCGTGGTCGACGCGGGCCAGGGGCGGATCGAGGTGTTCCCCCGGCTGGCGGGCCGCGCCGGCGTCACCTTCGACCTCGGGGACGAGGCCACCTTCGACCCCTCCCGTGGTGCGTTCACCGCACCCGCTGCCGCCGTGGCGGACTGGCCCGACCACCTCCTGCCCACCACCCTGCACGGACACGGCCCCTCCGCGCCGGCCCCCTCCGAGAACGGCGTTACGACCGCCCGACAGACGCAGCTCGACGTGCCGCAGACATCGCGCATCGAGGACCCGACCACGCCCTCCCAGGCCGCGCAGAATCTCGCCGAGGCCGCCGACGCCGCCGGAATGGAGCGCGAGGTCGAGCTGCTGACGGACCGTGTCGGGGACGTCCCGGACTGGTTCGGGATGACCCCGTACCCGTATCAGCGCATCGGGGCACTGTGCGTCGCCGCCGGTGGCCGCCGCCTGCTCGCGGACGCACCGGGGCTGGGGAAGTCCGTCCAGGCCATCCTCGCCGCCGTTCTGCTCGGCGCGAGGCGCTGGATCATCGTGTGCCCGCCGGTGGCGCAGTCCGGGTGGGCCAGCGAGATCGACCGCTGTCACGTCCCGGAGAACCTTGACGGCGAGGCGAACGTGGCCGTGATCCGGCCGGGCCGGAAGGTCCCCGACCTGCCCTCCTCCGGGATCGTGATCGTCACCGACTCCCTGCTGGCGGCCTCCACCCGCCACAGCCTGCTCGAAGACCTGCAGGGCTGGGGCGCGGATGTGCTGATCTACGACGAGGGCCACCGGGCGAAGAACTGGGAGACCCGCCGGGCGACGGCGATGCGCGAGCTCGCCGTCACCGCGACGGACCGCGTCGTGCTGACCGGCACCCCGATCATGTCCAACCCCGCCGACCTGCCCCCGATCCTCGCCATCGCCGGGGTCCTCAAGTCGACCTTCGGATCGCGGTCCGCGCTCATGGCCCGCTACACCCGTAGCTACGAGATCCCTGTCGGCAACCAGAGGATCGAGAAGATCATCCCGGTCAAGAAACATCTTCCAGAGCTCGGTCGCATCTTGCGCGAAGACGTGTGGGTGCGGCGCACCAAGGACCAGGTGCTGCCCGACCTTCCGGAGAAGGTTCACTCCACGATGATCGTCGACGTCCCCACCACCGAATACCGCAAGGCCACCGGTGAGGTCCGCGAGAAGATCCACACCTACCTGCGCGACCGCACCCGCGAACTCGACCAAGCACCAGATGAGGCGGAGGTGCGGGCCTGGTGCGCCGAGCAGATGGGCTGCGTCTCCCAGCTGCGCCGCGCTGCCGGGTTGGCGAAGATCCCCGCGGCGGCCGACCACGTCGCCGAGTGGGTCGACTCGACCAGCCGCGACGAGGGCGGCGAGATGGTCTTCGACCGGCCGTTGATCGTCTGGGGCATCCACCAGGTCGTCATGGACGCCCTCGACGAACACCTCGAAACCCTCGGCGTGCCCCACGCCGTCATCAACGGTAAGACATCCTTGGCCCAGCGCGACCGGATCCGGGCCGACTACCAGGACGGCACGATCGCGGTGATCCTGGCGAACATCGTCGCCGCCGGCGTCGCCATCACGCTGACCCGCGGCTCCGACGCCCTGTTTGTCGAGACCGAATGGCTGCCCGACCTGATCTCCCAGGCCGAGGACCGCCAGCACCGCATCGGCCAGGACTGCACCGTCATGGTCACGACCATGGTCGCCCCCGGCACCCTGGACCACACCATCCAGAAAGTGCTGCGTGGCAACATCGAGGTACTCGATCAGGTCATCGGCGGCACCGGACACCAGGTCGCCGTCACGGAAACCGACGTGGACTCCCGCGCCATCGGCGATGTGATGTGGGAGCTCGCGGAACCGCTGCTGCGCCGCTGCGAGAAGACCGCCGCGAGACGACAGAGAACCGCGGCATGAGACGTGGAGCCGCAGACGGCGAAGTCTGACTCGGCGGGTTCAGTAGTGGTAGCGCGCCTGGAGGATCACCAGGTCCTCACCGCTTACCAGGTAGACGAGACGGTGCTCATCGGTGATCCGCCGGGAGAACGCCCCCTGTGCGCCGTACTTGAGCTGTTCGGGCTTGCCGATACCGGTGAAGGGGTCGCGCAGGCAGGCGTCGATGAGCGTGTTGATCCGCTTGAGAATCTTGCGGTCGGCCGTCTGCCAGTGCTTGTAGTCCTCCCAGGCGGAGCGGTCCCAGACCAGGCGCACTCACGCCTCCCGGTCCAGGTCGTGCGTCTGGGTGTCGCCGGTGCGGGCGCGCTCGTAGGCCTCCAGCAGTCGGCGGGCGTTGGCGGGGGAGCGGAACAGGTAGGCGGTCTCCTGCCAGGCCGCGTATTCCTCGGCGGGCATGAGGACGGCGTTCCCGTGGCGGGAGACGATCTCGACGGCGTCGCGATCGTCGTTGACGCGCTCGATGAGCGGAAACAGCGTCTTGCGCGCTTCGCTGGCACTGATGGACATGACGACACCCTCTCGTTGAACCGGTACGGCATTATGGTACCACTCGGGTATGGTGTTTCTCGCGTGATCGGGCCTTTCCCGTGGACGAGGAACGAGCCCACCGGGAAGCGTCCCCCGAGGATGTCCGCGTGCCCACTGCCAGGGCATGAGGACGGAAGCAGAAAAGGGCAGAGCCCAGCATCGAGACATCGTCACGCGCTACCAGCGCAACGAACCCGCCTGCCCGGCCGCGGAACGGCCTGGCCGCGCCCGAGTGGTGCTCGTGGACCCCGAGCCGCACGCGGTGCGGTTCCGCGACGTCGCCCAGGAGCGGGTCCATGACCGCGAGACGCTGCTGGGAGCGTGCCGACGGGTGTTCGACCTGCAAGCCAGGGCGTGGGCGTACACGTTCCGCCACCGTGAGGACATCGTCCAGGACGCCTGCGTGATTGCGCTGTCCAAGATGTGCCGGGCGGAGGCCGAGTGCCCGGGCGCGGAAGCGCTGGTGCCCGAGGGGCTGGTGTATTGGATCGTCCGGGGCGTGATGCGCCACCGCTCCGAGGGCGATGGCCGCTACGTCTCTACCGAATCCGGGCAGGGCCGCGAGCTGCTGATGGCTCAGTGGGAGGAGCACGTGGGCGCCGGGGGAGTGGCCTCCATGCGGCGGTTCGACCAGATGGCCGAGCGGATCCGCGACTCCTTCCCGGTCGGTCGCCGCCCCACCCGCGATTACCAGTTGTCCAGGCGCGAGCAGGCCCACGCCTACTGCCACCAGCTGGCCGAGGACGCCCACCAGCGCCTCGCTTCTCCCGACCCGACCGCAGATGCCGCCCTGGATCGGGATCCGGAGACCTGCCCGGCCGACTTGTCCGAGTCGATCGCGCGCCTGGTCGAGCGCCGCGCCGCCAGGGGCCAGTCCATCGGAGCGATGATCACCTTCGCCTACCGGCTCTCTCGGCCCAAGGGACAGGCCGCGATCCGCCGGGCCCGCGAGGTCGCCGACCACATACTGACCTTCTACGGCGACCACCTGGATGCCCACGCTGCCGCTGCCCTGTGGCGCACCCACGGCCTCTCGCCGCTGACGAGCGTGTTCGGCGCCGATCAGCCGGAAGACCGGGACCTGGTGCTCTCCGTCCTCGAACGCCTGGGCCCCGAGCAGGCCGACGCCTTCCTGGCCTCCGTGCTGGAGGACCTGTCCGCTGGGGTGACCTACCGGGACCGCCAGGCCGCATAACCCAGTCGGCCCCGCCCACTTGCCGAGTGAGAGCCGTATCCGGTCACCGAGGAAGGGCGGGCACCATGAACACCACCGGAACGAACGGGACGATCACGCGCAAGCGCGACACCGGCGAGCAGGGCAATCGAGGCGAGTTCGGGTCCACCCCGCGCGGCGAAGCCGAGGTGACGATCGCGCCGCCTGCTACGGGCAGCGACCCGGTCGAGGGCATGCGGGCCCAGGGCCGGTCCGGCCGGGCCATCGCGGACATCTGCCCCGAGATCGACGAAGAGCGCGACGGCTACGCAGGGGTACTCGAGGTCGCCGCCGACGACGGGGCCCGCGAGTACTACCTGCGCCCCGACGGCCCCGACCGCATCCACGTCGAGTACCTGATGAACCGCGAGCAGAACGACGGCACGCTGGACCAGGCCACCTTCGACCTGAGAACCGGCAAGGCCACATTCACCTACGACTTCGAGGACAGCTATCCCGGCTGCAGCGACGACGCCACGCTCGAGGTTCCGTTCGAGTCGGACGATGCGGCCACGGAGATCCGGACGCTGGTGCGCGACTTCTCCCGCGACGACGGTGCGGCCGAGGATCGGGTCAAGGAATCCTTCGAAGACCCCGACGAGGCGGCCCGCGACGCCTACCTCCGCGGCATCGGGGTGCGGCGCATACCGCCCAGCATCCGCCGACCGCCGGCGTGGTGACCTGCATCGACGCCCGGTGAACACCCGCGACCGGAGGCGGAGGGGCGATGCACGACATCGAACCCCGACGGGCTTCACCTTCCTGGATACCAGCGGGGCGAGTCCGGTTCGAGTACTGGACCGAGTCGCTCTCGCCGTCCCGGTGGAGGTTCCTCTTACGGGACGGTGAACCCGCTTGTGAGACGCCCTCAACCGGCGCCGAGTGGGTCCGCTTGCCGCTGCGCCTACGGACGCCGCGCAGCGTGTCAGTCGGCCCGTTCGGCTGTCTCCGGTTCGGGCAGTGTTTCGCCTGTCTCCAGTAGCGTCTTAAGGCTGGACAGCAGAGCCGGCCATCCTTGACCGACCATTTCTCGCATGGTGCTGTCGGGGTCGAAATCGTCGTGGATTACGGTCAGTTTGACCATGTCGCCGAGAGGTTCAATTTCGAAGGTTACCTTTGACCGATGCTCGTTGCGCAGGTTTGTGAGCAGTTCGTTGCTGATTCCAGCAGCCTGCGCCCATTCGGGCGTGGGTGTGTGCCAGGTGTAGGACAGTCGGCGCTCTGGATCGGCTTCGAGGACGACTTGCTCCGCGTCTGCGATTCGGTGTCCATTTTCGTGCCAAATCACGGTCGACCCCGGGAGCCAATCGGTCTCGAAGGTCACGCCCCAGTAACGGCTGGTAAATGTCGGGTCAGTTAGCGCTTGCCAGAGCTTGTTCGGCGTGGTGTGAATGTAGGTCGTGTAGACGAATGCGTCGGTATTGCTCATGGGGGTCTGCTCCAATGCGGTTTTGAGGTCAACGAGTGCGTGCACTCGTTCCCGGTCGTATTGACTGATCCAGCGCTCGGTGATGGCATTGATCGGTTCGGCATTGAGATAGTGCAACTTCTCCCGACCGCGCCAGATCGTGGTCACGAGGTTGGCCGTCTCCAGCACCACCAGATGCTTGCTGACCGACTGCCGGGCCATGTCCAGTCCTGCGCACAGCTCGCGCAGGCTCTGACCGTTGCGGGCGTTCAAGCCGTCGAGGAGTCGGCGTCGGCTGGCGTCGGCCAACGCTTTGAAGACCTTGTCCACCTCACCCGTACCTTTCACGCGGCCATACAGTTGCATGACTAGATAAGCAGCCAAACGGGTGCATGTCAAGCCGTGGGTCGCACAACGTCAACGGTTCCGGTCTCCACTTCACGCCTCCCGCCGAGGCTCAGCGGCTCAACTTGTTGTAGTGTCCGTCTCGAGAAAGACCCTGCCACGCATCTGTCTCCGTAGGGGATCCCCTTGCGGGACCGTAGGCTGGCTGACCGTTGCTCGTCGGCGACGCAGCCACGAAGCGTCCGAAGAACCCCGCCATTCAGCGGAGAAATTCACAGGTCCTTTCGAGCACCTTGGCGACACATCTGACGCACTGGTTATACACCAAAGGAACACAGCGGACGCTCTGTGAGCGCCTGGGCAACTCTCCGTTCTCTACTAAGTGGCGGGGTTCTTCGACGGGGCACCTAGACAACACCGTGGTCTTCGCCCGACTCGTCGAGAACGAAGCAGGGTGAGCCCGCGGGATATGCCCCCTACCTCAAGTTCTTCAGCGAGTCGCCACTGGGGCGGGCCCGGTTGCTCAGTTGAAGCCGACATGGCGGCGAAGCAGGCGGTAGGAGAATCGCACCATCTTCTCTCCGCCGCGGCCAGTGATGCTCAGTAGCAAACCCGGGGCAGAGCGTCGGAAGGCTTTGTAGGCGGGTAGATCGGTGGCCTTGATGTATCGCAGCAGTGCCTTGCGTTCGCAGCGGGCCTGCTCGGTGTCGGCCAGCGCGGTCAGCGTGAGGGAGATGCTGCACACGATGGTGGAGTAGTGCAGGAGGTAGCGGCGGTGGCGGGCGTCGGTGATCTCGTCGCTGCGGATCGCTTCGACCAGCAGGCGGTTCACGCGCAACTGCTGCTCCAGCCGGGAGATCATCACGGGCTCCTGCACGGACTGATCGGCACGGCCGATGAAGTACCGGTACAGGTCGACGTCAAGATAGGCGAGAGTGCGGACCTGACGCATCGGAATCGCTGCGAACAGGTTGTCGACATAGAACGTGTGCATCGGGAAGGAAACGTTGCTGCGGCGTAGAACATCGGCGCGGTAGGTCAGCGCGTGCATCAGCAAGTAGCGCCCGACGCGCGGGCGGCGCAGGTCCCGCCACGTGCAGATGCGCCCCTCGGGGATCAACGACCTGTAGCGCACACCGTGGCTGCTGTGACTCTCCTTCTCGTAGACGTAGTTGGTCACTACCACGTCTGGGCCGTCACCGGCTTCGACCCATCGCCGCAGATACTGCAGGTAACTGCCCAAAGCGGCCGGGTCGGTCCAGTCATCGCTGTCGAGGATCTTGACGTAGATGCCGGTGGCGTGGTTGTGATGCCGGTACCCATTGCGGCACCATGGCCGCCGTTGTCGCGGTGTACCGAGATCACCCGATCCGGGTGCCACCGCGCGTAATGATCCAACAGGGCGGGGGTGTCATCGGTGGAGCCATCATTGACCAGCACGATCTCGATACGTTCGTTGGCCGCAAGCAGCGGCGCCACTGCGCGATCCACATAGGCCGCTGAGTTGAAGCAAGGAATGACGAAGGAGACCAGAGGCTGAGCGGCCGTCCGCCCCGCGGCGGCGGGTGCACCCGCAACAGGCACGATGTCAGCGGTGGTGGCGGTGACCGCTCCGACGGGGGCTGACCCTTGGCCTTTCGTCATCGAGACCCCCTTTTCGTATCACTCCAAGCATCCTCCCTCAGCGGTGGACGCGCTACTGGAGTACCTACCCGACACGTCGAAAGGTACTACAGCAGAGATCGGTCTCCGCGTCGCGAACAGACCCGTGTCTCCTCAGTCAGAACTTCTTCACCGTCGCGTTGGCGGCCTGTCGTTCACGCCATCACCGGCCCGGGTGCGAGATGCCGTCGGGACGGGCACGTCGGGATCACGTCTGGAAGCAGGAGAGCGTCGGTGCCTTCGTCGCGCCATGCCGATCCACAAGTACCTGGCTCCGAAGGTCGTACCCGGCCGTCTCGATATGATCGGCGTCTGTCAGGTCGACGGTGACTCGCGAATCAGGATGTGACCTGCTCAGCCGCCGGATCAGTGGGTGCATTAGCCGTTGAGTCTCCGCGGTGAGGCACCCGGTGACCAGGAGCTGGATCCCGGATTCGGCGGCGCCCCATCGGAGAGCAACAGAGAGTTTGTGGTTCATAGCAGCAGCCTTTTACGCACTCGAAGAGGCGGCACCCTACTGAACCGTGCACCCGACCCTACGGGAGGACCGGGAAGATGACCAACTGACCGGGGATGGAGAGCCTGATGACACGGACAGTTCTACCTCGTCTGGGCCGATCAGTCCGTGCAGGATCCCGTCATGATTTCTTGCCTGGAGCACCAGTCGCGCGTGAGCCGCCTGCTGGTCGAGGCGTTCGGCAGCGATGAGATCATCGATGTTCGTCAGCGTCGCTACCTCTCCGAGCCGCTCGGGCCCGATGTCCGCCTCTGCGGGCCGTGCAGCGTCGAGGCAGCCGCTCGGCTGACCGTTGTCTCCCTCCAACGTGCGTGCGGGACCAGAGCGACTGGCTCGCGGTGGTGATCGCCGTCAGGAGGGGGGGGGTAGGCCGGCCTGCTCGAGTACCTCGGTGGCGACGTCGGTGAGTCGTCGACTCGAGGAGCGGGCCTGGAAGCGCAGCTGATCCAGCGCCTGGGCGGGGGTGATCCCTTCCATCTGGGCAAGGGCGCCCTTTGCCTGTTCGACGATGATCCTGCTGTTCAGTGCGCCTTGCAGCTGCTCGGTGAGGGCTTCGACGCGGGTGAGGTTGCGTTCTTGAAGGATGGAGATCGTGGCGATGTCGGCCAGGGCCTGCACGATCCGACTCTCGTCGTCGGTGAAGTTCGTCTGCGGCCGGCCGAACAGGTTCAAAGCACCGATCACGGAATCTCGCAGACGCATCGGGAAGGCGTGCACGGACTCGAAGCCGGCGTCGATCGCTCGGGGGGCGAATCGTGGCCACTTCTCGCTGGCCGTCGCGAGGTCCGCGTTCACCACCGGTTCTGCACTGAAGTAGCAGTCGACGCAGGGACCTTCCTCCGCCTCAAGCTGGAAGAGTTCGAGCAGCTTCCCGGCGTCGTTGGAGGCCGCGATGAACTGCAGGCGACCGTGGTGATCAGCCAGCATGGGGCCGACGGCATCGGCTCCGCTGACCGCGGCCGCGTGCTGGGCCAGGGTGTGCAGGAAGTCGATGGTGTCGAAATCCTCGACCATGGTATCGGTGACGTCCACGAGCACGTCGGCCAGCTTCTCCATGGAGATCATGAGAGTCCCTCGTTCCTTTCGTCGGGATCATCCGCAGGGGCGCCGGGAGTGTCGTGCGCAACGTCGTTCAGTGCTAAACCAGCGTGAACGATGTCGGCAGCGACGTCGATCAGGTCACGCCCCGCGGTGAAGGCGTGCCCTCGTATCCGAGCGAGAGCCTCGGTCAGCGTGACCCTGAGCCTGACGGCGATGATGCCCTGCGCCTGGTAAACCTCGTCGCGGACATGCAGGGGCCACCCGAGAGACGGATCGATCTCCGGTACGGTGCCGATCTCCTGGCCAGCAGGAGGGCCGCTGGCGTCGATCAATCTCTGCGTGGCGAGTTCTGCCATGCTCAGGCAGGTGTTCAGGTCCGACTCGGTCAGTCCACGGGCCTCATCGTGGTAGATGGCGAGCACCCCGACGCGGGCGGCTCCCATCTGCAGGGGAAAGGCATAGGCGGCACGCACTCCCGCGGCGACCGCGGTCATCGTGTAGCCGGGCCAGGCGTTGCCGTCCGGACCGTCCAGCTCGGAGACGAGGACCGGGCGTCGACGCGTCCAGGCCTGCTGCGCGGGGCCTTCGCCGACATCGAACTCGGTCTCGGCGTGACGCGCATGCGATGGGGTGTTCGCGGCGAGGACTGCGGAACTCTCGCCGGGCGCTCCGAGCACCACGGTGACCACGGCGACGTCGATCTCGTCGGCAAGAGCCCCGCATAGTCGGTTCAGCCACTCCACTACCCCATGGCCGTCCGCATCGGGACGCTGTTCTATCAGCCCGGCCAATCTCCGGGACGCCGACTCTCCCTCCACGGGATCGGGACCCGAGGGGCCCGGGGTATCTGCCAGCATTGCGTCAGCCTATCCGCCTTACCCAGCTGAATGCCGGGGGGCAGGTGTCGTGCTGGGGTGTGCCAGGAAGGCTTGCGCGAGTCTTTGAAGGTCGGTCATCGAAGAGTCATCGTGGGTGCCGCCTTGCAGGGGGCGCACTGTCCTCTCTCGCACAGCGTGCGTGAGGACCAAGGCCAACATGGCGCGGGCGGCGAAGGCGGGGTCGATGCCGTCGCGGAGCCAGCCACGATCGGCAAGACGGCTGAAGCAGTGCTCGAGGACGTGTTCGTGCACTTTGCGTAGCCGGGCCATGCGATACCGGGCCGGGTGCTGGGTGCTGACGGATTCGGCATCGAGCGTTGCGAGGAGCTGCAGGGACCCGAAGGTGGGGTCCCATACCCGGGCCAGCCCCTCCAGCAGCGCGCCGGGGTCGCAGCAGAACTCGTCCATGCGCTCCAGCGCCTGCTGCGCGTGCGCCTCCAGACGGTCGACGACTGCATCGAGCAGGTCAGCCTTGGAGGCGAAATGGTGCAGCAATCCCGGGTGAGAGATGCCCACATGCCGCGAGAGCGCACGCAGGCTCGTCCCGGAGTAGCCATGATCAGCGAACATCTCGGCCGCTCCATCGACGATTCTCTCGCGACGCGTGCGAGCTTCGTGTCCCGGGGGAGCCGCCTCGGCGGGAGCCAGCCCGGGCTGCCGGGGGATGGCCCGGAGCCAGCTCTCGCTCTCGAGGTTCGGTGACAAAAGCTGCGGGGAGGGGGCCTGCATCGTCATCGTGTTCCTCCCGTGACGAGATCGCTGGCCTTCGCACAGGCCGGCAGGATGCCTGGTAGGAGGAACTGGATCCGGTCGCGCTCACGATCTGGGTCGTCATGATCGATCGATGCGCGTAGATGGACGAGCGCTGTCGAGTCGATGTGGTCCGCGGTGGTGAGGTCGACAGTGACGGGAGTGACCGGCCCCAGCATGCGCGCCCTGCGGATGAGGGGGAAGAGTTCCTGCTGGGTGTCCTCGGTGAGACAACCGGTCACGACCAGCTCGATAGCACCGCGGTCGATGGTCGCGCGAACGGTGACGGAAAATGAGTGAGGCATGGGAAGGCTCTCGCATCCACGAAGTGTCGGAGCCGTTTCCTCGACCAGCACACAGGATACCAGAGTGGGCACCAGGGCCAATAGTGAAGACCTGTGCAGCGCTACCCTGGCCAGTGAGAGGCAGGTCACTATAGCCTTGCCCGTAGCCGAAACCACGATGAGGCCTACACGGAAGGAGCAGGGTCATGAGCACATCCGCCAACCCGGAGCCGTCGGAAGAGAACATCGAGCAGGCCGGCAAGGAGCTCGGCGACAGCGATGAGGCGTCGTCGCAGCAGCGAGACGGTACAGAACGCGCACAGCAGAGCGTCGAGGAGTCCGCGGGTCGCGCCGCGGAGCAGCTGGCGGTTGCTCGTGAACGCGGCGATGACGCGGTCGCTCGCGTCAAGGAGTTCGCCACCGACGAGGCGGGTCGGCCGAAGGCCAGTGTGCTGTCCGGTTCGGGGGCCGTCGTCGTGGCGATCGCAGCGACGGTCGTCGTTGTCGTCGTCCTTCAGCGACGACGGGCCGCCGCGTCGCAGACCCCTCTGGCGCGCGCACAGCGGACGCTGGAACAAGCCCGGCGCACAGCCGGTGCCTCTTCCCGGTCTCGCCGGCGAGGACGAAAGAAGTAGCACTCATGCGGTGGGTGGCTGTGACTGACCGTGGCCGCTTATCCCCGGTTCGGACCGGTGCGCAGCTCACCACTGGTCACGAGATGATCGGCCACCTTCGCCAGCTGGGTGTTGGTCCGGTTGCTGGCCTCGGTCAACAGGAAGAACGCCTGCTGCGGGGTGATCTTGTAGCGCTCCATGAGGATGCCTTTGGCCTGACCGATGGCGTCGCGGCTGGCGATGGCCTCTTCGAGCTGGGCGTTGCGTCGCGAATCCGCGAACGCCACGGCCGCATGCGCCGCCACCAGCAGGCCCACGTGCTCGGACTCATCGTCGAAGACATGGGGGCGTCGGGAGAACAGGTTCAGCGCTCCGAGGTTCTCGTCCTCGACGAACAGCTGGAAGGCCAGCATGCCGCGCACGTCGGTCTCGGCCATGGCCCGCCGCACGAACGCCGGCCACCGTTGCTCGGTCTCCAGGTCGGGGATCCGAACCGTCGTGTGCTCGTAGACAGCAGACAGACACGGCCCCTCGCCCTCTTCCGTCTGGATCGCGTCGACTCTGCTGGGCAGCTCACTGGTGGGAACCTGCGCGGTGACCGTCTTTCGCCCCAGCACGATGCTGATCGACCCTTCCTCGACCCCCGGGATCATCTCCACTGCCGAGCGAACCATCGCCTCCAACGTGTCTTCTGGATCCTGCTGCTGCAGCTCACGCGCCAGATCAGCCAGCGCAATAGCCAGTTCGTCCTGACCAGACCACTGACCCTCATTGTGTGTCGACCGTTGCTCGTGGCCGGCCTCGCTCCGAGCCTGCATGTCACTTTCCTCCTCCTGCTCGCTGACCAGGACGTCATTGTTTCCCGGCGCCCCTGAGCGGTGCTGCCATGATATGACACAAGCCTTCGTTACGGCCGCGCGGGGCCAGGCCAGGGCGCGACCCCGCCTCCAGCTGCCTCGTCCCGAGCTCTTGTCCTCCGGTTGCGCTGCCTCTTGCCCCCACGCGGGGCCCGACAGGCACCCCGAGTACAGTCAGCGCCATGCACTGCCCGGGCGCAGTGACTTGAGACGACGAACGAGGAACGCTATCGCAGCGGGACCCAGCACACGCATCGCCAAGGTCGCCCTCGGGTGGGTGCTGGTCGTGTTCGGGCTGACGGCGCTGGTCCTTCCCGGCCCGGGCCTGCTGGCGCTGTTCGCCGGCATGGTCCTGCTGTCCCAGCAGTACCAGTGGGCCAGGCGCCGAGTGCAGCCGCTCAAGCGCGCCGCGTTCAAGTCCGCCGCCAACAGCGTGCAGACGACGCCACGGATCCTGGCGAGCCTGCTCGGCATCAGCGCGCTGATCGGGGCAGGGATCGTGTGGGGCGTCCGCCCGGCCGCACCGAACTGGTGGCCCCTGCCCCAGGGCTGGTGGCTCCTGGGAGGGTGGGGCACCGGCGCGACACTCATCTTCTCCGGCCTCGTCGCGCTGGCGATTCTGGTCTACAGCTACCGCAGGTTCCGCAATGCCTCCGACCCCGAGGCGGAAGCGACCGGGGCCGACGATGACCAGTGCACGTGAGAACGCAGCTCAGCCTGCGCTGGAATGAGTCACGTCCTCACGGACCATCCCAGGGCCTCGAAGACCTCAACGCTCGCCCGCACCTGCCTGCGCCCGCCGCCGACGTCGGCTCAGAGCCTCTACCAGACCCGGGATGCTTCAAGCGCGGAACGTCTCTGACACGGTACATCAGGGCTCAGAAGACGGGCTGGCCGCCGGTCACCCCGAGCACCGCTCCGGACACGTAGCTCGCTTCGGCTGGGCTGGCCAGGAACACGAAGGCGGGTGCGCACTCGGCGGGCTGGCCGGCGCGTCCCAGCGGCGTATTGCCGCCGAAGGCCACGTAATCCTCGCTGGTGCGGGTCGCCCCGTTCAGCGGTGTCCAGATCGGCCCGGGGGGCGACGGCGTTGACGCAGATGCCTTTCGGGCCCAGGTCCGAGGCGAGGTTGACCGTGACGTTGTTGATGGCGGACTTCGTGGCCGCTTAGTCCATCAGGATCACCGATGGGTCGTAGGACTGGATCGAGGAGCAGTTGATGGACGAGGATCCGGGGCGGAGATGCTCCAGGGCTTCCTGGCTGATCCAGAATATCGCCTCCAGGTTCGTGGTCAGCGTGCGGTGCAGTCACTGCGGGTCGATGCCTGCCAGGCCCTGAGGCTCGGCTCGCCCCCACTGGAAGGCGGCGTGGTTGACCAACACGTCGAGTCGCCCGAAGGTCTCGACCGTTCGTCGCACCAGCGAGCGGGTGTGCTGCTGGTCCTGGATGTCGCCGGGTAGCAACATGGGGTCGCGACCCGCTTCCTCGCCCCACGATGCGGTCTCCTCGGCGTCGAGCTGCTCTTCGGGCAGGTAGGAGATCGCGACGTCGGCCCCCTCTCGGGCATAGGCGATGGCGACAGCCCGCCTGGCTCCGTCGGTCTCAACCGACAGCAGATGTCGGTGAGTCTCGGCACCACTCCGTTTACTCCCTGTGGTGTTGTCGATCAGTTTCGACACCACCCGTGAGGACTTCGATCCAGGTGGCGGATGGCGCCGGTGACGCTCAGCGACGGTTCTGTTTTGTGGGGTCGTTGAGTGCGTCGCGAATTGCTGAGAGCGCGCTCATCAAGTCGGCCTGCTGCTTTGGCGTGAGAGCGCTCGTGGTGCGGCGTTCGAGTTCGTGCCATGCTGCCTGCGCGCGCGGGACGGCGGCGCGTCCCTTCCGGGAGAGTTGAACGATCATGGCGCGCTTGTCAGACGGGGACGAGGCCCGGGTGACGAGCCCGGCTCGCTCCATCGCCTGGAGCGTGGCCGTGACGGTGGAGCGATCGCGGCCCATGTAGTGGACGAGGTCCGTCTGGGGTAAGGGGCCGTGGGCGTCGAGGTATAGCAGCACGATCTCGTGCGGCGACGCGACTCCTGCTTCGTTGAGGAGCTCGGTGCCTACCCGTGCGTGGGCACGGATGACCTGAAGAAGCAGCGACCCGATAGGGGCGCCTTCGATGCTGGTGCCGACGTGCGGTCGGGTCTCCGTCGTGGGGTCGTCCGGCAAGCCAGTCACAAGTCACAGGATAGCGGGATTGTTGGCAGGCCAGCAATTTGCTATTCTGTTGGCATGCCAACAACCCCTGCGGTCGCCGGACGCCTGGACCGAGACCTTTGGCGTCTCATGGGTGTGTTGCTAGTTGGCGCGTCCGTCGCACTGCTGGACACGACGATCGTGGCCATCGCGATCGACGACCTGACTCAGGCATTCGGCACGACGGTCCAGACGGCGCAGTGGACTACTACCGGCTACCTGCTCGCGATGGCAGCGGCGATCCCGATGATGGGCTGGCTGACCGACCGCTGGGGTGCCCGGCAAGTCTGGCTGGCGACGCTGACTCTGTTCCTGCTCGGCTCGCTGCTGTGCGGGCTCGCCTGGTCCATCGAGAGCCTGATTGCCGCTCGGGTGGTGCAGGGCCTAGGGGGTGGCCTCATCCTTCCCATGGTCCAGGCCGTCCTTGCCGGTGCTGCCGGACCGCAACGGATGGGCAGGGTCATGGGGACGATCGGCATCCCCGGGCAGCTCGCGCCGATCCTCGGCCCCGTGCTGGGTGGATTGATCCTCGGCTCCCTCGGCTGGCGGTGGATCTTCTGGATCAACATCCCCATCTGCCTGCTCGCGATCGTGTTGGCGCACCGTCACCTGCACGTGAGAGACCATCGAGGTCCGGCAGGGCTGGAGTGGACCGGTGCATTGCTGATGATCCCGGCGATCGTCACGATCTTGGCCGGCTTGTCGATGATCGAGGGGGTGTCGAGCGCGTCTGCGGGTCCGGCGGGACTGCTGGTCGTCGGGGTGGTGCTGCTCGCGGGCTTCGTCCTGCACGCCAAGAGCCGCGGCGACCGAGCGATCATCGATCTCAAACTGTTGGGGTTTCGGTCGTTCCGCGTCGCCGCCCTGCTGATGCTGCTGTCTGGAGCTTGCCTGTACGGCCCGATGCTGCTCCTGCCTCTATTCTACCAACAGGCCCGCGGCATCCCGGTCTCCGAGGTCGGACTGCTGCTGGCTCCCCAAGGTCTCGGGCTGATGGCCGGGCTCTGGGTGGCGGGACGATCAGCAGATCGCATCGGCCCACGAGTCGTGGCACTCGCCGGGACGATCCTGGCCGCTGCTGGCGTCACCGTGTTTGTCATCGCAAGCGACGCATCCCTGTTCGTGCTCTCCGTCGGGTTGGTGTCGTTGGGGGCCGGGCTCGGTGCGGTCGGGGTTGCGGTCTCGGCGACGAGCTACCGCGATGTCCAGCCCACGGCAATACCTCGGGCAACGAGCCTGCTCAACATCGTCCAGCGTGTCGGCGCATCCTTCGGCACAGTCGTCGTGGCGAGCATCCTCCACCAGCAGCTCGCCTCGCTCGACGCAACGGCCGGACAGCGCGCCGTGTACGAAGCGTTCGCCTTCACCTTCGCCTGGACACTAGGCCTCCTTGCCATCGTGCTCTTCCTGGTGTTCTTCCTACCCAACACACCACCAACGCCGCCCTCCATTGACCGCACGACACCCGAATCGAGGACCGCCACATGCGAGCAGTAGTCGCCGACCACCCCGGAGCCCCACAGGTGCTGCACCCGGTCACCCTGCTGGACCCCGATCCCGACGCCGGGCAAGTTCGTGTGAACGTCGAGGTCGCCGCGATCACCTTCGTCGACACCCTGATCCGTGCAGGCAGTCCGGTTGCGCCGCCTGTGACGTTTCCCGTCATCCTCGGCAACGGCGTCGGCGGCACCGTCGACCAGGTCGGCCCAGACGTGGACCCCACATGCATCGGCACCCGTGTCGTCACCACCACAGGAGGCAGCTGTGGCTACGCCAGCCTCGCCATCGCGTCCACGCACGATCTGCACCGGGTGCCCGACAGGCTGAGTCTGCGTGAGGCGACCGCATTGCTTGCCGACGGCCGCACCGCCGTGGGTCTGCACCAGGCCGCCAGTATCGAGTCGGACGAGACCGTGGTCGTGACCGCCGCGGCCGGCGGCGTGGGGAGCATCCTCGTCCAACTCGCCAAGTCCTCCGGCGCGCGCGTGATCGCCCTCGCAGGAAGCCGCACCAAGCTTGACCACGCTCGTGCCCTCGGCGCTGACGTGACCGTGAACTACCGCGACGCGGACTGGCCCACCCGCATCCAGGAATCTGCCGGCGACGGAGTCAGGGTCGCCTTCGATGGCGTCGGTGCGGACACCACCAACGCCCTGTTTCCCCTCGTCCGACGAGGAGGCCGCTACCTGTCCCACGGCGCGGCCGGAGGGAGCTGGGGCACGATCGACGAGAACGCAGCAGCCGCACGCGGAGTCACGCTAATCGGCCTCTCAGCCATCGGGGCGACGGGCATGTTCGACCTCACCGAACGCGCGCTCGACCTCGCCGCCCACGGCGTCATCCGCCCGACCGTCGGACAGACCTTCCCCCTCGACCAGGCTGCCGACGCTCACGCCGCCATCGAACACCGCCACACGATCGGAAAGACGCTCCTTCTCCCATGACAACAACGACCACGAAGACGACCTCCGACGCCTCGTCCCAGACGGCAGCCGTGCTCCGAATGCTCGTGATCACCGCCAGCACGCGACCCCAGCGATTCGGCCACCAGGTTGCCGATTGGCTCCTTAAGCACGTCGAGGCACACCCGGTCTTCACCACTCATCACATTGACCTCACCGAACTCGACATCCCCGCGCACATCGGAACCAGCACGCAACTCAGGGATGCCGCCGCTGAGATCGAGGCCGCCGACGGGATCGTGATCGTCACCCCCGAGTACAACCACAGCTACCCCGGCACCCTGAAGAACTTCATTGACCACTTCCACACCGAGTGGGCCGGCAGGCCCATCGGGTTCGTCGGCTACGGCGGCGTATCTGGGGGCCTGCGTTCCATCGAACACCTACGCCTGGTCTTTGCCGAACTCCGCGCCGCGACGTTGCGGGAGACAGTCAGTTTCCACAACCCCCACGGCGCATTCGCTGAGACTGGCCTTCCACCTCACCCGGTAGCGGCCAGCGACGCGGCCGAGCGCCTTCTCAACGAAATGACGTGGTGGGCTACTGCGCTAGCAAACGCAAGAGCAGCGCGGCCCTACCCCCACCAGTAAATCGGCCAACCGCTGGGAGTCGTGATGGACGTAGCTGCCACGGTGAAGGACCGAAGATGACCGGTCGACGTGTTGACCTCTACGCCGCGATCCGCCGCGACGCGAGGACCGGCATGTCCAACCGTGCTCTTCAGCGCAAGCACGGCGTCGGGTACCGCACGGTCTCGGCCGCATTTGCGTCGGCGTGGCCTGAGCCGCGCAAGCCGCTCCCGAAGCGGGGCTCGCGTCTGGACCCGTACAAGGGGATCATCGACGGATGGCTGCGCGACGATCTGGACGCCCCGCGCAAGCAGCGCCACACGGCCAAGAGGATCTTTGACCGACTCTTGGACGAGCACCACGCCAGCGAGACTGTGTCGTATGGCATGGTCCGGGACTACGTCGCGACCCGCCGCCGTGAGATCCGCATCGAGGCCGGACGCGAGCCGGCGGACGCGTACGTCCCTCAGGAGCATCTTCCCGGCCGCGAGGCAGAGGTCGACTTCGGCGATGTGACCATCCGACTGCGCGGGCAACTCGTCACGTGCACGATGTTCTGCCTTCGGCTCTCCTACTCCGGCAAGGCCGTCCACCGGATCAGTGCCTCGGCCGGGCAGGAGGCCTTCTTCGAAGGCCACGCGCACGCTTTCAACGTGCTGGGCGGCGTACCGACCGGCAAAATCCGCTACGACAACCTCAAGGCCGCCGTCGCATCAGTCGTCGGCTTCTCCCGCCAGCGCGCCGAGACCGACCGATGGACCGCATTCCGGTCCCACTACGGCATCGAGGCCTTCTACTGCCAGCCCGGCATCCAAGGCGCTCACGAGAAGGGCGGCGTCGAGGGCCAGATCGGATGGTTCCGCCGCAACCACCTCGTCCCCATCCCCGAGGTTGACTCGATCACCGTGCTGAACGCGATGGTCGACACCTGGGACATCGAGGACGAACAACGCCGCATCGGCACCCGTGCCCACACCGTCGCCGAACACTTCGCCACCGAGCAACCCCTCCTGCAGTCCCTCCCCGACGAGGCATTCGAGACCGGCCGCTGGTTCACCCCGCGCGTCGACCGCTACGCCCAGATCACAGTCCGGATGAACACCTACTCCGTCCCCGTGAAGTACGTCGGACGCCAGGTCCGGGTCCTGCTTCACGCCAGCGACCTGGTCGTGTTCGACGGCAAGGCCGAGATCGCACGCCACGAACGGCTGATGACCAAGGGCGGCACAGGTGTCGATCTCGACCACTACCTCGAAGTCCTGCTCCGCAAGCCCGGTGCACTGCCCGGCGCGACCGCGCTGGAACAAGCGCGGGCCGCGGGCCGGTTCACTCCAGTCCACGACACCTGGTGGGCCGCAGCCTGTAAGGCGCACGGTGATGCCGAGGGAACGCGCGCGCTGATCGAGGTGCTGATGCTGCACCGTCATCTGCGACACGATCAGGTCGTCGCAGGCCTTGCCGCGGCGCTGCAAGCTGGCGCGCTCACCGCCGACGCCGTCGCACTTGAAGCACGCAAACACGACGACTCGACGGAAGACGCCGTCATCGAGATCAGCGGCGAGCCTTTGGCGTCGCAGGAGGCCCCCGCAGTCAGGTCGCTGACCGAGCACCGGCTCCGTGCCCACCTACCCGCTGACGATCGTCCGCTACCGACCGTGGACCAGTACGACCAGCTGCTGCCCAGCCGCCGCGAGAACCCGAACGAAGGAGCCGCACCGTGACCACCAAGCGCCGTGGAATGACCGAGGAAGCAGCCGACGCCGCGATCGACCAGGCGTGCAGGATGCTGAGGATGCCCACCATCCGCAACTCCTTCACCGAGTACGCCGACCGGGCCAGCCGGGAGCAGATGTCCTACCGCGGGTTCCTCGCCGAACTACTGCTCGCCGAGTGCGACGACCGCGCCCGACGCCGGTCCGAGCGCCGGGTCAAGGCGGCCAAGTTCCCCCGCGAGAAGTCGCTACGAGCTTTCGACTTCGACGCCAATCCCAACATCGACCCCGCCGTGATCCACACGCTCGCGAAGTGCGATTGGGTCCAGAAGGGACAGCCGCTCTGCCTGATCGGGGACTCCGGCACCGGCAAGTCTCATCTGCTCATCGCACTCGGCACCGAGGCCGCCATGGCCGGTTACCGGGTGAAGTACACCCTGGCCACCCAGCTCGCCAACGAGCTCGTCGAGGCCGCCGACGAGATGACGCTGGCGAAGACCATCGCCCGCTACGGCCGCGTCGACCTGCTGTGCATCGACGAACTCGGCTACATGCAACTCGACCGCCGCGGCGCGGAACTGCTCTTCCAGGTCCTCACCGAGCGCGAGGAGAAGGCCTCGGTCGCGATCGCCTCGAACGAGTCCTTCGGCGGCTGGACCAAGACCTTCACCGATCCTCGGCTATGTGCCGCCATCGTCGACCGGCTCACCTTCGGCGGCACCATCCTCGAGACCGGCACCGACTCGTACCGCCTGGCCCAAGCCACCAAGCAGCGGACGACCTGACTGGCTGCCCAAGCGCGGGACGTGGTGTCGACCCAAACCTATATCACCAGCACGAATCCGCCCCAGCGGTGTCAGAACTCACCGACAAGCGGTGTCGGACGAGACCGGCGAAGCCAGCCCGCCCGATCCCTGAATCGCCGCCGGTGATCAGGGCTGCCAGACCGTCGAGCCGGCTGTGGCCCACATAGGTGTGCTCACCGTGGTCGGGCTCGGGGTCCATCGGCGCCGTCAGACCGGGCGGTTGCTGGTCCTGGGCCGGGAAGGATGCCTCTCCGTCTCGGGTGGATCTCTCGCGGGCGCGGCCGCTACCCGGGGCCCAGGTCACCTGGTGATCAACCTCGACCAGGCAGGGGCCGGGGAGCGGGCTTCGAGCGCATCGATCTGCGCGACGCCGGCCAGGTGCTCGATGAGCTCACGGGCATCGACGAACAGACACCCGACGGTTTCGACGCGGTCGTCCACCTCAGCGCGATCCCGGCCCCTGGCCTCGCGACCAACACCGCGACGTTCCAGAACAATCTCATCAGCACGTACAACGTGTTCACCGCCGCGATCAAGGCCAGCATCACGAACATCGTCACGGCCTCGAGCGAAACAGTCCTCGGACTGCCGTTCGACACCCCGCCGCCCTATATCCCGGTCGACGAGGAGTACGCGGCGCGTCCCGAGTCGACGTACTCCCTCTCCAAGCACCTCGAGGAGCAGATGGCGATCGAGCTCACGCGCTGGCATCCCGGGCTGAAGATTATCGCGCTGCGCTTCTCGAACGTGATGGACGAGGCGGACTACGAGACGTTCGGCTCGTTCGACGCCGATGCGACGCTGCGCAAGTGGAACCTGTGGGGCTATACCGACGGCCGCGACGGGGCTGAGGCCGAGCGGCTCGCGCTCGCGCACCGGGCCACGGGCTTCGACCTCTTCATCGTCCCCGCTGCCGACACAGTCATGTCCCGCGACAACACCGAGCTCGTCGCCGAGTGCATCTCCGGGCGTCCCAGTCAATGGCGACATAGGGGCAACGGCCCCCTGCTGTCAATCGAGAAGGCGCGCACCGTTTTGGGCTTCGACCAGCAGCACAGCTGGCGCTGAGCGGCCACGCGAGGGTCGACGAGCTAGGTGGCGGAGGTACCCACTTGGTGCTGTGGCTCTACCGTCTGGTCTTCGACAAGGAGTCGATGGCGAGCTGCGTTCGGCTGAACAGTGCTGACGACTGGCTGCACGTCGTACCCGGCGTGAGCATGATCGGACCATTTTTCCTTCTCACGTAGGTGGCCGCTGCGCAGACCGGCGTCCGCCGCCGGTCGATCGTCGCTGACTCTCGTTTTCCCCAGGTAGATTCCCTGCCCGCAAGTGGGCGTGCTATCAACTCCTCGTCTACGATGTCCTGCTTGAACGACGAGGTCCAGCCTGCATAAGGTTCCGCCATGGTTGCTGACCGGTACGTGGAGTCCTACCGCGAGCTGAGCCGCGCGGTGCACGATGCGGGGCTAATACGTCGCCGCTACGGGTTCTACTGGACCCGGATCATCGGCTGGGTGCTGGCTCTGGCGGCGCTGGTGGTCGGCGTGGTCCTGCTGGGCGAGTCCTGGTTCCAGCTGCTTCTGGCCGTGACGATCGGGCTGGTGATGGCGCAGCTCGGTTTCCTGTCCCACGAGGCCGCGCATCGCGAGGTTTTCGCGTCCCGGGCCGCGAACGAGTGGGCCTCCCGACTGATCTCCGGCCTGCTCATGGGCGTCGGCTATCACTGGTGGATGGTCAAGCACAACACCCATCACGCGCATCCGAATCAGGAGGGCGAGGACCCGGACATCGCCTCCAACACGTTGGCCTTCACCCCCGACGCCAGTGATCAGCGCACCGGTCTGCGCTCCGCGCTGGCCGCGCGGCAGGGATACTTCTTCGTCCCCCTGCTGTTCCTTGAGGGCCTGAACCTGCACGTCGCCTCGCTGAGGTCGCTCCTCACTGCCGAGGATGTCCAGCACCGCGTCGTCGAGTTCACGCTGATCATCACCCGGTTCGCCGCGTACCTGACGCTGCTGTTCCTTGTTCTGCCCTGGGGTATGGCGCTCGCCTTCCTCGGGGTGCAGATCGGCTCCTTCGGGCTCTTCCTGGGCGGCGCGTTCGCGCTGAACCACATCGGCATGCCCACTGTCCCCGCCGGACTCCATCTCGACTTCCTGAACCGGCAGGTGCGGATGTCGCGCAACATCACGGACGGCCTCCTCGTGCGCTTCCTCATGGGCGGTCTGCACTACCAGATCGAGCACCATCTCTTCCCGGCCGCGCCCCGGCCCGCCCTCCCGGCACTGCAGACTTACGTGCGCGACTACTGCGCCCGACTCGACATCCCGTACACGCAGCGATCGTTGACCGACGCCTCGACCACGGTGGTGTCCTATCTCAACCAGGTCGGCCTCAAGCACCGCGACCCGTACGTCTGCCCACTCGTGCGGCGCTACCGCGGGTGACGCGAAGCCCGTAACAGGCGCAAGACATCATGCAAACGCTGAACACACCGAGAGAAGCTCCCCGATGAAAATCACCGTTCACTCTGCCATGTGCGTCGCATCCGGCAACTGCAGCCGAGTTGCTCCGGATGTCTTCCAGAACCGCGAGGAGAACGGCGGATTCGTCGAACTTCGGGATTCGAACCCGCCAGAGTCTGAATGGGACGCGGCCCGGGAGGCAGAGTATCTCTGCCCATCAGGGACGATCCAGATCGAGAACCAGCCGATCCCGCCGCGGCAGTGAGGTGACGTACCAGATCGGACGCAATCCCGACACCGACAAGACCGGCAACCGGAGCCGTAACTATATGCATGAGGCCCTCTTATCTTGTTCCCGCACTCGTCTCAGGCACTTCCACGGCTCCCTCAGGATGCTCACCCCAATAGAGTTCGAGACGCTCCACTACGAGGCCCTCACCCGAGAGCCCAAACCGGCAACGTAGCGGCAGGGGACCTGGCCCGGTACAGCCTGAGGACGAAGCTCTCAACGCACGAAAGCGCCCCCACCTCCCAGGAGGGGAGGGTGGGGGCGCTTTTCGTGTCCGGTCGTGTCGATGCTGCGTGCTACCCCATGACCGGACTGTTCTGCCGGAGGCAGATGCCCCATCCCGCCGTAGAAGGATGGGGCGTCCCTTCCCAGGGGTCGCCTCGCCATGGGGTTTCAAGGACACCGCGAAGCGACCGGGACAGACTACAAGCGAATGCCGCTGCACCACCGAACAAACGGTTGGTCGCGGATGACGAACCGCTCCAGATCCTGCGATACGGCCAGATCGGGGGCGGTCGAGTCGCTGCTGGAGGGTTCCCGCCCTCGACTTGGGGGAAGGGAGGCCGGGAACCCGCGGCGATTCTAGCTGTTGCGGCGGCACCGCATCTACTGGGGCTGGCGCGGCACTGAACACGTCATCGCCAAGACCACCGCCTGACGATCCCGCAGCGGGGTGGTCGCGCGGAGCGTGTCGGTGACGAGTGGGACGCGGGGTGATCTGCTCATGTACGGCCGCCCTGGGCCGCTTCCGCGAGGGTTTCGACCGCGAGATTGCCCAGGGCATTGCCAGCCAGGGGGCTGTCACCGGTGACTACGAGGCGGTCGCGGTGCACTGCCCCGGTCATGGCGTTGTTGACCACGGTCACACCGCGCTCGCGCAGCCGCTCGGAGAGCAGCCAGGTCATCGGGCCGGGCAGGTAGCCGATGTCGACGTTGGCGCCGGAGTCGAGCGCGTCGGGGAAGGCGCAGATGCTGTATCCGGCGAACCGTGAGTTCCCGTTGTCATCCTTGGCGGCCAACAGCGCGGCCGGGCCGTGGCACAGAGTGATCATCACGCGGTCATTCTTGAGGAACCACGCGACGGTCTCGCCGATCATTGGATCATCGGCCATGTTGATCATGGCGCCGTGCCCGCCGGGGATGAACACCGCAGCGTAGTCGCTGCCGTCACCGAGGTCGTTCTCGAGCACGTCGGAGAGCTTCCTGGGGCTCTCGGTCTGCGGCAGCAGTCGCTCGTAGGCGTCCGTGACGGCCTCGTCCTCGGCAGGGAAGGCCCACAACTCGTACTTCATCAGATTGCCGATGCGGTCGCGACCTCGATCTCGTAGCCAGCGGCCTGCAGGTGCAGCACCGGCAACAGCGTCTCGACTGGGTGGTTGCCTGTGGAGAAGAAGCGGTCGCCTCCTACCCGCAGGTATCGCTCATCGGCTCCGATCAGCAGTACCTTGCGCCGAGCGGCGGTGGTCTCCGGGTGGTCGGCCCCGTTGAAGTCAGTGCGGGGCGGCACGTATTCACCCAGCGAGTAGGGGGAGGGGAAGAATGCATTGTGCCCGGCCTGATCGGGTGTGGGCTCTTTTGAGGCTCATCGCAGTTGAGGGGGTAGTCGCGGGGCGTGGGGTGGGCGCGTCATTGCCGGGATAGACGTCGAGGTCTCCCGATGATGGAAGTTCTGACGCTCGCCATCTGGAAGACCTCGACATGCTCAACGCTACCTTTGACGACCCCGATCTGACGACCTTCACGCGCCTGGCGGAGCTTGGCCTGGTCGCCGTGGGGCAGCGGATCACGGCCTCACGGGCGGTGCTCGAGTGCCGGCTCGCTGAGGAGGATCCGTGGTGCCGCGCCTGCGGGGCACGAGCGACCTCGCGGGGCTCGATCACCCGGTCCCTCGCTCACGAGCCGTTCGGTCACCGGCCCACCACGCTGCTGCTGCGGATCCGCCGGTACCGGTGTGATCACTGCGGGAACCGGTGGCGCGAGGACACCACCGCTGCGGCACCCGAGCGGGCGAAACTCTCTCGCGGCGGGATGCGCTGGGCGCTGGAAGCCCTGGTCGTCGATCACCTCACGATCGCGCGGATCGCCGCCGGGCTCGGGGTGGCCTGGCACACCGCCAACGACGCCGTCCTGGCCGAGGGCCAGCGGCTGCTGATCGATGACCCGACCCGCTTCGACGCCGTCCGCGTGATCGGGGTCGACGAGCACGTCTGGCGTCATACCCGGCGCGGCGACAAGTACGTCACCGTGATCATCGATCTCACCCCCGCCAGGGACAAGACCGGGCCGGCCAGGCTCCTGGACATGATCCCCGGCCGCTCCAAAGCCGCGTTCAAGGCCTGGCTCCAGGCGCGCCCCGAAGAGTGGAAGGACCGGATCGAGGTGGTCGCGATGGACGGTTTCACCGGCTTCAAGACCGCGACCGGCGAGGCGCTCCCGGGCGCGGTCGCGGTCATGGATCCCTTCCACGTCGTCCGCCTCGCCGGGGACGCGCTGGATGACTGCCGGCGACGCGTCCAGCAGCAGCTCCACCAGCGCCGAGGCCGCAAGCACGACCCCCTCTACAAGTCCCGCCGCACCCTCCACACCGGCACCAAGCTGCTCACCGATCGCCAATGCGAGCGCCTCAGCGCGCTGTTCGAGCGCGAGAAGCACGTCGCGGTCGAGGTGACCTGGGAGATCTACCAGGCCATGGTCGCCGCCTATCGAGAGCCCGACCGAGCGAAGGCCAGAGTGATGATGGAGAAGTTGATCGGGGCGCTTGGCAAGAAGGTCCCCGACGCCCTGCCCGAGCTGGCCAAGCTCGGCCGAACCCTGACGAAAAGGGCCGCGGACGTGCTGGCGTTCTTCGATCGGCCCGGCACCAGCAACGGCCCGACCGAGGCCATCAACGGCCGACTCGAACACCTCCGCGGCTCCGCCCTCGGGTTCCGCAACCTCACCCACTACATCGCCCGCGGCCTCCTCGAAGCAGGAGGCTTCAGACCCCTGCTACACCCTCAAATGCGATGAGCCGGGAACACCTCCACCGCGCCACCGAACCCGCCTCGCAGATCGCCCCCGAGGACGTGCCGGAGTGCCACGGCTGGCCGATGCGCGCCGCCCCGGGGGCCTGGATCTGCCGGATCGACGGCACCGTCACCAGGACGGACCGGGCCGCATGAGCCCGCGCACGCAGCCGCAGCGAGACGCCAGTGCCTCGAGTTACTGGAAGCTGCGCTGCATCGGCGCTGTCGTCGCGATCCGCCGCAGCGAGCTCGAACTGGACCAGGCCGATCTCGCCGCACGCCTCGGCGTTCCGACCGCTACCGTCGTCGCCATCGAGGCGGGCAGGTACGACCCCAGACTGGCCCTCATCCCGCGCCTGGAGACCGCCCTGGCGATGACCCCCGGATCGATCGGCGGCGACCCCTGTCCATCGGCGTCCAGGCCACGACAAGTGGGGTCGCGATGAGCGTGATCCTGTCCGATGCGTTCGCCGCCTACCAGCGCATGCGCGAGGACTTCGAGCTGCACCGGCGCGCCACCTTCACCCGCGCGCACGCGGAGCTGCGCGGTGAGCTGCTGGGCGCCCGCGGCCGCGCCGCACGCATCGACCCGTACTCCCTGTTCATGGGTCCGCAGAACCGGGTAGAGGCCTACGCCTCCGACGAGCTGCAGCGGTGGTTCGCCCAGCACGGCCGACCCACCGTCGAACAGTTCGAGGCCCAGTGGTGGTCCAGCCACGCCGACCAGTCGGCCGGGGCCGCCGTGGCACCTTTGCGCGACATCGCCTGACAGGCACGCATGGGATCCTCGGCCAGTGAACGAGTGCCCTGATGACCCCTACTCCATCCACTTCGCCGGCGAGAAGCTGGAGCAGGAGGTCAGCTCGGCGCTGATCGACTACCGGCTGACCCTGGCAGGCGCCCCGCCCGTCGACTCCACGCCCTGGCACCGAGACACCTCGATGGACCGCTACTCGGTGCGCGTTCGTGCCGGCGACGACGAGATCACGCTGTCGGTCGACGACTGGGGTGACCGCCTCGGGGAGGTGCGGCCGTTCCTACGCGAATGGATCCGCCAGCGCGTCCACCTCGAGCGGGCCAAGCTGAAGTCCAGCTCCCGTCGGCGTGACCCGTACTGGACCGACCAATGGCGCCGAGCGCATCCCTGGGGTGGCTGATCCTCGGGCAGCGAAGTATCTGCTTGGGGCGCGTGAAGAGCCCCGCCACGACCGGGGGTGAGCGGCCGGCGGGGCCCTGATGGGAGGCGGATGGGGCCAGTCCCTCCCGGACGACGGGCCGAGTCTCTACGGTCCGTCGAGACCCGAGGTCGAGGAATGGTCACGCGAAGTCGGATCCCTTATACACCTGGAGGTGGGCGGCGCGTCGCTCCCGCGGGACGAGAGCGGCACGCCCGCCGGCGAGGACTGAAAGAGACATTCCATGACTACGCTGCCCGAGAGTTCTCGACGCCCGAGCGGGGTGGTGGGCATGCCTCGACGGGCAGGTCCTCCTCAGGTCCTGGGATCAGGAAGACATCACGAGTCGCCCGACCACACGAACTCCGAAGGTGAGCCCGTCAAGCGGCACCCTCTCATCGACCCCGTGGAACAGGCGCACGTAGTCGAGGTCGTGAGGTAGTCGGAGTGCCTTGAATCCAAAGCAACGGATGTCAAGATCAGCGAATGCTTTTGCATCTGTCCCGCCCGGATTGCAATAGCTTGAGGTGGATGACCCTGGGTCCTCCGCCAGGATCGCGGCTTGCATCGCCTCGACGAGCTTGCCCTCGAATGGTGTTTCCATCGCGACGTCACGGTGTACGAACTCCCGGGTGACGCCCTCCGGCAGGAGACTGTCGATCTCTTCGAGAAATGCCTCCTCCTGGCCGGGGAGGAATCGACCGTCGATGGCGGCAGTGGCCCGGCCGGGGATCACGTTGATCTGATATCCGGCCTCGGTCATCGTGGGATTCGCGGAGTTCCGGACAATGACGTCCAGGAGCTCATGGCCCTTCGGTCCGAGCCTATGCAACGATCCTCCGACGTCCTCGGGATCGAACTCCATTCCTCTGAGCCTCGAGTACTCGTCCGCCAAGCCCCAGACGGAGTCGACGAGATGGTACGAGAAGCGGTGGTGCCCGATTGTGCTGATTGCGTCCGCGATGCGCGTCACGGCATTTTCCGCGTTCGGCGATGACCCGTGTCCGGCCCGGCCTGTCGCGGTCAGCCGGAGCCATGCCTGACCGCGCTGCGCATTCTCTATGGGGTAGAGGCGTCGGTCGGTGTCGATGGGGAACGAGAATCCGCCGCCCTCGCCGATCGCCTCGGTGACGCCGTCGAAGATGTCCGGCCTGTGTTGCACGAGGTATTTGGAGCCATGGCTCCCGCCGCCCTCTTCGTCGGCGATGAAGAGGAAAACGAGATCACGCGGGGGTTTCACCCCTGTGCGGCCCAGGTGGCGAGCCACGGCCAAGTACACGGCGACGGTGTCCTTCATGTCGATCGCGCCGCGACCCCAGAGGAAGCCGTCGTCGATGACGCCGCCGAAAGGAGGGTGGGTCCATTCCGAAGCATCGGCGGGAACGACATCCAGATGCGCGTGCAGCAGCAGGGCGCCCCGCGATGGGTCCGCTCCTGCGACCCTGGAGACCACGCTCGCTCGGCCGGGGAGGGACTCCATCAGCTCGGCATCGAGCCCGGCGTCTTCGAGCTGGTCCTTGACCCACCGGGCTGCCTCGAGCTCGTTGCTCGTCGGGTTGGAGGTGTCGAAGCGGACCAGCGTTCTGCAGAGGTCCACCACCTCGTCCTGAGCGATCTCCAGCGCCGCAGGGAGTGCGGCGAGCTCAGCGTTCTGATTCACGGTTCCATCAACCATTGCGCGACTCCTTGCTCGTCGTGGTCGGAGCGTCATCGTTAGCGTCCTCGGTGGTTGCGGACTGATGTTCAGGCCTCATGTTCACCGCTCCCGTGCTTGTGATGAGGCCGGCTCGGGATGCGATGAGGTAAAGGAGCATCGCGGTCACGAGCGAGTTGATCACCGGGATACCCAAGGCGAAATACTGGGTGACCCAGCCGACGCCGAAAGCAAGCAGCCACACTACGAGGGTTCCGGGCACCCATCCAGCGATGGTTCTTGGCAGAGTTTCGCTCGCTCGTGTCTCATCGAGTGCCTTGGTCTGTCTCCGGACGATGTAGTACTCGGCGACGATGATCCCTCCGATCGGAGGGATCGCGACGCCGAGAAGGCTGAGGAAGCTTGTGAAGTAGTCGAGGAACCCGATTGCGGAGAGGAGTGTGCCGAGGATCCCGAAGGCGATGGTGACGGCTCCGCGATGGATCCGGACGCCGAAGACGGTCTCGGCGAAGTTGACGATTCCGAGAGACCCCGAGTACAGATTGTTGTCGTTGATCTTCATGGTCGCCAGTACGATGATGATCAGTCCGACGGCGCCGCTGGTGCCCAGAACGATGCTGGTGACGTCCGAGGTTCCGACGAGGTGACCGAGGAGCACGCCGGTGAGACCGACGAGGTACTCCGAGATCACCAGCGACGTTCCGGACTGCACGGCCACGTGCCATCCCTTGCTGTTGAATCGGGTCATGTCGGGAGCGATGATGGCGCCGGTCATGAAGCCGCCGGCGATGATCGTCGCAGCAGAGGCGATGGTCAGTTCATTCTCAGGCGGGGGAATTGCGATCAGCTCGGCCAGCGAGTGCTGGGACAGGGTGGTGATGACCGTGTATGCGATCAGGCCGAAGAATAGGGGGACGGCGATCCGGGAGATCCACAGCATTCCCTTGAACCCGTAGATGACCAGGGCTGTCAGGACGACGCCCGAGATCACGCACCACATCCAGACGGGGCCACCGACCAGTTCGTTCATCGAGGTTCCGAAGATGCCGTTCTGCACTCCGAACCAACCGATCAAGCTGATCGCGATGACGAGGGACACCAGTGCGCTGCCATTGCGGCCGAAGCCGGTGAAACGGGTGAGCATGACCATGGAGAGACCTTCGCGCTGGCCGGCGAAGCCTACGAAGAAGATCACGATCTCGAGCAGCACGGCGCCAAGGGTGAAGGCGGCCGCTGCTTGCCAGAATCCCAAGCTGAGCCCGATCGCGGCCCCGAGCATGAACTGGCTGAGCGATCCGGAGTTCCCGACCCACTGCAGAAGCACGGAGACGAAACCGTACCGTTCCGAACGTGGCACGCGGGAGAGAGCGAAGTCGTCGTGTCCGACTGTTGCCATGGTCAGTGCACCTCCAGGGTGTCGCGCACGGTGGTCTGATGAGTGAGGCCCGGGGTCTGCAGATGGGCGTGCGAACCGTAGAGGGCGACGACGCGTTCGAACTCTTCGGCGTCGTGCAGGGAGGCGGAACCGTTTCCGAACTCCTTGGCGACCTCCACGGCGAACCGCGCTGCCAGGGCGATATCGCTCTCGTGGCTCGCCCCGGAGGCACTGCCGGGCACCAATGCTGCCGAGGTGATCGCTAGCCCCACGACCGGGGCGTCGGTTGCGGTCGCTGGTTGCAGGATCGAGTTGATGTGGCGCAGCCCATTGCCGTAAGGAGTGATGTCCTGCGTGGTGAGAGGGAAGGTGACCGCTGCCGCCCCGGTGACGACTTCCTGGATGCGCAGAAGATCATCGGGGATCGGGAGGATGTAGCCCTGGCGAACGGGAGGGGATAGCGCGATCCCGCGATGGTTGATCAGTCGATTCCCTTTGGTGGTGTCGATCGAGATGACGGCATCCATCTCGGGCCGTACCTCGTGTCGGTTCATGGTTGCGATATCCACAGGGGAGTCCATGAAGGGGACGGGGTGGTGCGGGAGCGTGGGCGCATCGGGGCAGACGTGGGTGGAGATGATGACATCTCCGTCGAGCCTGTCGCCATGTCGCCACATGCGGAGCAGGTAGGCGGCGGCGGACAGCGCGGCGGCCGCACCGTCACCGTCGGAGACGAACCCGACCACGTCCGGGCGTGCGCCGATTCCTCCCAACCGGCCGATGATCCCAAGTGTCGGGGCGACGCCGCCGGCGATGCGGCCATTGCGCCCAGGAACGGTCACGGTGACGAAGTCGGTTCGGCCGCGATCTCCCGCCACCCGGCGCGTCTCCACTGCGGGACGCTCGGCGCTCTCCGACAATGCGTCTGCACCGAGAATGCTTTCGAGCAGGGTGACCACGTGCGGACCGTCGGCGATTGGGGAATCGAGGACGTCAAGGACCTCGAGGACATGGCGAAGCATGCTGGGACTCCAGTACTGATGGTTGGATCGCCGCATGGCGTACAAGGCGCTGCGACTCTGCATCGCCCGACGGGCGGGCGGACGGGAACCCGTGAACTCTGCCGCGGCGTCGTGGCGCAGCAGAGGTCTACAGGGGAGCCTCCAGTGGATCGCACGGTCCGACTCCGTTGACTTTTCACCAGTGTTCGACCGCGTAGGATCAGCCGCAAACGTTTCCCGTTATATGCATTGGGCCCTCGAAGGCTGAGGGTTCTGCGGTGACAGTGCCGATACTGTCGGCCTTTCCCGAGGAGGACCCATGCCGGACGTTCCGGAGCGCCCTGGCTGCGCGGACGCGACGACTCCGCCGGGGCTTCTGCAAACGGTCGACCGCGCGTTGCAGGTCCTGCTGGCAACAGACCGGGACCATGAGGGTTGGAGCGTCTCGGAGGTGTCGCGTGAGTTCGGATTCTCGACATCCATCGCTCACCGCCTCCTCGCGACATTGGCCCATCGCGGCTTCCTGACCGCCGATACGGCGACGCGCAGATACCGGATCGGGCCGTCGGCGATGACCGTGGGCCGCATCTGGTCAGGCTCGCAGTCGCTGCGTCTGCTCGTGCAGCCGGTGCTGAGAATCCTCGCTGACACCACCAGCCTGGCCGCGATCTTCGCGGTACCGGATGCCTTCCACATGCGGGCGATCGCCGCTGAGACCGGAGCGCAGGGCCCATTGCGGAAGTACCCTCTCGTCGGCGAACTCTTTCCTGCGCATGCGGGCGCCACGAGCAAGGCGTACTACGCCAACCTTCCCGACGTGGAGCGTCGTCGGATCTTCGCCGAGCGCCCGATGGCACGCTTCACGCGCGCGACAACGGTCGACCCCGCGGTTCTGGAGCATCAGTTCGAGCAGGTCCGACGACGGGGGTACGCCGTGAGCTCCGGCGAGTACGACGTAGGTGTCTCGACGGTCGCGATGGCCATCAGGGTGAGCGACATGCCGTTCGCGAGCCTGAGCCTCGGGGGCCACGAGGACCACTTCGGGGATGTTCCGTCTCTGGTCCATGTTCTCGACGATGCTCGTCGCGAGATCGAGCTGAAGCTGGGTGGCCGCTCCCGATGAGGCTGCTCGAACGAGTCCACGTTTCTGAGTGGGGTCTCGGTGTTCCGGTTCCACTACTCGTGGTTGCGATTGATCCAGCGGGACAGCTGGTAGGTTGCGAACCGCTCGGCCTATGACCCATGGTTGGCCGAGGCCGGGGTCACCCGGTCGAGTTCGTCGAGCGCTGCGCTGGTCGAGCAGTGCCCCCGCTCGGCCAGCGACTGCATATGGTCGCTGCGGTCGGCGAGCCGCCTTGCATACGTGCGGACGTTGGTGTCGGTGGGCATCTCGGCCTCGACCCCGTCGACGAACGCCTGCCGGGCAGCGATGTGGTTGAAGTCGTCGGCCCGGGTCCGGGAACTCTCCAGGCTCCTGTCGGCGTACAGGGTCGGGGCGGCGACCATCGAGGTGTCGCCCATCCGACCCCGGAAGACCCGGCCCAGACTCTCGCTCCCGAACGTCCCGGGGACGGCCGCGTTGGCGAAGGCGACCGGGCCCCGCGGGTCGTTCCACGCTTGCTCATGCATCGCCTCGTGCGAGCTCATCCCGTCGGTGCGGTACTGCCAGGACAGGCGCGGCTCATCGGTGTCGTAGCTGACCTCCGCGTCCGGGTAACGCTCACGCAACACTTGGTCAAGCACCACGGACGCCCGCTGAGCCTTGCGCTCGTCCTCGTCGGAGGTCGCTGCGGAGAACGGGTCGATGTCCTCGGTCCCCGTGATCTCCCCATCCGGGACGTACACGCCGGCCTCGACGACCGTCTCCCCGGACTCGGCGTCGTACCAGGTGGTGAAATCCGACGGGAAGCCCTCGAGTCCGAGGTCCACTGTCTCGGCGTCGTCGCGGCCCTCGAGCACGGGGGTCTGGAACCCGGGGGAGTGGGGCAGGGAGTCGAGGACCTGCTGGTCGGTGGCGACGTGGATCTCCGCGTCGGTGCGGCCGGTGGGTGCGAACTGGCCGCCGTTGCCGGACATGCCGACCTCGTTCCTGCGCTTGCTCGGCATGGTCAGGATCCCTTCTCGGTGCAGCGGTAGGTGAAGGCGTGGTCGGTGCGATCCGACATCGCATCCAGGTCCCGGTCCTCACGGACGTTCGGCGCGAGATCGGAGACGATGGCGTCGTCGCGGTCGGAGAACATCCACGCCGCGTACTCGTCCCCGTTTTGGACGGACGGGTCCTCGCTCCAGTCCATCGCCTCCCCGTCGGCGTCCCAGAACACCGGGTGTCCCGACAGCAGCGCGGAGTCGTCGATGTCGTCATCGGGCGGGAAGGATACGTAGGCGGCGCCGCGCCGGGCGCCCAGGGCGCGCAGTCCGTCGATGGCCTCCTGCGTCTCCTCCTGCGCCGCGTCGCGGTAGATCACGTACGCCGCCCGGGCGCGGGCCTGCGCCGCAGTCTGACGCGGGGCGCGGGTCCGCTCGGCGTAGGCATCCACGGCGGTCTTGGCCTGCCGGATCGCCGTCTCGGTCTTGGCACCCTCCCAGATCCCCTGCTCCGCCGTGTCGTCGCACGGGTTCACGAGCGGGTGATCGAAGATGGCCTGGTCGATGGAGGCGGCATCCTCGCTCTCGGACGTGACCGAGAGGCTGTAGACCACGTCGTCCCACGGCTGGAGATCGTGCCCAATGTCTTCGACATGGGCGTCGGCGTCCGGGTAGTGCCGGTTGATCTGCTGGCAGAGCACGTCGGGGTCGATCCCGGCCTCCTCGAAGTCGTCCGTGATAACCCTGCCCTGTGCGTCGATGCGGACCGTCCCGTCCCCCTGACGAGTGGCCTGCAGGCCGGACAAGTCGTAGAAGTGGCACACCTTGACGACGCTCTCGGGCAGGTCGACCGTCTCCGGCGGAGCCTCGTCGGACACCTCGACATGGGCCTCGCTGCGCCGTACGGCAGCGAACTCGCCCCGGTTGCCCTGCTCACCCGTATCCCGCTTACGCACCTTCACCGCCGTGCTCCCGGTCTGCATGCCACGCTCCTCGTCCTCGTCGTCTCGTACTGGAGAAGTGGGCGGAGCCGCCACCTGCCGGGACGAACACCCAGCGCCCTGCCGTCGGGCCGGTCGGTCACTCGGCGTCCTCCAGCCGCACCCCGTCAGCCCAGCTCACGCGCTCGTAGAAGCGCCGGTTGAAGTAGTCGACCTGCGAGTTCGACGTGTCACGGTTGCAGGAGCCCAAGATCTGCTCGATCCGGGAGCGGACGATCGAATCGGCCGGCTTCTCCATCGGCACCTCTTCGAGCTCCCCGAACACCCAGTCACGGGACCGGAAGTGCGGATTGTGCCCCTCCGGCGGCGTGATCAGCACGTTCAGCGACTGGTGCGAGCTGCTGGAGCCCGCCTTGTTCACCCGCAGCCGGTACCCGAGCGGGATGTAGCCCTCGGCGCGGGCGGCTTGCAGGTCGGAGCGGATCTCGCGGGTCAGGTCGGCGCCGTACAGCCCTTCGGTGCGCTCGTAGTTCGACCCGTAGGACCCGGCATACATGTCTCCGCCGTCATCGGTGGCCCCACCGCCCGAGAAGTCCCGGACTCCCTCGCTCTCGCGCAGGGTCTCGGCCATCTCGGCTTCGTGCAGGATCGCCTCGCCTAACTGGCCGCGCCGGACCGGATCGTCCTCGTCCATGAACTCATCGGCCAGTGCACGGGACCCTTCCGGGCCGCGGTCGTGCTGGATCCCGACCATCACCTGCATCAGCCGCAGCCGCGCCATCTGGCCCGGGTGCGTGGTGCCGGGCTCCCAGTCGGCCCGGCGCTGCTGGATGAGGTCGTTGTCCTCGGCGAGGTTGGTCGCCTCGGTGATCAGTTCGCGACGCTGGCTTGGGGAGAGGCTGCAGCGGCCGGTGGCCATGTCGGCGAACAGGTCCGAGGTCGCCACCCGCTGCGGGGACCTCGGAGCGCCGATCGGATCGACCGGGCCGGCAGCATCGAGCGATTCGATGTACGTGCGGGCGGGGCCGATGCCCTCGTCCTCGCTGATCTGCAGAGCGGTGGTCGCTTGGTCGAGGTCCATCACCAGGGTCGGGTCGATCCCGCTGCGCTGCTCAACCTGCTGGATCAGGCGGGCGCGACGCTCCATGTCCGTCTCCCCGCCGCGATCCGTGGCAGGGTCGAGGACTGCCACGTCGGCCTCGGCGCGTGTGACGGTTCCGAACTCGCCCTGGTTGCCCTTCTCGCCGGTGTCGCGCTTTCGCACCCGGGAGTTGCTGCGGTGCATCGGGATGATCTTGCCCATGGGGTCCTCCCAGGTCGAAGAATGCTTCACCCCGGGGAAGTGGGCGGGGCCTCACGACCCGTCCGATAAGCACAGAGCGGCGTCGGCACCATCCGTGCTGCCATCGCGGTAGATCACCCGCACTCGCACCGATGGCCGCAGCCGCGGGGAGGACACCCACAGGGCGTTCGGGGCGACCGGGGTGCACCGCAGCCGCGACCCGCTGCGCGCCGTCTCGACATGCGCCCCGTCCGGCAACGACCTGCCGTCGTCGACCGTGATGGCCGCCACCCCACCCGGCAGACCAGGACGAAGCGCCACTTCGCACCAGGAGTCGATCTCGTGCCGCTCGGCCTCCGGAGCGGCCGCTCCCTCGACGTCGACTTCGCCGACCGCGCACCGGGAAGCACCGCTCTATGTGCGGGCCTGGACGGTGAACGCCAGGCGCTCTCGCGGGTATCCGCCTGCGGCGCCAGCGTCAAGCTGCCGTCGGGGCTGAGACTGACCCAGTCGGGACGACCCGCCGCGAGGACAGGTTGCTCGCCTAGCTGTTGCGGGCATCGCGAGGGCCATGACAGCGGTGGCACCGGCCCGCACCGGAGTCCGAGGGTAGGCAGGCGGTGCGGTGGGCGGGGCCGGTCGCCCTGGTGAAGGCCCCGTTCGTGACCGACTTCTTCCGGGAGCAGGGGCTTGTGGACATTCCGCCGTTCCCGATGGACCCCGTCGTGGTGGTCCTGCTGGCCGTTACCGCGGTGGGCGAGATCGCCGGCGCCTTGCACGCGCTCATCGCGACCTGCATCAAGGTCATCGACGCGATCCGCAGCTGAGCGGGGCGCCACCCACTCTCACGGTCGCTCCACTCATTCAGCCAGCACCCGGCGGCTGTCACCGCTGGTGTGCGCTGGGCTTCCACGTCGGGAAGCTCAGCGCACACCAGCGCGTAGGGCGGCGTCCTCAAGTCGGTTCGCTCGGCGGGCTCTTCATGGCGCTCCTTTAACGTTCGCCCCTGGTGGCGCCGGGACCGGCCCACGCAACACGGGGTCGTCAGTCACGCGCATCCACGATTCCAATCGTGCCCGCATGCCTTTCACCGTGTCCGAATGCTCGCAGTCGGAGACGAGATTGTTGGCCTCGTGCGGGTCGAGCAGGAGGTCGAACATCATCTCGGGTGCTTGGCCCTGGCCGCCCCAACCGCGGGCGGCGAGGTACTGCTTGCTGGCACCCTCGTCGGTGTGCTCGAGGATCCGGTGGTCCAGCTGCCGGAACGAGCGAATGTACTTGTACCGGTCGGTGCGGACGCAGCGCTGCGGCTGATAGTCCACGTGGTAATTGAGCTCGGCATAGACGGCGTCGTGCAGATGGCCCTCACTGCCATCCATCAGAGTCAGCAGCGATCGCCCGCGCAGGCCTTCCGAGGGGCTTATACCCGCGAGCTCGCAAACTGTGGGGAACAGGTCGAGCTGACTGACCAGCGCATCACTCACGGAGCCACCGGTGAAGCCACCTGGACCGCGCATCATCAGCATCACACCGATCCCGTCGTCCGAGAGCGTGCACTTCATGTTCGGGAAGGCCAGGCCGTGATCGGTGGTGCAGATGACGAGCGTGTTGTCCGCAATGCCCGCTCGCTCCAACGCGTCGAGCACCTGACCGACCCCGTCATCGAGCCGTCGGACGCTCGACGAGTATCTCGCCATGTCTTCACGAGTCTCTATCGAATCCGGAACCGGCGCTGGCGGCTGGAGGTACCGAGGATCGTCCACCGGTTCAGGAGTCGGATAGGGGCGATGGGTCTCGAAGAAGCCGACCTCGAGATAGAAAGGCTGTTCGTGCGCCGAGGCCAGGAAATCTGCAGCGGCGGGTGCGACGTCCCCTGCCGAGTGGCTCGGTACGGGGAGAATCTCGTCGTATCCGAGCTTCGTCGGGTCGTCGGCCACGTGCTGCAATCCTGCGAGTACTGTGCGGTATCCGGCCGTTCGCAGGACATGACTCAGATGCTGATGGTGATCGATCAGAGAGAATCCGCGATGACTGAGTCCGAGCATCCCAACCTCATGCGGGTACCGCCCCGTCAAGAGAGCCGCTCGGCTCGGGGAGCAGGTCGGTGATGCGGAGAATGCGCGCCGGAAGACCACGCCCTCCTCCGCGAGCTGCTGCAGGCGCGGCGTCGCCACCGGATATCCGTAGGGCCTCACGTAGCGCCCCGTGTCGTGGGAGTTCAGGTAGATGATGTTCGGGCGCAAACGGTCCTCCTCGTCCAAGTTCGTGGTGCGGTGGGTTCAAGGGCACCATCGGCCCGGCTCCACCGGATCAATGGGATAGTCCCCCGCCGCCGCTTCCGGGGTCAGTCGTCGGCCCTCGCGGCGAGAGCCTGCTGATACTCATCGCGGATCGCGTCACCTCCTCTTATCTTCCAGGTGGCGACGGCATCCGCCCCGGAACTCACCGGTTTGCGACCTTTGATCATGTCTGTTTCGAGGTCTCGAAAGGTGGTGTCGATCTGTTTGCCTTCCCGGCTCTGGGTCCCGCTGTAGAAGCACTGCGGGCGGGTCCAAGCGACGCAATATTCAACTGTTTCAACTGTATCGACTAACACGGTGATAAAATCTCAGGGAATCGGACGCACATGAAGGGATCGCTCGCTCAGGCCGAGCCGATGTTGTGATACGCGACGGTCAGTCCACGTGATATGTACGATGCCGTTTTCGGTCTGGTCGACGCGGGTGGGATGCCCGTCGATAAGCACTTCATACCGGTATCCGGGTGCGAGGGTCGCGACCACCGAGGCTGTACCCGTAGCTGTCGGGAGGCTGAGCAGGTCCGCTGTGAGCGTGCTGCCATCAGCGTGAATTCCGCTCTTGAGGACTCGGGTGTCGAACCCGGTGGTGAGGTTGCCGAGTCGGTGATAGACGGCAAAGAAATTCAGCACTGGAGCGGACAGGCCTCCGAATTGGTGCCAGCCATTGCCGCGGCCAGTGGCGATGGAGAAGTGCTCCCAAGTGTTGTACGTGCGCTCCGATTCGGCGCTCCAGACCTCGAGTACGGCTTCGGCGATACGCCGGGCGAGTTCGGGGCGGCCCAGATCGAGCATCGCTTTGAAGAGGAACCACTGGTGCACTATCCACACCTGACCGTTCCAATATCCATTCAGGTCAAAATACGGTGCGGACTGGTCCACCGTCGAAATGCCGATACGCGTCCACAGGCGATCAGGTGAGAACAATCGATCCAGTAGCACGTCGGATTGTGCGGAAGTACAAGAACCGGCGACGAGGGGATAGACGCCATCAATTCCCATGTTGAGATTGAAGCCTTTGTCGTCCCGCAGGAGACCAGTGAAAGCGCCGTCTGTGTCGTGCGTCGCGTACCCGAAATACCCCGCATCTGGGTCCCAGCATTGCTGCAGGGCGGCGGACATGCGATTGATGTCCTCGACGTATCCTGCGACATCACCGTGATTGACCTTTGGCCAGTTCGGATAGTCCGCCCCTGGAGCTTCGGAGCGAATATCTTCGTCGGTCCCCGCGGTGCCTGGATCGCCGGTGGTATCCCCTATGGCCAGCAATAGAAGTTTTGCCGTACGGATGGCGTGCGAGGTCGTCACCATTGGTGCGACGGACTCTGCGAGACGGTGGCGGTGGGTGGCGGCTTGGGCGGGATAATCGTCCCAGCCACCGGAGTTGTAAAAGTAGGCGAAGGGATTGAGTAGCCCGGACGGCATCCGGGTGCGCGACTTCGGGTGACCGCCGGACAGGAATCGGTATTGCTCACGCAAGCCCGGATACCATTTTGCAAATCGTTTTCGATCAATTCCGCGAGAGAGCAGCTCTGCCGCGAGATACTGCTGTGTGGGCACGGTTGTTCCGTGGTGGATGTACGCGGAATGGGGGTCGTCGGGGCCCGTCAGGTACGCCTCCAGGCAATCCTCAGCACTCTGGGGATCGACCTCGGCCAGCCCGAGCCCGATTATCCCGGAGTCCCACGTGTACAAAGAGTCCCACCAGCGGCCGGGGGCGAAATGCCGGACGTTCTGTCGCCGCGTATAGATGGGATATACGACATTTGTCAGTACGGTGGCAGCCATAAGACGCTGGGAGTTTAGGAGCCTCCCTCGTCCGGTCGTCGTCCGGCCCGACCTCCGTGGATCGAACGCGCTGCGGCGGCCTTGATTGAGAAGCACCTGGAGCTCCGAGTTTGAAGCGCGGGCGAACGCCGCGAGCCTGTCGGATACTTCGTCGGGACTCCCGTCGCAGACGAGGCCATAGATGGTTCTCCGAGAGTGGGCGGGCACTGTGACCGCTGGGGCGAGAATGTCGGTGAAACGATTCGCGTGCCCGTCGGCGTCTACTGCTACGTGCGAGGGTCCGGGGATCCCGTGCCAATCGTACTTCGCGCTGCGCAGAAGTATGTCGAGATTGTTCCCGACAAACTCTCGAGCGTGCAGTCCTCCAGCGGCCCAGGTTACCCCGTAGGCTTGCTCCAACGCCCGAGGTTTGATTACGAAACCACCGCTCGGGTCCGGCGTTAGTGCCACATCAGTATCCAGGGTGTCGGGGATCACGACGGTGCGTTCGACTTCCTCGCGCTCCCCGATCAGGAACCCGTCGATCTCGAGCCCGGTCAGCGATCCTCGCGATGCGCTAAGGGTGATGCGGTGTGTTCCTCGTGCGAGGGGTCCGAAGTCGAGGTCGACGGTTTGCATCTCACCCGTGCCGACACATTGCAACTGCCCGGTGCGGGGGCCATCAACCATGAGATTCCCGCTGACACCTGGGGGCAAGCGGTGCCGGAGGCGCAGCACGGCGTCGCCGAGTGGCGCGTCCAATTGCAGGGAGTAGATCACCGCATCGCCCGTGTCCTCTCCAACATCGGTGAGAACGGACCCTCCGACGGCGCCGTGCGCACGCGCTTCACCGACGAGCAGTCCATCGGCTGCGAGGCCTGCGTCGCAGCGTCCTCCGGCCAGGCGGAGCTCCGCATAGTCCAGAGCATCCACCCAGGTCACCGCGTCAGACTTTTGGATGCTCACCGTGCGAATCCATTCGCGGTGAGAGCCAATCCGGGCGAAGTCCAGGCTGGTCACCGCATGAGAGACCACGCGCTGTGCGTAATCCGTATTGTTCACCCACTCGCAAGAGACGAGGCGCGAATGATCTCCCATGGCAGTGAAGGACACGTCGCAGTAGACCTGATCCTTCCATTCTAGCTCGTAGCGGTAGGCGTAATAAGGCAAACCTGGCGCCGCCTCCCACGGGTGAAAACGGCTGGGGCTCAGACCGTCTGGAATCACAAGGTCGCCACGAAAGTAGCCCGGCACGATGGTGAGATCGAATCGGGCCCCTCGGACGGGGTTGGCCACGTGGGAGACCCCGGCGTAGCGCTTGCTGTACGGCCCCCAGGCAGGAAGTCGTAAATCTCGATTGGTATCACCGGCCGAGTAATCCGCGTGTGACATTCGAGCTCCTTAAGCGCAGAGATGACGGTCAGACGTCGCACCGTTCTACCGGTCGCGAGGTGTTCATGCTCATTGGTAGTTTGATCAATAGTTCTACAACAAAGTACCTATTTACAGATCACAAAAGACTGTGATGACCCTTCTTGGCGGGCGGCACTTGATTCCCGCGGCAGTCTTTGCCGACCATTCTCACTGGCAGATCGGGAAGGTAGACAACGGTGCGGACCACGCCTGGGGTTCCAACGACTTGGACAGGTTCGTAAGGGTCAGTGACCTCTGTGCGTTCACGCGGACTGTCGATCTGCGCGGGCCTGTTCGAGCTCTGCGCGGATCTGATCTCCGCCGTCCCTTCGCCACGTCCTGACGCCGGCATCCCACGCGGAGACGGGTTTGCGTCCCTGCAGGATGTCGTTGGAGAGGTCGTTCATACGACCGTCGATGCTCCCTCCGAGCCGGGTGCTCGTCTCTGAGTAGAGCCCGAGGGTTGGGTCGCTGAGGCCGTACTCCACGGCGACTTTCTGCCCGTCGTACCAATTCTGTGTCGACTCGGGATTGCCGGGCACATAAATCGGCAGGGGCGCATCGGTCAGATATTGGAACCCGAGCGGGGTTTCACTGGTGCCCTGATCAGTGGGTACAGGATTGGCTCCTTCTAGCTGGTAGTGCACCCCCTCGGTGCCGTAGACACGGAACAGGTACTCCTCGGTCCCGAAGGGGGCAGCGAGCCAGTCCAGCACGCGCAAAAAGGTCCGCACGCGGTCTGTGGCATCCTTCCTGATTGCCGAGATCCCATAGGTGGGATTCCCTAGCCAGGCGCACGCCGTACCCGGGTCTCCCGCGAAGCCGGGCGTTCGCATCGCCTGCATCGCGAACTGGTCGCCGGAGGTCTGGGCCTGATGGAACTGCGGCCAAGCGGAGAAAGTGCCGAAGAAGAAGTAGTTGCGTCCTGACCCGAACCAGGTCTTGCGGTCGCTGGGCTGGGAGGAGAAGGTGCCGGGATTGAGGACCCCTGCTTCGACCAACCTGCGCGCGGCAGAGAGTGCCTCCTTCTGTTCCTCGGCTTCGAAGGTGCTGGTCAGTGCGCCGTCGTTCTCAGCCCAGACGTTGGGGATGCCGAACATCTGACGGATCAGGTCCAGCGGCACGGACCCCAGGGCAAAAATGTTCTCCTCGGGCACGGTGAGTTCTTCGCACAACTCGAGGAACTCCTCGAAGGACTGTGGGTCCCCGTCGATGCCCTTCTCCGCGAGCAGGTCGGCGCGCTGGTAGAGGATGTTCGTACTCATGACGCCGCGAGGGACGGGGACACCCATGATCTTGCCGTTGTACGCGGTTTCCTGCCACGTGTCGGTGGGAATGTTGGCGAGGAACGGGTAGTCCTGCACCGCCTCTCCGGAGAGGTGCGGTGTGAGGTCCGCGGCCGAGGCCTCGAGGAACTGTGGCAGCAGCGGGGTGCCGCCAGCTACAGCGAATAATTCAGGTAGTACATCCCCGGCGACGGTGGTCGCGAACTTCTGTCCCCAATCGGGAGCCGGGACGATGTTGAGTTCCAGCTCGGAGCCGAGGCGGGTGTTCAACTCCTGCCAGAAGGCATTGCGGGAGACGTCGGGCGGAACAGGGTCATCTGTGCGCACCAGGGCGGAGATCAGCTCCCCGTCCCCCGGCGGCTCGGTAAACGTGGCGACGGGATCGGCGGGATACGAGAAGTATCCGTTCATCAGCCCGGACTCCGGGTCCCCAGGGAGGTCGGGCTCGACGCCCTGATACGGAATGTGGGAGGGCAGGCGCACGGGAGCGTTGGCGAACTCGGCGGGGATCCCGCCGCGGCCCTCATTACTGCACGAGGCGGTCAGCGCGGCCCCGGCAGCGGTGGCGGCTGATAGGACGACGCGGCGGGAGATGGAATGGCTGGTCATGGGTGAGACCTCCTTCGGGATGGGGCGAATGTGCGTGAAGGCGCCGGATGCGTCATCCCTTCACGGCGCCGGTGAGGACGCCCTTGGTGAAGTGACGCTGGAGGAAGGGGTAGACGATGACGATGGGGACGATGGAGATGACGAGGATCGCCATCTGGATCGTGGTCTGGGGCGGCGCGGCTTCGACCGCCTGGCCCATCTCCGCCGTGCCCATCTCGGTCCCGTTGATGACGTAGGTGCGCAGCACCATCTGCAGGGGCCATTTCGAGGCGTCGTTGAGGTAGAGCAGGGCGTTGAAGAAGGCGTTCCAGTAGCCGACCCCGTAGAAGAGGCCGACCACCGCGAGCACGGCCTTCGACAGGGGCAGGGCGATGCGGCGGAAGATCTGCCACTCGGAGGCGCCGTCGATGCGGGCGGCATCGATCAGCTCCTCGGGCAGGTTCACGAAGAACGCGCGCACCACGATCACGTTGAAGGCGCTGACCGCGGTGGGGAGGATCAGGGCCCAGAGGCTGTCGATGAGGTTGAACTGTCGCACCACCAGATAGGTGGGGATCAGTCCGGGGCGAACAGGAGGCTGACCAGCACGAGCAGCAGCATCTGCTTGTTGGCAACGGTGCCGCGGCGGGACAGTGCCCAGGCCAGGGTCGAGGTCAGGATGAGACTGATCAGCGTTCCGACCCCGGTGACGAAGATGCTGACCAGGAGTGCTCGGGTGACGACGCCGCCGGAGAGGATCGACTGGTAGGCGGTGAGGTCGATGTCCCGGGGGAAGAGCACGAACCCTCCGGCCTCGGTGACCTGATCGGCCGGTGCGATGCTCGTGGAGATGATCCCGATGAAGGGGACGACCACCATGGCGCAGGCGATGAGGAGGATGATTGCTTTGAGCGTCTTCTCCACGGGACCGGCGCCGTCCCGGATCCCGGGGAGCGGGACGCCTGTCGGCGGGGTCGGGGTTTCCGGTGGGCTGTGCGGGGTCGTCGTCGATGCGGATGGTCATGCCTTGTACACCCCCTGCTCGCCGAAGGCATGGGCGAGCTTGTTCGCGGAGAGGACGAGGACGAGCCCCACGGCGCTCTTGACGAGGCCGACGGCGGCCGCCGTGCCCCATTGGCCGCCGGCGATGCCCTCGTTGTAGACGTAGGTGTCGAGCACTTCGCTCGCGTCGATGCCGACCGCCTGCTGCTGCAGGATGATCTGCTCGAATCCGACGCTCAGCGAATTGCCGAGCTGCAGGATGAACAGCAGGACGATGATCGGCCGCATCCCCGGGAGCGTCACGTGCCACATCTGCCGGAATCGCGAGGCGCCGTCGACCGCTGCGGCCTCGTAGAGGCTGCGATCGATCCCGGCCAGGACCGCGAGGAACAGGATCGTCGCCCATCCCGTGTCCTTCCAGATCACCTGGGAGGTCAGGAGCACCTTGAAGATCTCGGCGTTGCCGATGATGTGGAGGGTCTCCAGGCCGTTCGCGCGCAGGAAGTTGTTGATCATGCCTGATCCGCCGAGCACCTGCTGGAACACCGCGACGACGATCACCCACGACAGGAAGTGGGGCAGGTAGAGGATCGACTGGATGGTCTGGCGCAGTTTGTTGGACAGGAGGCTGTTGAGGATCAGGGCGAGGACGATCGGGATGGGGAAGACGAACACGGACTGGATGAGCGTCAGGATCAGCGTGTTCCACAGGGCGTTCAGGAACGCAGGATCGTTGCTGACCAGGATGCCGAAGTTCTGGAAGCCGACCCAGAGGCTCTCGCCGATGCCCAGGAAGGGGCGGAAGTCCTGGAACGCGATGACGTTGCCGAGCAGCGGGTAGTACTGGAAGGCGAAGAGGATCACCATGCCGGGGACGGCAAGCAGCAGGACGGTCCGATCGCGGAGGATGCGCCGCCACAGCGATTGCGGTGCCCGGCGCTCCAGGGGTCGCGACGACGGGTCCTCCGGTGGGGCGTCTGGGGACTGGTCGGGGTCAGGGGGGATGCGACTGTCGAGGTCGACGGTCATGAGTACGGCTCCTCCTGTGCACCGCTCGACATCGGGCGGGGCATCGGTAGACGGAAGCTTTCCTGCCCGGTCGCCGACACGTGATCGCGCGGCACCTGATCGCACGACTATGTCGATCAGCGGTACGGCCCGTCCGTCTCGTGGCCCGGCCCTCGAAATACTCATGGCTGGTACAGCGCTGTACCAGCGGTTGCCACCTGTTGCTTCTCACGTTGTAAGCGCCGGTGCCGCTTCGCGGCCGCTCCCGTGCCGGTGCGCTCCTGGGTACAGGGCCCGGAAAGGTTGTCGTCATGGACGAGGTCGTTACGACGGCGGTGGCCGTCGCGGCGGAATCAGTGGTCGCGCTCGAGATCGTCTCTCGCACAGATTCGACCCTGCACGGGCACTTCCCGCTCGACACCGACATCATCACCCAGGCGCTGACCGACGGCAGCGCTGCCGCAAGAGTCCCGGACGCGGTGCTTCTCGTGCCTGCATTCCCGGACGCCGGCCGGGTGACCGTCGACGCCTTGCACTGCGTCTGCTCACTCGACGGGACTGCGGTCCCCGTCGCCGACACCCCGTTCGCCGACGACGCCACCTTCGGGTTCCGCGCCCCGGAACTGCGCGAGTGAATCGCGGAGAAGACCGGGGGACGGTGATTCCCAAGGAGGTCGTCCATGCCCCACACACGACGATCAGGCAGGGCGCGGCAGACGTCGCCGAGGTCCTCGCAACAGTGAGTGATCGCCGCTACGTGACAGCAGACGTGCTGGTCGAGGACGACATGCGAGTTATCGCCACCGCGGTGCATCGACCCAGTCCCTTTCATCTTCATCAACAGCACCCTCACTTTCCTCGATCAGCAGCCTCGCGAAGGCCGACGCGCGGCCGACACGCGCGCCGCTCTCACTTGCGGCGTCGGCCAAACAGGCACCCTCGACCCGAACGCCGCCGACGCGTGGGCCGGCCCCACCGCCACCCTCTACAACGACCTCACCACCACGAACCCGGTCCCCGACCGCCGGACGCTTCCGGACCTACCTTTCGAGAACCGGTACTACGACTGTTTCCCGCCGAGCACCTCGAGGAACTCGATGACCCACCCTCAGCCTCGGCCTGAAGAGGGTGCATCAGCACCGTTTTGCGGTTCCCGACCATGGCGAGAACACCGAGCCTGACGGACTGAGATGTAGCCGCCGGCGGCGACGCGGCCCGGTGGCCAACCACCACCGCCTACTGCAGATCGGAGGACGCGCTGCTACGGACCAAGCCCTTTGGCATCACAGGTTGAGAGTCGTCTCCACCGAGCTACTGACTTTCCGCTTCTCCCTTGCGTACTCGATCTCGCGTCTTGTCGCTGACCCGACGTAGCCGCATTCGCTTACCACACGGACCTCGTCTGCGAGGTCGAGCCGTCTCAAGCGCAGTTCTCCCAGAGCTTTGCGTCTTGAGCGCGCCCGGTCACAGGGCGCAGCCGACGCAGCCTTCGACCTCGGTGCCCTCGATCGCCATCTGACGCAGGCGGATGTAGTACAGGGTCTTGATGCCCTTGCGCCAGGCGTAGATCTGCGCCTTGTTGATGTCGCGCGTGGTGGCGGTGTCCGGGAAGAACAGCGTCAGCGACAGACCCTGGTCCACGTGCTGGGTGGCCTCGGCGTAGGTGTCGACGATCTTCTCGTAGCCGATCTCGTACGCGTCCTCGTAGTACTCGAGGTTGTCGTTGGTCATGTAGGGCGCGGGTAGTAGACCCGGCCGATCTTGCCTTCCTTGCGGATCTCGATCTTGGAGACGATCGGGTGGATCGAGCTCGTGGAGTGGTTGATGTAGGAGATCGACCCGGTCGGCGGGACCGCCTGCAGGTAGGCGTTGTACATGCCGTGGGCCGCGACCTCCTCGCGCAGCTGCTTCCAGTCCTCCTGAGTGGGCAGGTGCACGCCGGAGTCCTCGAACAGGCCGCGGACCTTCTCCGTGCGGGGCTCCCAGGCCTTGTCGATGTACTTGTCGAAGTACTCGCCGGTGCCGTAGGCGGAGCTGGCGAAATCGTAGAAGATCTCGCCGCGCTCCTTGGCGATCTTGTTCGACGCCTTGATGGCGTTGAACGTGACCGCGTAGAAGTACATGTTCGTGAAGTCCAGACCCTCCTCGGAGCCGTAGAAGATGGACTCCCGCGCCAGGTAGCCGTGGAGGTTCATCTGCCCCAGGCCGATCGCGTGCGACCTGCGGTTGCCCTCGGCGATCGTCGGCACCGACTCGATGTCCGAGTGGTCCGAGACCGAGGTCAGACCGCGGATCGCCGTCTCGATCGTCCGCGAGAAGTCCTGCGAGTCCATCGCCTTGGCGATGTTCATCGAGCCGAGGTTGCAGGAGATGTCCCGGCCGAGCTCGTCGTAGGTCAGGTCGACGTTCATCGACGACGGGGTCGAGACCTGCAGGATCTCCGAGCACAGGTTCGAGTGGGTGACCTTGCCGGGGATCGGGTTGGCCCGATTCACGGTGTCCTCGAACATGATGTACGGGTAGCCGGACTCGAACTGGATCTCCGCGAGATTCTGGAAGAAGTCGCGCGCCTTGATCTTCTTCTTGGAGATGTTCGGGTTGTCGACCATATCGTGGTAGACGTCCGAGACGTTGACCTCGGCGAACGGCTTGCCGTACTCGCGCTCCACGTCGTACGGGGAGAACAGGTACATCGGCTCGTTGCGCTTCGCGAGCTCGAAGGTGATGTCGGGGATGACCACGCCGAGGGAGAGGGTCTTGATGCGGATCTTCTCGTCGGCGTTCTCGCGCTTGGTGTCCAGGAACCGCAGGATGTCCGGGTGGTGCGCGTTGAGGTACACGGCCCCTGCACCCTGGCGGGCCCCCAGCTGGTTCGCGTAGGAGAAGGAGTCCTCGAGCAGCTTCATGACCGGGATGACGCCGCTGGACTGGTTCTCGATGTGCTTGATCGGCGCACCGTACTCCCGCAGGTTCGAGAGCAGCAGCGCGACGCCGCCGCCGCGCTTGGACAGCTGCAGCGCGGAGTTGATGGAGCGCCCGATGGACTCCATGTTGTCCTCGATGCGCAGCAGGAAGCAGCTCACGAGCTCGCCGCGCTGGGCCTTGCCCGCGTTAAGGAAGGTGGGGTGGCCGGCTGGAAGCGGCCGTCGAGGATCTCGTCGACCAGGTTCCGGGCGAGCTGCTCGTCCCCCTCGGCGAGGGTGAGGGCCACCATCACCACGCGGTCCTCGAAGCGCTCCAGGTACCGCTTGCCGTCGAAGGTCTTCAGCGTGTACGAGGTGTAGTACTTGAACGCGCCGAGGAAGGTCGGGAAGCGGAACTTCTTCGCGAAGGCCTGCTCCGACAGGGACTCGATGAAGGAGAAGTCGTACTGGGCGAGCACCTCGGGCTCGTAGTACTTGTTCTCCACCAGGTAGTCCATCTTCTCGCGCAGCGAGTGGAAGAACACCGTGTTGGGGTTCACGTGCTGCAGGAAGTACTCCCGGGCGGCGAGGCGATCCTTGTCGAACTGGATCTTGCCGTCCGCTCCGTAGAGGTTGAGCATCGCATTCAGCGCGTGGAAGTCCGGGGGAGTGCGGTCGCCGGTCACACGGTCCTCGGTCGTGTCGATGACGTTCATGATGCGTCTCCTTCGCTCTCGTCAGTGACGGGGTGCTGGTGGTGCTCGGTGAGGAACCGGGCCAGGCCGTCCCGGACTGCCTCGACGTCCCGCGGCGTGCCCAGCAGCTCGACGCGATACAAGAGGGGCACCTGGCACTTGTCGGCGATCACGTCCCCGGCCAGGCAGTACGCCTCCCCGAAGTTCGTGTTCCCCGCGCCGATCACGCCGCGGATCAGGCCCCGGCTGCGTGGTTCGTTCAGGAACGCAATGACCTGCTTCGGGACAGCGCCGCGGCCATTGCCGCCGCCGTAGGTCGGGGTGATCAGCACGAACGGACGCCTCGCCACCAGGGCATGGTCGCCTCGCCGCAGGGGGATGCGGGCGGCCGACAGGCCGAGCTTGTCGACGAACCGCCGCGTCGTCTCCGAGACGGACGAGAAGAACACCAGGTCCGACCACGTATGCGTCTCGCTTACAGCACTCATGACCGAGGAAGTGGGCGGGGACGAGCCCTCACGGGACGCTCGGAGGCTGGCCTTCATCGCCACACGGCAGGCGGCAGTCGGCACGAAACCGAAGACCACGCGGTGACGGGCGCCGAATCCTCACCGACGCGTGTCAGCGCTCCCTGTTTCTATACAGGCTTATAGAAACTGTTAGGCTCGAGCCATGATCACCGATGATCGGCCCGCACCTCGAAGTAAGCGCGCGCCTGACCCGCGCCCAGCGCGCTCCCGCGCCGCCGTGTTCCGCGCCGTCGAGGCCCTGAGCGCCCGACGCACCGAGGAATCCTCCTTCACGGTGACTGCGATCCTGCGCGAATCCGGGATCAGCCGCGGCACGTTCTACACGCACTTCCCAACTCTCGAGGATCTCGCCGAGCAGATGCTCGAGCAGCGGTTCGCCCTGATCGGCGAGACCGATCGCGCAGATCGCAGAGCCGCCCTCGCCTCGGCCGCCTCGGATCCGCAGGCGGACCTCCGCCGCCCGGCCGAGGCCTCCCAGCTTGCCCTGGCTCGGTTCGTCGACATCCACCGCGCATTCCTCCGGGCGTCACTCGACTGGAGGCTGACTTCTCGGGTACGAGAGGGCGTCATCTCCGCACACGCCACTCAAGTCCGCGAGTCCCTTCGTCTGATGGGGCCCAGGGTCCCGCCGCATCTCGACCACGAGGCGTTCTGCCTCATGATCGCCGGAGGAACGGTCGCCCTTCTCACCGCCTGGCTGCGCGAGAACGACCCGACCACACCCGAGGCAATGGCCCAGCGCCTGCTCTCCACCATGCCCGAATGGTTCGTCGGCCCTACTGCGCCGTCCAATCCAGCCGACCATCCGTCGCAGCGCCCCAGTCGCGCGACGGCGCCGACCACACTGCAATCCCCAGGAGGAACATCATGAACAGGACCTACGTCGTCACCGGAGCTGCCTCAGGCATCGGCGCCGCAACCACAGAGCTGCTCCGGGCCGCAGGGAGCACAGTCATCACCGTCGACCTGCACGACGCCGACATCGAGGCGGACCTCTCCACCACCGACGGCCGCAAGAACCTCGTGGATCAAGTGCGTGAACGCTCCGGTGGCCGCATCGACGCGATCATCGCAGTGGCAGGTCTTGTCGCCGCCTCCCCCGTCACGGTGGGCGTCAATCACTTCGGCGCCATCGCCACCCTCGAGGGCCTGCGCCCCCTACTGGCCGGTTCGGACGCGCCGCGGGCAGCAGTGGTCGCTTCCCTCGCTGCACTCGAGGAGACGGATCCCGGGTTGCTCGAGGCACTGGAGCGGGGAGACGAATCCGCCGCTCTGGCCGAAGCTGAGCGGATCGGCACCGACACCACGCCCACCGGGAGCAGCCCGATCTACACGACCACCAAGCTCGCCATCGCCCGATGGGTGCGACGCGTCGCCCCGACCCCGGAATGGGCCGGAGCCGGGATCGCGCTGAACGCAATCGCACCAGGCGTCATCGAAACTCCGATGACCCGCCCCGCACTCGACTCCGCCGAAGGCAGGGACGCACTCGATGCCGGTGCGCCGAGCCCGCTGAACGGTCCGGCTGCACCACCTGCCGCGCCCGCTGCCCTGCTGGCGTGGCTGACGAGAGCTGAGAACACACACGTCACGGGACAGATCGTCTTCATCGACGGCGGGGCCGAGTCGATCCGAAGGCCAGACCAGGTCTGATACGCGGAGCGTCAAGTCGGCAGGGCGGGGCCCGCAACTGGCTGAGCACAGGTTCCGTGTCGATGGCTGGACGTACCTCCACAACCAGATGTCTGCAACAGAGGCACGTGAGCCGTTGCTTTGGGACTGCCGCACCGATAGGTGACGTGGAGCGTGTCGGTCATCAGCACCCCAACGGCCTGTGAGACCGCCGGTACTTCAGCGATGTCAACTCGCGGGAGGCGGTAGATGAACAAGGGAGGGTGCGACACCTCAAAGGTGCGCCGTCCGGCCAGGGGTACGATCTCCGACGCCACGCATACCCCAGGTCAGAAGCGTCCTTCCTTATGCGCTCCGCCGATTGAGGCCACAGCCAGTGAGAGCTCGAGGCCAGCTACGGCCCGCTAACCGTCGCCTCACGTGCCCCGCACGGAGCGGCTGCAACGCTTCGCACCTCGATATGCTCGAATCGCTGACAAGGCCCGGACTGTCTGTCGCATCGATAGGATGATCGAGCTACCGAGCCGCTCGTCAGACCAGGAGATTCATCCATCGTGTCGGTCCTATCCAACTTCGTGTGGAGTGTCGCTGACACCTTGCGCGGTCCCTACTCAGAAGCTGAATACGGCTCCGTCATCCTCCCGTTCACCGTGCTGCGCCGGCTCGAGTGCGTCATGAATCCGCATCGAGAGGTGATGAGCGAGGTCGTCAGCAGCTACGAGGGTGAGCAGCAGCGTCGGACGCACCTGAAGATCCGCACGCGCAGCGCAGACAATGCGGGGCTGTCGTTCTGGACGACGAGCGACTACACGCTCAAGAAGGCACTGCAGGACCCGGATAACCTCGCCGAGAACCTGATCGACTACGTCGGCGGCTTCTCCTCGAACTTGGATGTCTTCAAGTCGTTCGACTTCGAGAACGTCATCCGCACGCTCGACAACCGCGACCGACTGTCGCAGGTGACGCGGCACTTCGAGGGCATCGACCTCTCGCCCGCGGCGGTGTCCAACGCCGACATGGGTGACCTGTTTGAGAACCTCATCTACCGCTTCGCCGAGTCGGCCAACGAGGGCGCAGGCCAGTTCTACACCCCTCGCGACGTCGTCAGGCTCCTGGTCGACCTCGTATATGCAGACGACGCCGATGCTCTTCGCGGACGCGGCACGGTTCGATCGATCTACGACCCGACCGTCGGCACCGGCGGCATGCTCAGCGTCGCCGACGAGCACCTGCGCAGCTTCAGCCCGGACGCATCGACGGCGCTGTTCGGGCAGGAGATCAACAAGCGCACCTATGCGATCTGCAAGGCCGACCTGCTGATCACCGGTCAGGACCCGTCCAACGTGCGTCAGGGCGACACGCTCGTCGTGGACCGGTTCGAGGACCGCCAGTTCGACTACGTCCTTTCGAACCCGCCGTTCGGCACCGACTGGAAAGCCGTCGAGTCGGACGTAAAGGCAGAGCACGCCCGTGGTGGTCAAGGGCGATTTGCGCCTGGACTTCCTGCCGTGGGCGATGCGGCGATGCTGTTCCTCCTACACGTGGCCTCGAAGATGCGCGATGTCGACGAGACAGGTCGCGGCGGCAAGGCCGGCATCGTCCTGAACGGCTCACCGCTGTTCAACGGCGGGGCGGGCTCGGGTCCATCGGAGATCCGAGGCCACATGCTCGAGAACGACCTCGTCGAGACGATCGTGGCGCTGCCCAACGACATGTTCTACAACACCGGCATCGCCACCTACCTGTGGATCCTGTCGAACGCGAAGCCCGCGGACCGCAAGGACACGGTTCAGCTCATCGATGCGACCAAGCTCGGCACCAAGCTGCGCAAGTCGATCGGGTCGAAGAAAATCGAGGTCCCCGACGCGCACCGCGATGCCATCGTCCGCGCCTTCACCGGCACGCTCAGCGACGACGACGTCGAGGTTCCGACGAAGATGTTCCACAAGCGCGACTTCGCCTACTGGACAGTCACGGTCGAACGTCCACTGCAGCTGCGATTCCAGTGCACCCCCGAGGCGATCAGCGCCGTGGCGGAGCAGAAGACCCTGGCCAAGGTCGACGGCCTCAATGAGGCGCTCGAGGCGTTCGGCGACGAGGTGTATTTGAACCGGGAGAAGTTCGACAAGGAGCTCGACCGCCACCTCGGCGACCACGGAGTGCGGCTCACGTCGGCGCAGCGGAAGAAACTGTGGCAGACGATCGGAGTCCACGACGAGACTGCTGACTTCTGTCGGGTGCAGACTGGCAAGAACAAGGGCGACCTCGAGCCCGACCCCGCGCTGCGTGACACCGAGAACGTGCCCTTCGGCTGGGGAGGCCACCCGAAGACGCACGGCGCGTTCCAGGAGACGGTGCAGGCCTACTTCGATCTGGAAGTGAAGCCGCACGTCGCCGATGCGTGGATCGACTGGGACAAGACGAAGACCGGCTATGAGATCCCCTTTACCCGTCACTTCTACACGTACGAGCCGCCCCGTCCCCTCGAGGAGATCGATGCGGATCTCGAACGCGTCGTCGACGAGATCATGGGGCTGCTGCGGAAGGTGGAAGCGTGACTTCTGCCATTCCGATCAAGCGGCTGGCGAGTGTCACGCTAGGCAAGATGGTCCAGCCAGGCTCGAAGGCTGCGTCCGACATATATGCGCCCTACCTCCGAGCGGCACACGTGCAGCCGCAAGGGAAAGTGATCGAGCTCCCTGACCAGCGGATGTGGTTCAGCAGATTTGAGCTGCGTGCATTGGACCTCAGGCAAGGCGACGTCGTCGTGGTCGAGGGAGGCGCTGGCTATGGGAGGTCGGCTGTGCTCCGCGATGACCTGCCGGGTTGGGGCTTCCAGAACTCGATCGTTCGGCTGCGACCTGCTGTCGGAGTCGCTGATGGACGATACCTCGACTACGCACTTCAGGACGCGCTCACTGACGGTCGCATCGACCTTGTGACGAGCACAGCGACGCTGCCCCACTTCACCGCAGACAAGGTTTCGAAGTTCGAGGTGCCGTCCCCGGCCCTCGACGAGCAGCGCGCCATCGCCGACTATCTGGACCAGGAGACAGCCCAGATCGACGCGCTCGTGGCGAAGCAGGAGGAGCTCATCGGGCTACTGAAGGAACGTCGAGATGCGGCATGGGCATTGGGACTCAGCCGTGCCGTTGAGGAACTGCGGCCGATTCCCCTTCGTAGGGTCATCACTTCGATTGTCGATGGGCCGTTCGGGTCATCCCTTACCTCGGCTCACTATTCCGATTCAGGAACGCGGGTGATCAGACTCGGGAACATCGGAACCAACAGTTTCCGAACCCAGGACGAGGCATATATTCCAGACTCGTACGCCGAGCAGTTGGCTGGACACGATGCGCGACCTGGTGACGTCGTGATTGCCGGGCTTGGTGACGAGACGTGGCCCCTCGGCCGTGCGGCGGTCGTCCCTGACCTTGGCCCAGCAATCGTCAAGGCTGACTGCTTCAGAGTGCGGCCAGCGTCGGGAGTGTCAGGCGAATATCTGGCGTGGGCTCTGTCAGCACCGCAGACTCGGTCTCAGGTCGCACTGTTGGCCCGTGGGTCTACAAGAAAGCGAATCAACACCAGTGTTGCCCGAGCAATCGAGATCCCTGTCCCATCACTCGAACGTCAAGAATCGATTCTAAAGGCTACAGAGGGTGTTCTCTACCGCATCGACACTCTCATCACCAAGGCAGGGGAACACATCGCCCTTGCCAAGGAGCGCCGCGCGGCGCTGATCACGGCGGCGGTGACGGGGCAGTTCGACGTACGTACAGCACGAAAGGCTGAATGAAGACGATGGCGTCACCAGATGGTACCCGGGAGGAAACACTTGAGGTCGAGATCGCCGAGTACCTCGGTGAGCATGGCTGGCTATACAGCCCGAATGACGACGGCTACGACGCGGAGCGGGCGATCTGGTCCGAGGACGTGCTGTGGTGGCTGAACGAAACGCAACCGGATGAGTACGCGAAGGTCGTGCGCGTCGGCACTGGTGCCGAGCAGGCAGACCGTGAGGCGCTGATGTCGATGCTAGTCACTCGGCTGGACACCCCGATGAGTTCGGGCGGCGGGACGCTCAACGTGCTGCGCCGGAAGTTCTCGCACACGCGTGGAGCGACGGCGCATTTCCGGATGTGCCAGTTCAAGCCGGCCACGACGCTGAACAGGACCGTGACCGAGCAGTACGAGAAGGTGCGGCTGCGCGTCGCGAGACAGGTGCATTTCTCGCCGAAGCGAGGCGACAAGCGGTCGATCGACCTCGTCTTCTTCGTCAACGGCCTGCCCGTGGCGACCTGCGAGCTGAAGTCGTTCTTCAAGCAGCAGTGGCGCTCGGCCGTAACGCAGTACCGGAAGGACCGAGACCCGGCCGGTCAGCCGTTGCTTGGCTTCGGCACCCGTGCACTCGTCCACTTCGCAGTCGACGACGACCAGGTGCACATGACGACGAAGTTGGCAGGGGAGAAGACCTACTTCCTGCCGTTCAACCGCGGCCACGACGACACCGGTGCAGCGGGCAACCCCGCCAACCCTTCTGGGCCCGCCACCTCGTACCTGTGGGAGAAGGTGCTGCAGCGCGACAACTTCCTGTCCATCCTGGGCTCACAGATGTTCCTGAAGACCGACGTCGACGAGGACCCGGCGACGGGGAAGATCACGCGCTCGACGGCGCTGATGTTCCCGCGGTATCACCAGTGGCGAGCGGTGAAGAAGCTCGTCGACTCGATCGCCGATGAGGGCCCTGGGCGCAGGTACCTCATCGAGCACTCGGCCGGGTCGGGGAAGACGAACACCATCGCATGGACGGCGCACCGCCTCGCACGCCTTCACGACCGGTCGAACGAAAAGGTGTTCGACAAGGTCATCATCGTCTCCGACCGCCGCGTCCTCGATGCCCAGCTGCAGCAGGCTGTCGAACAAGTCGACGACACAGGCGGAAGCGTCGCGGTCATCGACTCGACGGCAGTGCGCCGCTCCGGGGGCTCGAAGTCCCGGGCACTACTGGATGCACTGACCGGATCGTCGCTGATCATCGTCGTCACGCTGCAGACGTTCCCGTTCGTGAAGGACCTGCTGGAGACCAAACTCGGCACGAAGAACTTCGCAGTGATCATCGACGAGGCTCACACCTCCCAGTCGGGCAAGACAGCGGCAGAGCTGAAGAACGTGCTCACCGAGGGCGGCGAGGTCGCCGATGACGGCGAGTTCGATGGTCAGGACGTAATCAACCAGCTCGTCGAAGCCGACGTCGACCGTGAACGCCAGATCAGGTCAGAGACGGCAGCGCGCGCAGGGGCACGGAACGTGTCGCTGCTGGCATTCACGGCGACGCCGAAGGACAAGACGAAGAAGTTGTTCGGGCGCCCGGGCGATGACGGTCTGCCTGTTTCCTTCGATGCGTACCCGATGCGGCAGGCGATCGAGGAGGGCTTCATCCTCGACGTGCTGCGCGGCTACCAGACGTACCGGACGGCGTTCGAGATCGAACAGCAGGGCGAGGTCGGCATCTCGACGGGCATCGGCCCGGACGATGACGACAGGCTGGTGGATCCGAAGACCGCGACTCGCAAGATCATGCGGTTCGCGAACCTGCACCCGACGAACATCGGCCAGAAGGTCGAGATCATCGTCGAGCACTTCCGCGCTAACGTCGCGCACCTGCTGGACGGCCACGCCAAGGCGATGGTCGTCACCGACTCCCGCCAGGCCGCTCTGCGGTACAAGATCGAGACCGACAGGTACCTCGCGCAGCGCGGGTACGCGTACCAGTCGATCGTCGCATTCAGTGGCAGCCTGAGCGACGAGGACTACGGTATCGAGGACGCGACCGAGTCGTCGATGAACCCCGGTGTCGGGTCCGACCTCGCACGCGAGTTCCGCCGTCCCGAGTACCGGCTCATGATCGTCGCTGACAAGTTCCAGACCGGCTTCGACCAGCCGCTGCTGTGCGCGATGTACGTCGACAAGAAGCTCCCGGACGTCCACGCGGTGCAGACCCTTTCGCGGCTGAACCGCACCTACCGTGCCCCATCGGGAGAGAAGAAGGACCGCACGTTCGTACTCGACTTCGTCAACGATCCCGACGACATCCGCGAAGCGTTCTTGGCGTACTACCTCGAGGCCCACGTGGAGAAGGAGACCGACCCGAACCTCGTCCACCAGCTGGCCACGAAGCTTGCACAAGCTCGGATCTACACCCCGAACGACGTCGAACGATATGCAGAAGCCTGGTGGGCACGGAAGCAGTCTCATGCGGCGCTGGCTGCGGCCGTCACGCCGGCGCGCGACGAGTTTGTCGCCCGCTGGAACGACGCGCAGGCCAACGACGACAGCGAAGCACTCGACGAGCTGCGCACGTTCCGGAAGGACTGCGGCTCGTACGTCAGGCTGTACGACTTCATGTCGCAGGTCGTTGACTACGGCACGAGCGACCTGGAGAAGCTCGCCGAGTTCCTGCGCCAGCTGGTGCGTCTGCTGCCGACCGACGGCGCCGACCCGGACGTCGACGTGTCGGGTCTGGAGCTGCGCCGCGTCCGACAGATCGACCAGGGCAAGGCCGACATAGGCTTGTCGGGCGATCAGGAGACCCCGGGACTGAAGGGGATCACCGGCGTCGGATCGCACGTGTCGCGCCAGGATCCGCAGCAGGCGCTGCTGTCGGAGGTGGTGTCCAGGATCAACGAGCTGTTCGGGGCTGAGTTCGCCGACCCGCAGATCGAAGGCTTCGTCCGCGCTGCAGCCGGCATGGCCGAAGAAGACCCCCGCATCGCCGACCAGATCGACCACAACGCTCTCGACCAGTTCATGGCCTCGCCCGACCTGCGCGAGACCCTCACCGACGCCGCAGTCCTGAACGAGGGCGCGTTCGGCAAGCTCACCGGTGCCCTCACGGGTGAGAGTGACCGCGCTGACGAGTTCATCAGACTGATCGGGCAGTACCTGTACCAATCGCGCAGACTCCGGACGATCGAGGACCAGGATCCCGAGGAGGGTGAGAAGTCGGCCTCGTAAGGCATGAACCGTGCGCCTGGCGCGTCATCGGCCTGTCCGGAACGAGCAAGAGCCGTCTGACGGTCGTGTGCGTAGGCTGGGGATCACGAAGCCAAGGGAGGCCACGATGTGCGGTAGATTCACGTTGCAGTTCGATCTGAGCATTATTAATCTGATGCAACAGCGCCTGGTTCTGGTGGAGAGATCTTCGCGTATCGGGGGTCGGGCAAATTGTCAGCGGCAACCCGTCGCGGTGACCGCTCTGACGTCGCCGTGATCGGACCTGACCTGGACCTCTCCACGGCGTTGAGAGCCGGTTCGTAGGTATTCCTGCTGGTGAGCGTCTCGGATGGTTGCGGGATGACACACTAATGGGATGGTGTTCCTGCGGAAGGTGAGGACTGGATCGGGTGCGACGGCGGTGCAGATCGCTGAGCGGAAGAACCGTCGCGACGTGGTCCTCGAGCACCTCGGTTCTGCTCATACCGAGGCCGAGCTCGTGGCGTTGATGAAGGCTGGCCGGGAGAAGATCCACGCTGGTCAAAAGGTCCCTTTTGCGCGCTGCCAAGCAGCTTGACCCGCAACACTTAGGCGCACGCGGCCCGTTGCTCATCGCTACGGGCCTGGCCCTCGCGCTCCTGGTCGCGGCGCTCGTGGCCATCCCGCGCTTCGCCGAGCTTGCACTCTGGTGGCTCGCCGCTGCCGCCGGCGGCGCCATCGTGCTCTCCTCGGCAGGCTCCTGGTCGCTGCTGCGCAGGGCGATCGTACGGTGAGAGCGCGCCGACTCAGAACTCCAGGACGAGGCGCCCGCGCACTCCCCCCGCTTCCAACCGGCGGTGGGCCTCCGGGCCCTGATCGATCGGCAGAGCGTCCGCCACACGCAGGGTGACGACGCCGTCCTCGGCCTGCTGCCGCAGGGTGTCCAGTGCTTCCGGGTTCTTCGCGTACTTGCTCACCACGATCGACCAGAACGTCACGCCGCGGTCGCGCTCGCCCTTGTCGCCGCGGAGGATCGTCACGACCGTCGCGCCGTCCTTCGCAGCGGGGACGATCTCGTCCAGCTGCACGGATCCGTCGATGATGCCGTCGACCCCGTCGGGGTATCGCTCGCGCACTGCGGCGGCGAACCCCACTCCGCGCGGCAGCACCACGTCGGCGCCCAGTGAGGCGACCAGCTCCTGGTCCTCTGCCTTGGCGTCCGCGGCAACCGTGTGCCCGTCGCTTTCGCCAGCTGCACCGAGTAGCCGCCGAACGCGCCGGCCGCGCCCGTCACCGCGATCGTCGACCCTGTGGGCAGATCCAGCTTGTCGAGCGCCAGCCGCGCGGTGAGTCCGTTCATCGGCAGGGTCGAGGCCTCGATGAGGGAGGCGCCGTCCGGGATGCGGGCGACCGACTCCACCGGCACCGCGACCTTCTCCGCATAGGCGCCGTGGGTGCCGTGCGGCACGACGATCGCCATGACCGCATCACCGATCGCCAGATCCGTGTCCGTGTCCGGCCCGATCGCCTCGATCATGCCCGCGGCGTCCATGCCGACGACGTACGGTGGCTCCGCCCCGGCGGGATCCCGCATCCCGACCCTGCGCATCGTGTCTGTGGGGCTCACCGCCGCGGCGCGCACGCGGATGAGGACCTCACCGGGACCGGGTTCCGGATCGGGAAGCTCCATGACTTCGAGGACATCGGGGCCGCCGGGCTCTGAATATGCGATCGCTCTCATGTGTCGCACAACACGCCATCCGGGACTCTACTCCCGCCGTCCGACATCCGGAACCGAAGCCTCGTTCCCTCCCAGTGATGCGGAGGACTACTCCGCCTCCTCCTGCCGCTGCCGGAACCGCTGGGCCTGACGCCGTCCATGCGTGAGCTCACTGATGTCGTCCCGGCTGTCGAAGTTGGAACCGAGTGCGCCGGCGACAGTGCCCATCGAGGCGCTCAACCACGCGATGTCGACATAGTTCCACGGCGACACTTCGACGCCGATCGTCTTGGACATGAAGCCCGCCTCGATGACGATGAGCCCGCCGAGGAGGATCCCCACGAAGAGCACGGCATAGAGCGAAGCGACCGCGACGAACAGAGTCGCCACCGTCGAGGCGTTGTACATCGCGGCCTCCCGGAGGCTGCCCAGCTGCCGGGACCGCTCCCACAGTCCGTTACTGACGAGCAGCCACAGCACCATGGTCGCGATCACCATCACCGTGATGAGGCCCAATCGCCACGGGGGCAGCGCATCGGCCATCTCCCAGATCGACGAGTAGAAGATGCCGAAGGCGCCGGTCCCCGCGGCAGCCGCCAGGACTCCCGACAGCTTCGTCACCGTTGCGAACGGCTCGTTGGTCCGCACCATCCCCAGGATCAGGCGCACAGTGCCGGGCCACCACCAGGGCGACGCGATGTAGACCGAACGGCCCGTCTCCGAATCCTGTTCGTGCACCACCCCGTACTCGATGCGTGTATCGCCGCTGCCCGGCACCTTGTCCGTGGCGAGCGCATCGAGCGAGTCGAACATCGCGGCGCGAAGGTTCTTACCGACGTTCGACCATCCGAGCGCGGGGAGGGAGATGATCGCAGCTCCCTCCTCGAAGTGCAGGCCGACCATCTTCACCCGACGGCCGGCACGGCGCGGGATCTCGGTCACGATGACCATAAGATCGGCCTCGTCGCGGTGCGCCCACTCCTTCACCGCCTCCATGTCCAGGGTTCCGTCGTCGCGGAGTGGGATCCACCGCCTGTTGTGGTGCAGGACGAACTCCGCTTCGGAGTCATCCTCCTGTCTCGTATCGAGCACCTGTGTCACCGCTCGCGAGGGCAACCCGGGGTCGGCGAACACATCGACATGAAACACGTGATCCATTCGATACACACTAGCGGAATCCCCCTATCGCCTGAAGCGCCCTGGGTTCCGTTCCGAGTCTCAGCAAGGAGAATCGGAGTATGCCCAAGAAGTTCAGTCCGGAGCTGCGTGACCGTGCCGTGCGCATGGTCTACGACCGCCAGGCACTCGAAGGTGGCCCACGATCGGAGTCGATCCGTGCTGTCGCGCCCCAACTCGGCGTTGGCATGGAGACGCTGAGGATCTGGTGCAACCGCTACGGGCCAGCCGAGCCCTCGGCCGGCCCCGCGGAGTCTCTCGAGGAGGAGAACCGCAGACTGCGTCGAGAGCTCGCCGAGTCCCGGCGGGCCAACGAGATCCTCAAGGCCGCCTCCGTGTTTTTCGCCAGGGAACTCGACCACCCCACGACGAAATGATCGCCTTCATCGATAGGCATCGCGATCACTTCGGGGTCGAGGCCATCTGCCGCGTCCTGGGCGCGACGGAACGTGGGTTCCTCACCTCTCGCGGATACCGTGCCGCGAAGCAGCGCCCGGCATCGGCCAGAGCGGTCCGTGACGAGGTGCTCGTCGAAGAGATCCGTCGGATTCATGCCGAGAACTACGGCGTCTACGGGTATCGGAAGATGCATCACGCGATGCGCCGTGCCGGATGGGAAGTCGGCCGCGACCAGACCGCTCGGCTGATGAAAGCTGCTGGTCTGTGCGGGATACGCCGTGGTCGAAAGGTGTTCACGACGAGCCCTGCTGGTGGCCTGGACCGTCGTCCTGATCTGGTCGAGCGGAACTTCACGGCTGCCGGACCGAATCAGCTCTGGGTCGCTGACATCACCTACGTCCGGATCCCGTCCGGGTTCTGCTACACCGCGTTCATCACGGACGTTTTCACGCGAAGGATCGTCGGCTGGGCAGTGGCCACCAGCCTCCGCACTGAGGCACTGCCACTGCAGGCTCTCGAGCAGGCCCTCCAGACCTCCCCGGCAGAAGCGTCTCGGACTGGGCTGATCCATCACAGCGATAGGGGCAGCAACTACGTCTCGCTGGCCTACTCCGATGCGCTGATCACCGCCGGAGTCCAGGCCTCGGTCGGATCCGTCGGAGACAGCTACGACAACGCCCTGGCTGAGACCGTCAATGGCCTCTACAAAGCCGAGCTCATCCACCGACGCCGCACCTGGCCCTCAGCGACCGCCGTCGAGATCGCCACTCTGGACTGGGTCACCTGGTGGAACACGAAGCGCCTGCACGAAGCACTCGACTATCGCACCCCGGCCGAAGTCGAAGCGTCCTACACTCACCCCACGACGACCGCGCCCGCGACCGTCTAACCACGGAACGGAACCCAGGGCGCTTCACGCCTCCACAGTCGCGCCTGCGCGGCGCCGGCCGTCTTCGCTGGCCACCGTCGCCCGCCGCCCCGCCTCACAGGTGCCGGCGCCCGCCTAGGGCGTGTCTCCTATATGTGAGGCGGTTTCGCTTGAGAGCGTGGACGTATGGCTACCGCGACGACTCGACATCAGGTCCTGTCCGACGAGCAGTGGGAGCGGGTCGAGCCGCTGTTGCCGTCGAATAAGGGACGCAAAGGGCATCCGTTCCAGGACAATCGGAAGATCGTCGAGGGCATCATCTACCGGTCCCGCACCGGGATCCCGTGGCGCGATCTGCCTCGTGATCGGTTCGGCCCTTGGCAGACGGTGTGGAAGCGCCACTACCTCTACGCCCGGCTCGGGGTCTGGGACCGAATCCATGCAGTACTGATGGCGCAGGCCGACGCGGCAGGAGACATCGACTGGACGGTCTCGGTGGACTCGACGATCAACCGTGCGCACCAGCACGGGACCAACACCACCCGTCCCGACCAGCCCACAGGGGGCGGGAGCGAACCACAAGAATCTGGCCACTGAGGAACCCGAAGGCCACGCGGTCGGCAGGTCACGCGGCGGGCTGGGCAGCAAGGTCCATGCCGCGGTCGACGGCAGTGGCATGCCGCTGGCGATCGTTCTGACCGGCGGTCAACGCAACGACGGCGCGATGCTCATCGAGGTGCTCGACGACATTCGAGTCCCTCGCCTGGGGCCCGGCAGGCCCCGGTCCCGGCCTGCCGCGGTGGTCGCCGATAAGGCCTACTCCTCGGGCAAGACCCGCCGGATGCTCACAGCTCGGGGCATCAAGACCGTGATCCCGCAGAAGTCCGACGAGATCGCTGCCCGCAAGAGGAAGGGCTCCCGCGGGGGACGACCACCAAGTCTCGACCAGACCACCTACGCCGGTCGCAACGTCGTCGAGCGGCAGTTCGGCCTGGCCAAACAGTGGCGCGGGATCGCCACCCGCTACGACAAACTCGCCCTGACCTACCGCGCTGGAACCCTTCTGAGAGCCGCGATCCAGTGGCTCAACCACCTGCTTTAGAGACGTGCCCTAGCGGGTCGCACGGCAACTGCCAGCGCGACAATCTCCGCCGACAGCTCGGCGACCTACGATTTCGACATCACTTGGGATCTTGAGGAGATCCGCGTGGGTAGTCCGCTCGTCGTCCATACTGGATCGCTGGCCACGGTGCTCGACCCGGGAGCAACCAACGTCGAGCGGATATTGGGTGGCCTCGCAGCAGGCACGCTCATCACCTTCGACCCCAACGTCAGGCCGTCGCTGACGCCATCTCGCGCGATGGTGCGAAGCAAGGTAGAGCGGATCGGGGCCTTGGCCCATGTCGTGAAGATGAGCGAAGAAGACGCGTCATGGCTTTACCCCCACGTGAGCATCCTCGATGTCGCCGAGCGTTATACGAGGCTCGGAGTCGACCTGTTCGTCATGACGCGCGCCGAAAGGGGGTGCACCGTCGCGTCCAGGGGTCGCCTGCGCCATCTCCCGGCTGAGAGGACCGCCGTCGTGGACACCATCGGTGCGGGAGACGCGTTCATGTCGGGATTGGTCTACGAACTTCTCCGCTCTGAGGCCGCGACTCAATTGGCCGCTGGCGAGGTTGAGCACGAACTGCTCGACGACTGCGCCCGGACCGCCCTGCGAAGCGCAGCGGTCACCGTGTCTCGGGCGGGGGCAAATCCCCCCAGCCGCCTCGAGCTCGCACAACCGTCGTGAGTATTGAATGCGCCCGCTCCGCTGCGCTATCAGTCTCCTCGGTGGTGGCTGAGCTGGCTGCCACCACTTTCCGGGGGCGGGCTCTCGGTCGAGGGCCCCGACCGCTGGCAGTGGACCACCCAAAGGCGTCACGAGCAGCCAGTACAGGTGCATCAAAGATGCATTAGATGCAATGGGTGGCTGTTGCACATCCTTTCCCTGTTCAAGACGTACCCGCGGCACGGGATGCAGCCCCCGCTGGGCGGATCGGCCGGAAGATAATTCTTGACCGAACTATGCCGGTCCCCGGTAACGGCTTTGGACTCCTCCACGCCTACCTTGCGACCAGCGAGGACCGTGCAGGTGAGTGGGAGCCGATCTACTCCATCGCGCCCCGTACCAAAGCCCCGGTCGTGCGAGAGTTCATCGACGACGAGGGCGAGGTGCAGCGGCGTCTCGAGCTCGCGCGGTGGGGGCTGCACCCCTCCTGGGCGAAGGACAAGGGGCCCCGGCCGATCAACGCCCGCATGGAGACCGTCGCGACGAACGGGATGTTCCGCGGCCCGTTCTCCAGTGGCCGTGCCGTCGTACCGATGACCAGTTACTACGAGTGGGTCGAGGCCGATGACGGCGGGAAGGATCCCTACGTCATCCACCACCCGGACGGCAAGCTTCTGCACGCCGCAGGGCTCACCGCCGCCCGCAAGGCCGAGGACGGGGAGAGCTGGGACATCACGTTCACGATCGTCACCCGCGAGGCGCGCGACGCTGGCGGCGAGGTCCACGACCGCATGCCCGTGTTCCTGACCAACGATGCGGTGGGGGAGTGGCTCACACCCGGGAAACTCGAGGCGGAGCAGAAGGATCCGCTACTCGCCATGATCGACGACGTGTCGACGACGGTGGCGGGTGAGCTCGAGACGTACGCGGTGGATCGGAAGGTCAACAACGTCCGCACTCTCGACCGCACCGACCCGTCGCTGATCGAGCCCCTGGCCGCGTCCTGATGGGCCCTGTGTTCACGCCAGGTCGATGACGGCGGTCTTCACCCCGATGTCTTCGACGTCGGCGATCTTCCCGGAGAGCTCCGCGACCTCACCTAACGCCGCAGGAATGCTGGTCTGCCAGGTCACCCGGTGGTTGCTGACCGTGCGGCCGGTGACAGCCCACGTGCCCTTCGCGTACGGCAGTTCGACGGTCTCCTCAATGCGGATCTTCTCTCCGGTGAGCTTCTTGCCAGCGCGGCCGAGCGCGTTGGGGGAGTAGGGCTCCTCGGCGGCGGGGAATTCGTCGACGCCGTTCTCCAGCTGCGCGCGGTTGATCTCGGTTTGGTCCACGCCGCGATACTGGCTGTGCGCCTTCACGGTGCAGGTCATGGTGATGTCGTCGAGCTCAGATTCAACGTGTAGTCGAGTTCCGGCCTGGCCTCTGGGTCCCTCTCGACTGGTTTCGGAGGCGTTGACCCACGGTGTCGACACGACGCGTCGCCCGTCGTACACGTAGCCAGCGCTACCGGAGTTGCTGGACGCTTTGACGATTGGCGTCGGCGAGCCGCAGCAGGACCGCGGTGAGATCTTGGAGTTGCGTCACGCTCAAGCCGGAAAGGGCCCCGTCGGTGGCTCGCAGAACAGGCTGCCAAGTTGCGCGTCTCTGGTCGGCAAGGTGATCGGAGGTCTGGACGTGATAGCTGCGTCGATCCTCACGTTCACTGGAACGTGTGATGTATCCAGCGCATTCGAGGCGGTCAAGAACCTTGGTGATCGCTGCCCGACTAAGTCCACTTGCCTGGGCAAGCTGTCCGGGTTGCATCGTCCCCTTGCGCTCGAGGATTTCGAGGCAGCGCAGATCGTTGCGTGTGATGCCGTAGCGTTCGGCCGCGGCGTCAAGGAGCGCCTCGGTCGCCGAATGCAACTGCCGAGTGGCCGCCTGTGCATCGGCTACGGCGTCAGCGCGAGCGGTTGACCCATGTGCTTCACTACGGATACTATTCACGCCGTGAATCATACTCCTCAGTTTGGATCCCGAAGTCGCACTGCCCCGGCCCGGCGCCAGTCTGCCTGGTCGGTGGTCGGCGCTCTGGCCTACGTGGTTTGGGGATTGCTGCACCTTGGCCTTGGGATCTCGATGGTGGTCGATGCAGCAACGCAGGGACGGCCGATCGATGCGCTGGAAGCTGAGAGCCTGATGTTCTTCGTCTGCGCCGCCACCTTCGGTGCTCAGGCCATTGCTGTTGGTTGGTTCCTGAACAGGTTCAATGATCGATTCGGCTACTGGCTCAACCTGATCGCTCTCGGCTTGATCGACATCGTCTTCGTGTTCGTTATGGTCATTCCCGGTCACGTCGATCCTGCGGGCGGCCTCTCGGGCCCCCTTGTCTGGGCTATTGCCGCAGTGGCTTCAACCCTTGCGATGCGTAACTCTCGGCGCGGCTGAGTCCATGTTGGGCAGTTGGCGCGATGCGCGGAGTCTCTTGAGCACGGAGCTCTCCAGACGGTTCTCTGTGCCGTAACTTGGTCGCCGGACCCGAAGGGCTGGAACGACCCGGTCTTCCACACGTTCTCATGGCCGTCGGCGTCGCGCCTCGTGATGACCGTATACGGCTCGTCACCGTACGGGTAGCCGTATCGGGGCCGTGTGGACTCGTGCACGTTCGTGATCGTCACGGGGACCGCGCGTATCCCGGGTCTTCACGTCAGCGGCGAACCTGCGCGCAGCGATCGTGGCGCGGTCCCGAGCGGCTTGCGCCTTGGCGGCCGCGCGCTCCAGACGGCGGTTCGCCAGCTCCGCGTTTTGCTCGGCCCGCTCCACCGCCCAGGTGGACATCCGCATCGACGGCCCGGACCGTTCGTCCCCTCCCCGACGTGAACGATCGCGGTGGGGTCGTCGACGGACACGTCGGCCTTGGAGCGAGGGACAGTGCCGAACTCGCCCTTGTAGCCGGACTCACCGGTGTCTCGTTTCCGCACGATGGGCGCCATGTCGGTTCCTCCCGTAGATGGATGCTCACCGGAGGAAGTGGGCGAAGCACCGTCGTGACGGGACGCGACTTGTCCGGGGTCAGAAGTCGAACTCGTCGCCGGACTCCTCCGGCTCGGCGGGGGACTCCTCGCTGTTCGTGTCGCCGGTCTTGGGCTCCTCGGCCTTGGTCTTGGCCTTCCTCGCGGGCTTGGGCGAGGCGGGTTCCTCGACCTCGATCGACTCCGGCTGCTCGTCGTCGTGCTCTCGGGCGTCCTCGATGTCGTCGACCTCGTCGTCAGCCTCCCCGAGGTCTCGGCGGATCAGGGCGATCACCGCATCCAGTCGTTCGATCTGCTCCTCGATCTCCTCGCGCTGGATAGCCAGGCGGTCCAGCCGCATCCGCGCCGCTTCCTCCCGCCCCTCGGTCTCGGTCGTGCCCGCGACGATCCGGGTCGGGCAGGGGTAGGGCACGCGGACGCTCTCGGCGCAGTAGGCCAGGTCCTCGCCCTGCCCGGCGGCCTGGTCCAGAGCCTCCAGTCGCAGCCGCGTGCACTCGTCACAGGTGACGTCGACGTCGTAGCCGTTCTCGTGGGCGACCAGGTGCGGGCCGTGCAGCTTGCGGACGGACTCGATCAGCGAAGCCATGGGGTCGTTCTCCTCCTGCGGGTAAGGGCCTGGACGGGGATAGTGGGCGAGGCCTGCGTGTGGCGGGACGGCGTCGGGGGCGCATCAGGTCAGGGCAGGATCGTGGCGACGGCCGCGACGGCGACGTACAGGCTCAGCACGGCGCACAGGGCCCATTCCCGGGCGCTTCCGGCGTTGCCGAGGATCGGCACGGCCACATCCCCGTCCGCCTGCCACAGCGGCGAGGAGGAGCGCTCGGAAGGTTTCAGCACCAGCGGCCAGGTGGGGAAGGGGATCCCGTCGGTGGTGACCAGGTCGCCGAGTAGATGCACCAGCGCCCCCAGCCCGATCGCCGCCGGCAGCCACACCGACGTGGCCGGGGCCGCGACACCGACCAACAGCCCCGCCCCGATCCCGATCAGCCAGGGCCGCAGCGCGCCGGAGACGAGCTTCAACGCCCGCACCGCGAAAGCGCACAGCACCGCCACGACGACCACCGCCCCGATCTGCACCGGGCCGACGACAGGGACGCGGAAACTCCACCCCAGGCCGGCGACCACGGCCCCCAGCGCGGTGAAGACGGCGACAGCCAGCAGGGTGTGGGTGGCGCCGCGGTGCCCGGTCGCCGAGGAGATCGCGGAGCTGGCCAGCCTGGAGACGGCCCCGGCCGAGCGGGCGATCGTGGCGCTGGGGTGGTCGATGTCCGGCAGCAGTGCCGCCCCGGTGGCGACCACGGTCCCGGCCAGTACCTCCGGTCCGGTTAGGTCCAGGACCCCGGCGCCGAGAGCTCGGTCGCCGATCGTAGCGGAGCCGGTCAAGGCCAGCCAGGCCGCCGCCCCGCTGATCGCATGGTGTCCGCCCATCACGGTGATCGCCCTCCAGCCTGGCCGGGATCTCCGGCCTCACCCGCGCAAGTGGGCGCACGGCGGCTGCGGCGGGACGAGTCACCGGTGCGACGGGGCGGAGTGCAGCTTCCCGGCCCGCAGAAGGTCCAGGCGGGCGGCCAGGAGCTGGTCGAGCTCGGCGTCGCTGCGACGGTCTCGCACGTGCTCCCAGTGGGTCTTCCGCGGCGGGAGCTTCGAGGCCACGGGCAGGCCGAGCAGCTCGACGCCCTCGTCGGGTTCGATGGTGCATTCGGCGCCGGTGCGGCAGCGGCGGCAGGGCCACAGCTGCGGGATCGGTGCTTGCGCGTGCAGCTTCGCGGTGGTGGTGATCTCGCACTGGCCGCACAGGTACTCGACGATGCGGGGTGCCAGCGGGACGACCCGGTCGGGGTCCTCGGTGGTCACCGATCGGTGCGGCATCGTCCCGGTCAGCGTCGCGGTCGGCATCAGGACCACACCACCAGGTCGTCGTGCTCGAGCACCTCGATGATGCCCAGGCCCTGCAGCGAGTCGAGCATCGCGACGTCGTCGATGGGGTCGATCCAGGCGATGTTGCCGACGGGTCGGTCCCGGTCGGTGTAGGGGGCGAACAGGGCCGTCACCAGTACCAGCGGCACCTTGTGCTCCCACCTCACGCCGGGGTCGGCGGTCTCCCGTCCTGCCAGCAGTGCGGTCCAGGTGTTCTCGTCGGTGGTCTCGTCGAGGTCGTGGTTCTGGACGGCGGCGGCCACGAGCGATTCCTGCACGGCGGTGGCGATGATGATCGCGTGCTCCAGCCGCATCAGGAACAACAGCTCCGGATCGGACTCGTCGAGGTAGTCGTCGCCGATGATGACGGCCAGCAGCTCATCGTTGCGGTCCGCGCGCACTTCCCGGTCCCCGATGCGGAGAGCGAAGGCTCCCGCGGCCGAGTCGGTGGCGAGGTCCGTGAGGGGGATGCTCATGGGTGCTCCCTTGATCGGTGGGTGTAGGGCGTGCACCGGATCAAGTGGGCGGGAGATTTCAACGTGGTCGATGAGGGGCGGGGAGCGGCCGCCGAGAGCCGCTCCCCGCTGGGCAGGACTGCCCTACACCCCTGCCCAATGGGGAAGTGGGCGGCGCACCCCGTCCCCGGTCGTCAGCCGCTCTTTCGGGCCGCTCGGGCAGCGGCCGCAGCACCGGTCAGCTCGGTGCCGTCGTCGGAGTAGACCCGATCGGATTCTGCCTTCGGCACGCGGCGCCCGTTCCACGGATCGTCATCGCCGAGTTGTCCGGGGCCGTGGTCGAGGTCGTCCATGCCGGTGTGCTCGGCGATCTCAGCACGAGTCGGCTCCGGGCGCGTAGTACGGCGCAGATGCGTGGCGTCATCGAGCCGGGCGGCGAACTGCTCGGGGGTGGCGAAGTAGCCCTTGAACACCTGCGAGGGCTGCCCCTCGGTCTCGGACACACCGACGCCCTTGGACACCCCGGCGGTAGTGGCGACGTTAGCGGGCACCTCGGCGACCGCATCGGGGGCGGCGAACGCGTTGGCGCGCTGGTTGTCGGAGGCGTTGGGGCCCATCAGAAACTGGTTGCCGCAGGCGGCCTTCAGCGCCGTCGACACCCCGGTCTTGGTGCTGTCCACCTGGGTGGAGACGAACACGTGCACGCCGACGAACCGCATCTCGAGCGCGATCTTCTGGATGAAGGTGGCGATCATGTCCTTGTAGCCGTTGGTTGTCTCGGCCTCGATGCGCATCGGGTGGTCCTTTGGCCAACGTGCGCTAGGCAAGCGAGGACAGCGCTTCGCCCCGGTCGGTGGACAGGTGCGCTACAGCGGGACAGACGTCGCGGACTGAAGCGAGGGAGACCTCGACACGGTCTACTAAGGGTGGTTGCGGGCAGGCATCGTACAAAGGGCGGGTGAGTTGATGTTCTGTTGGAATGAGGTCTTCCATCAGCGCACACCCTTCGCATGCCGGGTACTCATCGCCTCAGGCTCCGCAGCATTCCCCTCCCGTCTCCAGACGACGATGACGAGGGCGAGGACGAAGAGAGCCGGAATGAGTAGGTGAGGCCCACCCGCTCCGGCGGTCCGGGCGACGCTGAAGTCTCCCCCTCCTGCGAGAAGGGTATTGAGAACGGCGGTGAAGGTGTTGTTCGCGACGTGGAAGGCGATCGGGGCCTCAAGCCCCCTGCTGCGGATCGCCATCACCGCGGTGGCCAGACCGAGGAAGACGTGATGGGCGAACAACCAGGGGTCCGTTGCGAGGTGCGTGGTCGCGAAAGCTAGGCTCGAGACGATCACGCCGAGAGCCAGGGCGATCCGTTCTGGACGCACCCAGGAGGCGACGGCTGGCATCACCGCGCCCCGAAACATGAGCTCCTCCGACACCGCAGCCAGGGGGGTGGTTAGCACGATGACCACGAGGAGCGCCATCGTCGTCCCGGTGAACCCGACGCCGACCCATGGGGTTTGTTCGGGAGCAAGAAGTGCCAGTGCTGCGTTGGCGAGGATTGTGACCCCGAGCGCCCACAGCAGATAAACAGCGAGCCGGCGCTGGTCGAACGCCCGAGGGGCGCTGAGGATTGATCGCCAGGGCACCTTCGCCCACCAGCAGATCAGTGGGACGGTGAGCACGCCGGTGATTCCCATGCTGAGGTTCACTGCAAGCAACTGCAGCGGGCCGACGGCCTCTGTCTGGCCGCTCCCGTGATCGATGAGACCCACGATGGCGAACAGAGCGATCTGGAGAATGATCATCACCAACGGGGGAACCACGATGATGACCAGCGGTTTCCACCAGGTCAGGGAAAGATGCGCGCCGAAGCGCCGGGGCGTGGTGCGGACGGGGTGAAAGCTCACGGGCTTCTTCCTGGGGTCGGGAGTCGGGGGCACTGTGCTGGTCAGTTGCCAGCTGCGTCGAGCAGCCAGTGGTAGCGCAGACGCAGTGCGCGCTCCGTGCTCGCGGCTGCTGTCGTGATCGCGAGCGTGATGGTCAGCCACAACGGCAGGCGGACGAGCGGCTCGACCGGCCCGATTCGCTCGGCGACCGGGGGAATCTGCAGGACCGGTACGGCGATCTGCTGCAGCAGCAACGCCACGCCCACGAGGAGCGCGACGATAGAGACGGCCCCGACCACGCGGCTGAGCCCTGGTCTACGGTGCTCGAAGCGGGCACGCCGGCCCTCCGCGGAGCGGGGATCGGGCGTGAGCTGATGCGTCGTGCCTTCGGCGGTGACGTAGTGGCAGCGCTTGAGGCCGAAGGCGCTGGTGGCGACCTCGATCGTCCCGCCCTCGACAGGGAACAGCGCGGGCGCCCTCGATGTCGCGTGCTGCCGGTCGTTCCAGTAGAGGTGCACTATGACGTATCCGTTTTCATCAGTCTTCCACTGCCGCACATCGACCGTGTACCGCGCCGGACCGTCGCTGGCGAAGAGGTCCAGGTGCATCAGAGACCGGCTCAGAAGCTGCCATACCCGGAACCGACGCAGCGGACTGCCGTCGCCGGGAGTAATGCGCTTGACCGCCCTACGGCGTCTCCATCGCTGGAACATCAGAGATGTCTCCTCTGTACTCGACACGAAACCAACACGCTGTGCTAGTCGGGTTGTCGGCACGCTAGCACGCTGTTCTAGTACGCTGTATTAGACGAAAGGTGGGTGTGTGGTCGAGCGACCAGAGATGAGCACGCGCGAGCGGATCCTTGCTGCGGCGGCCGCCATCATCCGAGAGGACGGGGTGGCCGCACGGCTCAGCGTGCGCGCGGTCGCGACGCGCGCCGAGGTGAGCACCGGTTCGCTGCGCCATCATTTCCCCACCCAGCAGGTGCTGCGGGACGCGGTCATGCAGCGTGTCTATGACTGGATGCTCCCCGACAGCAGCATCGGCGACACCTCCATCCCCGCCCGGGATCGGCTCGTCCACTCCCTGCGCAAGGTGCTCGACATGTCCGGGACCAGCGCTGAGGCTCGCCGGTCGATGACCCTGCTCATGGAGGCGTTCGTGACGGTGGAGCAGACGGAGCCGATCCGTGAGGCCTATCTCGCGATCCAGCGCGACGGCCAACGCCGGATGGAGAGATGGCTGGAGAGGCTCGCCGACGAGGTCGACTCTCTGCCGGTCGCAGAGATACCGCGACGAGCGCGCTACTTGGGCACCGTCCTCAACGGCCTGGCACTGGAACGCGCCTTGCCCGCCGCGGATTCCCTGGCACAGAGAGAGTCGGAGGCACTGTACGCCGCGGCGGACATGGCCCTCGCTCCTCGGTGGATGCCAGGCGCAGGTGCCGTGCCCTACTCGGCCACGGAGTGAACGGCACCGCGCGGCCGTGGACCAGCCGCGCCCGACCGTGATGAGTTCGCGCCGACATCCCCGGGCATCGAGGCGCTCAGTGATCAGCGCTTGGCGTGAGGACATCGATTCTCGGTCTGCCAGACGATCAGCACTGCGATGGCCTCAGCGAGGAGGAATAGGAGCAGGTAGGGTCCGGCGGATCCGGCGCCACGCTCCTGGCCGATCCCGCCACCGCCCGCGAAGAGCGCGCCGATCCCCATCGCGAAGACGTTGTTCATGACGTGGAAGGCGATGGGAGCCTCGAGGCCCCGTCCGAGCAGGGCCATGAGCGCGCAGCTCACCCCGAGGCCGAGATAGTTCAGGATCATCCACGGGTCAGCGCTCGTGTGCAGGACGGTGAACAGCGTGCTCGAGCCGATGATGCCGACGATCACGGCGGGACGGACCGCTCGGATCCATGAGGCATAGGAGGCAGTGACCACGCCGCGGAAGACGACCTCCTCGGCAGCGGCCTGTAAAGGAGTCGTCAGCAACACCATGGCGAGCAGCGCCACCGTGGTACCGGTGACGGCGAACAGCGATAGCGGCGAGGGGTGGATCAGCTGGAGGGCGAGGTTCGTGGTCACCATGAGAACCGCGAACACCCCGAGGTAGGCACCCAGGCGGCTCCATCGAACGTCACCCGTGGTCCGGAGAGCGGACCGCCAGGGCACCCGTGCCGCCTTTGACAGCGCGAACAGGGTCAGGGGAGCCAGGAGGATGATCGACAGGTCCTTTGCCAGGTACGTCAGCGGCGTGAGCGAGGAGTCGGCGGGGTCTTTGCCGAGCAGACGGATCTCCACCACGGCGGCGGCACCGAGGAGCAGCACCTGCAGGAGATAGGTGGCCGCGACGACGACCACCGTCAGGAGCACTGGGACCCACCAGTCCATCTCCAGATGCGCACCGAAGGGCTGGCGTGGTGCACGAGGCGTGGAGGTCGCCCAGTCGTCGGTGCTCGGATGCGGATGTGTGGTCATGTGTCTCCTTATGGTTCGCGGGTGCGATAGAGCTGAGCCGAGGTGAGGACAGATATCTGTGCACCGACCGCTCCGGTGGCGACCAAGAGTCCGACGAGGCCGAGCACGGTCCCGCGAAGCACGGCGAAGGACACGCTGCGGATGACAGGACCGCACGGGGCGCCCTCAGGTTGTCGAGTCTTGCGGCGTGGTCGGTCATCGACCCTGTTCAGGTCAGCGGCGGGTGGGGGACGAGCTCGTCGCGGGTGTAGCGGGCCGCTGGCGAACGGTGTGCGGGGGCGCCCTCCTCCGAGGCCGGCCCGGGCAGCAAGAGCCCCTCGGCGATCGGCGTGCGGGGGCCGAACTGGACCAGACAGATCCAGGTGTCCCCGCCGATGGCTGGCCAGGCCCCCTCGGCGGGGAGGATCTCGAGGCACTTGAACAGGCCGAAGTAGGTGGGTCCTCCGCTGGCCGGAGCGTCGTCGGGGTCGGTCCCGATTCGGGCGACCCGGCCGTAGGGAGCGTCGAACGGCCTGCCCAGCTCGGTCATCCGATGTGCCGCGCGGCGGAGGGCCTCGGCGGCCGCGGCCGGGTCGCGCAGTCCCCTCGGGAGCCCGCCAGCCTCGAGGGAAGGCGTCAACCGGCTGTCGTCCATGACGACGTCGCCGACCGGGAAGTGATCGTGTGCCCACAAGTGAAACAGCAGGTATCCGCGGCTGCCCGCATCGGCGCGACGGTCCCAGGCGCGCAGGACGTCCGCGGCCTCAGTAAGGTCTGCGATGCCGGTGCAGGCGTCGAGGAGGTCGTCGAGGACGATGTCGGCCAGGTGGGTCCAGGTGCCCCATTTCAGGTCCAGCAGATCGTGGGGCGAGATCGGTCCGGGGCGATCCAGGGCGGCCCGGGAGAGCGGGGACCGGATGTCGCGGAGTTGGTCGGGAGCGGGCGCGATGCCGTCGGGATGCTGCGCCGGGTCCAGCGGCGGGTCGCAGAACCACCATGGCGTCTCGTTGACGTTCTGGACCCAGCCGCAGTCCGGATTCACGACCCGGGGCAGGCTCTGTGGAGAGTTCAGGTGGGTCCAGAGCTGTCCGGGGTCGTCGCCGGGCAGCCGTCGCCGGGAGTCGTCGAAGGCCCCACCGGGGCGAGCCGGGGTGGCACCGCAGAAGGCGGCACCGATCGACCCGCTCGAATCCGCCGCGAGGATGTTGAACATCGGCAGCGGCCACTGCTCCTGCACGTCGAAGAGCTCCTCGACGGTCTCGGCGAGGGACATCCGCCACCAGCACTCGAGCGCGGTCGTCACCGGCTGGTGCAGCACGCCGGCGACCCGGATGGCGACCGGCGTGCCGTCGGGAGCGTCGATGACCGGGCCGTGCACGCTCCGTCGCTCCGTCACGGCCACCGGGTCGTCGGCGCGGACCGCCACAAGGTGCTCCCGCATCTCGAACGGGACGGGAACGCCGTCGTGCAGATAGTGATCGTCGGAAACCTCGAGCTCGTACACCCACAGCTGCGGGAGCGGATTCACGGTATGGGTCCACCCCACGTGCTCCGTGTACGCGAAGGACTGCCAGGGAAACCCGATCGGTGTCGCACCGTGGCAGTTGCGGTCCGGGGAGAGGGTCCGCGCCTCGAACATCCGGTACGGGGCGATCCACGGGATATGCGGGTTGATCAGCAGCAGCGCCTCACCCTTCGAGGACTTCTCCGCGCTGACAGCCCACGCGCTCGATCCACCGCCCAGGAGACCAGGACCGCCAGCCGCCGGGAAGGCCAGCCCCTGGTCCCAAAAGCGCGCGAACCCGAAGAACAGCGCAAAGGTGTGGGCGATGACATCACGCGGGCCCACCGGTAGCGCCTCGCGACGGTCACCGCCCAGTGAAGGATCCTCGTTGCACGCGTCGTTGACGCCGTCGCAGAATGACTGCAGGCGTGTGCGCGTCCCCGTCTGCTGCTCCTGCCACCAGGTGTCCACGGCGGCGTCGAGACCGAGCTGCGCGTGCTGGAGGTCGCCCTCGAGGAACTCCTCGCCCCACAGGGCGGCAGCACGTCCTCGGGCGATCCCGTAGAGCTCCAGTATCGCGGTGGCATGGGTGAGGGCCTGCGCGTAGCCGAAGCCCCGGCACGCCTCCCATTCGTCCTCGGCGGTGATTGTCGCCGTCCCGTGCTCGTCCCAGCTGATGTCCATGTTCGCTCCTTCTCGTCAGTCGTGCCGTTCCGCGCGGGAGATCACCCCAGGTGGGTCGCGAAGTGCTCTGCGATCGCCTGCTGAAGGCGGATCTGGTTCTCCGGGTTGGCGAAGCCGTGCCCCTCGTCGTCGGCCAACAGGTACTGGGCCGTGACGCCGCGCTCGCGCAGCGAGGCGACGATGGTGTCGGACTCCTCGCGCGGGACCCTGGCGTCGTTCGCGCCGTGGGCGATCAGCAGGGGAGTGGTGATCCGGTCGACGTGGGTGAGCGGAGAGCGGGCACGCATGTCCTCCTCCTGCACCGGGTCCTCGGGATCGCCGACGTAGGTGAGCCAGTTGCTGCGCAGATAGGGGCGGCTGACTGGGGGCAGGCTCCGGATGAAGCTCGCCAGGTCGGCGATGCCGACGATGTCCACGGCCGCGGCGAAGCGCTCGGGGGTGAATGCCGCACCGACCAGGGCGGCGTAGCCGCCGTAGGAGGAACCCAATATTCCCACGCGCTCCGGTTCGGCGATTCCCTGCGCGATCGCCCAGTCCACCGCGTCCAGCAGGTCCTCGTGCATTGCCCCGGCGAACTCTCCGATCCCCGCGCGGGTGTGCCTGCGCCCGTACCCGGAGGAGCCGCGGAAGTTCACCTGCAGTACTGCATACCCGCGACTGGCGAGGAACTGAGCCTGCGGGCTGTACCCCCAGCTGTCATGCACCCAGGGCCCGCCGTGGACCTCGAGCACGAGCGGCAGCCCCTGGGGCGGGATCCCGGGCGGGAGCGTGAGGAACGCGTGCAGGGCCAGACCGTCCCGGGCGGTCAGTTCGACCGGCTCCATCGGGGCGAGGTCTGCGGGATCCAGATGCGGGTAGGGGCGGAACAGGCGGCGGCTCTCGCCGGTGGTGCGGTCGTGGAACCAGGCGACGTGCGGGTCGCGGTCGCTGAGGAAGGTTGCGACCCAGCGCTGCCCCGATACGTCCGAGGACAAGGAGCCGAGGACTCCGTCGGACAGCTCGGCGAGCACGGCGTGGACCTCGGCGAATTCCGGGTCGACGATCTCGATGCGCGGACGGGGACCGGTGAAGCGGGCGGCGAGGATCGCTCCGGTGCGGCGGTCGGTGAACAGCGTCGGCGGCAGCACACCCGGGGCCAGCACGCTGAGGATGTCGAGGTTCCAGCCCTCCACCCCAGCGAGCACGCTCACCTCTGCACTCTCGCGTTCAATCCGCACCAGCTGCAGGTCATCGCCGTCTAGATAGCTGCCGAGTACGAGCCCGGTGCCGTCCGGTGTTGATTGCTGGATCTCCACCCCCATCGGATGGTCCGCGCCCGAGATCAGGATCAGCTCACGGAGCTCCCCGGTGACGGGGTCGATCGCCGAGAACTCGGTGTCTCCGTCCTCCGTGACTCGGGCGAGGAATGCAGCCTCTCCGTTACCGTCCAGAAGCAGGTTCTGCGCCGGCTCTGACTGCTCGTGATGGAGGGTGCTCTCACCGGTGGAGACATCGATCAAGTAGGTGTCCAGGAAGGCGGGCCGACGATTCATGGTCGCGAGCACGCACCCTGGCCGGGAGCGCAGCATCTCCGCTGCGAACACCCGCGATCCCGGCGGCATCGGTGTGAGGTCGACGGCCGGGGCGTCCGGGGAGTGCAGATCGACGCGGTACAGGTGCCAGTCCTCGTTACCGTCGGTGTCCTGGAGGTACAGCAGCCAGGGCGGGTCCTCAGTGAAGAAGTAGGTCGAGATCCCGCGCCTGGCGTCATGGGTGATGCAGCGCGCGTCCTCGTGCTCCTCGTCGATTCCGCGCACCCAGATGTTGCGCCTCCCGTGGGCGGGGGCGAGGTAGGCGATCAAGGTGCCGTCCGGGGAGATCGTGGGGGAGGTGAAGGCGGGATCGGCAAAGAGCTCCTCGGCCTCGAGACGTCGCTTGGTCTTTATGGTGCTGTTCACGAACAGTGCTCCTGAGGATCAGTGGTGAGTACGCCACTATCCGAAACCGTGCCCTTGGGGCACAGTCAAGAACGCGCTGTCGCTTCTCGTCCCGGTCGTCGATGATGGGTACATGCTGATCCCCCCGAGAGACCGCTGATGGCCTGGAGCACGAGCCAGCTTGCCGACCTGGCAGGGACGACCGTGAAGACGTTGCGGCACTATCACGCAGTAGGGCTGCTCGAGGAGCCCGGACGAGCGACGAACGGATACAAGCAGTACGGCACGCCCCACCTGGTGCGGCTACTGCAGATCAAGCGGCTGCGGGAGCTGGGGATGTCTCTCGCCGACATCGCGAAAGCTGGGGAGTCCGACGACAGCTACGCCGAAGTCCTGCGCGGGCTCGATACTCAGTTGGCCGACTCCATCTCACGACAGCAGGCCGTCCGCGCCGAGCTGGGCATTCTGCTGGCCCTCCGGACTGGGGTCGACGTTCCTGCCGGCTTCGAATCGGTGGCGGGGAGTCTCACGCCGGCGGACCGGGCGATGATGATGATTAGCACTGCGCTGTACGACGAGCAGGGCATTCGGGACCTGCGCCTCATCACGGCCGATCACCAGGAAGCGGACGAGGTGTTCAACTCCTTGGCAGCCGATGCGGACGGAGACACCGTACGTGCCGTCGCCGCGAAGCTTGCACCGGTGCTGCGCACCATTCATGACCGCTACCCCAGCACGGTGAATGCACCCGTCGCAGCGGGGAACCGTGAGGGCGAATCGAGGCGGGCCCTTCGTCAGGCCGTGACCGACCTCTACAACCCTGCTCAGGTCGAGGTCCTTCGCCAGGCATACCGCCTTGCACTCCAGGATGCCGAGCGGGCGGGCCCGACACCTGGCTGAAGGCGGTCGTGACGCAGGCCGGGGCTGTTGATCCCCGCTTCCTGCGCCGGCCCACATCACGCCCCGGAGTTCTTCGCGGCACGGGCGGCCGCGGCAGCACCGGTGAGTTCGGTGCCGTCCTCGGAGTAGACCCGATCGGATTCCGCCTTCGGCACGCGTCGTCCGTTCCACGGGTCGTCGCCTGCGAGTTGGCCGGGGCTGTGGTCGAGGTCGTCCATGCCGGTGTGTTCGGCGACCTCGGCCCGGGTCGGCTCCGGGCGGGTGGTGCGGCGCAGCCGCGGGGACGCCTCGAGGCCGGCGGCGAACTGGTCGGGGGTGGCGAAGTAGCCCTTGAACACCCGCGATGGTTGGCCCTCGGTCTCGGACACCCCGACGCCCTTGGACACCCCCGCAGTGGTCGCCACGTTGGCGGGCACGTCGGCGACGGCGTCTGGGGCGGCGAACGCGTTGGCGCGCTGGTTGTCGGAGGCGTTGGGGCCCATCAGGAACCGGTTGCCGCAGGCGGCCTTCAGCGCCGTCGACACCCCGGTCTTGGTGTTGCCCAGCTGGGTGGAGACGAATACGTGCACGCCGACGAACCGCATCTCCAACGCGATCTTCTGGATGAAGGTGGCGATCATGTCCTTGTAGCCGTTGGTGGCCTCGGCCTCGATGCGCATCGGGTGGTCCTTCGGCAGTGCCTTGGGGACCCGCTCTTCGGTCATCAGCCCGGTGTACTCATCGGCGATCAGCACCAGCGGCCGGAAGGTGGGGTCGTCGGTGACGTTGAACCAGTTGTTGATCCCGCGCTTCTTCAAGGCGGCGGCGCGGCGCTTGCCCTCGGCGTAGACCATCGAGCAGGTCGCGACCATCGCCTGGTAGGACTCACAGCCCCAGCCGCCGTCGCGGACGTACGGCTTGATCCATTCGAAGTCGACGCCCTTGTCCGGGGTGTCCACGATCGCGAGCTCGGCGCCGGCGTGGATCATCCAGTAGGCGAAGGCGTTGATGTTCACGGACTTGCCGGACATCGGCAGGCCCTGCAGCAGCGTGTGAGAGGCGCTGGTGAGGTCCAGGCAGTACTCCGGCCCCGTGTCCTGTCCGGGGCTGGCGAGGGACCGTCCCAGCGGGATCTTGGCCCAGGCGGTGTCGGCGGGGGAGGTGAACTCGGGGATGGCCCGCTCGAACGGGAACGGGATCAGCGCCTGGAATGTCGGCGGCTCGGCCGGGATGATCTCGGCGGCCAGCGTCTTGGGGTCGATGTCGACGTACCAGCCGGGTGCCCCGACGACGCTCTCGGCGACCTCGGTGAGCTTGTCGTCGTGCTTGGAGGGCATGTACGTCTTGGGCAGCTCCAGCGAGTATCCGCCGTCGGGGCGGGCCGATGTCTGGACGAGCCAGGGCTTGACGGACAGGGCGTTGGCCACAGCCCCGCGGCAGCGGATCACGTCCTCGGAGATCTGTTCGAGCACGGCGTTGTTCAGGTGTGGTTCGAAGCGGGTCATGGTGTAGCCGGGGTGCTGGTTCTCCAGCCGCACCGCCTCCCGGTCCCCGTCGGAGGGCTTCGCCCCGGTGCGCAAGCTGGCGATCAGCCGGGTGGTGCCCCGCTCGGCGGCGACTTCGGTCACGGCCCGGCTGCGCTCGAGGGTGACCGTCTCGGTGTCGGGGTCGAACCCGACCACGCGGAACCCGGTGCCGGCGGCTTCGGAGATCTTCTTCTCGACCGCGGCGACGTGCGCGTCGTTGTGCGGGTCGAACCCGGGGACCTTGTGCCGGGTGCGCTGGACATGCGTCGAGGTCTCGCTCACGCGTGTTCCTCCGTCGCATTCTCGTCGGGCTCGAAGCTGGCGATCACTTCGGACAGGACCGGCTCGTAGGCCAGCCACAGCCCCTGGGCGATCTCCGAGACCTGCGGGATGATCTCGGCGACCAGGCGGGCGCCGTCGGCTCCGGGACGATCGGCCTGGCGATGGAGGTGGGCCAGCAGTGCGGAGACCTCGTCCTGGGAGGTGAAGCGGGTGCGGGCCACGGCCAGCAGCGAGGAGACCGCACGGGCCGGGTCGGAGGTCCCCAGCGCGGACAGGTCGCCCTCGGTGACGAGTTCGCACAGGGCGACGGTGTCGATCGCGGACAGCGCCATGGAGGCCTTGTCGAAGCTTTCCACGAGTGCCAGGGCGGCGATGGAGGCCCAGTCGGAGTCCTCGTCGGCCTCGGGCACGGACACGCCCGACAGGTCGATGGCGTCGAGGTCTGCGTCGTCGGCGCCGGCCCACCACGCGGCGATGCGGTCCTGGGTCGCGGGATCGTCGGCGTCGAGGTCGTACAGGGCGAGCACGTCCAGCCATCCTCCGGATTCGACGTCGTACAGCCCCGAGCCCCACATCTCGAAGGCGATCCGCAGCGCCCAGGCGTCATCGCTCTCACACGTGGTGGCCCCGTCGCCGGTGTCGACGTCGAGTCGCTGACGCAGCGGTTCGGGCAGCCACATGAACGGGTACCGCAGGGCGTCGGGTCTGACCCCGGGGGCTCCGCGCAGCGGTGCGCCGTCGAGGTAGCGCGGCAGCGGGAACGCCACGGCGGGGGAGGTGAGGATCCGTTCGTCGTCCAGTCCGAGCATGTCGCGGGCCAGGCCGATCCGCAGCACCTGGGCCACGGTGCGTTCGGGAAGGGTCGGGCTCTCTCCGGGCTGGAGCAGGTAGCGGGCTCGTCGGGTGTGCATCGGGTCCTCCGGTGTTGAGCGGTCTCTTCACCGGGGACATATGCGAAGGAGGCCGACCCGGTCGCGGCTCGGGGCGTCCGTTCCGTGGTCCCACCCTGGGTGGGAGCATCGTCCGTGCAGGTCACGGCGGATTTCCGGTTCTTAGTCCCCACAGTCCCAACATGCTCCGCCCCCTGCTCCACCCATCGAACCTGCTGGTCAGAGCCCAGATACCCCCACTACATACATACATACCTATGACTCTCTAGATTAATAGATATATATATATGGGGGTACCCCCACATGTATGTATCTCCACTTCCCCTATATGTGTACTGTGCACCGTCGGGATGTACGGAATGAGGGTATGCGGGCTCTGACCGGCGACGATGAACCCTCATCCGCGTCGGGGTGGGGTGGGAGCAGGGTGGGAACGCGCTCTGACCTGCACCGATGATGTTGGGACCGCAAGCAGTCGTCGCCACGGCCCGCCGGAGAAATCAATATCAACGCCCCACACGTATGCACACGCACCGTACGGGATGTACGGAATGGCGGTATATGGGGTCTGACCAGCGACGATGAAGCCTCATCCGCGTCGGGATGTGGTGGGAGCAGGGTGGGAACGCGCTCTGACCTGCACCGATGTTGTTGGGACCGCAAGCAGTCGTCGCCACGGCCCGCCGGAGAAATCAATATCAACGCCCCACACGTATGCACACGCACCGTACGGGATGCACGGAATGAGGGTATATGGGGTCTGACCAGCGACGATGAAGCCTCATCCGCGTCGGGATGGGGTGGGAGCAGGGTGGGAACCCGTCGTGACCTGCACCGATGATGTTGGGACCGCAAGCGTGAGGAAGAGCGTTGACAGCATGGCGACGGCCACAGCCAGCCCGTGTCCCGCGAGAGCGATCCTCCGCCCACTGTCTCGCCGTGCACGGTCACCTCTGGCGGAAAGGGGTCTTGGTGAGCAGCGCTAGGTTCGTCCACCTCCACACCCACTCGGAGTACTCCGACTTCGACGGCCTGTCCTCGGTGCGGCGTCTGGTCGACGCGGCGTCGGCGGACGATCAAGGGGCGGTTGCGATCACCGATCACGGGCGGCTGGCCTCCCTGGCCGCGCTGCGGACCGCCTGCGAGAAGGTCGGGGACGTCAAGCCGATCCCCGGCATCGAGGCGTACATCGTGGTGGCCGGGACCCGGCACGAGCCGGGCACCATCGAGGTCGCCGCCGACTCCGACGATCTCGACGCCGAGGGCTCCGCCTCCCACGGGACCCAGGCGCGGACCAAGACGAAGAAGTACGAGCACCTGACGATCCTGGCCCGCACCCGCCAGGGCCTGGTGAACCTGATCGAGATGTCCAACGTCTCCCAGGAGACCAAGTCCGGCACGCACCCGCTGATCGACTACGAGCTGCTGGCCCGCTACGGCGAAGGGCTGATCGTGCTGACCGGCTGCATCGGGGGACCGGTGGCCGGGCCCCTGTCACGCATCACCGGCGAGGACCCCGAGGCCGACGCCGCCGAGCGGGCCCGCGCCCAGTCCAACCTCGAGGCGCTGATCAACGCGGTCGGCCGCGAGAACGTGTACGTCGAGCTCGCCGACCACGGACAGGCCGCCCAGGAATGCGCGCTGGCGGGCCTGTACGAGATCGCCGAGCGCAACGATCTGCCGGCAGTGGTCGCCAACGATTCCCACTACGTCGCCGAAGACGAGCAGACCGTGCATGAGGCCCATATGGCGCTGGGGCAGAAGCGCACCGTGACCAGCGAGAACCGTTACCGGTTCGCCGGAGAGGGCCAGTTCTTCCGCACCGGCGCCCAGATGCGCGCCCTCCGCCCCGACGACCCGCGGTGGCAGGCCGGCTGCGACGAAACGGTGGCCATCGCCGAGCGGATCGAGGACGATCTGTTCCCCGAACCGAGGCTGCGGGTGCCGTCCTTCCCGATCCCCGCCGAGTACCGGCGCCGCTACGAGGCCGGGGACGTGAAGCACTACCCGGTGCCGTCTGTCGCCGCCGAGGGCACGAGGGCGCTCACGTTCTCCTATTTCATGCACCGCGTCCATGCCGGCGCCACGACGCGGTGGGGCGAGGCTCTGCCGGATGAGCACGCCGCGCGGATCAAGTTCGAGCTGTCGGTCATCTGCCGCCTCGGGGTGATGGACTACTTCCTGCTGGTCGCGGACCTGATTGCCTGGGCCCGCTCCGACTGGACCGCCGGGGACTGGATCGCCCGCCACGACACCGGCGAGGTGCCCGAGCAGCGCGAGCGCAAGCAGCCGATCAGCGTCGGCCCGGGGCGCGGCTCCGCCCCCGGATCCGCCATTTCCTACGCCTTTCAGATCGTCGGCGTGGACCCGATCGAGGGCGGGCTGCTGTTCGAGCGGTTCCTGGACCTCGAGCGCACCGAGATGCCCGACATCGACGTCGACTTCGAGCGGGAACGGCGCGAGGAGGTGATCGAGTACCTCTCGGTCCGCTACGGCCACGACAACGTGTGCCAGCTGGGCATGCACGGCACCAACAAGACCAAGCGCGCCCTCGACTCCGCCGGACGCTACCTCGAGATCCCCGTGACCGCCGTGGCCGAGGTGAAAAAGTCCCTGCCCGCCGACAGCGAGAACCTCTCGCTGCTGCTGGATCCCGACCCGCCCGACACGGCGTCGATGAGCGCCAAGGATGCCGCCGCGGCGCTCGAACGGCACGCCTCCGGCCAGGCCCTGCGCGACCACGTCGACTCGGCCGACGAGCAGATCCAGCAGATGGTCCGGTACGCGGCCGTGCTCGAAGGCGTGGTCGTCTCTCCCGGCAAGCATCCCTGCGGCGTCGTCGTCGCCGACCAGAACCTGATGCCGCTGGTGCCGATGCGGCTGGACAAGGGCGAATGGGTCACCGAATGGGACGGAGGGGCGATCGCCGACTTCGGGCTGTTGAAGATGGACGTGCTGGGACTGCGCAACCTCGACATCGCCCAAGCCGCCCACGACAACGCCCTCGCCGAGCACGGCGACGAGGTCGACTTCGACCTGACGACCCTGCGCCTGGACGGGCCGCGCGCCGAGGCGACCTGGGAGCTGCTGGGCCGCGGCGATTCCACCGGCGTGTTCCAGCTGGAATCCGAGGGGATGCGGGAACTGCTGACCACCGCCCGGCCGCGCACGCTCGATGACCTGGCCGCGCTGATCGCCGCCTACCGGCCCGGGCCGATGAGCGCCGGGATGCACACCGATTGGGCCCAGCGCGCCGGCGGCCACGCACCCGTCTCCTACGACGCGCTCACGAACGATCCCGCCGAGCAGGAGGTCATCGCCTCGGTGCTGGACCCCTCCCAGGGCGTGATCCTGTTCCAGGAGCAGATGATGCGCCTGGGCAAGATCGTCGGGAAGTTCGACGCCGCACGCGCCAACAACCTCCGCCGGGCGATCTCGAAGAAGAAGCAGGAGCTGATCGACTCGCTGCGGGCCGACTTCATCACCGGAGCCCAGAGAGAGGGCGTCGGCGAGGACGGCGTCACGCCCATCCCCGCATTCTCGAAGGCCACTGCGGAGCGACTGTGGACCGCGTTCGAGGGGTCGGGTAGTTACGCTTTCAATAAGTGCATTCGGGCCTGTACCGAGCTGCGTACCGCGAACCGGACGTGGACGGTGGGGGAGCTGTACGAGAAGATCCACGGCACCGGCCACTACGACAGGTGGGTGTGCGCCTGCGGCAAGGATAAAGCCCCTGGTCGGCGAGTCTGCACCACCTGCGAGTCGTGGGTAAAGAAGTTCCATCGCGACGCACCTTCCGATAAGGCGAATCGGGGCGGGTTCAGAGTGCTTGCGTACGACTTCACCGACGGCCGCATTCGCCCCAAGCGCGTCAGGGACGTCCACTTCAACGGGGCCCGCGAAATCCTCGAGATCTCCACGGACTCGGGGCGCAAGATCGGGGTGACTGCAAACCACCGGCTCATGGGCGCCGACCGCGCCTGGATCGAGGCGGGGATGCTCAAGGTCGGCGATGAGCTGACCATGCACGGTGGCTTCGAACAGCAGCACTTCTCCGAGTTCCGGACAACGACAGGGTCACGGCGTGCTGGCGGGCAGGTCTACGCACCGGGAGCCGACAACGCCGGTTACGTCGATGGCGGCTTCGCCCGCCTGAAGGCCTGGACCACGGCCACCGCCGCGACGGCGACCTGCGAGCGTCCAGGTGAGCACCAGGGACGCCTCGAACGGGCGCACCTGGACGGGAACCGGACGCACAATGATCCGTCGAACCTCGAGTGGATGTGCGTGCGACACCACAAGATGCACGACTACCGTCACAACGGGCGCAAGCGACAGTGGGGCGTCGGGCACGCGGCGGTCGTCGAGACGATCACCGCGATCCGCGTCCTACCGCCGGAGCCGGTCTACGACCTCGAGATGGACGATGCCGGGCACAACTTCATCGCCGACGGGTTCGTCTCCCACAACTCCCACACCACGGCGTACGGGGTGATCGCCTACCAGACCGCCTACCTGAAGGCGAACTGGCCGGCCGAGTTCGGGGCCGCCGTGCTGCGGTTCACCGACTCCGGCACCGACAAGGCGCACCTGCGGGTGGCGACCATCCGATCGCTGCGCGGTGAGGGCATCGAGGTGATGGCCCCGGACATCAACACCTCCGACGAGCACACCGTCGCCCGGTCAGGGAAGGTGTGGCTCGGGCTGGGCGAGATCAAGGGCGTCGGGTCGATCGCCTCCGAGATCGTCGCCGAGCGCACCCGGTCCGGTGCCTATTCGTCGATGGCCGATGTCGCCACCCGCGTTCACGTGCCCGCCACCGGTGAGGGCGGCAAGCGCAAGTCGGTCACCAGTGCCCAGCTGTCGGCGCTGGCGCAGGCCGGGGCGTTCGATTCCTTCGGCGGGTTCCGGCTCGGGCATGTGATCGCCTCCCGCGCCGTGGCCAAGGATCCGGACGTGCGGGTCCCGGACATGGAGTACTCGGTCCTGGAGAAGGCGGCACGGCAACGCGGGGCGATCCTGGCCGTGACCGGTACCCACCCCACCAAGGCGCTGTCGCGGCAGATCGCCGCCTTGTACCAGCGGGGCCCGGACGATGACGCCGCCGCGAAGCCGCCGCGGGGCCTGCACAATCTGCCCGGCGAGGACGGGGCGCGGGTCCATACCGGCGGGGTCGTCTCTGCGTTCACGGAACGGCTGACCCGCAAGGGCACGTGGATGGTCACGCTGGAGCTGGAGAACTCCCACTCCTCGATCGGCTGCGTCGGGTTCGCCGATGTCCACGCCGACCTCAAGGAGATCGGGATGCCGGGGCCCGGTGATCTGGTCGAGATCCACGGGCGGGTGCGGCTGCGCGAGGTGGAGCGCGAGGTGGTCGACGAGACCACGGGTGAGACCAGTACCGAGACGTCTGTCGAGCATTCGATCTTCCTGTCCGGCCTGGAGTACATGGATGTCGATGACCCGGACCGGGACGCCGATGGGGACCCGGAGCTGGCCGTGGGGCGGATGCTCGCCGACGGCATCGCGGCTCCTGCGTCGCCTCCAAGCCGTCCCGGGGGAGCGGAGACCGACAGCAGCCCCGACCGCACTGGCGGGCTGGGGGAGGAGGAGCTCGAACCACTCACCTCCCCGTCCGGCGGCACCGGCGGAAAGGCACCGCAGCCTCCCGGCCGCCCACATGCCGTCACCTCCCCCGAGCGCGGGCGTGCCACAGCGACCGCTCACGCGCCCTCGGCAGGGGGCGACGGTGTCGAGGTCGCCGACCTGGCCGAGGTGGCCTCCAGCACGCCGTGGGCACGCCTGGCCACGATGCTGGCCGACGCCACCGGCGAGGAGTTCGAACTGGCGGCCCCGCGCCCCGCGAAGCTTGCCTCTGGAGGGGTCGGCTCCGTCATGCGGCTGGAGACCGCACACGGCGGCGTGAAGTCACCCCCGACGCTGCGGGGGCGCCTGGCCGATCTAGCCGCCGCCGGACGCCTGCCGGTGCTGATCTCCACCCCGAGACTGCGCTGTGTCGTCATCGACCCCCGCACCTGGCGCGACCAACTGCAGGCGATGACAGATGCGATCCATTCCGGCGCCATCGACCCGGCCACGACCAGCATCGATGCCCCAGCGGCGTCGCCTGCCCGCGCGAGCTGACCGCTCCTGTCCCACGACAGGGCAGCCCCGCCCACTTGTCGGGTACGCGGGAGATGCCCGCCGCGGCCACCGGGCCGCTGCCATGTGGCAGAGCAGATGCGATGTCACGGATACGAAAGAGGAGTTCACATGGCTTCGGACAACAGCATCACGTTCGTCGGGCAGCTCACTGCCGACCCTGAGCTGCGGCACACCAAGAAGAAGATCGCGGTCGCGTCGTTCACCATCGCCCGCAACGATCGGTTCTTCGACAAGGAGTCCGAGGAGTGGGTGGACGGCGATCCGACGTTCCTGCGCTGCTCGCTGTGGCGGGAGTATGGCGAGAACTTCGCCGAGTCGGTCGGCAAGGGCGACCGCGTGTTCGTCACTGGCAAGCTCCAGCAGAACGAGTTCACCGACAAGGAGGGCAACGAGCGCATCACCCTCGAGCTGAACGTCGAGGAGGCCGGACCGGCGCTGCGGTTCGCCACCGCCGAGGTGACCCGCCGCAAGGGCAACGGCAACAAGTCCGGTGCCTCCAAGCCGAAGGCCAAGGCCAGCGCCTCCGCCAAGGCGGACTCCGGCGACGACGACTCGGGTGACGACGACTTCGACTTCTGACCCACCCGGTCCCGCGTCCGGCCGTCGGTGCCCCGCCCTACACACCATTGGGGAGCACCGGCGGCCGCACCTGTTCGACACCACCGAAAGGAGACCCCGGCGTGGAGGGTCGACGACGCGCACTGCGACTGGATCGCACCGGCTGGGTGACCGCCTGGTGGCTGTTGACCTCTCGGGCCGCCATCAACCTGGCCGTGGCGGCCGTTCTGGTTGTTCTCGTGGCCGGGCTGGTCTGGACCAAGCCCTGGCAGGCGCTGATCGAGGAGCGCGTGGTACGTCCCCGTACCTGTCGTGGTCACCGTCGACGCCGGCCAGGACAGCATGGCCCCCAGCGATGACTGGGGAGGGGCGCCCCGGCCCACTCAGGCACCTGACCAGGTCTCGGAGAAACAATGAACCCCGAACAGCTTCTGTCATCGATCCAAGCCGTTATCGGCCTGCTCCTGGATCACCCCTGGATCCTGCTGTCGATCGCCGTAGTCACGCTGGTAGCCCTCGGACTCGCCTCACCCGTCGGCGGAGCAACCGAGATCCGCGACCCGCGACGCACATTCACGGCCGCGGAGCGGCGAGAGGCGTTTGAACGGGCGGGCCTGCGCTGCGAGCACAAGCCCCTGCTCTGGCATCGCTGCACGAACACCCCCACCCAGGGCGACCACATCTACCCCTGGTCCAGAGGCGGGCGCACGGCCATGAGCAACCAGCAGGCCCTGTGCCCTTTCCACAACTCCCGCAAATCGGGCTCGGTGCCGACCCGGATGTACATCTTGCGGCTGCAACTGCGCCGTCGCCGCTACTTCCCAGGCGACGTCTCCCCGCGGGTCGAATGGCGCTTCAGCGCTGCGGGATGAGCAAGGAGGAAGTACCACGGCATGGATACAGAGACGGTCGTCTCCGCTGCTCAGCGCAATCGTGGCTGGTGTGCGAACCTCGTGGGTCGCCAGGCCTCTCGATGCACGTTGGGATCGACCTGGCGTTGGCCGAGGGGGTCCGGGACCTCGCCGTGAGGCTCCACATGTGGTCGGTTCTCCCCGGCATCGGCCATTCGGTCGATGAGTCTTTGTCGGAGGTGCCCGGTCACGTCCCTGTGCGAGGCCTGCCCGACGAGATTATGCAGTTCGTAGGGGTCGTGGTGTAGGTCGTACAGGGCGGTCTCCACGTAGTGGTCGCTCGAAGCTTGCTCCCAGGGGTCGGCGTCGGGAGCAGTGACGTAATACTTCCAGCGATGGGTCCGGAGGGCACGTCCTACCTCGGTCTCGCTGACCTGGATGAAGGCCTCCGCAGGCCAATCGGCGGCCGCTTCCCCGTCGGGATCGATCACTAGTGGCATCAGGGAGCGCCCCTGCATCGCGGTCGGCACCTCGAGTCCTGCGGCGTCGAGCAGGGTCGGTGGCAGGTCTATCGTGCTCACAGGTCGATCAATGCGACGACCTCCGCTGAGACCGGGGCCGGTCATGGCGAGAGGGACCCTGATCGAGGCGTCGTGGCAGGAGCGCTTGTACTCGGCGTTGCGGGTCTTGAAATGGCATCCGTGGTCCGAGGTGAACGCGATGATGGTGTTCTCCAAGAGTCCGGTGCTGCGCAGGGCATCGAGTAGACGCCCGAGGCCCTCGTCGACCCGCCGGATCTGCCCGAAGTAGCCTCCGATATGACGGTGGACCGTGGCGCCCTCGCCGGAGGCCAAGGCAGCCAGGTCCGGGGGTAGCCACCGGCCCTGATAGTGCTCGGCGTATCCAGTCGGTGCTGGAAAGGCGTCGATCTCGTTCTGGTGATGTGGCTCGATGACCGAGCAGAATAGGAAGAATGGTGCCCGTTGTTTGTCGGGCTCGTCTGGCCCGCCTGGGCCAGTTGTCGTGATGTCGACGCTCTGTGAGGGGTCCGTGTGGTCGGCGACGAACCGTATCGCTGCATCGAACAGTGCGTCGGACCGGTAGCCGGGCAGGCTGACGGGTTCGTCGTCGTCATCGAACATGATTGTTCGGTACGCGTCCGAGGTGAACTCAAGCGCGTCGGATCCGAGCCATGACTGGTAACCCCCACGTTGGCCGGTCGGCACCGGCTCTTGGCCTGCCAGATGCCATTTTCCGATGTAGCCGGTCTTGTACCCCGCAGCACCGAAATAATCGGCGAGGGTTCGCGAAGTCTTAGGTAACGGAACAGCGTTGCGGAAGCATCCGGTACGCGTGCCGTACTGCCCTGTCTGAATGGCCGCGCGAGCAGGTCCGCACACGGGATGTGGCGTGACCGCGTGGACGGCATGCGTCCCTGTCCGGGCAAGCTGGTCGAAGTTCGGGGTCAGGTCCAGCGGGTTACCGTGCACCCCGGTACTGTCCCAGCGTTGCTGATCGGTGAAGATGACGATCACGTTCGGTCGGTTGGAACTGTTGATAGGCAAGAAATCCTCTTTCATGTGACGGGATCGGCTTCGACGTCCTCCGTACGGAATTCGTTCCGGCTGTGCTTGCGGAACACCACGTAGGGGATAACGGTTCCGATCAGAACTGCGGCGGTGAGGAAAATGAACAGGGCGCGGGGGCCGGTCTCGAGGATCAGCGGGGTCACGAAGCCGAGTGCGGCCACGCACAGTTTGGAGATGCCGACGATGATGCCCTGCGCCGTGGTGCGGAGTAGCGTCGGGAATGATTCCTGCGCCCAAACTTTCTGGATGGGTTCGAACGCGAATGCTGCCATGAGCTGCATCATCAGGAGTTGGAAGACCAATGTGGTCAGCCCCACGCCGAAGATGGCCGGGACGGCGAAGCCGACCGTCCCGCCGATGGCGCCCGCCGCGAACCAGTTCATCCTGTGCTTCCCGTCGACCACCTTCATGAACACTAGGATCAGCGCGGCGCCGAGCAGTCCCGTTCCGATGCTGAGTGCAGAGTAGGCCGATACGGAGGCTCCGCCGACGTTGACGAACATGTAGGCCCCGAACTGGCCGTTGCTGTTGCCGGCGAAGCTCGTCAGCACGTTGAAAATCAACAGTGCGAGGAAGGGCACGAGGTAGGGCTTGCTGAATAGGACCCGCAGGCGCGCCTTGGCCTGGCTGGTGTGGTCCTGTTGAGTCTCCGCGCTCTGATGGGCCTGCTTCCACTGCTCAGACTCCGGGATGCCCAGACGGAACACGAACACGATCAGTGCAACCACGCCGACGTGGCCGAACATGATCTGACCGCCGAGGCGTCCGAGGTCTCCGACGATGACCCCAAACCCGTTGCTTGCCAGAATACCCGCGGTCCACAGGATCTGGGAGAAGCTGATGAGCCGACCACGGTTCTCGTTGCCTGCGGCTTCCGCGATGGTGGCAAGCGACACCGGCAGGTCTGCTCCGGTTCCGATACCCACCAGGATGATTCCGAACGCGAGCGCTTCGAACGTGGGTGCAAGCACGAGAGCTGCGGAGCCGATGACAACCACGACCATCGTCACGATGAACACCCGTTTGCGCCCGAACCGGTCGCCCAGTCGTCCTCCGGTGAACGACCCGAGGGCGATGCAGAGCGTGAGCATCGCCGACAAGGTGCCGATCTGCCCGGGGGTGAGACCGAGGGCTTCCTGGTAGATGACCAGTGCGGTCGCTGACGAAACGATCGCTGCAGCGTCGATATAGGAGGCCATTCCGTTGACCAGGGCGATCCACCACATACTTCTGGAGTGTTCGGTATTACTGGTGGTCACGACGAATACCTCCTCATCGAGCGTCGGATCCAGCGTCCATGCAAGCTCTGCCTTGCAAAACATCCATGGCCGCGTACAACGACCTGGACCTCGTTCCCGGGCTTCCTGTCGTGGCCCCAGTAATGCGAGTCCAACGCGGTCCGCTCTCGCCGTGAGGGGCTCGGACCAACGCAAGGTCTGAATCGTTCCAATCATGCTAGGAGTGGCTCATCGCGGAGTCAAAGGCAGGGGTAGTGACGCAGTTGAGGGCAACGACGGTAGCGGCCTCGATCTGCTCGCTCACGTGGCCTTCATCTTTGAAGTCTCCCTCACGGACTGGACGACGAACTGCCCGTCCTCGTCGCGGGTGATGGTGACGTTCAGGGCCCAGGACCCGGTGTTGGTGGGGTCGTAGGGGTCGACCCAGGTGCCGTGATACCCGATCTGGATCGGCCCGCCGCTTCCTGGTTCGGTGGTGTAGAACTGCGAGGTGATCTCGCTTTTCATCCCGTAGCGTCCGCTGCGTGACATCGGCGCCTTCACGTCGGTCGGCTCGACCATCAACGCGTCCAGGCGCTCCTGGCGCTCCTGGTCACTCTCTTCGGGGTTGACGGTGAGGACCTGGGTGATGACGTTCTCGCGGGTGGTGCGCAGCAGATCGCCACGCTGGGCCGGGGTGATCGGGGCGACCAGTTCTGCGGCGGGTCCGGGGTCTTCCTCGTCGCCGAGCATGGTCGGGGACCACACGAAGGAGTGGACGTTGTAGTCGAGATCCTTCTCGGGCAGGTTGGGTCGGGCGACGACGATCGAGTAGGCCTGGACGTCGCCGCCGCGGTAGGTGCCGTGGATGGTGAACGCGTGGGTCTCGTAGCTGTCGTCGGTGCTCTGGTCGACGTGCTCGATGCGCGGGTCGGTGATCTCCTCGACCAGGGAGGTGTCCACCCCGTCCAGGGAGGCGTGGAAGGTGGGGTCCGAAATGTCCTCGATGTCGCCCGGGTAGGTGGTCGCGAAGGCGAGGGCGACCTGTTCGGGGTCGGTGTAGTCGCCGGTTGCCTCGATCTGGTCGGCATCGTCGGTGGCGGAGGACCCCTCGCCCTCGTTGGGGTCACCTCCGGCGTCGGCGGGTTCCTTCTCGCCGCCGTCGGAGGGCATCACCGCGGTCCCGGGGCTGTCTGCGTCCTCGTCGCCGGGTTCATGGCCGACAACGGCCCAGACCACCGCCGCCAGCAGGGCGAGGCCGATCACGGCGATGACGATGATGGTGGTGCGCCGCACGGCGGCAGACATGGGCCCTCCTCATCCTTGGTAGGTGTCGATGTTGCGGTCGCGGTTCAGGCCGGAGGGGATGAACTCGATGTGCCAAAACTCCTCATCGTGGATGTACATGCCGTGCTTCAGCCCCAGCTCACGGATCTGCTTCCACCGCTCGAGCTGCGCCCCGGTACCCGGGTAGGAGCAAGCGTTCTCCGGGGTCTGCGTGGTGCCGCAGTTGTGCCGCGAATAGGAGGCCGGGAATCCGCCGATGTCGAAGGCCATGCCGAACTCGTGGTTGGACCAGCCGGGCCGCGCCGCACCGCCGGGCGAGCTCGCATACAGCGACTCCTGCTTGGCGTGGGAACGATAGGTGGAGGTGAAGGACAGGTCGATGCCAGCCTGTTTCGCCTCGTTCCAGAACGCCATGAACGCGGGGGCGATGGTGGCGTTCATGATGATCGGGTCGCCGCCGGTGTCGCTGGTCCCGTCGAGGGAGCACAGGCGCACTTGGACGCCGGTGCCCCTGTAATAGGCGTTGGTGGTGCCGTGGTCGCTGGTGCCGTCGGGGCAGGACAGGGACGCCGACGGCTTCGTCAGCGCAGCGATGTTCACGCAGCCCTCCGTGCCGCTGGGGCATTCGGCGACCTGCCCGGCCTGCCCGCTGGGGGCGATGGAGGATCCTCCGCAGTCAGCGCCGCTCGATGCTCCAGTGGCTGAGGCGACGTCCTCGGGGGTCATTGTGGCCGAGGGCGTATCCGTCCCGGTCTGTGCCTGGGTGCCGCCGGCATCGGGCACGGGCGATCCGGCGAACTTCTCGTAGAACGCTTCTGCGTTCGCGATCCGCTCGGACAGGGCGACCACCCCGGCGCGCTCGTACTTGGACTCGAACGATTCGGTAGCCTCGGCCACGGTGGTCGTGGCGGCCAGATGGTCTCCGGCTGCCTTCTCGGTTCCTTCCAGTTCGGAGATGATGTAGCGCAGCTGGAACAGCACCATGGTGTCGATGTCTTCTTGAGTCATCGATTCGGGCAGCTGGTCCATGCTCGGTGCGGCAACGTAGAACCGGTCACCGAGTTCAGCGATGACGGCGTCGCGGACCTTCGCGTGCCGGTCGGCGGTCCACTGCACCAGCCCCCACCCGGAGCTGACGTTGGGGGTGCCGGCGCTACCTTCGGCGATGAACGGATTGAAACCGGACTCGCGCTGGATGTTGCCCATCACCCCGGCGGTCTGCTCCTCGGTGTACCCGGCGCCGCGCAGGTAGTTCCAGGCCTTCTCCTCGATGCCCGAGCCGACCACCTGATCGGGCCCGGCCGCGGGCGTCGAGGTCTCGGTGCAGGTCTGGGAGAAGACCGCGGTCTGGCCGGTGGCCGGGACGATCGCCCCGGCAATGATCGCGGAGACGCTGGCGACGATGATCACCTGCGTCACCAGTGCGCAGGCGGTGAGGGCGGCGACGGCGACCAGCACGTACCGGAAGGCTTTGGTCTGGGCCAGGGTGGTGACGGCGGACCCTGCCGCACCGGCGATGGGGGCGCCGACCCCGGTTCCGGCGACGGCCGCGGTGGTCAGTGCTCCGGCACCGGAGGCTGCGACGTCCTGGGTGCCGCCGACGATGTCCCCTTTGCGGGCTTTCTGCGCTCCCCGCACGGCGCTGACGGCCATGTCGGATCCGCTGGCCTTCTTGATACCGGCCTCGGCGCCTTTCTGGGCGAGGGCCCTGCCGGTGCTGGGGCCGTCGGTCCCGGGAGCTTCGTTCTGGCCGGATCCGAGGTCGCCGGAGCCGGGCCCATCCAGCCCCTCCTCATCAGGCATGGGAACATCCCCGGTGTCGCCACCGGGGTGGGTGTGCTCATCGGCCATGGGGCACCTCCTCGCTGCGCCCCAGTGGGCGGGACAGTCGCGGGGCTGCGGTCAGAGGCCGCCGCGCACCATCGGCGGAGCCTGGAACCCGAAGTCGAACCCGTCCTCGTCCCCATCCGGGTCGGCCTCGAGCGCAGCCGGGTCCCCGTCGTCTGCCTGGTCCGGGTGGTCGTCCGTGACCGTGACATCCTGCTCGTCGGTCGAGGTCTCCGGCTCACCGTCACCCGTGCCGTCGTCAGTGTCCGTGCCTGCCTCACCCGGCTCGGCGGGCGGCTCGGGGACGTACAGCTGCGCCCCGGACTCATCGGTGATGTCTGTGATCAGCTCGCGGTAGGAGGCGCCGACCTCCGATTCGGCATCCAGCCCATGGACGTCAGCCACCACCTCGGCAACCTCCCCCCCAGCCAGGACCTCGCCCAGCGCCTCGATCAGCTCCCACGAGGTCTCGCCCAGGTCGGACAGGACGAGACGGCCCGTCGGCGTAGCGTCCGCCGCCGAGGCGGCCTCGAGTTCCTGCGCAGCCGAGGAAGTGGCCGGCGCACCGTCGGGTTCGGTGTCGCGGCTGATCCCCTCGTCCAGCTCGGGTTGCGGGGTCGGTTCGTCATCGGCGAGCAGTGTTCCGAGGTCGACCTCGCCCAGGTCCAGGTCGAGGTCCTCGACGACCGGGGCCGCCTCGACGGTCTCTTCGACGACGTCGACGAAGTCCTCCAGCGGCGCGACCTCGTAGCGCGGATCGGTCGGGTCGAGTACCCGCTGGGGTGGCACCGTCTCGGCGCCGGACTCGGTGAGCGCCTCGCGCAGCGTTTCGTTGTCCTCGTACCAGGCCTGCATCAGCATCGGGTGGGGAGCATTCAGCGGCTCGAACAGGCCCCGGCCGATGCGGGGCTCGGCGATCGGGTCGGCCTCCATGGGGTTGCGGAACGCGCTCATCCGATCGCCCTGGGTCATGTTGCCCAACGCCATCCGCGCCAGGTTCACCTTGAGGTCGGACCCCCCGGGCACCTTGTCCAGTGTCGATGAGGTGAGCTTCTGGGTGCCCAGGATCAGGTGGATGCCGACGAACCGGGCCTCCCGGGCGAGCTTGCCGACCATGCTGCCGACGATCGCGCGGGCATTGTTCTCCGCCTCGACCTCCAGCCGGGCGTGGTCAGCGGCCGGGTCCTCCGACTTCGGCGGCACCGAGGATTTGCCGATCAGGGAGGTGAACTCGTCGATCACCACCACGATCCGCGGCGGCCGCTCCTGCTCGGGCAGCTTCCCGATCTTGACCTCGCCGTGCCGTCCGAGCAGGGTCTTGCGGCGTTCTAGCTCCCCGTAGAGAGCTTTGAGGGTGGAGGCGGCCTGGTACACGTCGGCGGCGAATGGCGCGATCGCCCACTCCTTCGCGAACAGGAAGTCGTACCCGCCCTTGGTGGGATCGATGATCGCCACATCGCAGCCGGCCCGGATCAGACCATGCAGCTGCGTGGAGATCGCGGCGGACTTGCCGCTGCCCGTGCTGCCGACGATCAGCAGGTGCGGGTTCTCTTCGAGGTCGAAGATCATCTGCTCACCGAGGGCGTTCACGCCGAACGGGACCGTGCTGTCGGTGATGTCGTCGAAGGGGATGCCGATATTCTCGGGCAGGGGGTCGTGCTCGGAGGTGAACAGCCGCACCGAGGATGCGCCGTGCTTGCGCACGTCCAGGAGCTCCACACCCAGGTTGGAGCGGAGCTTCTCGCGGTTGCCGCGGACCTTCGCCGCATCCACACCCGGCGGCAGGTCGAAGTCGAGGACCTCCACCTGGTCGTTGGACTTGAGCCGCTCGAGTTTCGTCAGGGTCGGGACGGCGCCGGAGGTGTTGGTGATGGTCGAATCGACGAACGCCTGGTCGAAGTCGACACGGCGGACCTCCACGTCCGCGCCGCGCCGCAGCCGCGCCCCGTCACCGGGGTCGCCGATGAACAGCCTCACCTGGCCGTCGGCGGCGGACTGGATCCGCATCCAGGGGCAGGCCAGTTGGGAGCGGATCGCGTCGGCCTTCTTGCGCACATCCACCAGCGTGGTGCCGCCGTGCAGGCGGATCGTGACCTTCCAGGCATGCTTCGAGGAGGCCGGGACGGTCAGCGGCTCGGCCTCGACAATCTCCGGCTTCGGCAGCTTGACCGCGGCGGCCCGGAACGCGGAGTTGACCAGATGGGCGAGCACCCACGCCGGTCCGCTGGTCGCCACCGGAGCCGGGCTGTCCTCGGGGGTAACGTCCTGCGGAGTGGTGGGGACCGGCTGGGTCGACCAGCGCACGACGAACAGGTGCGGATGCCGGGAACCCTGCCCTTCCTTCTCAGCGGGCCAGCCGACGAGCGAGACCATCTGCGCGGCCGTGATCGAGGTGCGCATCCCCTTCTCGAAATCCTTGCCCTTGGGATCGATGTAGGTCTCCCCGGCATCGAGCCCCGTCTTGGTGGCGAACAACTGCTCATGCAGCACCAACGGTTCGCGGGAGAAGCGCTGCGGCAGTTCGGCGTCGCGGGTGATCTCGAACCGGGTCGTCGGCGCCTGCGCACCCTGGGGCAGGGCCTGCTCCCACCGCTGCTCCCACTCGATCTCGCCCTGCACGTTACGGACCTTGACCAGATCGAGCCCGGACTCATCGGTGTACCGGGCGTCCTCGGACAGGGGGTCTCCGAACAGGATGTAGCCGTCGCGGCGTTCGACGACGGCATCGACCTCGACGCTCTCGGTGTCGATGACGGCGGAGGCCTCAGCCGCGATCGACGCGTGCTCGGCCTGGACCGACCCCCACGGGGGTGTGGGGATCCCGGGCATCGCCCAGGTCGTGTGCCAGATCGCCAGCGGCGAGTCCTCCGGCGTCACGAATCCGGGTGCCGGGACGCCGCGCAACCACCGCCACACCGCCACCAGCGGCGAGGGGCGCGGCACGTCCACGGGCTCCTCGAGGCTGGCCTCCAGCTCCTGGATCTGCTCCGCGTCCGCGTCCTCGGAGAGCCCCTCGATCCGGGCCCGGACACGCTGCTCCCGTTTCGCGGTCAGACCGGGCAGTCGCGGGTCGACCTTCGCCGGCAAGTCGGCCACCTGGGTCGCCTCGAGAAGCACCATCCGGTTGACGCCGACCGCGTCCAGGGCGCGGGCCATCGCCGCCTCGAGCGCGAGATCGCGGGAGACCGTATCGAGGTCGGGGTCCAGCAGGTTCGGAAACGACCCCTCGGGCCACTGCACGATCCGCGCCCGCAACTGATGCGCGGTCCCGGCCACCGGCTCCCCGGCAGCGTCGAGGTTCGGGCTGGCCAGCACGTCGATACGGGTCGAGGGATCCCCGTAGGCAGCCGAGAGCAGTTCGGCCCGGTCCTGGAGCCCGGCGGCCATCAGCTTCGGCGGCGCATCGACGACATCGATGATCGCCCCGCACGGCGCCACGGTCCGCTCCACGATGCGCGGCGTGCCCTCCTTGGCGGCGAACACCTCGGCGAACCGCGGCTCCCAGTCGGCCTCGGCCTGCTTCACCCGCCGCCACCGGGCCAGCCCGATCCGCGACAGGGAAGCGCCGAGCGCAAGGTTCAGGCCAAGCACGGTCCCGGCGGCCATGCCGACCCGGCGCCAGGAGCCCTCGTCCTGGCCCAGCTGCTCCAGTCCCCACCCGGCAGCCCAGGCCCCGGCGACCGCCACCAGCGGGGCGATGAGCAGAGCCGGACGTGCGGGGGAGGACCACAGCTTCCGCAGCGAGGCGACGGAGACGGTGACGTCCGGGCGGGACGCGAACCGCTGCAGCAGGGTGGACGCGGCCGTCAGCACGTGGTGGACCAGCACTCCGGAGCTGACTGCGACCCACCCCGGCATCTCGATCACCGGCGCATCCCACCCCACCACGGACCCGGCCGCACCGAGCACCATGGTCGGCACCTGCCCGGACAGCGGCAGCGACGCCACCAACGCCCCCACCGCCAGGGAGACGAAGAACGCCTTGCGCGGCGGGAACCCCGGCCACACGAACCTCCATCCCCACAGGTTCGCCAGCAACAGGGCATTACGGATGTCCAGCCAGATCCGGTGCTGGAACACCAGCAGCTCTTCACGGGAGTTGTCCGGAGTGCCCTTCGGCCCGGTCAGCACCGGTGCCGGATGACACGACGCCGTTGCCAGCACACCGGCGACGGCCACCCACCCCGCGGGCAGGCCGAAGACCATCGCAGCAACCGTGGCCACCGCCGTCGCCACCAGCAGGGCGCCGGTGAAGTTCGCGGAGGGCTTGTCGTACTTCTGAACCATCCAGGGTCAGTCCTTGTCAGCTCGAGCGCAGCAGCGGGTACAGGGCGGCGGTGAGGTCCGGGTCGGTGGGCTCATCCGGCACCCGGGATCGGATCCGCCGGAGCAGTGCCTGCGCGCGGATCGCGTCAGCTCCGGGAATGTGCAAGAAGGTGACAGACAGCCACCCGTCACGGGAGGCTTCGACCGACACCACGGGCCGTCTGACCAGGGCGCGCGGGATATGCGCGGCGATGCGCTGCTGGATCATCGCCATCGTGGCCCGGTCAGCGTGCTCGACCTTCGACAGCCAGCGGAACGAGGTCCCATCCAGCGTCCAGTAGAAGCCCGGCCGCCACCGTTTCGCGTCGATGATCAGGGCGACCGTGCCGCCGGTGACGATGTGGTCGATGTTCGCCTTGACCCCGCGGGCGGGGACATCCAGGTCGTGCCACACGTCCCGCTGCGACTCGACCGTGATCCGATCCAGCACCCGGCCCGTGGACTCCTCGCCGGCGCGACCGGTCTTCGCGGCATCGGTACCGAGGTCCTCGACGGACCCGCCGGCGATGCCGTAGACGGTGCCGCTCACCAGATGATCCCGACCAGGATCGACCCGCCGACCAACACCAGCAGCACGAACAGGGCGATCTTCACCCCCGTGCCGCTCAGCGCCTCAGCGAGGTCTTCGGAGTCTTTCTCGAACCGTGGTCCGCGCCCCAGCCCCATCGTGTCCACCTCTCATCGGGTACGTCGTCACGTCGATGAGTGGGCGGGGAGTTGCCGTCGTAGGACAAGGAGAGAAAAACCTAGAGATCCTTCTATGTTCGTCAAGACCGAACCCGCACACCGTCCAGCAGTACCCCGACGTCGACGCAGCATCGAGCCTTCCCGCCGGCCGATTTCGAGCTGGGTCGCGATCGCGTCCCCGATCCACCAGTGGTGGCGCGGCGTTCGCCTACTTCGACATCGGGAACGATGGTCTTCAGGAGGCGTAGTCGATGCCGGTCATCATGCCGACCTCCTGGTGGTACGTGTTGTGGCAGTGCGCTGCCCAGCGGCCTGGATTGTCTGCATCGAAGTCGAGGGCGAACGATTCCATGGGCGCCAACATCAGGGTGTCCTTCCGAAGTCCCGACGGCAGGGCGAAGGTGTGGCCGTGGATGTGCAGGGGGTGGCTCATCATCGTCTGGTTGGTCGCGATGATTCGTACCCGCTGTCCCTCGCGGATGCTGAGCGGAGTGTTCTGCCCGTAGGGCGCTCCGTTGATGGCCCACTGGTACGGCCGCATCGAGCCTTGGAATGCGAGCTCGAGCTCGGTGTCGACGGCGCGGTCCTCGAGTCGTGCGGTCTCGGCCGGTTCCAGGGTGGATCCGATGAGGACCTCCCCGTCGAGTTCCGGTACCTGGACGTCCGGAGCGGGCACATCCCCGGCACCAGTTTTCAGCACCGCGAGTCCCTGGCCGCCGCTGGTCTTCCCGACGGGCCGGGCCACCAGGGGGAACGTGCCGTCCTTCACGGTGACCACCACGTCGTATCGTTCGCCCATGCCGAGGTAGAGCGCCTTGGCGGTGACTGGCTCGACGGGGAACCCGTCCGAGTGGGTGACGGAAAGATCGTGGTCTCCGAGCGCGAGGGCGAAGATGGTGTCGGCGGAGGCGTTGATCAGGCGGATGCGCACGCGCTGGCCGGGCTTCGCCTCGAAGATCTCCGGTGCTTCGGGAACCCGTCCGTTGAGGAGGAAGTGGGGGTAGGCCACGTCACCGGCGTCACCCCAAGGCTTCTCGCCCATCGGCATACCGCCGTGGTCCATGCTCCCGGCCTCACCGTCGGCGGGTTCGTCGCTCATGGGCATGCCGCCGTGGTCCATACCGCCGCCATCCGAGGGCCCGGCGCTGGTCAGCGCGGCCAGGATCTCATCGGGGGTCTGCCCGGTTCCATCGATCCAGTCATCGAGGGTCACGATCCATTCCGCGTCGTAGTCTCCGGGTTCGTCGGGGTCGTCGATGATCAGCGGGGCGTAGAGCCCGCGGTCGAGCTGCAGGCCGACGTGGGAGTGGAGGAAGTAGGTGCCGGGGTCGGGGGCGACGAATTCGTAGGTGAAGGAGGTATCCGGTTCGACCGGGTCCTGGGTCATCCCGGGCACCCCGTCGGCGGCGTTATGCAGTCGGATGCCGTGCCAGTGGATCGTGGAGGTCTCGGGCAGGCGGTTCTCGAGCGTGATGCGCAGCAGGTCGCCTGCGGTGGCGCGGATCAGCGGCCCGGGGAGGCTCTCCCCGTACGCCCAGGTCGGTAGGGTCTTCCCTCCCAGATCCACAGTCGTCCCAGCCGCGGTGAGGGTCTGGGTGACGACGTTCTGACCGGCGTTCGGAGTCAGTGCAGGAGGCGGGGCGAAGCCTCCAACTTGGGTCGGAGCGGTGCGGTCGCCGCATGCCGCGAGCGTGAGCGCTGCCGCGCCGAGGCCTCCGGTGAACATGGTGCGGCGGGAGATGCTCTTCACAGGTGCAGTCCTTCAGGAGGGAGGGGTGGTGTCAGTGTCGAAAGGCGTCCAGGACCAGTTGTCGCCGTTGTTCGAACTCGTCGACCGAGATCTCTCCTCGAGCCAGACGCAGGGAGAGTTCTCCGATCGCCTCGTTCTCGTCCCGAGGGCGTCGAGGACGCCCGGGCAGCACAAGGCGTGACAGCAGCAGTGCCGAGGCCCAAAGGAGAACGAGGAGACCTGCGACCATCGTCCACATCAGCCACGACATTGCATCGGTCGGGATCATCGAGGGTCTCCTTGGTGAGTCGAGGTCCTACGCGACACGGTCCCCACTAGGCTCCCCCGGGACGGACGAAGTTCTCGTCGAGAGTTCCTCAAGATCTGGTCCAGATCCTCCGTGAAACCTTCCACATCCCCTCGGTGTCCAGGATCGGAGACCAGACTGGAGCCCATGAGCAGTGAAGCGGATCGAGCCGCAGCGATGGTTCTCGTCGTCGAGGACGAAACCGCACTGTCGGACGTGGTCCAGGCGTACCTGGCGAAGGCCGGCTACGCCACTTTGAGCGCGCGGAGCGGTCCGGAGGCGGTGGAGCTGGCCCGCACCATGGCGCCGGACGTGATCATCCTCGATCTCGGGTTGCCGGGACTCGACGGTCTGGAGGTGATGCGGAGGATCCGCGCGTTCTCCGACTGCTACGTGCTGATCACGACGGCGCGGACCGAGGAGGTAGATCGACTTGTCGGACTGTCGGTGGGCGCGGATGACTACCTCACCAAGCCGTTCAGCGTGCGTGAGCTCGTCGCCCGGGTCCAGGCCGTACTGCGCCGGCCTCGCGTCGAATCCGGGACTGTGTCTTCGATGACGGTGCGCACGTTCGGAGAGCTCGAGATCGACACGACCGCGCAGGAGGTGCGCCTCTCCGGCCGGGCGATCCCGCTAACCCCCACCGAGAGGGGGCTCCTGATGACGTTGGCGCACCGTCCCGGCCAGGCCTTCAGTCGCAGACAGCTGATGGAGGCCGTCTGGGGCGACAGCTGGATCGGAGATGACCATCTCGTCGATGTGCACATCGCCAACCTCCGACGAAAGCTCGACGAGTCGGCGGAGTCCGCACGGTTCGTGGCCACGGTGCGCGGTATCGGATACCGGATGGGAAAGGGATGAGCTCGTGACCGCCCGCAGTACTTCTCCTCGAACGGCTCGGCCCGGCACCAGCTTGGCCTCCCGGCTGATGATCGGACAGCTCATCGTGCTGCTGGCCGGGGCGCTCACCATCACGGTCCTGACAGTGATCATCGGGCCCGCAGTCTTCCACTACCACCTGCTCCAGACCGATCTCCCCGTGGGCAGTGCCGAGCTCGTCCATATCGAGCGCGCCTACCGTGATGCGCTCGCCCTCGCCCTCGGGGTCGGACTGGTGGTCGCCCTCCTGGCCGCGGGACTTGTCACCTGGAACCTGGCGCGACGACTCCGTCAGACGCTTCACGGCCTCACCACGGCTGTCGATGAACTGTCCCGTGGCCATTACTCCACGCGCGTGCCCTCCGTCGGGGCCGGGACCGAGCTGGACTCTCTGGCCGCCACGCTCAACGACATGGCTGCACGCCTGGATGCCGTCGAGGAGACGCGACGCCAACTGCTCTCCGATCTCGCCCATGAGCTGCGCACTCCCATCGCCACCCTCTCGGCACATCACGAGGCGATGGCCGATGGTGTCATCGAGCCGGAGGCGACCATGCCCATCCTCGCCGGCCAGACCGTGCGACTGTCACGGTTGGCCGACGACATCAGTGAGGTGTCCCGGGCCGAGGAGGGCCAGCTTCCGCTACAGCTGCACCCCCTCGCCGTCGATGACCTGCTGGCATCAGCACTGAAGGAATGGGAGGAACGGTTCGAGACGGCGGGTGTGGCATTACGACGAGAAACGGCCCTGCCCGACTCCGTGGCGATCCACGCGGACCCGGACCGCCTCGCCCAAGTCCTCGGGAACCTGCTGAGCAATGCTCTGCGGCACACTTCCCCCGGAGGCGCCGTCACGCTCTCGGCAACCACACACGGCAGCACAGTGGAGATCGCGGTCGCGGATGACGGCGAAGGGTTCACCGCTGAGGACCGGTCTCGCCTGTTCGAACGCTTCTTCCGCGCCGACAGCTCACGCACCCGTGAGAACTCCGGCTCAGGCATCGGCCTGACGATCAGTCGCGCCCTCCTCGATGCGCACGGTGGGACCATGACCGCCGCCAGTGAGGGGCCGGGACGGGGAGCCACCTTCACCATCCGGTTGCCCCGCGCGATCGCTGACCGCTGACACTGCCCCGCGCGGCGGGCTCAATCCCTCAGACGATCGTGGTGAAGTTGCCGATCCGCACCTGCAGCATAGCCATCCACTGCTCCCACACCCCGGAGACCAGCAGGAGTCCGATGGCGATGAGCACGGAGCCACCGACGATCTGGAGCGTGCGGCGATGCCGGGACAGCACCCTGGAGATGCCCAGGGCGCGCCGGAACACGAGGGCGAAGAGGATGAACGGGATCCCGAGCCCGATCGCATAGCCGAACGCGAGGAGAGCGCCGCGACTGGCGGACGCCTCCCCGAGGCTGAGCGCCGCGACCGCGGCGAACGTCGGACCGATGCACGGGGTCCAGGAGAAACCGAACGTGATCCCGAGCAGCGGGGCACCGGCGAGCCCGGCATCGGGGCGCTTCCGGATCCTCTTCTCACCGGAGAGGCGGGGGAAGATTCCCACGAACACCAGACCCATGAGGATGACCAGCACCCCGGAGATCCGATTGATCGCGCTCGTGTACTGGATCACCAAAGACCCGAGTGCACCGACGAACCCACCGATGACCAGGAACACCGCAGTGAAGCCCGCGACGAACAACACAGCACCGACGACCAGACGCCACGGGCGCTCCTCGGGGTCGCCGGTGCGACGCGGCCCGGCGTTCTGTCCGGTGAGCCCGGTGATGTATCCGAGGTAGCCGGGGACCACCGGGAGCACGCACGGCGAGAGGAACGCGACCAGACCGGCCACCATCGACAGGAGCAGGGCTGCGGCCACGGGTCCGCTCAGTACGGTGGTGGCGAACAGTTCGCGCATCAGGCGACCTCCGCCAACACGGTGTCCAGGAGACTCTCGAGAGTGCTCTGATCGGCCGCGCCCGCGATCCGCGCGGCGACTCGTCCCTCAGCATCCAGGATCAATGTCGTGGGGACGGCGTTGGGCGAGACGCTGCCGTCCATGGACGCGATCACCGCGCCGTCGGGGTCAGGGATCGAGGGATAGGTGATGCCGAAGGTCTCCTCGAACGCGGCGGCCGGCCCGGCCTCGTCGCGGGTGTTCACGCCCACGAACCCCACTCCCAGGGCGCTGTACTCGGAGTGCGCGGCCTTCAGCGCCGGTGCTTCGACCCGGCATGGCGGACACGACGCGTACCAGACGTTGATCAGCAAGGGCGCACCGCGCAGGGCCGTGGAGTCGAAGTCGTCGCCGTCGTAGGTGGTTCCCTGGATCGCCAGAGGATCGGCGCGACCCTCCGGGGGGATCTCGACGATGACGCCATCGCCGGATACGTACCCGGCGTTCGCCTCACTCGCCGCCTCCGAGGAACCGCTGCATGCCGCAAGAAGGGGCGCAAGGACGAGCAGGCTCCCGCCCAGCCGCAGCGTGGCCCGTCGGCTCGGGCCGGGCCGGGTCCCGCTCCGCGCAGCGGGGTGGGCCATCGAGTGCCAGAAGGCGGGACGGGTGCTTCGTCCTCTCACGTCAGCTGGAGACTGGTCAGACACGTCAGATCATCCTCCGCCTGGGTCGAGATGGACGCGGTCCCGGTGTAGTCCTCGAGGGTGCACGTGAGCTCCGCGGTAATCCCGCGCGGCAGCCAGAGACCGACGAACCCGTTGTCGTGCGTGGTGCGAGTGCCCTCCTCGACGGTCTCGCCCGAGCCGCTGTCGACCATGCTCACTGTGATCTCGCGGCTGCGCAGCTCCCCACGGCACGTGGTCAGGCTGTGGAAGGCGCACTCGTGCGTGGACTCCACGAACGGGGCCACCGACAGGTAGAACTGGTCCTCGGGGAGGGGCAGCTCGGCCTCGCGCCCTGCATCGTCTCGGAGTTGGACAGACGTCGCGGTGACGCTGGCGATCAGGTTCTGCGGTCGCTCAGCCACCGGGAGTGCTTCGAGCTGGTCGATGATCTCGTGCGGGTCGGCGTCTGCGAGACCATGCTCCTGGAGCAGCTTCTCGCCACCCGTGACCGAAGCGGTCTCAGATCCGTTGCTGCCGCAACCGGCGATCACGAGCGGGAGCAGGCCGGTACCGATCAAGAGCGATCGCCGGGGCAGTCGCACAGTGCGACGACGGGGACCACCCCTGGAGGAGGCGCGCGCACGTGGAGGGCTCGACGGGTTCGTCATCAGGCAGGCTCGATCTCGCTCTCGACGACCCACTTGTGGTTCGTCATCATCATCCCGTCCGCCTCGTAGTCGACCATGTACACGGTCTCGTCGGTGGCGCTGTCGATGGTGGCGTCAGCACCCTCCATGCCCGCCATGTGATCGGCGGTGATGACCACCTCGGTGCCCTCCGCCAGCGGCGCCTCGCCCGGGTTCTCGAGCTCCTCGTGGACGACCCACTTGTGGTCGGTGACCGGCTCGCCGCCATCGGTCGGCGTGAAGCTGACCGAATACGTCGTGGTGTCGAAGGCGCCGGAGATCGTCGCAGTCGCGCCCTCCATGCCCTCCATGTGATCCGCCGTGAGCGTCACCTCCGTGCCGACGGGGAACTCGGGGTCCTCGGCAGGGGCGATCCCTTCGGGCGCTGGGCCGCCATCCATCGGGTGCTCCATGCCGCCGTGGCCGCCGCCATCGGACGCCTCCGACGCTTCTGACCCGCCCGATGTCTGACCGTCGTCAGACCCGTTGTCGGTGCATCCGGCAAACACAATCGCACCGGTGATGACGACAGCCGCAAGACGGCCGAAAGAACGACGAGAACGCATAATTTCTCCTAGTCAGAGGACACTTTGCGCCAGCCTACGACCCGCAGGTCAAGGTCTCCTCAAGGTCAGATCTTGGTTTCTTGACCGCAGCGTTGACCAGTCAGCCCGCACTGCCTCCGAACGCACGGTCTACCCAATTCCGTCGTTCGGGGCGCCCTGGCTAACCCTCGTAGGTACGGGGCGGTATCCGCCGGTCCTTTCGGAACGAGAAGGAGCAGGATCATGACCCCTCACGTCGCCTCAATGCTTCAGACCCACCCGAAAGACCTCGGCACCATCGACCAGCAGAAGCTCGCCGAAGGCATCGAGGCCTGCTTCGAGTGCGCCCAGACCTCCACCGCCTGCGCAGACGCCTGCTTGGCCGAGGACATGGTGGAGGAACTGACCCAGTGCATCCGCCTGAACCAGGACTGCGCCGACGTCTGCGCAGTAACCGGCCGGGTCCTATCCCGTCAGACGGGCAACAACGTCGCCCTCAACCGTGCCCTGCTCGAGGCGTGTCAGGCCGCGTGCCGTTCCTGCGCCGAGGAGTGCGCGAAGCACGCCGACATGCACGAGCACTGCACGATCTGCGCCGACGCACGCCGTCGCTGCGAACAGGCCTGCGCCGAGCTGCTGGCCTCGATCGGCTGACACCGCTACCTCTGCACGCAGAGGGAGCCCCGACCGGTGGTCGAGGCTCCCTTTGCGTTGGCGCTGTGGCGTGCGGTCAGCGGAAGGTGACGAAGGTGGGATTGCCCCAAATGGTCCGCTCGGTGACGGCACCCGGGGTGCGACCCGCGTCGATGACCGTGTCGCCACCGGCGTAGATCCCGAGGTGGCCGGGCCAGACCACGAGGTCGCCGGGCTGGGCCTGGGACTTCGGGATCGTGGTGCCGGCCGCGACCTGCTGTGACGAGGTGCGGGGCAGGTCCTTGCCGGCCTGCGCGTACGCGTAGGAGCTCAGACCCGAGCAGTCGAAGCTGACACCTGGCTTGGAGGTCCCCCACGAGTACGAGGCACCGATCTGGCTGCGCGCGGCGTCGACGATCGCCTGCCCGGAGCTGCTCGAGGAGGATGCGTGCGCAGGAACTGACGTGCCGCCACCGCCGATGCCGGGGGCAGACCCGTTGAGGGAGCCACGCGTCTCGGGGCCCACCACACCATCGACCTGCAGGCCGTTGGCCTGCTGGTAGTCCTTCACCGCGCTATGGGTGCGCGGGCCGAACTTCCCGTCGACCGCAAGTGAGGAGCCCTCGTCGTTCAATGCGGACTGGAGCTGCTCGACCGAGGAGCCCTGCGAACCCCACCGCAGCTTCTCGGCCGCCAGCGCGGAGGTCGCGTGTGCAGGGGCCGGCGCCGCGGGCGCGGCAGACTGTGCAGTAGTGGCAGGGGCGGCGGGCGACGCAGCCGGGGCGGCCTGCGCGGGGCCCGCGGCAAGTGCGGATCCGATGAGGACCGTGCCGAGGACAGCGGCTCCGCCGGTGCCCCGCAGCGCACGTCCTGCGGTCCCGGCAGGAGTGACTGGTCGGCCGATGGCGCGGTGGGTGTTGTTCTGGGCCATGGTTCTTCTCCGTAAGCTTCCCCCCTCAATGTGGGAGGGAGTCGATGACTGCGTTGATGCCACGTCGACAGCGGAACGAGGAACAAGGTGACGGCTCATGTCGGGGCAGCGAGATCAACCTACGGTCCTGAGCGGCCCAGCAGAACAGTGATGGGCGGCTTCGCCCGAGGATTTAACAGAGACTTGACGCCTTCTCCTCAAATACCCCCCGAGGGTAAAGGTTCTCTTTACCCTGTAGGGGTATGGGCTTGGGTGCTGACCCAGCTGGTGCTCAGGTTTTCGGGCGGCGAGGGAAGGGTGGTCATCGCTTTCGGTTGCCGTCCTGGTTGGCAGCAGCGGGAACCGATGATGAGTGCCTCGCGGGCGCTTGGGGTGGAGAACCCCACAGAAAATACGCGGCAACGGCACCGCATAGTGCGACCATAGCCAGGACCGCAGAGGCTCCCGCCAGCCCCGGAGTGGTGCCGAGAACACCGGCGAGAGGATAGGTGATCATGAAACAGGCGTGGGAGAGGGAGAACTGAGCGGCGAACACCGCGGGTCTCTGCGGGGTGGGGGAGTTGCGTCGGATGAGGCGTGAGGAGGAGGTGAGGATCGTCGAGTTCGCTGCGCCGAGCAGGAGCCAGACGCTGCCCAGCGCGATCCAGGCCCAGCCCGTGTGGGGGGCGAGGATGACTGCCGTTCCAGCTGCCAGGCCGAGGGGGACCACGATCGTGCCGGTGAGCATGAGTCGCTGGTCGGTGATTCGTTCGAGGACTCGGGGGGCGAGCAGCGCGGTGACCATGGATCCTGCCCCGTAGGCGGCGAGCAACAGGGCCATGTCGGATTGGTCTCTGCCGAGGTGTCCGCGCACGAGAACCACGGTGTTCACGATGACCATGGCGGTCGAGGTTGCGACCACGAGATTCATCGCCAGGAGGCTGCGCAGCTCCCGGTGGCGCAGGAAGATCCGGGTGCCGAGGGTGAGGCGGGCGAGGAACGGCGCATGTGGCTGAGGGGCGATGGCCGGGAGGCGGGTGGTGGTGACCAAGAGCGCGGAGCCGAGGAAACCGACGACGGTGCCGAGGAACAGGTTGTGGTAGCTGGTGAGCGTCAGCAGAGCAGCCGCCAGGACTGGACTGAACACCGACTCCAGGTCATAGGCCAGGCGGGAGAGAGACAGTGCCCGGGTGTAGTCCCGCTCCTGGGGAAGGATCTCGGGGATCACGGCCTGAAAAGCCGGGGTGAAAGTCGCTGAGGCGGACTGCAGGAGGAAGATCAGCACGTAGATCTGCCAGGCCTCGGTGACGAAGGGCAGCATCACGGCGGTGCCGGCGCGGGTGAGATCGGCCGAAATCAGCAACGGCTTGCGCGGTACGCGCGCGGTGAGGGCAGCAATGACGGGCGAGACGCCCACGTAGGCGACCATCTTGATCGTCAGCGCGGTGCCGAGGACGACGCTGGCGTTCCCGCCCGCGATGTCGAAGGCGAGCAGCCCCAGCGCCACGGTGAGAAGCCCGGTGCCCACTAGCGCGATGACCTGGGCGCTGAACAGCTTTGCGTAGCTGGGGTGGCGAAGCACCTCGATCATGACAAACGCTCTCGGGGTGTCGCTGTCGGAGCCCGATTGGTGGAGGCGTGAATCCGGTCGGCGAGCAACCTTTCATCAAGCGTTTCCGCCGCGGCAGCGTCCCGGTACCAGGTCTCCCCGTCGCGTCGGTGCGGCTCGATGAGTCCGACGGCGGTCAACGCGTCCAGGTGCACTCGCAGGCACTGGTGTGCGAGGCCGAGCGGTTCGGCGAGGTCGCGGGGGAATGCTGGCGCCTCAGCGAGACAGAGATAGATCTGTGCCCGCTCCCGGTTCGGTTCCGTGAGGCCGGCTCGCGCGAGATCGTCCAGAGCGACGGGGGGACGTGACAGGTTCGTGTGCATGAGGTCGACCTCTGCTCAGTTTCCGGGCCGCCGGGAGTCGTCGGTGCCCCCGGTGGGTGGTGGCCAGTGCTTGGTGCGCCCGGGGATGAGGCGGGCGGAGTTGAGGATGAATGCGGTCTCGCTGCCGACGTGGATGAAGGCCGCTGTGATCGGGCTGAGGAGCCCGGCCGCTGCCAGGGCGATGCCGATGAGGTCCACGGCGATCGTGCCGATGAAGTTGACCATCACGATGCGGCGGGCTCGACGGGCGACGCGGATCGTGTGTACGAGGTCGTCGAGGTCGGAGCTGATGAGGACGACGTCCGCGCTGTCCTGGGCGATCTGTGTGCCGCTGCCCATGGCGATGCCGACGTTGGCGCGGGCGAGGGAGGGTGCGTCGTTTACGCGGTCGCCGATCATCGCGAGTGTGCTTCCGGCTGCCTGCTCGGCGTCGATGGCGGCGAGCTTCTGATCGGGCAGGAGTCCGGCACGGACGTCGTCGATGCCGAGATCGGCGGCGATGGCCCGGGCAACGTTCTCCTGATCGCCCGTGATCATCATGCTGCGGATTCCCTGGCGGTGCAGCTCAGAGATCGCGACTCGGGCCTCGGTGCGCACTGTGTCCGCGAGCAGGATCCTGCCTGCCCAGCGTTCGTCGATCGAGACATGGACCGAGGTGGTGATGCCCTCGTCGAGATCTGGGGGAGCGTCCGTCACGAGCGTGCGAGTGCCGGCCAGGATCCGATGGCTGTCGACGACGGCACGCACCCCCTGGCCGGGTAGGTACTCGAACTCGTAGGGCATCTCCAACGGAAGCCCGCGTTCCCGCGCGGCAGTTACCACGGCGCGCCCGAGCGGGTGCTCGGAGTAGGACTCCACGGTCGCGGTGAGCCGAAGGAGTTCATCGGGGTCGATCCCGGCGCGGGGGTGGATCGTCGTGACGCGTGGGGCGCCCTCGGTCAGAGTGCCGGTCTTGTCGAAGGCAATGGTGTCGACGGTGGAGAGGGTCTCGAGGTGGGCTCCATCCTTGACGAATGCCCCGGAGCGGGCGATCCGGGCGATCGCAGCGAGAGCCGCCAGAGGTGTTCCGGCCGCGATGCCGCACGCCCCGGCGACGACGACTACGGAGATTGTCGCCGTGAGATCTCTGGTGATCAGGTAGGTCACGGCTGCGCCAGCCAGTGCGAGGTAGACGAGCCACGCGGCAAGACGGTCCGCGAGACGTTGCACAGGGGGCTCGGATTCTTGGGCCTCCCGTACGGCGTCGATGATCTGCCCGTAGGTCGACTCGGTCCCGACCTTCTCGGCGCGAATCTCGACGGTTCCGACCTGGTTGACCGAACCGGAATAGACCGGGTCGCCCGTGGTGACGTCGACGGGGAGGGATTCTCCGGTGATGCGGGATTGATCAACGGTGGTCTGTCCCGCCACGACGGCCCCGTCGACCGGGACACGGCCGCCGGGAGCGACGAGGAGCACGTCCCCCGGGAGTGCCTCGGACAGGGGAGCCTCGATGATGTCGTCGCCGCTGCGGATGTGGACCGTTTGCGGGAGGAAGGCCATGAGGTCGGTTAGTGCGTCCTTGCCGCGGTCCAAGGAGAGGTCCTCAAGGATCTCCGCAGCCAGCACGAACGCCGTGATTACCAGAGCGGTGACCCATTCGCCGATTGCTGCGGCGGCGATGATTGCAATGAGCATGGATAGCTCCATGCTCATCCGACGACGACGCATGTCTGCCCAGGCCTCGGACGCGATGGGCCAGCAGCCGATCACGAGACCGAGGACGGCGACTAGCGGGATGTCAGGCCATGGCCGCGTCAAGCCCGCGATGGTGGCGAGTGCGCACAGAGCGACCACGGCGGTCCGCAGGAGATCCTGTTTGTCGATCCGGCTCCACAATCTCTTTCGACCGGAGGACTGGGTGGTGGGGGTGGCGAGATCGGCGGTCACGCCCCGCCACCCGTATCGGTCGACGTGGCGGAGGGGTTTCCGGACGAGTTCAGATGATGCCGGGGCACGCCGTCAACCACGTGCTCTGCCTGGAACACCGCATGCGTGACCAGCGCGACGGCGTGTTCGTCGAGAAGGCTGTAGTAGACGCGAGTCCCGTCCTGACGCGTCTGGACCACCTTCGCCCAGCGCAGCTTCGCCAGATGCTGCGACACCGCCGTCGGGGACTTGTCGACCTGCTGGGCAAGATCGTTGACGGAGAGCTCCCCGGCGCGCAGGGCCAAGATGATGCGCACCCGCGTCGCATCGGACAGCAGCGTGAACACCTCCGCTGCCAAATCGACGAACTGACTCTCCACACCGAACGTGCATGCGTGCGTATCTTCACTCATACGAAGATAGTAACGGTTGTCGGGCGTGGAGGGAACAGGTGAGGACGTTGCGCCAGCACCCTCCCAGGCTGGATCGCTACAGCGTCGGAGCCCGCGCTACCGCGCGCCAGGGATCCTTCTATGTTCGTCAAACCGGGCTCATGGCTGGCTCAGTGGTGTTGAGGTTCCGGTAGATCTGGCGGGCGAGGAAGTGCTTCAAGCAGCGGCGTGCAGAACCAAGCATTACGCGTAATCGACGCCGTCAGCGACCGTCTTGGTGACCCCGACATTTCTCGGATCCAGAGTGTCAACCGGCACATGGCTGTGCCCCATGTGGCCTCACCGCAGGAGGAGGCGGATGAGCATCGGAAGGAGCTCGTGAAGGATGCCGTGAATCTTGCCAAGGCCGCAAAGCACGACGTCAACCCGAGTCGATTGGAGGCCGGAGCAGCAGCCAACGCGGCGCTGAGTGTGGTCGGCATTTTCCGCGCTCCGCAATAGGTCATCTCATCAGGGATTGCCCGAGCGCCTCGTCCGGGCAGCCGTCCCAACGGTCGCTGAAGTCCTTCGCGATGGCCACGGCGGCCCAGCGGTCGTAGCTCTCAGACACCGAGCCATTCACTCGTCGGGCGACTGTCGCGAGGGCCGTCCAGAGGTAGTGGCAGACGGCCTCGAGGCGCCACAGCCGGCCTCGAGGCCCCACAGCGCCTGGAGGACGGCGGCGATGTGGTCGTGAGTGAGCTTCTCAGGGAGGGCACGGCGACGATCTCCTCGCCGACGTCCGTCAGCAGCTCGATGGTGAGAGGACGATGGCCGCAATCGGACCACTCGAGCCCGCAGCCGGCTTCACCTCGATGAACGTGATTGCGGCCCCGGTGGTCCAACAGCAAGACCGGCACGTGTGCATGCTGCAAAGGGACGTGGCGGCTGGAGACCTGCAACTACCGCGTACAGAACCGGCTCGTTGAGAGCCGCTCCGCGGGGTCGAGGAATATTCAGGAGCGGACGAGTCGGGCGATGGCGTCCGACGCTTCCTTGATCTTCTCGTCGGCCGCGTCTCCGCCGTTCTGGGCGGCGTCTGCGACGCAGTGGGTGAGGTGGTCGTCGAGTAGGCCGAGCGCTACGCCTCGGAGCGCGCTGGTCAGAGCGCTGACCTGGGTCAAGATGTCGATGCAGTATTGCTCCTCGTCGACCATCCGGTGCAGGCCGCGGGCCTGGCCCTCGATGCGTTTGAGGCGGGCGAGGTAGCGGGCCTTGTCGGTGATGTAGCCGTGGCCAGCGTGCTGGTCGGCCTCGGGGGCCACGTCGGAGCGAGGGTCGAGTGCGTTGGTCATGTTGTTCTCCGTGTAATGGGGGTGGGACGGGCTCCGATGATGCCGCGTCCGGGGGAGGCTCGCGGCGTCACCCAGGCAGTTCCTTGAGGTCAGACCCCGGCTGGTCGCGTGGTGCGGGCACGCCGGGCGACTGGGGCTGGGGCAGAGTCGTGGGCGCGGCTCTTGAAGCCGCGGAGTCGCAGGCTGTTGCCGACCACGAAGACGCTGGAGAATGCCATTGCGGCGCCGGCCAGCATCGGGTTGAGCAGGCCGAGGGCGGCCAGCGGGATCGCGGCCGTGTTGTAGGCGAAGGCCCAGAACAGGTTCCCCTTGATCGTGCCGAGGGTCCGGCGGGAAAGGCGGATCGCGTCGGCCGCGCTGCGCAGGTCGCCACGCACCAGGGTGATGTCGGCGGCCTCGATCGCGACGTCGGTACCGGTGCCCATGGCCAGTCCGAGATCGGCCTGCGCGAGGGCCGCGGCGTCGTTGACACCGTCACCGACCATCGCGACGACCTTGCCCTCGGCCTGCAGGCGCGAGATCACGTCGATCTTGTCTTTCGGGAGGACCTCGGCGATGACCTGGTCAATGCCGACCTCTCCCGCGATGGACTCTGCGACCGCGCGGTTGTCGCCGGTGAGAAGCACCGGGGTCAGGCCGAGGCCCGTGAGTTGGGTGACCGCCTCGGCGCTGGTGGGCTTGACGGTGTCGGCGACCACCAGGATGCCCCGGGCGATGCCGTCCCAGCCGATGGCGACGACCGTCTTGCCCTGTTCCTCGGCCTCCGCCTTAGCGGCAGCGACCTCGGGGCTCAGGGCCATCTGCGTCTCGGCGAGGAGGCTCTCGCGGCCGACGACGACGGTACGTCCCTCGACGGTGCCGCGCACGCCCTTGCCCTCGACGTTGGTGAAGTCCGACAGCGTCGGAAGTTCGCCGACGTCCTGCGTCGCGCCCTTGGCGATCGCCTGGGCGATCGGATGCTCGGAGGAGTCCTCGACGGCGCCGGCCAGTCGCAGCAACTCGGCGCGATCGGTGCCTTCATCGGTGACGACATCAGTGAGGGTCATCTTCCCGGTGGTGACGGTGCCGGTCTTGTCCAGCACCACGGTGTCGACCTTGCGGGTCGACTCCAGGACCTCCGGGCCCTTGATCAGGATGCCCAACTGAGCCCCGCGGCCGGTGCCGACCAGCAGCGCGGTCGGGGTGGCCAGACCGAGGGCACAGGGGCAGGCGATGATCAGGACCGCGACGGCGGCGGTGAAGGCGGCTGTCAGGGGGAATCCGGCAGCGATCCAGACGCCGAGGGTGACCGCGGCGATCGCGATCACGATCGGCACGAAGATCCCGGAGACCCGGTCGGCCAGGCGCTGGACCTCGGCCTTGCCGGACTGGGCGTCCTCGACCATCTTGGCCATCTGCGCCAGTTGGGTGTCGGAGCCGATGCGCGTGGCGCGGACCACGAGCCGGCCCCCGGCGTTGACGGTGGCACCGGTGACGTTGTCGCCCGCGCCGACTTCGACCGGCATGGACTCACCGGTGAGCATCGAGGCGTCGACCGCCGAGCTGCCGTTGACGATGACTCCGTCGGTGGCGATCTTCTCGCCCGGCCGAACGATGAACTCGTCGCCTTCGCCCAACTCGGAAGTCGGGATCCGGCTCTCGACCCCGCCGCGGAGGACGGCGACGTCCTTCGCACCCAGGTCCAGCAGAGCGCGCAGCGCCGCGCCGGCCTGCCGCTTGGACCGCTTCTCGAAGTAGCGGCCCAAGAGGATGAACATCGTCACCCCGGCGGCGACCTCGAGATAGATGTTCGCGGCCCCGTCGGATGGCGAGACAGTCAGCTCGAACGGATGGGTCATGCCCGGCACGCCCGCCGTGCCGAAGAACAGCGCGTACAGGGACCACAGGAACGCTGCCGAGGTGCCCATGGAGATCAGGGTGTCCATCGTGGCCGCGCCATGGCGCAGGTTGGTCCACGCTGCCTTGTGGAACGGCCAGGCTGCCCAGACGATGACCGGCGCGGCCAGAGCGAGCGAGGCCCACTGCCAGTAGGTGAACTGCAGCGCCGGGATCATCGCCATCGCGATGACCGGGATCGAGAGCACCACCGAGCCGATCAAACGATGGCGTAGCGAGGTCAGTTCCGGGTCCTCCTGCTCGGCCCCGTCACCCTGGCCGCCGTCGGGCTTCTCTGGTTGCGGCAAGGCCGCGGTGTAGCCAGTCTTTTCGACCTCGGTGACCAGGTGGAACGGGTCGTAGCCGGCCGGTGCGGTGACGCGTGCCTTTTCGGTGGCGTAGTTTACGGTGGCGGTGACGCCATCGAGCTTGTTGAGTTTCCGCTCGATCCGGTTCGCGCACGAGGCGCAGGTCATGCCGCCGATCTCGAGCTCGTAATCACTGTCCAGCGGCTGCTGGGTCGGGGATGCAGACATGTCGTTGACTTCCTTCTTCCAGGAACTACGGGGCGGGACGCGGGAAGCCTGCGCCGGGTCAGTGGCCCTCGTCGTCCTTCTCCGCGGCTGTGGTTCTGCCGCTGCGGTGAAGACGTGCTACTCCGCCGCCCAGGGGCGCAGACCTTCGCGTCGACCTCGAAGCCCGAGCCTGCGAACTTAGTCACGAGCTCGCAGCCGCACAGAGCGAACCGGGGGCCCGCTTTGATCAGGCGCGCTGCGCCGTGTAGCCGGCTTCGTCGACCGCGGCCAGCACGGCGGAGTCGTCGATCGGTTGAGCGGCTGTGATGACGAGCTTGCCCGTCTGCGCGCTGACGTCGATCTGGTCCACGCCAGCGATCTCGCCGACTTCCTCACGGACTGACATCTCGCAGTGCCCGCAGGTCATGCCGGTCACCTGGTATTCGTACTGGTTCTGATCCAAGGTGCGCCTCCATTCGATAAATACCCCGAGGGGGTATGTGGCTCGCCCACCGTTTTACCCCTTAGGGGTACTCGTGTCAAGCGGTCTCCGGGCGCGGCGCAAAAATTTGGTCGGGCCCGGGGCCCCGGGGAGCCGTGGCGGATTGCTCCAAGCGCTCGTGTCGACCTATCTCGTCCTTGTGGCGGAGAGCGGCGAGGGCGGGGCCGATGCCGACGACGCCGACGAGCCCCCCACGGTCGTCCAGAGCGCCGATCGTGAAGGCGTCCGTGGTCGGGTCCCCGCCGAGCAGGGTCTCGCTGATCGCAGTGCCCGGCTCGCCGAGGACGGTCAGGCGGGTGCCATAGGCGTCACTGGTGAAGGTGGGCAGGGTTTTGAACGCGCCGGGGTCGGTGACGCTCGCGTCCAGGTCGAACAAAGCAGTGCGGGCGGCATGTCGGCCCTGTTCGGTGGCGAGTGCCCAATGCCCCCGGGGTGTCGGGCGACCGCCCGGGGTCTGGATGCGGGCAGCGTCGCCGGCGGCGTAGATGTCGGCTGCGCTGGGTACACGGAGCCGGTCATCGACGATGAGACTTCCCTCGGTGATGGGCAGGCCGCTGCCGGCAAGCCACTCCGTGGCGGGCGCTGTGCCATGCGCGACCACGGCGAGGTCGACGAAAAGCTCTTGCCCGTCCGTGAGTTGGAGCCGCAGGCTCCCGCCAGTGAGAGAAGCGTTGGCCAGGGTGGCATCGGGAACGAAGTGGACATGGCGACGGTGCTGCTCGGCGATCCAAGCGCCCACAGTCGGCCCCACGTGACGCTGCAGCGGAGTCTTCGAGCGGCTGATCACGGTGACGTCGACGTCGGCGGCCTGGAGGGCGCCGGCCGCCTCGAGCGCGATGACGCCGCCGCCCAGCACCGCGACCCGCCGGGGTCGATCTGCGGTTCCGGTCAGGATGGCGAGGCGACGTAGACGCTGCGCGTCGGCGGCGGTGTGTAGTGTCAGGAAGCGATCCCGTGTGGCCGGCTCCGCCACCCCGGTCCACCGCCGCGGGGCAGCTCCGGTGGCGATGACCAGCGCAGCCCAAGACAAACTCTCCCCGCTGGCCAGGTCCAGGCGGCGAGCCGAGGGGGACAGCGACATCGCGGGGTCGGCGAGGCGCCAGGTGACGCCGTCGGCACGCGCCTCCGGCAGGGCCACCGCGTCGACCTCGTACTGGCCTTTCAGCAGCCCCTTGCTGACGGTCGTGCGGTTGTAGGGCGGGCCCGGCTCGCCGGTGACGACCGTGATCGCCCCGTCCCAGCCCTGCGCCCGTAGCTCCCCCACAGCTGCCGCTCCCGCGGCTCCGCCGCCGACCACAACGATCTCGGTCATCCGTCCCAAATCCCTTCAGCGCTTGCAATGGATACCCCGGCGGGGTATAGATTGCACGGTAGCACCGCAGCAGCGGCGACCTACCGGCCACAACAAGGCCGGACACGGCGGCCGAGGCCGACCGCGACAACCGAGACACGAGGAGCAAGACATGGCTCACGAGCACAACCACGATCACGGACACGAGCACGCGCACGGCGGGCACAGCCACACTCCGGCGGCCGCGCCGGGTGAGGAGCTGGCGCAGTGCCCGGTGATGCCGGGCAGCATGGCGGTCAAGGCGGAGGCCGAGGCCGCTGGGCTGGTGCGCGAGTACGAGGGCACGACCTACTACCTCTGCTGCGACGCCTGCGCTCCGATGTTCGACGCGGATCCGGCGCAGTACGTCGGCGCCTGACCACTACTTCGCGCCCGCGTCCGGGTCGGGTTCGCGCCCGCGTCCGGGTCGGGCACCGCTCCAGCCGGCAACGAGGGTTGACGACGCCGTCGACTGATGGAAAGGGGACTTGCGGGAGGGTCAGCCATCCCGCCGGTAAGTGACAGACTTCATTGCCTCGACGACTGCGTAGGGAGGGATCGCCGTGTATTCCGGGATCGTAGCGATGGCGCTGGTGGCGATGGCCGCTGTGCTGTTCCTCTACGCGCTCCATCGCGCCACCAGTGTGCGCGCCGATCCGCTGCGAGGCCTTCCTGCCCAGTCGGGCTGGATACCCGAAGAGCATGCTCTGTCGCGATTTCACGTGCGCTGGTATCTCGCCTCGATCGTCTTCCTCGCGTTCGACGTCGAGATGCTGTTCATGTACCCGTGGGCAGTGGTGGTGGCAGAGGTAGGGATCTCTGCCGTCGTGGAGATGTTCTTGTTCCTCGGGGCGCTGTTCGTCGCCGTGGCGTGGGCCTGGCGGGAGGGAGCATTCCGATGGGTGTGACCAGGATCTTCGCCCGTCTGGCCGTCCGTGCCGCCCGGGTCCTCGTCGTCGAGGTCCCGGGCCAATGGCTCGCGCGCGTAGAGCTCGAACAGCAGATACTGCGCCGAGGTTGGCGTCAAGCGTGGACACCGGCAGACGCGGACGTGCTCGCGGTGTGTGGCGTGCCCGGCCCCGAGCTCGCCGAGCTGGTGGACCGTCTCTGGGACCAGATGCCGGGCCCCCGGGTCCGCGCCGACATTGATTCATCGGGAAGCGCAGGCTCTGCTCTCGAAGATGCCGCAACTCGACTTCTCGACACCCCGCACCACAGGACGGACGCCCGGGAGCGGGCGCAGAAGCCTCCGAGTCTCGAACCTCACCGCCAGATGGACAACGGTGACCACGAGGTAATGGACCACGGAGGTCACGGCCAGATTGACCACGAGGCGATGGGCCACGGTGGCCACGGCCAGATTGACCACGAGGCGATGGGCCACGGTGGCCACGGCCAGATGGACCACGAGGCGATGGGCCACGGTGGCCACGGCCAGATGGACCACGAGGCGATGGGCCACGGTGGCCATGGTGGGATGGACATGGCTCCGGAGGGAATTGCCTTGGCACAGGGCGGCGAGGATCGTGACGGTCTGGAGATGGATGTCCTGCATCTACCGCTCGGCCCGGCGCTTCCGTTCTGGCCGGCCGGTCTGGTGCTGCGCTGCTCGCTGCAGGGCGATGTCGTGGTCGAGGCCGCGGCGTCCGTCATCGACGGTCAGGACCACGAGACCGGAGCGCATGGCTCCCAGCCCGGCGGTGGCGCGACGACAGCCCCAGAAATGCGGTGTGACAGCGTGATGGCACTGCTGGCGCTGGTCGGGGCCAGAGGTGCGGCGGCCAGTGCTCGCCAGGCTCGCGACGCTCTGTTGCGTGGTGATCGGCCTGCCGCCCGCGATGCCCTCGAGCGGGTCCACCGCACAGTCCGGAGATCCTGGTTGCTGCGCTGGTCTCTGCGAGGGGTGTTGTCGCTTGGTCAGTCCGATCTGGCGCGCCACGGTCTGCCGGAGGGGTATCAGGGGGATGCCTACGACCGACTGCTGTCGACGGTGGAACGAATCCGAGTCGAGATCGGTGGCGGGAGCACTGTGGCGGTGGAGGCCGTAGTGCCATTGGAGATCGTTCCGCACCTGGTGACGGGATCGGAGCTGGCCACTGTACGCCTGGCCGTGGCCAGTCTTGGTCTGGAGCCGTTTGCGACGGGCCAGGAGGTGAAGCATGCCTGAAGGCGTGGTGACCGTTCCTGCTGGGTGGGCCGTGCTGGCTGGGATCATACTTTGCGGTCTGGCCGTCTTCGCGGTGGCGCTGGAGGCGGTGCTGTCGGCCCGGGCGCTGGGCGCCGGCAGCGGGTGGATCGCTCCTCTGAGCGAGACTGCCCGGCTGCTGCGGCAGCGCCGACGCACGACGGTGGCCGCGGACTCCCTGCTATGGCGGGTCGGTGGCACCGGGATGTTCGTGGGAGCGTTCTTGATGGTCGCCGTGATCCCGTTGGGGCGGTGGACGGTGGCTGATCTCGATGTGGGCGTCGTGTGGTTCAACGTCGTCGATGTCATGGTCTGGGCCGCGGTGTGGCTGGTGGGGTGGGGTGCGAACTCGCGCTACGGCCTGGTAGGGGGCTACCGGTTCCTCGCTCACGGCCTGGCCTACGAGCTGCCGCTGATGTTTGCTCTGGTCGCCCCGGCGATCGCGGCCAGCAGCCTCCGGGTCGGGGACGTGGTCGCCGCGCAGCAGGACCTGTGGTTCGTGGTGTGGATGCCGGTGGCGTTTGTCGTCTTCCTCATCGGCGTGATGGGTTTTTCCGTGTGGGGCCCGTTCGCACCGGCGCTGGCCGCAGACATCGCCGGTGGGGTGCTGGCCGAGGTCTCGGCGGTGGACCGTCTCCTCTTCCAAGCCGGCCGCTACATGTTCCTGGCCGCCGGGGCTGCTTTCTCGGTGCCGCTGTTCCTGGGTGGTGGCGCCGGGCCGTTGTTGCCGGGCTGGGCATGGGTGCTGGTCAAGGCTGTCGCGGTACTGGCCGTGCTGGTGTGGCTGCGCCGGAAGGTCCCCCTGTTGCGCCCGGACCGGTTCATGGAGGTCGGGTGGATGATCCTGCTTCCGGCGGCCTTGGTCCAGGACCTGGTCGTGTCACTCGTCGTGGTAGGGAAAGGCTGAACCGTGCTGATCGCAATCGTGTTCTGGGTACTGGCCATAGTCGCTGTGACTGCGGGCGTGGCCGTGTTCGTGGTGGACTCCATGGCCCGGGCCACCTACGCGCTGGCACTGTCGTTCATCGCCGTGGGCGTGGTGATCCTCCTGCTGCAGCAGAGCTATCTCGGGCTCATCACGATCCTGATGATGGTGATGGAGATGGCCGTGATGGCCGTCTACATGGTGATGTTCATGGGCATGAACCCCGCGCTGATGCCCATGGACATGACCCACGGGAAGAAGACGGCGATCGGCACCTCAGTCGGCGTTTTCGTGCTGTTGGCAGGCGGCGCCCTGCTCATTCCGTGGCCGCAACGCCGCGGCGAGCCGCCCGAGAACCTGACGCATGCTCTCGGTCTCGAGATCATGGGCGAGAAGATGCTGGTCATGGCGGTGGTCGCTCCTGTCATGGTCGCAACCATCGTGGCCGGGGTGGTGCTGGCGGCCCATCGCACGCGCTACGACCGGTTCGGTGATGATCTGCGCCATCGTCCGGCCGACGACCCCCGATCGGACGGTGTGGGCCAATGATTCTCGAAGCCGTACTGGTGGTGGCCGCCGCACTATTTGCGGTGGGCCTTTACGGCGCACTGTCCCAGCAAGTCGTCGTGATGGTGATGATGGGCCTGGAACTGATGATCAACGGGGTACTGCTGGCTGCCGCTGGATTCTGGTGGTTCCTCGCCCCTGACCCCTCCGGACAGGTCCTGCTGCTGGTGGTGCTGGCGGCCATGACAGTGGAGATGGCCATGGGCTTCGCCATCGCCACGCTGCTGCACCGCCGGCGCCAGACCGATATGACCGACATGGCCGAGGAGCTGTCTCAATGACCGGGGCCCAGGCCGCACTCTTGGCCATGGTCATGCTTCCGGCCACCGTGGGCACCGTGCTTGCCTTCAGCCGGGCCCACCGCGCTGCGGCCCCGATCGCGGTCGGGGCCGCCGGACTCACCACCGTCCTGGCGTTCACTGCTGCGCTGGCGCGGCCGTCGCTGTCCTACCCGTTCATCGCCGGCGCCGACTTCGCCCTCGACGTCGACGCTCTCGCGGCGCTGACCGTGCCGATGATCGCCGCGGTGACCTTCCTGGTGCTGGTCTCCGCGGCAGGCAGCATCCGGGAGTCACAGGCTCGCTTCCACGGGTTGATGCTAATCTTCTCGGCGGCTGCCCTGGTGACCGCGACGGCCGCCAGCATCCCGGCGCTGCTGTTCGCGTGGGAGCTCATGGGGGCGACCTCCTACGCCCTGATCGGGTTCTGGTGGCGGGACTCCGACCGCGTCTCGGCGGGACTGACCGCCTTCATCACGACTCGTACCGCTGACCTGGGACTCTATGTCGCCGCTGGCGCCGCACTGGCCGGCGGGACGGGCATGGCCCTAGCCGACCTGCCGGCTGCGGAAGAATCGTGGCGGCACGTCGCGGCAGCCGGGATCCTGGTGGCGGCGCTGGGCAAGGCCGCGCAACTGCCCTTTTCCTTCTGGCTTTCTGGAGCGATGAAGGGCCCCAGCCCGGTGAGCGCGTTGCTGCACTCCGCCGCGATGGTCGCTATGGGCGGGTACCTGCTGTTGCGAGTGGAGCCGCTGCTGGCCTCGACCGGGTGGGCCGGGCCGGTGACCGCCTGGATCGGTGTGCTGACAGCGGTGCTGATGGGAGTCGTGGCGCTGGCGCAGCGCGAGTTCAAGCAGCTACTGGCCGCCTCCACGGTCGCTCAACTGGGTTTCGTGGTGCTCGCCGCCGGCGTGGGCGCCGTCAGCAGCGGCGCCGCCCATCTGGTGGCGCACGCCTCGGTCAAAGCCCTGCTCTTCCTGGCCGTCGGGGCGTGGCTGACGGCACTGGGCACTGAGGACCTCACGGAGCTGCGGGGGGCGGCCCGTCGGTGGCGAATGGTAGGTGTGGCCACCACCGTGGCGGCGCTGGCCTTGGCCGGGATCGCTCCGCTGTCCCTGTGGGCGACCAAGGACGCCGTGCTCACTGCCGCGCTCGAGTCCACCCCATGGCTCTACGCTGCGGGGCTGATAGCTGCTGCCTTGTCGGCGGCCTATGCCGGCAAGGCCCTGTGGGCGATCTGGCGCCGCGGCGACCGCAAGGGCATCCGAGCCGGCGGTACTGGCGAAGTAGGAGCTCTGGAACAGATCCCGCTGGCTGTGCTCGCCGTCGGCGCGGCCGTGCTCGGAGTGCTCGCCCTGCCCCCGCTCAGTGGCATACTCGCCGACGCCCTGGGCGGGCACGGCAAGGTCTCGGCACCTGCACTGATCGTCTCGGCAGGGAGTGCGGTGGCCGTGCTGTTGCTGATGCTGCGGCTGCGCGCCCCCGAGCCGAGATGGGCTCTCGGCTGGCTGGGACTGGAGGCCGCCGCACACGCCGTCGTCCTCCGCCCCTCCCTGGCCCTGGCACACGCCCTGGCGCGGTTCGACGACCACGTCCTGGATCGAGCGGTGACGACCCTGGCAGGGGCGGTCCCCGTGCTGGCGCGGGCCGTCGCCCGTGTCGACGACGCCGGGGTGGACCGGGGCGTCGAAGCCATTGCTGGCCAGGTGCGCCGACTCGGGCAGCTGGCCCGGGCCCCACAGACCGGGGCCATCCACCAGTACTTCCTCCAGACCGTCGCGGTGCTCGCCACCGGTGCCGTGATCTGGGCCGTCTACGCCGTGATGGGATGAGCATGCTGAGTCTGATCATCTTCCTGCCCTTGGCGATCGCCGCCGTCCTCGCGGTGGTGCCAGCGATACCTCCCGCGGCCGCCCGCTGGACGTGGCTCGCCGTGAGCGCCGTGGAGCTGGTGCTCGTCGGAGTGCTCTGGGCCGGTTTCGAGGAGCCGGGCCCGAACAGGTTGGCGTACGAGGTGCAGGTGCCGTGGATCCCCGGCGTCAACAGCAGCTATCACGTCGGCGTGGACGGACTGTCATTACCTCTGCTGGCCATGACCGCAGTCATCTTCCTGGCGTGCGCCGTCTACGCCCTGCGGAACTCCGAACGTCCCCGCGAGCAGGCGGCACTTTTCCTGTTCCTGCAGGGTGTGAGTTTCGGAGTGTTCCTCGCCGCCGACCTCATCTTGTTCTTCGTGTTCTTCGATCTCTCCATCGTGGGCATGTACTTCGTGATCGCAGTGTGGGGCCACGGCAACGCGGCTCGTTCGGCTCTGAAGTTCTTCCTTTACACGTTCCTGGGCTCCCTCGCGCTGCTGTTGGGCTTCATCGGGCTCTTCGTGGCCTCGGAACCGCATACCTTCGACATCCCCGAGCTCGTCGCGGCCACCCCACTGAAGGACAGTCCACTGGCCGGCGGGCTGGTACTGGCGGCGATCGTGGTGGGCCTGGCTGTGAAGACACCCACTGTTCCCTTCCACACCTGGCTGCCCCCGGCTCACACCGACGCCCCGGCCACCGGCTCGGCGGTCCTGGCAGCCGTGCTGCTGAAGATGGGCACCTACGGGTTCGTGCGCATCGCCATGCCGATCCTGCCAGAGGCATGGAAGGCCTGGGCCTGGGTGATCATCGTGATCGGAATCGTCTCGGTGCTGTACGGAGCATTCGTGGCACTGGCACAGACCAACCTCAAACGCATGATCGCCTACACCTCCGTAAATCACATGGGCTACATCATCTTGGCCCTGGGCGTCGTCGGCCTCGTCGTTGACGACACTGCCCAGGCCCGTTCCGTGGCAGTCACGGGCGCCGTCGTCCAGATGGTTAGTCATGGGCTGATCACTGCCGCGCTCTTCCTCCTGGCCGGGGTGATGCAAGCCAGGGCCGGCACCTACGACATGGGCTCCTACGGCGGCCTGGCTGCCCCCGCGCCGCGCTACGCGGCACTGTTCGCAGTCGGGGCGTTCGCCTCCCTGGGCCTGCCCGGACTGTCCGGGTTCATCGCCGAGTTCCAGATCTTCGCCGGCAGCATCGCGGTCGCCCCCGTCACCGCCATCGCTCTGCTGGGCATCCTGGTCACCGCCGCCTTATTCCTGCGGGCGCTGCAGCGGGTGTTCACCGGCTCCACGGCGGGCCGGTCGCCCGGGTTTGCGGACCTGCACGCCCGGGAGCTGTGGTCGATCGCTTCGCTGCTGGCCCTGTCGCTGCTGATCGGGGTGCTGCCCCAGACATTGCTCGAGGTGATCGAGCCGGCCTCGGCCGCCCTCGTCGGCCTGATCGGGAGGTAACCGGTGGAGGACTCGATGCAGATGCGACCCATCTTGCTGCTGCCGGAGATCATCATGTTCGCCGGCGGGCTCGTCGTCCTGATGGGCGGATCCTTCCTGCCCCGGAACCGGCAGTGGATCGCCCGCGCCGTGGCCGCCGTGACCCTGCTGGGGGCCGCGACCGTGGCCGCCCTCGCCATGGCCGGGCCGGCGCAGGCCGCGTTCTCCGGCACTTTCGCCGTGGACACCGCCACCGGCGCCGCCCGGGTGATCGCCGCCGTGACGACCTTGTTGGTCCTGGGTGTGGCGTCCGGGGAGATCGCCGGTTCCCGCCGGGAGTCCGACACCTATGCGCTGCTGCTCTTCGCCACCACCGGCGTAATGGTACTGGCCGGGGCCACCGACTTGCTCGTGCTCATCGTTGGAATCCTGCTCGCCAGCATTCCCTTGTACGGGATCGTGGGGCTCACCGGCGGCCGCTCCGGGGCCGAAGCCGCCATGAAGACCTACTTCATGGGGGCCCTGTCTGGGATCCTGCTCATGCTCGGGGTCACCGTCCTCTACGCCTTGGCCGGTGGCACCGACTATGCACGGCTCGCAGACGAGCTCCCCAACGCCCCGGCCGGGGCCGCGGGCGTTGGCGTGCTGTGCGTGCTCGCCGGGCTGCTTTTCAAAGCCGGGGGAGTGCCACTGCACTTCTGGGTGCCCGACGCCGCGCAAGGCACGGGAGTCACCGCCGCCACATTCCTCACCACGGTGCCCAAGATCGGAGCACTGGTGGCCGTGTACCGGATCGTGACTACGGCCGCTGCCGGAGACGGTTCCTGGCTGCTCGTGGCAGCGCTGCTCGCCACGGCATCCATGTTCCTCGGCAATCTCGCCGCCTACTGGCAACGTGATCCCCGCCGACTGCTGGGGTGGTCGACAGTGGCCCAGGTCGGGTACCTGCTCGTGCCCGTGGCCGCCGCCGGGCGCAGCGACCTCGCCCTGCCCTCGATGCTGTTCTACCTGGCGGCCTACGCCCTCACCAACGTAGCTGCATTCGCAGTCACCGCTGCGCTACCCGAGTACCGGGACCTGACCGCCTACCGGGGCCTAGCTCGCGCCCGCCCCGGGCTCGCACTGGCGTTGCTGATTGCGCTGTTAGGACTCGTGGGCACTCCGCCGCTGGCCGTGTTCGTCGGCAAACTCACCACTGCCACCGCCGCCTGGGACGGCGGGCACGGCTGGCTCGCCCTGCTGGTGATGCTCAACAGCGTGCTGAGCCTCTTCTACTACCTGCGCTGGTTCGGCCCCGTCTTCGCCCGCCCGACCGAGGACTCTCCAAGCTTTCCCCGCCCAGGTGGGACGGCTGCCTGGGCGGCGACGACCGCCGGTATCGCCGCGACCGCGAGCCTGGCACTCGGAATCCTCGCCGGTGTTCTCTGGGCAGTCCTGGAAGGGCCCTTGTTGCTCTAGGGACGATTCATATTGCGGATTGCCGCTGTGATCGGTCAGGACCTGGGTCGCGCCGTGGATTCGGCCCCTCACGAAACAGGCGTTGCCGTGGGAGCGGCCCGGCTCCTTCGTCATCTCAAGCGCGCAAAGGAATGGAGGCACTCGGAGTCCCCCGGGGTCAGGACGGCGTGCACTGACGGAAGGTCGTCGGAAACGCCTGCTGGGTCCGCAGATCGGGCAGATCCGCGCTGCTGCGGTAATTGGACGAGGTCGTCGTGATCGTCGCGACAGGGGCGTTCAGTCTCACGCCGCTGACTCCCGGTGCGTGCGGTCCAGGCGGATCATGTGTCTCCACTTGCGTCCGGCGACCGACTGGGTGAACCCCGGACCTGTCATTCGATCCGGCACGCGCGGGCTCGACAGGACTTCGATGTCGCTGGCGCTGGCTTGATCCACCAGGTATTGGTCGGTGCGCGGCACGGTCCCGGTGCGGAGCCAGTGCGGGGTCGCGGCGAGCAGGCGGGCGTTCGTCGCGATCGTCTCGCCGGCGGCTGTGGTGCCTTCGCGGTAGGGCATCTCGCCGGGATCGAGCAGCCGCATCTGTCGCCACCCTTCGTCGCGCCCGTGCCCTCGGGCGAGGAATGACGCGGTCAGGTCGAGGAAACCTGCGGTGGCTTCGTGGGGTGCCGGGAACCAGGTGGGCCAGGGAACCATGCCGATGCGGTCGGCAGTGCGGTTCAGTGCCGTGCCGGGGTAGTCGCGGACGGCTTCGCGGATCGCAGCCTGGATTTCGGCGGTTGTGGTGTTCTTCGCCGCCGCGCTGGTGGCCTGCGACGGGGTCGACGCGTCCACGACGAGCACGACCAAGGGCAGCTCGTAGGTGGGGTGGCGCTGCAGGATCTGGGCCCACTTGGCGACCTTGCCGCGGAATCCTCTCCCGACCGAGGCGGTGGTCTCGACCGCGATCACCAACCCGTCGCGCCGGACGATACCGGCATCCGGCTTGCGGCCCAGGTCCGCCTGGGCAGCTTCGATCCCGGCCGCGGCCAGCAGCGCCGGCAGGGCCATCTGCTTCTCTCCGAGCACGGTGGCGACGTCGCAGTACTCCGCGACTCGCAGCGCGAGTTCGGTGGTGAGCACGTTGTGGCGGTCGAAGCGGTGCTCGGCGTCCCAACCCTGCCCGCCGGTGACCGCGACATGTTCGGCGAACGTGAGGGACTTGCGGTATCGGGCGTAGGCGTCGATCTGGTCGCCGACGGCCCACATGCTCATCCGGTCCCGGGCGGGGGCGAGACGATTCATGCCCGCCGACACGTGCCCGTGAGCGAGCAGGCCGGCGGAGAAGGGTGCCGACAGCGACTTGGGGTAGGTGCGCGCCATGACGGCGGAGCCGGTGATGGCCGCCAGCTGTTCACGAGTGATGGTCCGCCACGAGGCCACCGCGCCGAGGGCGCCGAGGATGGAGGGGCGGTGACGGTTGGTGCGCATCTGCGCCAGCGCATCGGCGGGGTCGGTGACGAAGCTGGCCGGGACGCCCGACCACCGCTTCTGCTCCGGGGTGGCGCGGCGGTGCTGGGAGGCGCTGACCCAACCGTCGGAGATGCCGGTGGCGAACATGCCGCCCCAGTACGGGTCGGCCCTATCGGTGGCGCGGAACGCACCGGTCGGGTTGCGGGAGGGAAGCTCGTCGAGGGCTCTGCTGGTCATGGTGGTCAGTCCTCCTGGCTGGGCGGGTAGACGGTGTCGCGGAACGCGTCGCGGTCGTCCTCGAAGGGGTGGATCGTGGCGGTGAAGACGTTCATCCGCTGCTGATCGAGGACGGTGCGCACGAGCGTCATGTAGCGGGGGAGGTCCATCACTTCCTTGGGGTGGACGACCTCGAACCCCTCGGTCGCTCCGCCGGTGAAGTCCTTGGCGATCTGCGAAGCGACATCGGAGTTCTCCTGCGCGTAGGAGATCACCGTCGACAGCGAGAACGTGGTGCGCCGGACCGCCTCGGGCAACTGCTCGGGCTCCTGAGTGGCAAAGATCGGGATCACTCCGAACGCGCGGCCTTGCATGCGGGTCCACTCGATGACATCGGGGGAGTTCTTGGCGACGCGGGAGAGCTCGTCGGAGATGATCGCGACGTAGCGCCCCTGGTTTTCCCATCCGGCGCAGACGTCTTGGATCGCCTCCCGCAGCGAGTACAACAGCATGCCGGACAGCGCGTCACCGACCGCGGCGGGCAGGCGGACGTTGTCGGCGCTGGCACCGGTGCGTCTCGAGGTGGCACCGGAGTTGATGACGATCCGCAGATGGCGGGCCAGGATCTGTTCGAAGGAGGCGACGCGGCCGTCGGTGCGCCACCAGTGCGGGGCGAGCATCAGCACCTCCACCTTCGACGAGGGGGCCTTTTGCAATCCGGCGCGGGCGGCGGGCTTCACGGCCGGGCCGTACAGTTCCGACAGTCCGCCGACGGCGATCTCGATCGCCTCTCGATCGCCGTCGATGCGGTTCGCCTTCACGTCGGCGAGGTGGCGGCGGATGGTCTCGGCCAGGTGGATGCCGAACTCGTCGCCGTAGCCGCCCAGCAGTACGTGCGCGATCGACATCGGGGTCGACAGCGGTGCCGGCGTCGGCGCATCCGGGTGCGTGGCGATCGCATCGGTCAGCACCGACGTGGGGACGCCGAGCGCGGTAGTGAACACGCCGCGCAGTGTCTTGGCAGAGGCGGCGCCGATGGAGTCATCGCCCCAGTGGTAGATCATCGTGTCGACGAACTTCGCGGCCCGGTCGGTGACCGTGGTGCCGGCGGAGAACATGTCGATGCGCGCCCCGTCGGGGTCGGCGAGGTCGAACACGTGCACCTTCCGGGTCCCGAGCGTTCTCGCCCAGGCCTGGTACTCGGCGGCGTCGGTTCCGGACTTCGACTCGAACGCGATGACCGCCCCCTGGGTGCCGAGCATCGACTGGGACTGCTCGACCGTCTCGGCCTCCTCACGGGGCAGGGGCTGTTGGTCCATCATCAAGAACGCGAACAGCGACCGAAGCAGGTACGACTTGCCCGAGCGGGGTTTGCCGAACACGGCGATTCCCGCCCACAGGTCCCGCGCCGACAGCCGCACCATCTGACCGAGCGCATCGACCCCGATCACCGGTCCGATGCGTCGCAGCAGCGTGGCGGGCGCGTGCCGGTCACCGGTCTCCGAAGTGCCGGAGGCGGACCCCGACGCGGGGGCGAGCACCCCGACCGGCAGGAGCGCACCGAGCTTGAACGATCCGCGATCCAGCGGGTAGTCCCCTGGGCTCGCAGCGGTCTTTTTCGCCCCGGACGGGGTAAAGTCGCCGGCGGACTCGGCGCGGCCGAGATCATTGCCCTGCGTCGGTTGCCGCGTGCGCAGCGCCCAGCGCCGGCGGGGGAGTGGGAACCGGCCGTCACGGAAGCGCCGCTGGTACCGCCTGCCGCACGCGATGTAGGCCAGCATTGTCAACAGCGGGAGCACCAATGTGGCCATCACAGCCGTGCCGATCGTGGTGGTGATCTCCGGCGGGACGACGTCGCCGATCGCAGGCGCGGCCAGGCGCGCACCGACGCCCGCGACGAGCAGCGCCACAGCAGCGACGAGATGCTGGGCGATCACCCAGGGCCGAGGGAAGGACACGGTGCGGGTCTCGAGGTCGAAGCCGTGCATGTCCCCGGCCACCTGACGCAGCAGCGAATCCACACTGGCGCCCGACGTGGACGCCGCGGCGACGTGCGCGATCACGCCGTTCGGTTCCAGCGAGTGGTGGGTGCCGCCGACGATCCGGCCCTTGATCCACCGGTCCCAGGCCCGGTCCTCGTGGCGGGTCAGGCTCCGGTGCGGGGCGCGCATCGTGATCGCCACCCAAGAGCCGACCGGCATGTCCGCCAGCGACGCCGCCATCGAGAACGGATCCTTGCCCGTCTGCGTCGTCGAAGTGCGGGTACCGCGGGGTCGGAAGAACAGATGCCTCATCGACGGCGCCGCGCCCAGGTCGGGAAGTTCGTCGGCGTAAGCGAGTTTGCCGGTGACCGCATGAGCCGCCGACAACGCTGCCTTGTTCATGTTGTCCGTGTCCGGAGTGACGAGGTAGTTCTCCAGTCCCTCGTCGGTCATCACGGCCAGGAAAGTGGCGGCGGTGCGGGGGCCCAGCGACGACGCGAACGACCGCATCCGAGTCGCGACGAGCTCGGGACTGTTCTGCCCGCCGGATGCTCGCGTCACCCGGCGGAGCACTGTACGAGTACTCATGCCCACCCATATGCGAAGGAGCGGATTTCTTCCTACGCTCGGTGGAATCCCTGGCGATAGCGCTCACGGTTCGCGGCGGTCGACGCTCGAACTCGCCGACCCGGTGGGCTGCAGGTGTGATGCTCCGTTACGGAAGCCGCATGAAGGGCGCAACTCAAGACGAAGCAGCAGGATCTTCGGACGTGAGCCATGCTTACATGTGTGCATGGCACACAAGTATTTCCAGAACCTCGGGTCGAAGATCGGCGGGGATCGGCGCGACCAGCGCGTGGCCATCCGCGAGGCGGGATTCGCTGACGAGTCGGAGGCTGCAACGTGGGGTCGTAGCGTGGTCGGCGACGCCGGAGCGTCCGCCACTAGAATGGAGAACATCAAGACCCTACGTCGAGCGCGGCCTGATCTGACTCTCTCAACGGCGACCTACATCGCGAACCACATACACCTTCACTGAGTTTCTTCGGAGCCTGCCCACGACACGCTTAACGGGGTGTCTCACGGAACGAACTGCGTGTCTCAAATTCTGGACCGCAGCTCACCTCAATGAACACCGACACCAAGCGCCTCGGCATCCCCGCCCTGTACGCGCTGTGTCCACGATGCGGCTTCGCCGCGGGAATCGTGGTGCGTCCAGTCGTATGACCTCGTCTTCGTATCGACCCCTGCGCTTATTGGCTCCGCCGCTGTGGTGGTCGATTCTGCGTCTTGTGTGAGGTCATCCGATCCGGCGGGGAATGCTCAGGCAGAGCCTTCGCACCGGGCTGCGCCCGGATCCCGCGTCGAGGGCGTCCCGTTCACGCTTCGCGTGACCGTTGCGCTGCGCCACGGTCCGTTTCTCGCGCTCCGCGCTCGAACCGGTGGGCGTACCTCTGGACGCTCCGCGTGAACGACCCGCCGCTCCGCGATGCGTACCGCAGGCGGCACGCAGGCGCTGCGCGCCACGCACCGCGCAGCGGTGCAACAGATTCCGACAAACGAGACCATCCATGACCCTCCGGGACGCAGACGAGACGAGGACGCCGAGGGGCGCGAACGCCTCGTACCCCGTGAAGTGGGCGGGACCGAACACCTCGTGCGACGAACACGAGACGCCCCATCACTGCCTGCATCGACATCGCCCCGGGAACATGTGGACGTGGGGATGTAAGTCAGAATCGTCGATCCGAGGAGCCAGTGCTACGAGGATGTGGGGACCCGGGAATCCGCACCGATGCGATACGGGGAGCGTGCACGATCAGCGCTGCGCGCGCCAAGACAGGCCAAGACAGCGAGACGCGAAGCGCTGCGAAACACATAGTGCGAGTAGTCGGCGTAGCCCGATGCGAAGTGCGGAGCACGAGCAGACGCCGTGACGAGGACGCCGTGAGAACGAGGAAATCCACACCGGTGACGTAAACGCACCGCCGAGACGTGATGGCACCGGGGGAGGGGACGCGTCGCGAGAACGCGTCCAGGTAGCGACGTGGTTGCGTCACGAAGAGCACCGCCCAGTTGGCGCAATGGGTGCGTCACGAGCACACCGCACCGACACCGACACGACAACGAACCGATCAGCAGGGGCGCAGCCCCACGGCGCGAAGCGCCGCCGGGAGCGAACCGACCGGACCGGACAGAGAGCACCAAGGAAGGACGAGCCCCCAGGCGAGGACGACTACGGGGCGAATCGGCCGGGGAGGGAAGCGTGAGCGACCCCCCTCCTATCGCGAACTCGATGGCATGCAGCAGTCCTGCTCGTTTTATCCGCTGCCTTGCCTCATCTCGCCGCTGGGGTCAGCGCGGCCGGTCTGCGGATAGCGGCTCCCGTGGCTGTCGCCCATGCCCGGACGCCTCGCTGGTGCTCGGCGGGATCGGGACGCCTGTCGGCGACTGGTGCGGTGCGGCCGGTCGGGTGGCGGGGTCGTCCCGCGGGACGTGGAGTGCGCCCACTTCCTTGTCGACTACTTCAAGAGTGCACGGCTGATGCGAGGGAGGCGCACGAGATGACCACGCGCTTGACGATCACGACGGAGTTCACCACCGGGAAGACCGAGAAGCTCTCTCACGAGTGGCTGGGTTGGGAGCTGGACGCGGCAGCGTCGGTGATGCGCGCACAGCATCACGTGGACGGTGGCGGGATCGTCTACGACCTCCCACTGAGTGCAAGGCATCGAGAGGCCGGCATCGTCCGTGTCACCCACGAGTGGACCGAGCTCGACCGTACCGTCGCGGGGGCTGAGTCGTGACCGCCCTCAGCCTCGAGCAGGAGGCGCCGGTCCTCGCCACCGGGGTGGTCACGATGCCGCGCCTGTCTGGTGCACGGTCTACGGCACGGCGACTCGCCACGGGCGGTCCGATCGATGCGGCGCTGATCGACTGCTCGTCGATGCAAGGGTCGTCTCTGTCGATGGCGCAGGAGCTGATCGTTCAGCTGGTCGATGTGCGTGGCGCCCGGTGGATCCAGTTGATCGGACCGACCCCGTTCTGGGCCGACCGAGTTCGTACGCTGATGCAGCGGCGCGGCATGGCCGGATCGTTGAGCGTGGTGCCGCGCGCGAGCTCTGCGAGCTGACGTCGTACGGGCGACCTCGAAGATGGGCCGCAACAACTAGGCCGTGTTGCTAAGCACCTCTGGCTGGCTCGAACTACAAGAAGTTCGGGCCGGAGCCGTCTGACCACGCGATCAGATGCCCGCGCGAGCTGACGAAGACGCATCTGGTCTGTGACGGGCGCGGCCGGGGGCTGGCGTTCGTCCTCACCCCGGGGCAGGCGGCTGATGCGAGCATGCTTGTCCCCACCCTGGAGCAGATCCGCGTGCCCGGGCCGGTCGGCCGGCCGCGGACCCGTCCAGACCGGGTGCTCGCGGACAAGGGCTACCCCTCGAAAGCGAATCGGGCCTGGTTACGCGCGCACGGCATCGCCGCGACGATCCCCGAACGCAACGATCAGATCGCCCACCGCCGGACCAGGCCGGGCCGACCGATCGATTTCGGGGGGCAGCAACGGGCCCGGTATCGCGGCCGCGACCTCGTGGAGCGGTGCTTAAACCGTCTCAGGCAGTGGCGCGGGATCGCGCTGCGCTCCGACAAGAGCGCCGGCTGTTACCACGCCGGACTGTGCCTGGCCGCCACCCTCCACTGGCTCGCCACCGGTGAGCGCAGCGCGGTTCAGACGTAACGGCAGACCTGGTCGGGGCCGCAGGTGTCGGGGTGGAGGGTGGTGGCCTCGTCACGGAGGGAGGTGAGGGTGTCGCGCAGTGCGGTCAGGCTGCGCAGCTGGTGCTCGATGTCCACCAGGCGTTTGTCGAGCAGATCGCGGACGTGGCCGCAGGGGGCCTGTCCGCCGTCGCGGATCTCCAGCACCTGCTGGATCTGGGCCAGGGTGAGTCCGGCGGCCTGGCCGCGGCGGACGAAGTCCAGCCGGTCGAGCACGGTCGGTTCGTAGTCCCGGTACCCGGCGGCCGTCCGGTTCGGGGCGGGCAGCAAGCCCTGCGCTTCATAGAACCGCAGTGTCTTGGTGCTGGTGCCCGCGGCGGAGGCGAGTTCACCGATCCTCATGACAGCCCTCTTCCCGGGGTCCCCGAAGGGGTGGACTTGACCTTCCCCTGCACTGGAAGGTCCATTCTGGCCTCAGTGGAGTAGTTCGACAAGTTATGGGGGGAGCGCTCGTGGGCCAGAAGGTAGACCTGGCAGTGATCGGCTCCGGGGGTGCGGCGTTCTCCGCCGCGATCCGGGCCCGGAACCTGGGCAAGTCGGTGGTGATGATCGAGCGCAGCACGGTCGGCGGGACCTGCGTGAATATCGGCTGCGTGCCGTCCAAAGCGCTGCTCGCCGCCGCCGAGGCTCGGCACGTCGCCGCCGACGCGACCGGCCGGTTCCCCGGTATTGCCGCCGGGGCCGGCCCGGTGGACATGCCGGCCCTGATCCAGGCCAAGCAATCGCTGGTGGAGGGCCTGCGGTCGGACAAGTACGTCGATCTCGCCGCCTCCTACGACTGGCCGATCCGGAAGGGTGTGGCCTCCTTCACCGGCTCCCCGGAGGCCCCGGTGCTGCGGGTCACCGGCCCGGACGGGAACGCCGAGGTGATCGAGGCGAAGCATTACCTGGTCGCCACCGGAGCCCACCCCTGGATCCCGAACCTCCCAGGGCTGGAGCAGGTCGACTACCTGACCTCGACCACCGCGATGGAGCTCACCGAGGTCCCCGAGTCCCTGTTGGTCCTCGGTGGCGGGTACGTCGCCTTGGAGCTGGCCCAGCTCTTCGCCCGGCTCGGCTCGACAGTGACCATGCTGGTCCGCTCCCGACTGGCCTCCGCCGAGGAGCCCGAGGTCGACCCGGTGCTGGCATCGGTCTTCGCCGACGAGGGCATCACGGTGCTCCGCCATGCCCAGCTCGCCACGATCAGCCAGGACGAGGCGACCGGTGAGGTGACCGTCACTGCGACCGTCGAAGGCCGGACCGGCCAGTTCCGCGCCCAGCGGGTGCTGGTGGCACTGGGCCGACGTCCGGTCACCGACTCCCTGAACCTGGAGACGGTCCAGGTCCAGACCGGTCCCAGCGGCGAGATCATCGTCGACGATTCACTGGCCACCGGCAATCCGCGGATCTGGGCCGCCGGGGACGTCACCGGGCACCCGGAGTTCGTCTACGTCGCCGCCCACCACGGGGCGATAGCTATCGACAACGCCTTCACCGGGGCGGGACGGACGGTCAACTACGCCCACCTGCCCCGGGTAACGTTCACCAGTCCCGCCATTGGCGCGGTCGGGATGACCGAGACAGAGGCCCTGGCGGCCGGCTACCGCTGCAACTGCCGCGTGCTGCCGCTGGACTACGTGCCCCGCGCCCTGGTCAACCGGGACACCCGCGGATTCATCAAGGTCGTCATCGACGACGAAACCGGCCGCATCCTCGGCATCACTGCCCTCGCCAAGGACGCCGGCGAACTCGCCGCCGCCGGCGTCTTCCTCCTCGAGGGACACCAGACCTATCAGGACGTCGCCGCCATGTGGGCGCCCTACCTGACCATGACCGAAGGCATCAAACTTGCCTGCCAGTCCTTCACCACCGACCCCTCCCAGCTGTCCTGCTGCGCCTGATCCGGCCACGCGATAGTCACCGCTGCCTTTAGCTACACGGCCTAGTGCACAGGCGAACGATGCCGCCCCCGGCAGCCAGGGAATTGTGGCGCTGAGTTTCTCCGCGCGTCAGTCAGTGGGGCGTTGTGGATGCAGGAAGAGTTTCGGTCAGTAGGTGGCGGACGCGGGCGTCGATCTCGTCGCGGACTTCGCGTGCTTGCTCGAGTGTGCTGTCTGCTGGGTCGCGGAGGTCCCAGTCCTCATAGCGTTTGCCGGGGTAGATGGGGCAGGCGTCTCCGCAGCCCATGGTGATGACGACGTCGGCTGCGCGGACGACATCATCGGTGAGAGGCTTGGGGAATGCGGAGGCAAGGTCGATCCCGATTTCTCGCATGACGTCCACGGCCCGCGGGTGTAATGCGTCGCTGGGTGTGGAGCCGGCGGAGCGGACGTGCACTCGACCGGCCGCGTGGTGATCCAGGAGTGCGGCGGCCATCTGTGAGCGGCCTGCGTTCTGGACGCACACCAGCAGCACTTCGGGGACGTCGTGGGGGGCGGCGCCCTTGGCTTGTGCGAGGGCGGTCAATCGGTCTCGGGCGAAGCGCTCGGTGAGCGAGGGCAGGTGCGAAGTGATCTTCGGGGTGCGAGCCAGAGCGGTGTAGGACTCGAAGACGTACCGGGCGACCGTCTCGGCAGCGAACACTCCGGTGAAGCGGCGGGAGAGGTCCTCGGCGATGCTGTGGAGGACGTGCTCGGCGCTCAGGAGCGAAGGGGTTTCACGCTGCGATGCCATCTCGATCCTCAGTTCTTAGCCGAGGTGGTCGAGGTGCCCTGCGGCAGGAGGCTGGCGATGAGCTCCTCGACGCGGGCGCGGATCTCATCGCGGACGGGGCGGACCTCCGCGACGCCCTTCCCGGCCGGGTCTGCGAGCTTCCAGTCCTCGTACCGCTTGCCGGGGTAGATCGGGCAGGCGTCCCCGCAGCCCATGGTGATGACCACGTCGGAGGCATGGACGGATTCGGGGGTGAGGATCTTCGGGGACTGGTGGGAGATGTCGATGCCGACCTCCGCCATCGCCGCCACTGCAGCGGGGTTGATCGAGTCGGCGGGCGCGGAACCGGCGGAACGCACCTCGATGCGGTCGCCGGCGATGTCACGCAGCCATCCTGCCGCCATCTGCGAGCGGCCGGCGTTGTGGACACAGACGAACAGGACACTGGGACATGCGGTCATGAGGATCTCCAAACAGGCAGCAGGGAATCAGGCGATATCGAGGAAAGCGCGGAGCTCGGCGAAGGCCGACGGGACGACGGAGTAGTGAGCCCAGCGACCCTTCTGCTCGCGCGTGAGCAGGCCGGCGTCGACGAGCTTCTTCATGTGGTGGCTGACGGTCGGCTGACCGATCCCGAGCGGTTCGGTGAGGTCGCACGCACAGACCGAATCGCAGCCCTGGGCCGCGACATGGGAGAGGAGCCGGAGGCGGGTGGGGTCGGATAGGGCCTTCAGCAGGGTGGCGAGTCTCTCCGCGTCAATGCTGTTGACCGGTCCGGACGACAGCGTGCAGCACCCCTCGGTCTCGCGGCCCGCGTCGAGTCCGGCAGAAGCGATCTCAGTTGTCGTGGACATGCCCTCACCTTACATTGACAGTCATCGATACATTGACAGTCATCGATGTACAGCATAGCGTTCGCATCGATATCCGTCGATGGAAGGTCCCGAACACTGATGAGTACGACCACCAAGGACGTGGACCAGCCACGCGTGATGAAGGAGATGTCCTTCCTGGACCGCTGGCTACCGGTGTGGATCCTGGCCGCGATGGTCGTAGGGCTCCTGCTGGGACGGTTCATCCCTGGCCTCAGCACGGCTCTGGAGGCAGTGAAAATCGGGTCCGTCTCCCTGCCCATCGCGATCGGGCTGCTGGTGATGATGTATCCGGTCCTCGCGAAGGTCCGCTACGACGAGACTCGCCGCATCGGCGCGGACAAGCGTCTGCTGATCTCATCGCTGGTGCTGAACTGGATCATCGGCCCGGCCCTGATGTTCGCCTTGGCATGGATCTTCCTGGCCGATCTGCCGGAGTACCGTACCGGGTTGATCATCGTCGGGCTCGCGCGTTGCATCGCCATGGTGCTGATCTGGAACGATCTCGCCTGCGGGGATCGGGAGGCTGCGGCGGTCCTGGTCGCGATCAACTCTGTCTTCCAGGTGATCGCCTTCGGTGCCCTGGGCTGGTTCTACCTCCAGGCGCTCCCCTCGTGGCTGGGGCTGCCGACCACCTCGGCCGAGTTCTCGATCGGCGCGATCGTCCTCAGCGTGCTGATCTTCCTCGGCATCCCCCTGGTCGCAGGGTTCCTCACCCGCGTGATCGGGGAGCGCGTCAAGGGCCGCACCTGGTACGAGGAGCGGTTCCTCCCGAAGATCGGCCCGTGGGCGCTGTACGGGCTGCTGTTCACCATCGTGCTGCTGTTCTCCCTCCAGGGCGACGCGATCCTCTCCGCCCCGGGGGACGTGGCCCGCATCGCCCTGCCGCTGCTGGTCTACTTCGTGGTCATGTTCCTCGGCGCATTCCTGCTCGGACGGGCGATTGGGTTGAACTACGCGAAGTCCACGACCGTCGCCTTCACCGCCTCGGGCAACAACTTCGAGCTCGCGATCGCCGTCGCGATCGGCACCTTCGGCGTGACCTCCGGTCAAGCCCTTGCGGGTGTCGTCGGTCCGCTGATCGAGGTCCCCGTCCTCGTGGCCCTCGTATACGTCGCCCTCGCGATGGGGCGGCGACTGTTCCCGGGCGACTCCACCGTCCCCACCCGATGACCCAGCAGAAGGATGACCTCGCGATGTCCACGAAGCGCCCCGCAGTCCTGTTCGTGTGCGTGAAGAACGGCGGCAAGTCCCAGATGGCCGCGGCCCTCATGCGCCATCACGCCGGAGATGCCGTCGAAGTTCACTCCGCCGGCACCCGCCCCGGCAGCGCGATCAATGCCCAGTCGGCGGAGTCGATCGCCGAGGTCGGTGCGGACATGTCCTCCGCTGTTCCGCAGCTGGTGACTCCGGAGCTGCTGCGCGGCGTCGATCAGGTGGTCGTCATCGGCGGTGAAGCTGTCATCGAGCCCGTCGAGGGCGTGACCGCTCTGGTAACCACCTGGCACACCGATGAACCCTCGAAGCGCGGCATCGACGGGATGGAACGCATGCGCCTGGTGCGCGATGACATCGACGGCCACGTCCGCGCGCTCCTGACCGACCTCACCCAGTCCCCGAACTGACCAACTACACCTAGGAGATCCCATGCTCACCACCTCCACCACCTCGCATCCCGTGGTCATCATCGGTGCCGGACCCATCGGTCTGGCCGCCGCCGCCCACCTCTACGAGCCCGACCTGCCCTTCATCGTTCTTGAGTCCGGGCCCGCAGCCGGAGCGGCGATCACCGGCTGGGGGCACACCCGGCTGTTCTCGCCGTGGCAGTACAACCTCGATTCTGCCGCTCAGCGCCTCCTCGAAGCCAGCGGCTGGACCGCCCCCGACGCCGATGCTCTGCCGACCGGGCACGAACTGCGTGAGCAGTACCTCGAGCCCCTCGCTCAGCTTCCTCAGCTCGCTGAGTCGATCCGCTATGACGCACGTGTCACCGCTGTCTCCCGTGCCGGCGTCGACAAGACCCGCACCGCACGCCGAGAGGAGACCCCCTTCCTCGTCCGGATCGAGACCAGCGACGGGCACAGCGAAGACGTCCTCGCCTCTGCTGTCATCGATGCGTCCGGCACCTGGTCCACTCCCAACCCGCTGGGCCAGGCCGGGCTCCTCGCGCCCGGTGAACGACAGGCCCTCGCCGCGGGTCGCATCACGCCGCCGCTGCCAGACGTGCAGGGCCGTGATCGCGAGCGCGTCGTCGGCAAGCGCGTCATGGTGACGGGTGCGGGCCACTCGGCCGCCAACACCCTGCTGGACCTCGCAGAACTGGACGCTGCCACCACGATCATCTGGGCCGTCCGCACCGCTGACCTCACCCGCGTCTACGGCGGCGGTGAGCAGGACGAGCTCGCAGCGCGCGGGGCACTCGGCTCCCGGCTGCGCAAGCTGGTCGACTCCGGACGCATCGAAGTCCTCACCTCGTTCACCATCACCCGCTTCAGCCTCGAGGACTCGTTGACCGTTCACGCTGTGACCCCGGACGGGGAGCGAGAGGTGAGTGTCGGTGTGCTGGTGCCGGCCACCGGGTTCCGTCCCGAGCTCGGCATGCTCTCCGAGCTCCGCTTGAACCTGGACCCGGCCGTCGAGGCACCCGCTCAGCTGGGACCGCTCATCGACCCCGAGTTCCACTCCTGCGGATCCGTCGAGCCCCACGGTGAGCGCGTCCTCTCCCACCCGGAGAAGAACTTCTACATCGTCGGCATGAAGAGCTACGGCCGCGCCCCCACCTTCCTCATGGCCACCGGCTACGAACAGGTCCGCTCCATTGCGGCAGCCCTTGCCGGCGATCGTGAAGCAGCAGACGCCGTCCACCTCGAACTGCCCGAGACCGGCGTGTGCACCACCGACCTCGGCGGCAGCTGCGACGCCCCCGCGCCAGCTGTCGACGCCTGCTGTAGCAGCCCGCAACTGATCGAGCTTTCTGTCGGGCGATGACTCACCAGCCGAACGGCGATTGCCGATCGTCCCGCTGACCGCCGGTCCTGTTCCGCCCCCGGCCGCGTCGACCAGGCCTGAACCCGCCGTGGCTTCGCCAGGTAGGCAGCGGGGCCCTTCGGGCTGTGCGTCGCAGATATCGGTGACGCCGAATACCAGAGCACTTCGGACGGGTTCCTTCCTGGATCAACCGATCATGATTGGTGACCACGAAGTCGCAGCCAGCACAAGACGCTCGAGTGCTCGCCGGAGCCCATGACGTTCGGCGTGGCGGAACGAGGCCTCGATCGTCGGGGAAGCGAGTTCGGGCTCACCTGGCCGCCAGCGTCACACTGTTCAGTAGTTGGTATATAGTTCAGTGCATGCTGACTATTGCTTCCCGTCTCGACGTGATGAACCGGCTGGGTCGCGCGCTGGCCGACCCGACCCGGTCCCGGATCATCCTGACTCTGCTCGTGGGGCCCGCATACCCGGCGGAACTGGCCCGAGATCTGGATCTGACCCGCCCCAACGTGTCCAATCACCTTGCGTGCCTTCGGGATTGCGGGATCGTGGTCGCCGAGCCCGAGGGTCGTCGGACGCGTTATGAGATTGCCGACTCCCACCTGGCGCAGGCCCTGACGGCACTGGTCGATGCGACCCTCGCGGTGGACGAACATGCCCCGTGCATCGATTCTGCCTGCTCCGTTCCCGGATGCGATGCAGCAGGGGAGCGCGCATGATCCTCGCCTCGGTGCTGCAGGCGATGGGTCTGTTCGTAGCGACCAACGTCGACGACATCATCGTGCTTTCCCTCTTCTTCGCCCGAGGTGCGGGCCAGCGCGGCACCACCGCCCGCATTCTGGCCGGGCAGTACCTCGGGTTCGTCGGCATCCTCGGTGCCGCTGTTCTAGTGACCATCGGCGCCGGAGCATTCCTGCCGTCGGCCGCCATCCCGTACTTCGGACTCATCCCTCTGGGCCTCGGTCTCTGGGCCGCGTGGCAGGCATGGCGCGGAGGCGATGACGACGATGACGACGACGCCAAGATTGCCGGCAAGAAGGTCGGCGCGTGGACGGTCGCAGGCGTCACCTTCGCCAACGGCGGCGACAACATCGGTGTCTACACCCCGGTCTTCCTGAGCGTGGAGCCTCTCGCAGTGGCCGCCTACTGCATCGTCTTCCTCGCACTCGTTGCAGTCTTGGTGGTACTGGCCAAACTCGTCGCCACCCGTCCACCGATCGCCGAAGTCCTCGAACGCTGGGAGCACATCCTCTTCCCCATCGTTCTCATCGGTCTCGGCATCGTCATCCTCGTCAGCGGCGGAGCCTTCGGCCTCTGACTCAGCCAAAGCGAACACAGGTCCCGGGCTCGACAGATCAGTGTCGGATCTTGGACTCGGGACGCTTGGTCACGTCGGCATCGACTGAGCGTGGACCGGACCTGAGTCCCGCCGAGCTCCCGCCGTTCAACGGGGAGGGCTTGCTCATGGTGAGCGCGTCTGAGTTCCAGGGCGCGCCGGTCGATGGCTAGCCTGACCGGGGCTAGTGGAGTAGCTGGCGCAACGGTGAACGGAAGACTGGACAGCATGTTGATGATCGGTGCGCGCCGAGGGGCTTCCCGTGCGGCGAACGGAATGGCAGACAATGACGCCGAGACGGTCGTCTCGCCGGCTCGCGCAGCGGGCGCCAAGACGCTTTGCGGGACGAGCTCGTGAGCTCGATGCGCACCAGGGTCCTCGTCGTTTGTGCTGCGGCGCCGTGGGCTGTTCTGTGGACGGTGATCGCGGCCGCCATGGCAGGGGCGCCTGCCTCAGTGGAGCTCATCGATGCTGGCCCGATGGTGCGGTGGGGGTTGCCGGTCGTCGATGTCCTTGGTGATGTGGTCGGTGCGGCGACCGTGGCGTGCCTCGTGCTGGCGCTCGTCGTGCTGCCCCGTCGTGCGGAACCGTCCGCGTCGGAGGCTGATCAGGATCACGCTGAGGTATCTCGGTTCCATCCGTCGTACGAGCGGGCGCTCGACATCGGCATGGTCCTGGCAATGGTGTGGTCAGTGCTGCTGGTCGTCCGGATGGTCCTCGGCTACGCCCTGGCGGCGGGCCAGGCCCCTTTCTCACCGCGCTTCGGGTCCGATCTCCTGATGTACATCACCCGGCTCGAACTCGGTCAGTACCAGCTCGCCGGCGCGGTGTTCGTCGCTGCCGCCTCGACGATGCTGATCATCGTGAGGTCCCGAACGGGGCTGCTGGTCGCGCTGGGCTTGGTGTTCGCGACGCTGGTGACGAAGTCGATGACGGGGCATGCCTCGGGGCAGTCCTCTCACGAGGCGGCCACGAGCGCGATGATCGTGCACCTCGTGGCTGCCGGAGTGTGGCTGGGCGGCCTGGTGCTGCTCGTGCTGCTCGCGGGGCGGCTCGGAGCACGACTGGGGGATGCCGCCGAACGATTCAGCGTCCTGGCACTTGCTTGCTACGGAGCGTTGGCCGCTAGCGGCGTCGCCTCTGCCCTGGTCCGACTCTCCGCCCCCCTGGATCTCGTGACCACGGCGTACGGGTGGATGCTCGTGCTGAAGACGGCGCTGCTGGTGCTGCTGGGCGGAGCAGGCTGGTGGCAACGCCGTCGGGTGCTGGTCCGGCTGCGGGACTCGGACCGCCGGAGAGACTTCCTGTGGCTCGCCGCGGGAGAAGTCTTCCTGATCGCCGCGGCGACCGGACTCGCTGCCGCATTATCGAACTCGGCGCCTCCGGTGCCGGACGAGCCCGAACCGGTCACCTCGACGGCTGAGGCGCTGACCGACTACCCCTTGCCCGCTCCGCCCGAGCTGACGGCACTGCTCACGACCTGGCGTGTTGACGTCGCCGGGATGGCGCTCGCCCTCGGTCTCGCTGTCATCTACCTCTGGGTGCGGATGCGCCGCCTCGTGCCGGAGACAGGCGGGCGGACCTGGCCCGTGGCGAGGACGGCGGCGTGGATCGCGGGATGCGCGGTCATCCTCTGGGCAACCAGCGGGGCGCCGGGGGTGTACGCGCCGGTGCAGTTCTCTGCGCACTTGGGCCAGCACGCCCTGCTTGCTCTGGTGGCGGCCCCGCTGCTGGTCGCCGGTCGTTTCGGTGACCTCGTGCGGGAGCGGATCGCTCCTCGGTCGGATGGGTCTGCAGGGTTGCGCGAGCTCGTCGACTGGAAGCCGGGCTCTCGCGTGGGTCAGTGGCTCACTCATCCGGCGGCGCTGGCGCTGCTCGGCGCGGCGGGATTCGCGGCGATCTACCTGACACCGGCACTCGGCGCGGGATTGCATACCGCGCCGGGCCGACTGGTCATCCTCACGGCCGCCGTGGTGGTCGGCGCTGCGGTGGCACTGCCATTCCAGGGCAGGGCGCTGGGCGGTGGCAGGGTCGCTAGGGTGGAGCGCTGGGTGGCCCTTGCTGTGGGGACCGGCGTCCTTGCTGGCCTGGCGATTGTGTTGGCGCTGGCGCTCCCGGTCGTGGAGCCCGACTGGTTCGCGGCCATGGGGCGGACCTGGGGCGCCGATGCGCTCGGGGATCAACGACTCGGTGGCTGGCTGCTGCTGGCGATGGTGCTGGTGCTGGCGGTCCTGCACGGCGCACTGATCCCGCGTTCGCGCCGACCCAGCGAAGAACTCTCGGCCGATCGTGACGCTGCGGCGCGGCAGCGAACTCGCTCAGCGCCTCGGCCCGGCTCGTCGTGATGCGGGGCCCTCAGCGGGTTCCCGATGGTCAGGGGGTGAGGCGGGTCAGTCGGTGCGGTGACCGGAGTTGCGGCGCAGGCGGACGACGATCGCGCCGATGACGGCGAGCACCAGCAGCAGGGCGAGGCCGCCGAGGATCATGCCGAGGGGGAGCCCGCTCTCGCTCTGCGATGCATCTGCCTGCTCGACAGGGGTGGCTTCGGCGCTCGGCTCGCCCGTGCCGGTGGTCGGGGCCTCCTCATCTGACCCGGAGTCTGCTGTGTCCGTGGCCTCGGCGCCGACCGTTACGGTGAAGTCGACTGTGCCCTCGATCGGGTGACCGTCCGAGGAGACGACACGCCACTGGACCTGATAGTCGTCGGCCGGCAGCGCCGGTAGATCGATCGAGGCCGTGTTGCCGGACACGGTGGGCGTCTCGGTGAAGATCTCCTCGCCGGCGGAGTTGGTCAATCGCACGACCGGGGAGAGGTTGAGCACCTCGTCGCTGTAGGTGAGCTCGAGCGTCTCGGGGGCCTGCTCGAAGCTCTCGCCGGAAGCCGGACTCGACGAGATCAAGGAGTCGTGCGCCGATGCTGCGGGCAACAGTGTGGGCACCGCCAGCGGCATCAGCACGGCGGCGAGCATCCCGACAAGGCTGGCCAGCGTGACCCGCACCGACGCCTTGGTGGCCCTGCGCGCAACTGTCGTGTCCGCTGTCATAACATTCCCCTCTTCGGATGACCCCTCTTGCGGGCGGGTTTGTCCCCGTGACCGGGGCGCATCGAGTGTAGCGGCGTGCCACGAGACACCCACGGAAGCGTTTCCCAGGATCGGCTCGTCTGACTACACCACTTCACATTAGCCCAAACAGCGATATCATCGCCGTATGACGATTGATGCTTTCCTGGCCGAGCCCCAGTTCGAGGTCGCAGACAGCCACGCCGCGCTCTTCCATGCCCTTGCCGAACCGACGCGCCTGGCCCTCCTCCAGCACCTCTCGACCGGTGAGCACCGGGTTCGCGACCTTGTCGAGCACATGCACCTTGCCCAGTCGACCGTCAGCAAGCACCTCTCGTGCCTGCGCGACTGCGGTCTGGTCACCGCACGCACCGAAGGCCGTTCCTCGTGGTTCGCCCTCACCGATCTGCGCCGGCTGACCGACCTGCTCGAGGTGGCGGACGACCTGCTCGAGACATCCGGGACCACCTTGTCCCTGAAGAACCACCGCGACCACGAGGACCTCGAGGACGGGGACCTCTGATGAGCTCGGGACACGACCACTCACACGGCGCCGGCGGGCCGAGCACCGCCCGGACGCGACTCGCCATCGCTTTCGCCATCACGACCGTCATCGTGCTCGCACAAGCGATCGGGAGCGTCGTCACCGGAAGTCTTGCCCTGCTCACGGACACGGCGCACGCCCTCGTCGACGCCTCCGGTCTGCTCGTCGCGCTGATCGCGGCGACGATGATGCTGCGTCCGGCGAGCAGCGGCAAAACCTGGGGGTTCGCTCGTATCGAGGTACTGGCGGCCTTGGCTCAAGCCACGCTTTTGATCGTGGTCGGCACCTACACCGCCGTCGAGGGCATCTCGCGACTGACGGACCCCCCGGAGGTCCCCTCGGGAGAGCTGCTCATCTTCGGTGTGATCGGGCTGGTCGCGAACATTGTCGGGATTCTCGTCCTGACCGGAGGCAAGGACTCGAGCCTGAACATGCGTGCCGCGTTCCTTGAGGTCCTCAATGACGCTCTCGGGTCGCTCGGTGTGATCACCGCCGCGATCGTGATCCAGGTGACTGGGTTCCAACAGGCCGACGCACTGGCCGGATTGTTCATCGCTGCGCTGATCGTGCCCCGAGCGTTCCGCATCATGGCCGAGACGCTGCGGATCCTCATGGAGTACACCCCGAAGGGGATTGATCTCGATCAGGTGCGCGAGCACATCCTCGCGCTCGAACACGTCCAGGACGTCCACGACCTGCATGCCTCGGCGATCGGGAGCAATCTGCCGATCTTCTCGGCGCACGTCGTCGTGGGGGAGGAGTGCTTCGAGTCGGCTCACGCGCTGGGGATCCTCGAAGAGGTCCATCTCTGCGTCAGGACGCACTTCCCGATCGCGTTCGAGCACGCCACGATCCAGTTGGAGAGCCCGTCCGTGCATCGTCGTGAATCCGAGCGCACCCTGCACGCGTAGCGTCCACCGATCCGCACATCTCTTGGCCGCGGGGGAATGCGACAAAGCGGCGCGCAGCCCACCCGGGGGTGGGTTGCGCGCCGCGGTGAGTCGCTGGACTCAGCGGAAGGAGACGAAGGTGGGATTGCCCCAGATGGTGCGCTCGGTGACGGCGCCGGGGGAGCGGCCTGCATCAACGACCTTGTCGCCGCCGGCGTAGATCCCCATGTGTCCGGGCCACACGACGAGGTCGCCGGGCTGGGCCTCGGACTTGGAGATCTGGGTGCCGGCGTCGACCTGCTGGCCGGATGTGCGCGGAAGGTCGATGCCGACCTGCTTGTAGGCGTACTGGGTCAGGCCGGAGCAGTCGAAGCTCACGCCCGGGTTGCTCGAGCCCCAGGAGTAGGCGGCGCCCATCTGGGTCCGTGCGGCGTCGACGATCGCCTGCCCGGTGCTGCTGGCGGAGGATGCGGGCGCAGGAACTGACGCGCCGCCACCGCTGACGGCCGGGGTGGAACCGTTGAGCGAGCCGCGCGTCTCGGGGCCCACCACGCCGTCGACCTGCAGGTCGTTGCTCTGCTGGTAGTCCTTCACCGCGCTATGGGTGAGCGGGCCGAACTTTCCGTCGACGGCGAGTGAGGCACCCTCATCGTTCAGTGCGGACTGGAGCTGCTCGACCGAGGCGCCCTGGGATCCCCAGCGAAGCTTCTCGGAGGAGTCCAGCGCCTGCGCCGGGGCCGGAGCAACGGGGGCGACGGCCTGAGAGACCGCGGACGGCGCGGTGGCCGGAGCCGTGGGTGCCGCCTGTGCCGCCCCGCTGGCGAAGGCGGAGCCGAGGAGGACGGTGCCGAGGACGGCGGCGCCTCCGGTGCCGCGCAGGGCGCGTCCGCTGGGGCGAAGAGGGGTGACTGCGCGGCCGTCCGCGCGATGGGAATTGCTCGTGGCCATGAATTTTCTCCGTGTATATCCCCGAGTTTATGCACGGGGTCGTCTGGCATGGGGTCGCGGTAACGTCGACAGCAGAGCATGCGTCGGGAAGAACATCTCGTCCCTCGTCACCGGTGGAACCAACGTACCGATCGAGACGACCGCTGAATAGCGTTATGAGCGACCCCGACCAACGATTTCGCCTGCTCTTGAAGCCCATCGCGGCATAGGCCCCGGGGGCATACCTTCTCTTTACTGAACCCCGATGCCGCTTACTGAACCCCGATGCCGCGATGGGGTCGACGTCACGAGTCGCAGTCGAGGTGGGCGAACCCCGTCGGTCATCAGGCAGCACATCGGCAGGAGAAGAAGCCTTGCTGGGCTCACACGATGGGCTGGAACGTGGCGATGGAGCCTTGCAGCTGGTCCATCCACGAGGCCCACGTTCCCGTGAGCAGCAGCAGGCCGATCGCGATGAGCAGCGCCCCGGACGCAATTCCGATGAGGCGGCGATGTCGTGCAAGTGCCCTGCTCACGCCCATTGCCTTGTCGAGCAGGAGCGCGCTGAGGACGAAGGGGATGCCCAGCCCGAGCGAGTACGCGAGCGCCAGCGTCGCGCCCCGCGTCGCAGAGCCTCCATCGGCGCCGGCGTCGAGGGAGAGGGCGATGATCGCGGCGTAGGTGGGGCCGATGCATGGTGTCCAGCTCAACCCGAAGACGAAGCCCATCAACGGGGCTCCCAGAAGGCCCGCATCAGGGCGTCTCCTGGAAACCTGGAGATTTCCTGTCAAGCGGGGGAATGCTCCCATGAAAATGAGTCCCATGAACATGACGATGATGCCCGCGACCCGATTGATCCATACCGCGTGCGCCTGAAGCAGATACCCCATTGCGCCAGCGAACCCGCCCAGCGCCATGAATACCACCGTGAAGCCAGCGACGAACAACATGCTGCCGCTCAGCATCCTCCCAGTCCCTACGCGGGAAAGTCTGGGCGATCGCCTCGCATTCCCGATGTTCTCAGGCGTTTCCCGGGGTGGCTTGGTGGCCTGCGGTCCTTGTCCGGCGAGTCCGGAGACGTAGCTGAGGTAGCCCGGCACGATGGGCAGCACGCACGGTGAGAGGAACGCGATCAGGCCCGCGATCATGGCGACCGTGATGGCCAGCAGAAGAGACCCGGACAGGGCGATCGACTGGAAGGTCTCTGCGAGTCCGTTGCTGGTCACGTGGCTCCTTCGTCGAGGACGGCGTCGAGCATCGATCTCAGGATGGAGGGGCTGATCGCCCCCGAGATCCGGCCCGCGACGCGGCCCTCGTGGTCAAGGACGAGAGTCGTCGGAACAGCGTTGGGCGCGACTTGGCCGCGCAGCTGGTACATGATCTCTGCGTCCGAGTCCGGCAGCGAGGGGTAGGTGATGCCGTAGGTCTCCTCGAAGGCCGCGGCGGGCCCTGCCGAGTCGCGGACGTTGATCCCGATGAACGAGACGCCCTGGTCGGCGTACTCCTCGTGGATCGCCTGCAGATCCGGGGCCTCCACCCGGCATGGCGGACAGGAGGCGTACCAGACGTTGACCACGAGCACCGATCCCCAGTGTTCCGTGGAGTCGAATCGTTCGCCGTCATAGGTGTTCCCGGTGAACTCGACGGGTTCTGTGCGATCGGCGGGAGCGATCTCGGTGGTCACGCCGTTGCCGGAGACGTATCCGTCGTCCCCGGAGGCGTATCGATCCCCGGTATCAGTGCTGCCGCAGGCAGTGACCAGGCCAGTGACGACCAAGCAGCTGGTGGCGTAAAGAATCCGTCGCCGGGAGTGGGCGCGCATGTACTCGCTCCTTCATGAAGATCGTGAGGGGACCGGTGGTGGGCAGGACGAACGCTCCCGCGCCTAGAACAGCGTGGACCAGTAGTCCCAGAACTTCACGGCGATGAGTGCCAGGATCACGAGGTACCAGGCCACGAGCACCGGGACACGGAACTCGATCACGAGAAGGGCGGCCCGCCGTATGGCCGGGGTGAATCTGTCTGCCAGGGCACGGAGATGGTGGATCGTGGTGAACCAGAACAACGGGATCGTCACTGCCCACACGACCATGCAGTATGGGCACAGTGCCTCGATCTCGTAGAGGCTCTGCCCGATCAGCCACTGCACGAAGAGCGCCGCGAAGGTCACGCCCGCCTGGATGAGCACACTCATCCAGCGCGCCACGCGGGCACCGGCGAGAAACGCCAATCCGAGGGCGAGAACGGCCGCGAAACCGGCGATGCCGAGGATCGGATTGGGGATACCGAAGGCCGAGGCCTGCGGGGTGTCCATCACCGAGCCGCAAGAGAGCACCGGATTGAGGCTGCACGAGGGGACGTAGCTGGGGTCCTCAATCAGTGCAATCTTCTCGATCAGCAGCACGACGGCCATGACCAGCCCGATTGCGCCGGTGACCGTGAAGAGCATCCCCAGACCGCGTGGCGCCCTCGAATCCCGAGGCGACCCGGCGGCCGGGCCGTCAGCCTTCGAGCGCGGCATCGAGAGGATCCGTGAGGTCCTCGACCCGGGTAGGCTCCAGGCGCTCCCCGTCGACGAAGAAGGTGGGGGTGCTGGTGACACCGAGCGCCTCGGCGTCGGCAGCACTCTGCTCGATGCGCGCGAGGGTGGCCGGATCGTCATAGACCTGCTCGAAGCGCTCCATGTCGAGCCCGAGCTCCTCGGCATACCCGAAGAACGCTTCCCGCTGCGACGTCTCCTGATGACTCCACTCGTCGGCGTTCTCGAACAGCGCCTTGTACATGGCCTCGAATTCGCCCTGCTCCCCGGCGGCCTCAGCCGCCTTGGCGGCTTCGACAGAATTTCCGTGCAATGGCAGGTACCGCACCACGAAAGTCACCCGGTCGCCGTACTCGGCACGAATCTCTTCGACCGCGGGATACAGGGAGAGACAGGCCTCACACTCGAAGTCGAGGTACTCCACGAAGACGGCCTCGCCACCCTCCGACAGCCGCGGGCTGTCCTCTCGCACGAGCTGCCCCGTCGCGGCTCCGGTGGCCTCCGAGGAATCGGCCTGGTCTTCCTTCGGGTCCAGGAAGATCACGAACCCTGCGAAAACCACGGCGGCCACGGCAATCAGTCCCAGGGTGAGCTTGACGCTCCTGCTCATGCCTGTCCTCCTGTGGTCGTCGACTTTCGCAGATCCTCTCTGACGAGGCTGTATGACCCCTGCGAAGCGGCGCGTCTGCGCGTCCGAGCAGCGCGCATTCCGTTGGCGATGACGACGACCTCGGCGACCTCGTGGACCAGGACGACCGCGGCGAGACCGAGGACGCCACTCAGTGCAAGAGGTAGGAGCACGACGATGATCAGCAGCGACAGGACGATATTCTGGTTCATGATGCGTCGTCCACGACGGGCATGGTCGAACGCGGCCGGGAGGAGACGCAGGTCGTGCCCGGTAAACGCAACGTCGGCCGACTCGATGGCTGCATCCGAACCGGTGGCACCCATCGCGATCCCGATATCCGCGGCGGCCAGTGCCGGGGCGTCGTTGATGCCGTCTCCGATCATCGCCACCGGAGCGGTACGGGAGAGCTCACTGACCGCGGCGGCCTTGTCCTCGGGGCGCAGCGCGGCCCGCACATCGCTGATCCCGGCCTGGTTCGCGAGGGCTTGCGCGGTGCGCAGGTTGTCTCCAGTGAGCATGGTGATCCCGGTGCCTCGTCCGCTCAGGGTGCGGATCACCTCGGGAACTTCTGGCCGCAGCTCATCGCGCACTCCGATCGCGCCGACCGGCTCATGCTTGTGGTGCACGATCACCACAGTCATCCCCTGAGCCTCGAGCTCCTCCACTTGCTCCGCGAGGGCGCCCGATGCCAGCCAGCGCGGGCTTCCGACCGTGATCACCGCTTCACCGACGACTCCCTGGATGCCCTGGCCGGCCTGCTCCATCACTTCCGTCGCCGTCGGCGCTCCGGGCGCAGCGGCGGTGATCGCGGCGGCCAGCGGGTGGGTGCTGTGCTGCTCGAGCGCGGCCGCCCAGCCCACTACCTCGCTCTCGACGGCATCGATAGTAAGGACGGCGGTGACGGTCGGCTCATTACGGGTCAGGGTGCCCGTCTTGTCGAGAGCGACGTGGCGGATGCCGCCGAAGCGTTCGAAGATCGCTCCGGACTTGATGACCACCCCGAACTTGCTGGCCGAGCCGATCGCCGCGACCACGGTGATCGGCACGGAGATCGCCAACGCGCACGGCGATGCGGCGACCAGGACGACCAGCGCGCGGGTGATCCACAACTCCGGATCGCCGAACAACGATCCGAGCAGCGCGACCAAAGTCGCAAGGATCAACACTCCAGGGACCAGCGGGCGGGCGATACGGTCGGCGAGACGGGCGCGGTCGCCCTTCTCGGCTTGGGCCTGCTCGACCAGCTCCACGATGGTCGTCAGCGAGTTGTCCGTCCCTGCTGCTGTCGCCTCGACCTCGAGTGCGCCGGCGTTGTTGATCACCCCTGCGGAGACCTCATTGCCCGGTTCGACCTCGACGGGAATCGACTCACCGGAGATCGCGGAAGTGTCCACGCTGCTATGTCCCGAGCGCACGATCCCGTCCGTCGCGATCCGCTCACCGGCGCGCACCAGCATCACCTGGCCCGCTGTCAGATCTCTTGCGGCGAGCGGAGTCCACGTACCGTCGATGGAGACGGTCGCGATGTCGGGGACCAGCTTCAACAGCGCCCGCAGTCCGCCACGAGCCCGATCCATCGCCTTGTCCTCCAGCGCTTCTGCGATCGAGTACAGGAACGCCAGCGCCGCAGCTTCCTCGATGTAGCCGAGGATCACCGCACCGACTGCGCTGATTGTCATCAGCAGACTGATGCCGAGCTTGCCCTTGAACAGCGCCCGGATCGCGCCGGGCGTGAACGTTGAGGCGCCCAGGAGCAGGCCACTCCAGAAGAGCGCCAGAGCAGGAATCTCCGCTCCGGACCACTCACAAAGGAGACCCGAGAGGAACGCGATGCCGGAGAGCACGGGAAGGAGCACCTCGCGGTCCTTCCACCAGGGCCCGTCGTCATCGTCGCCATTCCTGACGTCGACGCTGTCCACCTGCGGATCCGTCACCGCGCTCACGCGAGTGCCTCCGCATCGCAGCAGCCCGGAACCGAGCAAGTAGGATTCAGGCACACTGCACTCTCATCGACCGCGAGAGTCACCTCGACCAGCGCGTTCAACGCGGCGGTGAGATGCGGATCGGCGATCTCATACCGGGTCTGCCGACCCTCCGGCTCAGCGACCACGATCCCGCAGTCCCGGAGACAGCTCAGATGGTTCGACACGTTCGGCCGCGTCAGCTCAAGCTCGCGTGAGAGCACCGCTGGATAGCTCGGAGCTGCCAGCAGTGTCAGCAAGATTCGTGACCGCGTCGGATCGGCCATCGCGCGACCCAACCGGTTCATGACGTCCAAGCGAGAAGCAATAGTCAGCATAGGGTGACCATACAGTGTTCACTGACCCATGCGGGAGGACCCGCGTTGACTCATCAGGAATGCCCGCGAAATGGTTTCGTTGCCTCATGAGATGGATGCCCGCGTAGTTCGGCGTGTCCTGGGCCGTGGCAGCGTCCGGCGGGCCGAGCGTGAGGCATGGGACTAACGATGAGGCAGCGGCAAGCGGTGACCCGGCAGGTGGCGATCAGGTATCGGTCGGCGTCCAAGGGCGCTAACGCGGTGATCCTAGACGAGCTGTGCGCGACCATAGGATGGCACCGGGACCACGCCCGTAAGGCGCTGCGGCAGATGCTGAGGCCGCGTCCAACGAGGCACACACGGCGAAAGCCGGCCACGCCTCGGGAACCCGACGTGCGGGCCAGAGGTGATGGCCGTGCTGCGGAAGGTGTGGGCGGTGATGGGCACTCCGGCGGGCAAGCGGATGGCGCCGTTCATGGGCGAGATCGTCGACCGGCTGCGCGCATGCGGAGAGCTCGACATCAGCGACGAGACCGCCGGCATGCGGAAGGGAGGAACCGGTATTACACCCTCCAGACGGCCCTTATCCTTGGATTGGCGCAGGGTCGAGAACGAACGCGATCTTCTCAGTAGGAGTATCAACGTGCAGTCGTCCCATTCGCCTGCAGTGAGGAACGGGGACTGCGGTCACGGCTGGCCAGTAAGGCGACGGTGGCTGCTACGAGGGGCGTGGCCGTCCCCAGCATCATTACTGTGACCGGCGCTTCCGTCATCTGTCCGCTCACGTCCTCTCTCCGAGCTCGACAGGCCACCGCCGGTCCCGGACGGACACGCCGGACCCGGCTCCGTCCCGCCGATGGTGCGCGCCGCCCACTTCCTGGGCGAGCATCCACTATCGGGAGGGGTCGATCATGACGGGCATCGTGCGCAAGCGGGACACTGGGGAGAAGGGCAACGGGGGCGAGTTCGGGACCACGAGGCGCGGCGAGGCCGACGTGCAGGTCACCTCTGACGCTGGCGGTGATGACGCCGCGGGTGCGGCGCTGATCAATCGGTTCGGGTTCGATGTGCGCACAGCGGATCCGGTCGAGTTCGACGTTCATGCGAAGTCGGCGGCGGCGCAGCTGTCGTCGGCCCTCGCGCGTCAGCGTGTGCATCTCGGTGCGCTGCACCGGGCGATTGGGGACCGAAAGCAGGCCGGCGGCTCCTGGGGCAAGAGTGACGAGGAGGTGCTGGCCGCGGCCCGTGAATGGGTGACCCTGGCGGATGGCGGAGCGGCATCCGAGTCGACAGCGCGGCGACTCCGTGTACCGCTGCGTGAGGCGCAGGTGGACCAGGAGAAGGCGGAACACGCCCGTGAGCAGGTCGACGACCTGGAGGAGGCGTTCCGGATTCGAGGCGGTTGGAACCGCGCCTTCCTCGTCGCGAATGCGAACGGGCACGTGCATTCGAGCACCAACTGCTCGAGTTGCCGACCCACGACCCAGTACGCGTGGATGACCGACTACTCCGGGGCCGACGAGAAGGCCATCGTCGCGGATGCCGGGTACCGGGCCTGCACGGCCTGCTACCCGACGGCGCCGGTGGGGGATCAGCGTTCCCTGCCGACGAAGATGCTCACCGACGAGGAGAAGCAGGACGAGGCCAGCCGCGAGAAGGAGCGTGCTGCCCGGTCGGAGAAGAAGGCGAAGGCCGCCGCCAATGCTCCGACCTCCACGGGCGAGCCGCTCATGGTTGCGGACGGCATGAGTCGCCACCCGGAGACGCTGAAGACCGAGCGGACGGCAAGGAGCTGGGCGATAGACGGTGTGCTGGAGGAGGCCTCGTTCGTCGCCTACCGGGAACAGTTCGACGACGCCAGCACGGACTTCCCCGGCTCGACGGTGAACCGGTCCAGCCGCGATGTGATCGTGGAGTCCCTGGCGGACAAGCACGGCACCGATGCGGACGCCATCCGTGACGAGCTGCGCCAGAAGGCCCATGCGAAGGCGAAGCGGGAGTACTCCGATGAGGCGCTTCGGGCCCGGGTGGCCGGGCAGATCGATGACCTGTTCCGCCCTAGCGCCTGACCGGCCCGGCGTCCTGCGAGGATGACGTCTCGCCCACTGAGGAGAACATGAGCACCGCGAAGAAGAGACCATCGCGCCTGGCAGGCCTTGTCCGACTCCTCCTCCTGCTGGGTGCTGTGGCGCTGGCCGCGCTGTCCATCGGGGCACGTACTTCGGACATCTCGGAGGTCTTCGACCACGTGCGCGACAGCCTGCTGGGCTCGTCCCCGGCACAGGCCGCATCGGAGGGCCAGTGGCTGCAGTCCGGGGCGACGAGCATCGACCCGCAGCAGCTGGCGAGCCTCGATGTCGCCCAGCAGGATCGCTCCGACGACGACTACGAGCGGGCTGAGTTCGGCGACGGCTGGGAGAGCACCGGGGACGGCTGCGACGTGCGCGACACGATCCTGGATCGTGACCTGGTGGAGGTGGCCTACGAGGCCGGGTCCGACTGCGAGGTCACCGACGGGACGCTGCACGATCCGTACACCGGGACGAAGATCCAGGGGGACCTGAGCGAGAGCATCCAGATCGACCACATCGTCTCCCTCTCCGATGCCTGGTACTCCGGCGCCGAGGACTGGAGCGCCGAGAAGCGCGAATCCTTTGCCAACGACCTGGACAACCTTGTCGCCGTCGACGCCTCGGCGAACATGTCCAAGAGCGACGACTCCATCGCCGAGTGGTACACCGACTGGGACCCGCCCAGCGAGACCGCGCAGTGCCGGTATGCGGCCCAGTACGTGGATGTCCTGGCCAGCTATGACCTGTCGGTGACCAGTGACGACTACAAGCTGCTGAAGAAGCTCGAGAGCGACTGCAAGGACCTCGCCTGAGTGCCCCGCCCACTTCCCCGGCGTGAAGCGTCGATCACCAGGAGGGGCCATGATGAGCAGCATCGTCCGCAAGCGCGAGACCGGCGAGATGGGCAACCGGGGCGAGTTCGGGACCGTGACTCGCGGGGAGGCCGCCGTCGATGTTGGTACGGCCACTGATGGCTACACCCCGCCACCCGGGCCTGACTCCGAGCAGCGGTATACGGCCAAGAAGCGCGAGGCCAACAACGCATTCCAGCGGTACGAGACGCTCAGCGCTGAGGTCAACGAGATGGCCGTCGACTCGATGAGCCGCACCGCCGCCGAACAGGCACCGACTGATGCGGTCGCCGTCGGGATCGCTGCCGAGTACGACGAGCTCGAACGCCCCGAAGACACCCTGCGCGGCATCCGCTGGGTCCGCGACGACGGCAGCATCGGCGAACTCGACGACGAGACCGAAGTACGGATGGGGGATACCTGGTCCGACGTGGATCGCAGCATGATCCCGTGGCACCAGCACGCGGGCCTGGTCGAGCGCGGAGACAGTGGACTGCCCGCAGACGAGCTGACCCGGGAGGACGTCGAGTACGTGATCCCCATCCGCGGCCGCGAGCACGGCATGGACGAACCGACGTCCTGGCGATGAGCCCCGTCCCATGGCTGAGCAGATCCGCCCACTGCGAGAGCCCCCGATCTGCAACAGGAAGAGACGATCATGTTCAACGACCGGATCAAGCGGCTCGTCCACCCGGAGGGCTACGGGTTCTGGCTGGACCCCGATGGGTTCTTCACGCTCTTCGGGGCGATCATCGCCACCGCTGCACTTTCAGTGCCCATCGGCGTGCCTGACACGGTCAGGCAGATCGGCGACTCAACATCGGAAGCGCCCGTGGTCACCACGCTCGTCAGCGCCGCCGTGTACCTCGCGATGAGTCGTGCCTTCGCGTCTGTCGTCCAGGCCTGGGCTCCCGCAGACTTCGAGGCGACTGGCCGATTCCACGCCTGGATCGCCGGCTTCGGAGTCGTCCTGACCCTCGGCATCGTGGTACTGGTCAGCTGGCCCCTTCCGGACTTCGTCGACTCGGGGTACGCGGGTACCGCGGTGCGCCTTGCCGCCATCGTCGGTTACCTCGTTGCTGGTGGCATTCCGCTTCGGCGAGTCCTGAAGCGTCGAAACACCTGGACGCGGAACAAGATCGAGGAGCTCCAGCAGAACCGGGGTTGACCGGGTTTCCGCGGCCTGGTGGCAGGTCCCGCCCACTTCCACCAGGTGAGACCACCACGAGGAGGGAGCCGATCATGGCGACGACGAAGACCCGAGCAGGCACCGGTGCGAAGGTGCGCAAGCGCGACACCGGGGAGGCTGGCAACCGAGGCGAGTTCGGGACCGTCACGCGCGGGGAGGCCGAGGTGGCGGTCCCGGCGTCGGGAACCGGTTCCGGCCCCCGGGTCGGCGAGGAAGTCGAGATCGACCCCAGCGCCCGGATCGACGAGGGCGTCACCGTCGGTGACGATGCCGTCATCGGCGCGGACGTGACCATCGGACCGGATGTCACAATCGGCGAGGGCGTCGTGGTCGGTGACGGGTCCACGATCAGCGCCGGCACGAACATCGCAGACGGGGCCCGGCTGGTCGAAGCCATCACGGTGGGCGAGGGGGTCACGATCGGCGAGGACTCGACCATCCAGGCACGCGCCACGCTCGGAGACGGCGTGATCCTCGGCGAGGAGGTCTGCGTCGGCACCGAGTCACGGATCGGCCGCGACGTGCAGATCGAGCCGGACACTCGCATCGGTGCGAACGTGACCATCGACGAGAATGCCACCGTCGGGGAGGCCAGCGAGATCGAGAAAAGTGCAAAGGTCCGCCACTCCGCCCGCATCGGCGAGCAGTCCACCATCGGGAAGTCCGCAGAGCTCCAGGCGAGCACGGTCCTCGGCGACGGCACCAGCATCGGGTCCCGCAGCCGACTGGCGGGCACCTTCGGTGACGGGTTGAAGGTCGGGACCCGCAGCCGGCTGCTCGGCGGAGCCACATGGGGCCATGATGTCGAGGTCGGCGACGGGGTGAAGGTCCAGGTCGATGAGCGGTCCCGCTTCGCCGACGGCACCAACCTGGCGGACAAGGCCTCGCTCAGCAACTCCTGCGTGCGGGGCGAGCTGTCGATGGGCGAGGACGCGACGGTCGCGGGAGGGAAGGAGAGCCCCGGCACGTTGGACGGTGATGTCGCCATCGGGGCCAGCGCGACCCTGAACGGTGCGTTCCGGGTCCGCCACGGCGTGGAGGTCGGCGAGTCCGCGCAGATCGACGGACCGAAGGGAGGTTTCCCGGAGGACGTCGCCACCGAGCTCGACGCTGACTGCGAGGTGATGGACCGCGCGCGGATCCAGCCGGGCGCGCGGCTGGGGGAGCGCACCCTCGTCGGCTCCTCTGCCGAGGTCGGCACGCAGGTGGTTACTGGGGTGGGCACCGAGATCGGGAACCGTGCCACTGTCGGGGACTTCTCCCGCCTGAACGGGTCGATGATCAGCGACGGCGCCCACATCGGGCACGGGGTCGAGACCGAGCACGCTGCGTACGTGGGGGAGGGGACCGTTGTCGAGGACAACGCCGTGATCGAGCCCTACGCCCGCGTCGTCGATGACGGCTACGTGCCGCGTGGCGCTGTGGTCCGCGAGAGCGAGGCCCGAGCGTCCCGCCGGGGACCGGTGTCGCCCACTGGCTGGACATGAGCACCACGATCCAGTCCCGTGTCCCCGCTGCGACGCCGCTGTCGGTTCCGCCCCGGCGTGCCGACACGCTGTTCGGCCCGTCCCCGACCGTCGCCTCCGAACTACAGCCATGCGATCGCTGTCCGTCGGCGGCCGCGAAGATCAGAGCCGACTTCGCGACCGGGCCCGTGTACCGGTGCGGCCATCACGCCCGGGGAGGCTGGGGCGTGCTCGAGCGCACCGCGCTGCGCATCCGCGCAGACGTGCCCACCGGCTCGTTCTACCTGCCGATGGCGCCGCGCTGATTCCGTCCAGCAACCCAGTCCGTCCTGCCAGGAAGCTTCCGTGCCCACTGCCAGGGGCACCACGAGATCGAACAGGAGGAGGATCCATGTTCACCGCGACCCTGACCCCCTGCGAACAGCTGCACGAAGACATCGACCTGCTCGACGCCGCCGGCTGGCCGCGCGAACGCATTGCCCACGAGCTCTCGGACAAGCTCGGACAAGCAGATCGAAGTGATGATCGACGTGTACCTCGCCTGCGGCGACGACTCGGTCGCTGGCGCGCTCAGCGGCACCCTGGAGGGGCCCCGGTAATCGGGTGTCTCAGTGCGCTCGCTCGCGGTATACCTTCGCGAGAGCCCCGATGAGCTCCAGGTCTTCTCTGCGATTCGCGCGGACTGGAAGTGCCTGCGACAGCGTCGGCGCCGAGGGATCCGCGGAGAACTCGCCGAGGCGTAATGCCGAGACGATCGCCTCGACGTCGGGATGACCGTCCAGGTCAACGCGAAGAGTGCATATTGCGTCGGAGATCTCCACGTACGCGCGCTGCAGACGTGCAGATGCGGGCAGGTGGCGCACGTTGAGATGAAATTTCTGTGGCGTAAGCTCGACGACGCGAACCCACAGCGGCTTCAGTCGGAAAAGCTCGACCCGCGCCGATATCTCTTCCAGCACTCTCTCTCCGAAAACTAAGAGCACGGCGCCCGCAACGCAGACACCCAAAGCGAAAGGGGAAAAAGCAAGGACCTTGTCCATGCCGACCGTCTGCCCCAGGTTAAGGAAGACGACGAGAATGACGTTGATCGCAATGAATCCGGCCAGACCGATTGACACCATAAAAAGCGCGATTGTGCTGACGGGCCTCCGATGGAACTCCTTTGGTATTCGAGAGGCACTGGAACGAACTCCCTGGGCAAGGCCCCAAATAGCATGGAGCGGGAAAATGATCAAGTTCACGATGGCGGCGAAATCCCGGTCTCCTGGAATGACGTTCGAGCTGGCGACTCCCGCGTCGAGCAACCCTTCCACCCACGCAACCACGAGCAGCAGGGTCACGATCGCCGAACGTGCCACGGCTCGACGCACGAGCACGCCATCTACGCGCTCGGCTCGCAAGGTCAGGAAGATGATCTCCAGGGCGCCGATCAAGATGCTCGCGGCGATATGCCACACGACAAACCCAACATTGTAAAATTCGGCAGTGATCGACGTTGTCCCGTAGGCGACTCCACCTATCCCAACCGCAAACATTGACACGATCAGCGCCTTCTGTGTCAAAGTAATCTGTTCGCCGTGAAGTCGCCGTAGGCGCTCGATGCCAAGAACCGTCGAGACGAGCGCGGCAGCAATGTATGGCCAGCTTACCGGCATCATTCACCACCAGCGGTCATCGAAATAGGTGTGCCCACCTCGCATTACTCGTCGCCGCAGCTCCGTCGAGATATATGTTGCCACGGTCTCGGCGTCCACTTCTGACGTGTGTTCGTATGCGTTTCTGGCCGCGACAACGGAGCTGACCAACTCTGGATGCAAGCCCGTCAGCAACCCCGACTCGAGGAGCTCCGAGCCGAGCGAACCTCCATGGTCGTGCCCGAGCAGTGCGTGAGCGACCTCGTGGCAGACGATTGCACAGAGTCGCTCGGGGGAGGCCCCCTCGGAGACGACTACGTAGTCCGCCTTGGCTGTCGAGATCAACAGCCCGGAGACCGAGGAAGTCAGGGGAGTGACGAGTAGATGCGTCGCCCTTCTTCGTACCTTCGAGAGGCCAGCCAGCAAATCTTCGACATTACCGCTGGACGGCATGATGGTCTCTGCAGTGCGGAGCGCATCGCGTACATGGCGTGAGCTTCTCGTCCGACGAAGCATCGGTCGTTCCTAACGCGTCTCGGTGGTCCTTCGTACGGCATCGACGATGGTGCTCCGCGCCTGTTTGCCCTCCGGGGTGGGCAATAGCGGGTACACGTGGAGGTGTCCAGGCTGCTCGTGGTACTCGACCTGCTTTCCTGCGGCGTCGGCGCGTTGGACGAAGAGTCGTGTGTCTGGGTTCAGGAGGTCTCTGGTCCCGCTGAAGACCACGAGACGGCCGACGCCCCGGGTATCACCCAGGATGGGATTGAGAATCGGATCGTCGCCGTTCTCGCCGATCCACATCTCGGTCAGCAGAAGTTGACCCTTCTTGACGAGCCACGGATCCAAGGGTTGGCGCTCGTCGATCTCCGGGTTCTCCATCCTCATGTCGAGGGCCGGAGCGATCAGAACGGTGAGGTCCACGGGGAGCCCCTGTTCCTTCATCAGCAGACTCGTGGACATGGCGATGGTGCCTCCGGCGGAGTCGCCCATCAGGGTCAATGGTCGTTCCGCTCGCTCTCCGATGCGGGCAACGGAGGGAACAACCGACTCCGCGGTTCCCCCGGCTTGGACCAATGGATACACGGGAAGGATCACGGTCACCGATGCCTCCACCACGATCTGCTGGATGAGCTTCCAATGCTGCGACACGGCCTCATTCATCCATCCGCCGCCGTGCAGGTAGATCACGGTGCCGCGAGTACTCCCGGTCGTTGGGGAGATGGTGAACACTCGCCATCCCTCCTCCGAGCTCTCGGAGACCGTGACTCGACCGCTGAGTCGCTTCGGGGGGTCGGAGCTTTCCGGGTTGCGGACCCTGAAATCCAGGTGCCTCTGCACTCGTTCTCGCGTGCGATGGTTCTTGTTCGAGCCTCGCAACCGCATGATGCTTGGCATGAGGCGTCCAATCAGGCTCAACCGAGGGGACTCGTCAAGCATCCGCGTCCTTCTGGTTTCCATTTTGGTCAAGGCCTTCCATGCGTCGGATCTGATCAAGCAACGACAGCACGGGGCCGAGGCTCTCGGTAGACACTCCGTGTGCCCGCATCATGATCTGTTGGACTCCGGTGTCTCGCATCGCTACGAGTGCCTCCAATGAATCCTGGATCTCCTGGGAGACGGAGTCGTCGACGAAGTAGTCCAGGGGCACTTGGAATATCTCGGCGAGTCCGGTGAGGAGCCGGAACGAGGGGTTGGCGCGCCGGCCAGTTCTGAGTGCTCGGATGTGATTTGGGGTGACTCGGATGTTCTCTCGCTGGAGCTCCTCGGCGACAGAGGCGGAAGAATGGAGTTCGGAGCTCCCGCCGCTGCGTGGCACGGTGCGAAATAGCAGGTCAAGGCGCTCTGCCAGATGCGGGACGCTGTCCGGGCGTGACCCTTCGGAGGGCGACTCGTTCGACATGGGTGGCCTCTACTCCCCGATCCGTGCGGCAACGGCAAGCATCTCTGGATGCGAGCTCCATCGTGTCGACCGTACCGCAGGCGGAGTCACGGTTCAATCCATAGATGCACCGATGGATGTCGGTCGCATCCCTAGGGTTGTGGTCCACGGATGCGGGTGCAAGGGTGGGCTCGCACCTACAGACACGCTTTGTCGGGTGGGGAGGTCAATGGCCACCCAATTGCCGCTTCGACCACCGAGGGGTAGGCCCGCCCGGGAGGAGATCCGATGACGCACCACGACCGGGGTTCAGCACACGCTCAAGACTGCAGCCGCGGACGACGATCCGTCGGCGTCCAGCGGCTTCGCGACGAGAGCCGCAATCCGCTACGGATCCATGCCGGCACACATCTGGTCTTCGATGGCGGAGCTCTCACCGGAGAAAGGGTCAAGTGTGAAGCGCCCTGGGTTCCGTTCCGAGTCTCAGCAAGGAGAATCGGAGTATGCCCAAGAAGTTCAGTCCGGAGCTGCGTGACCGTGCCGTGCGCATGGTCTACGACCGCCAGGCACTCGAAGGTGGCCCACGATCGGAGTCGATCCGTGCTGTCGCGCCCCAACTCGGCGTTGGCATGGAGACGCTGAGGATCTGGTGCAACCGCTACGGGCCAGCCGAGCCCTCGGCCGGCCCCGCGGAGTCTCTCGAGGAGGAGAACCGCAGACTGCGTCGAGAGCTCGCCGAGTCCCGGCGGGCCAACGAGATCCTCAAGGCCGCCTCCGTGTTTTTCGCCAGGGAACTCGACCACCCCACGACGAAATGATCGCCTTCATCGATAGGCATCGCGATCACTTCGGGGTCGAGGCCATCTGCCGCGTCCTGGGCGCGACGGAACGTGGGTTCCTCACCTCTCGCGGATACCGTGCCGCGAAGCAGCGCCCGGCATCGGCCAGAGCGGTCCGTGACGAGGTGCTCGTCGAAGAGATCCGTCGGATTCATGCCGAGAACTACGGCGTCTACGGGTATCGGAAGATGCATCACGCGATGCGCCGTGCCGGATGGGAAGTCGGCCGCGACCAGACCGCTCGGCTGATGAAAGCTGCTGGTCTGTGCGGGATACGCCGTGGTCGAAAGGTGTTCACGACGAGCCCTGCTGGTGGCCTGGACCGTCGTCCTGATCTGGTCGAGCGGAACTTCACGGCTGCCGGACCGAATCAGCTCTGGGTCGCTGACATCACCTACGTCCGGATCCCGTCCGGGTTCTGCTACACCGCGTTCATCACGGACGTTTTCACGCGAAGGATCGTCGGCTGGGCAGTGGCCACCAGCCTCCGCACTGAGGCACTGCCACTGCAGGCTCTCGAGCAGGCCCTCCAGACCTCCCCGGCAGAAGCGTCTCGGACTGGGCTGATCCATCACAGCGATAGGGGCAGCAACTACGTCTCGCTGGCCTACTCCGATGCGCTGATCACCGCCGGAGTCCAGGCCTCGGTCGGATCCGTCGGAGACAGCTACGACAACGCCCTGGCTGAGACCGTCAATGGCCTCTACAAAGCCGAGCTCATCCACCGACGCCGCACCTGGCCCTCAGCGACCGCCGTCGAGATCGCCACTCTGGACTGGGTCACCTGGTGGAACACGAAGCGCCTGCACGAAGCACTCGACTATCGCACCCCGGCCGAAGTCGAAGCGTCCTACACTCACCCCACGACGACCGCGCCCGCGACCGTCTAACCACGGAACGGAACCCAGGGCGCTTCAAGTGATTGTCGTGACTCGCGAACCTGCGGCAGCGTCCATAAGGCCAGGTCACCACGATCGGTGCCAGTGTGACGATGACACGGTGGATTCGCCGTGGAAGGCGGAGATGTGCCGGATCCTGCACACCCCCGGCCACGAAGAGACCCGGGACCTGCTCGATGAGTTCCTGCTCGAGCACGAGACCGAGATCGCGCGGGTCCTCCGGCGCGCCCAGAGCATCGCCCGCCTCGTTTGCCGCGACCGGGAGACCGTGTTCTCCTACTTCGGCCAGGCTCTCATGCAGATGATCCAGAACCGCTGGCGGGCCAAGAACGCCGCCAATGGCACCAGTCAGGTCTTCAACTACTCCCACAACCTCCCCGCCATCCTCGAGAAGGAGACCCGGTACTGGATCCGCGAGGATCGTAGCCGCGGGCTGCTCGATGGCACCGTTGGCGTGCCCGGCGACGGCACCAGGGACCGGCGCGGAAGCCTGGTCGAGAAGTCCCGGCAGCTGTTCGAGATCGAGCACCAGTACGTCCCCTCGGACTTCGAGCTCGTGGGCTTCCATAACGACCGGATGCTCGCCACCCGCAAGGACGCCGCCCGACAAGGCGTGCTCATCACCAAAGACGCACTCCGCCCCGTCACGGCAGTGTCCCTGAACGATCCCGACGTGGCTGTTGATGCGCGGTTGTCGACGATCGACGAGCCCGACGTTGGCGCCCCGGAGCGCGCCAGGAAGCTCGCCGACGTGATCGAGCGCTGCGAGCAGATCGACATCGAACAGAAGCTCACGCGCCATCGACGGCTGCGGCGGAGCCCCGTGTGCGCGGCCAACGTGGCCCGCGCCTACTTCGCCCGACACCATGAAGGCATTTTCCCGACGCGCAGAGAGCTCGTCGAAACGCTCGGGATCATCGAGCCTGCTGCGCGACGCGAGCTCACCACGCAGCTCGAGAGGGTACTCGGGGTCTCCCGTGAGGTCTTCGCCGACTTCCTCTACGAATCCTGAAGAAGGGCCACTCGGCCTCGAACCCGTCGATACGGCGAAGTCGCACGTCCCGCCGCTGCTCCCCTCTGCCCACTAAAGAGGCGATCCCGCTTCGTGCGGTCAGACGCCCTGGAGCGGAGAAAGACGATGACCATCGAGAACCGTGAGCAGGCGTCCCGTATGACGATGCGGACTCCGTGCTGCGGAGCGTCGTACTTCATCCACTACGAGTACGTGGGGCGGCCGTACATGTCCGAGCAGGTTGTGGATAGCTTCGAGTGCGCAGCAGACGGCTGCGACAACGTGTGGTTCGCAGACGGCACCCCGTCGATGATCCGCTCCACCGTCCCCGATGATTCCGGATGTCGGCAGGTGTTCTGGTTCGACGAAGGCTGGCGCTGATGCCCGCCGTGCATTGCACCTCCGACACCCACTTCGGTCACCGTCTGATGGCGCGAGAACGCGGGTTCGCGCCCGGCGCCGCACCGACCGACGACGTCGGCGAGGGTCAGGTCGCTGCTCATGACGAAGCGATCATCGCCGCCTGGAACCGACATGTGCGGCCTGGCGACATCGTCTGGCATCTCGGCGATCTCGCCCTCGTTGCACCACGGTGCCTGGTCGGGATCGTGCCGCGCCTGAACGGCCGGACAGTGGCGACTGCGGGACGAGGGTAACGTCCTGCTGCACGGTCACCTGCACGCCAACACGGCGACCGCGCATTCTCGGCCGCGGCAGATCCACGTCGGCTGGGACGCGTGGCACCGGCCCGTCACCTCCGGCGAGATCGCCCAGGTCATCGAGCGCGATCTGGTCGGGAGCTGACCAGTCGGGCGGAGCCGCTCACACCAGTAGCGACATGGACTCCAGCGCCCGATGTCGGAACGAGGCGTTGTCCTTGTCGAGGTCGGCCCCGGCGGCGGACCCGATCGCGTCGATCACCTGGCCCAGCGACCCGAACACCACGCCGTGAGCCTGGGTTCCGACCGGTGGCTCGGTGGTAAGACGCGTGGGCACGACGTACCCGTGGACCTGGCCTCCGCGGCCGTAGCGTCCCGCGAGAGCGGCCATCTCATCGCGGACGACGTTGCGATGGACCTGACCGTCGCTGATGATGTCCGAGCCGGAGATCTCCAGCCCGTCACGACCCAGCGGCGGGATCACGACCAGGTGGACGGCCTTCCCAACCACTACCGCGACCTGCGTCCGGACCGGGGAGCTGCCCGGGCGCGTGGTGACGCGGTCCGGTAGCAGGATCACCCGGACTCCCCTTCGGTGGTCGAATGCGAGCTTCAGAGCCCCGAGCAGCTGGTCGATGTCGGCGTGGCGATCACCGAGGGTCGTGGCGCCGACCTGCGTGATGAACGAGGAATCAATGATGCCGCTGCCCTCCCGACTCCCGGCCCGGGTCAGGACCATCCCGAAGGATGCGTAGGTCGTGCCCATCGAGGCGAGGTAGCACAGCGCCGCCCCGACCGTCGGCAGGGGAGTGCCGGCATCGAGGTAGATCACCACGGCCGCCGCGAGGGCCACCAGCAGCGAGAACACCAACCCCCATCGGTGCACCACGGCCAGGGTGACCATGAGTGCCGACCAGTTCAGGTGGACGACGAATCCGCTCAGCAGCGCCAACGGGACGGACAGGACGCCGAGTCGCGCCAGCGGCAGCCCCAGCGTCGAAGCGGCTGCGGCGCCCGCACCGGCCCACGCGAGGAAGGACAGCACTGTCATCACTGTGCGCACGACGGAGCGGGACCCCGTACCGGCGGTCTCTGCGGCATCGTCCTCGCTCTCGGCGGCGACATGCCATGCCCATACGGCAGGGTGCACGCTCAGCATCGAGAACGCAGGACTACGGCGGCCCTGGTCCGGGGTGAACACGCGGTCCCGCTCCGTGCGTGCAGTCGGTCGGGACTCGCTGGCCGGCGACGCGGGCCCGGGGTCGGGGCTCGAGGTCGGCTGCTGGTCCAGCGTGCGGTCGTAGGCGGCGCGTTTGGTCGCGTTGGACAGCACGTTGTAGGCGGAGCTGACGTTCTTGGCGAGCTCGTCGTCCCCGCCGGCGTCGGCGTGCAGCGCCCGCATCTGGGCGCGGAAGGCAGCGGTGATCTCCGCCCGCGTGGCGTCCTGGCCCACCCCCAGGGTCTCGTAATGCGTGATCGCCATGCCTGCTGCTCTCCTGATCGGGTGGTCCTATTCTCGATGCCAGTGGGCGCACCGATGCTCCCACGGGCCGGTCAGGAAGGCCCCAGCAGCGCCAGCGCGTCGATGAGCATGCACCGCGCAATACTGGCCGCCTCCTCGACCCTCGGGGCGGTCGAGACCACCACCTGCCACATTAGGCACACCATCGTGCAGCTGGACCTCACCCCCGGGGATGCGTACCCCAGACGGTCCTGGACTTCCTCGGCCAAGAGGTCGCGGATCGACAACAGATCCCCGGCGGTGGCGGCTTCGGCGACAGTAGGCATTGGGGCCTTTCCACGGCGGGTGCGTTTCGCCAATGCAGTGGGCGGTAAGCGACCCCCGCAGGACATTCGCCACCAACCTGACCTGCGCCGATGGTGTATCAGATGAGAAGTCGGATAGCATTATCGCGTCGTTGGCGGATGGGGCCAAGACAGGGTGTGCGTAAGCCCCCGGGAAGAATCGGCTTCCCGGGGGCTTGCTATTTCTTCCGACGCACACAATCGAGCCGTCAACGCTCCCGGGCGATGAGAGGCCCGTTCGAGTCGTCGCAGAGGACCACATCCTCGTGGTCCGGGTCGAACCGCTCGAAGATCGCGTCGATGGCTTTGCCGGCAGAGACATCGCCCGCATCCCATCGTGCCAGGGCATTCTGGTCGTCGACGGTGAGGTCGGCGTCGGTGAGGGTGAAAGTGTGGCGGACCTCGGACTCGTAGGTTCGGGTGTAGGTGCGGGTCGACATGACGCTCTCCTTCTCGTGCTCAGGCCGCGGGGTGGATGGTGTCGCCCAGCCGCGCGTCCACGGTCTCCGCAGCTGCCGCGGGCGCGGAAGGGTGCCCGGCGAGGTACCGCAGCGTCGTCTCGTCAGCGCACGGGGCAGAGGAGGCGTGGTAGATCGCGTTGCGGTCCGTCAGCCGCTGCGCGATCCGGTCGACGAACCCCGCCGAGACGTCCCTGCGCCGGGTGACCGGGTAGGTCATCCACCGCTCGTCGAGCTCGACGAGGTATTCCAGAGTGCGCTCGGCGGTGGCGGGGTTGTGGGCGATCTTGCGCATCACCTCGGAGGTCACACCAGAGCGGGCGAGGCTGTCGAGAACCTCGGCGTCGTCGCTGAACTCGGCGGTCCGCAGCGCCAGGCGGATCGTTCGGGGGTGTTCGAGCGGCCAAAGGCCTGCGTGCTCGGCGAGGTCGGTCATGGTGGGTTTCCTCCGTCAGGTCCAGGGGTTGTAGACACCGAGGAAGTGGGCGGAGGGGTCGCCTCGTAGGACACCCAGGAACGTGGGAATGTGTGCCCGTGGAAGACCTGGTAGAAGGCGCCGTAGATCGCACTCGTGGGCCGTCCCCCGGGTCGCTCGATGGCGAGTGCTGTGTCGGGCTCGCGGGGCGTGCATGCACGAACCCGTGGTCAGGATCAGCCTGCCGGATCAGTCCCGTTCATGCCTTCGAGGGCGTCGTGTGCGGCATGTTCACGCAAGTGATCGCCGGTGTACGGAATCGTGAAGCGCACGAGGCCGTGGCCTGCCGGTTCGATGATTCCGTCACGGATGAGGCGTCGTCGGTACTCGCCGGCGTACTGCAGGGTGACCCCCATGCGCTCCGCGATCTCCCCAGTGCGGGACGGGCCGTCATCCTGCGCCATGGCGAGCAGGTAGGTGCGATCCACGGGTGACAGCGGGCGCAGGGCGGGCGTGTGGACGTGTCGTCCAAGCCGTCGGCGCGCTGCGTCGATGCCGGCTGCAACGGCTTCCATGGTGACGGGGCCGCCGTCGGACTGGTTGCGTACGGAGTGGTAGCCGACGAGTTGGATCATGAAGGGGTAGCCCTCGATGGCGTCAGCAGCGCGGTCAAGCGCCTGGGCATCGATCTCGCGGCCACCGTCGGCGATCGTCTGAGCGATTGCGGTTCGAACGTCGGAGCGGTCGACGCGGCCGATGTAGTGGTGGTCGGCGCGCCGGAGGAAGGTGGTTCCCTCGTGATCGAGGAGCTCCTCGATCGGGGTGGACAATCCGGCGGCCGCAAAGGCGAACGGTCGTGCTTCTCGCCGGGCGTACTGGACGATCTCCCCGAGCTTGCGCAGCTCTTCGATGTCGGCTGCCTGGATCTCATCGATGGTGAGGACCAATCCGCGACCTTGCGGCGAGAGGACGCTGGTGAGCTCGGTGACCTGGGAACGGAGGGTGGACTCTGCCGGGTAGCGGTCGGTCCAGGAGCCGCCGGCTCCGACCGGCCCGATCTCCAAGTCGGCCGAGTTGAGCTGCATCGATGGTCGGCCGGAGTGCTGCTGGAGGAGGCGGGGGAGGTGGTCGCTCGTCAGCCGCTCCAGCAAACCAGAGCTTGAGCTTTCGGTGATGACCAGCCATCCGTCCGTCTCGGCGGCGTGCCGGTAGGCGTCCAGCAGCACCGTCTTGCCCATGCCGCGCTGGCCGGACAGGAGTACGGTCAGACCCGAGGGGTCCATCGGGTCTACGAAGGCGTCCTCGAACTCGTCGATCAGCTCGTCGCGGCCCACCAGGTGGTGCGGGAAGGACCCGAAGGAGGGGCGGAACAGGTTCAACGACATGCACGAAGTACAAAGGAACCAGACCAAATAAGAACGAATCAAAAGCTTCCGGTGCCACGCGCGCGTCACCGAGCGAGGGGCTCGATCAGGCCGGGATCGTTGCGGTCGAGTGTGCGGACGTTGTTGACCTGCCGGTCCACGGGGCGAGTGACGAGCTGGCCGGCGACCTCGGTCGAGACGTCCTCGAGCTGCGCAAGCAGCGGCGCCTTCTGGTCGGCTTCGAGCTTCCCAGGGGAGAGCCATTCCTCGATCGCATCCTCGGCCAGGAAGGCCGGCATCCGGTCGTGGACCTCGCCGCCGGCATCCCGCGCATCGCGCGTGATCACCGAGAAGGACACGTCCCACGCGTCGTCCTCGCCCTTTCGCGCGGTCGTGAGCCCGGCAGCGTGCAACAGCTCCCCATCGGGGTGGTGGATGAAGTATGGATCCTTCCCGCCGTCGGCAGCCTCGACCCATTCGTAGTACCCGGTCATCGGGATCACCGCTCTGGCGCTCGAGAACGCGCCGCGGAACATCCCGTTGCTGCTGACGGTCTCCAGGCGTGCGTTGATTGGCCGAGGGCCCTTGTCCTTCGCCCAGGACGGGTGCAGGCCCCAGCGGGCGAGCTCGAGAGTGCGGTGCATCGCTCCGTCCTCGTCGACGAACTCGCGCACGACGGGAGCCCTCGTGCGCGGCGCGATGCTGTAGGTCGGCTCCCATTCGGCCGACCGGTCATCGCTCGTTGCGACGTAGGCGTGCACCAGGCCGGAGCCGTCGAAGGAGAGCGTGAAGCGTCCGCAGATGATGGTCACCCCCTAAGTGGGATCGCCTTCCAGTATGCCGGGTCCGCGGCAGCATGGCGGGTCGAGCACCGCCATGGGCCTCACGGGGACAGCGGAAGGACCGCGCCACCGGTTCCGACCTTCACCCGGCGGCCGAGCCAGCGAGACTCGCCGACGGCCTTCACCGGTCTGGCGGTGAGGTCGGTCAGGCGGCGCTCGATGTTGACGGAGAGGGAACGGGCGGCGATCTCGCGGCCCCGGCGGTCGGTGCGCAGCGCGATCGGGTCGCCCACCGAGTCGATCCGCCCCGTGGCGATCACGAAACCGCGCACGGCCAGCAGCACGTCACGGCCGCGGTAGCTGGCAGGGATCCGGTGCGGGACCTGCACGGCCAGGGAGGGCTGCGTGTCGCTCATGTCCACGATGCGCTGTTCGGAGAGGTCTATGTCCAGGCGGATCACGAGATGGCCGGGGTCGTCCGAGCTTCTGGGGGCCACCTCGCCGCTCGTCGACAGAGAGCGCACGGTATCGAGGTCGAGGGCTCGGGACGGGCGGGCTGGATGATGCCTACCCGACTGCGGTCGCCACCCGCTTGGCTTTGACCCCGAGCACCCGCCCCTACCAGCGGCGCCGACCCGCTCCCGGGGCTCAGCCGTCGGCGCGCAGGCCGGTGCCGTAGCCCCTGGCGGGATCGGCGACCGCGACGGCGAGCGTGGTGTCGGACTGGCCGTAGTAGGCGAACCACGTCCCGCGGAACTTCACCAGCCCCTCCACGAAGGTCACGTTGGAGACCAGGCCATGGGTGTCCTCGAAGGTCTGGGGGCGCAGCCACGGCTCCTGCAGCCGGGCCAGCACCGTCGTGGGGTCGGCAGGATCGATGAGGATCTGCCCGCACCGGTAGTCGACCTCCCGGGTGCCGTCGTCCAGCGTGCGCCTGGTCGCACCGTTGGTCAGCAGGAGCAGTAGCCCGTCGTCGGTCAGCACCGGGGAGGCACCGATCTCCACGAGCGCCTCGTCCCAGGTCTCCGGGGTCGGCGCGTACATCGGCTCGTCGTCGGTGGTGCCCGGGCTCCAGTGGATCAGGTCATCGCTGGTCGCCCAGTAGATGCCGCCCTCCCCGAAGTACATCCACCACTTGCCGTCGATCTTCTGAGGGACGATCACGCCGGCCTTGGACCAGTCGTGTCCCCGCGGATCCATGGTCTTGAAGGTGTCGAATCCCTCGAAGAGCGGGCCGTGCTTGGTCCAGTCCCGAAGATCCGGGGAGGTGGCCAGGCACAACTGCGCGCTGCGGCGGTCCCATCCGGTGTAGGTGAGGTAGTAGGTGCCCTCGATGTATGCGATCCGCGGGTCCTCGCAGCCGAAGCGCTCGTAGTCGTGCTCGGGGGAGAGGATCGGCGCGTCCTCCCTATCGAAGCGGTAGCCGTCCTCGCTGAACGCGATGCCGATGTGGGAGACGATGTCCTCCGCGTGGGCTCGGTACAGCAGCACCACGTGGTCCTCAACGACCAGGGCGGCCGGGTTGTAGAGGTTGGAGGACTCCCAGGAGTTGCCCGCGGGGCGCAGGATCGGGTTGTTCTCGTAGGGGGTGAAGGGGCCGAGTGGGAAACGGGCGTCGCCGAACAGGGAGATGGTGGTCATGGGGATCCTTTGCGATGTGGGTCGGGACCGGACGGGGTCACCGGTGAGCTGGTCGGGGTGCGGTGGCCGGCGGACGCGCGGCCGAGTCGGTCACCCCTTCACTCCGGCACCGATGTCGGATGCGGTGAAGTACTTCTGGAACAGGCAGAACAGGAGCACCACGGGTAGGGCGAGGGCACACGCCCCGGCGAGGATCGCGCCGTTGGGGTTCGCGACCGTCTGGGCGATGTTGGAGATGTAGTTCGCCAGCGCCACTGCGAGCGGCTGCATCGTGGCGTCCTTCGTGATCAGGAACGGCCACAGGAACTCGTTCCACGGCCCGATGAAGGTGATCAGAGTGACCGTGGCGACGGCCGGGCGCACCAGCGGTATTGCGATGGACCACAGCACCCGCAGCTCGCCTGCGCCGTCGATGCGCGCAGCCTCGAACATCTCCTCGGGCAGGGCGAGGAAGAACTGGCGGAAGATGAACACGGCGGTGGTGTTGATGAGGAAGGGCAGGATCATCCCGGCGAAGGTGTCACCGAGCCCGTAGGATCCCGCGACCTGGACGTACAGCGGGATCATCAGCAGCTGGAACGGGACCATCTGCACTCCAAGCATCACCACGAACAGCACGCCGCGGCCGCGCCAGTGCAGGCGCGAGAGGGCGTAGCCGGCGCAGAGCCCGAAGGTCAGGGTGCCGAGCAGTACGCCGAGCGTGAAGACGACCGAGTTCAGCAGTGCGCGCAGCAGCGGCACCCGCTCGTCGATCAGCGCGAAGTTCTCCAGCGTCCATCCGCCGATGGGGAACATTCCGGCCGGGGTGGTGGTCGGGTCCTCCTGCAGCGCGCCGACGATCATGAAGTAGAAGGGGAAGACGAACGCGACCGCCGCGAGAGCGAGCAGGACGTACAGCATGATCCGGGCAGGGGTGCGGGTCCTCATCTCAGCGCTCCTTCGTGAGTCGGGTCGAGGCCAGGGAGAGCACGCCGACGAGGATCACCAGCATCACGCCGATCGCGGAGGCGACGTCCGGATTCCCCTGCTGGATGCCCTTCTGGTAGATCATCAGCACCGGGGAGGTGGAGGCGCCGTCGGGTCCGCCGCCGCTGGTGAGCAGGTACGGCTCGGTGAACAGGTTCGCACCGGTGATGATCGACAGGATCAGCACCAGCATCGTCGTGGCGCGCAGGCCTGGCACCGTGATGTGTCGGAACCTCTGGAGGATGCCGGCACCGTCGGTCGAGGCGGATTCGTACAACTCCCCGGGCACGTTCTGCAGCGCCGCGAGGAAGAGCAGGATGTAGAAGCCGAGCTGCTTCCATGTCACGAACAGCGCGATTGAGGGCATCGCGAGGGCGTCGTTGACGAGCCAGGACGGTTCCGGCGCGAGCGGCCCGAGGATCGTGTTGACCAGGCCGTCCTGCGAGAACAGCAGCATCCACACTCCGATCAGGGACACGCTCGCGGTCACGTACGGCACGTAGAAGGCGACGCGGAAGGCCGCCGCCCAGCGGGTCACCGAGTTCAGGGCCGAGGCGAACACCATCGACAGGATCACGGTGAGCGGCACGTTGATCACGAGGAACACCGCGATGTTCCCGAACGACTGCAGCACGCGGGGATCCGTCAGCGCGATGCGGTAGTTCTCCAGGCCCACGAAGGGGTGGTCCATGTCCATTCCGGGCGCGGTGAAGACGTAGTCGAAGAAGGAGATGTACACCGCGTAGCCCAGCGGGTAGGCCATCACCGTGGCGAGGAAGAGGATGTAGGGCAGGGAGAGGCCGAGCCCGAGGGGCTGTGCGCCGAGCAGCCGGCGCAGCGGGCCGTGCGAGGCGCCCGAGCCGCCGGTTCGGGGACCGGGCTCTGCACCTTCGGGACGTGCGGCGCCCGTAGGGTTGGTGACGCCCGCAGTGCGGGTGGTGTTGGGGGTTGTCATCTCGCTCCCTTCTGGACCAGCGGGTCGATCTGCTCGGCGGCGTCGTGCAGGCCCTCGCTCACGTTCTTCTTCCCGAAGATCGCGGAGGCGGAGAACTCGTCGCGGAACCGCTGCCAGATCTCGATCGACCCGGAGAGGTAGGGGACGTCGGCCACCCGATCGGCCTGATCGGCGAAGTCCACGTAGTCGGGATGCTCGGCGAAGTAGTCCGGGTAGGTGTCGAGCAGATCGGTGCGCAGCGGCATTTGGCCGGAGAGCTCTAGCAGCTCCCCGTCCCGGTCCTCACTCGTGGCGAAGGACAGGAACTCCCAGGCCGTCAGCCGGTTCTCGCTCGAAGAAGACATCGCGACGTTCTTGGAGTCGGCGAAGGTGATGGTCTCCTCGGGGCTGATGTCGTCCGCGCTGGGCACCGGCATGAAGCCGTAGTCGATCTGATCCTCGTAGGTCGCGATCGCCCACGGTCCCGCGAGCTGCATCGCGGTGGTGCCCATCGTCATCGCGTCATCCGTGGACTCCTCCTGCGGGGCGAGGCCCTCGGCGTACAGAGCCCGCCAGAGCTGGGCAACCGCGAGGCCGTCCGGCGAGTCGAAGGTCGAGGCGCCGTCCTCCACCAGCAGTCGACCGCGGGTCTGCGCGAGGTACATCGGGTAGAAATCGAACCACGACTGGTAGAAGTCGCTGGTGGGCGCGGGCCAGAGGGCGGAGGCCGAGGCGCCCGTGCCGACGATCTGCCGCGAGCCCTCCAGGAAGGTCTCGAAGGTGTCCATTCCCGGTGAGTCCGGGTCGATGCCAGCCGCAGCGAAGATCTCCCTGTTGAACATGACCATCACGGGGTTCGACTTCCAGGGCAGCTGGTAGTAGCCGCCTGCGCCGTCATCCTCGGCATAGCCGCTCGCCAACGGGCCGCTGCGCCGCTCGATGTGCTCGCGCCCGCCCTCGAAGGTGGTCAGGTCCACGAGGCCGCCGGCGCGGACCCAGTCGGGCAGTGCTGCCGGGGAGGCGTTGAAGACGAGGTCGGCCGTGGTGCCGGCGACGATCGCGGCGGAGATCGCCTCCTCGGAACTTGCGCCGGCGGGGACCTCCTGCAGGGTCACGTGCTCGTCCGGCCGCTCGGCGTTCCAGGCCTCGGTGACCGCCCGGCCCCAGGCGAGCTCCTGTTCGTTGTTGGAGACCCAGATGCGGATGGGCCCGCGGGAGGTGGCGGCCCGGTCGGCATCCACCGGGCTGCGGGAGCAGCCGGTGGCGAGAGCGAGCGGGAGGGTGAGGGCGGAGGCGCCGAGTGCGCGCCGGGTGAGGTTCATCGTCGAGCTCCTCGCGGATGGATGATGGATGGTCAGGTCGAGGCGGGGGGCGCAACGCTCCCGCGGCGCACGACCGTCGTGCCGTCGACCTTCACGGAGGCGTCAGCCTCCCCGGCGAGGGCGGCAAGCAGGGTGCGTGCCGCGACGGCGCCTCGGACGTCGGCCCCGGTGGACACGCTCGTCAGGCCGGGGGAGAGGTGCGCCGAGAGCTCGCTGTCGTCGAAACCGGTGAGGGAGAGGTCCTCGGGGATGCGCAGGCCGGCGCTGCGCGCGAAGGAGAGGCCAGCGATCGCCATCACGTCGTTCGCGAAGACAATCGCGGTGGGACGCGGGGAATGCTCGAGCAGGGCGGCGGTGGCGTCACGTCCGGACGCGGCGGTGAAGTCTCCCTCGACGACGTGGTCGGGCACGAGGCCGTGGCGTGCGATTGCGGTCACGAAGGCATCCCGGCGCGCCGCGGCGTGGAGGTACTGCAGGGGGCCCGAGACGTGTGCGATGGACGTGTGCCCGGCGTCGACGAGCTCCTCGATGAGCCCCTCGACGGCCGCGGCGTCCTCGGTGTAGACCACCGGGACGTCCTCGGGAGCGCCCGCCGGGGGCGCCTCGGCGCCGAGCAGCACGGCGGTCAGGCCGAGCTCACGGACCAGGTCGGGGCGGCGATCGTCCCGCTCCACGTCGAGCAGGATGACGCCGTCGACGCGTCCGGCCGCATACCGCTCGTAGGCCGCCGTCTCGGCCTCCTGGTCGGTGACGACGTTGAGCATGAGCCCGATCCCCGCCTCGGCGAGGACGGCCTCGCAGCCGGCGATGAAGCGCGGGAAGAAGGTGTCGGTCGCGATGATCTCCGGCCGTCTCGCGATCACCAGACCGATCGTGCTCGTGCGAGAGGTCGCGAGTGCCTGAGCGCTCGAGCTCGCCGTCCAGCGCAGCGACTCGGCTGCGGTGAAGATCCGACGGCGGGTCTCCTCCGCCACCGGGCGCTTGCCGGAGTAGGCCAGGGAGACGGTCCCCTTGGAGACCCCGGCGGCGCGGGCGACGTCTCCGATCGTGGGGCGGGTGCCGGGCAAGGGGCGCCTCCTTACGGTGAGCAAACCGGTTTGAACTGGATGTAGTCAAACCGGTTCGTGCCGAGGTGTCAACCCGTCGGGCCGGAGGAGGGGTACGTGTCGCGCTCGCGCGAGAGGGCTTCCGCGGCCCGGACCCGTCGCGGTGAGAAGGATTCTCGGCTTCCGTTCGCGGCCAGCGATTCCAGGGCTCGGGCCGCCAGGGCCGTGTGTGCAGTGGCGCTGGGTTGCAGCCCGTCCTCCGCCAGCGGGTCGGGCTCGGCGGCATCGGTTATCGTCGAGCTGTCGATGACGAGGTCGTCGTCCGTAGGAAGCCGATGAGCCTCGATGCGCCGATCGGGTATCCGGGTTGATTCTCAGGCGTATCGGTCGAGCGGTGAACGTGGTTTCGGCGTGAGGGCGTGGGAGGACTGCCGGTCTGCCCGGCATTTCCATTTGGGTTCCTTCTCGTAGGGACAGATGGCTGCTGGTCAGGTCGTGAGGCGGCGGTAGAGCCTGTCGAAGACGCTCCGGGAGCGGTCGCCAACCACAGGGTGCAGCACGGGCTTAACTGGGCCTATGTTGTTCATTGTCCGATAACAGCCATTATCGGACGTTGAAGTCACGAGCAGACGGGAATGGCGAAAGAGGGGAGTGGACACCTCTCGGGCAATCGGCTCCAGGAGGCAGGCCGCTAGATCTGGAGCACTGCGCTGACTTGGTCCGCACCCCTAAGGATGGCGAGCGGTGTAAAGGCTGACCCATGACTGTGCAATGAGCCCCGTTCGTCCAGTCGAGGAGCATCGCCGCTTCGACGTGCACGTGGAAGGCGGCCAACTAGAGGACCCAGAGAAGACGCCGCGGTGTCGATGCCTCGAAAGCTGAGAGCGGTGGCGTCGATGCTGCCGCTGGCCTCCGCTCCTCGGGACCCCAATGAGATGGTCATCCGCGCGGCACGCGAGGCGGCCTGCCCGTGTTGGACGCGGGGCTGCACGAAGGGCAGCCGGAGTGTTCCGACCCCGATCGCTCTCCAGCATGTTCCGTTTTCTGTACACCAGGTGTACTTCCGGGTCGGTGCAGCAACCAAGGGGGATCGTCGCCTCGGTGGTGCCGCTGAGGTTCGGGCGTACAGATGCGTTCACGCGACTAGCGGTCACCCTAGCGGTCACACGGCGTCCGAATACAACAACGCCCTGGCAAGAAACTTGTTCTCACCAGGGCGTTCGTCGGGCTGACAGGATTTGAACCTGCGACCCCGTGACCCCCAGTCACGTGCGCTACCAAGCTGCGCCACAGCCCGAGATCGTCGGTCCGGGGAGGACCGAGGAACACAGTACCCCGCGAGCCGCCTCCGGAGCGAATCGGGACCGGCGTGACCTGCGGCACCCCGCCTCGGTGGCGTGGCACGGTGAGCGAGGAGCCGCACCGACGTCGCCGCGATGGTGCGCGAGTGCCTCGAGGCCCCGCGGGTCTGAGCGGCTCGGCGCCGCCTCGACGCTAGGGTGCCCACATGCCTGGTCCGACGCGGTCGACGCCCCATGGCGAGACCCCGTACTCGCCGTCCGCCCTGCTGCGCGCCCTGACCGCGAACCCGTACGACGTCGACGCCCTGCGGGAGCAGGATCCCGCTCCCGAGCCGGCCCCGCCGGACAACCCCGCCATGCGCACGCTGACCCTGCTGCTCGCCCTCGCGCTGGGCTTCGTCGTCGCCGTCGCGGTCTCGGACCTCCGCCAGGGCGTCGCCGGGGACGACGACCCCCGTGCCCTGCTCGAGCAGGAGGTGCTGGAGGCCCGCGGCGAGATCGACACCCTCGAGACCCGCCAGGAGACCCTCGAGGGTGAGATCGCCGACGCTCAGGCCGCGGTCCTGGACGGCACCGATGCCGGGGCCTCCGCACGTCTGCACGCCTACGAGGCGGCCGGCACCGGTGCGGCCCGGACCGGGCCCGGCGTCGTGCTCACCGTGAAGGACTCCGCCCCGCTGCCGGCCGGCCCCGGGGTCACCGAGGGGAGCGTGAACCGCGTCACCGACGGCGATCTGCAGATCGCCGTGAACGGACTGTGGGCCGCCGGTGCCGAGGCGATCGCTGTCAACGGTCAGCGGCTCAGCGCGACCAGCGCGATCCGCACGGCCGGCTCCGCGGTCCTGGTGGACTTCCGGCCCCTGTCACCGCCGTACGAGATCACCGCCCTCGGGGACCCCGAGGAGCTGCGTGAGGGCGTCGACGCGGGCGAGACGGGCCAGTACCTCTCCGAGATCTCCACCCGCTTCGGCATCCGGCTGTCCTGGGACAGCGCCGAGGAGCTCACGGTCCCGGCGCGCACCGTCGGCACTCTCCGTGAGGCTTCCGCGGCCGAGGCGCCGTCGTCCACCGCACCCGCCAGCGACACCGCCTCCGAGGACGGGTCGCGGAAGGAGTCCGAATGATCGCCCTGATCGGCCTGGCCCTCGGCATCGCCCTGGGCATCCTGGTCCAGCCCGATGTGCCCGCCGTGCTCCAGCCCTATCTCCCGATCGCCGTGGTCGCGGCCCTGGACACGCTGGCCGGGGGACTGCGCGCGAGCCTCGACGGCGCCTTCGACGCCCACGTGTTCATCACCTCGTTCCTGTTCAACGTCCTGATCGCCGCCTTCCTGGTCTTCCTCGGCGATCAGCTGGGGGTCGGGGCGCAGCTGTCCACGGCCGTGATCGTGGTGCTCGGGATCCGCATCTTCTCCAATGCCGCCGCCATCCGACGTCTGCTGTTCCGGTCATGAGCGAGGGCACCCGCATCCCGGGCAGCAGCGCGGAGCAGAAGCTCGTGTGGCGTCGGCTGCGCAAGACCCTGCGTCCCCGGCCCACCGGGACCCAGGCGATCGTGGGCGTGCTGTGCCTGCTGCTGGGACTGTCGATCGCCGCGCAGGTGCGGCAGACGGACGATTCTCTCGAGGGCGCCTCCCAGCAGGAGCTGGTGCGGCTGCTGGACGAGTCGGGCCGGCATGCGGCCGATCTCGAGGTCACCAATGCCGAGCTGGACCGCACGCTCGAGACGTTGCGCTCCGGCCAGGAGGACGACGTCGCCGCGCGCGAGGCCGCCGAGGAGCGGCTGGAGACCCTCGAGATCGTCGCCGGGACCATCCCGGCGCACGGTCGCGGCGTCGTGGTGTCGATCGCGGACCCCGCCGGCGGTGTGCGCTCCTCGACCCTGCTCGGTGTCCTCCAGGAGCTGCGCAACGCCGGGGCCGAGGTGATCCAGATCGACGACGTCCGGGTGGTGGCCACGAGCTCCATCACCACCGCCGCGGACGGACGGCTGGTCGTGGACGGCTCCGTCCTCGCCGCCCCCTACACGATCCGGGCGGTGGGCGATCCGGAGGTCATGGAGCCCGCCCTGCGGATTCCCGGCGGAGCTGCGGACTCGGTGTCGGCCGACGGCGGGACGCTCGCGGTGGCGATCGAGCCGGACGTGCAGATCGACGCGACGGTCCAGCTGTCCGAGCCGGAGTACTCCCGCGTGGTCAAGTGATCGTCAAATCCTGCTCTGCTGGACGTCGAAGGGGCGCGTTCCCTGTCGTCCTCGTGCGAAGATGGACAGGCGGGATCCTGCTCACCCACGGAGCACGACCTGCGACGGCCAGGAAGGGGTGCGGAGTGTCCGGGAACACCGAGTGGAACGACGAGAATCTCGACCACACGTCGAAGCTGAGCGCCATCTCGCCCAGCGACCCGGTCGAGGACGCCGAGTCCGGCCTCTCGTCGCAGGACCGCCGGGCGATCGAGAACCTGCCCCCGCGCAGCGCTCTGCTGATCGTGCGCAAGGGTCCCAACCTCGGTGCGCGCTTCCTGCTGGACTCCGAGACCACCATCGCCGGTCGGCACCCGGGCAGCGAGATCTTCCTCGACGACGTGACGGTCTCGCGCAAGCACGCCGCCTTCGTCCGCGACGGCGACGGTTTCCTGGTGCGCGACCTCGGATCCCTCAACGGCACCTATGTCGGCAAGGACCGTGTCGACGAAGTTCGCCTCCAGCCCGGTCAGGACGTGCAGATCGGCAAGTACCGGTTGACGTACCACCCCTTCCACGGGACGGCCTGAGCGGATGGCGGCCTCCGCAGCGCGCAGGCCGAGCTCGTCCGGGGCCGCTCGGCTCAGCATCGGGCAGGTGCTCGGGAGCCTGCGCGACGAGTTCCCAGACCTGGCGCACTCCAAGCTCCACTACCTCGAGGCCGAGGGACTGATCTCGCCCGAGCGCACCGCCAGCGGTTACCGCAAGTACTCCCGCGGGGATGTCGACCGTCTGCTGTTCGTGCTGCGGGCGCAGCGGGACCGCTTCTGGCCGCTCAAGGTCATCAAGGAGCACCTGCTCGAGCACGGGGTGGACTCCGAGGTCACGTCGATCGCCTCCCGACCCGGCCCCACCTCCGCCCCGCAGCCGGTGCGGCTGGACCGCCGGGGACTGGCCCGACGCGCCGCGGTCGACGAGGACTTCCTCGCCGAGCTGGAGCAGTACGGGCTGCTGGCCGAGGGGCTTCTCTTCTACGGGACCGCCGAGCTGGAGATCGTCACCTCCGCGCGCGACCTGGCCGACGAGGGGCTGCATCCGCGGCATCTGGTGATGTTGCGCACCTCCGCCGAGCGCGAGGCGCACATGATCCGCTCGGTCGCCCGGCCGCGCTCGCGGGGTGGGGACGCCGTCTCCCGGGGCGAGGCCGAGGACTTCGCTCGCGACCTGGGGGAATCCATGGTCTCCCTGCACTCCGCAGTGCTGCGCGCGAAGCTCCGGGAGACCTGAGCGAGCCCGCGCGGCCTCGGAAAGTCGTGGGAAAGCGACCGACCCGCCGTCGGGCGGCCATCGCCGGGGACCGTTCGACGGAATCGATCCGTGACCTTCGGGCGGCGCGTTGCTGTGTCGTCGGCGGTGGTTCGGGCTACTCTGGGAGCGTGCTCTCATCCTTCCCCCTCAGGAGAGCCGGAATCCGGAGGTAGCCGTGAACGCCACTCCTGGCGACGATCGCACGGAGCAGTCGACCGTGCCCGCCGAGCCCGCGCAGGGCGTCCTGTTCGACGACGTCGTGGACGCCCCCGGTGAGCTGGGCTATCGCGGACCGGCCGCCTGCAAGGCCGCCGGCATCACCTACCGTCAGCTCGATTACTGGGCCCGCACCGGTCTGGTCCTGCCGAGCGTCCGCGGGGCCAGCGGCTCCGGCAGCCAGCGCCTGTACGGGTTCCGCGACATCCTCGTGCTCAAGGTCGTCAAGCGACTCTTGGACACCGGCGTCTCCCTGCAGCAGATCCGGGTCGCCGTCGGTGCCCTGCGGGAGCGCGGCATCGAGGACCTCGCCGGCATCACCCTGATGAGCGATGGCGCCTCCGTCTACGAGTGCACCTCGGCCGAGGACGTCTTCGACCTGGTCCAGGGTGGCCAGGGCGTCTTCGGCATCGCCGTCGGCCGCGTGTGGCGCGAGGTCGAGAACGACCTGGCCGTGCTGCCCGGGGTCGACCCGGCCGACGACGCCGCCCTGGCCCTGCAGGACGAGCTGGCAGCCCGTCGCCGTTCGCGACAGGCCGGCTGACCACCACCGCGAATCACGAACAGCGGCGAGTCCCGGGGAGGGGCTCGCCGCTGTCTGTGTGTCGATGTGTGTATCAGGGGGCGGCGGGCGTGCACCGGCCCGGGGCTCAGGAGTGTCGGCGAGAATCCAGCACGGTGCCCAGCAGGGCGTCGAAGTCCGCGGTGAGACGCTTGCCGGAGGCCCCTTCGTACCGGTGCAGGGGGACGGCGCCGCCCTGGGCCTGCTGCAGCCCGACGCGCTCCTCGATGACCGGCTCGAGGACCGCCTCGCCGAACAGGTCGCGCAGCTCGGCCAGGCGGTACTGGTGCTCGACGGAGCGCGGGCGATAGCGATTGACGACCAGCCCCAGCGGCTGCAGACGGGGCGCGATGCCGTCTTCGCGCATCTCGGTGGAGAGCTTCAGGGCGCGATCCGCCGCCGTCACCGCGAAGAAGCCGGGCTCGGCGACGACCAGGGAGCGGTCCGAGGCGGCGAGCGCCATCTGGGTCAGGCCGTTCAGGGACGGCGGGCAGTCGATGAGCACCAGGTCGTACTGGTGGGTGCGCTTCTCCAGCGCCTCGCGGAGGCGCCGCACGTCCCGCGGGTTCGGCGTGGGGGAGTCCATGAGCGAGGAGCGGCTGGACCCGGGGATCACATCCAGGTGGGAGGAGGCCTCGGTCGACCACGGGGTCGACATGATCGAGCGGTCGACCGTCTCGGTGCGCGGGGAGGAGAGCACTTCGGCGATGTCCATCGTGGTCGAGGGCTCTCCCAGCAGCCCCAGTGTGGAGTCACCCTGCGGGTCCAGATCGATGACGAGGGTGTTCACCTCCTGGTGGAGGGCGGCGGAAGCCAGGCCCAGGGTCACCGACGTCTTGCCGACGCCGCCCTTCAGGGAACACACACTCACGATGAACACGGGGGAAGTCTACCGACCCGAGCCTGATCGCCGGGTCCGCGACGGGCGGTAACCTGCCCGAATCATGTCCACAGACGGTACCGAGGGGGCCGACGTTGTCGCAGATCACGCATGAGCTGGTGCTGGAGGTGCTCGAGGGCTGCGGCGAGAGCGCGCTGCGGGAGGCCCGCGAGCTCGGTCCCGCACGACTGGTGTCCGCGACGGAGCTGACGGTGAGCACCGACGACCTCGACGCGGTACGCGGCCTGCGCCGCGTGGTGGCGGCCTCGACGTCGCTCACGGTCCCGGCGCGCCGTCCCCGGGAGCTGCTGGAGACCTCGGTCCAGCAGCGCCTCGGGGTGCTGCTGGAGGACCTCGGTCGTCAGCGCCCGCGACAGCGGTTCGGGGGGCTGCGGCTGGAGGCGGCCGGCTCCGGGACACCGGAGATGCGGCGGCTCGCCGACACGCTCGCCGAGAGTGCCGGGATCCCCGTCGCCGAGGACGGGGACCTGGTGGTGCGCGTGCGGCGCGGGGCTCCTGCGGGCACCTGGCAGGTGCTCCTGCGCACGACGCGGCGCCCGCTGTCCACCCGTGCCTGGCGCACCGTGAACTATCCGGGTGCCGTGGGGGCCACCATCGCCGCCACCGTGCTGGACCTGCTCCAGGTGGGCGAGGAGGACAGCGTGCTGGACATGACCTGCGGATCCGGGACGTTCCTGGTCGAGCAGCTGCATGCCTCGGTCCCTGCCCGCGCGATCGGAGTGGATCGGGACCCGGAGGCGATCGACGCCGCGCGGGCCCACCAGCGCGCCGCGCGGCGCCGCGGGCGCATCGACTGGGTGCTCGGCGACGTGCTGACCTGCGACCTCGAGCCCGGCTTCACCCGGATGCTGACGAATCCCCCGTGGGGCACGCTGCTGGGGGATCATGAATCCAACGAGCAGCTGCTGGCGGACCTGCTGGCGCGGGCCGCGCAGCTGGGCGCGCCGCGAGCCCGGCTCGGGGTGCTCACCCATGAGATCGCGCGCATGCAGCGGGTGCTGGAGCGCGAGACGGCCTGGCGGCCGGTGGGGGAGCACCGCTTCTTCCAGAAGGGACACCACCCCCGGCTCTTCCTGCTCGAGCGGGGCTGACCGGGGGAGCGCAGAGGTGCTCGCGGTGGTCACATCCCCCGTCGGCCCTCCTGCAGCGCCCGCATCGCGCCCTCGTCCCCGTGCACGCGCACCCGCGACACCTCGTCGCGGCCGGAGGCCCACAGCAGCAGCTCGAGCGCCTCGCCATGGACCCGCAGGCTCCCGGCCGAGCGCCGCGAGCCCAGTCGGAGTCCTCCGAGCGGGGAGACCAGCGTGATGTCCGCCGCCACGCGCACGCTGATCCGGGACAGCAGCGACAGGGCCCGCCAGGCCTGCGCCTGCTGATCGGCGCTCAGGGCACGCGGCTCCCAGCCCTCCTGGGCACGGCGCAGGTCCTCGTGATGGATGAGCAGCTCGCCCTGGCCGCTGAGGCGGTCGATGGCTCCGACGGGGGAGCGGAGGCGCGGGCCCTCCCGGACCAGCTCCACCCGCTCGGGCCACGGGCGGGCGCGCAGATCCTCCCGCGCGGTGATCGCTCGCCGCCCGAGCACGCCCGGGAGCCGCGCCCCGACCAACAGGTACGGATAGCGCTCGCGTTCCAGCAGGTGCTCGAGCAGGTCCGCCCCGTCCCATCCCGGCAGGATCGTCGGCGCCTGGGGGCCGAGGGCCAGAAAGGTCTCGGCGAGCGGTTCTCGTTCGGTGTCCGGGGCCATCGGGGACTCACTCCTGGTTGCTGAAGGCCGCGTCGAAGGCCGCGTCGGAGACGGGATAGTCCAGTGACCTCAGGTGCTCGATCGCCTCGGCCGCCCCGTGGAGGCGGTCCATCCCGGCGTCCTCCCATTCCACCGAGAGCGGGCCGTCGTAGCCGATCGAGCGCAGCGCCCGCAGACAGGCGTCGAACGGGACGTCCCCGCGACCGAAGGAGACGAAGTCCCAGCCGCGGCGGGGATCGCCCCAGGGCAGATGCGAGGACAGGCGCGTGTTGCGCCCGGTGACGCGTACCCGCACGTCCTTGCAGTGGGCGTGGTAGATGCGGTCGGCGAAGTCGGTGATGAAGGAGACCGGGTCGATGTCCTGCCACATCATGTGCGAAGGGTCCCAGTTCAGGCCGAAGGATTCCCGGTGGCCGATGGCCTCCAGGGTCCGCTGCGTCGTCCAGTAGTCGTAGGCGATCTCGGAGGGGTGGACCTCGAGCGCGAAGCGGACCCCGCATTCCTCGAACACGTCCAGGATCGGGTTCCAGCGGTCGGCGAAGTCCTGATAGCCCTGGTCGATGACCTCCTCGGGCACCGGAGGGAACATCGCCACGTACTTCCAGATGCTGGAGCCGGTGAAGCCGGTGACGGTGTCCGCCCCGAGGCGCTGGGCGAGGCGGGCGGCGTTCTTGACGTCCTCCGCAGCGCGCTGTCGCACGCCCTCCGGATCGCCGTCGCCCCAGATGCGGGAGGGCAGGATGCCCTGGTGGCGCAGATCGATCGGATCGTCGCAGACGGCCTGGCCCACGAGGTGGTGGGAGATCGTCCAGACCTTCAGCCCGTGCCTTTCGAGGATGCCCAGGCGGTCGGCGATGTAGTCGTCGTCGTCCCAGCGGGCGGCGTCCAGGTGCTCGGCGGAGATCGCGATCTCCAGGCCGTCGTAGCCCCAGGAGGAGGCGTGCGCGGCGACCTCCTCGAGCGTGAGATCGCCCCACTGTCCGGTGAACAGGGTGTGCGGATGAGCCATGGTGGTGGTGCTCCTTCTGGTGGTCGGGGGTGGGTCTCAGAGGGTGACGGTCGCGCCGTCGGCGGCGTCGGAGGTGATGATCGCGTCCAGCACGCGCTGCAGCGCGAGTCCGTCCGCGAAGTCCGGGGAGAAGCCGGCAGCCCCGGCGTCCGCCCCGTCGCGGATGGCGAGCAGCAGGTCCCGGGCCTGGTTCGAGAAGGCGTTCTCCCAGCCCAGCACGTGCCCCTGCGGCCACCACGCCTCGAGATAGGGGTGCTCGGGCTCGGTGACCAGGATCCGGGTGAAGCCCTGCTCGGCCACAGGGCGGGTGGCGTCGAGGAACCAGAGCTCGTTGGGGCTCTCGAGGTCGAAGCGCAGCGCACCCCGGCTGCCGAACAGCTCGATGCCGAGGCGGTTCTTGGCGCCGGCGGCCATGCGGGAGACCTCGACGGAGGCCAGGGCCCCGCCCTCGAGCTCGAGGGTGGCCCAGGCGGCGTCGTCGACCGTGACGTCTTCCATCCCCTCGGGGCCGGGGCGTCGCGGCACGAGGGTGGAGAGGCGGCCGCGGACCGCGGTGGCGCGGCGACCGGTGAGGTGCTGGATCTGGTCGATCGCATGCGAGCCGATGTCCCCGAGTGCCCCGGAGCCCGCGGTCTCCTTCCGCAGCCGCCAGGACATCCCGGCCTCCTCATCCACCAGCCAGTCCTGGAGGTAGGACGCCTTGGCCTGGCGGATGTCGCCGAGCCGCCCCGCCTCGACCATCTGCTGGGCCAGGGCGAGCGCGGGAACGCGGCGATAGGTGAAGCCGAGCGCGGCGACCTGGCCGCGGGCGCGGGCCGATTCGGCGGCGGCGACCATCGCCTCCGCCTCCGCGGTGTCGTTGGCCAGCGGCTTCTCGCACAGCACGTGCTTGCCGGCCTCGAGCGCGGCGATCGCGATCTCCGCGTGCAGGAACCCGGGGACGCAGATGTCGACGATGTCGATGTCCTCGCGGGTGATCACCTCACGCCAGTCGGTGGCGTGCTCGTTCCAGCCGAGCCGGTGGGACGCCTCGGCCACCGCGTCCTCGTCGCGGCCGACGATCACCGTTCGGGTGGTCTCGGGCACGTCGAAGGCGGCGCCGACGGTCCGCCAGGCCTGGGAGTGGGCGCGGCCCATGAACGAGTAGCCGATCAGGGCCACGCCGAGCGGACGGTCTGCAGGGGTGGGGGACAACGCGGGTCTCCTTCGTGCTGTGGTTCGTGCTGTGGTTCGTGCTGTGGTCGATGCGGTGCCGGGCGGCGTGGTCAGAGGGTCGCGGCGAGCGGGTCGAAGTCCTCGGGAAGCAGCTCGGGGACGGTCGCCGTGGTGGCCACCGGCACCGAGCCGTCGATCCTCGTGGCCTCCTCGAGGCCGATCATGATGTCCAGGACATGGGCTGCCAGCTCGCCGGTGAGGCGGTGGGGGCGGCCCGCACGCAGCGCCCGGGCCATCTCCAGGGTGCCGAGCCCGCGCCCGCCGATCGCCCCGACGGGCTCGCGCTCGGTCCAGTCCTCCGCACCGCGGAGCGCCCGGGAGGTCACGCCGGTGAACTGGTTGGGATCCGGCAGCGCGAGGGAGCCGGTGGAGCCGGACAGCTCGAGCACGTGCGGGCGGTCGAGGGCCTCGTCGAAGGAGAACTCCACGGCGGCGCTGGTTCCGCCGGCGAAGCGCAGCAGCCCCTGGACCCGGGTGGGGACCTCGACCGCGACGTGCTCCCCGGCGCGAGGGCCGGAGCCGATGGTGCGGGTCGTGACCGACTGGGAGCCGACGGCGGAGACCGAGGCCACGGGGCCGTGGGCGAGCACCAGGCTGGTGAGGTAGTAGGGGCCCATGTCGTACAGCGGCCCCGCCCCGCGCTGGAACAGGAAGTCGGGGCCCGGGTGCCAGGACTCCGGTCCGGGGGAGCGGAAGCGGGCGACGGCGGAGCGCGGCTCGCCGATCTCCCCGTCGCGCAGGGCCCGCAGCCCGGTCTGGATCCCGGCGCCGAGCACGGTGTCCGGAGCGCCGCCGAGGCGCAACCCGCGCTGCCGGGCGTCGGCGAGCAGGGCGTCGGCCTGCTCGCGCGTGGTCACCAGCGGCTTCTCGGTCCACACGTGCTTGCCGGAGGCGAGGATGCTGCGCGAGACGTCATGGTGCGCGGCCGGGATCGTCAGGTTGATGACGATCTCGATCCCGGGATCCTCGAGCACGGTGGCCACCGGGCCGTGGGCACCGATCCCGTACTGCTCGGCACGGGTGGCGGCCGCCTCGGGGCGCAGATCACCGAGGGCGCGCACCTCGACATCCGGATAGGCGGTGAGCTGATCGAGGTACTGGGCGGCGATGACGCCGGCACCGATGATGCCGACGCCGACGGGACCGGACGGTGCGCTCATGCGGTCTCCTCCTGGAGGTACTGGGTGAGCTGGGTCAGGGAGCGGGCCAGAGCTGCGAAGAGGTCGCCGTCGTGGTCGTCGAACTCGATCACCCCGGTCTCTAGCCAGTCCACGGCGGCGAGGATCGCGGGCACGTCCATCTCGCCCTCCCCGAGGGCCACCTGATCCCGGACGTCACCGGACAGCGGACCGTCCTTGAGATGGACGAGCTGGACCCGCTGACCCAGCGCCCTCAGCAGCGCGGCGGGATCCGTCCCGCCGACGGCGCACCAGAAGGTGTCCAGCTCGAGCTCGATGCGGGGGTCGAGGTGGTCGACGAGGACCTCCAGGCCGCAGCGGCCCTCGTGGATCGGCCGGGCCTCGGCGTCATGGTTGTGATACCCCAGGCGCACCCCGTTCTCGGCGGCCAGCGGAGCCAGGGCGTTGAGCCGGTCGGCGGTGACCCGGATGTCGTCCTCCCGCGCCCACCGCTCGCGGTCGTGGTACGGCTCGACGACGGTGTGCACGCCCAGCCCGGCGGCGGTGGCGAGCACCCGAGCAGGATCCTCGGCGGTCAGCAGGGAGGCATGGGCCGAGGGGGCGCCGAGGCCGTGCGCGGCCAGCAGCGGCGCCAGCGTCGTGGCATGGTCCATCAGCGCGAAGGGCTCGACGGCGGTGAACCCGATCTCGGCCAGTCGACGCAGAACGCCCGCGGGATCGGCGGAGAACGCCTCCCGCACGCTGTAGAGCTGGACGGAGATCTGCACGAATGCTCCCTGGAACGGCGTCGGGGACGGAGATCACAACCCTATGTCGGAGATCACGTGGCGGCAAAGCCGTCCGGCGTGCCCGGTCGGGAGCAGGGGCTCGGACGTGATGGCTCCGTCGGGACGATGGACGGGACGGTGTGACACTGGGGGAGTGGAGAGACATGTGCGCGCGTGGATGACGGCCGAGGTCGCCGACGGCACCGACATCGCCCTGCTGGTCGCGGTCTCCGAGGCCCCCGTGGCGCAGGAGTCCCTGACCGTGCTCGTCGGAGGCAGGGAGCACGCGGTCACCGAGACCAGGGACCGCTTCGGCAATCGGATGCACCTGATCAGCGGACTGCCCGCGGGCCAGGTGGAGATCGTCTACGCCGCGCGCGGCATCTCCCGGGCGCCGGTGCCGGAGGCGGTCGAGGCGGATGCGGCGGAGCACCTTCGCCCCTCCCGCTATTGCGAGGTCGACGAGTTCAACAAGATCGCCGAGGAGATCGTCGGCGGTCGCACCGGGGCCGACGCCGTCGAGGCCGTCGCCCGGTGGGTGCACGGGCATCTGGACTACGTCCCGGGCGCCAGCACGATCACCGATTCCGCGCGCAGCACCTACGTCTCCCGGCAGGGGGTGTGCCGGGACTACGCGCACCTGACCGCGACGCTGCTGCGGGCCGGCGGCGTGCCCGCCCGCTGTTCCTCGGCCTTCGCCCCGGGCCTCACCCCGATGGACTTCCACCTGGTGGTCGAAGCGCTGGTCGAGGACGGCTGGATGGTCGTGGACCCCACGCACCTGGCACCGCGGGCCTCGATGGTGCGGATCGCCACGGGGCAGGACGCGGCGGACACCGCCTTCATGACCACCCTCGCGGGCAACGTGCTGCTCACGGGCATCCAGGTCACCGCGATCGTGGATCCCGAGCTGCCGCAGGAGGATCCCGCGGCGCGGGTCGTCCTGCGCTGAACGGCCCACCGACTCCGGTCGGCCCCGCCGCTCAGCTCTGCGTGGAGCCGTCCTCGGGGGTGTCGGGGGTGTCGGGCGTGTCGGTGCCGGGGGTGTCGTTGTCGGAGCCGCCGCCCGCTTCGGAGAATCCGGCCAGGTACTGCTCGACCTCGGCGGCGATGTCGTCGGCGGTGGGTACCTCCGCGCCGGCGCCCGCGGTGATCATCCGGTCGTAGCGCTGTTCGAGCCCGGAGACCATCTCCTGCAGCTGCTCCTGCGCGTCGATCTGGGCGGTGACCGCCTCGCGCACGGGACCGGCCTGCGTCTCCAGGGCGTCCATCGGCACGTGCGGCCCCTTCTCCTGGCCGATCGCCTGCAGCAGAGCGATCGCGGCGTCGGGGTAGGACATCTCGTGGAGGTACTGCGGCACGTGCACCACCAGGCCCACCACGTCGTGGCCGGCGTCGGCCAGGCGCAAGGTGAGCAGCGCCGTGAAGGGGGCGCGCAGCCGGAACGTGCCGGGCATGGTCCGGCGCACCTCGATGGAGTTCGGGTCGCCGGCGAAGCGGGTCACCGGCAGCTCCCGGGTGTGGGGGACCGGCGCCGGGAAGCCCTGCACCAGGAGGGTGCGCTCGATGCCGAGCTGGTCGACCACGATCCGCAGCGCGTTGGCGACCCGTTCCCACTGGAAGGACGGCTCGGGGCCGGAGAGCAGGAAGAACGGCTGGCCGTCGGGGTCCGTGACCTCGTGCAGGAGGATCTCGGGCTTGTGGTAGTCGTCGAAATGGTCCAGCTCGAGGGTCACCTCGGGGCGTCGGCCCGCGTAGTCGTAGACCTGGTCCATGTCCAGGCGACCGACGACGCGGCTGGGCAGGGTGTTGAGCAGATGGTCGTCGACGAGGTCCTGCGCGTTGCCGGCGTCGCTGAAGGCACCGAGGGTGACCAGGAGCGTGCGCCCGCGCAGGGAGCGCGAATCGACGTGCCGCTCGTAGGTGAACAGGGTCGTCGGGTCCATGAGGTCCTCCTGGCAACATGCCGCCGGGCCGGGGCGGGAACTGGTGACTCACGGTTCAACGACCTCGTGCGGGGCACTATTCCGCCGGGGGTGCGGAGCTCATGTGAACAGGGTCACGGTGTCGAGTCCGAGTCGGACGGCCAGGGCCCCGGTGACCGCGAGGAAGACCCAGCGGACGAAGCCGGAGCCGAGCCGGATCGCCAAGCGCGCCCCGAGGAAGCCGCCCAGCACGTTGGCGATGGCCATCAGGCCGCCCAGCAGCCACCACACCTCGCCCTGCAGCCCGAAGACCAGCAGGGCGCCCAGATTGGTGGTGAGGTTGGCGAGCTTCGCGTGGACGCTGGCCTCGAGGAAGCCGTATCCGAGCAGGGCCACCATCGCGATGATGAAGAAGCTGCCGGTGCCCGGTCCCAGCACCCCGTCGTAGATCCCGATCACCCCGCCGATGCCCCCGGAGCGCACCACCTGAGCGCGCCCGCTGTGCCGTGGGGCGTGCACGAGCCCCATCGTCGGGCGCAGCAGCGTGTAGGACCCGACGGCGAGCAGCGCCAGCAGGACGATGGGGGAGAGCCAGTCGCGGGGGATGAAGGTCGCCAGCCCGGCTCCGGCGCCGCTGCCCAGCAGGGCGCACACGACCAGCGGCACCGCGGTCGCGGCGATCGGCGTGATCCGGCGGACGTAGGTCCACGAGGAGATCGCGGTCCCGGCGGCGGAGGCGACCTTGTTGGTGCCGAGGACCGCGCCGGTCGGGGCGTCGGCCGGGAGCGCGGTCAGCAGCGCCGGCAGCTGGACCAGCCCGCCGCCGCCGACGACGGCGTCGACCCAGCCGGCCAGGAAAGCGGCGCCGATCAGGAGGGCCAGGGTCAGCGCGGAGAGCTGGAGGAGCTGATCGAGCAGGGGCACCGCCCCAGTGAACACGAGGTCCGAGGTGACGGCGAAGCGGTGCCCGACGGCCGAGATCCACCTGGCAGACTGCCCCCATGCGTGCAGTGATCTGGGACCTCGGCGGCACCCTCGTGGACACCTATCCCGACGTCGACCGCGCCCTGGCGACGGCGATCCGGCCGGAGCCCGATGACGCGCTGCTGCACGAGGTCGCCCTGCTCACGCGTCGCTCGAGCGGCGAGGCGATCTCGACGCTCGCACGGCGCCACGGCCTCGCGGAGGCGACGCTGCGGGCGGCGTACGAGGGGACGAAGCAGCGGTGGCTGGAGCACCCGCCGCCGGTGATGGCAGGTGCCCGCGACCTGCTGGCGGCGGTCCGGGACGAGGGCGGGCTCAACCTGGTCTCCACGCACCGCGAGCGCGCCAGCGCCACCGCGCTGCTCGATTCCCTCGGCCTCGAGGTGGACGACATCATCTGCGCCCCGGACGGCTATCCGCGCAAGCCCGATCCAGCGATGATCCGTGCCCTGCTGTCCCGTCACCAGCTGGATCCGGGGGAGTGCCTCGCGATCGGCGACCGCCCCGGCGACGTCGAGGCGGCATGCGCCGGTGGCGTGCGCGGCGTGCTGCTGGAGACCCCGGGCGTTCCCCTGGAGGCCGGGGAGGCCGTGCGCATCACCGCGCTGAGCGAGCTGCTGGACCGCGTCCGCGGGTGAGATCTGCTCGGCGGGGGTCACGGGGGAGCGGGATGCCCCGGTAGCGTGAAGCCATGGCGATCATCTACGAGGCCGAGCTCAGCCCCTCCAAGCCCGAGATCCTGCGCACCTTCCTCGAGTCCCGCCCCTGGGGTGACGCGGGGGAGCTCGACGTGCTGGGCGCCTACCGCTTCGACGACCCGGATGGCGAGGTCGGCATCGAGTGCCACCTGGTGCGCGTCGGCGAGACGATCTATCACCTGCCGCTGGCCTATCGCGCGCAGCCGGTCGACGGCGCCGACGAGTCGCTGGTCGGCCTTCTGCAGCATTCGGTGCTGGGGGAGCGCTATGTCTACGACGGCCCCGGGGACGAGGCGGCGCTGGACTGCTTCCGCCGCGCGCTGTGCGGCGAGCAGGAGCAGGCGCCGCTGGAGGTCTACGGGACCGATGGTCGATGGGTGGAGACCCGCCCGCAGTCGGTGACGCTGCACCTCGAGGTCGACGAGGGCGAGAGCCTGCCAACGGACGACCAGCTTCTGGACGGTGAGCCGTTCACCATCGCCCGCACCGTCGGCGATCTCGACGGCACGGTGCGGCTGGTCGGCGCCTGGGCCGACGGGCGGGGAGTGCTCGCGGCGTATTGAGCCTCGTCGCGTCCTGAACGTTATCGGTTTCTGAACGTTGTCGGTGTCTCAGCCGGGAACGTCGACCAGGGTGAGGCAGAACGGATGTCCCACCGGATCGGCGAACACCAGGCAGTGCTCGGCGTTGGGCTGGAAGGCGGAACGGGTCCCGCCGGCCTGTTCGACCCGGGCGGCCGCGAGCTCGAGATCCTCGACCAGGAAGTCGAGGTGGATCAACGAGGAGTCCTCGGGCCACCTCGGCGGCTCGTAGTCCGCGACGGCCATGGCGTCGATCCGACCGCCGTCGCACTGCATACCGGCCCAGTCGTTGCCGGGGATGTGGATCACCTCGCCGCCGGTGATCTCGGCGTAGAACGCGACGAGTGCTCTGGGATCCGGAGCGGCGATCGTCACGGCACTGAAGCGGACGGACGGGGTGGAGCTGTGCGGGGAGGACATGTCGTGAAGGGTAAGCACGGGCCGCGGCAGGGGAAAGGGTGCGGAGAGCGCGCAGTCGCTGCAACGGGCGGCCCTTCCGTGCTCTCGAAGGTCGACTTTACATAACGTACATTATCGGCAGTATGGATGATGTGGCGCGAGAGGGGCGCGGACTGCCGTTCGCCATGCTCGGGCCCCTGCCGCTCCGTTCGCTGCGCTCCGCTCGCTGCGTTCGGCTCGTTGCGTTCGGCTCGTTGCGTTCGGCTCGTTGCGTTCGTCGCGTGGGGCCGCCGCGCTTCATGGGAGGCATGGTGTCCGGACCGCTGTGTCCGACACGACCGCTGTGTCCGACACGCTCGCCCGTTCCACTCATTCGGTTCATCGACGGGCTGTTTCGGTGGAACCGGCGGCTGATCGCCCGCGTGTCGCGATACGTCATCGTCCCGGACGGACGATCCGAGCGAGCCGGTGGACCGCGGACGGAGCAGGCTGCGGACTGCGAAGAGCCCAGGCCGCGGACGGAGCAGGCTGCGGACGGCTCAGTCCGTGAAGACACCCCAGCAGATGGGATCGCGCCGTATCTGGTCCTCGAGCACCAGCTCGCGGATGGCCCCGGGCAGCTGGGCGCGCTGCCAGTCCCGCTCGAACCGCAGCGCCGCGTCGTCCTCGCCGCGGGCCTCGCCCGCGCCCTCGCCCGCAGCGCGCACCGCCTTGAGCGCATAGGCGGCGGCACCCAGATCGTGCTCGGCGACGTGTCCGACGCAGGCGGCCTGCCCGGCGGCATAGGCGGCGAACCGGGGTGCTCCGCGCAGTGGACGGGCGGCGCCCATCGCGTGCCCACCCGCAGCACGGGCACGCATCATCGGCAGCTCTCCCCCGGCCCATGCACGGCCGGCCGCGATCGCCTCTCGCGGGCGCGGATCCTCCGGGCGCTCCACCTCGAACAGCTCCAGCACGTGCTCGGCGCAGTCCGCCGCCCAGAGCGCCAGCAGCTGGTGGTCCTCGTCGCGCAGGGTGCCGCCGCGGCGGATCGTCACCAGGCGCGGGTCGCGCACCTCGGGCAGGATCATCGCGTCATCATCTCGCCCGCGCTCGGCTCAGGCCATCCGGGTGTGCGGATTCGGCGTGCCGCTCCCCCGGCCAGCCAGGACGAAGAACGTGCCGGAGATGAGCACGCCGCAGACCATCGCGATCGCCATCGGCAGCGAGGAATGCGTTCCGGCGATCCCCACCAGCGGCGCCGCGATCGAGGCGGCGAAGGAGAAGCCCAGACCCAGCATCGCCGAGCCGGTCCCGGCGATCTCGCGGGCCTGATCCGAGGCCAGCGCTCCGCCGTTGCCGAAGATCAGCCCCTGCGGGGCGACCGTGAAGAAGAACGCCGGCAGCACGATCCATGCCGGGGTGTCCAGGAACAGGCTGCCGATCAGCAGCGAGAAGCTCGCGAGGGTCACCACGATCAGCCCCACCCGGATCAGTTTTCGCGGATGGATCGAGCGGGTCAGCCGGGCCGAGAGCAGGGACATCGCCATCATCCCCATCGAGTTGACCGCGAAGCTCACCGAGTACTCGCTCGAGGTGAACCCGAGCATCTCCTGGACCACGAAGGACGAGGCCGAGACGTAGGCCATCAGGGCGAAGGCGGAGAACGCATTGACCAGCATGTACGCGACGAAGGTGCGTCTGTGCAGGAGGGTCCGGACATTGCGCAGGAAGGTGCGGAATCCCCCGGCGTGGCGCCTCGACGGTGGCAGGGACTCGGGGATCCGCACCAGCACCCCGATCAGCGAGATCAGCGACATCGCCGCGATGACCAGGAAGATCTCGCGCCATTGGCCGAAGACCAGGATGATCCCGCCCAGCAGCGGGGCGACGATCGGGGCGACGCCGCCGACGCCCTGCATGATGTTCATGATCCGGAACAGTTCCGGGCCGTCGGTCATGTCGATCAGCACCGCGCGGCCCAGCACCATGCCGAAACCGCCGCCGATCCCCTGCAGCACGCGCAGCACCAGCAGGATCTCGACCGACGGGGCGAGCGCGCAGCCGATCGAGGCCAGCAGGCACAGCACGATCCCGATCAGCAGCGGGGTCCGTCGGCCCATCCGGTCCGACAGCGGCCCGGCGACGACCTGGCCGCTCGCGGTGCCCAGGAAGAACGCGGTGATCGTCAGCTGCATCCGCGAGGCCGTCGAGCCGAGCTCGCCGGCCACGTCGGGGAAGGCCGGGATGTACATGTCGGTGGCGAGCGGACCGATGGCGCTGAGCGTGGTCAGCACGACGATCACGAGGATGGTGACCTTGCCGCGGGTACGGCTGAGCTCCTCCTCGTCGGGCAGATGCGCGAGGTCGTGGTCGGCGAGGTCTTCCATGACCGGGATCGCGCCCGTGATGGTGGGGATCGCGCCGGTCGTGGTCGTCGGGGGCTCGTCGCGATGACTCTCGCGGCGCGGGTCGGGAGCGGCGTGAGCCACGGGGGTCCTTTCGGGTGATGCGGATCGAGCCGGGCCGATCAGAGATCGCGCCGGGTCCGGTCAGGACATCCTAAGGAGACCGTGAGCGTTCACGGAAGGGGGTTTCCGCATCCGGGACGGATCGATCCGGAACGAATGGTCGAGGATCGACCGCAGGGGGACGACCTCAGCCGTCCGACGCCGTGACGCGCCGCGCGAGCCTCTGCTGGTAGCTCGGGTCGGTGCGCTTCAGCCACCGGATGACGGCGGAGGTCACCGGGATCATCGCGTACTGCACCGCGACCTTGTAGACGAAGCCGAGGATCGTGTACTCCGCCCACTGCTCGAGCGTCGTGATGCCGATCGCGGTGGCGGCGATGGAGCAGAAGATGATCGTGTCCACCAGCTCGCCGAGGCCGCTGGAGGTGAACAGGCGGCCGATCAGGCCCCTCTCCCCCATGCGCCGCTTCATCCGGCTGACCACCAGGGAGTTCAGGCTCTGCCCGGCCAGGAACCCGGCGAGCCCGGCGAGCACCACGATCCACACGGGGCCCAGGGCCAGCTCGAGGGCGGCCTGCTTGGCCTGGCCGTACTCGTCCGGGAAGGGCGGCAGGGCGATGATCACCTGGTAGCAGATCGAGGCCAGGATGCTCACGGCGAAGGAGGTGAGGATCGCGCGGCGGGCGGTGCGGGGGCCGTAGAGCTCGGTGACGATGTCGCCGAGGACGTAGGCGAGAGGGAAGAGGAAGAAGCCGCCGTCGGTGAGGATCTCGAATCCGGTGCCGGGGATCGTGCCGAAGCTCACGCCCTTCGCGGCGCCGATGCCGGAGAGGACGACCACGGTGACCATGGCGGCCAGGAGGATGTCGAAGTGCGAGGAGCCCCGGTCGGCGTAGACGGCGCCGGCCGGGCGTCCAGACGGGGTGGGAGGGGCTGTGGGGGCGGTGTGCTGGTGTGTGTTCACCGGGGCAGGGTACACAGCGGGCCGGGCCCCTCGTCGGCGGAAGGGCCCGGCCCGCTGCGTGCGCGGTGCGCGGTGGCGTCAGGCGGCTCAGATGCCTCGCGCGCGGTAATCGGGGTCGGTGATGAAATCCTCGAACTCGCTCTCGCTGCCGTGCCAGCGCACGGAGTCGCCGGCGAAGGGGCCGGAATCGGAGTACTGCCACAGCTCCCAGGCCCACCAGCGGCCCGGCAGCGTCGAGGGCGGATCATCCCGGTAGGAGGCCACGAACAGCGGCGAATTCACCGGGGTCCAGTCCCCCACCACGTCGTTCCACCAGTTCACGCCCGTGTAGATGACGGGTCGCCGGCCGACCTCGGCGAGGTAGGCGCTGGAGAAGCCGTAGATCCACTCGCGCATCTCCTGCTGGCCGAGGCCGTAGTTCTGGGGCAGACTGGGGTAGCCCTCGAAGTCGACCATGCCGGGCAGGGTGATGCCATCGGAGGTCCAGCCACCCCCGTTGTTGAGGAAGAACTCGACCTGCTCCTCAGGTCCCCCGGAGTCGGGGCGGGCGAAGTGGTAGCCGCCGCGGGCGAGGCCCGCATCGCCGGCACCGACGTACTGGTGGTTGAAGGTGGGGCTGCGGTAGGTGCGGCCCTCGGTGGCCTTGACGTAGGCGAAGCGGGAGCCGAGCGAGGCCTGGCCGGCCCAGTCGACCTCGCCCTGCCAGCCCGAGACGTCCTGGCCGTAGAAGCCGGCGGCGTACGCGGCCGGGGCGGCGAGGGCGGCGGCACCGGTGCCGACCGCTGCGGCACCGAGCACACCGCCGCGCAGCAGGGAGCGCCGCGAGGTGCCGGAGGGCGGCTCCGGGGAGGGAGGAGGAGTCAGGTGTCGGGGACGATAGGGAGGCATGAGCGTCTCCTGGGGAAGGGGGAAGCACGGTGCGACGGACGCCACACCGGGTACACGGTAAGCATGCCGTGCACTCCCCTGGCAACCCCTGCAACTGCGGCGTGTCGGGGCGAAACGGACGGCGTCGTCATCTGATCCGGACCGAATTCAGACCGAGTTCAGACCGAGTTCAGCCCCACACAGCCCCCGTCGGTCCCGGTCGGCCCCCGTCAGCCCCGGTCAGTCCCCGTTAGCCCCCGTCGGCCCCCGTCAGGCCTTGCGCGGCTCCACGAAGGCGCGCAGAGTGCCCAGGATCGTGGTGGCGGCGAGCTCGGTGATGTCGCGCCCGTCCATCTGCTCGCGCACCATCAGATCGACGAACACGCCGATCAACAGCTGGGCGAGATCCTCGGGCGGCAGCAGCGGGTGGTCGCCCTTCTCGGCCATCCGTGCGGACAGCATCTTACCGATCTCGTCGCGCAGGCGCTCGCGCTGGACCGCGAGCTCGGCGCGCATCCTCTCATCGCGCAGGGAGCGCGCGATCGCGTCGGAGTAGAGCAGGTACCACTGCCGCCCGAAGGGGCGGATCCCCTCGAACACGGCGACCATCAGGCCCGCGTCGTCGACGGCGGAGAGGCTGGCCGGCTCCCCGCACTGGTCCTGCGCGGCTTCGATGGCCGTCGCGACCGACGTGTTCGCGATCTCGATCATCTCCTCCGTGACCGAGGCGAACAGCGCGGCGAAGACCTCCTCCTTGGTGGAGAAGTTCGAGTAGAAGGCGCCGCGGGTGAATCCGGCGGCCCGGGCCAGGTCGTCCACGGTCGCCCCGTCGATGCCCTTCTCGACGAAGACGTCGAGTGAGGCCCGCACCAGCTTGGTGCGGGTGTTCTGCTTACGGCGAGTGTCCGCGGAGTCGGGCAGCGGCTCGAACAGATCGGTCATGGCTCCTCGAGGGTGGCTCAGGGGTGCGCAAGGTCTCAGAACTGCTCGTTCCCGAGGCGACGACCCCGCGTGACTGAACAGTATCTCATCGATACACTGCTGTATCGAATACGAACATGTCGTGGATGCAGGAGTGCATCGCCCGGGAGGTCCTGTGTCCTCGTCCCTGTACCGACTCGGCCTTCTCATGGCCTCCCTGCGCTGGAAGATCGTCGCGGTGTGGATGATCCTGCTGGTGGGGATGGGCGGCCTCGCCGTCGGCCTCGGCGGCACGTTCTCCTCCGCCATCGAGATTCCCGGCACCGAGGCCCAGCGCGGCATCGACCAGCTCGCCGACCGCTTCCCCGAGATGGGCGGCACCTCGGGCCAGGTCGTGCTGGTGGCCGAGGACGGCACCACCGTCGATGAGCACCAGGACGAGATCGACGACCTCATGGACCGCATCGCGGAGGTCGACGGGGTCGCGGCCGCCCCTTCGCCCTTCGATGACGCCTCCCCCGGCACCCGCACCGATGACGACACCGCGATCATCGCCCAGTTCCAGATGGACGGGCAGCAGGGCACCTACCCCGAGGAGTCCGTCACCGAGCTGAAGGACCTGGTCCGGGCCGCCGACACCCCGACCCTGGACGCGAACATCGGCGGACAGGTCCTGCAGAGCTCCGAGGTGCCCTTCGGCGCCGGCGAGATCGTCGGCATCGTCATCGCCCTGCTGATCCTCGCGATCGTGTTCCGCTCCTTCGTCCCGGCCGTCATCCCGATCGTCACCGCGATCGTCGGCGTGGGCGTGTCGATGCTGGCCGTGATGGCGCTGGCCGCCGGGGTCGAGATCCCCTCGGTGACCACCGCGCTGGGAGCCATGCTCGGCCTCGCCGTCGGGATCGACTACGCCCTGTTCATCCTCTCGAGGCACCGCGACCAGCTGACCGCCGGCGAGGACGTCCGCGAGTCCATCGGCCGCGCCCTGGCGACCTCCGGCAGCGCCGTCATCTTCGCCGGCCTCACCGTGATCATCGCCCTCGTCGGCCTGTTCGTCACCGGCATCCCGTTCCTGACCATCATGGGCGTCGCCGCTGCGGCGACCGTCGCCCTGTCCGTGGTGGTCGCGCTGACGATGCTGCCCGCGATCATGGGCCTGCTCGGGGAGCGGCTGCGCCCGCGGAGGGTCCGTCGGCTGATGGCCGCGAACGACGGGGTGCTGCCCGCGGAGGATCCGGAGCGCAGGCGCCGGCGACCCTTCGGCACCGGCTGGGTCCGCCTGGTCACGAAGGTCCCGGCCGTGACCATCCTGCTGGTGGTCGTCGGCGTCGGCGCCCTCGCGATCCCGATCAAGGACCTCGAGCTGGCGCTGCCGGACCTCGGCACCGAGCAGCCCGGCACCCCGGCCCGCGACACCTACGACCTGGTGGCCCAGGAGTTCGGCCCCGGCTACAACGGTCCCCTGCTGGTCACCGCCGACATCATCAACACCACCGACCCGCTCGGCGTGGTCGAGGACCTCGAATCCGACATCTCCTCGCTGGAGAACGTCAAGGAGATCCAGCTCGCGACCCCCAACCGCGGTGCCGACCTGGCCGTGGTGGCGGTGATCCCCGAGGGCGGGCCGACGGACGCCTCCACCAAGGAGCTCGTCCACTCCCTGCGCGCGAACGCCGGGGACTGGGAACAGGAGTACTCGATCTCCGACGTCACCGTCACCGGGGCGACCGCCGTCGGGATCGACGTCACCGACAAGCTCTCCGACGCGCTGGTCCCGTTCGCGATCTTCGTCGTCGGCCTCTCCCTCATCCTGCTGGCCATGGTGTTCCGCTCCATCTGGGTGCCGATCAAGGCCTCGCTGGGCTACCTGCTGTCCGTGGCCGCCGCCTTCGGCGTCACCGCGATGGTATTCGAGTACGGCTGGTTCAACGAACCGCTGTTCGTCACCGTCAACGGCCCGGTCGTGGCGTTCATGCCGATCATGGTGATGGGCGTGCTGTTCGGCCTGGCCATGGACTACGAGGTCTTCCTGGTCTCGCGGATGCGCGAGGAGTTCACCCACACCGGTGATGCCCGCGCCTCCATCGAGAAGGGCTTCACCGCGAGCGCCCCCGTGGTGGTCGCCGCCGCGCTGATCATGGTCTCGGTGTTCGCCGGCTTCGTCACCTCCGGCTGGTTCATGCTGCAGCCCATCGCCGTGGGGCTGGCCGTCGGCGTGCTGGTCGACGCCTTCGTGGTGCGCATGACCCTGGTCCCCGCCGTGCTCGCCCTGCTCGGCAGGCACGCCTGGTGGCTGCCGGGCTGGATGGATCGGATCCTGCCCAAGGTCGACGTGGAGGGCGAAGGCCTGCATGCCGTCCTCGAGCACCGCCGCTGGACTCAGGAGCACGGCGCCCATGCCTTGCGGATGCAGGATCTGACCGCCCCGCTGGTCGGGGACACGGGCCGGATCGGCCCGCTGACCGGCGCCGTCGGATCGGGCACCCTGCTGGTGGTGCGCTCGGCCGACGACGCCGCCCGCGCCGCCTTCCTGGCCCTGGCCGGAGGGCGGCTCGAACCCGACAGCGGGCTCCTCGCCGTCCACGACCGCCTCGCCCCCGACGACCTCGGAGCCATCCAGGGCCGCGCGCACTGGCTGCCGGCCGGCGCGGACGTCCCCGCCCGGCTGCGGGAGATCCCCGATCGGCACCTGGGCCGCGCCGTGGTCGTGATCGAACGGCTCGAGGACCTCGTCCACGGTGCCACCACCACCGACGACACCCTGATCCAGCGCCTCGACGCCCTGCTGGCTGCAGGGGCCACCCTCGTGGTGGGCTCGCGAGCAGCCGGCGCCACCGAGGCCGAGCGCCATCTCCAGGCCGCACTGCGCGATCCTCGCCGACTGCTCGCGCTCGCCGTCCAGCGCTCCACCGCCTCCGCCCCCGAAGGAGCCCACGTATGACCCGCCTCAAGCATCCGCGCACCGTGCTCGTGGTCCTGCTGCTGCCGCTGCTGGTGGCAGGGCTGGGACTGTGGGCCCTCAGCGGCCGTGTGGACCGGCTCGACACGGTGCCCGCCGCCGTCGTCAACCTGGACGAGGGGGCCGAGGTCACCGACGCCGACGGCGAGACGCAGACGGTCCCCTTCGGCCGGCTCCTGTCCGGATCGCTGACCCAGCCCGGCACCGTCGAGGGGCAGGACGCCCCGGAGACCACCGGCTTCGACTGGCAGCTGACCTCCCAGGACGACGCCGAGCAGGGTCTGCAGGACGGTACCTATTCCGCGGTGATCGTGGTCCCGGAGGACTTCTCCGCGAAGCTGACCACGATCGGCACCACCGATGCCGTCCCCGCGATCCTCGAGGTCACCACCAACGACGCCAGCGGCCAGATCAACGCGCTGGTGGGCTCCGCTGTGGCCGAGGCCTCCGCCTCCACCATGGGCGGTCAGATGGCCCAGCAGTACCTCGACGGGCTCTACCTGGGCTTCAACGACCTCAAGGACGGGTTCTCCCAGTCGGCCGACGGCGCCGAGCAGCTCGCCGACGGCGCCTCCGATCTCGAGGACGGTGCGCACGAGCTCGCCGACGGCACCGCCGAGCTGGCAGACGGCACCACCCGGGCCGCAGAGGGGACGAAGGAGTTCTCCGGCGGGGTGTGGAGCCTCGCCGACGGCGCCGGGCAGACCGCTGACGGCACCCAGGAGCTCGCCGACGGCCTCGACGACCTCGCCACGGGCACGAGCACCGCGGCCGGCGGCGGCGACGACCTGGCCACCGGCCTCGATGACCTCGCCACCGGCGCCGAGGACCTCGCCGCCGGGGTCGGGCAGCTGCAGACCGGCATGTCCGGCACCGAATCCGAGCCCGGGCTGCTCGACGGGGCGAACCAGCTGGCCGCCGGCGTCGAGGGCGACGGCACCGCCGAGAACCCGGGACTGGTCGCAGGAGCGGACCAGCTCGCCACCGGCATCGAGCAGTACGCCGAGGGCGTCTCCGCGGCCGGCAGCGCCGTGACCGGCGACGGCACCGCCGAGAACCCGGGCCTGGTGACCACCGCCCAGGGCGTGGCCGACGGCACCGCCGAGCTCGGCGAGAGCGCGCAGCAGCTGGCCGACGGCATCCAGGGCACCGAGACCGAGCCCGGCCTGCCGGAAGGCGCTCAGGACGTCGCGGACGGGGCGGCCGCCCTGTCGGCCGGTCTGGAGGGCGAGGGCACCGAGCAGGACCCGGGGATGATCGCTCTGGCCGAGCAGATGAAGGCCAGCGCCGACGCGCTGCTCGAGGAGGATCCCGAGGACCCGAACGCTCTGGCGCTGCAGGCGCAGGCCGAGGGCATGCTCGAGTACGCGAACGCCGTCGACACCGGCCTGAACGGTGACGGCACCGCCGAGAACCCCGGTCTGGTCGCCGGCACACAGGGCATCGCGGACGGCTCCTCGCAGCTGCTCCCCCTCGGTCCCCAGCTCCAGCAGATCGCCGACGGGCTCAACGGCACCGACCAGGAACCCGGCCTGGTCCAGGGCACCCAGGGCATGCTCACCTACTCCGAGGGGCTCGAGACCGCCTTCGCCGGGGACGGCACCGAGCAGAACCCCGGCCTGACCGCGTCTGCCGATCAGCTCGCCACCGGGGCTCGCGCGAGCGCCGAGGGCGCCGAGGACCTGGTCACCGGCGTCACCGGTCTGCGCGACGGCCTCCAGGCGTACTCCGACGGTGTCGACGATCTCGCCGAGGGCGCTGACCAGCTCGCCGAGGGCACCCGGGCCAGCGCCGACGGCGCCGGGGACCTCGCCACCGGCCTCGACGACCTCGCCGCGGGCACCCGCGCCTCCGCCGACGGGGCCGGTGCCCTCGCCGACGGCAGCACCCAGCTGGCCGACGGCGCCACCGAGCTGGGCCACGGCTCGGACCAGCTGGCCTCCGGCAGCGAGGAGCTGGCCTCCGGCAGCGGCGAGCTCGCCGACGGCACCGAGGAGCTCGCTGACGGCACCGAGGAGCTGGCCGGCGGCAGCGAGGATCTCGCCTCCGGGCTGCGCGAGGGCGCTGAGGGCGTGCCCAGCTACACCTCCTCCGAGCGCGATCGCATGAGCGAGATGGCCGCGAACCCGGTGACCACCGACGTGGACCGCCAGAACGAGGCGGACGGTGCGACCACCGCGACCTTCCCCTTCGTCACCGCCCTCGCGCTGTGGCTGGGGGCGTTCGCCAGCTTCCTGCTGCTGCCGGCCCTGTCCCGGCGTCTGCTGGACCGGGCGGTGCCGATGGGCCGAGTGGTGCTGCGCTCACTGGCGCCCGCTCTGCTGATCGCGGTGGTGCAGACCATCGCGGTGCTGGCGGTGCTCACCGCCGTCGGCATCTCCCCCGTCTCCCCGGTGACGGTGGGGGTGGTGGCCCTGGCCGGGGCCGGCATGTTCGCGGCCCTGCACCAGGCGCTGATGACGCTGCTGGGCGACAGGATCGGCCGGATCGTCTCGATCCTGGTGATGGTGCTGCAGGTGGTGACGCTGGTGGGCATCGTGCCGCTGGCGACCGCTCCCCCGCTGCTGCAGTCGATCAGTGCGCTGCTGCCGCTGCCGATCGTCACCCAGGGGCTCGTGCACGCGGCCCTCGGCGGCTCCCTGGTCTCGACCTCGGGCACGCTGCTGTCGATCCTGGCCTGGGCCGCGGTCTCCCTGGTGGTGACCTTCGCGGCCTCCCGCACCGCCCGCCGCGCGGACCGTTCCGACCGGGTGCCGGTGGGGGCGGCGGCGACGGCCTGACCCACGGGAAGGCCTGGCTCACGGGAGGGCCTGGCTCACTGGAAGTCCCTGGATCGGCCGGCGGCTGCCAGGTCCAGGGGCGCCACGTCATCGGCCACGAGGTTCACCGCCCCGCTGCGGTTCTCCACGATCCCACGCAGCACGATCGCCCGGGCGGTGCGCAGCAGCGCCCGGTGGCGCACCCAGAAGCCCTGCGAGCACACCACGTTGAGGATCCCGGTCTCGTCCTCGAGGCTGAGGAAGGTGACGTTCCCGGCGGTCGCGGGTCGCTGGCGATGGGTGATCACGCCGCCCACCCGGATCCGGGTGGAGTCCTCGACCTCGCGGGTGCCGCCGATCGAGAGCACCCCGTCGGCCGAGAGCTCCTCGCGCACCAGGACCATCGGGTGATCGTCCAGGGTGATGCCGGTGGCCCAGGAGTCCGCGGTGGCCAGCTCCGCCTCGCTCATCCCCGGCAGCATCGGCGCCTGGGCCCCGACCGCGAGGTGCGGCAGGGTCCCCGGCGACTCCTGGGCGGCCGCTCCCGCGGCCCACAGCGCCTGCCGACGGGAGGACGCCAGCGCATCCAGCGCCCCCGCGGTGGCCAGCGCCTCGAGCTGCCGGGCTGTCAACTGCACCCGGCGGGCCAGGTCCGGGACCGAGGCGAAGGGACCGCCGCGCTCGCGCTCGGCGACGACCCGCTCGGCGGTCTCGGTGCTGATCGTGCGCACCTGGTCCAGGCCCAGCCGGATCGCGGGGCCGCGGGCGGCCTCCTTCCCCCGGATCTGCTCGCGGGGCTCCTCCCCGATCCGGTAGCCGGCATGCTCCGCGTCGGTCTCCAGATCGCTGCGGGCACGACTGGCCAGCACGTCGGGCCCGCGGGTGAGCACGCCGTGCCGGCGAGCATCCGCGACCAGCGACTGCGGAGAGTAGAAGCCCATGGGCTGGGAGCGCAGCAGCGCCGCGGTGAACGCCGCCGGGTAGTGGCACTTCAGGTACGAGCTCGCGTACACCAGGTACGCGAAGGAGTAGGCGTGGGACTCGGGGAAGCCGTAGTTGGCGAAGGCGAGCAGCTTGCGGTGGACCGCTTCGGCGTCCTCGCCGGTGATGCCGTGGTTCGCCATCCCGGCGAACAGCGCGTCGGAGAGCTCGAGCATCTTCTGGGTGGAGCGCTTGGATCCCATCGCCCGGCGCAGCTGGTCGGCCTGGGCGGGGCTGAAGTCGGCGACGTCGACCACCATCTGCATCAGCTGCTCCTGGAACAGCGGGATCCCCAGCGTGCGGCCCAGGGACTTCTCCAGCAGCGGGTGAAGGTAGGTGACCTCCTCCTCGCCGGCGCGGCGCCGGATGTAGGGGTGCACGGACCCGCCCTGGATGGGCCCGGGCCGGATCAGCGCCACCTCCACCACCAGGTCATAGAACTCCCGGGGCCGCAGGCGCGGCAGGGTGGAGATCTGCGCACGCGACTCCACCTGGAACACGCCGATGCTGTCGCCCGCGCACAGCATGTCGTAGACCGCCGGATCCTCCTGCGGCAGGGTGCGCAGCTCGAAGTGCTGGCCGTGGTGCTCGGCGATGATCCGCAGCGCGTGGTCCAGGGCGGTGAGCATCCCCAGCCCCAGCAGGTCGAACTTCACCAGGCCCGCGTCGGCGCAGTCGTCCTTGTCCCACTGCAGCACGGACCGGTCCGCCATCGCCGCCCACTGCACGGGGCACACCTCGATCACCGGCCGGTCGCACAGCACCATGCCGCCGGAGTGGATGCCCAGGTGGCGCGGGGCGTCGCGCAGCTGCTTCGCGAGGTCGACGACGTCGTCGGGGACGTCGGCGTCGGCCAGGGAGCTGAAGGAGCGCTCGATCCGCTTCGAGAACGCGTCCTGCGCGCCGGTGTCATAGCCCAGCGCCCGCGCGGCGTCGCGCACCGCGAGCTTCGCCCGGTAGGTGATGACATTGGCGACCTGCGCGGCGTACTCCCGACCGTAGCGATCGTAGACGTGCTGGATCACCTCTTCGCGGCGGTCCGAGGCGATGTCGATGTCGATGTCCGGCGGCCCGTCCCGCTCCGGGGCCAGGAAGCGCTCGAACAGCAGCTGATGGCCGACGGGCTCGACCGCCGTGATGCCCAGCGCGTAGCAGACGGCGCTGTTCGCCGCGGAGCCCCGGCCCTGGGCGAGGATCCCCTCCCCGGCGCAGAAGTCGACGATCTCGTGGACGATGAGGAAGTAGCCGGGGAAGTGCAGATCGGTGATGACCTGCAGTTCGTGGTCGATCTGCGCCCACGCCCCGGGGACGCGCTCGGGGCGGCCCGCGGTGGGACGGGGCCCGTAGCGCTCCCGGCCCTCGATCTCCACCAGCTCGATCAGCCAGCTCGTCTCGTCGTGCCCCGCGGGCACCGGGAACGGCGGCAGGTCCGGGGCCAGCAGCCGCAGATCCACCGCGCAGTCCCGGCCCAGTCGCGCGGCCTGGGCGATCGCGCCGGGATAGCGCGGCAGCAGCTGGGCCATCTCCTCGCCGCTGCGCAGGTGGGCCGGCCGGGAGGACAGGTACGGGTCGGCGTCCGCGAGCGGCACCCCGGCGCGCAGGGCGGCATGGGTGTCCGCGAGGCGTTTGTCGGCCGGGCGTGCGTAGTGCGCGTTCGTCGTCGCCACCAGCGGCAGGGAGACCGCGTCGAGCCCGTGGTCCTCGCGGACCAGGCGCGCGCCCTGGGCGAGGGCGTCGTGGAGCTCGTCGGCCTCTCCCCCGCCGCCGGCGACCAGCTCGACGGCCACGTTCCCCGCCCCGAACAGGTCCAGCACACGGGTGATGGCGCTCGCCGCGGCGTGGGCGGCGGCGTCCAGGTCCCCCTCGGCCAGGTGCGGGACGACGGCGCGGGTCACGGATCCCTTGCGGCAGCCGGTGAGGATCTGCCAGTGCCCGGTGCGGGCCAGACGGGTCAGCTCCGCCAGCCGGTAGCGGGGCGCGGCCTTCTCCCCGCTGTCGAGGTGGGCACGGGCGATCGCGGCCGACAGCTGCCGGTACCCGGTCTCGTCGCGCACCAGTACCAGCAGGTGCTCCCCGGCGGGGTCGGGGACGCCGGTCCGCGGTGCGGAGGTCACGGGGGTTCCGCTCGCGCTGCCGGCCCCGGGCTCCAGCCCCAGGGTGAGCTCGGCGCCGAACACGGTGGCCACGCCCTGCTCCCCCGCCGCCCGGGCGAAGCGCACCGCCCCGGGCAGGCCGTCGTGGTCGACCAGGGTGATCGCCCCCAGCCCCAGCCGGGCGGCCTGCTCGGCCATGTCCTCGGGGCTCGAGGCACCGTCGAGGAAGCTGAAGTGCGAGTGGGCGTGCAGCTCGGCGTAGTCGACGGTGCGCGCGGGACGGTACGCGTCGTCGGTGGCCTTCCCGGCGTGCTCGACGACGATCGGCGGGGAGACCAGCTCGGCGGGACGATCCGAGAGGATCGCCTCGATGTCCTTCCACGCGGGCGGGCCCAGGAACCAACCGGCCATCAGGCGCTCCTCCTAGTCATAGAGCCCCTCCAGCATCCAGCTCCCGATGCGCGACAGCGCCAGCACGGCGGTCTCCTCCTCGTGCGCCGAGCGCACCACCAGCTGCAGCCTCGCGGAGCGGGCGCCGTGCGGCGTCCACCAGCGCTCGTCGATCACGGCGGGGGCGCCGTGGGCGAGCACCGGATGCGCGGAGCCGGCCCGCAGTCCGAGGCGCTGCAGGACCGGGGCGCCGGGGGCGGTGACCAGCAGACGGGCGGGCGAGGCGCTGAGCAGCCCGCGGGCGGTGACCACGACGGGGCGGCCGGCGGCATCCTCGAGCACCACCGGCGGCAGCTCGCGGAACACCGTGGCGGGCACGGGGCGCGGCAGGGAGCCCGGCCAGGGCCCGTCCCGTCGGGCGGGCTTCTCGCCGCGCCAGGGCACGAGCTGCACCTCGTCGGCCAGCAGACGCCCGCCGACGAGGGCGGGGACCTGGACGGCGTCCTCCCCCGCCAGGCCCTGCGCCCGGGCGAAGGCGCGCGAGGCCCGCACGGCGGCCTCCCCGGCGCTGCCCCACAGGGCCGGGGCGCCCTCCCCCGCCGGGGCGAGCTGCAGCGGGTGCAGACCGATCCGGGTGATCGCGCCGGTCGCGGGGCCGCCGAGTCGCGAACGGGTGATCCAGCCGTCGCACTGCCAGCGGATGCGGTCCACGACGTCGGCGACGCTGAGCGCTCCGTCGTGCCGCCAGGTGCGCTCCATCTCCTCGCCGCCCTCGGTGCGGGCCACGATCCGCAGCCGGGTGCACACCAGCCCACGGTCGACGAGCATCGCGTGCAGCTCCTCGGCCAGCGGGCGGGCGATGAAGGCCGCCTGGTCGGTGCGCACCAGCGGGGTCTCCAGCGTGGTCTCGGCGAGGATCGGCTGGGTGGGATGGTGCGTCGCGGGCGGGGCGGGCTCCTCGCCGCGGGCCAGCAGGTGCAGGGTCGCGACGTCGGGGCCGAAGCGGTCGGCGACCGCGGCCGACGGCAGGGCGGCGAGCTCCCCCAGGGTGGTGATGCCGAGCCGCTGCAGCAGGTCGACCGTCTCGGCGAGGTCCAGCCGGCGCTCGGGACGGGTCGCCGAGGGCTGGCCGCGATGCCCCCAGCCGGGGCCGACGGGTGCGCCGGCCAGGGCGGCGATCGGGTGCGGGGCGAGGTAGTCGGCGCTGCGGCCCTCACGCACGATCCGCCCGGGCGGGGAGGCCAGCAGCGCGGCGAAGGGGCCGTCGGCGATTCCCACGGCGCAGTCCCAGCCGGTGAGCTCGGCGACGGCATCGAGGATCCGCTCGGCCAGCACCTCCTCCCCGCCCTGGTGGCGAGCCGGCCCGCGGGCCGACATCAGCAGCACCCCGGGGCGCAGCACGTCCACGCCCGCCGCGATCGTGTCCACCGCGGCGGCGACCAGTTCGAACAGGGCCGACTCGTGCTCCCGGTCGGCCTCCAGCACCAGCGCCTCGGGGCAGGCGGCGCGGGCGGCGCGGCGGGTCATGCCCGGCAGCGCCCCGGTCCCCTGGGCCGCGGCGCTCGCGTGGGTGACGCGGTGCTGGTCGAGCAGGAGCACGGGGTCGTGGGCCGGGTCGACGGCCGGGTCAGTGGGCGGGTCGGCCGACGGGGCGCCGTCGGGGGTCTCGTCGTCGGGGGTCTCGTCGGCCGTGCGGCGCTGGTGGCGATCCAGCGCGGCCACCAGCGGCCAGTCCGGGACGGTGACGGCGACCGTGCGGGTGGTGGCGCTCATCATCCGGCCCTCGGCACCGGATCCAGGAGGCGGATACCGGCTGGGGCGGCGATCTCTGCGGGAACCGAACGCCCCTGCGGCGCCTGCGCGATCAGCCCGCTCGCCTGCGGCAGCAGCACCTCGACCTCCCGGTGCCCGGCGATCCCACGACCGGTGGAGGTGACCGCGAGACGGCGCCGGCGCAGCCGCCCCGAGCCCGCGCCGAGCCCGGTCCAGGCGTGGGTGGCCGAGCGCAGGGCGATGTCGGCGCGCCCGGGCGGAGCGGCCGCGAGGACCAGGGTGTCGGCGGTGCGGGCCCGGCTCAGCAGGCTGCGCCACAGCGCGGGGGTCAGGTCGAGATCGGGGCCGAGCACGAGCACCCCGACCCCGTCGGCCAGGGCGGAGAGCACCTGGGGACGCTGCTCCCCGTGCGTCGGGGCGAGGGCGAGTCGGCAGGGGTCCAGCCCGGCGTCGAGGGCGGAGCGCAGACCGAGATCGGGCATGCCGGCGACGGCGCACCAGGAGTCCTCCCCCGCCGCGGCGACGGCGAGGGACAGTAGCACGGAGGTGCTCGCGGCGCCCTCGATCGCGACGGAGCTGCCCGCGCGCAGACTGCCTCGGGGGAACAGTGCCGACAGCGGGCCCGGCACCGGGAGGCGGGTGCCCAGGCCGTCCTCGAGCTCGGCGGTGGTCTCTCGGCCGGGGTCGGGAGCGCCCGTGGGGTCGGGGCCGGACGCTCCCGGGTGCAGGGAGCGCCCCCGCAGGGCGGTGCGGTCGATCCGTCCGCCCCAGCGGGCCGCGCTGCGTTCGGCGGCGCCCAGGGCGGCGCGGGCCCGGGCCAGGCGGTCCTCGCGACCATCGTGGTCGAGGTCATCGTGGTCGTTGTGGTCGTTGTGGTCGTTGTGGTCGTTGTGGTCGTTGTGGTCGTCGTGGTCCGCTTCAGCGGCCGCCACCTGCAGAGGCATGCTCATGATCCACCTCCGTCCCCGATCCGCGGGAGCAACACGTACGACTCGATGCCAGTTCGATGTGTTCGAACAACTGTTCGAACTCTACGCCTCGCGGATCGGGAGTCAAGCTGTGCAGGTCGCAGGTTCGAACGTACGTACGGAGTCTGCGGCAGGGGTGGGACAGACGGCGGAGTGATGGTTCAGGGGTGGATGCCGGGCGCCTCGGGTGTTGCGTGGCGGGGCCGGTCGGGCACTGGGGGTCGAGTGTCGGGTCGCGGTGCGTCGAGAGTGGCACTCGGAACGGTCGCGGGCTCGAGCAGGTTTCGAACATCGTTCTCGGTGATGCTTCGGTGCTCCCTGACAGAGAATTCTTCGCAGTCATCCATGTGTGGTGTAGTGCCGCGATCTTTCCTCCACAATGGATGGTTTTCCACAACGCGCAGGTCTTGGCGTGACGCGCGGGTCCTCGGCGTGGGGGCCACACCCCGGAGCCCGGTCGAGCGGTGCGCCCCGCCATGATCCGAGGCGGTCCAGGCCGGCTCGAACGGGATCGAGTCGGGCCGGACCGAGCTGGTTCGGATCGGTCTGTCACGGCCTCGGGGTTCGGTCTCGGGGTCGTGGGGTGGGGGTTGGTTCTGGTGTTCTCCGGGGTTGCCTTTCCTCCACATGGGGTGGTTATCCACATTTTCTGTGGGGTCGGGGTCGTGGGTTTCGATTGTCGGGGTCGGGTCGTAGTGTGGGAACACGTCGACATCGAGGTCGATGGTGTTGTCCGCAGTGGTGCGGGCGATGATTGTTCGGGATGGGAGGTGAGGGTCGTGGGTGAGGAGTTCGAGTCCGATCACGGGCCCGGCGACGGTCCCCCGGTGCCGTCCCGTCCCGTCTCCCGCGGCCCGTCCGGCTCTGATGCCGGTGACCAGCCCGCCGCGTCCCCCGGGAGTGCATTCGGTCCGGTGGTTGATCGACACAAGCAGCGGGCCGAGGACCAGACCGCCGATGCCACCGACGCTGTGGCGTCCAGTGCTGCTGCCTCCGATCCCCCGGCCTCCGATCCCTCGACCACCGCCGGGGACACGGTCTCTGCGGCCACGGCGTCTGGTGCTGCCGCTGATGGCCCTGCGGCCGCTGGTGATGCCGGGGCTGTGCTTCCGGTGCGGGCGTGGGCGGTGGACGCGCGGGTGCCGCTGACCGGTGAGCGGATGGTGAAACTCGCGGGCGTCGAGCCCGCCAGTGACCAGGCCTACCGCGTCCTCCACCTACATGCGACGGTGCGCGAACGCACCATCCTCTACGCCCGCCAGCAGGAACTGCTGGTGGAGTTCTTCACCGACGACCCCGATACCGACGGGCTGATCGATGAGGCCGACATCTCCGCGATGAAGATCGCCACCGGCATGCGCCTCACCACCCGCCAGGCCGAACGACTCATCCGCGACGCCCACCGATCCGTCGACCTCATGCCCGCCACGTTCACCCATCTCGCCGCCGGGGACATGCCCGAAGGGTTCCACCAATACCTGCTGCGCCACGTCCGCTCCCTCACCGACGAGCAAGTGGTGATGGTCGATGGGCACGTCGCCGGGTGGGATCTGAGAAACATCTCCCGGCACACGTTCGAGACCCACCTCAAAACCCTGATCGTCCGCATCACCGCCGGCACCCTGCCCGTGCCGCCGCAGACACAACGACGCGTCGATCTCGAGATCACTGACCCCACGTGCGGGCTGGCCACGTTGATGGTGACGGGGCCGATCCCGGAGATCACAGACCTCGCCCACCGCCTGGACGTGACCGCCCTGGTGGTGCAGAAAGCCCAACGCGCCGCCCTGCACGACACAGACACCGGTGAGATCCCCTTCGACATCGACGAGACCCTCCGCGACCGCGGCAGACCCCTGTCGTTAGCGGCGCTGCGGTACGCGATCTTGACCCGCACGATGCTTGATACCGGCCCGGTGCCCGAACCCGCCAGTGCCTACAAGCTCCTGGTGACCGTCCCGGCCATGACGCTGCTCGGTATCGAGGACGCGCCGGGGTTGATCGAGGGCCTCACCCCGATCCCGGCCGAACAGGCCCGCGCCCTGGCCGCGGGGATGAACACCTGGCAGCGGATCCTCACCGACCCCACCACCGGGGCCTACCTCCCGGCCACCGCCGATACCTACACCCCCACTGCGGCGATGCGACTGCAACTCCGGCTGCGTCACCCCGTCTGCGCCGCTCCCGGCTGCACCCGCCCCACCGCGCTGGCGGCCGAGGATGACCACATTGAGGAGTTCAACCACCATGACGCCACCCAGGGTGGGGCGACGGACCTGGCGAACCTCCACCGCCTGTGCTGGCTGCACCACACGATCAAAACCGCCGGCCACATCGACCCCCACCGCGACAGTGCCGGGAACGGGGCGAACAGTCCCCCGGCAACGACCAGGCCTCCGGGCCCGCCACCGGAACTGCTCGACTTCCCGCCCGGGTCCCTGCACCTGGATCCTCTGCCGTTGGATCCTCTGCCGGGCCCGACTGCCCCGCGCGAGCATGCCCACGCGGTGGTGGAGCCGACCGTGACCTGGTGGGACATCGACGACACCGTCCACACCACCACCCGAGACGACGTCGACCTCCTCACCCCCACCCTCGCCCGAGCACTCGATACCGCCTGGGCCGCCCACCACCGCGCCCGTGAGATCGCCCTCCACCACCGCGAGATCGAAGCCCGCCGCCCCCACCGCGACCGCGTCACCGAACAACGAACAGCAGAAGCCACGCGCTTCACCCAACGCCACCACGGCAGCTCACTCCCCGACCCCAACACCCCGCCCGACCACCGCCACGACGACCCCCCACCGTTCTAGAGAACGACGCCGCGGGCCCACCGGCCGCCCGCACTCCTGAATCGACCCACACCTCGGAACGGCCTGCCCCCTGACCATGCACACCTGCGATGATGAGGTCTCGGACACATCGCCTCGGAAGGAATGACCCATGCGCGCACTGGTGCTGCAGGAGAAGAACCGAATGGCCATCGAGGAGGTCGAGCCCGTCGGCTCCCCCGGCCCCGGTCAGGTTCGCGTCGCCATGCACACCGTGGGGATCTGCGCCTCCGACGTCCACTACTGGACCGACGGGAAGATCGGCCCGTTCGTCGTCGAGGAGCCGATGATCCTTGGGCACGAGGGTGCCGGGACGGTCGTCGAGGTCGGTGAGGGCGTCTCCGACCTCTCCCCCGGTGACCGCGTCGCCATGGAGCCCGGCGTCCCGGACCCCACCTCCCGGGCCGTGAAGGAGGGCAACTACAACGTCGACCCCGGTGTGCGGTTCTGGGCCACCCCGCCCGTCGACGGCTGCCTGACCGACGAGGTCATCCACCCCGCCGCGTACACCTACAAGCTCCCCGAGAGCCTCAGCTTCGCCGAAGGCGCGCTCATCGAGCCCTTCTCCGTGGGCATGTTCGCCGCCACCAAGGCCGGGATCAAGCCTGGTGACGTCGCCGCCGTCGTGGGCTCCGGCACCATCGGCATCATGACCGCTCTCGCGGCCCGCGCCGGAGGCGCCAGCACCGTCTACATCAGCGACGTGCTCCCGGAGAAGCTCGCCCTGCTCGACGGGCTCGAGGGCATCGTGCCCGTCGACGCCACGAAGGAGGACCTGGGCGAGCGCGTCCGCACCGAGACCGGCGGCTGGGGCCCGCAGGTGGTCTTCGAGGCCACCGGTGCCGCCCCCGCGTACAAGAGCCTCTGGTCCATGCCCGCCCCCGGCGGCCGGATCGTCCTGGTCGGCATGCCCGTGGAGCCGGTGCCCTTCGATATCGCCACCGCGCAGAGCCGCGGCGTCTCCCTGGAGACGGTCTTCCGGTACGCGAACGTCTACCAGAAGGCCATCGACCTCGCCGCCACCGACGCCATCGACCTCAGCCGCTTCGTCTCGGAGACCTTCACATTCGACAATTCCGTGCAGGCCTTCGAGCGCTTCCTCGAAGGTCGCCCGACGGACGTGAAGTTGCAGATCACGCTCTGACTCGACCGTGCGGACCTCGAGCGATGAGCACCTACGACGACACCCGACGAGCATGGGACGAGGCGTCCTCCAAGCACGTGCGGGAGTACGCGGAGCACCTCGAGCAGGCCCGCACCGCGCGGCTGCTGCCGATCGAGGAGGAACTCCTCGCACCGCTGATCGAGGGCACCCAGGTGCTGCATCCCCAGAGCGGGCACGGCCTGGATGACCATGCCCTGGTCCGGCTCGGCGCCCGGAGCGTGCTCGGCCTCGACTACAGCCCGACGGCGGTGTCCGCCGCGCAGCGCCGCGCGGATGACCTCGAGGCGCCGTGCCGGTACCGGATCACCGAGCTGCCGGCGACCGGACTCGACGAGGCCGTCGCCGACCTCGTCTACACCGGCAAGGGCGCGCTGAGCTGGATGGTGGATCTCGATGCCTGGGCGGACGAGATGCATCGCCTGCTGCGACCGGGCGGTCATCTGTTCGTCTACGAGGGGCACCCGCTGGTCCCGCTGTGGGCGTGGGACGCCGACGAGGCGCGGGTGCGGTCGGATCGCAGCTACTTCGCCGACACCCACGTCAACGACACGTTCCCCACCCGCGGAGCGACCGAGCATCAGCGCACCCTCGCCGAGATGGTGATGACGGTGACGAGGGCCGGCTTCGAGCTGCTGCACCTGGCCGAGCATCCCGATCCGTTCTGGCGGCCCGACGATGCGCCCCCGGCCGTGGCCTGGGACGGCCGTCTGCCGAATGCGATCAGCCTGCTGGCGAGGCGGACGCGTTGAGCGCCGCCCGGCGCTGCCAGAACACGACAGCGCTGGCCGCGGCCACGTTCAAGGAGTCCACGCCCCCGGCCATGGGGATCACGACGTGCTCATCGACCGCGCGCAGCGTGGCCGGCTTCAGGCCGTGGCCCTCCGCGCCGAGGACGACGGCGACCTTGCGATCCGGCCCCAGGTCGATCCGATCCAGCGGGACGGCGCCGTCGGTGAGAGCGAGGGCGAGCACGTCGAAACCCGCCTCGTGCAGCAGGTCCACGCCGCCGGACGGCCAGGCTTCCAGGCGCGTCCACGACACCTGGAACACCGTGCCCATCGAGACCCGGATCGAGCGGCGGTAGAGCGGATCCGCGCACTGCGGGGTCACCAGCACGGCGTCGACACCGAGCGCCGCTGCGGAGCGGAACATGGCGCCGACGTTCGTGTGGTCGACGATGTCCTCGATGACTGCCACGGTGCGGGCGGTGCGCAGCACCTCCGCCACCTCGGGCAGCACCGGCCGCTGCATCGCCGCGAGCGCCCCGCGGTGCAGCCGGAAGCCTGTCAACTGCTCGATGAGCGGTTCCTCCCCCACGTACACCGGCACGTCGGGGAAGCGCGAGTACAGCGGCGCGAACTTCTCGAGCCACTTCTCACTCATGAGGAAGGAGCGCGGGGCCATCCCGGCGTCGATCGCCCGGGAGATCACCTCGTAGCTCTCGGCCATGAACAGGCCGCGCTCGACTTCGACGCGCGAGCGCAGCCGCACGTCGGTCATGCGCAGGAAGTCGTCGAGGGCGGGATCCGCGAGGTCGGTGATCTCGATGATCTGGCGTGGCGGTCCCGGTGCGGGGTCGTGCTCCACCGCCGGATCAGCTCAGAGACAACGAGCGGGCGGTGTAGCGGTCGCCGCGCTGCTCGACGACGAGCGGCAGCCCGAAGGTGGTGGTGAGGTTCTGGGAGGTGAGGGTCTCCTCGATCGGGCCGGCGGCGACGACCCCGCCCTCGCGCAGCAGGGCCACGTGGGTGTAGCCCGGCGGGATCTCCTCGACATGGTGGGTGACCAGCACGGTCACGGGCGTCGCGGGATCCTTCGCCAGCCGCCCCAGCGTCCGCACCAGCGACTCGCGCCCGCCCAGGTCGAGCCCGGCGGCCGGCTCGTCCAGCAGCAGCAGCTCGGGGTCGGTCATCAGCGCACGGGCGGCGAGAACGCGCTTGCGCTCCCCGGTGGACAGGGTGGCGAACATGCGGGAGGCGAGGTCGCCGACGCCGAAGGCGGCCAGCAGGGTGCGCGCCCGGTCGAGGTCGAGCTCGTCGTACTCCTCGCGCCAGCGGCCGACGACGCCGTACCCGGCGGTGACCACGACGTTCTCGGCAGTCTCCTCGGCGGGGATGGTCTCGGCGAGCTCCTGGCTGGCCAGGCCGATCATGGGGCGCAGCTCGAAGATGTCGACCTTGCCGAGCCGCTCGCCGATGATGTCGACGGTGCCGGAGGTGGGATGCATGCGGGCGGCCAGCAGCCGCACCAGCGTGGATTTCCCGGCCCCGTTCGGCCCGAGCACCGCCCACCGCTCACCCTCGGAGATCTCCAGGGAGACGGCATCGAGAATGCTCTGCCCGCTGCGGCGGACGACGACATCGGTCAGTGTGGCTGCTGCGACGGACATGGGCCGAGCCTATCGTCACCGGCCACCCTCCCGGGACCGCGGCCCGCCCTAGACTGGACGGGCTCGAAGCCGCTGCTGAGGAGGTCGCCGTGCCCCGCCGTCCCGTCTCCCTGCATGCTCCGCGCGGTTCCGTCGCGGCCGACGTGATCCGGGAGGGCATCGACGCCCTGCTGGCCGAGGAGGCGCAGGACGTGCCTCTCGAGTTCCCCGCCGAGGCGCTGGTGGAGGCCGAACGGGCCGCCGCCCGTGAGCTGGCCACCGCCGACCGCACGGACCGCACCGACGTCCCCTTCGTGACCCTGGACCCGGCGACCTCCACCGACCTCGACCAGGCGATGCATCTCGAGCGGACCGAGGACGGCTACCGCGTGCTGTACGCGATCGCCGACGTCCCCTGGTTCGTGGGGCTGGACAGCGCGCTGGACAGAGAGGCGCGGCGACGCGGGGAGACCCTCTACCTGCCCGACCGGCGGATCCCGCTGCACCCGGAGACGCTCTCCGAGGGCGTCGCCTCGCTGCTGCCGGAGCAGATCACGCCCGCCTTCGTCTGGACGCTCGACCTGGACTCAGCCGGTGCGGTCCGTGCGATCGACCTCGAGCGCTCCCGCGTCCGCTCGGTCCGCAAGCTCGCCTACGACCAGGTTCAGGCCGATCTCGACGGAGGTCAGGGGCATCCGATGATGGTCCTGCTGCAGGAGATCGGTGCCCTGCGCGCCGAGCGCGAGATCGCCCGGGGCGGGGCGAGCCTGAACGTGCCCGAGCAGGAGGTGGTGGCCGACGGGGACCTGGTGCGACTGAGCTGGCGCCGTCCGGCCCCGATCGAGGACGCCAACGCCCAGATCTCCCTGATGACGGGGATGGCCGCCGCCGACCTCATGCTCGCGTCCGGCGCCGGGATCCTGCGCACGCTGCCCCCGGCCGATCAGCAGGCGATCGACCGTTTCCGCCGGCAGGCCGACGTGCTGGGCATCCCGTGGCCGAGGGACCGGACCTACGGCGCCTTCCTGCGCGAGCTGGACTGGCACGAACCCGCCCACCTCGCCTTGCTCAACCACGCCACCGCCCTCTTCCGCGGCGCCGCCTATGCGGCGTTCACGAGCCCGCAGGAGGTGCCCGAGGACTCGGCCCAGGCCGCGATCGCCGCCCCCTACGCGCACACTACGGCGCCCTTGCGCCGCCTCGTGGACCGCTTCGTGCTGCTGGTCTGCCATGCCCACGCCCAGGGGCAGAGCCCCACACCGCAGCTGCTGGCGGCGCTCGGCGAGATCCCCGAGGCGATGCGGGCCACCGGCGCACGGGCCGGGACCCTCGAACGTCGTGCGCTCGACCTGGTGGAGACCGCGGCCCTGGTGACCTGGGAGGGGGAGACCTTCACGGCGACGGTGATCGAGCGCCGTGAGCCGGGCGAGCCCGAGACGGGCGGCGGTGCGCCGACCCGGGTCGAGGTCCAGTTGACCGATCCGCCGGTGACGGCATGGGTCCCGATGGACGCCTGGCCGGGCGACGTGGTCCGGGTGAGGCTCGAATCCGTCGACCCCGCACGGCGTCGTGCCGTGTTCGTCGCGGCCCGCGAGGAGGCCGCATGAGCGAGGCCGCCGCGGGACGGGACCTCGTCGCGCTCCCCCGGGCTGCCGTGCTGATGCTGTGGGCTTCCGCCTACCTCCGCGGCGATCTCGGGCCCGACGACGCCGCCGAGATGAGCCACGGCGTCGGCCGCAGCGGCCCCAGCGGCGAAGGCGAGGACCTGTTCACGTGGATGACCGCGCTGCGGCGCCTGCCGCTGGCGCAGTTGCGCCTGGTGCTGCCGGTGCCGGGCCGGATCGCCGGCCTGGTCGGCCCGCCCGCAGCGCTGCCCGCGGCCCTGGAGGCGGAGCAGGCGATCGTGGTGACCGCCGCCGGGATCGCCGACCACACCCTCATCCCGGTCGTCTCCAGGATCGATCACCCCGGCGGCGGGGTCACCGCCGTCGGCTGGGACCGGTTCGACGCACCGCTGGGCACGCACGTGCCGCCGGCGGCGACCTCCGGCAGCGCCCGCGAGGAGCTGCTGCGCGTCCTGCGCCGGGTCGCCGACGGCAGCATCGACCTCGACCTGGTGCCCGACGAACCCGTCGAGCCGGCCCGGATCCCGCCCACCTGGGTCTCCACGGCGCTGCCCCGGCACGTCGACGCCGCTGCTGCGCACCTGCTGGTGCTCGCCGCGCGCACCGTGGCGCTGACCCGCTCCGAGATCGACGAGGGGCACGCCCAGACGATCCATCTCGCCGAGGCCCTCGCTCGACGAGGGCTGCTGGACGAGCTCCACGACGCCGCCCGCGCCGCCCTGGTCGAGGCGGTCGAGCGGATCGCGGCGGAGCCGAGCTGAGGGCGACGGCCTGATCAGGCTGGTCGGTCAGGCACGCTGGGCGATCACCGTGCGGTAGACGTCCAGGGTGCGCTCGGCGATCGAGGTCCAGGAGAAGTGCTCGGCCGCGCGACGGCGGGAGGCCTCGCCCATCTGCTTCGCCCGCTCGGGATCCGAGACCATCCGCACCAGCGCATCGCGCGTGTCCGCGATGAACCTCTCCGGATCGACCGGGGTGCCGGTGCCGTCGGTGACCTGCTCGATCGGCACCAGGTAGCCGGTCTCCCCGTCGGCCACGACCTCCGGGATGCCGCCGGTGGCGGAGGCGACCACCGGGGTTCCGCAGGCCATCGCTTCGAGGTTCACGATCCCCAGCGGCTCGTACACGCTCGGGCAGGCGAAGGCGGTCGCGTGGGTGAGGATCTGGGTGAGCTCGTGGCGGGGAAGCATCTCGGTGATCAGGTGGACGTTCCCGCGCTCGGCGGCCAGCTCGCCCACGAGCGTGTTCACCTCCTGGGCGATCTCGGCGGTGTCCGGGGCCCCGGCGCACAGCACCACCTGGTGGTCGGCGGGGAGGTCGCGGACGGCGCGCAGGAAGTACGGCAGGCCCTTCTGGCGCGTGATGCGGCCGACGAACACGATCGTGGGCGCGTCGGGGTCGATGCCGCGGGAGGTCAGCGCCGAGGTCTCCGGGTTCGGCGACCACTGGTCGATGTCGATGCCGTTGTGGACCACGTGCACCTTCGCGGGGTCGACCGTGGGATAGGCGCGCAGGATGTCCTCCCGCATGCCGCCGGAGACGGCGATCACCCCGGCCGCCCCGTCGTAGGCGGCGGCTTCGGCGAAGGAGCTGACGCGGTACCCGCCGCCGAGCTGCTCCGCCTTCCACGGCCGCAGCGGCTCGAGGGAGTGCGCCGAGAGCACGTGCGGGATCCCGTGCAGCAGCGAGGCCATGTGACCGGCGAAGTTCGCGTACCAGGTGTGGGAGTGGACCAGGTCCGCCCCGGCGCAGTCCGCGGCCATCAGCAGGTCGGTGCCCAACGTGCTCAGGGCGGCGTTGGTGCCCTCGAGCTCCGCCGGGGCCGAGTACGAGGAGGTCCCGGCCTCGTCCCGCTCGGCGCCGAAGGCGCGCACCTGCACCTCGATCTGACCGCGCAGCACGCGCGTCAGCTCGGCGACGTGCACACCGGCCCCTCCGTAGACCTCCGGCGGGTACTCCTTGGTGAGCAGATCCACGCGCATGGTGCCCTCCTCCTTCTGTTGTCCGTCCACAAGACCTGTCGTGGCGTGATGGGGGCCACTTCTGGACTATCCTCGCACCATGTCGTCCAAAAAGGTCCTCGCCATCGTCCTCGCCGGCGGTGAGGGGAAGCGGCTGATGCCGCTCACCCTCGACCGGGCAAAGCCCGCGGTGCCGTTCGGCGGCATCTACCGACTCATCGATTTCGCGCTGTCGAACATCGTCAACTCCGGCTACCTGCGGGTGGTCGTCCTGACGCAGTACAAGTCCCATTCGCTGGACAAGCACGTCGCCCAGACGTGGCGGATGAGCTCCCTGCTGGGCAACTACGTCGCCCCCGTCCCGGCGCAGCAGCGCATGGGCAAGCACTGGTTCCGCGGCTCCGCCGACGCGATCGCCCAGTCCCTGAACCTGATCCACGACGAGAAGCCCGAGTACGTGGTGGTGGTCGGCGCCGACAACATCTACCGCATGGACTTCTCGCAGATGCTGGACGCCCACATCGAATCGGGGAAGTCGTGCACGGTCGCCGGGATCCGGCAGCCGATCGAGCTCTCCGACCAGTTCGGGGTCATCGAGACCCACGCGTCGGACCCCACCACCATCAAGGCCTTCGTCGAGAAGCCGATGGTGACCGAGGCTCTGGCGGACGACCCCACCTCGATCCTCGCCTCGATGGGCAACTACATCTTCACCGCGGACGCCCTGGTCGACGCGGTCACCCGCGATGCCGAGGACGACTCCTCGAAGCACGACATGGGCGGCGACATCGTGCCGTCCTTCGTGGCCCGGCAGGACGCCGCCGTCTACGACTTCATCCACAACGACGTGCCCGGTTCCACCGATCGCGACCGGGACTACTGGCGCGACGTCGGGACCCTGGACGCCTTCTTCGACGCGCACATGGATCTGATCGCGATCCATCCCGTGTTCAACCTGTACAACGAGGAATGGCCCACCTACACCGGGAACCGAAACGTCCCGCCGGCGAAGTTCGTCCATGCCGGTCCCGGAGGCCGTGTCGGCTCGGCGGTCGACTCGATCATCTCGCCCGGGGTCGTGGTCTCCGGGGCCCAGGTCGCCACCTCCGTCGTCTCCCCGGGAGCCCGGCTGAACTCGTGGTCGACGATCTCGGAATCGGTGATCATGGACAGCGTCTCCGTCGGCCGCCACAGCCAGATCCACCGCGCGATCATCGACAAGAACGTCGTCGTGCCGCCGCGCACCCAGATCGGTCTGGACCCGGAGGAGGATCGAGCTCGCGGTTGGGTGGTCACGGAGTCCGGGATCACGGTGATCGGCAAGGGCACGGTCCTCGAGCCGTGAGCGCGGCACCCGCGCACGGCCCGGCGGTCACCGGGCTGCTCGTCTCCGACGTCGATTCCACCTTCCTGACCCAGGAGGTCATCGAGCTGGTCGCGGAGCACGCCGGCGTCCGCGACCGGGTCGAGGAGATCACCACCGCGGCGATGCGCGGGGAGCTCGACTTCGCCCAGTCGCTGCGCGCTCGGGTGGCGCTGCTGGCAGGGCTGGACGAATCGGTCCTCGCCGCGGTGCGCGCCGCGCTGGTGCCGACGCCCGGGGTGCTGGAGCTGGTGCGTCGGGCGACGGCCCACGGCTGGGTGGTCGCGCTGGTCTCGGGCGGCTTCCACGAGGTGATCGACGAGCTGGCCGCGGAATCAGGGGTCGATCACGTTCTCGCCAACCGCTTCGAGATCTCGGACGGGCGGCTGACCGGCCGGGTCTCGGGACCGATCATCGACGGCGCGGCCAAGCGGCTCGCGCTCGAGGAGTACGCCGCGACCTACGGGCTCCCGGCCGCCCGGATCGTCGCGGTGGGCGATGGCGCCAACGACCGTGAGATGCTGCGGGCCGCGGGCACCGGCATCGCCTTCCGGGCCAAGCCCGCCCTGCGCGAGGTCGCCGACGTGATCCTCGACGGCAGCTCGCTGCTGGCCGCGTGGCCCCACCTGGAGGCGGCCGCGGCCCGCTGAGGCCGGGGCGGAGGCGTCAGGGGCGCACGATGGTGTGCAGCCGCAGCGCGTCCTCGTCCAGCTCCGACCAGTGCGCGAGAGGGCCCGACAGGATGCCCATCCCGCCGGTGGGCATGCCCAGACGGGCCTGGGCGACGGAGCCCGCGTCGGACTCCTCGTCGGCGAGCAGGGAGGCCAGCGAGGACATCGTGGGCTCATGGCCGACGACCATCACCACGGCGTCGCCGTCGTCCACCTCGCGCAGCAGCGCCAGGACCTCCCCGGCTCCGCCGCTGTAGATGTCCTCGTGGACGGTGACGGTGCCGTCCAGGGCGGGCATCGCCGCGGCCATCGCCTCCCAGGTCTGGGTGGTGCGCAGCGCATCCGAGACCAGGACCCGCGCCGGGCGGACGTTCTGGGAGGCGAGGTACTCCCCCACCAGCTGCGCCTGGGATGCACCGCGATCGGCGAGCGGACGCTCGTGGTCCGGCTGTCCGGAGCCGCTGTCCGCCTTGCCGTGGCGCATCAGCAGGAGCAGACGACTGTCGGGTTCGGGGGATGACATCTCGGTGCGTTCACGCCTTCGTTCGGAGGTCTCGGGTCGATCCGCGATCGGGCTCAGTGTCCCATGCCCAGGCCGCCGTCGACGGGGATCACGGCGCCGGAGATGTAGGCGGCGTCGTCCCCGGCGAGGAAGGCCACCACCCGGGCGACCTCCTCGGGATCGGCGAAGCGTCCCGCAGGGATGGCCTTCAGATAGGTTGCCTGCAGGTCCTCGGACAGGGACTGGGTCATCTCGGTGTCGATGTAGCCGGGGGCCACGACGTTCGCCGTGATGCCGCGCGATCCGAGCTCGCGCGTCAGGGCGCGGGCGACGCCGATCAGACCCGACTTCGAGGCCGCGTAGTTGACCTGTCCCGGGGAGCCGTACAGGCCGACCACCGAGCTGATCAGGACGATGCGTCCCTTCTTCTTGCGGATCATGGACTTGATGACCCGCTTGACGGTGCGGAACGTCCCGGTGAGGTTGGTGTCCAGCACGGACTCGAAGGCGTCGTCGCTCATCCGCATCAGCAGCTGATCGTCGGTGATGCCGGCATTGGCGATCAGCACCTCGATCGGGCCGTGCTCCGCCTCGGCGGCCCTGATCGCGCCGTCGAGGCTCTCCCCGTCGGTGACGTCGGCCGCGACGGTCAGCGCGCCCTCGGGGCCGCCCTGTCCGGAGCGGCTGGTCACGGCCACCTTGTCGCCGCGACGGAGGAACTCCTCGGCGATGGAGCGGCCGATCCCGCGATTGCCTCCGGTGATCAGGACACTGCGCGGCTCGGGGGTGGCGTCGGACATGAAGGCTCCTTGAGGTGGGGACGGCGGGAGGACCGCGGGGCGTCGGGTGCGGCCCCGTGGACCCGTGTGCTCTACGATACGGGGCGAGACAGTGTGGGGAACCGTGGGGGAATCCCGCCCTCGAACGTCAGCCCTGGGAAGGTACTACGCAGATGGCATACCGCTTCAATCCTCCGCCGAACTGGCCCATCGAGGACCCGAACTGGACGCCGTACCCCGGCTGGCAGCCGGACCCCTCGTGGGGCCCCGCCCCCGAGGGCTGGAACTTCTGGGTCGAGGCCGAGGAGCCGGCTGCGGAGCCAGAGCAGCCGGCGCAGCCCGCAGAGCCCGCGGAGCCCGCCCAGGACGACGCGACGCGACTGGTCTCGACCGATCAGGCGAGCCAGGCAGCGGCCGAGGGCGCTGCACAGCCGCAGCAGCCGCTCGAGCCCGTGGAGGAGTCCTCGACTGAGCAGCCGCCGAGCGACAGCTCCGAGGTTCCCGACCACCGCGCGACCGGCCCCGCGGACGAGCCCGCGACCGGCGAGCAGCCGCCCTCGAGCATCGAACAGGAACCCGAGGAGTCCGACTCCTCCCAGCACACGCCGGGCGTCGCTGCGGCGGGCGTCGGCCTCGGCGCGGCGGCGAGGGACGACGCGGAAGACCACGACGCCACCCACGTCGCCGGCCCGGGCGAGCAGGAGCAGCCCGAACAGGCCGCCCCGGCGCCCGAGGCGCCCCAGGCGCCTGCGGGCGGCTCGGCCGAGACCTCCGAGTACCAGGGGCCGGACCTCGAGGCCGGGTTGGCCCAACAGGCGCCGTACGAGTCGGCCCGGCCCGTGGAGCCCGCTGCTCAGCAGGATGCGGGCTACGGGCAGGGCGGGTCGGCTCCGGACGAGGGCCAGGGGTCTCCGGCCCCCGGCTACGGACAGGCCCCTCCGGCCCCGGCCTACGGCCAGGCCGCAGGCGATCAGGGGTACGCGCAGGCATCCCCGGCTCCGGGATACGCGCAGGCATCCCCGGCTCCGGGGTATGGCCAGGGGTCCGCCTCGGACTACCCCGTGGGCCCCGGTTACGGACAGAGCCCCGGCACAGACTCCGGATGGACCGCGAGCACCGGCCAGGGCGAGCCGCCGAAGAAGGGCGCGATCGCACGGTTCTGGTGGGTCGGATGCATCGTCCTGTTCCTCGTGGCCGCCCTCATCGTCGCGGTCGTCGGGATCTTCCTCTTCACCCGCGGCGGCGGCGACACCGCCGAGGGCGATGGCTCGACCCCCACCAGCCAGGAGGAATCGGCCACCGAGGAGGAGAGCGCCACCGAGGAGGAGACCGCCACCGCGGAGGAGGCCCAGTCGCCGGACCCGACCACCGAGCTGCCCACGATCAGCGAATCCGCCGTCTCGAAGGACGTCGTCAGCGAGAACGGTGCGGGAACCGTCGCGGTGGACATGACGTGGGCGTCCGCCGAGGACCTGCCGAGCAGCTACGGCGGCACGGTCGAGGAGGCCCAGCACGGCCAGTACCTCGTGGTGACCTCGCAGGTGACCGTGACCGAGGGGACGATGGACTTCCCCTCGTTCTACTTCAGCGTCGTCACGCCGTACGGCGGCACCGTCGATTCGTCGTCCGAGACCTTCGGCCTGGCGAACTCGGGGATGGACTACGACACCTCCTACCAGTTCCAGAAGGGGGAGACCTACACGATCACCCAGCTGTTCGACATGGAGAAGTCCGGCGGCAACACGCTGGTCTACGACAACTACACCGACGTGTACAAGTGGGAAATCCCTGCGTGAGTGGGCAGTTCAACCCCCCGCCGAACTGGCCGGAGCCGCCTCGTGAGGGCTGGACCCCGCCGGAGGACTTCCGCCCCCACGCCTCGTGGGGGCGGGTCCCGGCAGGGTGGCGTCTGTGGACCCCGCGGACTCCCCTCGGCCACGGGCGAGCCCCGCTGCAGGATTCGGAGGACGTTCCCGCCAGCGGCGCGCGTCCGCGCCGGCGCGTTCAGACCTACCCGGTCGAGGTGCTCAATCCCGGGATGTGGACGCACAACCACCTCGAGGACGAGGATTACGGCTTCCCTCCCGTGAAGCCCGTGAAGAACCGACCCCGGCTGCGCCTCGGGGTCACCATCTCGGTGACCGCGGCGGGATTCCTGCTCGCCGCGCTGACCGCCGTGATGTTCGTGCTCCTGGTCGACTTCGCGATCGAGGACCTGCCCGGCATGCTCTCCGGGGCCCCTGGCTCCCTGGTCTCCGCCACCGTCGATCCTGGGACCGTGCCCGCGGCGCCGGATGCCGGATGACTCGACGTTCCGCCCGTTCTCGCGTCCTGCTCAGCCGCGAGACGCTGCTGGGGCTCCTGCTCGTCCTGCTCGCCTCGGCGATCTGCGTCGCCCTGGGCTTCTGGCAGTTCGGCCGCTTCGAGGGCAAGCGTGACGCGGCCGCGGTGATCGAGGCCAACTACGCCGCCGCACCCGTGCCGATGACCGAGGTGCTCCGGACGCCTGATGCGCCGCTGTCCCCCACGGATGACTGGACCCCGGTCGAGCTCAGCGGCAGCTACTGCACCGACCCCGATTGCGTGCTGTACGTGCGCAACCGGCAGCTCGGCGGCCACGTCGGCTTCTGGCAGCTGGTCCCGTTCAGAACCGACGACGGCTCCACCTTGCTGGTCAACCGCGGCTGGGTGAATTCTCAGGGCCAGCGCTCCGCCCCGGCCGACCCCCCTGCCGTGCCCGAGGGCGACGTGACCCTGACCGTGCGGCTGCGTCCCGCCGAGCCCGTGCTCGACCGGGAGATCCCCGAGGGCCAGGTGCACTCGGTGAACCCGCCCCAGATCGAGGGACTGCTGCCGGCCATGGACGGCGAGATGATCCGCCAGGCCTATGGAGACCTCGTCACGGAGGAGCCGTCCTCCCCGCGGCCGGCCGCCCTGCCCGCACCCTCCACGTCCCTCGGCCCCCACCTGTCCTATTCGGTGCAGTGGTGGATCTTCGCCCTGTTCTTCCCGGGCGCCCTGATCTACCGCACCCGGCGCGCGATCCAGGATCTCGAGGCCGAGGCCGAGGACGCCGATGCCGCCGACGATCCGGGAACCCGCCCGCGCCGCACCGCAGACCACCGTCCCCAGCGGCAGGCCCACAGCCGGCGCCGGGGGCCTGACGAGGAGGAAGAAGATGCACTCATCGACCACCCGGGCCGCTGACCGGCGCCGCCCACCCGCGAGCCGATTCCTGCCGGGTCCCCGGCCTCGCCGGATCGCCCACCGCGGTCTCGCCCTGGACGCCGCCGAGAACACCCTGGGTGCCTTCCAGGCCGCTGTGGCCGCCGGCGCGGGCATGCTGGAGACCGACACCCGCGCCACCGCCGACGGGCTCGCCCTCGCCGTCCACGACGAGGACCTCCGGCGGATCGCGGGCGATCCCCGCCGCATCGACGAGCTGACCGCCGCCGAAGCCGGGGCCGTCCGCCTGGCGGACGACGAACCGCTGGCGATGCTGGAGGACGTGCTGGACGCCTTCCGCGACGTCCCGGTCAACATCGACGTCAAGGCCCCCTCCGCCATCGGCCCGGCCGTCGCGGCGATCGCCCGCACCCGCAGCGCGGACCGGGTCTGCATCGCCGGGTTCGACGGCGCCGTGGTCCGTCGGACGGTCCGCACGGTGCAGGCGGCCACGGGCACCCTCCCGGTGCGCAGCGCCGGCCGCGGCGTGATGGCCGCGTTCCTCGCCGCCCGCGCCGTCGAGGCGCCCGACGCCGTGATCGGGCGGCTCCTCGCCCCCTACGCCGCCCTCCAGGTCCCCATGACCTACCAGGACTACCCGATCGTGACCCCGGTGAACATCGCCGCCGCGCATCGGGCGGGCTGCGAGATGCACGTGTGGACGGTCGACGACCCCGCGACCATGCGGGAACTCCTGGTCACCGGCGTGGATGGTATCATCACCAATCGGGTCGATCTGCTCTGCGAGCTGCTCGACGCCGCGTGAGCACCCCGCGCCGGGAACAGATCGGATCCCGCGGGCGTTGCCGCCACTGAGACCTCATCGGGCGGGATCCCGTCCGCCCACCATCCGGCAGGAAGCGAGAACCGCATGAACAGCCGCAGCCTGCGAGGCACCCGACTGGGCTCCCTCTCCATGGAGACCGACGAAGGCGTCCTCGCCGCACCGCGCCAGGAGGCCGTCTACGACTGCCCCAACGGCCACACCATCGTCCTCCCCTTCTCGGTCGAGGCCGACGTGCCCGCCGTCTGGGAGTGCCGTTGCGGTGCCTCAGCGCTGCTGCGCGATCACGAGCGGCCCGAGGCGAAGGCCGGCAAGCCGGTGCGCACCCATTGGGACATGCTCCTCGAGCGCCGCAGCGAGGAGGACCTGCAGGTCCTCCTCGACCAGCGTCTGGCCCTGCTGCGCTCCGGTCGGCTGCACCAGCGCCGCAACCTCTGAGCCGCGCGACCGCGCGATACGTCGGCGCCCCCGTTCCACCGTACGGTGGGGCGGGGGCGCTGCTGCGTCCTGGTCCGGCGCTCGGGGTGCTCAGTCCTGGGTGATCGCTCAGTCCTGTGCGATCGTGGGCGGGGTGGTGGGGCCGGTTCCCCGCGAGCGGTCGTCGCGGTCGCTGCGGTCCTCCGGCTTCCGGGCGTCGAGGATGATCTCCCCGTCGATGACTCCGGTGCCGGAGCGGCGGTACAGCACCCGGCGGGCTCCTTCGGAGCCGCTGCCCAGGCCCATGGCCTTGACCGAGCGGCGCTGGACGGGGGTCAGCAGCAGGATGAGACCGACCAGATCGGTCAGCACACCCGGGAAGAAGAAGAACAGTGCCGACAGCACGGTGAACGCCGGTCGTGAGAGGTGGTCCTGGACGTCGCCGCTGCCGCGGACGGCGCGCAGCAGGGACCGCAGGCGCACGAAGGACTGCTGTCCCGCGGTCACCAGCAGGGCGATGCCGATCACCCAGCCCACCGCGATGATCAGCACCGACCACCACAGACTCGTGTTCACACCGATCAGCACCAGGATCGCCAGCTCCACCAGACCGACCACGATGATCGCGATCGGCAGCAGCCCGCCCCAGCGGGAACGGTGGGGGCGGTCACCGGCGGCGGGTGCTCTGCTCATGTCGGCAGACTAACGCAGGTGCTGCAGGATCCGCTGGGCACATCGTGTGAGTCCCCAGAGCGTGACCAGCACCAGGGCTTCGCGCACGATGCGGGGGGACATCTTGCTGGCCCCCTCGGTGCGCTCGTCGAAATCGATCGGGACCTCCGCGATCACGGCGCCGTGGGCGCGGGCCCGACGGGTCATGTCCACCTGGAAGCAGTACCCCTGGGAGGCGATGTCCGCCTCGAGCAGCTGCTCCAGCAGCTCGGCGCGGAAGAGCCGGAATCCCGCCGTCGCGTCCCGGACCCCGAGCCCCAGCAGCGCACGCACGTAGGCGTTCGCCCCCCCGGACAGGAGCAGGCGCGAGAATGGCCAGTCGTGCACCCTTCCGCCGCGCACCCAGCGCGAGCCGATCGCGAGGTCTGCGCCCCGGCGGACGGCTTCCAGCAGTCGGGGAAGCTGCTCGGGGCGGTGGGAGGCGTCGGCGTCCATCTCCCCCAGCTGCTCGTACCCGTGCTCGAGACCCCAGGCGAAGCCGGCCAGGTAGGCCGGGCCCAGTCCCTCCTTGCCGGCGCGGTGCAGGACGTGGACGTTCTCGTCGTGGGCGGCGGTCTGCTCGGCCCACTCCCCCGTGCCGTCCGGGGAGGAATCGTCCACGACGAGCACATGCACGTCGGGGACCGCGGCGCGCAGGCGTGCGAGGGTGCCGGGCAGCGAATCCCGCTCGTCATAGGTGGGGATGACGATCAGCGTGGGCGGAAGGGCAGCGGTGGACGGCCTCATGCTCGGCTCCGCCCCCGACGGCGCGGCAGCGGGGAGAGCGCCCGACGGCGTCCGGCGAGCGCGGCGAGGAACCCGACCAGGCCCAGGGCGGACAGGCCCACGGCGATCCAGGGACCGGCGGCCACCGCAGGGGTGATCCCGGTGCGCAGCGGGACGTCGGCGAGCACCGCGCCCTGCTCCCAGTGGTCGACGAAGTCGAGCTGTCGCCCGGACGGGGTGAAGATCGCCGAATGGCCCACGGTGGAGACGTGCACGACGCTGCGCCCGGAGACGACGGCCATCACCTTCGCCTCCGCGAGCTGCTGGACGGCCTCGTGGGAGTCCCCGAACAGCGCGTTGTTGGACTGCACCACGACCATCTCGGCGCCGTCGCGGACCACGTCGCCGACCAGGTTGTCGTAGGCGATCTCGAAGCAGATCAGCACGCCGACGCGGTGCTCGCCCTGGTCCAGCTCCTCGAGGTCCATCACCCCGACCTCGTCGCCGGCGATCATGTCGCGCGGGACCAGGTCGACCTTGTCTGAGAGCGTGCCGAAGAAGTCCCGGTACGGGATGTATTCGCCGAAGGGCACCGGGTGCCGCTTGGAGTAGACGTAGGGGGTCGAGCCGCCCGGGGCGTACAGCACCGACTGGTTCAGTCGCTGGGTCTCGCCGACGGCGGCCTGGGTGCCGATCAGGACGGGGGCGCCGGCGTCGGCGGCCGCGGAGCTGATCTGGTCGGACATCCAGGGATCCTGGCGCGGGTCGTAGCCGGTGGAGTCCTCGGGCCAGACGATCAGGTCCAGCTGCCGGCCCTCGGCGCGGGTCTGTTCGATGGTGTCGCGGGTGACCGCGAGATGGTTCTCGAACACGTCGTCCGGCATCGTCATCGTGGCGGGGTCGATCTTCTCCATCGATCCCTGGATGCCGGCGACGGTCATCGTGCCGCGATCCTGGGGAGCGGGATTGGGCGGAAAGGGCGTGACCATGGTGGCCAGGATCGCGCCGACCGCGAGGGCGAGCGGCCACACGCCGGCGAAGCCGACGAGCCCGCGGTGGCGTCGGCCCAGCAGGGACAGCGCCCCGTGCAGCAGCATCTGGCCGAGCAGGGCGACGACGAAGGCGAGACCGGCCACCCCGATCCAGGGGCCGAGGTTCAGCAGCGGGGAATCGGCCAGGGCGAAGGCGCTGGCGCCCCACGGCAGGCCGCCCCAGGGGACGTGGCTGCGCAGCGTCTCGACGCCGACCCAGAGGGCCGAGACCACCACCGCCGAGGACAGGCACAGTCCGCGCCGGAGCATGACGGTGCGGGCCAGCAGCCCGAACAGCACGATGTACAGGGCCTCGAACACGCCCAGCGCCACCCATGGAGCGGTGCCCGCGTAGGTGTTCGCCCAGGCGGTCAGCGGGATGAAGAACGCCGCACCCCAGGCCAGCGACACCAGGATGGCGACCCACACGCTGCGCACCAGCAGACCGGCGCTGAGCAGGGCCAGGGAGACGGGCAGCAGCATCCACATCCCGTAGGGCGGGAAGGCGAGCAGGGCGGCGCCTCCGCCGGCGAGGCCGCACACGAGTGCCGCGGGCCACGGCGTGGGATCGAACTCGTCGCGTGCGCGCCGCACGCCCGCCCGGGCGGAGGCGGCCCGGGTCGTCGTCGTCATGCGGGGGTCCTCCCGAGCCGGTCATGGACGATCGCGCCATCGATGACGGTGCGCAGCGCCCGCGGGGTGCCCCGGTCGAGATCGGGCAGCAGCGGGGTGCGCGAGCGCGGGTCGGTCGACCAGGACTCGACGCGCTCGGCCCGGGACTGCACGGTGAGGTCCCAGGGCTCCCACACCACGAAGGTCGCCTCGATCCCGGTGCGCAGGGAGCCGGGGTGGCGGCGTCCCGCGACGCGCTGACCGCCGCGGGTGGCGGCGAGGAACGCCGCCCGATCGCTGATCCGCTGGTCGGGTGCGGGCCGACGGGTCGCCCCGCGGACCCAGTCCCAGGGATCGGTGCCGCTCGCCCGACCGCCGGAGCCGAAGGCCAGCGGGGTGCCGTCGGCGAGCAGATCGAGATAGTCGTCGCTCTCGGTGACGGGGTCGATCACGCGCACGCCCTCGCGCTCCCCCGTCGGCCCGGGAAGGCGCAGCACGATGCCGGCCGCGGCAGCGGCCGTGTCCTCGGCGGAATCGGGATCGGCGCCGTCGGGCGTGGCGGCGGCGTCCACGAAGCCGGGGGTGATCAGACACCCGGTGGCGTCGACCACCTCCGCGCCGTCGTGGATCACCCGCGCGGTGTCCTCCGGGCCGGTCCAGGCGATCAGCCCGTCGGCGACCAGCATCGCGGAGGCCTCGGGGTCCTCGGTGCTGTACAGCACGATGCCGGTGTACAGCACGGGCCGGGCAGGCTGTGCGGGCGCAGTGGCGGGTTCGGTCTCTCTCACACGCCCCAGGGTCTCGCGTGCGCCTGGGAGAACGCTCATCGGTCGATCTCCTGGGCGACGAGACCGCGGCGCACCGCCCCCACCGCCCGGTGGGCGATGGCCCCCAGCTCCTCATCGGCCGTGAGCTGGTCGAGCAGGTCGATGACCTGGCGGCAGTGGCGCACGAAGTCCCCGGGCGGCAGATCGTTGCCGTCCAGCGCGGCGGCGAGATGGGCGCCGCGGGCCCAGCGGTGCACGATCGCGGAGATCGCCGGGTCGGGCGGCGTCGTGGGATCGATGCCGTGGCGGGACTCCGCCGCCTGCAGCTCAGCAGCCAGGTGACCCGTGGCCTCCAGCGCCGCACGGACCGCCGGGTCCGCGATGATCTCGGGGGCACGATCGTCGCGCCGGGACTCGTGGACGGCGGCGGAGACCACGGCGGCAAGCCCCGGCGCGTCCAGGCCCGTCCAGGCGCCGTGCTCGAGGCACTGCGCGATCAGCAGGTCGCGGTCGCTGAACAGGCGCCGCAGCCGCAGGCCGCCGGGGGTGGGGACCAGCTCCTCGTCCTCGCGGGCGAGATAGCCGAGCTCGACGAGCAGATCGGCGAGGCGGTCGAACCGCCGTGCCAGCGAGCTGGTCCGTCCCTGGATACGGCGCTGGACTCCTTCGAGGTCCGTGCGCGCCTTCCTCCAGCGGCCCACCCAGCGCAGATGGGACTCCAGCTCCGGGCAGTCGGCGCAGGGGTGGGCGCGCAGCTCCTCGCGCAGCTGCTGGAGCTGCTCGTCGCTCGCGGCGGTCGACGGGGTGCGCTCGGTGCGGGCGCGCACCTCCCGCCGGGGTTCGTCACGGCCGGAGAGGCTCTGGCGCAGCGCGGCCGCGGTGTCCTTGCGCACCTTGGAGCTGCCGAGCGCGTCCCGGCGGGGCAGGCGCAAGGTGTCGATGACGGCCGGGGAGGACGGCACGTCCCCGGGCCGGAGGGTGCGTCGGCGGCCCTCGGTGTCCAGCAGATCGACCTGCGGGCCCCCGAGCACGACGGGGTCCACGTCCAGCACCACCGCGTAGCCGCGGCGCTTGCCCCCCGGCACGGCGATCACCTCGCCGCGTCGCAGCCCGCCGAGCACCGTGCGGGTGCGGTCACGATCGGCGGCGGCCCGGGCCCGGGACAGGGACTTCTCCCGCTCGCTGATCCGCTCCTGGATCTCGGCGTACTCGAGCAGATCGCCCCGATCGCAGGTGACGGCTTCGCGGTAGGAGTCGGCGGTGTCCTCGAGCTCTCGGGCGCGGCTCGCGAGACCCACCACGGAGCGGTCCGCCTGGAACTGGGCGAAGCTGGTCTCCAGCGTCTCCCGCGCCCGGGAGAGGTCGAAGCGGTCCAGCAGGTTCACGGTCATGTTCGGGGTGGGCCGGAAGGCGGAGCGCAGCGGGTAGGTACGTCGGGAGGCGAGCGAACCGACCGCATCGGCGTCGAACCGGGGCCCGGCCACGACGACGGCGTGCCCCTCGGTGTCGATGCCGCGACGCCCCGCCCGGCCGGTGAGCTGCGTGTACTCCCCGGGCGTGAGGTCGGCGTGGTCGACCCCGTTGAACTTGACCAGCTTCTCCAGCACCACCGAGCGCGCCGGCATGTTGATGCCGAGCGCCAGGGTCTCGGTGGCGAAGACGACCTTGAGCAGGCCGCTCGCGAAGAGCTCCTCGACGACGGTCTTCAGCAGCGGGAGCATCCCGGCGTGATGGGCGGCGTAGCCGTCGAGCACCGCGCGGCGGAACGCCGCGATGCCGAGGATCTCCTCGTCCTCGATCCCGATCGGGGCCAGACGGTCGTCCAGGACGGCGCGGATCGCGCTGCGCTCGCCCTCGTCGGTCAGGCGCAGGCGGACCCGTGCGCACTGCTGGACCGCGCCCTCGCAGCCGGCCCGGGAGAAGATGAACATGATCGCCGGCAGCAGCGCGGCGTCGTCGAGAATCCGCACGAGCTCAGGTCGACGCGGGGGGCGGGGGCCCTCGGCCGGCCCTCCGCGCGGAGCCCCGCGGTCGCCCCCGGGTCGCTTGTGCAGCGGCCGATGCCGGCCGGATCCGCGCGGGCGGTGCCGACCGCTGGTCCCCTTGCGGCCGGCGGGCGCTCGTCCGCGGCTGCGCCCCGAGCGTTCGTCCACGGGCAGGGAGAACGAGGTGACCCGCTCGATCTCCGGGTTCACGTGCCGCGTGCCGCGGACCCCCGGTCCGTGGGAGACGACCGCCTCGCCGTGGTCGTCGACGAAGAGGTCCATGAGCTCCTCGCCGACCACGACGTGCTGCCACAGCGGCACCGGGCGGGTCTCGGAGACCACGATCTCGGTGGCCCCGCGCACCTCCTGCAGCCAGGCGCCGAACTCCTCCGCGTTCGAGACCGTCGCCGAGAGCGCGACCAGCTGCACGGAGGGGTCGAGGTGGATGATGACCTCCTCCCACACCGGGCCGCGCAGGCGATCGGCCAGATAGTGGACCTCGTCCATCACCACGAAGCCGAGCCCCTCCAGCAGCGGGGAGTCGGCATAGAGCATGTTGCGCAGCACCTCGGTGGTCATCACCACCACGTCGGCGTCGGGCCGGATGGAGGTGTCGCCGGTCAGCAGCCCCACCGCCTCATGGCCGAGCCAGTCCACCAGCTCGGTGAACTTCTGGTTCGACAGCGCCTTGATCGGAGCGGTGTAGAACACCTTCCGGCCACGGGCGCGGGCGAGATGGACGGCGAACTCGCCGACGACGGTCTTGCCGGCACCCGTCGGCGCGGCGACCAGCACGGAGCTTCCGTCCTCGAGGACCCGGCAGCCGGACAGCTGGAAATCGTCCAGCGCGAAGTCGTAGCGGGTGGTGAAGGCCCCGAGCTCGGAGGCGGTCAAGGTCTTCTCCGCCTGCCAGGCGGCGTAGCGCTCCGAGGGCGAGCTCACGGGTGGTCTCCTTCCGAGAGGTCGGCCAGCAGGCGCACCGCTCCCGGCAGCAGCCGGGCGGTGATCGGCAGCAGCGCGCGGGGCTCGCCGTCGGCGTAGCTGCGCAGGGCGCGCCCGTGGCGCAGCCCGATCGACACCTCCCGGACGGGCCGGACGCCGAACCCGTCCACGGAGGTGTGGGTGCCGCGGAAGACCCTCGGGAAGAAGCGCAGCAGGTCGGTGCGCCCGATCTTCTCGAGCGTGACCAGCTCGAGAAGGCCGTCGTCGAGCCGGGCCCCGGGGGCGATGCGCATCCCGCCGCCGAAGATCCCGGAGTTGGCCAGAGTCACCAGGGTCGCATCCAGCTCGATCCGCTCCCCGCCGTCGATCTCGAGCCAATAGGGGAAGGGGGTGAAGGCCGGCAGCTCGCGCAGCAGGGCTGTGGTGTACCGCAGGGTGTGGACGCGGCCGGCGCTGTTCGCCCGGGCGTTGACCAGCGCGTCGAAGCCGAGATTGATGTTTCCCAGGGCCACCGAGCGGCGCGGGAGCGGGTGCTCCCCGGCGGCGATGATCTCGATCGCGTCGATGGTGACCACCGGGCGGGACAGGGCGTGCAGAAGGATCCGCACGCACTCCTCGGTGTCGTTCAGGGGCAGTCCGAGGGTGCGGGCGAAGTCGTTGCCGCTGCCGGCGGGCACGATGCCGAGCCGCACCGGTGTATCGGCCACGATCTCGGCGCCGAGGGCGACGGTCCCGTCGCCGCCGACGACCACCAGCGCGGTCAGGGTCTCGCGGACCTCGAGCGCCCGGGCCCGGGCCACCGGCGCCGAGGGGCCGGAGAGGTCCACCACCGAGATGCCGGCCAGGCGCAGCAGGTGCCGGACCTGCCGACCGACCCGGTGCGCGGTGCCGAGGGCTGCCGTCGGATTCGCCAGCAGTCCGACCCGGAGCCTGCTCACCGTCCGTCCTCGTCGTCCTCGTCGAGGTCGGAGGGTGTGCCGATGTCCTCGACCTCGTCGTCGTCGAGCTCGTCGTCCTTCCCGACGCCGTGGCGCTTGTCGTGGATCAGGGCGATGACGATCGCGGCGAAGAAGAGGCTCGCGATCACGGCCGACATCGCCAGCAGCGTGAACGGCTCGGGCGTGGGCACCATGACCGCCGTGAACAGCACGCTGACGAAGATGATCCAGCGCCATGCCTTGAGCATCGTGCGACCGCGGATGATCCCCAGGAAGTTCAGCAGCACCATGACCACGGGCATCACGAAGGCGATGCCGAAGGCCAGCATCGTCTTGACCAGCATGGCCAGGTACTCGTCGTAGCCGATCAGCTGATCGACCTGGTCGGTCTGCGGGGTGAAGCTCAGCAGCACGGGGACCAGCTGATTGATCGCCCAGTACCCGGCGGCGCAACCGATGAAGAACAGCGGGATCGCGGAACCGAAGAAGCCGATCGCGTACTTGCGCTCGTTGCGGTGCAGCCCGGGCATCACGAACAGCCAGATCTGCAGCATGATCACCGGGGAGGCGAGCAGCAGACCGACGTACGCGGACATCTGGAGCCGGACGTTCAGGCCGGTGCCGACCCCGCGGAAGTTCAGCGAGGCGGGGAGGCCGTCGTTGGCCGCGATCTCGAAGGGGCGCTTGAGCAGCTCGAAGACCCAGGGGTAGACGAACCAGCCGACGATCGCCAGCACCAGCACCGCTGCGGCGCTGATGACCAGCCTGTTGCGCAGCTCGACAAGGTGCTCCCCGAGGGACATGCGGCCTTCGGGGTCCTTGGACGACCGGGGTTTCCTGGTCCGTCCGCGCCCCTGCGTATCACTCGCCACGGATGTGCTTCCTCCCCGCGCTCCGGGCCCGGGCGGTCACCCGCACGTGCCCCTTCCCTCGCTGTCCGCCCGCCTGCTCAGTCGCGACGGTAGGAGTCGCCGTCCTCGCGGTGACGGACGCTCTCGGGCTCGTCCTCGTCGCGGGGATCGTACTCGCGGTCGTCCCTCGCACGGCGGTCGTCGCGGTCATCGCGGGAGCGGCGGTCGCCCCGGTCGTCCTGGTCCTCGCGATCGTCGCGCGAGCGACGGTCATCGCGGTCACGGGAGGTGCGGGAGCGGGGCTCCTCGTCCTCCCCCTCCTCGGTCTCGTCGCCGCGAAGCTCGTCGACCTCGCTCTTGAACACCCGCATGGACTTGCCCATGTTGCGGGCGAGGCCGGGAAGCTTGTTCGCCCCGAACAGCAGGATCACCAGCACGACCAGGATGACGATCGGCCAGGGGCTACGGAAGAAACTCATGGAATTACCTTTCAGAAGCGCCGCGATCTTGCACGGGCGCGCACATCATCCCACAGCGGACGGGGCGCTTGACGGACCGCACAGGGGACGGCTCGACCCACCGCGCGGCGGGTGTCACCAGAATAACGGCTAGGCCTGGGTGTGACGTGTGCCTGCGACGCGGGCCACGGTCACGATCGTGTTTCTCAGCTCACGCGGGGCGAGCACCTCGACGGCCCCGGCGGATTCGAGCACCGCGTCCACGAGCGCCGCGCGCACCGGGGAGTCCACGCGCGCGAAGGTCGAACCGTCGGTGCCGTCCCGCAGCTCCGCCGCCCCGAAGGACTCCGCGACCCAGCGACCCGGGGGGTCCAGGCGCAGCCACACCTCGCCGTCGACCAGGCCGTCCAGCAGCGGCCCTTCGCCTGCTCCGGCCCGCTCCTGCGGCGTGCCCGGGGGCAGGATCTCCACGATCCGGTCCAGGCGGAAGCGGCGCGGGGCCTCGGCGAGTTCGCAGTCGGCCAGCAGGTAGGACCGGGTGCCGTCGGTGTCGATCCGCCGGGGACGGATCCGGCGGACGCTGGTGCCCGGTCGGTCCGTCGAGGAGTAGCGGATCGTCAGGCGCGCGGCGTCCCCGCCGCCTCCCTCGTCCGCGTCGACATCGGCGCGCAGCGCCCGGTGGACGGCGGTCAGGACCGACTCGGCGCGGTCGGCGGTGCGCGAGGCCATCTCGTCCACGGAGGCGGCCTCGGCCAGCTCGGCCCGGGTGGGCGCTGCCGGCGGCTCCTCGGATCCGCCGTCCGCACCGGCCAGCAGCTTCTGCCGGGCGCTGGCCACGATCGCCTCGGCCTCCCCGGCCGAGGGCTCGAGGGCGGCCAGTCCGGCGAGCAGGGCGGTGATCTCCACGGCGCTGAGCCGCAGCGCCCGGCGCAGCGGCTCCGCGTTGCGCACCCGGACGGTGCCGTGCTCCCACTCGGCCTCGATCAGGTCTTCCCAGCCGGTCCCCATGTCGCCGCAGACGAACAGCACCTGCAGATCGGTGATCAGCTGCGTGGTGCTCACGCCGAGGGCGGCGGAGAGCTCGGCGAGGTCGGCCTCGCCACGATCCATCACGTAGGAGGCCTCGGAGATCAGCCGCGAGAGGGTGTCCGTGCCGGTCGGGGTGGTGCGGATCCGGGGTTCCGGGCGCACGGCGGCTGCCTCGACGCCGGCGAGGTCGGCCTCCCGCTCGTGGGCGTCGGCGATGGCGGTGAGGACCTCGGCCAGCTCGGAGCGCCAGGCGGCCGGCTCGAGCAGCTCTCCCCAACGGACGTCGGCGAGGACCAGACGGCGCGCGGCCGGTCGGGGCAGCGGCGGCAGCTCGAGGCGCTCGGCGTCCAAGGGGGCGCCGGCGCGGTCGCGGAGGGCGAGCGCCTTGAACGGGGCCGCCGCGACGACGGCGCGGTCGTGGTCGTCGCTCTCGTGCATCGCCCCGAGCACCGAGGCGAGATCGGTCTGCTCCGGCCGCTCCTGCACGGCCGGCGGCCCCGCGGTCGGGAACGACTCGATGCGCGAGGCACGGAACAGGCGCGCCGCCGAGCGACCGAGATCCCAGCCGTGGACGTACCAGTGCCCGTCGTGCACACCCACCACCCACGGCTCGACGTGGCGCTCGGCCGGGGCGCCGTGGGTGCCGCGATAGGTGAAGCGCACGGACCGGGCGGCCGTGACCGCCTCGAGCAGCGGGGAGAGCACCGGCAGCGACTCCACGGCCCCGCGCGGGGTGCGACGCAACAGGTCCGGATCGGCGTCGTGCCCGAGGCTGAGCAGCTTGGAGCGCACCCGGCGGGCCGCTCCCCCGGCTGCGGCGTCGTCCCAGGCCCGGCTCGCGGCCAGCAGCACCGTGTACTCCTCGGTGGTGAGGTCCAGCACGGCGCCGGAGGTGCCCGCGTCGATCCGGTAGTAGACCGTGTTCTCGTCGAGGACGTCGCGCTCGGTGGCCAGCGGCAGTCCGAGCTCCAGGATCGCGGCCTTGTCCCGCTCGAACATGCGCTCGGCGGCCTGGTCGGAGGCCGCGCTCGCGTAATCGGGGATCACGGCGAAGAGCTTCGCGCGGTCGATCCGACGGCGCGAACCGATCGTCATGATGACGTTGAGCAGTCTTTCCACACCTTTGGCAGCCACCCGGCCAGGGTAACGGCCCTCGGGGCCTCTGCGGCCCTAGGCTGGTCCCATGCTGCAGTGGGAACGGGGAACGGTCACCGGCGAGAGGCCCTCCTGGCGAGGCGTGGCCCGCCTGGAGGTCGAGCTCGAGGCCGACGGCGACGTGGTCTCCGCCCTCGCCTACACCGAGCTGACCGGCGCACCGGGACGTGGGGAGCGCGTGCTGGTCAACACCAACGCGCTGCGGCGCGGTCTCGGCACCGGGGGGGACGCCCTGCTGGTGGCGCGCCTGGACGTGCTGCCGGGGACCGAGGCCCCGAGCGGACACATGGTCAAGGCCCGCTACACGCCGATGCAGACCATGGTCGACGCGATCGACGACCCCGACGGGGAGCACTACGAAGTGATCCGTGAGGCCCACGACGTCGACGGCATGCCCGTGGTGGTCGCGGACCTGCACTCCTCGCTGCCCGCGATCGTCGCCGGGATCCGCGCCGAGCGCCACGGCGCCCGCATCGCCTACGTGCACACCGACGGCGCCGCCCTGCCGGCCGTGTACTCCCGCACCACCGCCCGGCTGCGGGAGACCGGCCTGCTGACCTCCGTGATCAGCGCAGGACAGTCCTTCGGGGGCGACCTCGAGGCGGTCACGGTCCACTCGGCGCTGCTCGGGGCCAAGCACGTGGTCGATGCCGACGTGGCCGTGGTGATCCAGGGGCCGGGAAACCTCGGCACCGGCACCGGCTGGGGGTTCTCCGGGATCGAGGCCGCCGAATCGGTCCACGCGGCGGCCGCTCTGGGCGGCGCCCCCGTGGCGACGCTGCGGGTCTCCAACGCCGATCCCCGAGACCGTCACCGCGGTCTCTCCCACCATTCCGCCACCACCTACGGCCAGGCCGCTCTCGCCCCGGTGCGCCTGCCCGTACTGTCCCGGAACGACTCCCGATACAGCCCTTTTCATGCGTCCGTGAGGGAACAGGTGAAAACATCGATTGTTGAGCCGGCTCGTGCACGCGGCACCGAGCATCTGCTCACCGAGGTCGATGCGAAGGGGCTGCGGGACGCGCTCGAGGACATCCCCGTGCGGTTGTCGACCATGGGACGCAGCCTCGGCGAGGACCCCGAGGCCTTCCGGTACGCCGCTCTGGCCGGGCGGTGTGCGGCGACGCTCGCTGCCCGCCGTTGAGCAGGCGGACACGGGGCCGGCCGGTCCGAGTCAGTCCGTGGGCGACGCCGACTCGGGCGCCTCGCCGCGCTCCTGGACGAGATGCTGGAGACGATGGGCGGCGGCCACGGCGCGCTCGCCGTCATAGCGCTGGATGGCGTTGATCGCGAGGGTCGAGCCGTCGGCGAGATCCAGATGGGCCCAGGGGTCCCCCATCGGGAAGCTGACCCCCACGATCTCCGCCCATTCCACCGTGCGCGCGCGGAACACGTTGCGCACGTCGAGCACGCGCGACCGGGCGATCAGGCGCACCGAGGCCTCGAGGTGGCAGAACAGGAACATCAGGGCGCCCACGCCCACCAGGGTCAGCCGGCCCCCGAGGTGGAAGCTCTCCAGCATCACCGCGCCGCCGATCATGCCCGCCAGCACGACCACGCCCGTCGCGTAGGCGGAGATCCGCACCACCCGCGGCCGCAGCACGATGGTGGGGCGCTCCGGTCCCCCGGGCGGGTGCGGATCCGACGTGGACATGGCAGCTCAGATGCGGCAGGCCTGGATGGCCGTGACGAGGATGGCGCGCGCTCCCGCGTCGTACAGGTCGTCCATCATCCGGTGGGCGGCCCGTCGGTCGACCATGGCCCGCACCGCGGACCACCGACCGCCGTGCAGCGGCGAGACGGTCGGCGACTGCAGGCCCGGGGTGATCTCCACCGCCTTCTCGAGCAGCTCGGTGGGGATGTCGTAGTCGAGCATGACGTACTCGCGGGCCACCAGCACGCCGCGGACGCGGCGCTCGAGGACCTCCAGGGAGTGGTCCGCATCGTGATCGAGCTCCATCCCGGGGCGCGAGAAGAGTACGGCCTGGCTCTGCATGATCGGCTCGCCGAAGGGCTCGAGGCCGGCCTGGCGCAGGGTGGTGCCGGTCTCGACCACGTCGGCGATCACATCGGCCACGCCCAGGCGGATCGACGACTCGACGGCGCCGTCGAGGTGGACCACGGAGGCGCTCACGCCGCGCTCTGCGAGGTAGTCCTCGACCAGGTTCTCGTAGCTCGTGGCGATGCGGGCGCCGACCAGGTCGGAGACGTCCGACCGGGTCCCGAGCGGGGCGGCGAAGCGGAAGGTGGACCCGGCGAAGCCGAGCGACAGGATCTCCTGCGCGGGGGTGCGCGAGTCGATCAGCATGTCCTGCCCGGTGATGCCGACGTCCACCGTGCCGGAGCCGACGTACACCGCGATGTCGCGAGGGCGGAGGTAGAAGAACTCCACGTCGTTCTCCTGGTCGATGACCACGAGCTCCTTGGCCATGCCGCGGCGCCGGTAGCCGGCCTCGGCCAGCAGGTCGGCGGCGGGGTCGGACAGGGCGCCCTTGTTGGGGACGGCGATGCGCAGCACGGATCCTCCTCGGCCGCCGCGGCGGCGCATGGGACGGGGCCGACGGGAGCCGGCCGATTCGATGGGGAGACGGTGGAGTGGGGGCAGCAGGTGGCGGTGGCTCAGAGCTGCCGGTAGACGTCCTCGAGGGAGATGCCCTTGGCGACCATCATCACCTGCAGGTGGTAGAGGAGCTGGCTGATCTCCATGGCGGCGTCCTCCTGGGACTCGTGCTCGCAGGCCATCCAGACCTCCGCGGCCTCCTCCACGATCTTCTTGCCGATCTGATGCACCCCGGCGTCGAGTTCGCGGACGGTGCCCGACCCCTCGGGTCGGGCGCGGGCCTTCTCGGTGAGCTCGGCGAACAGTGCCTCGAAATCCTTCACTCCTCCAGGGTACGCGCCCCGCTGCTCCGCCCGTGCGGGCGACCGCCCTCCGGGAGCGGGATCACGCCCGACGGATCATTCCCGGCGGACCGTCGGATCCAGGTGCGCGGTCTCCACGGAGACCGCCCCCTCCTCCGCGGGCTCCTGACGGTTCCGCACCCGCCACCAGACGACGAAGCCCGCCAGGGTGAAGGCGCCGTAGAACACGTACATGAAGGCGCTCGCGTAGTAGCCGGCGCTGACCAGGAGCGGCACGCCCACGAGGTCGACGGCGACCCAGATCAGCCAGAACTCGACCCAGCCCTTGGCCATGCCGAAGGTCGCCAGCAGGCTGCCGACGAAGATCCAGGCGTCGGCCCAGACCGGCTCGTAGGAGCCCAGCGCCCGGAACAGCGGGGTCAGCGCCGCGGTGCCGCCGACGAGAGCGACGACGAGCAGGGCGCGGGTACCCCAGGAGGCCCAGCGCGGCTGCACCGCGGTGCCGCCGTCGTGCTGTGCCTGACGCCAGCGGACCCAGCCGTAGATGCTGGTGAGCACGAACATGACCTGGCGGCCGGCCTGTCCGAGCAGGTCCACGGAGTCGGGGTTGCCGAAGACGCTGCCCAGGAACACGGTCAGCAGCAGAAGGTTGCCGGCGATGCCGATCGGCCAGGCCCAGACCTTGCGGCGCATGCCGCCGAGGGCGCTGAGCAGCCCGAAGAGGTTGCCCAGCACCTCGCGCAGCAGGATGAACTGCCCTCCCGCGATGTCGATCCTCGCGGTGAAGAGCCAGTGCAGCAGGTCCATGGAGCGGTCGCGGCGCCGTCAGTGCGCGGAGTGGCCCCGCGCGAGGTCGCGCAGGGCGGAGATCTCCTCGGCGGCGTCCTGGGCGCGGTAGATCGCCGAGCCGGCCACGAACACGTTGGCACCGGCCTCCGCGCAGCGTTCCACGGTCTCGCGGCTGACACCGCCGTCGACCTGGATCGACACCTCGAGGTTCGCGTCGCTGACGGCGCGGCGCGCCCGACGGATCTTGGGGAGCATGGACTCCAGGAAGCTCTGCCCGCCGAAGCCCGGCTCCACCGTCATCAGCAGCAGCAGATCGAACTCCCCGATGACGTCCAGCAGCGGCTCGACGGGGGTGGCCGGCCGCAGGGCGACGCCCGCCTCGGTGTTCTTGCGCCGCAGGTCCCGGGCGAGCTTGATGGGGGCGGCGGCGGCCTCGAGGTGGAAGGTGACCGAGGCGGCCCCGGCCTCGGCGTAGGCGGGGGCCTCGCGGTCGGCGTCCGCGATCATCAGGTGCGCGTCCACGGGGATCGCGCTGCGTTCGACGATCTGCTCGACCATGCTGGGTCCGAACGTGAGGTTGGGGACGAAGTGGTTGTCCATCACGTCGACGTGGACGCTGTCCGCCGTCGCGATCTTGTCCAGCTCGCCGCCGATGTCCATGAGATCGGCGTTGAGGATGCTGGGGTGGATGTAGTGGCCATCGGTCGAGTACGCGGCGTTCATGCGGGTCCTTCCACGGTCGGGGCGTCTGCAAGGCGCAGCAGGGAGATGTACATGGCGTCGGTGCCGTGGATGTGCGGCCACAGCTGCACGGCCGGGCCCTCACCGAGGTCGACCCCGGGCCGGGCGGCGGGCAGGATCCCGGCCCGGACGGCGTCGCGGGCGTCGAGCTGGGTGACGTCGTCGCGCTCGGAGAGGACGTCGGCGACCACCAGACGGGTCTCGGCGAGGTGCGGGGAGCAGGTCACGTAGGCGACCACGCCGCCCGGTGCGGCGGCTGCCAGCGCCGAGCGCAGCAGGTCGCGCTGCAGGCCTCCGAGGTGGCCGATGTCGGCCGGGGTGCGGCGCCAGCGGGCTTCGGGCCGCCGGCGCAGCGCGCCGAGCCCGGAGCAGGGGACGTCGGCGAGGACGCGGGAGAATCGCCCGGGCAGCTCGGCGCCGATCGTGGTGCCGTCGGCGGTGCGGGTGGTGATCTCGCAGCCCGCGTCCTGGAGGGCGGCGACCGCGCCGTCGACCAGCGCGGTGCGATGCTCCTGCAGCTCGACGGCGAGGAGGTCGGCGTCATGGCCGACGGTCAGCCCGCCCAGCAGGGCGGTCTTGCCGCCGGGGCCGGCGCAGAGGTCCAGCCAGTGCGCGTCCTCGGCGTGGACCAGATCGTCGGCGCCGAGCGCGAGGGCGAGGGCGGCGAGCTGGCTGCCCTCGTCCTGCACCGCGACGCGGCCCTGCTGGACCAGCTCCAGGCCGCCGGGATCGCCGGAGGGCCAGGCGGCGGCGAAGACGCTCAGGTTCCCCTGGCTCGCGCCGTGGTCGATGAGCTCGTCGAGGTCGGTGAGCCCGGGCCGCATGACCAGGGAGACCGGCGGCGCGGCGTTCTGGGCGGCCAGCAGCTCGTCGAGCTCCTCGCGGGAGCGACCGTGCCCGGCCAGGGCGTCGCTCAGGGCGCGCACCACCCAGCGGGGATGGGAATGGACGACGGCCAGGTGCCCCGCGAGGTCGTCCTCCCGGTCGGGGGCGACCTCCTCGATCCACTCCCCCAAGGTCCTCTCCCCCACCCGGCGCAGCACGGCGTTGACGAAGCTGGCGGCGCCCGCACCGACCTCGGAACGGGCCAGGGCCACCGTCTCGGAGGTCGCGGCGTGCGGGGCGACCGTCATGTCCAGCAGCTGGTAGGCACCGAGGCGCAGCACGTCGACCAGTGCGGGCTCGACCTCTGCCAGCGGACGGTCCACGCAGGCGGCGAGGATCGCATCCAGTCGTCCCTGGGCGCGCAGCGAGCCGTAGAACAGCTCGGTCGTGAAGGCGGCGTCGCGGCCGGAGACCCGGCGGCTGCGCAGCAGGCGCGGCAGGACCAGGTTCGCGTAGGAGTCCTCCTCGCGCACCAGGCGCAGTCCCTCGAAGGCGACCTGCCGCGACGGGGTCGCGCGGCGACCCCGCTCGGAGGGACGGGAGGCGGAATAGCCGCGGCGGGGGCCGCCCGCGCCCCGGGAGCCGGAGCGCTCGCGCCCCTTCGCGTCGCGGCCGTCGCGCCGACCCCCTGCGCGGCGGCCGTCGCGTCCTCGATGCTGTTCGCTCATGCCTGTGCTCCGTCCTGCGTGAAGGTGGCGTCGGCCTCCAGACCGGCGCCGCGGGCCCAGTCGGCGGCCCGCATGGGCCGCTTCCCGGCCGGGGCGAGCTGTGCCAGGGCCAGCACGTCGGTGCCGGTGCCCACGAGCACCTGGCGCTTGGTGGCCTCGATCCGGCCCGGCGGCAGCGGGGCGTGCTCCGGGGCGGCCTCGAGACCGAGGATCTTGGTGCGGGACCCGTCCAGCAGCGTCCAGGCTCCCGGGGCCGGGCTCATCCCGCGGATGTGGGCGCTGACCTGCTCCGCCGGCAGGGTCCAGTCGATCGCGGCCTCGGCGGTCGAGAGCTTCGCGGCGTGAGTGGCGGCGGCGTGGTCCTGCGGGGTGGCCGTCGCCGACCCGTCCTCGAGGGCGTCCATCACCGCGGCCAGCACCGGGGCGCCCTCGACGGCCATGCGCTCGAGCAGCTCGCCGGAGGTCTCGAACGCGCCGATGTCGGTCCGGGCGGTGGCGAGGACGTCCCCGGTGTCCAGGCCCTGCTCGAGGCGGAACACGCTCAGTCCGGTCTCGTGCCGGCCGGCCAGCACGGCGCGCTGGGCGGGGGCGGCGCCGCGCCATGCCGGCAGCAGGGAGAAGTGGAGGTTGACCCAGCCGTGGACGGGGATGTCCAGGGCGGCGGGCGGGACCATGCCGCCGTAGGCGACCACCGGCGCCGCGTCGGGGGCCAGGTCGCGCAGCTGCTGCTGGACCGACTCATCGCGCAGCGTGGCAGGGGTCAGCACCGGGACGCCGGCCTCCCGGGCCAGCGCCTTGACGGGGCTGGGGGTGAGGGTGCGGCCGCGGCCCGCCCGGGCGTCGGCCCGGGTGAGCACCCCGACGACCTCGTGGTGCGAGTCGAGCAGGGTGCGCAGGGAGGGGAGGGCGACCTCGGGGGTGCCGGCGAAGAGCAGACGCATGATGGTCCGAGTCTACGGGGCGACCAGGGGGTCCAGGACCCTGCGTCGTCAGTACACGAGTCCGAACACCCACACCGCCAGGGTCATCGTGGTGGCCGTGATCAGCACGATGCCGATGAGATTCAGCCAGATGCCCGCCCGCGCCATCTGCGGGATCCTCACGTACCCGGAGCCGAAGGCGATGGCGTTCGGCGGGGTCGCGACGGGGAGCATGAAGGCGCAGGTGGCGGCGATGGCCACGGGAACCGCCAGCATCATCGGGTCGATCCCGATGCCTGCGGCGACGGCGGTGGCCACCGGCAGGAAGGTCGCCGCGGTCGCGGTGTTCGAGGTGAGCTCGGTGAGGAACAGGACCCCGGCCGCGCAGACCGCCACCACCAGCACCACCGGCAGGCCGCCGATCTGCACGGTGACCTCGCCGATCCACTCCGTCAGCCCCGAGCTGCCGAACTGACCGCTGAGGGCGAGACCGCCGCCGAAGAGCAGCAGCACGCCCCAGGGCAGCTTGACCGCCGCATCCCAGTCCAGCAGACGCACCCCGCGCGCCGCACCGGCGGGGAGCAGGAACAGCGCCAGAGCGACCACCATGGCGATGCCGGCATCGCCGATGGGCGGCTCCCCGGCCCCCAGGATCCGCCAGATCAGCGGGACGAAGACCCAGCTGAGGGCGGCGAGCACGAAGACGACCAGCACGCGCACCTCGCCCGAGGAGATCCTGCCGAGCTTGCGCCGCTCGGCGCGGATCAGCTCGGCGCCGCCCGGGATCTCGGAGATCTCGGGCTTGAACAGAACCTTGGTCAGCAGCAGCCAGGCGATCACCATGAAGACCACGGCGATCGGGGCGCCGACGATCATCCACCGCCCGAAACCGATCGTGATCCCGAAGTCCTGGCTCATGTGAGCGGCGAGCAGGGCATTGGGCGGGGTGCCGATGATGGTCGCGAGCGAGCCGATGGAGGCGGCGTACGCGATGCCCAGCATGAGGGCGACGCCGAAGTTCGAGCGGACCGCCGTGGAGGTGTCGCCGCCGTCGGGGTCGGGGTCGACGCTCTCCCCCGGCTCCTCGCCCTTCGCGGCGGCATCGTCGAGGCGGAGCCGGTTGACCAGCAGCAGCACGGAGACGCCGATCGGCAGCATCATCACGGCGGTCGCGGTGTTCGAGACCCACATGGAGACGAAGCCGGTGGCCACCATGAAACCGAGCACCAGCAGCGAGGGGCTGGTGCCGATCATGCCGACGATGGCCAGGGCGATGCGCTTGTGCAGGTTCCAGCGCTGCATGGCCAGGGCCAGCATGAAGCCGCCCATGAACAGGAAGATGATGTGGTTGCCGTAGGACGCGCCGACCTCGTCGAAGCCGACGTCCGCATTGAGCACGGGGAAGACGACCACCGGGACCAGGGCGGTCGCCGGGATCGGCAGCGCCTCGGTCATCCACCACACCGCCATCAGCACGGCCGTCGCCGCGGTGAGCCGCGCCGCATGGGGCACGTCGGCGGGCATGATCGCGTAGATCACGATGGCGGCGACGACGCCGAGCGCCAGACCCAGCCGACGGACCAGGAGGGTGCGTCCGGTCTCGGCGGGGGCTCGTTCTCCCTCGGCGAGGTCCGGGCGTTCCTCGGAGGTGCTCGATGCCGAGGAGGAGTTCGAAGACATCGCGGTCCCTTCATCGCGTCGTCGCGGTGGAGTGCTGGTGTTCCCGGTCACACTACGCGGGCGGGGCGCCGGAATCGGGCACGACCGGCGGCGTGTCCGACCCGGCGGGCGGATCAGGACACGCCGGGCGGGTCAGAACACGTCGGGCGGATCCAGCCGCACCCGGAGCGATCCGCGGGCCTTGCGGGCGGAGCGGGCGGCGACCCCGGCGCGCAGCGCGTCGGCCAGCTCCCGGGAGCGGTGGGGGTCCAGCCGCACCACGGCCCGGGCGCGTCCGGCCGCGTCGGCGCCCTCGAGGTCCACGGGGCCGAAGACCTCGCTCCCGTCGGGAAGATCAGTGGTCTCCAGGAAGCTGCGGCAGGCCTCCTTGTCCCCGATGATCTCGGCGATCCGGCCGAAGGGGGGCAGGTCGAGCTCGCGGCGGTCCTCGAGCACCCGGTCCAGGAACGCGCTCGAGCGGTGCGCGACGAGGTCACGGATCGCCGGCAGCGTCGCGGTGCCGACCACGAGGACCTCCCCGCCCTGCTCGGCGCTGCGGACGAGGGCGATCGCGTTGCGCCAGCGCCGGACCGCTTCGACATCGGCGTCGAAGGCGGCGCGGCCCAGCATCGCGTCGGCGTCCAGCAGCAGCGCCGCGGCGAAGCGGTCCGGGGGCGAGGGCTCGGCCCCGGGGGTGGCCACGACGATCGCGTCGCCGGGCACCTCGGAGTCCTCGAGCGCGCCGTGCGCTCCCCCGGAGACCAGCAGCGTCACGGCGGGGAAGGCGCGGGAGAGCTCCTCGGCGGTGCGGGTGGAGCCGATGACCATGGCGCGGACCCGGGTGCGGTCGCACTCGGGGCAGCGGTAGCCGTCCTCGCGCCGGCCGCACACCCGGCAGTGCAGGTGCCCGCCGCGTCCGGTGATCGACAGCTGCGCGGCGCAGCGGGGGCACTGGGCGCGGGTCCCGCAGAAGGTGCACGCGATCGCCGGGACGTACCCGGAGCGCGGCACCTGGACCAGGACGGGGCCGCGGGCCAGCCCCCGACGGATCACCCGCATCGCCTCCTGCGGGAGGCGGGAGCGGCCGGAGGCGCCCTCGCGGTCGCGCAGGTACTGGTCCATGGCCACGATGTGCGGGCGCACTCTCGTGACCGGGGCCGGCAGCGGGTCCAGCCGGGCGAGGTAGCCGGCGTCGATCAGGGCCCGCAGCGGCACCGAGTCGCTGGCGGAGAGGAACAGCAGCGCGCAGCGCTCCTCCCGCGAGCGGCACTGCAGCACCGTGCGCACGTGGGGGTAGGGCGCGCGGGGCTCCTCGAGGAGATCGTCGGACTCGTCCACGCAGATCACCAGGGCGAGGTCGCGGACCGGGGCGAAGGCGGCCGAGCGGTTGCCGAGCACGATCCGGGTCGCTCCGCGCAGGATCCGGCGGAAGGTGCGGTACCGCTTCTCGGGGCCTTCGGTGCCGGCGAGCACCTCGTGGGCCAGGCCGCGCGCGGTCAGCACCCGGCTCAGCCGGGCCACGTCCCGCTGGTCGGGGGCGATGACCAGGGCGCCCTGGCCGTCGGCGAGGTCGGCGAGGGCGTCGGCGGTCACCACCGTCCAGGGATCGGCGGCATCCAGGGTGAGGGCGGCGCGGGGCACGGGGCCGGAGCGATCGCCGGCGCGGGAGAGCAGGGCGGCCAGGCCGACGTAGCGGTCCCCCGGGCGCGGGGCCGGCTCGGAGGGCTCCGGGGACTCCGGGGGCTCCGGCGCGGCCTCCACCGCGGCGGCATCCGGCACCTCGGCGGTGGTCTCCTGCTCCTGCTCCTTCTCCTGCTCCTTCTCCGCGGCGGCCCGATCGGCCTTCTCGGCCCGGGCGTGGCGCGGGGGCAGGGCCAGGCGCAGCACGTCGCCGACGGTGCCGCCGCTGCGGGCGGCGACGTCCTCGCAGACTCGCATCATCGCCGGGGGCACCACCACGTCGGTCGAGACCAGGCGGCGCAGCGGCGCCAGCGCGCGGTCGGTGGTCGGCTCCGCGAGCCGGTCGAGGACGAGGCCTTCGGTGTCCCGGCCGGAGAACCGCACCCGCACCCGCATCCCGGGGCCGGCCTCGGCGGTCTCCGGTGTCACGGCGTACTCGAACGGGCGGTCCAGATGCGGGAGCACCCCGACCAGGCGCACGCTCGCCACCGGCAGCTCCTCGGCCACGTCGAAGCCCGCGGTGGTGCGCAGGCCTCGGCCCCGGGCCGCCGCATCGCGGCCCGGGTCGTGCGGGGCGGTCTCGGGAACGGCGGCGGCGGGGGCCGCGAAGAGGCTCGCCTGCTCCTCCTCCTGGGGCTCCCCCGCCGCTGCCGTGGCGGACGTGCTCAGCGCTGGTGCACCGCCACCAGGTCGCACACGAAGATCAGCGACTCGCCCGGTGCGATGACGGGCGGTGCGCCCATGTCGCCGTAGGCGAGGGAGGCGGGGATCTCCAACCGCCGCCGGCCACCCACCTTCATGCCCTGGACGCCCTGGTCCCAGCCGGAGATGACCTGGCCGACGCCGAGCTGGAAGCGCAGCGGCTCGCCACGGTCCCAGGAGGCGTCGAACTGCTCGCCGGTGGAATGGGAGACGCCGACGTAGTGGACGTCGACCACGTCGCCGCTGCCGGCCTGCTCGCCGTCGCCGACGATCTCGTCGCGGCTGGTCAGCTCGGTGGGCGCGGGGCCCTCGGGGTGGTCGATCTCGGGCTTGCTGCGGTCCATGGGGGCTCCTTCGGTCGGTGGGGTCCGGGGGTGGTTCCGGTCTGGTCAGTCTGTGCGATGGGCGGCGTCGAGGACGTCGATGACGAAGATCAGCGTCTGGCCGGCGAGCTCGTGCTGGGACTCCTCCTTGGTGCCGTAGGCCTCGGCCGGCGGCACCACCAGCATCACCTGGCTGCCCACGGGGAGGTCGAGGAGGTTCTGGTCCCACCCGGCGATGACCGAGCCGCCGCCCTGCACGAACGAGAACGGGGCGCCGCGCTCCCACGAGGAGTCGAACTGCTTCCCGTCGGTCCAGTTCCACCCGGTGTAGTGCATGACCAGGTAGTCGCCCTCGCGGGTGGTGTCCCCCGTGCCGACGGTGAGCTCCTCGCGGGTGGTCTCGGTGGGCGGATCCCCCTCGGGGGCGCCCTCGAGGGCGGGGGCCCCGTTCTCACCCAGGGTGACGGCCGGGAAGTCCCCGGAGGGGTCGCCGGGCTCGCCCTCGGCGCGCAGGGGTTCGACGACGCGGTCGATGTCGGCGACCTGGATCAGGGAACGGGCCTGCCCGGACTGGTCCTGCTGCCAGCCGGCCATCGCGAAGCGCGAGCCGACCGTCATGGTGGTGAAGACGTCGAAGGCCGCCTGGCCGACGCCGTCGGCGGTGACCTGCAGGCCACCGGCCGGGGCGCCCTGCCACCAGGACTGGAGGGTCTCGCCGCTGCTCGCGTCGACGTAGAGGCTGCGCCAGATCAGGGTGTCGCCCTCGGCGATGGTCGCGCCGTCGCCCGGCACGACGACCTCGGCGTCGGCCGCGGAGATGCTCAGCGGGGCGGAGAACTCGACCGTCGGCTCCGCGCCGAGGTCCTCGCTGATCGTGACGCCCGAGAGCGCGGGCGGCCCGCCGCTCTCGGAGCCCCCGCCCGCGTCGGAGGCACCGGTGGCCTCGGGGTCGGAGCCGTCCTCGGAGCAGGCGGCCAGACCGATGACGGCGGAGGCGGCGAGGGCGGTGGTCAGCAGCGTGCGGCGGCGGATCAAGAGCGGGCCTTTCGGATCAGGGACCCCGAGCGGGGCGCGGGCACCAGGGTACGGGGGCGGGGCGGCGTCGTTCCCAGGGTGGGGACGGTCACCGGACGGGCCGTCCTCGCCTCAGGCGGGCGGGGCCGGGGGCGCTGCGGACTCGCCGTGCCGGCGGATCTCGGCGAGCAGGGCGTCGACCTCCGGCAGCGAGGTCGCGAAGGGGTCCAGCACCTGCACCGGCATGGCCCCGGGGCGGGTCAGGCGCAGGGTGGTCCAGTCCACCACGTGGTCGACGCCGTGCTGCTGCGCGGCGGTGACGACCTGGCCGCGCAGATGGGCGCGGGTGCTGCGCGGGGCATGCTCGCGCGCGTCCTCGATCCGCTGGTGGGGAAGCACCGACGGGGCCAGGCCCCGGCGCTGGAGCGCCTGGAAGATGCTCCCGGCGGGATCGATGTCGTGATAGGCCAGCTCGAGCCGTTCGATCCCCGGATCGGCCAGGTCCACGCCGCGTCGCGTGGCGACCTGGTCGAACAGCCTCTCCTTGATCGCCCAGTCGAGGTGGGTCCCGGCCCAGGAGCGGTCCCCCGTGCGGACCGCGTCGATCCCCAGCTGCCAGGTCTGCAGCACCTCCTGCTCGGCGCCGTCCTCGGCGACCTCGGCGGCGAGGTCCAGCCAGCGCTGCTGCACCTCGACGGCGGTGGTGCTGGACCCGTTCGCGGTGGGGATCGGCGCTCGTCCGGTGAGGTCGCGGGCGACGGCGCGGATCGCGGCGATGTCGTCGTGCAGGGCGAGCTCGGGCAGGGCCCGTCCGGCCTCGATCACCCGCAGCACCAGGTCCGTGGTGGCGAAGCGCAGGTGGGTGGACACCTCGCTCATGGTGGAGTCGCCCACGATGACGTGCAGGCGGCGGAAGCGGGTCGGGTCGCCGTGCGGCTCGTCGCGCGTGTTGATGATGGGGCGGGTGCGGGTGGTCGCCGAGGAGACCGCCTCCCACATGTGGTCGCTGCGGCGGGAGAAGACGAACCGGCCCTCGGGCGCCGCGTCGTCGCGGACCACTCCCCCGGCGCCGGTGATGATCTGGCGGGTGACCAGGAACGGCAGCAGGTACCGGGGCAGGCGGGTGAACTCGCCGCGGCGATCCACGAGGTAGTTCTCATGAGAACCGAAGGCGTTGCCCGCGGAGTCGACGTTGTTCTTGAGCAGGTGGATGCGGGCGTCCTGCCCGTCGGCGGCCAGGCGCTGATCGGCCTGCGCGACGAGATCCGCGAAGATCCGTTCCCCGGCCCGGTCCTGGGCGACCAGCTCCCACCAGTCGTCGCACTCCGCGGTGGCGTACTCCGGATGGGAGCCCACGTCGAGGTAGAGCCGGGCCGCGTTGCGCAGGAACACGTTCGAGGAGCGGCCCATCGCCACCACCGGGCGGAACAGCTCGCGGGCTGCCGCTTCCGGCTCCAGGGCGCGGGTGCCGTCGGCCCGGACGCACACCAGGCCGAACTCGGTCTCCAGTCCTCCGACGCGACGGATCATCGGGTCACTGGCCGCCCTTCTGGACGAAGGAGCGCACGAAGGTCTCGGCGTTGGACTCGAGTACCGAGTCGATCTCGTCGAGCAGATCGTCGGAGCCCTGGGCGGAGGCGAAGGTCTGCCCGCCGGTGGCGTCGGGGGCGCCGGCCGCGTCGTCGTCGTCATGGCCGGGGCCGTGCAGGGACTGCTGGGACATGAGGTCCTCCTCAGGACTCGGAGACGGCTCGACGCAGCGCGTCGAGGATCGCCTCGGGATCATCGGACAGGTCGATGCCGGCCAGGGCGCACCAGGCGGCGGAGCCGAGGCGCGGATCGGCCAGGCGCAGGCGGTGCCCGTCCTCGCGGCCGGCGAGTGTGATCGCGTCCCAGCCGGCCGAGGGCACGTGCTCGCCATGGGCGGAGATCAGGCCGCCGCGCAGGTGGGCCCGCGTCGAGGTGGGAGCGGTGGTGACGGCCGCGTCCACCTCGTCCTGGTCGATCAGGGTGCGCACGGCACCGGCGGCGCGCAGCTTCGTGAACAGGCCTCGGTCCGGGCGCAGATCCGAGTACTGCAGGTCGACCATGACCAGGCGCGGATCCGACCAGTCCAGGCCGTGGCGGGCGCGGTAGCGATCCAGCAGCTGGAGCTTGGCGACCCATTCGACGCGATCCGCGGCGAGCATCGGGTCCTGCTCCAGCAGGTCGAGCAGCTCGCCCCAGGTGGCGAGCACCTGCGCGGTCTCGTCGTCGCCGGTGTCGGCGGCCGCGGAGACCGCCGCGAGCAGGAGTCGCTGGATCGCCAGGGCCGTCAGCTCGCGGCCGTCGGCGAGCGTCACCGTGGCCTGCAGGGACGGGTCGTGGCTGATCGTGCGGACCGCCGCGACCGGGTCGGCCAGGCGCAGGTCCGGCAGGATCGGCTCCCCGCTGCGGTGCTCGGCCTCCAGGGCAGCGAGCACCAGCGACGTGGTGCCGAGCTTGAGGAAGGTGGATTCCTCGAGCAGGTTGGCGTCGCCGATGATCAGGTGCAGGCGGCGGAAGCGGGAGGGGTCCGAGTGCGGTTCGTCGCGGGTGTTGACGATCGGACGGTTCAGGGTCGTCTCGAGCCCGACCTCGGCCTCCATGAAGTCCGCGCGGGAGGAGAGCTGGAAGCCGGGGTGCTCGCCGCGGGTGCCCCGCCCCACGCGGCCGGCGCCGACGAGCACCTGGCGAGTGGCCAGGAAGGGGAGCATCGCGGCGGCCACCCGCTCGAAGGGCACTGCCCGGTCGACGAGGTAGTTCTCGTGGGTGCCGTAGGAGGCGCCCTTGCCGTCGGTGTTGTTCTTGTACAGGGCCACGTCCGGGATGCCCTCGGCGGCCTGCAGGATCTCCATCGCGGAGCGGGCGATCTCCTCGCCCGCGCGGTCGACGACCACGGCCTCGCGAGCCCGGGTGACCTCGGGGGCGGAGTACTCGGGGTGAGCGTGGTCGACGTACCAGCGGGCCCCGTTGCGGAGCACGGCGTTGCCGATGGAGCGCTGCGCCGCCCAGGTGAGCACCTCGGTGTCATCGCCCTCCGGGGCGACCTCCGGCCCGGCCACCGGCTGGTCCAGCTCGACGCTGGGCACATGCGCGTCGCGCACCTCGTCGGTCAGCTGGGTGGGGTGGGCCGCGGCGCGCTGCAGCTCGAAGCCGCGGGCGTCGCGCAGCGGCGTCTCGTCCCCGTAGTCCCAGCGCACGCGGCGGCCCCGGGCCCCTTCACGCGGGTCCAGCAGGGCGTAGGCGCCGACCACGAGATGGGACAGCAGGATCGCGCTGCCGGCCCCGGCGCGGGAGCGGTCCTCGAGATCGGCGTGGATCACCCCGAACTCGGTCTCGATGCCCATCACGCGCTCGGTGGTCAGGGGGTCGTGCGGGACATGCCCGAGAGGTCCGGTCATCGGGAGGCCTCCTCGGCGGCGCGGGAGCGGCCCTGCAGCGGGACGACGGCGTCGATGCGCCGCCCCCGCGCCCCCGAGACCCGGGCCCAGTCCTCGGGATGGGCCGCCGAGGGCAGGTCCTCGTTCTCCACGAACTCGGCGGTGATCGCATCGCGCAGGTGCTGGGCGGTCAGACCCTCCTGACCGCTGAGCAGCTGGTCCTTGACGGCGAGCTTCTTGGCGCGGTCGGTGATGTTGCGCAGCGTCGCCCCGGAGACGAAATCGCGGAAGTGGAGCGTCTCGTCGCTGCCGTCGGCGTACTCCAGGCGGACGAAGGCCGAGGAGGGGCCGTCGTCGTAGATCTCCGAGACGGCGAGGTCCAGCAGCCCCGTGCGGTCCTCGCGCATGGGCACCGTCTCGTCGAGGTAGAGACCGAGGATCTCGCGTCCCGCGCGGGCGTGGGGGCGCCGCACGCGGATCTTCACGTCGAGCCGGCCCGGGCGCAGGATGGCCGGATCGATCATGTCCTCGCGATTGGAGGCGCCGATGACGATCACGTTGTCCAGGCCCTCCACCCCGTCGATCTCGGCCAGCAGCTGGGGCACGATCGTGGTCTCCACGTCGCTGGACAGCCCGGTGCCGCGGGTGCGGAACAGGGCCTCCATCTCGTCGAAGAAGATCACCACGGGATGATCGGCGGCGGCCTTCTCCCGGGCCCGCTCGAACACCAGGCGGATCGAGCGCTCGGTCTCGCCGACGTACTTGTTCAGCAGCTCGGGGCCCTTGACGTTCAGGAACGCCGAGTTCTCCAGCGCCTCGGCGACGCTGACCCCGCGCACCTCGGCGCTGCGCAGCACCAGCTCGTGGGCGACGGCCTTGGCGATCATCGTCTTGCCGCAGCCGGGCGGGCCGTACAGCAGCACGCCCTGCGGCGGGCGCAGGCCGTAGGTGCGGTAGAGGTCCTGCTGCAGGAACGGCAGCTCGACGGCGTCGCGGATCGCCTCGATCTGGTCGCCGAGGCCGCCGATCTCGTCGAAGGACACGTCGGGGACCTGCTCGAGGACCAGGTCGGTGATCTCGGCGCGGTCGATGCGCTCCAGCACCAGCTGCGCCTTGAGATCGACCAGGACGTGGTCGCCGGGGTGCAGCGTCTGATCGGCCAGTCCTCCGGCGCGGCGCAGCGCCCGGATGTCGTCCGGGGCGACGGCCACCAGCAGACGCGTATCGGCGAGGGACTCGACCACGGGCACGACATTGCCGGCGTCGCTGGGGGCGACGGCCTCGACCGCTGCCAGGGCCTCGTTCAACCGCAGCTCGGCACCGGGGGCGAGGGCGTCCAGGTCCAGGCTCGCGGCGGTCGCCACCCGCAGCTTGCGCCCGTTGTGCAGCACGTCGATCGTGGTGCCCTCGGTGCGGCGCAGGAAGGTCGCGTAGGAGTTCGGAGGGTCTCCGACCCGCTCGAGATCGCTCTTGAGCTCGACGATCTGGGCGCGCGCGGCACGCAGCGATCCGGTCAGCCGCTCGTTGTGGGCGGCGATCTTGTCCAGTTCGGCGGTCATCTCCGCATAGGTCTTCATCGTCATCAGTGTCCCCGCTCTCCTTCCCTCGCCTCAGGACGCATCAGCGGTCGCGGCCCTGTCGGATGTCGCGCAGCGCACGCTTGAGCTTGCGCGGCGCCACACCGCGCTCCCCCACGTCCTGCGGTCCCCACTCGGTCGAGGCACCGCCGAAACCCTCGTTGGCGGGATCGGCCAGCTCCTCCTCGACCCGGGAGCCCGGAGCGGGCCGGGTCACGCGGGTCAGGGCAGGCGTTCCGTGGGCCGTCCGCCGGGAGGTCAGCAGGAAGCCGGTGTGGGCGTTCATACGGTGCTCGGGACGCACAGCCAGGCCCTCGAGGTGCCAGGGTCGCACGAAGGATTCCCAGGCGGTCGGCTCGGTGAACTCGCCATGGTCCCGCAGGGCCTCCGCGGTCCGGGAGAGCTGGGTGACGGTCGCGACGTAGGTGAGGAAGACCCCGCCGGAGACGAGCACCTCGGCGGCGGCGTCGATGCACTCCCAGGGGGCGAGCATGTCCAGCACCACGCGGTCCACCGCGGGGCCGTCCGGGCACAGAGCCGGGGCGACGTCCTGGAAGTCCCCGACGGTGAGATCCCAGGAGGGGTGGGGGGCGCCGAAATAGGTCTCGACGTTCTCCCGGGCGACCTCGGCGAAGTCCTCGCGGCGCTCGATCGAGTGGACGCTGCCCTCCTCGCCCACGGCGCGCAGCAGCGCAGTGGTCAGACCGCCGGAGCCGACACCCGCCTCGAGCACCCGCGCGCCCGGGAAGATGTCTCCCCACATGAGGATCTGCGCGGTGTCCTTGGGGTAGATGATCGCGGCGCCGCGCGGCATCGAGAGCATGTAGTCGGCGTACAGCGGCCGCAGCGCCTGATAGCGGGTGCCCCGGGAGTCCTCGACGACCACGCCGTCCTCGGCGCCGATCAGCTGGTCGTGCTCGAGCACGCCGCGATGGGTGTGGAACTGCCCGCCGGGCCGCAGCGTGATGGTGTGCCGGCGGTTCTTGGTGTCGGCGAGCTGGACCTTGTCGCCGAGATCGAAGGAACCGGTGCGGTCCAGGCCGCGGCGGGGAGCTCGAGGCGTGGGCTGCTGCGTCATGCGTCCAGCATATGACGGGAGGTGAGACGTCGGCGATCAGGTGTCATCGTGTTCACCGTCCGCGCAGAAGTCCGTTGACATCGGCGCTCATGATGACCCCGCGCGCCCGCCCGTCGCTCTCACGGACCAGGTAGACGGGCAGGGGATGGGAGAGCATCACGGAGATCAGCGCATTGCCGCGCAGGGAGCTCTCCAGCATCCCGATCTCCCCCACGGAGCCGGCGACGGCGCTGACGGGGGTGCGGTCGCGGTGCGCGGCCGGGACGGCGGCCGCCGCGGCAGGGTGGATGCGGTAGGCACGGCCGAGCGTTCCGGGCCGCGCGGCGGTGCGGTCGAGCACCAGCACGGCGTCGAGGTCCGTCCCGCTGCCGAGCTCCGCGAGGACCTGCTGCGGGCCGACCAGGTGCATCGGGCGGGCCAGCGTCGCGGCGTCGAGGCTCTCGACGCGGTGCTGCAGCGTGGCGGCCTGCAGCGCCCGGGAAGCGCCCTGCCAGAGCATCCCGGCGATCAGCAGCGCCCACAGCAGCGTCAGCAGGCCGAGGGAGCCGGTGCCCCGGGCCGCCACGATCCGCCACAGCGGCACCGCCACCACGGCCACGGCGATGATGCGCCCGATCCAGGCGGTCACGCGCGTGCCGAGGAGGACGTTCCCGAGGACCCCGCCCAGCAGGGCCTCCAGGGCGCGGCCGCCGTCCATCGGCAGGCCGGGCAGCAGGTTGAACAGGGCCAGAGCGATGTTCAGGAAGCTGCAGTAGATCCAGAACACGTCGGCGGGTGTGCCCGGGACGCTCAGGGCACCCAGACCCGTCGTGAGCGCGGCGAGCAGGCCGTTGGCCAGCGGGCCGGACAGCGAGATCACGATCGAGGCCACGGTGCCCAGTGACTCGCCGCGGTACTGGGTGTGCCCGCCCCAGAGGGTCAGGGCGATGTGGTCGACCCGCGCGCCGAAGGCATGGGCGCTCGCGGCGTGCGAGGCCTCGTGGGCCAGGACCGAGACGATCATGAACAGGGCGATGCCGAGCGCCAGCAGCGCGCCGGTCGTCGCCGAGGCGCCGGAGCCGCCCAGGCCGGGGTAGAGGATCACGGCGAGCACCAGGACGGTCACCAGGGTGCCGGGGCTGACCTTGATGGGCGGCAGCGCGCCCAGGCGCAGCGTGGGACTCTTCATGGTGCGTCTCCTCCGTGCCCGAGCGGTCGCGGTCCGGGCCAGGGCGAGGATATCCGGTGCTCCTGCGCACAGGCTCCGGTCGGCCGCCGAAGCCTATGATGGAGTGATGAGTCGAATCGCCATCACGGCTTTCAGCGGGTGGAACGACGCGGGAGAGGCCGCCAGCGGGGTGATCGAGCATCTGCTGCACGTGTGGCCGTCCCGGCCCGTCGGAGCGGTCGATGCCGAGGATTTCATCGATTTCCAGGTCAACCGCCCCGAGATCCGCACCTCCGAGGAGGGTCTGCGGGTCATCGACTGGCCGGACACCGAGCTGCGGATCGTCCAGCCGCCGCGCGGACCCGAGATCGTCACCGTGCTGGGACCGGAGCCGTCGCTGCACTGGAAGCGCTTCTGCGACGAGGTGCTCGAGCAGCTGCAGGGGCTGGACGTGAGCTCGGTCATCTCCCTGGGGGCGCTGCTGGCGGATTCCCCGCACACCCGTCCGCTGCCGGTCTCCGCCGCGGTCGAGCCCGGCCGGGCCGAGCAGGTGGACGGCAGCGAGCTGTACTCGGGACCGATCGGGGTGCCGACGATCCTCGCCCGCCGGACCGCGAGCGCCGGGATGCGTACGACCAGCACATGGGTGCAGGTCCCCCATTACGTGTCCCAGAACGCGTCCCCGAAGGCCGTTCTGGGCCTGTTGCGGGAGGTTCAGTCGCTGGTCAGCGCCCAGATTCCGCTGTCCGAGCTGGTCGAGGACGCCGAGGCCTGGGAGCGCGGGGTCGACGAACTGGCCCGCACCGACGAGGACGTCGCCGAGTACGTGCGGCGCCTCGAGCGGGCCCAGGACGCGGCGGAGCTGCCGGAGGCCAGCGGCGACGCGATCGCCGAGGAGTTCGAGCAGTTCCTGCGGCGGCGGCGCGAATCGGAGTGAGGCCGGATCAGTCGCGCAGCGTCAGTCCGAACAGGGCATCGCTCGCGGCGACGACGTCGCCGGGTCCGTCATCATCGGTGCCCGGCCGCGGAGCGGAACCGGCCGCCCAGGCGTCGAGGGCCCTGAGCGCCGAGGGGGTGTCGAGGTCCTCGCGCAGCGCACCGCGCAGCGCCTCGACCGTCCCGGGGTGGTGCCCGCCGCGCTCCGCGGCGGCGCGGTAGGACGCCAGGCGGGCCGCGGCGCGCTCCAGCTCCTGGTCCGTCCAGGCCCAGTCGGAGCGGTAGTGATGGGCCATGAGCACCAGGCGGATCGCCATCGGGTCGACGCCGTCTCGCACCAGGCGATGGACGAAGACGAGGTTGCCCAGCGACTTGCTCATCTTCTCGCCCTCGTAGCCCACCATGCCGCTGTGGGTGTACACGGCGGCGAAGCCGCGTCCCGTCCCGATCGCGTGCGCGGCGCCCAGGTCGTGGTGGGGGAAGACGAGGTCGCTGCCCCCGGCCTGCACGTCGAAGGGCAGGCCCAGGGCGTCCTCGGCGATGGAGACGCACTCCACGTGCCAGCCGGGCCTGCCCCGGCCCAGCTCGCCGGCGTCCCAGGCCGGCTCGCCCGCGCGCTCGGCCCGCCACAGCAGGGGGTCGAAGGTGCCGCGCTTGCCCTCGCGCTCGGGGTCCCCGCCGCGCTCGGCGAACACCTCGAGCATCTGCTGCTCGTCCCAGCCGGAGACGTCCCCGAGGGCTCCGTCGATCGACAGGTCCAGGTACCAGTCCACGCCCCCGTCCGCCGCGGCATCGGGCGCCGTGACGGGATACGCGCGGCACCGCTCGCGCAGGGTGGTCACGGTGGCGATGATGTCGTCCATCGCCTCGGACACCGTCCGGTAGGTCTCCGGGGCGATGATCCGCAGCTGCTCCATGTCCTCGGCGAACAGGGCCGTCTGCGAGGCGGCGAGCTCGCGCCAGTCGACGCCGTCGCGGGCGGCGCGCTCGAACAGCGGGTCGTCGACGTCGGTGACGTTCTGGGCGACCTCCACCTCGAGTCCCGTGTCGAGCAGGGCGCGGCGCATGAGGTCCGTGGCGTGGTAGGTGGCGGCGTGCCCGAGATGCGTCGCGTCGTACGGGGTGATGCCGCAGACGTACAGCCGTGCCCGCCCGGGCAGCAGCGGGATCAGCGGCGCCGTGCGACCGGTCCGGGTGTCGTGCAGCCGCAGCGGCACGCCCGAGGCGGGAAGGGGTGAGATCGACGGGGAGGTCCAGGAATGCACCCCCCGATCATACGGGCCCCGACCAGGGCCGGGCGCCGCTGTGAGACCTCCCTCAGGACCCTGCGAGCGGGTCGACGACGCCGAACCAGAGCAGGCCCAGCAGCACCAGTCCGGCGACCACGCGGTACACCACGAACATCAGGTAGGAGTAGTTCTCGATGATCCGCATGAACCACACGATCACCGCGAAGCCGACGCCGAAGGCCACGACGGTCGCGACGATGATCGCCAGCAGCGAGGGTTCGCCGGCCGCCGCCGCGGCGGCGCGCCCGTCGGCGCTCAGCAGGGCCGGGACCTCCTGGGCCGCCTTGTACAGCCCGGAGGCGAACACGGCGGGCACGGCCAGCAGGAAGGCGTAGCGCGCCGCGGCCTTGCGCGAGTAGCCCATGAGCAGGCCTGCGGTGATGGTGCCGCCGGAGCGGGAGACGCCCGGGATCAGGGCGAGGGCCTGGGCGAGGCCGAACAGGATGCCGTCGCGCACGGTGAGCTCGGTGAGCTCCTTGCGCTGCGGCGCGATCCGGTCGGCCAGACCCAGCAGGAGGCCGAAGACGATGAGCGTCGTGGCGGTGATGTAGAGGTTGCGCAGGCCGTGGTCGATCTGCTCCTCGAACAGCAGCCCGAGAACCCCGATCGGGATCGAGCCGATGATCACCAGCCAGCCCATCCGCACGTCGGGATCGGAGTGGGGGATCTTCCCGGCCAGGGCCTTGAACCACTTGCCGATGATCCGGGTGATGTCCTTCCAGAAGTAGATCAGCACCGCCGTCTCGGTGCCGAGCTGGATGATGGCGGTGAAGGCGGCGCCCGGGTCCTGCCCGGGGTTCATCAGCTCGCCGACCACGCGCACGTGCGCGCTCGAGGAGACCGGGAGGAACTCGGTCAGGGCCTGGACGAGGCCGAGGACGACCGCCTCGAAGAACGACATGGACACTCCTGGAAGACGGCGACGGTCGCGCAGGGCCGACGTGATCGTCGGCCTCGCACAGAGTACGCGGCACCGGGCGGCGTGCCCGGTGCCGCGCAGGGACCAGTGGTGAAGATGACGTGCAGGATCAGCGGACGGGCTCAGCGCCCGTCGTCGCCCTCCTCGTACTCATCGTCGTCGTAGTCGTCCGAGTCATCGTCCTCGTCGTCCTCGAAGTCATCGAGGTCGTCGAAATCGTCGTCATCGTCAACGTCGTCGTCCTCACCGTCGAAGACGATGAGCGGCGTGGCGATCTCGTACGCGTCGAAGAGCGCGTCGTCGTAGGTGTCGAAGGCCGTGGTGAGCTGCTCGGTGGCGGCGTCCAGGGCGGGGTCGTCGTCACCGCGGGAGGCGGAGGCCGCCTCGTAGTGACGTTCGAGGGCAGCGATCAGCGCAGCGAGAGCGGAGCGAGGATCCGTGTTCATGGTTGGACGGTACCGCGTCCGGCGGCAGAATGGACAGCGGATACGGCCGGAACGCCCACGGAGGCGTCCCGGCTCCTCACGCGCACAGGAGGAAGACCTTGCCGGGAACCCATGAACCCCTTCTCGCCCAGGTCGAGCACGTGCGGGATCCACGTCGGGTCCGGGACCTCCCTCTCGAGGCGGGTCGCGCCGCCGAGGACTACGAGTTCCAGATCATCACGGTCCCGCGCAGCAGCTCGGTGGGCCAGGTCCGCGCCGCTCTGACCGACGAGGCCGAGTACGGCCGCTGGGAGCACGCCCGCACCCGCCGTTACCTCGGCGGCGGCCGGAAGGTGTGGCTCCGCCGACGGATCATCCGCGTCCGGTCCACCCTCGGGCAGCCGCCGACGATCTGAGATTCTCCGGGCCGGCCGACGCGACCGCCGCTCGCCGCGGAACCGCTGCCCGCCGCGGAGCCGCCGTCCACCGGCGAGCCGATCCGCGCGCGCCGGATCCTCGGGTCTGTTCCAATGAGAGATGTGGATCCTGTCTCGGTGCGGACGCTGCTGCCGCTGGCGGTGCTGGCGCTCGTCTATCTCCCTCCCGCGCTGGTGCTGGCGTGGGTCGACGGGCGCGAGCACCGCCTGCCCAACCGGTGGGTGGGCGGTCTGACCCTCGCGGTGGCCGTCGCCCTCGCCCTCGGCGGCCTCGCCGTGCCCGGCCTGCGGGAGGAGCTGCGGGTGGCCGCCGTGCTGGCCCTCGTACTGGGTCTGGGCGCTGTCCTGCTGGCTCTGATCGCTCCCCCGCTGCTGGGCATGGGGGACGCGAAGACCCTTCCGGTGGTGGTGCTCATGAGCGCGGCGCTCGGCGGGGAGGTGCTGATCGCCGCGCTGCTCGGGATCGCCGTGGTCAGCGGGGTGGCCGGCGCGGCCGTGATGGTCGTGACCCGTCGGCCCGGGGTGCGCTTCGCCGTCGGGCCCGTGCTGCTGGCGGGCCCGTTCCTGGGACTGCTCGGCGCGCCGGTGGTGCGGGCCGCCCTCGGCACCGCCTGAGCGCCCCGGCTCAGCCGCGGGTGCGGCCCCGCTGGCGTCGTGCCTCGTACAGAGCGATCGAGCCGGCCACCGAGGCGTTCAGCGAGGAGGCGCTGCCGCCCATCGGGATCTCCGCGACGCGGTCGCAGGCCTCCCGCCACCGGGAGCTCATCCCGGCGGTCTCGTTGCCGACCACGAGCAGCACGGGACCGGTGAGGTCCGCATCGGCCAGCTCGACGCCGCCCGCCTCGTCCAGGCCGAGCACGCTCCACGGCTCCCCTGCTTCGCGTCGCCGGGCGATCCAGTCCATGACCTCCTGGTGGGACGGGGAGCGCAGCACGGGGACGGCGAAGACGGAACCGGTGCTCGCCCGGATCGCCGCAGGGTCCCAGGGGTCGGCACCGTGCCCGGTGACCACGAGGCCCTCCCCGCCGAGGGCGTCGACGGTCCGGGCCAGGGAACCGATGTTGCCCGGGCCCGCGGGCCGATCGAAGACCACCACGATCCCGGAGGACGACGGGGACAGCCGGGAGAGGTCGTCGGCGGGGACGGCGGCCAGGGCGAGCAGCTCCGGGGCGCCGTCCGCCCGCTCCCCCAGCTCCGCCATCAGCTCGGGCGCGAGCTCGACCACCGGTGCCGGCGGGGCGGCGAGCAGCTCGCGCGCCCACCGGGAGGGGCGCTCGCGCCCGTCGGTGAGCAGCGCGTGGAGCTCGACGCCGTGCGTGATGGCCTGGGTGATGGGGCGCACCCCCTGGATGAGCATCTCTGCGCTGCGGGTGCGCTTGGTGCGGTTGGTCAGCAGCGCCTGCCATTGCTGGAAGAGAGCATTGCGGCGCTCGAGGCGGCGCGGCAGGGCGGGGCGCGCCGGCGGTCGGGGGCCTGTCATGCTCCTGCTCCGTCGTATCCCTGCTGGCGCCAGGCCTCGTAGACCGCGATCGAGACGGCATTGGAGAGGTTCAGGGATCGGCGCGCCGGGAGCATGGGGATCCGCACCCGCGAGCTGATCCGCGGATGGGCGAGCACCTGCTCGGGCAGTCCGGTGGGCTCGGTGCCGAACAGCAGCACGTCCTGCGGGGAGTATTCGACCTGGTCGAAGCGCACGTCGGTGTGCGCGGTGAAAGCGAGGACCCGGGCGGCGGGAACCGTTGCGAGGGCCTGCTCGAGATCGGGATGGATCCTGACATCGGCGAGGTCGTGGTAGTCCAGGCCCGCCCGGCGCAGCTTCGCGTCCTCGAGATCGAAGCCGAGCGGCTCCACGAGGTGGAGACGGGCGCCCGTGACGGCCGCCAGCCGGATCGCGTTGCCCGTGTTGCCGGCGATCGCGGGCTCATGGAGGAAGACGTGGACCATGATCGTCATTCTCCCACGCGGTCTCGAGGGGATCCCCGCTCCGGACCGGGGACGCAGAACCCCTCCTGCCGATGTCTCATCGATCAGGAGGGGTGCGGTGAGTGTCCGAGGGGGGACTTGAACCCCCACGCCCTAAAGCGGGCACTAGCACCTCAAGCTAGCGCGTCTACCAATTCCGCCACCCGGACAGGTGGTCGCCTCAGCAACGGAAGAAATATAGCACGCACGGCGGGTGCGCCGAGAACCGAAAAGGCCTCTGCCAGCACGGACGTGAAGACAATCACGCCATCGCGTCGATGCGGCCGGACGCCATCACGGCGTGCAGCACCTGCAGGGCGGCTTCCGCCCGGTCCCCGAGCTCCGGGCGGGGAGATGCGGGCAGGCGCTCGAGGAGATCCTGCAGCGCCGCCGCGGCGAGCACGACCATCGTCGGGTCGGGATCGACGATCTCCGTCCCCTCCCAGGACCCGAGCACGGCCAGGACCTCCTCGAGCTCCTCGGCGGCGGAGCGCCGCCCCGCCGTCAGCAGGTCGACGCGCGCCCGGGCGGCCAGAGCCGTGCAGCGGCGCAGCAGTGCGGTGGTGTCGGCGGGGTCGAGGATCGGCGCGGTCGGGGACGGTTGCGCTGGAGCCTCGGGGTCCACGGATGGCCGATCGTCGGTGCCCTCCAGGGGCCCTCGATCCAGGTCCATGAGTCACTTCCTCGTGCTCGGTCGTCCGGCGTCGACGGCGACCCGCCGACTGCGCGTCACTTTACTACCCCTTTACCGAGCCGGACAAGGGAACCGAGCGGTGGGACGATCCCGGATCATCCGGCGCGGCGGGCGAGCTCGTCCCGGGCGGCGGCGAGCATCCGCGGCACCGGGGCCGAGGGGACGGACAGCATGGATCGGACCTGCTGGCCGGCCTGGTGGGCGAGCATCTCGAGGCCGTCGGCGACGTCGCCGCCGCGGGCGGCGATGACGGCGGCCAGCGGGGCGGGCCAGGGATCGTAGAGGACGTCCAGGAACAGGGTCGGGACCGTTCGGTCCGCTGTCCGCTCCCAGGCGTCGGCGACCGCTCGGGCGCCGTCCGCGGCCAGCGCGCTGATCAGGACGTCGGCAGCCAGAAGCTCCTGGCTGGAGTCCCAGGGCACCCGGGAGGTGCTCACCCCGGCACGGGTCGCGACCTCCTCCGGCGCCGCCAGCTTGTGGGGGCTGCGGGCCGACAGCAGGATCCGCTCGGTCCCGAGCTCGACCAGGGCGGCGACGGCGCTGGTGGCCGTCGCGCCGGAGCCGAGGACGGCGCCGGTGGTGGCGGTGCGTGTGCCGTGGTCGCCCAGCGCGGCCACGATCCCGTGGACGTCGTGGTTCTCGGCGCGCCAGCCGTCCTCGTCGGGCCGACGGATCAGCGTGTTGGCGATCCCGAGTTCCCGGGAGGTCGCGTCCGTCTCGGCGGCCAGGGCGAAGGCCTCCGGTTTGCCGGGCATGGTCACGCTGAGCCCCGCCAGCTCGCGTCCCGGACAGGTCTCCAGGAAGGCGGCCAGCTCGCCGGCGGGCACGTCGTAGCGGTCGTAGCTCGCGCGCTCGATGCCGAGCTCGGCGTAGGCCGTGCGGTGCAGCACGGGGGAGAGCGAGTGGACCACCGGAGAGCCGACGACCGCGAAGCGTCTCAGGGTCGTGGCGGGAGCATCGATCCCGGTCGCGGGCATGTTCAGTCCTTCTCCTGCGCCCACGCCTGCCACTCCGCGACGTTCTGCTCGTGCTGCGCCCAGGTGGCGGCGAACTTCGTCTCGCCGGTATCGGTGTTGACGGTGACGAAGTAGAGCCAGTCCCCCTTCGGCGGATCGAGGGTGGCGTCCAGGGTGGCGCCGCCCGGGGAGGCGATCGGGCCCGGCGGCAGTCCCGTGTTGAGGTACGTGTTGTACGGGCTCTTCGTGTGCCGCTCCTCGTCGGTGGTCCCGACGCCGGCCTCCTTGCCGGTGATGTAGTGGATCGTCGAGTCGAACTGCAGCGGCATCGGGGTGCCGGCGGCCTCCCCGGCCCCCTCGAGCCGGTTGTGGATGGTGCGGACCACCTTGCCGTAGTCCTCGCTCTCGCGGACCTCCAGCTCGGCCAGCGACGCGATGGTGAGGCTCTGGTGCCACTGGTCCTCGGGGATGCCCCGGTCGGTCAGCTGCTTCTCCATCCGGTCCCACATCATCTGGATGACCTCCTCGGCGGTGGCCCCCTCGGGGGTGTCGTAGCGGCCGGGCCAGAGGTAGCCCTCGAGGCTCTCCGCGGAGTTCTCCGGGATGCCGTAGGAGGTGTAGTCCTTCGCCGCCTCCTCGAAGTCCTCGACGGGGATCCCGCTGGCCTCGGACAGCAGCGGCCAGATCTGGGTCAGGCGCAGTCCTTCGGGGATGATCACCCGGTGACCGGCGAGGTTCGAGGGGTCCATGAGGGCGCTGAGCGCGTCGGCGGACGCCATCTTCTTCTGGAGCCGGTACACGCCCGGCTCGATGCCGGAGGCGTCCGGCGTGCTGGCGAAGACGGTGACGAACGGCCCGGTGGACTTGATGACCCCCTCGTCGACCAGGGTCGATGCGATGTCGGCCCCGGTGTCGCCCGAGGCGACCTCCACGGTGGCCTCGCCCGTGCCCGGCCCCGGGTAATCCGTGGCCTCCTGCTCCACGCTGACGTTGGAGGTCAACCAGCGGTACCCCTGGAACCCGCCGTAGCCGAGCCCGAGGACCACGGCGACGACCAGCACGACGGGGAGCACGGTGCGCAGGAAGCGGTTGCGCCTGCGGGGCGCTCGACGACGACCCCGGTGCTTCGACGCATCCGCGGCCTGGTTCTCCGCGAGATCCTCGAAGGACAGATCATCCTCGTCGCTCATCCGGCGCTCTCCTCGTCATTCGCGTCGGTCGGCCCGGGGACGGGATCGACCGGCTCCCCGGCGCGCGCACTGGTCGACCGCTCGATGTCCAGTGCCTGCTGGAGAATCATCACGGCGGCGACCTGGTCGACGACCTGCCGGTGCTTGCGTCCCTTGCGGCCCGAGGAATGCAGGGCGCGGTGCGCGGACACCGTGGTCAGCCGCTCGTCGAGCAGTCGGACCTCGATGTCCTCGCCGGCCTGCGCCAGCATCGCGGCGAGCTCGGCGGAGAAGTCCCGCGCCTTGGCGGCCGCCGGGCCCTCGGACCCGTTCAGGGAGCGGGGGAGCCCCACCATGATGGCACGCGCCTCCGCCTCGAGCGCCTCGGCGAGGACGCGGCGCGTCGCGTGCTCCCGCTCGAGGGTCTCGACCGGGGTGGCGACCAGCCCGTCGAGATCGCTGCGGGCGAGCCCCACGCGGACGTCCCCGACGTCGACGCCGAGCCGGACCCCGCGCGGCAGGCCGGCGGCGTCCTGGATGCCGTCGGCTCCGGTCATGCGCGGGCGGCCTCGTCGAGCGCGCCGCGCACCGCCGCGAGGGCCTCGGGGATGCGCGCGGGGTCGCCGCCCCCCCCCTGCGCCAGGTCCGGCTTGCCGCCGCCGCGCCCGCCCATCGCCTCGGCGCCGGTGCGCAGCAGCGTCCCGGCCACCAGGCCCTGGTCGCGGGCACCGGCGTTGGTGGCCACGACGAGAGCGGCCCGGCCGTCCTCGTGCCCGGTCAGAGCGAGGACGACGGGGACGTCCTCCCCCAGTCGGGCGCGCAGGTCCAGGGCGAGGGTGCGCAGATCACCGGCGGCGATCCCCTCCCCCGCGTCGTGGGCGAGCAGGCGGATGCCGGAGACGTCGACCGTCTGCTCGGCGAGCTTGCCCGCCTCGGCCTGAAGCTGCTGGCCGCGCAGTGCGGCCAGCTGCTTCTCCATGTCCTTCATGCGCTGCGTCATCGAGGCGACCCGCTCCGGAAGGTCCTCGCTGGAGCCGACCTTCAGCATCTCGGACAGCTGGGAGACCAGCGCGTGCTCCTTGGCCTGGAAGCGGTAGGCGGACAGCCCCACCAGGGCGTCGACGCGCCGCACTCCGCTGCCGATGGAGGACTCCCCCATCAGCTGGACGCTCCCGATGGCACCGGTGCTGTCGACGTGGGTGCCGCCGCACAGCTCGCGGGACCAGTCGCCGCCGATCGAGACCACCCGGACGATGTTGCCGTACTTCTCGCCGAACAGCGCCTGGGCGCCGAGCGCGCGGGCCTCGTCGAGGGGCATCTGCTGGTCGGTGACGGCCAGCTCGTCCTGGAGCAGGGTGTTCACCCGGCCCTCGATCTGCTCGAGCGCGCTGTGCGGGACGCCCTGCCCATAGCGGAAGTCGAAGCGCATGCGTCCCGGGGAGTTCTCGGACCCGGCCTGGGTCGCGCTCTCGCCGAGCTCCTCACGCAGGGACTGATGGACCATGTGGGTCGCGGTGTGGGCCCGGGCGATCGCCCCGCGCCGGGCCTGGTCGATGGTGGCGACGGCTTCGGCGCCCTGGGCCACGGATCCCTCGACCAGGCGACCGCGGTGCACGATCAGCCCGCGCACGGGCTTCTGGACGTCGTCGATCTCGACGATGCCGCCGCCCGCCACGGCGATGCGGCCCTGGTCGGCGAGCTGACCGCCGGCCTCGGCGTAGAACGGGGTCGCCGCCAGCACGAGCTCGACATCGGCCGGGGCGTCCGCCGAGTTCACCAGTGCGCCGTCGACCATCATGGACTCGACCGTGGTGGCGACGCTCGACTCGGTGTACCCGAGGAAGGGGACGTCCTCCCCGCGCTGGCTGAGCAGGCGGTTGTAGATCGCGGTGTCGGTGTGACCGGTCTTCTTCGCGGCCGCGTCGGCGCGGGCGCGCTCGCGCTGCTCGGACATCGCGCTGCGGAAGGCGTCCTCGTCGACCGAGAGGCCCGCCTCGGCGGCCATCTCGACGGTGAGGTCGATCGGAAAGCCGTAGGTGTCGTGCAGGCGGAAGGCGTCATCGCCCGGCAGCGAGCGGCCGCCTCCGGCGCGGACATCGCCCACCAGCTGGTCGAAGATGGCGGTGCCGGAGGCGAGCGTGCGGCGGAACGCCTCCTCCTCGGAGGTCACGATCTCGCTGATGCGCGGGAAGTCCGCCTCCAGCTCAGGGTAGGACTCGACCATCGCCGACCTCGAGACGGGCAGCAGCGCCGGCATCGACGGCTCCGTGACGCCGAGCAGTCGCATGGAGCGCACCGCCCGACGGATCAGACGGCGCAGCACGTAGCCACGGCCCTCGTTGCCGGGGCGCACCCCGTCGGCCACCAGCATCAGTGCGCTGCGCACGTGGTCGCCGACGATGCGCAGGCGCACCTCGTCCTCCTCGTCGGCGCCGTAGACGCGGCCCGAGAGCTCCTGGGCCCTCTCGATCACCGGGAAGACCTGGTCGATCTCGTACATGTTCGCCTTGCCCTGGAGCAGGTACGCCACGCGCTCCACCCCGAGGCCGGTGTCGATCGACTTCTGGTCCAGCTCCCCCAGCAGCGGGTAGTCCTTGCCCTTCCCCTCGCCGCGCAGGAACTGGTCGAACACGAGATTCCAGATCTCGATGTAGCGGTCCTCGGCATCCGGGCTGCCGGGCCACTCGGGCACGCGGCCGCTCGGGGCGTCCGGCCCGTACTCCGGGCCGCGGTCGTAGTGCCACTCCCCCGTGGAGCCGGCGGGGCCGGGCTGGCCGGTGTCCCAGCAGCTCTCCTCCCACGGCAGCTGCACGACCCGGGCGGGGTCCAGGCCGATCACCTCGGTGACGTGCTGATAGGACTCCTCGTCCTGCTCCCACAGGGTGAACCAGAGGCGCTCGGGGTCGAAGCCGAACCCGCCCTCGTCCTGCGCCGTGGTCAGCAGCTCCCAGGAAAGATCGATCGCGCCCTGCTTGAAGTAGTCGCCGAAGGAGAAGTTCCCGGCCATCTGGAAGAAGGTGCCGTGGCGCGTGGTGCGCCCGACGTTCTCGATGTCGTTGGTGCGGATGCACTTCTGCACGCTGACCGCGCGCGCATACGGAGCCTTCTCGGCGCCCACGATGTACGGGATGAAGGGGACCATGCCGGCGATCGTGAAGAGGATCGACGGATCGTTCGACACCAGCGAGGCGCTGGGGACGACCTCATGCTGCTTCTTCGCGAAGAATTCGAGCCAGCGACGATGGATCTCTGAGGTGCGCATGGTCTGAGGAGGTCCTTCCTGGGACACCGGAGGCGGGCGCTCGGCGGCGCCGCAGGGGCAGTGCGGACACGAAGGCCCCGGTCAGGGTACCGGAGTACACCCGCCGGGGCCTTCGCCGCGGTCAGAAGAGGTCAGCGCGCGTAGTACTCGACGACCATCTGGACGTCGCAGGTCACGGGGACCTCGGCGCGCTTGGGACGCGCGACGAGCTGGGCCTTGAGCTCCTCCAGCTCGACCGACAGGTACGACGGGGTCGAGGCGAAGACGTCCGAGTTGCCTCCCTCGGCGGCGATCTGGAAGGGCTCCATGGCCTGGCTCTTGGGCTTGATCTGGATCGTCTGGCCCGGCGTCACGCGGTAGGACGGACGATCCACGACCTTGCCGTCGACCAGCACGTGGCGATGCCCCACGGCCTGGCGGGCCTGCAGGGTGGTGCGGGCGAAGCCGGAGCGCAGGACGAGGGCGTCCAAGCGCATCTCGAGCAGCTCGACCATGCTCTCGCCGGTCAGGCCCGGCTCCTTCTTGGCGTCCAGGTAGGCGCCGTGCATCTGCTTCTCGCGCAGACCGTACTGAGCGCGAAGACGCTGCTTCTCCTTCAGGCGCACCGCATAGTCGGACTCGGTCCGACGGCGGGCGCGGCCGTGCTCACCCGGGGGGTACGGGCGCTTCTCGAAGTACTTGACCGACTTCGGGGTCAGCGGGAGCCCGAGGGCTCGGGACAGTCGCGCCTGGCGGCGCGCACGGGTGACGTTGGTCACGAGGTATACCTCTTGTTCGCATGTGGTGAATCCAGTCGTGCAGCCGCGGATTCAGCGACCCACCCTACCGCAGGGGCCGTCTCCGCTCAACGCTCTTCGGTGCTGGTCGGCCCGATGTTCCTGTGGAGTCCCCCACATCCGATCTCAGGCATCGCCCTCGGAACGCAGGATCCTGCGCAGCGCCTCGAGGCGCCGGCTGATCTGGGCCTCGTTGCCGTGGCCGGTGGGCCGGTAGTAGTCCACCCCGACGAGCTCGTCGGGGGCGTACTGCTGCGCGACCACGGCGTGCGGGGCGTCATGGGCGTACCGGTACTCGGTGCCGTGGCCGAGCGTCTTCGCCCCGGCGTAGTGGGCGTCGCGCAGGTGGGCGGGCACCGGACCGGCCTTCCCGTCGCGGACGTCGGCGATCGCCGCGTCCAGCGCCCGGTAGGACGCGTTGGACTTCGGCGCGGAGGCGATGTGGACCACTGCTTGCGCCAGCGGGATGCGGCCCTCGGGCAGGCCGAGCATCTGGACCGCCTGCATCGCGGCGACGGCGACCTGCAGCGCGCTGGGGTCCGCCATGCCGACCTCCTCGCCCGCCGCGATCACGACGCGTCGGGCGATGAAGCGAGGATCCTCGCCCGATTCGATCATGCGGGCGAGGTAGTGCAGGGAGGCGTCGACGTCGCTGCCCCGCATCGACTTGATGAAGGCGCTGGTGACGTCGTAGTGCTGGTCGCCGCCCCGGTCGTAGCGCAGGGCGGCGCGGTTCACGGCCTGCGCGAGCGTGGCGGCGTCGATCTCCGGCTCGTCCTTGAGCAGCGCGGCCGCCGCCGCGGCCTCGAGCGAGGTGAGGATCTTGCGGGCGTCTCCCCCGCCGAGGCGCAGCAGCGCCTCGCGCGCGTCGTCGGTGAGGGTGACGGACTCGTCCAGTCCGCGCGGATCGGTCAGCGCCCGGTCCACCAGGGCGTCGAGGTCGGCGCGCTCCAGGGGCTCGAGGGTCAGCACGATCGAGCGCGACAGCAGCGGGGAGATCACCGAGAAGTACGGGTTCTCGGTGGTCGCGGCGACCAGGGTCACCCAGCGGTTCTCGACGCTGGGCAGCAGGGCGTCCTGCTGGGACTTGGAGAAGCGGTGGACCTCGTCGACGAACAGCACGGTCTCGCGGCCGACGGTGCGCAGCCGGGCGCGGGCCTGGTCGACGACCTCGCGGATGTCCTTGACCCCGGCGAGCACCGCGGAGACCTCCACGAACTCGCGGTCGCCGGACTGCGCCACCACATAGGCGAGGGTCGTCTTGCCGGTGCCGGGAGGACCCCACAGGATCACCGAGCTGGGCGCCGTGCGGGAATCGTCGGCGGCCACCAGGCGACGCAGCGGGCTGCCGGGCTCGAGGGCCGCCTGCTGGCCGACGATCTCCTCGAGGCTGCGCGGTCGCATCCGCACCGCCAGCGGCGCCCGGTGATCGATGTTGCGGTCGGACAGGGTGCGCGGGACGGGCGCGTCACCGCCGAGCGAGAACAGGTCCTCCTCCATCCCCTCAGCCTAAGCCGGAGCGGGGACGGACCGGAGCGCAGCCCCCACGGCAAGAGTCCTCACCGGAAGGAGCCCACCTCACGGGCGAGCCGCCCCGGCCACGACGGGCCCTCGAAGATCATCGCGGTGTACCCCTGGACGAGATCCGCCCCGGCCGCGAGCCTCTCGCGCACGTCGTCCGCGGTGGTGACCCCGCCGCAGCTGATGATCGCGGCCTCGCTCGGCAGCTCGCGGCGCAGCAGCTGGAGAACCTCCAGCGAGCGCTCGGCGAGCACCGGGCCCGACAGGCCGCCGGCGCCGATGGTCTCCAGGCGGGAGCGCGGAGTCGTCAGGGAGTCGGGCCGCGCGATGGTGGTGTTGGTGGCGATCACCCCGGTCAGCCCCACCTCGGCGACCAGGGCGGCGACGGCGCGGATGTCGTCGTCGTGGAGGTCGGGGGCGATCTTGACCAGCACCGGCAGCTCGCGGCGCAGCCGCCGACGGGCCTGGCCCACTTCGTCCAGGACTGCCTCCAGGACCGGACGGAGCATGTCGACGCTCTGCAGGTCCCGCAGGCCCGGGGTGTTGGGGCTGGAGACGTTCAGGGCGAGATAGGTGGCGTACGGCGCGAGCAGGCGGGCGGAGAAGCGGTAGTCCTCGGCGGCGTCCTCGAGAGCGGTCACCTTGGACTTGCCGATGTTCACCCCGATCACGGCGCGCTGGCCGCGCTCCGTGCGCCGGGCCGCGGCGAGGGACTTGGCCAAGGCCTGAGCACCGTGGTTGTTGAAGCCCATGCGATTGATCAGCGACCGGTCCGGGATCAGCCGGAAGGAGCGCGGCCGGGGATTGCCGGGCTGCGGCTTGGCGGTCACGGTGCCCACCTCGACGTGGCCGAAGCCGAGGTCGAGCAGGGCCAGGGGCACCTCGCCGTCCTTGTCGAAGCCGGCCGCCAGGCCCAGGGGGCTGTGGTGCTCGCCGCCGAGCACCTCGCGCGCGGGACGCCGATCGTGCATCGGGTCCGGGGTGGCGAAGACGGCGCGCAGCAGGCGCGAGCCCCCGGGCAGCGCCCGCGCGCAGCGCAGGCAGCCGACGGTCAGCCGGTGCGCCTGCTCCGCGTCGAGCCGGCTGAGGACGTGCCGGAACAGCATGGCGTAGGGGCCGCGTCGAGCGGTGTCGTTCGTGGTCACGTCATCACCGTACGCGGTCAGCGGGGCTGTTCCGGGGCCCTTGGGCCCTGGCGTCGCCCGACGAGGATGTAGACGAGGGCCACGATCGGCAGCAGCAGTGGCACGTAGCCGTAGCCCTGCCCGAATCCGGACCACACGGAGTCATCGGCGAACAGGGCGGCATCGAACACGCTGAGCAGCCCCACCGCCAGCACGCCGAGCAGCTCGATCGCGCACAGCGCGAGGGCCCACGGCGAGCGGCGCCCGCGACGCACCAGCACGACCGTCACCGCGATGTAGGTCAGCGCCGCCAACAGGGAGAACACGTACGCCACGGGAGCGGCTGTGAAGTCCCGCAGGATCTGCACCAGGCTGCGGGCGGTCGCCGACAGCGCGAAGATCCCGTAGACGATGATCAGCACCGCCTCGAAGCCCCGTGTGCGCTGCGCGGTCGCGGTCATGCGAAGCCTCCCGGCCAGATCTGGGTCAGGCGCAACAGCAGCACCATGGACACGAGCGCGACCACCGCGATCACCAGGCTCCCGAAGCGGCTGCGCTCCCAGACGCCGACCCAGCCGCCGCCGACGGTCATCAGCACTCCGGTGAGCAGGTAGCCGTACAGGGTGATCGGGTCGGGGGGATGCCCGCCGCCGAGGTCCCGCAGGCCCAGGGCGACCCCGAGGACCACCCACGTCAGAGCGGCCAGCGCGCAGGCGCCGAGCAGGACGAGATCCGCGCTGAGGTCCCGGGCCGTGTAGTAGATCCCCAGCAGGGCGGTCACCAGGCACACGATGGCGACCAGGATGCTCAGAGCCAGCATCGACCTACCTGTTCTGTGCGGGGATCCGTGGGGACGGCGCGGCGACGCGGGGCGTCGGGACCGCCCCTACGATAGAACCATGCCCATTGTTTCTGTAGCTGATACCGCTCTGCGCGACGTCGACGCCGACGTCCTGATCCTCCCCCTTCTGGTCGGCGGTGATGACGCCCCCTCCACGGTGCCCGGCGCCCCGGAGATCTCCGAGGCCATCACGCATCTGGAGGCTTCCGCCGCCCGCGGCGACCTCCATCGCATCCCCTCCTTCGGCCTGACCGCCGCGAAGTCCGTGCTGCTGGTCGGCATCGGTGAGGAGGATCTCTCCGCCGCGGGTGCCGAGGATCTCCGTCTCGCCTTCGGCGCCGCCACCCGGTCGCTGGCCGGGGTCGGTTCCGCCGTGATCGGCGTACCCGGGGGGACGGCCGAGCAGCGCGCCGCGGCCCTCGAGGGCGCCGCCCTGGGCGCCTACGCGTTCATCGCCCACAAGACGGCCACCGGCGGCTCCGCCCCGAAGCCCGCGCTGAGCTCCCTGACGCTGCTCGGCGCGGAATCCGCGGACACCGCGGCGGCCGAGCGCGCCGGCGTGCTCTCCGAGATCGTCGACATCACCCGCGACCTGGTCAACACCCCGCCGAATCTGCTGTACCCGGCCGAGTTCGCCCGCCGGGTGGAAGAGATCGTGGCGGGCCTGCCGCTGACCGTGACCGTCCTGGACGAGAAGCAGCTCGCCGAGGGCGGCTACGGAGGCATCATCGGCGTCGGCCAGGGGTCCACCCGCCCGCCGCGCCTCGTGCGCATCGAGTACTCCCCCGCCGTCGCCCGCAGCTCCGTGGCGCTGGTGGGCAAGGGCATCACCTTCGACACCGGCGGCATCTCGCTCAAGCCGGCCCCCGGCATGGACGACATGACCTCGGACATGACCGGTGCCGCCACCGTGCTCGGGGCGACGGTCGGTGCCGCGAAGCTGGGCCTGGACGTGAAGGTCACCACCTATCTGGCGCTGGCCGAGAACATGCCCGGCGGCGGTGCCCAGCGTCCCGGTGACGTCGTCACCATGCGCAACGGGAGGACGGTCGAGGTGCTCAACACCGACGCCGAGGGCCGCATGGTGATGGCCGACGCCCTGGTCGACGCCGTCGCCGACGGGCCCGACCTGGTGATGGATGTGGCCACCCTGACCGGTGCCGCCGTGGTCGCCCTCGGCAAGCGCACCGCGGGGGTCCTGGGCACGCAGCAGGGGCGGGACACGGTCATGGAGGCTTCGGAGCGCTCGGGCGAGCCGTTCTGGCCGCTGCCGTTCCCCGCCGAGCTGCGCGCCGATCTGACAGGTCGGGTGGCCGATCTGAGCAACATCGGCGAGCGCCCCGGCGGGGCGCTCTCGGCCGGCATCTTCCTGCAGGAGTTCGTCGGCGACACGGAGTGGGCCCACCTGGACATCGCCGGTCCCGGCTTCGCGTCCGCGCCGCTGGGATACATGGGCAAGGGAGCGACCGGCATGAGCGTTCGCACCGTGCTGGAGGTGCTCGCCGATCGCGCTGCGGGCCGCGGTGCGGCGACCGACACGTGATCCTCGCCGCTGATCATCGCTGATCGACCCGCTGTACGGGCGTGATGGCGCCGCCTGGTGGCCTAGCATGGGACACGCAGGCGGCGCCGTCGGCATCCGAGCCGGCTCGTGCCGCACAGACACGTACACACCGAGGAGCACACAGGTGGCGGATACAACCACTGACCAGTTCGACGTCGTGATCCTGGGCGGTGGCAGCGGCGGCTATGCGGCCGCGCTGCGCGGTGCCCAGCTCGGCCAGAAGATCGCCCTCGTGGAGAAGGACAAGCTCGGTGGCACCTGCCTGCACCGCGGCTGCGTCCCGACGAAGGCCCTGCTGCACGTCGGCGAGCTCGCCGACGCCCCCGCCGAGGCCTCCGAGGTCGGCCTCGATCTCACGCTCAACTCCGTCGACGTCGACAAGATGCTGGGCTTCAAGGACAAGATCGTCGGCCGCCTGCACAAGGGCCTGCAGGGCCTGGTGAAATCGCGCAAGGTCGAGTACGTCGAGGGCTTCGGCCGGCTCACCGGTCCCAAGACCGTCAGCGTCGAAGGCGAAGGCGGCACGCGCGAGCTGACCGCCGAGAGCATCATCCTCGCCACAGGGTCCTTCTCGAAGACCCTCCCGGGCATCGACCTGGGCGGCCGATTCCTGGACTCCGAGGCCGCGCTGCAGCTGCCCGAGGTGCCGAAGAACCCGATCATCCTGGGCGGCGGCGTCATCGGCGTCGAGTTCGCCTCCGTGTGGAAGTCCCTCGGGGCCGAGTCGGTGACCATCGTCGAGGGCCTTCCCCACCTGGTGGCCAACGAGGACGAGTCGATCGCCAAGGCGCTCGAGCGCGCCTACAAGAAGCGCGGCATCACCTTCTCGCTCGGCACCTTCACCGAGAAGGCCGAGCAGGACGAGAACGGGGTCACGGTCACCCTCACCGATGGCACCGTCTTCGAGGGCGACTACCTGCTGGTCGCGGTGGGGCGTGGCCCGATCACCGCCGATCTCGGCTACGAGGAGCAGGGGATCGAGATGGATCGCGGCTTCGTCCTGGCGAACAAGGAGACCCTGGAGACCAACGTCCCCGGCATCTACGCCGTCGGCGACATCGTCCCCGGCCTGCAGCTCGCCCACCGAGGATTCCAGCAGGGCATCTTCGTGGCCGAGCGCATCGGGGGCCAGAATCCCGCGCCGATCGTCGAGTCCGGGATCCCGCGCATCACCTACTGCGAGCCACAGGTCGGGTCGGTGGGCCTCTCGGAGAAGCAGGCCAAGGAGCAGCTGGGCGAGGACGCCGTGGAGTCCTACGAGTACAACCTCGGCGGCAACGGGAAGTCCCAGATCCTCGGCACCACCGGCTTCATCAAGCTGGTCCGCGAGAAGGGCGGCGCCATCGTCGGCGTGCACATGATCGGCTCGCGGATCTCCGAGCTCATGGGTGAGGCCCAGCTCATCGTCAACTGGGAGGCCCATCCCGAGGACGTCGCCTCCCTCATCCATGGACACCCCTCGCAGCACGAGGCGGTGGGCGAGGCTGCTCTCGCCCTCGCCGGCAAGCCGCTGCACGCCCACGCCTGAGCCCCTCCAGGAGGAGAGAACCCCATGTCTGAATCCGTGAAGATGCCTGCTCTCGGTGAGTCCGTCACCGAGGGCACCGTCACCCGCTGGCTGAAGGCCGTCGGCGAGTCGGTCGAGGTCGACGAGCCGCTGCTCGAGGTCTCCACCGACAAGGTCGACACCGAGATCCCCTCGCCCGTCGCGGGCACCATCGAGAAGATCCTGGTCGAAGAGGACGAGGACGCCGAGGTCGGCGCCGATCTCGTCGTCATCGGCGACGGCTCCGGCTCCGAGAGCGCCGGGTCCGACGACTCGGGGGCCGAGGCGTCCGAGAGCTCCGAGGACTCCGCCTCGGAGGGCGAGGACCTCGCGTCCGACGAGACCACCGCACCGTCCACCGAGGCGCCCGCGGAGTCCGCCGAGTCCCCGAAGGCCGACGAGTCCTCCGACGACGCCGGCTCCGCGGCGGCATCCGGGTCCGGCGCGGCCTCCGGCGAAGAGGTCACCATGCCTGCTCTCGGTGAGTCCGTCACCGAGGGCACCGTCACCCGCTGGCTGAAGGCCGTCGGCGAGTCGGTCGAGGTCGACGAGCCGCTGCTCGAGGTCTCCACCGACAAGGTCGACACCGAGATCCCCTCCCCCGTCGCCGGCACCGTGCTGGAGATCCGGGTCGAGGAGGACGAGGACGCCGAGGTCGGCTCCGTGCTGGCCGTCGTCGGGGATTCCTCCGGGGCCCCGGCCGCGGAGGAGAAGCCCGCCGCCCCGGCCCCGAAGGCCGAGGAGAAGCCCGCCGAGAAGGAGGCCCCGAAGGCCGAGGACAAGCCCACGGCTCCGAAGGCCCCCGAGCAGAAGTCGCAGGAGCCCTCCGCTCCCGCCGCCGCTCCGGCCGCCGCTCCGGCTCCCAAGGCCGCGGACTCCGTCAGCGGCGCCGAGTCCTCCGGATACGTCACTCCGCTGGTGCGCAAGATGGCGGCCGAGGCCGGCGTCGACCTGGCCACGGTCTCCGGCACCGGCCTGGGCGGACGCATCCGCAAGCAGGACGTGCAGCAGGCGATCGACGCACAGAAGTCCTCGGCCTCCGCTCCTGCCGCCTCCGCCGCTCCGGCAGCCGCAGCCCCGGCGCAGGTCGAGGTCTCCCCGCTGCGCGGCACCGAGGAGAAGATGAGCCGCGTCCGCAAGGTCACGGCCAAGCGGATGATGGAGTCGCTGCACGGGCAGGCGCAGCTGACCACCGCGGTCGAGGTCGACATGACCCGGGTCGCGAAGCTGCGCGGGAAGGCGAAGGATGCCTTCGCCCAGCGCGAGGGCGCCAAGCTCACGTTCCTGCCGTTCATCATGCAGGCCGCGGTCGAGGCTCTGAAGACCTATCCGAAGGTCAACGCCTCGATCGACGAGGACATGATCAAGTACGCCGCCTCCGAGAACATCGGTATGGCCGCGGACACCGATCGAGGCCTGGTCGTGCCGGTGATCAAGAACTCGGGCGACCTGAACCTGGCGGGTCTGGCCCGCCAGATCGGCGATCTCGGGGCTCGGGCGAAGAACAACAAGCTCACCCCGGACGATCTCCAGGGCGCGACCTTCACGATCACCAACACCGGATCCGGCGGTGCCCTCTGGGACACCCCGATCGTGCCGAACCCCCAGGTCGGCATCCTCGGCTGCGGCACCATCGTGAAGCGGCCCGCGGTCGTGCAGAACGCCGAGGGCGATGACTCCATCGCGGTCCGCTCGATGATGTACCTGTTCCTCTCCTACGACCACCGTCTCGTCGACGGCGGCGACGCGGCCCGCTTCCTCACCTTCATGAAGAAGCGGCTCGAGGACGGCGCCTTCGAGGCGGAACTCGGCCTGTGAGCCCGTGGGCGCCAGGGTCGTCCGGCCGTGACCTCTCACCGCTGACCTGACCCCGAAGGGCCGGCACCGAACGGATCGGTGCCGGCCCTTCCGGCGTCCCGGGACGGATCAGGGAGCGGTCGCGGGGCCCACGGCGCGCGCGGTGACGACGAGCCACTGCGCCCCGTCCCAGCGCAGCGTGAGCACGAGATCCACCGGCTCGCTCGCCGCCACCGTGCGCACGCTGCCGTCGGACTGCTCGACCTCGTACTCCTCGGTCGAGGAGGTCACCTCCAGGACCGCGCGTCCGTCCGCGCCCGGCCCTTCGAGCACGCGGGCTTCGTGGATCACCGCGCCCCCGCCCGTGACGCTCAGCCCCTGGTAGGCCTGCCGCACCTGCTGGTCGTCCGCCAGCGCGCGGCTCCTCGGCGCCGCAGCCGGGTGGGCCGTGAGCCCGGTGACGTAGGCGTGGCGGGCGCCGGCGAGCTCGGCGGCCAGCACCCAGGGATCGGTGATCTCCGGAGCCGGTGCTGCCGTGGACGAAGCGCCCGTCGAGGATGCGGCGGCCCGCGGGATCGGCTCGACCTCGCCCGCGGGCGCCAGCAGCAGCCAGCTGCTCGTGCCCAGCAGCGTGCCGACGGCCACCACGGCCGCGGCCGTCAGGGCCGACGTGCGGCGCAGGCCCCGTTGGGAGATCACCTCCCGGATCGTGCGCAGGACGTCGCGGGCGGCGGCGCGTCGACCGTCCTGATGCCCGCCGCCGGCGTGCTCGTCACCGGCCGGATGCTCGGCGCGACCGCGGATCGGTGCCCGGTGTTCCCCGTGAGCGCGGGCGCGGGCCCGGGCCGGACGCGGAGCCGGCACGGGGGTGGTCGGGGCAGCAGCGATCGCCCCGGGCATCGGGCGATCACCCGCCTCGCCGTCCTCGCCGTCCTCGCCCGGTGATCCTGCAGCGGAAGGAACGGGCACCGGCCCTGCGACCTCGACAGCGGTGTCGTGCACGCGGCGGCGCAGGGTGCGCTGCTCGTCGCAGAGCACGGAGTCCACCCAGCGCCGGTCCGCCCGGCGCTCCGCGAGCCCCTCCCCGGGGCGCAATCCCTCGAGATCGAGCAGGATCACGCTGCCGTCCTGGCGCATCCCCAGACCACCGCCGGGGTGTGCCCCGAGCAGCCAGCAGCGCTCGTGCAGCGCATCCACCAGAGCGTCGAGCTCGTCGCGGGCGCGTCCCAGGGCCGCCCGCTCGGCCGTCGCCGGCGATCCCGTCCCGGCGGCGCGCCTGCCGCTGCGGGACGCGAGCGGCTGTGCGGACTCGCGCACGTACCCCTCGTCCTCGATCCTCAGCACGGCCGGCGCCGCCGCGAGACCGGCGACCTCGAGAGCGGCCAGCAGCTGCATCTCGGCGCGCACCGCCGCCTGCCCGTCGGCGGTCCGAGCGCGCACCCGGACCTCGCGTTCCGCTCCCTGCCCGACCAGCTCCTCACCCCGGCGCTCCTCCTGCCCCCGGGGATTACGCGGACCGCCGAGCGACGAGGGCCCGTCGCTCACGGGCAGGAATTCCCGCACGGATCGCGTCTCGTCGAAGTCCTCCATGGCAGCAGTGAACCGCACCACCGTCCCGCTCCCTGGTGGTCATCCACAACGCGCAGGTGAGAGCGGGAGTAGCCTGAGCGGATGCTCGATGTGATCCGTCTCGGCTTCAGCGAACCGGTACCCGGTGGTGACCGGCACGAGGAGTTCGGCCTGCCTCCGGGACCGGTCGACTACCGCGCCGCCTGGGCGCTGCAGCGGGAGATCCACGCCGAGGTGGTGGCGGGGACCCGCCCCGACTCGCTGCTGCTGCTGGAGCACCGTGCGGTCTACACCGCCGGCAAGCTCACCGCCGATCACGAACGTCCGCGCGACGGCGCCGAGGTGGTCGACATCGACCGCGGCGGCAAGATCACCTGGCACGGACCCCAGCAGCTCGTCGGCTACCCGATCGTCAAGCTCCCCGCCCCCATCGACGTCGTCGGCTTCGTCCGCGGCCTCGAGCTCACCCTGATCGACGTGTGCGCCGCGATGGGCGTGGCGACCGTTCCGGTCGAGGGGCGCAGCGGCGTGTGGGTGGCGCCGGAGGGCGAGGAGGCCCGCAAGCTGTGCGCGATCGGGATGCGCGTCTCGAAGCGCGCCACCATGCACGGCTTCGCCCTGAACTGCGCGAACGACCTCTCCTGGGCGCTGAACGTGATCCCCTGCGGGATCGACGACGCCGGCGTGACCAGCCTCACCCAGGAGGCGGGTCGGCGCATCGCCGTGGCCGATGTGATCGATGTCGCCGCCGCGGCGATGTCCGAGCTGGTGTCGCACCGCACCTCTGCGGCGTCCTGAGAGGCCCGGATCCGCCCCAGCTCGATAGACTGCCCGGAACGTCGAACGTAGGAGGCATGAGGGTGACCATCGCTCCCGAAGGCCGGCGCATGCTGCGCGTCGAGGCACGCAACGCCGAGGTGCCGATCGAGCGCAAGCCGGAATGGATCAAGACCCGCGCCGTGATGGGGCCCGAGTACAGCGCGATGAAGAAGCGCGTGCACAGTCAAGGTCTCCACACCGTCTGCGAGGAAGCCGGCTGCCCGAACATCTTCGAGTGCTGGGAGGACCGCGAGGCGACCTTCCTCATCGGCGGTGACACCTGCACCCGGCGCTGCGACTTCTGCGCCATCGCCACCGGCAAGCCGATGGCGCTGGACCCCATGGAGCCGTTCAAGGTGGCCCAGTCCGTGAAGGAGATGGGACTGCGCTACTCCACGATCACGGGGGTGGCGCGCGATGATCTGCCCGACGGTGCGGCCGGCCTGTTCGCCCGCACCTGCGAGCAGATCCACGCCACGAACCCCGGCACCGGCGTCGAGCTGCTGATCGACGACATCAAGGGCAAGGGCGAGCACCTCCAGCAGGTGTTCGAGGCCCGGCCCGAAGTATTCGCCCACAATCTCGAGACCGTCCCGCGGATCTTCAAGCAGATCCGTCCCGCGTTCCGCTACGAGCGCTCGCTGGACGTGATCTCGATGGGCAAGGACGCCGGGATGATCACCAAGTCCAACCTGATCCTGGGCATGGGTGAGACCACCGACGAGATCCTCGAGTCGTTGCAGCGGCTGCGGGACGCCGGCTGCGACATCATCACCATCACGCAGTACATGCGCCCCTCGAAGCGGCACCACCCGATCGATCGCTGGGTCAAGCCCGAGGAGTTCGTCGATCTCTCCCGGGCTGCGGAGGAGATGGGCTTCCTCGCGACGATGGCGGGGCCGATGGTCCGCTCCTCCTACCGCGCCGGCAAGCTCTGGGCACAGGTGATGAAGAAGCTCGACCGCGAGATCCCCGAGAACCTCCGCCATCTGGATCAGGACCAGCCCGCCCGTCAGGAAGCCGCGAGCGTCGTCGCCCGCGCGAATCAGGCCGTCGCGAGCTGACGCCTGCACGCCCCCGAGAGGACCCCACCCCATATGGCCCGCAAGAGCGAGAGCAAGCCCACCAAGGGCGCTGCGAAGGACGGCACGAAGAAGCCGGGACGCTTCAAGCAGATGATCGACGTCTTCAAGTACACCCAGGAGGTCGATCGCACCACGCTGCCGTGGATGATCGGTGCGCTGCTCGCCGCGATCGCCGTCGGCATCCTGGTGAGCTGGCTGGTGCTGAACAGCCCCTGGTACGGCATCTTCATGGGTCTGGCCGTCGGTGTGCTCATCGCGATGCTGATCCTGGCCCGCAAGGCCGAGCGCGCCGCCTTCAGCCGGATCAAGGGACAGTCCGGCGCGGCCCTGGCCGCGATGCAGTCGATCCGCCGCGGCTGGGACGTGGCCGAGGAGCCGGTCCAGATCGATCCCCGCAGCCAGAAGATGCTCTTCCGCGCCTCCGGTCGTGCCGGCATCGCGGTCGTCGCCGAGGATTCCTCCTCGATCTCCATGAAGCTGCTGGAGAAGGAGCGTCGCAACATCCGCCGCGTCCTCCAGCACGACAACGTCCCGGTCCACCAGATCGTCGTCGGCGACGGCGACGGGGAGATCCCGTTGCACAAGTTGCCCAGTCATCTGACCCGCATGAAGAAGACCCTCACCAAGGACGAGTCCGCACAGGTCAGCAAACGACTGGTCGCGCTGCACCGTTCGATCCGGCAGTCCGTGCCCAAGGGCGTGGACCCGATGAGGGCCCGCCCGAACCGCAAGGCGATGCGCGGCCGCTGAGTGGCCGCGACGTGGCGAGCCGCCACGTGCCACGGACAAGCCCCCATCCGACCGCCAGGTCCGGGTGGGGGCTTCTTTCGTCCTGCGTGGGGTGAGGCTGGTGCTCGGGTGGCGCTCGGCGACACGCGGTGCGGTGCGTTGGTTCCACTGATCCGGCACGGTGGCGGAGTGCATCGGTGGAACGGACGGGCGTGTCGGACGTCGGACGTCGATGCCCGAGCGGCCAGAGAGACCGTTACCGTTCCGTGACATCCGTGACCTTATCGTGACATTTGAGATCAGTGCAGGTCAGCGCACGATGGACAGGGTGGGCCCGCTCATCCGGCATCGGGCTCACGGCAGCCCGCGGGCACGGGGAGCCGCGCCGTCCGCGGAGTTCCGAGGGGGTCAGGCCCGCACGGCGGCGGTGCCGGCGACGACGTCGTGCAGGGGCTGGGCATCCTTGCTCCACACCAGCGCCGGCAGCAGCAGGAGCATCGCTCCCGTGCGGACCAGGGCGCGCAGCACCATCGGCGTGCGGCCGCGGATCGGCAGCACGCGCACCCGCAGCGCGAACTGGCCGGGGGTTACTCCGAAAAGGCTCAGGAACAGCAGGTTCAGCGTCGCGAACAGGAGCAGGTTGGCCAGCGCGTCGCCCTGGAACACCAGGGCCGAGACGGCCATGCACAGTCCCCAGTCCACCAGCAGCGACAGGGGCCGTCGCCAGAAGGGCGCGACCGACCCGGGGCCGCTCGCGGGCAGCCCCAGCGAGGAGCCCCTGACGTAGTCCGGCGAGCTCGGGGCGCCGTCCATCCACGAGCCCAGGTCCTGGCGATCGATCACCCCCAGACCTTACCGAGAGGATCTGGGAGTCGTCAGCGATGCTCCGGGGGCTGCGGCGCTGCACCTAAACTTGATCACAACCGAGCACGGGACCGGCACGGACCGCCCGGCGCTCGCGACGGTGATCGCCCCTCGGGGACAACCAGATAGGCGCGCCCCATGGTGCGGATGGAGGAGACGTGTTCAACAATCCCAGCGAGGTCGTGAAGTACATCGAGGAGGAGGGTGTCGAATTCATCGACATCCGCTTCTGCGACCTGCCCGGCGTCATGCAGCACTTCAACATCCCGGCGAGCACCTTCGACGAGGAGGCCGTCGCGACCGGCCAGCTCTTCGACGGCTCCTCGATCCGCGGGTTCCAGGCGATCCACGAGTCGGACATGAAGCTCGTCCCGGACCTGGAGACGGCATACCTCGACCCGTTCCGGGAGCGCAAGACGCTCATCATCAACTTCTCGATCGTGGACCCGTTCACGGACGAGCCGTACTCCCGCGATCCGCGCACCGTCGCGTCGAAGGCCGAGGAGTACCTGAAGTCCACCGGCATCGCCGATACCGCGATCTTCGCGGCCGAGGCCGAGTTCTACATCTTCGACGACGTGCGTTTCAAGACCGGTGTGAACTCCGGCTTCTACAGCATCGACTCCGACGAGGCGGTGTGGAACACCGATCGCGACGAATCCGAGGTCGGCGGCAACCAGGGGTACAAGACGCGCCTGAAGGGCGGCTACTTCCCGGTGCCGCCGAACGATCAGATGGCGGACCTGCGCGATGAGATCTGCGCCGTGCTGGACGCCACGGGCCTCGAGGTCGAGCGCGCCCACCACGAGGTCGGCACGGCCGGCCAGCAGGAGATCAACTACCGCTTCAACACGCTGCTGCAGGCAGCGGACGACGTCATGAAGTTCAAGTACGTCGTGAAGAACACCGTGTGGGACGCGGGGCGCACCGCGACCTTCATGCCCAAGCCGCTGTTCGGCGACAACGGGTCCGGCATGCATACCCACCAGTCGCTGTGGAAGGACGGCGAGCCGCTGTTCTTCGACGAGCGCGGCTACGGCGGCCTCTCGGACATCGCACGCTGGTACATCGGCGGCATCATCGAGCACTCCCCGTCGCTGACGGCCTTCACCAACCCCACGGTGAACTCCTTCAAGCGCCTGGTGCCGGGCTTCGAAGCCCCTGTGAACATGGTCTACTCGGCCCGCAACCGCTCCGCCGCGATCCGCATCCCCGTCACCGGTGCCTCCGCGAAAGCCAAGCGCGTCGAATTCCGCGCCCCGGACCCGTCGGCGAACCCGTACCTGGCCTTCGCCGCACAGCTGATGGCCGGCCTGGACGGCATCCGCAACCGGATCGAGCCGCCGGAGCCCATCGACAAGGACCTCTACGAGCTGCCGCCGGAGGAGCACAAGCAGATCAAGCAGCTGCCGGAGTCCCTCGGCGCCGCGCTGGACGCCCTCGAGGCCGATCACGACTTCCTCACCGAGGGCGACGTGTTCCCGGAGGACCTCATCGAGACCTGGATCGAGCTCAAGCGCACCACGGAGATCGACCCGTTCCGCTACCGCCCGCACCCCCACGAGTTCGAGCTCTACTACGACATCTGAGGTTCCCGTCCAGGTCAGCGGGTAGGGCCAGTCCCGTTGTCCGCGCCGAGTCCTCACGATCTGCCTGCATCATCTCGAGGGCGGATCGTGAGGACTCCGCCGTCCCCGGCCCCATGTGCGCGTACACGTCCATGGTGGTCATCGCCGAGCCCTCCGGCAGTGCTTCGATCTCTCTCGCCGCGGGCCGGAGGGTCCGTTCGATCACCCTGAGGTCCGCGAACGCGCCGCCCGCCCGGCCCTCGCCCACGAGGCGAGTCGTCGTCGCACCGCACGGGAAGGACGACTCAGGGTCAACGGTCGGCCTCCGCCGCGGTGGGCGCGGCATGCCGCGGAAGAACCGAAAGGCCGATCATGGTGAGCGCCAGGACGAAGTGCAACCAGTCATCGGCGGTGTTCAGCGGCACGAAGTTCGCCGTCGAGCCCTTGTCGATGACGATGCCGTAGATCCACAGCACGGCGTAGACGACGCCGCCGACCAGCAGGTAGAGCCGCGCCGAGCCCGAGAGCCGTGACAGGATGAGACCGGCGACGCCGTAGAGCAGGTGGACGACGTTGTGCAGCGCGGACACCTGGAAGATGCCCAGCAGCATCGCCTCGGAGCGTCCGGCGATCCCTATCGAATCGAAGTTCGACGTCACGCCGGGGACGAACCCGGCGACGCCGACGGCGAGGAACACGAACCCGTACATCAACGCGGCGAACCGCACCGGAGATCGCCCGACGTCCTTGGTCCCTCGACGATGGGTGGGGCCGCTGGGAACTGGGATGTTCATCGATGATCCTCCGATCAGGAGTCTCGCTCAGGCACCGTGAGGCGGTGCCGCCGGCACGGCGCTCGCACCGACTCGAACCGCAACCGATCGAAACGGTCCGCTCCGTGTCCTGAGTCGTAGGCTACGTCCTCGCCGGAAGCCTTCAAGGGGTCCGACCGATCGGGTTGCAGCCTCCGCCCCCTGGACGCGTCGTTCAGGGGGTGAAGGATCGATGCCGGGCACGCCGGTGCCCTCTGAGCACCCCGCTGACTGCCCCGCCGACCACCCCGTCACCAGCTACCCCGCCACCAGGTCCCTCCGCCGCAGCGCGAGCAGTCCCACCACCGCCAGCACCACGGTGAGCACGCCCATCACCACCAGCGGGGTCGCCTCCATGTCCGCGTCGGGGACGAAGGGCACGTGGCGGAGCACGGAGAGGCTCCGCGCCCACTCCGGCAGCTGCAGCAGGTCACCGAGGAAGGTGTCCAGCGCCGCCCAGATCGCCACCAGCCAGGCGATGCCGGCCAGGCGCACCCGCAGTCCGTACAGCCCCAGGGTCAGCGCGCCGGTGACGGCGATGGCGGGAAGGTAGGCCAGGGACGCGAGGGTCGACTCCCCGATCCAGGAGGTCTCCCCCGTCGCCTGCCACACGCCGATACCGGTGCCGAGCCCGAGGAGCACCTGCAGGGCGAACACCTCCAGGGTCACCACGGCCACCCAGCGCAGGGCGACGGTGATCCGCCCGGTGCCGGCCAGGAGCGTCCCGGCCAGACGGCCCTCCAGCTCCTCGGACCTCAGCCGCAGGACTCCCGAGACCATCAGTCCCACGGGCCCCAGGGTGAGCATCAGCACGATGTACGCCGTGAACGAGGTCGTGAGGTCGTCGACGTCGATCGGGGCGAACTCCCCGATCGTCGGGATCTGATCGACCATGTCCTCGAGGGAGGAGGCCAGCGACCCGAAGGCGATCGCGAACAGGAACAGCCCGATCGCCCAGGTGACCATCATGGGCGTCACCAGACGCCGGGCCAGGCCACCGGGGGCCCGCAGCGCCGCGGAGGCCGCGTCGGGACCCGGTGCGTCCGGTCGCAGTCCGGAGCCCAGGTCCCGGCGACGGGACAGGACGGCTGCGAGGCCGACGAGCACGATGGTCGCGGCGAGGGAGAGCGCCAGCGGCCACCAGCGCACCTCGACGAACACCCTGGACTGCTGCGCCCAGGCCAGGGGGGAGAACCAGGACAGCCAGGACCCTTCCTCCTCGATCACATCGCCCACCCCGCGCACCAGGAAGGCGACGGCGAGAGATCCGAGGGCGAGGCCGGACGCGGTCCCGCCGTGCTCGGTCAGCTGCGCGGCCACCGCGGCGATCCCGGCGAACACGAGCCCGGTCAGGGCGGTCGCCATCCCGAGCACGATGCTGTCGAGCACGACTGCACCGGTGACCAGCACTGCGATGCTCACGGCAGCGCCGAGGACGAGGTTCGCGATCGCCACGACGACGAGCGCTGCCGCGGCCGGGGCCAGGCGTCCGGTGGGCAGGGAGCGCAGCATCTCCAGCCGTTCGGCCTCCTCCTCGATGCGGGTGTGCCGGACGGTCAGCAGGATGCTCATGATCGCTCCGGCCAGCAGCACGTAGAGGAACAGCTCGTTGGCGACCGCCGCCCACAGCGTGTAGTGATCGCGAGCGAAGGCCGGTCCGGTCATCAGCACGGCCGAGGGGTTGCCCAGAAGCGCGGCGCGGGCGTCGAGCGCCTCCTGGTCGGGATAGGCCTCCTTCAGCGCCACCACCGAGGCGGCGACGGAGACGACCATGGCCAGGACCCAGATGATGATCTGGCGGCGGGAGATGCGGCCGAACAGCCGCACGAGAGCGCCGATCCCGGTCAGCGGGGAGGCGGGACGCACGTCGAGCAGGTGGGTGTGGCGGGTCGGGGTCGTGCGGGCCGTGGCGGTCATCGTGGCCGCTCCTCGGCGGCGCGGGCGTCGGCTCCCGGATCCAGCTCGTCGCCGTAATGGCGCAGGAAGAGGTCCTCGAGGGAGGGTGGGGAGATCGTGAGGCCGGTGGCCTCCATCCGGGCCAGGACGGGCAGGACGTCGTGGACCGCGGCGTCGTCGACATCGAAGCGGACCCGGCCGCCGTCGCTGACGAGGTCGTGCACCCCGGCGGTCCTCTCCAGCGCGCCGGCGTCGGCCGCGGTGGTCGCGGCGACGGTGGAACGGGTGAGGTGGCGCAGCTGGGCGAGCGTCCCGCTCTCGACGTCGCGGCCGGCGCGGATGATGGTGACGGTGTCGCAGAGCTTCTCGACCTCCGCCAGGATGTGGCTGGACAGCAGGACGGTGCGTCCGGCCTCGCGCAGGCTGCTGACCTCATCGGTGAAGATGGCCTCCATCAGGGGATCCAGCCCGGAGGTGGGTTCGTCCATGACGTAGAGGTCGACGTCGCGGGAGAGGGCGGCGACCAGGGCCACTTTCTGCCGGTTGCCCTTGGAGTAGGTGCGGCAGCGCTTGGTGGGGTCCAGCTCGAAGCGCTCGATGAGCTCGTCGCGGCGGCGTCGGTGCGCGGCTCCCTTCTCGGAGGAGGTGAGCACGTCGATGGCCTCTCCCCCGGTCAGGTTCGGCCACAGGTTGGTGTCTCCGGGGACGTAGGCGAGGCGGTGGTGGATCTGCACGGTGTGGGACCACGGATCCATCCCCAGCACCCTGGCCGTGCCCGAGGTGGCCTTCAGCAGGCCGAGCAGGACGCGAATGGTGGTGGACTTCCCGGCGCCGTTGGGACCCAGGAACCCGGTGACCTGACCGGTGGGCACGGTCAGGGAGAAGCCGTCCAGCGCGCGGGTGGCGCCGAAGGTCTTGGTCAGGTCGCGGATGACGACGGCGGCGTCGGCGCTCGATGCGGTCCGGGCGGTGGCGCCCGTGGGCTCCGTGGGTTCGGTGCTGGTCATGATCTCTCCACGTCCGTCGGTGGCGTGGTCGTGGCGTCTGTGGCCGTCGTGGCCAGGTACGCGTCGAGCATCGAACGGTCCCTCAGCAACGGGACGGTGTAGATCTCGAGCAGCGGGCCGAGGATCCGCTCCGTGTACCCCCGCAGCCAGCCCGGCAGCTCCTCGAGGTCCATCCGGTCGCGCTGGGCGGGCAGCTGGAGCAGCAGCGCGCCGAGGGCCATCTCGGTGAGCACCTGCGCCCGGCCCTGCGGATCGCGGCTGGGTGTGATGGTGCCGGAGCGTTCGCCCTCGGCGAAATACGCGACCGTGGCGGCGGCGAAGTCGTCGACCAGCTGGATCGCCAGAGGACCGCCGGCCTGCAGACGGCGCAGCACGTACCCGACCACCGGGGCGTACTGCTCGGTCTGGGCGAGCTGGGTGAGCAGCTCCCCGGAGCCGCTCTGCACCAGACGGGACTTCTCCCGCCGCGTGACCTCCAGCGCCCGGGCGTCACAGGCCTCCAGCAGCGTCGCACGGGAACCGTAATGGTGGATGATCAGGCCTGCACTGACCCCGGCGTCCTCGGCCACCCGGCGCAGCGGTGCGCCGAGTCCGTCGGCCGCGAAGCGGTGCAGCGCGGCCTGCAGGATTCGTTCCTCGGCGGGGGCCGACTCTGCCATGGCTCTCCTTCGCAGGTACTCCCCGTCCGCGACGAGGAAGGGGGCCGACGGTGCACCGGCCGGGCACCGGCAGTGCACCGGCAGTGCACCGGACGAATCTGGCTGACCAGACGCCCACCAGGCTATACGTGTGTTCAATCCGGCACAAGGGTGGAGCGCTGGCAAGGGCCCCGGCTCTCACGGCTAGGGTCGTCGACATGAGCGAGCAGCAGGCGAGGGGCCAGGGTCTCCCCGCACGGAGAACCCCGGATGCCCCGGATGTCCCCGGTGCCCCGGAGAACGCGGACGCCCTGGGGACGGACCTCACTCCGACGCCCTTCGCCGCCGCGCTGCGCTGGGCCGTCCATGTCCTCGTCTACCTCATGGTCATGCTCGCGACCGGTCTCGCCCTGGCACCGCCTCCCTCGGCCGACGGCTGGATCACCGTCGCGCTGCTGGCTCTGTTCACCGCCGTGTACTCCCTCGGCGCCCGCCGCGCCCTGCGACACCGGGCCGGGCCCCAGGGGTCCTGGAGCGCCCTGACCTACCTGCTGCCCAGCATCGCGATCTGGTCCTGCACCTTCGCCGTCGGACCCGACGCCGTGTGGGTGGCCTTCGGCCTCGACTTCGCCGTGCTCTACGCGCTGCCGCTGATCGGTGGGCTGATCGCCCTCGTCGTCGTCACCGTGATCGGTGTGCTCGGGTACGGCGGGTGGTCCTCCGACCCCGTGCCCGGCGAGGTGGCCGGCCCCATGATCGGGGCGCTGGTCGCCCTCGCCGTCGTCGTGACGGTCCGAGCTCTGCAGCGGGAGGTGGACCGGCGCACCCGCCTCGCGCGGCAGCTCGCCGCCGCCCGCGACACCATCGCCGAGCAGACCCGTGCGGCGACCACCGCCGCTGAACGTGACCGCATCGCGAGCGAGCTCCACGACACGGTCGCCCAGTCCAACCTCTCGATCCACCTGCTGCTGGACGCGGCCACCGCCGCCCTCGAGCGCGAGGAGCCGGGCGAGGCCGGCGCCCTGGTGCAGGAGGCCCGGGCGGCAGCCGCCCGCACCGGCATGCAGACCCGTCGCTTCGTCGACGCCGCCGAGGTGGAGGTCCCCTCCGGTGCCGCGCTGCGCCACGAGCTGCAGCGCCTCGTGGCCGATGCCGCCACGGCCGGACGCACCCGGATCGACCTGCGCGAGGAGATCGACGACGAGGAGCTGGAGGCCCTGCCGCGCAGCACCGCCCGCGCCCTGCTGCGCCTGGTCGAATCCCTGCTGGCCAACGTCATCCAGCACGCCGACGCCTCGCGCACCATGGTCACCCTCGGGATCCACGAGGAGGAGCTGCTGCTGGACGTCGTCGACGACGGGCGCGGCTTCGACCCGGACCTGGTGGCCGGGTTCGGACTGCGCTCGGCGCGGGCGCGCGCCGCCTCCGTCGGCGGCAGGATGCTCATCGAGTCCGCCCCTGGCAGCGGCGCCGCCGTCCAGGTGGTGCTGCCGCTGTCCCAGGAGCCCCCGGCTCCCCCCGACCCCTCCGTCCCCACCGACCGCGAGGAGACCCCATGATCCGAGTGCTGCTGGCCGACGACCACGCGATCGTGCGCCGAGGCCTCGTCGCCGTGCTCGGCGCGGACAGCGAGCTGGAGGTCGTCGGCGAGGCCGCGACCCCGCAGGAGGCCGTGCTGCTGGCCCGCTCGAGGGCGCCGGACGTGGTGGTGCTGGATCTCCGGTTCGGGGTGGGGCAGCAGCGCGGCACCGACGTGATCCCCGATCTCCGACGGGCCCCGTCACGACCCGCGGTGCTGGTGCTGACCACCTACGACAACGACCAGGACGTCACCGCGGCGATGGACGCCGGGGCCGCCGGGTACCTGCTGAAGGACTCCCCCGCCGAGGAACTGGTGGCCGCCGTGCAGCGCGCCCGCAGCGGGGCCGGCACCGTGGACCCACGGATCTCCCGGCGGCTCCAGGAGCGCCCGGCGGACACCGCGCTCAGCGCGCGGGAGCTGGAGGTGCTCACCCGGGTCGCGGCCGGGCGCACCAACGCGCAGATCGCGAGCGACCTCTTCCTGTCCCAGGCGACCGTGAAGACGCATCTCGTGCACGTCTTCGACAAGCTCGCCGTCACGAGCCGCACCGAGGCGGTGGCCCGAGCCCGGTCCCGGGGGATCCTGCGACCGGAATGACGGGCCGACGCGCCCGGAGCCGGCGTCGATCGTCGGCCCCGCGCATCGGGGGTCAGTCGAGCGCGTCGATGCCGCCCTTGGCGCGCAGCAGGGACAGCAGCAGGTCCTTGGGCCCGGAGGCGGCCCCGAGTGCGCACTCGTCCGGCTCGAAGGACCAGGCGCTGCGCAGGGAGCGGAACACCTCGAACTCGGCGTCACCGGTGCGCAGAGGCACCGCCTGGTACCCGCCCGCCTCCGGAAGGTGGATGATGAACGCCCCGGTCAGCTCGGGCATCTCCCGCACGGCGCCGTCATCGTCCAGCAGCTGTTCGGCGCGGCAGACCGCCACCCCCTGCAGCGCGTAGTCACCCCGGACCTTCTTGGAGGTCTTGATGTCGGCGCTGAGCAGCGTGTTACCGATCCGCACGATCGCGTCGGTGGTCCCGGCGTAGCCGACGGTGTGGTTGACGACGGTCTGCTCGACCTCGACGAACTCGGGCTGGAAGGCCTCCAGGAAGCGCGCGTAGCCGTCCAGTCGCACATCCGCCCGGGCGATCAGCGCCCGGGGATCCTTCTCCGCCGTGAACGCTCCCTGCTCGGAGCGCATGGTCTCGGCGATGGCGCTGACCTCGTCGGCCGACGGGCGGGAGCCGCTGATCCCCCACAGCTCGCAGGCGGCATGGACCAGGGTCCCGAAGTCCGCGGCGCTGCGGGTGTACTCCGGAGCGGCGGCGGCGATGCGCTTCTGGGAGCCCCACTTGTCCCGGGAGACGCGGGAGATCTCCGCAGCGGCGCGGTCCGGGTTGCGGTCCAGCCAGGCATACATCTCCAGGGCGCGCTTCGAGGCCATGGTCGCGTACCAGCCCTGCAGGAAGTCCTTCGCGCGCATCCCCGAGACCGTGGTGATCGACGGGTACAGCAACGGGCCCTCGGGCTCGAGTCGGTACATGCGGCCGCGCGGGGTGTCGGCGCTGAGCGTGGGGGTGGTCATGGCTCCTCGGGAGCGCGCCGGCGGGCGCGGTGGACGGCGGGGACGGGGACGACAGGGACCACGGTACGACGCGACCGCGGTCCGCGGATGCTGCTGGGCCCGGACGCGCCGGAGGGTGCGCGCGGGTCACAGCCTCCCGACGGGAACCGGCCGCCTCGTCATTCCTCGCTGTCGAAGATGAGACGTTCGGCGATCAGCCGAGCCCGACGGGTCAGGCGCAGGTACCGCTCCTCGAGATCGGAGGCGGAGGTGTCATCGCCGTCGATCAGCCAGGCCAGGGCGAGCAGCTCGGTGCGGTCCGAGGGCAGCACATCGCCCTCGCGCCGCTTCCACAGGAACAGGCAGCGGCGCACCTGCCAGGCCAGGGCCCAGGCCTCGGTGAGCTCCTCCGTCTCGCGCCTCGTGAGCAGCTCCGCCTCGGCAGCGGCCTCGAGCTGGGTCAGGGTGTGAGTGGTGCGCAGACCCTCGACCTCGTGCCCGTGCTCCAGGGCGAGGATCTGCGCGCACCATTCGACATCGGTCATGCCGCCGCGGCCCAGCTTCAGATGCCGGGAGGGGTCCGCATTGCGCGGCAGGCGCTCCGACTCGACCCGCGCCTTCATGCGCACGATCTCCCGGCGCGAGGACTCGTCCAGCCCGCCGGCGGGATACCGGTGGCGGTCCATCTCCTCGATCAGCTCCTCGGCGACCGCGGCCGAGGCCACGACGGGGCGGGCCCGCAGCAGCGCCTGCTTCTCCCAGGTCTGGGCGTCGCGCCGGTAGTACTCGGTCCACGCCTCGAGGCTGCGGGCCAGCGGCCCGACCTTCCCCTCCGGGCGCAGATCGGCGCTGACCTTCATGTCCGTCCCGGCGGCGGGGGCGTTGAGGATCCGCTGCGTCTGAGTGGCCACGGCGATCGCGATCTCCCCGGCGCTGCTGCCCGCGCCCCGGTCGATCACCAGGAACTGCACGTCGGCGTCGGAGGCATATCCCATCTCTCGTGCCCCGAAGCTGCCCTGGGCGAGGATCGCCATCTCGATGCCGAGCGCGCGGGCCGGGTCCGAGCGTCGCTCCCGCAGCCGCTCGGCGGTGTCGATGTCGACCTCGTCGACCTCGTCGAGGGTCTCCGCGTCGTCATCGACCACCTCCCGTTCCCGCGCCACGACGTGGAAGGCGACGAGCAACCCGGCCTCGAGCACGGCCTCGGCCAGATCCGTCAGCGCGCGCGAGACCTGCGCGGGCGTGGCCACGCCCGTGAGGTGCGCCAGGGCGATGCGCAGCAGCTCCCGGCTGCGGGAGCGGCGCAGCACGTCCCGTGCGACCTCCACGGAGTCCACCCGGGAGATGACGGCCAGGAACTCGCGGCCCAGCACGTCGCGGGCCAGCGGCCGCAGCAGCTCGTCGCGGGCCAGCCAGCGCACCGCCTCCGGGATCTGCTCGAGCTGCTCGCCCACGAAGCGGCTGGCCGCCAGGACCCGGGTCAGTCGCTTGGCGGCGAGGCCGGAGTCGCGCAGCAGCCCCAGGTACCAGTGGGCGGAGCCGATCGTGTCCGAGAGGCGACGGAAGGAGAGCAGCCCGAGGTCGGGGTCGATCCCGTCGGCGAACCACTCGAGCATGGCCGGCAGCAGCTGGCGCTGGATCTTCGCGCGCCGCGAGATGCCCTCGGTCAGCGCCGAGATGTGGTTGAGCGCGCGGGTGCCGTCGCGGTACCCGATCGCGGCCAGGCGGGCGGTGGCCGATTCCGGGGTCAGGGAGATCTGGCCGTCGGACAGCTGCGAGGCGGTCACCAGCAGCGGTCGGTAGAAGATCTCCTCGTGCAGCTGGCGCACCCGGCGCCGGGTGCGGTTGTAGCGCTGGTGGAACTGGTCCTGGGTCAGCCCGAGGGTGCGGGCCAGTCGCCGCAGGTCGGCGCCCGAGGTGGGCAGCACCTGCGTGCGCCGCATCCGATGCAGCTGCAGCCGGTGCTCGATGCAGCGCAGGAACCGGTAGGCCTCGTCCATCTCGGCGACGTGGTCGCGGGAGATGAACCCGCCCTCCCCCAGCCGCGCCAGGGACTCCAGGGTGGAGCGGCTCTGCAGGCGGGGGTCGGTGCGGCCGTGGACCATCTGCAGCAGCTGCACGGTGAACTCGACGTCGCGCAGCCCGCCGGGGCCGAGCTTGATGTTGCGGTCCACTTCGCCGCGCGGGATGTGGGCGACGACACGACGGCGCATCGCCCGGGTGTCCTCGACGAAGCTGTCGCGGGTGGAGGCCTGCCACACCCACGGCTCGACCATCTCCTCGAAGGCACAGCCCAGGGGGGCGTCCCCGGCGGCGGCGCGAGCCTTGAGCAGGGCCTGGAACTCCCAGGAGTGCGCCCACTGGTCGTAATAGCGGCGGTAGGAGTCCAGCGTGCGCACCAGCGGACCGTCCTTGCCCTCGGGCCTGAGGTTCGCATCGACCTGCCAGAGGGACCCCTCGCCGGTCCGGTCCGAGGCGGCGCGGGCCAATTCCCGGGCCAGCGCGGAGCCGAGGGCGACCAGTTCCTCCTCGTCCGCCTCGCCGTGGTCGTCGCCGGCATTCTCCTGGGCCGGGGCGATGACGTGCATGACGTCGACGTCGGAGAGGAAGTTCAGCTCCCGCGCACCGGTCTTGCCGAGCGCGATCACGGCCCAGCGGATCTTCTCGTGCCCGGTCACCGCGGCGCGGGCGATCGCCCCGGCGGCATCGAGAGCCGCATCGGCGAGGTCGCTCAGCGCCGCCGAGACCTGAGGCTGCAGCGCCGTGGGATCGGGGGCGAGGACGTCGGCCGCCGCGATCTGCACCAGGCGCTCGTGGTAGGCGACCCGCAGCGCATCGCGCATCTCGCGCGCGCCGTCGTCCGCGACGGGGACGGGCGCCGACGGGTCCGCGCCCACGGCGCGCAGCAGCGCATCGCGCACGTCGGCGGCGCCGACGGCCAGCTGGTCGTCCCCCTCGCGCAGCGTCTCGAGGCTCTCGGGGTGGCGGGCGAGGAAGTCGCCGAGAGCGACCGAGGTGCCCAGCAGACGGATCAGTCTCTCGCCGTGGCCCCCGCTGGTCCCGACGGAGCCCAGGAAGTCGTCCATCAGGGCGCGCTGGCCCGATTCCTGGGCGGACTCGGCAAGGCGCAGCAGGCCGAGCACGGCATCGTCCCCGTCAGCCGTCGCGCCGAGGCGCTGGACCGCTCCCTTCCCGAGAGCGGCCAGGACCGGATCGTCCAGGAACCTCTGGACCCGGTCGGTGCGGCTGAACCCCAGGCGCGCGAGGGCACCGGTGGTGGTGGGTGGTTCGGTCGCCATCTCTGCCTCCTCCCTGCTCCTGACTCCTGCCCGCGGGGTGCTCAGACCCTGCTGAAGGTCGAGGCGAGCTCGTAGGCGGTCACCTGCTCGCGGTAGCGCTGCCACTCCTGCTGCTTGTCGCGCAGGAAGAACTCGAAGACCTGCTCGCCGAGGGTGGAGGCCATCAGCTCGGAGCTCTCGAAGGTCTCCAGCGCCCGGAACAGGTCGGTGGGCAGCGGTTCGATGCCCATCGCGCGCCGCTCCCGCTCGGTGAGGTCCCAGACCGCGTCCTCGGCGCCCTCGGGCAGCTCGTACTCCCCCTCGATGCCAGCCATGCCCGCGTTCAGCAGCACCGCGAGGGCGAGGTAGGGGTTCGCAGAGGAGTCCAGTCCGCGGAACTCGACGCGGGAGCTGGTGCCCTTGGTGGGCTTGTGGAACGGCACCCGCACCAGGGCAGAGCGGTTGTTGTGGCCCCAGCAGACGTAGCTCGGGGCCTCCTGCGCGCCCCACAGCCGCTTGTAGGAGTTCACCCACTGGTTGGTCACCGCACTGTACTCGGGGGCGTGGCGCAGCAGCCCGGCGATGAACTGGCGGCCCATCCGGGAGAGCCCGTACTCCGCGCCGGGCTCGTGGAAGGCGTTCCTGCCGCCCTGGAACATCGACAGATGGGTGTGCATGCCGGAGCCGGGCTGGTCGATCATCGGCTTGGGCATGAACGTCGCCACCTGCCCCATCGACAGGGCGACCTCCTTGACCACGGTGCGCAGGGTGATGATGTTGTCCGCGGTGGTCATCGCGTCCGCGTAGCGCAGGTCGATCTCGTTCTGCCCGGGCCCGTTCTCGTGGTGGGAGAACTCGACCTGGATGTTCATCGCCTCCAGGTGCTGGATGGCGGTGCGCCGGAAGTCCTGTCCCTGACCGCGGTGGACGTGGTCGAAGTAGCCGGCGTTGTCGATCGGACGCAGCCGCTCCCCCCGCCGGTACGGCTCATCGAACAGGTAGAACTCGATCTCGGGGTGGGCGAAGAACTCCAGGCCCTTCTCCTCCGCCCGGGACAGCGCCTCGCGCAGCACGCGGCGGGGATCGGAGGCGGCGGGCTCCCCGTCCGGAGTGAGCACGTCGCACATCATCCGGCCGGTGGCGTTGACCTCTCCGCGCCAGGACAGCAGCTCGAAGGTGGACGAATCGGGGCGCAGGATCATGTCCGACTCGTAGCTGCGGGTGAGCCCCTCGATCGTGGAACCGTCGATCCCGATGCCCTCGGTGAAGGCGGTCTCGAGGTCCGACGGGGAGATCGCGATGGATTTCAGCGTCCCGGCGATGTCGCAGAACCACAGGCGGACGAAGCGCACGTCGCTGTCGGAGACCTTCCGGATGACGTCGTCGTGGAAATGTTCCATGGGGCCAGTGTGCCTCAGGGACGACGCTCGTCGCCCCCGCCGGAAGCAGGCGGCACCACGGATCGCGGCATGACGGATGGGCGGCCCCCGGACGACCGAGAAACCGCCCGTCCGTATCGCATCGGCCGATCTCGGCCATCGGCCGACGGATCAGCCCGCGATGTACCACGTGCCGTCGTCGGCCTTCTCCATCCCGAGCTCGGTGCCGGCCGCCGAGATGGTGATCGACCCGTCGTCGTTGCCCTCCGCCTCGAGGACGTCCTCGGTGATCATGTCGACGACCTCCGGCGAGAACTGCTCCATCTGTCCGCTGGCATCCAGTTCCTCGACGCATGCGGCGAGGCCGTCGCCGCTGGCCGGCTCACCGGTGCTGGGATCCAGCATGACGCTGCACGCCGCTTCGGCGTCATGGTCACCGAGGGCCTCGAAGAACGTGAGCACCTGCTGCTTGGCGGCGCCGAGATCTTCCTCGGTCACCTCTGTGCCGGACGCGGCGTCATCCCCGCCGCCGTCCGTCGCGGCATCCTCACCGCCCTGATCGGTGGCGGCGTCGTCCCCGTCGGACGCGGCACCATCCCCTTCTCCGGCGGCGGCGTCCGCCCCCTCGTCCTCGGCGCCGGCGCCGTCCTCGCCCTCCCCGGCAGGCTGCTCCTCGCCCGCCGGGTCCTCCGAGCCGTCGTCGCCGCCCCCGAGGAGGCTGCCGCAGGAGGACGCTCCCGCCACGATGGCGAGGGCCCCCAGGCCTGTCGCCGCACCCCGAAGCGTCCTACGCATGATCGTCGTCATGTCCTGTTCCTCCCTCATCACCCACGTGGCGTCGGCGTCCGTCCCGACTCGTGAACAGAGTGCCATGAGTTCGGAGGTGTGGGTATGGGGAGAACTCCCCGCCCGGCCTGCGGGACATCCCCGGCGGGTGGCCCGGCCGGGCCGCAGCCGTCGCGGCGACGCGCGCAGCTCACCGGGGCGCCGCACGCGGATGGGCGCGGATAGGCTGGGTGCTCACCGGTCACGTCGGCCGCCCGGCCCGCGCAGGACCGGCGGTCCCCTCGGCCACCGTCTCCCTCGATCCGTCCAGGAGCATCATCGTGAACACTCCGTCCGGCCCCGCCAAGGTCCGCATCCGTCATCTGCACGACGCCAAGGACCGCGGGCGGCCGTTCTCGATGCTCACCGCCTACGACCAGTTCTCCGCCCAGGCCTTCGAGGAGGCCGGCATCGACGTGCTGCTGGTCGGGGACTCGGTGGGCACCACCGTGCTGGGGCACTCATCGACCACCGCCACCACACATCAGGACATGCTCACCTTCACCGGGGCGGTCGCCCGCAGCGTGCACCGTCCGCTGGTGGTCGCCGACCTCGCCTTCGGCACCTACGAGACCGGGCCGCTCGACGCCGTCCGGCACGGCGTCGAGCTGATCCGTGCCGGCGCGGAGATGGTCAAGCTCGAAGGCGGTCACGCGATCGCGCCGCAGGTCCGAGCGCTGGTCGAGGCCGGCATCCCCGTGATGGGCCACCTCGGTTTCACGCCGCAGTCGGTCAATGCCCTCTCCGGCCATCGGGTCCAGGGACGCGACGCCCAGGGCGCCGATCAGCTCGCCGAGGACGCGCTCGCGATCCAGGAGGCCGGCGCCTCCGCGCTCGTGCTCGAGCTGGTGCCGGCCTCGGTCGCCGCCCGCATCACCGAGGTGGTGCAGATCCCGACCATCGGCATCGGCGCCGGCCCCGCCTGCGACGGTCAGGTGCTGGTGTGGCAGGACATGGCGGGCCTCTCCGGCTTCCACGGCAAGTTCGTCAAGACCTTCGCGGATCTGCGCCGTGACCTCGCCCGTGCGGCCGAGCAGTACCGGATCGAGGTCGGAGAGCGCTCCTACCCCGGCGAGGAGCACTCCTTCGAGTGAGGAACCGCGCCCGAGCAAGGGACGGCGCTGACATCGACAGCGTCATGACGGGCGCCTCGGACCCGCCTGACCCGCGCACCATGACGATGCCGATCCGACCGTGGCCCATGCCGGTCTGGATCCGACCACGGTGTCCGCGCTCAGACCTGCTCGCCGCCGGCCGTGCCGTTCCAGTCGGCGTCGGCCTCGTCCCATTGATCGTTGCGGCCCTCCGCGATGCTCAGCGCGTGCTGCGCCGCCTCACGGGAGGCGTAGGGACCCATCAGCTCGGTCGCCGGGGACTGGCGGCCCTCCTCCACCGTCCGGGTGGTGAGGTTGTAGTAGAACTCCGTGGCCTGGTTCATGTCGGCTTCCTTCCCCTGTCGGTGAGAGACTGATGGGTATGACTGTAGAGCAGGTGTGGATCCGTCCTGAAGGCCGCGAGCTGCTGGTACCCGGCACGCCGGGTCCGCGCCGTGCGGTGCCCGCGCGCATCGAGCGCCCCGAGTACGTGGGCAAGGACGAGGCGGTCTCCGACTCCGGTCCGAAGGTGCAGAGCGCCGACGTGATCCAGCGGGTGCGTGAGGCCAGCCGGGTCGCCGCCCTCGCCCTGGACGCTGCCGGGGAGGCCGCCGTCCCCGGCGTGACCACCGATCACATCGACGGGGTCGTCCACGACGTGCTGATCGAGCACGGCGCCTACCCCTCGACCCTCGGCTACCTCGGCTTCGAGAAGTCCTGCTGCACCAGCCTGAACGAGGTGATCTGCCACGGCATCCCGGACTCGACGGTGATGCAGGCCGGCGACATCCTCAACGTCGACGTCACCGCCTTCCTCCACGGCGTCCACGGCGACACCAACGCCACCTTCGAGGTCGGCGAGGTCCATCCTGCCGCGCACGACCTCGTCGAACGCTCCCACGAGGCGATGATGCGCGGCATCAAGGCGGCCAGGCCCGGCCGCCAGGTCAATGTGATCGGACGCGTGATCGAGAAGTTCGTGGCCCGCCACGGCTACGAGTCGGTTCGGGACTACACCGGCCACGGCGTCGCCGAGGGATTCCACAACGGCCTGGTCATCCCGCACTACGACTCCGCGCCCCTGTTCGATGACGTGATCGAGGAGGGCATGACCTTCACCGTCGAACCGATGGTCACGATCGGCTCCCAGGCCTGGGAGCAGTGGGACGACGGCTGGACCGTGGTGACCAAGGACCGTTCCTACACCGCCCAGTTCGAGCACACGATGCTGATCACCGGCCAGGGCCCCGAACTGCTCACCGTCGTGTGAGGGTCGGGACCGGCTGCGGACACCGAGCACGGACCTGAACGCGGGACCGCGGCGTGTGCGCTGCGGGTATCGTGTCCACCGTGAGCGCCCCGGCGGCGCGGCGACCCGCCGGGCGAGATCGCGCCCGGCGCACCGGATTCAGGAGGGGCGATGGCGAAGAAGCACCGCAGGGCGTTCGGGATCGACATCGGCGGCAGCGGCATCAAGGGTGCCCCGGTGGACCTGTCCACCGGTGAGCTGACCGCGGACCGGGTACGGATCCCCACCCCGCAGCCGTCGCTCCCGGATGCCGTCGCGGACACCGTCGCCGAGCTGATCTCCTCCTTCGACCTCGAGGACGGGATGCCGGTGGGGGTCACCTTCCCCGCCGTCATCCAGCACGGCGTCGCCCAGACCGCCGCGAACGTCGACGACTCCTGGATCGGCACCGACGTGGACGCCCTGCTGACCGAGCGCACCGGACACGACGTCTTCGTGGTCAACGACGCCGATGCCGCCGGCATCGCCGAGATGGATTTCGGGGCGGGTCGCAAGAAGAAGGGCGCGGTCCTGGTGATCACGCTGGGCACCGGGGTGGGCAGCGCGATGTTCGTCGACGGCACGCTGGTGCCCAACGCCGAGCTGGGACATGTGCTGCTGCACGGCGACTCCGCCGAGAAGTACATGGCCAGCTCGATCCGGGAGCGCGAGGACCTGGACTGGGAGACCTGGGCGGGCCGGCTGCAGGAGTACTTCTCCCACATCGAGTTCCTGTTCAGCCCCGACCGCATCATCGTCGGCGGCGGGGTCTCGAAGAAGCACAAGGAGTTCCTGCCGCTGCTGGACCTGAAGACCAGGATCGTGCCGGCGAAGCTCCGCAACGAGGCCGGGATCATCGGGGCCGCGTCCCTGGCCCGTCAGGAGCAGAAGGCACTGGCGAAGAAGGCGAAGAAGCTCGCCGAGAAGGCCGAGAAGAAGGACGCGAAGGCATAGTCCCGGGCGGGGACGACGAGACGTCGCCGCGGGACCGCGCTCGATGAGTCGGCGCTCCCCGGTAGACCCCGGGGGCGGACCAGCCGGCCTGTAAGCCGGGTTCTGTGATCGGCAGCCATCCCTCTCGGATCGCCGTTGCCGACGACCTCCAGCGGTCCACCCGGGAACTCGGGCCGGCGCCCTCGAACGTTCCCTGTCTGACCTTGCTCCCGGTGGGGTTTACCGTGCCGACCTCGTCGCCGAGGCCGCGGTGGTCTCTTACACCACCCTTTCACCCTTACCGCCGGTGCCCCGCAGGGCGTCGGCGGCGGTCTGCTCTCTGTGGCACTGTCCCGCGGATCGCTCCGGGTGGGTGTTACCCACCACCGTGCCGGATGGAGCCCGGACTTTCCTCGACACCGGGGCGTGAGCCCCGAGGTCGCGACTGCCCGGCCGACTGGTCCACCGACGAGTCTACGCCGACCGGACCGGCTGACCGGGCACGTCCCCGGGCTCCGGAGCGCTGCGACGTGCGGAAGATCTCGCCGCCTGCTCCCGGCCCGCCGCGAGGGCACGGCCCAGAATGGTCAGGTGCTGATCCTGCTGCCGCCCTCGGAGACCAAGACCCGCCCCACCGATGCCGGGGCCGGACCCCTGGAGCTGGAGGCGCTGGGTCTGCCGCAGCTGACCGAGGCGCGGAGCGCCGTCGTCCGGGCCGCCCGGCGCACGGCCGCCGGGAAGGACGGCGCCGCGAAGCTCGGTGTGCCGGTGTCCTCCCCCGAGCTCGTCGAGCGCATGGCGCAGATCGACTCCGAACCGACCGCCGTCGCGCTGTCCGTCTACTCCGGAGTGCTGTACGACCAGCTCGACCCGGCCCGATCGCTCCCCGCCGATCGCCGTGTGCTGGTCCAGAGCGCTCTTCTCGGGCTCATCGACGCCGGCAGCGACCGCATCCCGGCGTACCGGCTCTCCGCCGGCTCCACCCTCTCCCGGCTCGGGAAAGCCGGCTCCTGGTGGGCGTCGCGCCTGAAGCCGGTGGCGGCGCAGCTGCGCCGCGCACAGGCCGAGACCGGTGCCCCCGTGATCGTCGATTGCCGCTCCGGCTCCTACCGCTCCATGATGGTGGTGCGCAGCGGCGACGGCGTGCGGGTGCTCGACGTGTCCCCGGTCCAGGAGCGCTCCGGGACGCGCAAGGTCATCTCGCACGACGCCAAGCGGTACCGCGGACTGGTCACCCGCGCGCTGCTGGAGGCCGGGAGGACGCCGGCCTCGGCCGACGAGGTCGTCGACATCGTCCGTGCGGCCCTCCCCACGCTGCACGTCGAACTCGAAGGGGACCGTCTCGTCGTCGTGGACCAGGTGGGCTGAGCTCTCAGCCGGAGCGACCGCCCCAGGGGTCGCTGGTGTGCTCGCTGAGCAGCACCTCGAGGCCGGGCACGGACTCGGTGAGCAGGTCACGGGCCAGCGGCAGCCAGAGCGCCTCGCTCGCCGCATGCGGCACGTCGATCAGGGCCGGGACCGCGGCAGGGTCCGCGCTCGCCTCGACATGCTCGAGGGCGGGATGGTGGCGCAGGTCCGAGGTGATGTAGGCGTCCACTCCCGCGGCGGCGGCCTGCTCGAGAAAGGAGTCCCCGGCCCCCGGGCACACGGCCACCCGACGGACCTCGCGGTCACCGGGCCCGGTGTGCAGGATCCCGCGGGCGGTGACCGGGACGAGGTCGGCGACGGCGCCGGTGAGCGCGCCGACGGTGGTCGGCTCCGGGAGCTCGCCGATCGCGCCGAGGCCGAACAGCGTCGAGCCGTGGGCCCCGTCCTCGGCCTCCCGCGCGGGGGCCAGGGGCCGGGCACCGCGCAGATCCAGCGCGCGGGTCCAGGCACCGACGGTGCCGCGGGTGGAGCGGTCGACGTTGGTGTGCCCGCACCACAGGGAGACCCCGGCACGCAGCAGGTGCGTGACGACCGCGCCCTTGCCGTCGTCGGCAGGCAGGAAGCTGGCGCCGCGCAGCAGCAGCGGATGGTGGGTGACCAGCAGCTCGGCGCCGCGGTCCACGGCCTCGCGCGCCACGTCGAGGGTGGGGTCCACGGCGAGCAGCACGCGGTGGACGGCGGCCCCGCGCTCCCCCAGCACCAGACCGACCCGGTCCCAGTCCTCCGCCCAGGAGAGCGGGTACGTGTCCTCGAGGACCCCGGTGACGGAGCCGACGCTCGCCCTCGCGCTCATCGTCCCGCCACCTCGCGGGCCTCGACCAGAGCGGCGCGGTAGGCCTTCCAGGGCATCAGCACGCACTTCACGCGAGCGGGGAACTTGGCGGCGCCGACCAGCGCGACGCCGTCGCCGATCAGGTCCTCGTCCCCTTCGACGGTGCCGCGGGAGCGCATGACCTCCTCGACGTGCTCGCGGACCGGTTCGACCTCGGCGACCGTGCGGCCGATCAGGAGGTCGGCCATGATCGAGGCGGCCGCCCGGCTCATGGCGCAGCCGATCGCGTCGTAGGAGACGTCCTCGATCCGCTCGTCCTCGCCGACGCGGGACAGCTGCAGACGCAGGGTGATCTCGTCGCCGCAGGTGGGGTTGACGTGATGGACCTCGGCGTCGAAGGGTTCCCGCAGACCGGCGTGCAGGGGACGCTTGTCGTGCTCGATGACCAGCTCGGTGTACAGGGAGTTCAGTGCTGCGTTCATGACAGGGACCTGAAGAAGTCGGAGGTGCGGGCGACGCCGTCGACGAGGGCGTCGACCTCGGCGGCGGTGGTGTGGACGGAGAAGCTGGCGCGGGTGGTGCCGTGCAGACCGTAGCGGCGATGGAGGGGCCAGGCGCAGTGGTGGCCGACCCGCACCTCGATGCCGAGCGAGTCGAGCACCTGGCCGACGTCGTGGGGGTGGCGGCCGGCGAGGTCGAAGGAGACCGCGCCGGTGCGCTCGGGGGCCAGGGCAGGGCCGATGATCCGCACGTCGTCGAGGGCGGCGAGCCCCCGCAGCGCTCGCTGGGTCAGGGCGCGTTCGTGATCGGCGACCTGCGCCATGCCCAGCGCGGAGAGGTAGTCCGTCGCGGCGGCGAGGCCGACGGCCTGGCTGATCGGCGGGGTGCCGGCCTCGAAGCGGGCCGGGGGCTCGGCGAAGGTGGAGTGATCCAGGTGGACCATCTCGATCATGGAGCCGCCGGTGAGGAACGGGGGCAGCGCGGCGAGGTGCTCGTAGCGACCCCAGAGCACCCCGATGCCGGTGGGGCCGAGCATCTTGTGGCCGGACAGCGCGACGAAGTCCGCCCCGATCTCGGCGAGGTCGAAGGGCATGTGGGGCGCGGACTGCGCGGCGTCGACGACGGTCAGGGCGCCGATCGCGCGGGCCGCCTCGAGCAGACGGGGCAGCGGGTTGATGGTGCCCAGCACGTTGGACTGGTGGGTCAGGGCGACGACCTTGGTGCGCTCGGTGAGCAGCAAGTCCAGGTCCGTCAGGTCCAGGGTGAAGTCCTCGGCCATCGGGATCCACCGCAGGGTCGCCCCGCTGCGGCGGGCGAGCTGCTGCCAGGGCACGAGGTTCGCGTGGTGCTCCATCTCGGTCACGAGGATCTCGTCGCCCTCGCGCACCCGCAGGTGATCGGGGGTGGAGCTGTCCCCGTCGCCCAGGGAGTGGGCGACCAGGTTGAGGGCCTCGGTGGCGTTCTTGGTGAACACGACCTCGTCCGGGGAGGGAGCGCCGAGGAAGGCGGCGACCCGTTCGCGGGCCCCTTCGTAGGCGTCGGTCGCCGCGGCCGCCATCCGGTGGGCCCCGCGCTTGACGGCCGCGTGGTCGCGGGTGAGGTAGTCGACCTCGGCGTCGATGACCTGCCGGGGGCGCTGCGAGGTGGCGCCGCCGTCGAGGTAGACCATCGGCGTGTCCGGATCCAGCATGCGGTCCAAGATCGGGAAGTCCCTGCGGATCGCCTCGACGTCGAACTCTCTGCTCGGTGCACTCACCTGCGCGGTTCCTCCTCGGTTCGGTGCCGGTCGCGGCTGCTCGGCCTGGTGGGCAGGATCCGTCGGATCCGCCCGTCGGGCCATGGGGCGGCCCTGTGGTCCGGCCGGCGCGAGCGCCCCTGCCAGTATAGGAACCATCCAGAGTGCGGAGCCGGGACGTGAGATCCTGGTCGTCCTTGCTCGTGACACGTGGTGGAGGAGTCCTCATCGACACCCTGATCCTGCTCCTGTTCGGCGTGACCGCCCTGGCCTTCCTGACGGTCGCGGTGATCCGGATGATCACGCACCAGCGTCGGGAGAAGGAGAGGGCGCGGGCCGACGGCTTTCCCTCCGGGGAGCGTCCGCGCACCGAGGAGCAGAAGGGTCGCGACAAGCAGACCGCGATGATCTGGGGCTGCGCGGCCCTGGCGGTTCCCGCTGTGCTGGCCCTCGCCTACTTCTTCACCCGCTGAGGCATCCGGCGCGCGGGAACACGGTCCCGCCTCCGCCGACGCCCTGTCGGGCACCCAGTACGTCAGCCGGGTCAGGTCGTGTGGTCGGAGATCTGTGCGAACAGTGATGCGGTGTCGGTGACGATCCACTCTTCGACGATCATTCCGTCGTCCAGGCGATAGTGCTCGTCGCTCATCACCTCGAGGGCTCTGCACACCTCTCCCGCTCCCGCCTCGTGGCTGGCGGGACGGGGTTCTTGTATCAGGTGGGTCGTGAGGGGCTCGAACCCCCGACCTTCTGGGTGTAAACCAGACGCTCTGACCAGCTGAGCTAACGACCCGGGCAGGGGCATGGCCCCCGGTGCTCCCCGACGGGGAGCCCCGTCCGCCCCGGACCCGGAGCGGTGATCACCGTGATGATCAGGAGGTGCGGCTGGCCAGGCGGGTGCCGGTCCAGTCCGGGGCCAGGCTCATGGAGCTCATGACCCGCAGCCCGGCGATCCCGGCGCTCTCCTGGACGTCGCCCGGGGCGACATGACCATCGCGCCCAGCCTTCGGAGTCAGCACCCACACGGGTGCTCCGGGGGCGAGGGTGGTGAGGGTGTCGACCATGGCATCGGTCAGGTCACCGTCCCCCTCTCGCCACCACATGATGACTCCGTCGACGATCTCTTGGCTGTCCTCGTCCTCGAGGTCCTCGCCGAGGAGGTCCTCGATGGCATCGCGCAGGTCGTGATCGACATCGTCGTCGTAGCCGAACTCCTGCACGATCTGGCCCGGGGTGAAGGTCAGCACTTCGGCAGGAGAGCTGGACGAAGTGGCGTCGGCCGACGGTGACAAGAAAGAGCTCCTTACAGGAAAGGGACATGCTGAGGGACATGCTGGATGTGCCAGCTCGGACGGCTCCCGAGGGGCCGGGACGAGTTGTGCGCGCATGAGTCTATGTCACCCGCCACCCTCACGCACTCCGCGGCGCGGGACGTTCGCCCCGGGGCGCTTCCCGATCCGTCCCGGATGTTCGCCGTCTCACACGTGAGGAGGTCTCGTGAAGGAGTCCAGCAGGCAGTGCGACGGTAGGCTGAACGGAACCCAGGTCGACGGAGCGGTGCCCACCGGCGCCCACTGCTCCTGACGCCGGTCCATCGCCTCCCGTAGAGAGAAGGACAGTGTGAGTTCGCACGAGACCCCTCGTCCCATCGGCATCAACCTGCCCAGTCATGCGCAGGATCCGGACCCGGAGGAGACGCGGGAATGGCTGGACTCGTTCGACGGCCTCGTCGAGCACCGCGGCACGGAGCGCGCCTCCGAGGTGGTCCAGAGCCTCATCCAGCACGCCCGCGACCAGGATCTGCACCTGCCGGACTCGCTGACCACCGACTACGTGAACACGATTCCGGCGGATCACCAGGGGGAGTACCCCGGTGACGCGGACCTCGAGAAGGAACTGCGCAACATCAACCGCTGGAATGCGGCGATGCTCGTCCATCGCGCCCAGCGCCCCGGCGTCTCCGTCGGCGGTCACCTCTCCAGCTACGCCTCCATCGCCACCATGTACGAAGTCGGTTTCAACCACTTCTTCCGCGGTCGCGACCACGAAGGCGGCGGGGACCACATCTTCTTCCAGGGCCACGCCTCCCCCGGCATCTACGCCCGCGCGTATCTGATGGGGCGCCTCGGCCAGGAGGACCTCGACGGGTTCCGTCAGGAGTTCTCCAGCGAGCACGGCATGCCCTCCTACCCGCACCCGCGGGCGATGCAGGACTTCTGGGAGTTCCCCACGGTCTCGATGGGCATCGGCCCGGTCGCCGCGATCGAGCAGGCCTCCTTCGACCGGTATCTCGCGAACCGGGGCCTGAAGGACACCAGCCAGCAGCACACCTGGGCCTTCCTCGGTGACGGGGAGATGGACGAGGTCGAGTCCCGCGGCGCGCTGCACATCGCCGCCAAGGAGCACCTGGACAACCTCACCTTCGTCATCAACTGCAACCTGCAGCGCCTGGACGGTCCCGTGCGCGGCAACGGCAAGATCATCCAGGAGCTGGAGAGCCAGTTCCGCGGTGCCGGCTGGAACGTCATCAAGGTGATCTGGGGCTCCGGGTGGGACCCGCTGCTGGAGCAGTCCACCGACGGTGCCCTCATCGACCTGATGAACGTCACCCCCGACGGCGACTACCAGACCTACCGGGCCGAGAACGGCGCCTTCATCCGCGACAACTTCTTCGGCCGGGACCCGCGCACGAAGGCGCTGGTCGAAGACCTCTCCGACGAGGACATCTGGTGGAAGCTGGGACGCGGCGGCCACGACGCCAGGAAGATCCACGCCGCCTTCCAGGCCGCGATGGACCACAAGGGCAAGCCCACCGTCATCCTCGCCCACACGATCAAGGGCTACCGCCTGGGCACGAACTTCGCGGGCCGCAACGCGACCCACCAGATGAAGAAGTTCACCCTCGAGGACCTCAAGGCCCTGCGGGACACCCTGCACATCCCGGTCAGCGATGAACAGCTGGAATCGGGCAGCGTCTACGACGCCCCGCTGTACAAGCCCGAGGCCGACGCCCCGGTCATGAAGTACCTCTCGTCCCGTCGCTCGGAGCTGGGTGGGCCGATCCCCTCGCGCCGCACCGAGCACACGCCGCTCGAGCTGCCCGGCGACAAGGCCTACGAGGTCACCCGGCGCGGCTCCGGCAAGCAGGAGATCGCCACCACGATGGCGCTGGTGCGTCTGCTCAAGGACCTCATGCGGGACAAGCAGACCGGCAAGCGCTGGGTCCCGATCGTCCCCGACGAGGCCCGCACCTTCGGGATGGACTCGCTGTTCCCGACCGCGAAGATCTACAACCCCGACGGCCAGAACTACATGTCGGTGGACCGTGACCTGCTGCTGGCCTACAAGGAGTCCACCTCCGGCCAGATCAAGCACATGGGCATCAACGAGATCAGCTCCACCGCGGCCTTCACGGCGGCCGGCACCTCGTACGCCACGCATGACTTCCCGATGATCCCGTTCTACATCTTCTACTCGATGTTCGGGTTCCAGCGCACCGGCGACTTCTTCTGGGCAGCCGGCGACCAGATGGCCAAGGGCTTCGTGATCGGCGCGACCGCCGGCAAGACGACCCTGGCCGGCGAGGGCCTCCAGCACATGGACGGCCACTCCCCGATCCTGGCCTACACCAACCCCGGCACGGTCATCTACGACCCCGCCTACGGGTACGAGCTCGGGCACATCATCCGTGACGGCCTGCAGCGCATGTACGGCGAGGACGACCGTCTCCAGGAGGTCTTCTACTACATCACGGTCTACAACGAGCCCCTCGTGCAGCCCGCGGAGCCGGAGGACCTGGACGTGGACGGTCTGCTCAAGGGCATGTACGTCCTCGATCCCGCCGCCGAGGGCGAGGGTCCCGAGGCCCAGCTGCTCGCCTCGGGCGTCGGCGTGCCGTGGGCGCGCCACGCCCGCGAGCTGCTGGCCGAGGACTGGGGCGTGCGCTCCACCGTGTGGTCGGTGACCTCCTGGTCCGAGATGCGCAAGGAGGCCCTGGAGACGGAGGAGCACAACCTCCTGCACCCCGAGGACCAGCGCACCCCGTGGATCACCCAGCGCCTTGACGGCGTGGACGGCCCGTTCGTGGCGACCTCCGACTACGACTACCTGGTCCCGGACCTGATCCGCGAGTGGGTCCCCGGCGCGTACGGCGTGCTCGGGGCCGACGGCTGGGGCTTCTCGGACACCCGCCCCGCCGCCCGTCGTCACCTGAAGATCGACGCGCACTCCATGGTCGTCAAGACCTTGCAGCTGCTCGCCCGCGAGGGCAAGGTCGACCCCTCGGTGGTGCGTCAGGCCCTGGACAAGTACGACCTGAGCAATGTCAACGCGGGCCAGTCCGGCTCGTTCGGCGGCGAGTCCTGATCTCTGCGTCGGGGTGCCCGTGATCCTCGCGGGCACCCCGAAGCCGTCTCCGCCACCCGGCCTCGCCCCGTCCGGGCGGGGCCGTCCCCTCTCCCTCTCCCCTGGAGGTTCCCGTGCTCGCGATCGTCTGCCCCGGCCAAGGGGCCCAGAAGCCCGGCTTCCTGAGCCCATGGCGTGAGCTGCCCGGCGTGGACCAGGCGCTCGCCGCGCTCTCGGACGCCGCCGGAATCGACCTGCTCCGCCATGGAACGCAGTCCGATGCCGACACCATCCGTGACACGGCCGTCGCCCAGCCGCTCCTGGTCGCCGCCGGGATCGTCGCCTCGGCGCAGCTGCGCGCCGAGGGGGACCTGGCGCCCGCCGACGCGATCGCCGGGCACAGCGTCGGCGAGCTGACCGCCTCCGCCCTGTCCGGGGTGCTCACCGATGAGGACGCGATGCGGCTGGTCGCCGTCCGCTCCACGGCGATGGCGCAGGCCGCCGCGGCCGAGCCCACCTCGATGGCGGCCGTGGTCGGCGGCAGCCGCGAGGACGTGCTCGCCGCGATCGAGCGCAACGGCCTGCACGCCGCGAACATCAATTCCGCCCAGCAGGTGGTGGCGGCCGGCTCCGTCGCGGCGATCGCGGCCCTCGGCGAGGACGGCCCGGCGAAGGCCCGGGTGATCCCGCTGCAGGTCGCCGGGGCCTTCCACACCCCGTACATGGCCGGAGCGCGTGAGGAGCTCGCCGACTTCCTCCCCTCGCTGACCGCGAGCGATCCGACCGCACCGCTGATCTCCAACGCCGGCGGCGCCGTGGTCACCGACGGTTCTCGCTACCTCGACCAGATCGTCACCCAGGTCGCCTCCCCCGTCGACTGGGAGGCCTGCATGGCGACCTTGCGCGAGCTCGGCGTGACCGCGATGCTCGAGCTCGCCCCCGCCGGCACGCTCGTCGGCCTGGCCAAGCGCGACCTCAAGGGCATCGCCACCGCGTCCCTGAACACCCCCGACGACCTCGAGTCCGCCCGGGAGCTCGTGCGCGCGCACGCCGGGACCGCACCCACCGAGGACCAGGAGAACTGACCATGACCGCACGCGTCACCCTCCCGCCCCAGCCGACCGTGCCGGGTTCCCGGGTCCTCGCCTACGGCGCCGCCCGCGGCGACCTCGTCGTCCCCAACGACGACCTGGTCGAGCCGATCAACTCCTCCGACGAGTGGATCCGCCAGCGCACCGGGATCATCACCCGCACGCGCGCGAGCAAGGAGGTCGGCGTCCAGGACCTGTCCCTGACCGCCGCCAAGGAGGCCATCGAGCGTTCCGGCATCGAGCTGGACACGCTGGATGCGATCATCGTCTCGACGATCACCTTCCCGTACCAGACCCCGTCGCTCGCGACGCTGCTGGCCGGACAGCTGGGTCGCCCGGACGTCATCGCGTACGACATCTCCGCCGCCTGCGCGGGATTCGCCTACGGCATCGGCCAGGCCGACGCCCTGATCCGTACCGGCAGCGCCCGGAACGTGCTGGTGATCGGCGCGGAGAAGCTCTCCGACGTCGTCGATCCGACCGATCGTTCGATCTCCTTCCTGCTGGGCGATGGCGCAGGGGCCGCGATCGTCGGCGCGAGCGAATCGCCGATGATCGGCCCGACGGTCTGGGGCAGCGACGGCGACCACTGGGACACCATCCGCATGACCGGCTCGCTGGTCCAGTTCCGCGACGGCGAGGGCCCGTGGCCCACGCTCGAGCAGGACGGTCGCACCGTGTTCCGCTGGGCCGTGTGGCACACCGCGGAGAAGATCCGCGAGATGCTCTCGGCGTCCGGGCTCACCGTCGAGGACATCGACGTGTTCGTCCCGCACCAGGCCAACATGCGCATCGTCGACGAGCTGGCCAAGCAGCTGGGGCTCGGCGAGGACGTGGTGATCGGCCGGGACATCGCCGAGACCGGCAACACCTCGGCCGCCTCGATCCCGCTGGCGACGCACCGGCTCATCGAGGAGGGCGCCGCGAAGAGCGGCGACGTCCTGGTGCAGTTCGGTTTCGGTGCCGGGCTGGCCTACGCCGGACAGGTGCTGATCCTGCCCTGAGCGCGCGGCGGTCCCGGCCGCGCTGTCGTCCCTGTCACGCCACAGCGGCCACATCTTCCCCGCTGCCCGAACCGCGCCCCCGGCGCAGGTAGTCTGTCATCGCCACCCGACATCCCGTTCACCTAAGGAGAACCCATGGCACACACCGATAACGAGATCCTCGAGGGCCTCGCCGAGATCGTCAACGAGGAGACCGGTGTCGCCACGGAGGACGTGCAGCTCGACAAGTCCTTCACCGATGACCTCGACATCGACTCCATCTCCATGATGACCATCGTGGTCAACGCCGAGGAGAAGTTCGACGTCCGCATCCCCGACGAAGAGGTCAAGAACCTCGCCACCGTCGGCGACGCCGTCAAGTTCATCACGGGCGCCCAGTCCTGACCCCCGCCTGACGCCCGGGGCCGCTCGCGTCCCGGGCGTCGCCGATCGTCCGCCCATCCGACCCGGAGGTCCGTATGTCCGCTTCCCGCTCCCGTGTCGCCGTCACCGGTCTCGGCACCGTCAACCCGCTCGGCGGTGACGTCGCCTCCACCTGGCAGGCGGCCCTGGCCGGCACGTCCACCGCGCGCACGCTGGACAACGACTGGAAAGAGCAGTACGGCCTGTCCGTGGACTTCGCCTGCCGGCTCCTCCCCGGCGCGCTCGAGAACCTCTCCCGCCCGCAGGCCAAGAAGCTGGACCCCTCGGGCCAGTACTCGATGGTCGCCTCCCGCGAGGCATGGGCCGACGCCGGCGCGCCGGAGGTCGCTCCCGAGCGCCTCGGCGTCGTGGTCGGCACCGGCATCGGGGGGATCTGGACCACGCTGGACCAGTGGGACGTCGTGCGCGAGCGCGGCGCCCGCCGCGTCAACCCCTTCACCGTCCCGATGCTCATGGCCAACTCCTCCAGCGCCCAGATCTCGATGGAGCTGGGAGCCCAGGCCGGGGCGCACACCCCGGTCTCGGCCTGCGCCTCCGGCGCGGAAGCCGTCGCGCTCGGCATGAGCATGATCCGCGACGACCGCGCCGACGTGGTCGTCGTGGGCGGCACCGAGGCGTGCATCCACCCGATGACGCTCGCCGCCTTCGCGAACATCCGCGCGCTCTCGGGCCGGGTCGATGACCCCGAGCACGCATCGCGTCCCTACGACCTGGACCGTGACGGCTTCGTGCTCGGCGAGGGCGCGGCGATCCTGGTGCTGGAGAGCGAGGAACACGCCGCTGCTCGCGGCGCCCGCGTGTACGCCTACGCCGCCGGGCGCGGCATGGCCTCGGACGCCCATCACATCTCCGCCCCGTCCGCGGAGGGACAGGCGCGCGCGGTCCGCGAGGCCGTCGAGGACGCCGACGTGGCCGCGAAGGACGTGGTGCACGTCAATGCCCACGGCACCTCGACGCCGCTGGGGGACATCGGCGAGCTCACTGCCCTCTCGGACGCCCTCGGCGGGGTGACCGATCAGCTCGTGGTGACCTCGACCAAATCGATGACCGGCCACCTCATGGGCGGCGCCGGGGCGCTGGAGTCGGTCTTCTCGACCCTCGCCGCGCATCACCGCGTCTCCCCGCCCACGATCAACATCGAGAACCTCGACCCCGAGGTCCCGGTGCGGATCGCGCAGAACGCCCCGGTGGACCTCCCCTCCGGCGACATCGCGGTGCTGAACAATGCCTTCGGCTTCGGCGGCCACGACATCGCGGCGATCTTCACCAGCGCCTGAGCAGCACGGCGGGGCGGTGCGTCGGGCCCGCCGACCGGCCCCCAGCGAGGGCGACCTCGGGAACCCCTCTTGTCGAGGACGAGGTTCCCGAGGTCGCCCTCGCTCTCGTCGAGATCCCGCTCTGCCGGCATGCGTGGCCGAGGTCCGCCCGTGACGGGCCGTCGAGCCGTCAGCCGCCCGATCGTCAGCCGACGCGGTGCAGCCAGCGCATCGGCACACCCTCGCCGGCGTGGCGGAAGATCTCGAGGTCCTCGTCCCAGGGCTCCCCGAGCGCGATGCCGAGCTCGCGGCGCAGCGCGTGGGGATCCGCCCCCGCCCGCTCCATGCAGCCGCGCACGTGGTCCTCGGTCAACACGATGTTGCCGGCGTGGTCGGTGGCCGCGTGGTGTATGCCGAGGTCGGGGGTGCAGCTCCAGCGGGCACCGTCGCCGGCGGCCGTGGCCTCCTGGGTCACCTCGAAGCGCACTTCGTGCATGCCGCGCAGCGCGCTGACCAGGCGGGCTCCGGTGTCGTCCCGTCCGCGCCAGGTCATCTCCGCGCGCAGCAGGCCGTGGCCGACGTGCTGCTCCTCCCAGCGGATGCGGGAGGGCGTGCCGAGAACTCCGCTCGCGGCCCATTCGATGTGCGGTGCGAGGGCTCGCGGCGCGGAGTGAACATACAGAACGCCCTGAGTCATCTCGTTCCTTCCGGTGTCCGATGCGTCTTCCCCAACGAATCGGTGCTGTCCGGATGGTGCGAGGTGCCGGAGGGCCCCTGTATCTACCGCAGAGCTTAGAGGGTCTCCCTGATCTGGCGCAACGCCTTCTTCTTCACGGAGCGTTCGAGGCCGTCGATGTAGAGCTCCCCGTCGAGATGGGCGACCTCGTGCTGGATGAGTCGTGCGACGATGCCCTCGCCGGCCAGCTCGATCTCCTGGCCGTCCACGTCGGTGCCGATGCAGCGGGCATAGGCGGAACGGGTCCGGGGGAAGAACAGCCCCGGCACGGACAGGCAGCCCTCGTCGTCGTGCTGGAGCTCCTCGGAGAGCTCGACGATGACGGGGTTGATGATGTGCCCGATCCCGCGATCCTCGAGGTTCCAGGAGAAGGCGCGCTGACCGATGCCGATCTGGTTCGCGGCGACGCCGGCGCGCCCCTCGTCGTCCACGGTGTCCTCGAGATCGCGGATCAGGTGGCGGGTGCCGTCGGTGACGGTCCGGATCGGATCGCAGGGGGTGCGCAGCACCGGATCACCGACGATGCGGATCGGGCGGATGCTCATCGCGATTCCTGTCCGGGCTGCTCGGAGCGCTCCGCCTCCGCGCTCGATACCGACGTCTCCTCGGCGCCCAGGACCTGGTGGGAGACCTCGACCCCGGGCACGACGGTGCGCTCGACGGTGCAGCCGGCGGCGACGGCACGGCCGAACACCTTCACGACCGAGGAGATCTCGGCCGCGGTGAGCCCCTCGAGCGGCAGCTGGACCTGCTCGGTGATCTCCGGGTAGCGGTTGTCCTCGTCGGACGTCCCGTGCGCCCACAGGCGCATCTCGAAGTCCTCCCCCAGCCGGCGGGCGAGGTTGATGTCGGAGGTCATGCCGGCGCAGCCGATGAGGGCGAGCTTCAGCAGTTCCCCGGGGCTGATCTCCCCCTCCCCCTTGCCGATGGGGATCTCGACGCCGCGCTGGTTGCGGCCGACGAGAGTGCGATGGCCGGTGCGGTCGGCCCACACGCTCTCGGGGGTGGCCTCCTCGGGAACGGGGAAGCGATCATCGGGGACGGAGGGCATCGTCCAACTCCTTCGCAGCAGCGCATGCGGGCAGGCCAGAGGGCAGAAACAACGCAGCCCCGGGGGGTGTCCCCGGGGCTGCGCCTGGTGTGGCTCCCGCAGTTGGATTCGAACCAACAACCCTTCGATTAACAGTCGAATGCTCTGCCGTTGAGCTATGCGGGATCGACCTCGACAACTTTAGCAGGACCGCACCGAGCCTGCACCCTCGATCACGGCCGCCACCGGCCACTATGACCTATCTAACCTCCCCCGGCGGGCGCTCGGCGGGCGCTCTGCGCTCACCCGGCGGCGGCGTCCGCGACAGCCTGCGCCGCAGGGTCGGTGGAGGCGCGGACCACCAGCTCCGGCTCGAGGGCGCGCACCTCCGGCTCCATCCCGTCGGGCTCGCCGTCGCGCCGACGCGCGGCGGCGATGACCTCGAGCAGCCGGGTGGCGGCGACCCGCCCGTACTCGACGGCGGACCGCCCGATGGCGGTGATCCCCGGGCGGTGCGTGCGCGCCAGCGGAGAGTCCTCGTAACTGGCCACCGCGATGTCGCCCGGGACCTCGACGTCGCTCTCGGCGAGCACATGGGAGCCCGCCAGAGCCATCTCGTCGCTGTCGAAGACGATCGCGGTGGGCGGAGCTTCGACGGTCAGCAGCTCAGCGGTCGCGACGGCCGCGTCCTGGGCGCCGAAGCCCGCGTCCTGCAGCACGCCGTCGATGCCGAGCTCTGTGCAGCGGTCCAGGAAGGCCTGGTCGCGCTGGGAGGTGTGGAGGAACGCGGCGGTGCCGGCGACGCGGGCGATGCGCCGATGCCCGCGCTCGGCGAGGTGGTCCACCAGCAGGTGCGTGGCCTGGGCGTCGTCGACGTAGACCGCCGGCAGCGAGCCGTGATGACCGGGTCCGCCGACGACGAGCGCCGGCTGTCCGAGCTCCTCGAGGGCCGGGATCCGCGCATCGTCCGCACGCAGATCCACCACGACGACGCCGTCGACCCGGCGCTGGGCGAACCAACGGCGGTACGTGTCGATCTCCGCCTCGGGGCCGTCCACGATCTTCATCTGCAGCGAGTAGTCCTGGGCGCTGAGCACCTCCTGCAGGCCCGCGACGAAGGCGCCGAAGAACGCCTCGTTGCCGAGGACCTCCGCGGGCCGGGCCAGCACCATGCCGACCGTCAGCACCGGGGCGCCGGCCAGGGCGCGGGCCGCCGGGGACGGCTCCCAGTCCAGTTCCCGTGCGATCTCCATGATCCGGGTGCGGGTCGCGTCCGAGACGCCGGGCCGGCCGTTGACCGCCAGCGAGACGGCGGCGGAGGTCACGCCGGCTCGGCGTGCGATGTCGGCGATCGTGACGCGCTGTCCGCGGCCGCTCCCGCGCGATGCGGTGCTCTTCCTGGTCGTCATCATCAGTCCCTCCCTCATGGCCTCGGCGCTCCACCGCACGGTACCCCTACTTGACCGCTATAGTAGCACTGGGCCACGGCAGATCCCTGGCCTGTCGCTGCCCCCTGTCCGAACCACTCGCAGTCCCGCTCCGCCTCGACACCGACCCGGCTCCGACCGACCGAAGGACGACGATGTCTTCCCCCGCCTCCGCTTTCTCCTCGGCCCCGCGCTTCGGCGTGAACTACACGCCTCGCGCCGGATGGTTCCACTCCTGGCTCGACCTCGATGCGGATGCGGTCGGCGAGGACCTCCAGGCGATCGCCTCCCTCGGAGCGGACCACGTGCGGATCTTCCCGCTGTGGCCGCTGCTGCAGCCCAATCGCACGCTGATCCGGCCCCGAGGGATCGCGGACGTGCGCACCGTGGTGGACGTTGCCGCCGCAGTCGGGCTCGACGTCGTGGTCGACGCGATCCAGGGCCACCTCTCGAGCTTCGACTTCATCCCCAGCTGGCTGGCCACCTGGCACCGTCGCAACATGTTCACCGACCCCGAGGTGGTAACCGCGACCGCCGAGATGGTGCGATCCCTGGCCGCCGGCGTCGCGGACGCCCCGAACCTCCTGGGGCTCACCCTGGGCAACGAGGTCAACCAGTTCTCGGCCTCCAATCACCCAGACCCGGACGTCACCTCGGTCACCGAGGCCGCGAGCTGGACGAGCACCCTGCTGGAGGCCGCACGGGAGGGAGCGCCGGCGGGCATGCACACCGTCGCCAACTACGACGCCGCATGGTTCATGGACGATCACGCCTTCACCCCGGACCAGTCCGCACGGCTCGGCGATGCCACCGTGGTCCACTCCTGGATCTTCGACGGCACCGGCCAGCGCTACGGGGCCCGCTCCTACGAGGTCGCCCACCGCACCGAGTACTACCTGGAGCTCGCCCGCGCCTTCTCCCCCACCCCGCAGCGGCCGCTGTGGCTGCAGGAGGTCGGCGCGCCCCGCAGCCTCCTCGCCGAGGACGAGGTGCCCTGGTTCGTGCGCAGCACGATCGAGAACTCGCTGTCGTGCCCCGAGCTGTGGGGCGTGACCTGGTGGTGCTCCCACGACGTCTCCCGCTCCTTGGCCGACTTCCCGCCGCTGGAACACACCCTGGGGCTGTTCGACGAGCACGGCAGGATCAAGAACGCCGGCGAGGCCTTCCGCGACGCGGTCGCCGCAGCCCGCGAGACCGCTCCCCCGGCGCTCCGTGGTCGGGCGATCGAGTTCCCGGTGGGCGCGGACGCACTCCTGGATCGCAGCGCCGCGGCGCCGGGCGGATCAGTGTTCGAGGCCTGGATGGATGCCTCCCGCGCCGGAGAGCGCCCGACGGTGCAGGTGGTGCGGGATCGCGCCGAGGTCGTGGCCGGGGACACCCGCACGGGCGGCGCGGCGGCGACACGGGTGTGAGCCCGAGGTAGCCGCATAGGATCCGACATCCGGCCAGGTCACAAGGGGCTGTCGTGGTAAGTTCGTCCGGGCCCCGCCGCGGGCCTCGGCCCAGTAGCTCAGCCGGTCAGAGCAGCGGACTCATAATCCGTCGGTCGCGGGTTCAAGCCCCGCCTGGGCTACCAGAAATAGCTAGTGGCCTGCATCTTCTCTCCGACCACTGGAGAGCCGATGCAGGCCACTATGTGTTTACTCTGTGTTCTGTCCTGGGATCAGGCCGGAACGGGCGCAGGAACGGCACCCGGTAGGGCGAGCTGATCGGCGACACCCAGGACGGCCATGGGCTCACTGTTCCGGTCGGAGTAGGACTTCATGCTGACGGCTTCGGTGTGACCCAGGAAGCGCCCGGCGACGATGGGCGGCACGCCCGCCGCCTTCATCCGCACAGAGACGGTGTGCCGGAAGCCGTGGTACGTCAGCCACGGGAAGCCTGCGCCGTCCAGCGCCGTCCGCACGTCCTTGTTGATGTTGTCGACGTTCGGCACGCGGCCCTTGGGCGAAAGGAAGACGTGAGTGTCCCGGATCTCCTGCACCTTCGAGTCGTGGTGCTTCGGCATCGCGGTCCGCTCCTCCCGGCGACGGCGCAGCATGTCCAGCACCTCCTGGCCCATCAGGGGAATGGTCCGCCGTGAGGCGTCGGACTTCGGGGAGTCGTGCCAGAGGATCCCTCGACCCTTGACGGGCTGGAGGGTCCCGGCGACGGTGAGCGTCGGCTTCTCGGAATCGAGATCGAGGTCCTCCCAGCGGATCGAGACGGCTTCAGCGATGCGCAGACCTTGACTCATCCCCAGCAGGATCAGATCGGCGATGCCCTTCCGCACGGCGTCCTCGTCCTCGTAGACCTTGCGGAAGATGACGGAGGACTCCTCCGGCGAGAGCACCCGATCCTTCTCATGCCGCGCCCCGTTGCCGTGCGTCCGCACTTCCGGCTTCTCCAGCTCCAGCGGCTCCATGAGACGAACGGGGTTCACGCTGACGGCACCGGACATGACGGCTTCGCGGAACACTGCCGACCAGATGGCCTTGCAGTGGTGGACGTGAGAGACCATGCCCTCCTCGGCAAGTCCCTGCGCTTCCTGCATCAGATCCAGCGGCGTGATGTCGGCGACCTGCATGCCCTTGACGAGTGAGGTGGGACGCAGCACGTACGCATTGATGACCTGACGATAGGTGCGCACGGTCGACGGCGAGCGCTTCGGCTTTCCGGCCTCGAGGTTGGCGAGATAGGCCTTGACGCCCTCCTCGAGCGTCCGCTTGCCCAGCTCCGGCGCGGCCGACTTCGATTCCTCCTGCTCCATGCGCTTCGTGATCCTCGTGCGAGCGCGCTCCTTCGAGGTGTCCTCCGCAGTGATCGGACGCGGACGCTTGGACTTGCCGTCCTGGTACAGCACGACAGCCTTCCACTTCGACGGCTTCAGCTTCTCCGCCTTGACCGTCTCCTCCTTGACCCATCGGCCATCTATCAGGCCGGAGAGCTTGACGTCTCCGAACTCTCCTCGCGCCAGCGCCCTACGTGCCATGTCTGCCGTCCTCCTCGTGCGTGCCGTTGATGACGAGGAGACTACGCAAAACACAGAGTCGTTGTCAAGGTTCTAGGCGTTGTTGATGCAGGCCATGTGCTCATCGTCAGCACTGCCGGAGGGGGGGGTGGGGAGGGACCCCTGAACGCACGTTCGACTCCCCCCGGATCGTCATAGAGCCTGAGATCCTGTACAGGTCCCATTGGCCCCGATCCTCGAACACTCTTGCGAACGGACGGGAGGGCCTGGAGGGCCTGGAATGTGTGGACCACCTGCACGAACAGCCCTTGAGGTCCTCTCGAGCATGGCTGGCGGGTGGACTAGTTGCCTACCAGTGGAAGATTTTACCTTCGAAGGTGGGTCAAGGGCGGTGTTGACATGGTGCAAGTAGGGAAGGACTCGGCGAGGTCAGCCTTCCGTGTACTTGGGCCAGGTGTTGTAGCCGATGGCGGGGTCATTCGCTCTCGTGGTCTCGATGAAGTGGCGCTCCAGCGCTCGCACCTCGGCCTCGGTGGCATCCTCCGACTCCCAGAGGATCTCCTTCCGGATGGTCAGGTCTCGGCAGGCTTCCGGTCCCAGATCGGCGGCGATGTAGGCCTTCCTCGGTGAGCCGAAATAGAGGCTGGTCCCGGTGAGGTCCATCCCGACGTAGATCTTCCCGTTCGGGTAGGTGATCCGGTAGACGTGGCGCATGTTGGCAAGCTTGCCACGGTGTCCCCACTGGCCCTAGAACGGCCTGTGAAGCGCCCTGGGTTCCGTTCCGTGGTTAGACGGTCGCGGGCGCGGTCGTCGTGGGGTGAGTGTAGGACGCTTCGACTTCGGCCGGGGTGCGATAGTCGAGTGCTTCGTGCAGGCGCTTCGTGTTCCACCAGGTGACCCAGTCCAGAGTGGCGATCTCGACGGGGGTCGCTGAGGGCCAGGTGCGGCGTCGGTGGATGAGCTCGGCTTTGTAGAGGCCGTTGACGGTCTCAGCCAGGGCGTTGTCGTAGCTGTCTCCGACGGATCCGACCGAGGCCTGGACTCCGGCGGTGATCAGCGCATCGGAGTAGGCCAGCGAGACGTAGTTGCTGCCCCTATCGCTGTGATGGATCAGCCCAGTCCGAGACGCTTCTGCCGGGGAGGTCTGGAGGGCCTGCTCGAGAGCCTGCAGTGGCAGTGCCTCAGTGCGGAGGCTGGTGGCCACTGCCCAGCCGACGATCCTTCGCGTGAAAACGTCCGTGATGAACGCGGTGTAGCAGAACCCGGACGGGATCCGGACGTAGGTGATGTCAGCGACCCAGAGCTGATTCGGTCCGGCAGCCGTGAAGTTCCGCTCGACCAGATCAGGACGACGGTCCAGGCCACCAGCAGGGCTCGTCGTGAACACCTTTCGACCACGGCGTATCCCGCACAGACCAGCAGCTTTCATCAGCCGAGCGGTCTGGTCGCGGCCGACTTCCCATCCGGCACGGCGCATCGCGTGATGCATCTTCCGATACCCGTAGACGCCGTAGTTCTCGGCATGAATCCGACGGATCTCTTCGACGAGCACCTCGTCACGGACCGCTCTGGCCGATGCCGGGCGCTGCTTCGCGGCACGGTATCCGCGAGAGGTGAGGAACCCACGTTCCGTCGCGCCCAGGACGCGGCAGATGGCCTCGACCCCGAAGTGATCGCGATGCCTATCGATGAAGGCGATCATTTCGTCGTGGGGTGGTCGAGTTCCCTGGCGAAAAACACGGAGGCGGCCTTGAGGATCTCGTTGGCCCGCCGGGACTCGGCGAGCTCTCGACGCAGTCTGCGGTTCTCCTCCTCGAGAGACTCCGCGGGGCCGGCCGAGGGCTCGGCTGGCCCGTAGCGGTTGCACCAGATCCTCAGCGTCTCCATGCCAACGCCGAGTTGGGGCGCGACAGCACGGATCGACTCCGATCGTGGGCCACCTTCGAGTGCCTGGCGGTCGTAGACCATGCGCACGGCACGGTCACGCAGCTCCGGACTGAACTTCTTGGGCATACTCCGATTCTCCTTGCTGAGACTCGGAACGGAACCCAGGGCGCTTCACTGGGAACGGCTGAGGGTCTCCCCAGTGCCACTACGCCCTCCCAGGGGCCTCTACGGCGAACCCTCCCGTAGTTCCGGCGATGTTGGGTCTCGTGCTGGACTCTGTCCATCGTCCTCGTCGCCATGAGGACGTGAAGGCTCCGCCTTCAGGTCTGCCGGGAGCGAAGCGGCTTCGCCGCCTTCGTCTCCCTGACGTCCGTTCTGCGCCCTACTCCTGGGCGATCTGTACCCGCGCGAGCCCTCGGCGGTGTCCGCGTAGGGGTGAGGTCGATTCCGGGTGTTCCTGGTCCTGCTACAGGCTCCGTTCCCGTCGCCATTGACGGCGATCTACAGCGGTATGGGGGCTCGGTGGGCCTCGGGTACCCCTGGGCCTTCATGCCGCCGTTCTACGCCGGTGCTGACGGCTCCCCCTGAACGCAAAGGAACGCCCCGCCTCCAGCGGATGCCAGAGACGGGGCGCGTAGGTGGTGCAGGTGGAGATCAGTCGACCACGGGACGATGACGCACACGGCCACCTCGCGTGACGGCCTGCGCTCCGGTCTGCACCTGCTCGAAGGTGTGCAGGACGCGGGTCTCAGGCGGCCGGCGGCGAGCGGGGACGTAGGCCTCGGACTCCCGGCCGACGAGGACTCGGAGCGTCGTGCTGATCGGTGTTCCCGTGATGCCGGACGGCAGGGTGCGGGTCTTGACGGACTCCTGTCGCAGACCGACGACATGGGCCTTGCCGATGCGCACGTCCTCCCAGTGGGGAAGGACCTTCAGTCCCTCGCCGCCCTTGATGGCTCCCTTGCGGAACAGGTCGACCAGATCATGCTCGACGGCATGGCCGTTGCTGTAGTGGGCTCCGGCCACCGTGACGAGGTAGCCGTCAATCTCGGACTCGGAGACCTCGACGCAGCGGATGACCGTCAGCGGCGAGGGCAGGACAACGGGGCTGGAGTGCTCCCCGGCAACGTAGGCCTTGACGGTGCCGGTCTCGTCTCCGCCACGGGTGAACTCTTCGACGGCGGCGAGGACGGCCTCACGGTGGGACTCGGGGATCTCGAGATCCTCGGCGACTGCGAGGACGTTGGACAGATGGTGCATGGGCTTCTCCTGCTCGGTGGTGGAGGACGACGAACGGTTCTTGACGGGCATCGGTCAGGCTCCGATCTGCGAGACGGACAGTCCCCAGCGACGGGCTTCGCGGCCACGGGCCACGGTCCCGGCGAGGTGTTCGTCAGCGGCACTGACGGCCTCGGCAACGGCCAGATGGACGCCAGGGGAGATGTAGTCCTCCCCGTCGACGACGAGGTGCCTGCTCCGGCTGTCCCCGGCGACGAGGACGCGGGACAGCGGGTCTCCCTGGTCCTCGGTGAGTCCTGCACGGTCTGCTCGGCGAACGATGGGCAGGGAGTAGGACTCCCACGTCTCAGTCGCGGCCTTCAGCTCGGCGATGCCCTCGGCGATCTTGATTCGTGCTGCCTCGGTGGCATCGGCGTAGGTGTCGTGGTGAGCCTTCAGCCCGTCGGCCTGATCGTCGGCGAGTGCATCGAGCTCGGCCTGATCAAGGGCAGACTTGGCGGCGGCGAGGATGCGATGCTCGAGGTCTTCCAGGCGGTTGGCCTTGCGAGGGATGTCCCGCTCGGTCAGGTCTGCCAGACGATCGGTGTCGACGACCAAGCTGCCGTTGGCGATCTGCGTCTGAAGGTCGGTCTGCTCCTGCTCCAGCTTCTCCAGGTCTCGGCGAGTGGAGGCGATGGCCTCCTGGACGTCCTTCACGCTCTTCTCGGCGGCGAGGATGGACTGGGACTTGGTGGTCTTGGTCTTGGCGGTCATGATGATCTACTTCCTGTTGTTGGTGTTCTTCTACTCGGACGCCTTGGACGCCTCGGTCGCTTCGCTCCCTCGTCGCCCTCGTCGTCCTCGTGTTCTTGCTTCTTCAGCGGCGAAGGGCTGAAGGGCTAGAAGCTGTGGGGCCTTCGGCCCCGCTAGCTCAAGAGGATGGGCGGCGCTTCGCGCCGCTTCAGCGAAGGACTGAAGGACTCCTGTCCTTCCTGGCCTAGAAGGACCTGAAGGTCTTCTTCTTCTCCTCGCCGCCCTCGTCGCTGGGCTAGCTGGTCTTCTGTTCTTCGCTGACACTTGCTCTTCGCCGCCATGGTCCAGGTGCGCGATGCGGGTCCGGGTGCCGGAGACGCGCCCTGTGTGGTGCGGGCGCGTGCCGGATGCCGGATGCCGGGGCGCGATGCTGGAGGATGGGTCAAGATGCTGTCCCCTATAGATAAGGGATATGTCCTTGACCAGCAACGATGCTCAGAAAACCGTCAGATTGTGACCGGATCTCAGGGCGTACCGTGGTTCCTCCCCGGCCCCGGATAGCCGATCCCGTGGACCCATCGCTTCGCGGCGAGGTTCTGGCCGTACTGGGAGCCGTCCTCCGCACCGTTGATCCATACGTGCCGGGAGTTGGTTGGGTCATCGAGCAGACCCAGGGACCTGCCCTTGACGATGGCTCTCTGGACTCCCCGGTCGCCACCTCCGACGATCGACTCCAGCTCTCCGGGCTCGAAGATCGCGTGGCCCACAGAGTCGGCCCGATCCGTCGCGGCGAACCAGATTGCCACCTCTCGGGGCATTCCCTCGGTCGCGGCGAATTTACGTGCCTGATGCGCGAACAGCTTGGCGAAGCGGGTACGTCCGTCCAACCAAATCTGCAACGCCTCGCCCCCTTCCGGTTCGGTGATCTCGATATCGCTCATGCCGCGCCCTCCTCGATGACCTCGACGCGGGGCAGATGACCACCTGCACGGCGATCCTCCAGACCCTCCCCAACCCCGCGTGCGAGCACGTGCCGGGGCATCACGACGATTGGCCGATAGACGGTTGCGTGTTCGGCGAACGCGCCCGCCGCCTTCAGGTGCTCGACGGCCTTACGGATCTCGGGCACCTCGCTCGCGGCCTTCTCCTCGGCCTCCCCGGTCAGGGCTCGGAGGTACCCCGGTCGGTCCGTGACGTCCCAGACGCCGAACTCGTCGGCATTCTGGAGCGTGAGCACGAGTAGCACCATGGCAAGGCTGGCGCCGCTCTTCTGGAGCTGTTCGACGTGATCCGCGATGCTTGCTCGACTTGCCATCATTCGTTCCCCTCCTCGGTGTTGTCGTCCTGCCGTCGGCAGAACATGCTTCGTAGCTCGGCGATGCCCTCGTCGTCGACGAACAGCAGGGCCGCGATGAGGACGGCTGCGTCGGGATGGAGAGATTCTCGGCCCCGCAACAGCCATAGGGCCTCGTCCCTCAGCAGGGTTACGTCGACGGTGGCCGGCCTCGGCGTGGTCCATGGAGCTTCCGCATTCATCGGCCACCGCCTCCGTAGCCTCCGAGGATCAGGTGGGCCGGAGTGCTCGAGGAGTCCAGGAGTCCCTGGGCCACGGCCTGACTGATGGCGGCCTCCAGCTCCCACTCGGTGCAGGGGTACTCATCCCGTGGCCGGGTGAGCATCCGCTGCAGTGCCGCCTTGCTCGGTGGGCACCACGAATAGTCGGTCTCGGTCTGCCCGCCGTTGACGATTACGGCGACGTGGACCAGGTGCGGTCGATAGGTGTTCTCGATCCTCAGGTGCTCGACGTAGCCGTCCAGCGGATCGCGGTCATGCATGGCGGTCTCCTTCGTCCGGGCAGGGGGTAGCCCGGTCGGTTCGTGTAGGAAGTCATCGAGAGCGACGTGCTCTCCAGGAAGTCAGGCGGGCTGGAGGGCTCCGGCATCGGGAACGCTGTCCCCGCTCGACATAGCGGCCCGGTGGGAGTCACGCCGGGGTCCGTAGTGCCATACGCCCCGTGCGTCGCTCCAGTATCGAGACGGGCCACCGTTCCGGAGGTCCAGGCACTCTCGAGCATCGCCAGGGCCGCGACGGTGACGCATGAACGGCTTCTCTCCGCTGAACGTCTCGTGGCAGGCTCCGCAGTGCCAGAACCGCGTCCCGTTCTTCAGCTCGGTCCCGCAGGTGCAGTGAGGGTGAGCCGTGTCGGGAGCAGCCTCGAGACGGTGTCCCCACTCGTGCCAGGAGAGCTGTCCGACGTGCTCCGGCCTACTCGTCCCGTCGGCGCATTCGTCGCACTCCGCACGGAGATGGGCCAGCGTCCGCTGGTATGGGGTCAGGCGCTGGGACGGCTCGACATTGCGGCCCTCGGCAGGCTCCTCCTGGCCCGTGGTGTCGATCCGCTCTCCGACGGCGACAGGGCCAGGATCTCCCAGCACGTGCCCGGTCCCGTTCTCCAGCGCACGGAGCGCCTGAAGGCGAGTCGGGAACCTGCCGACCTCCGTCCCGGCGAGGGTGACGACGTAGCTGTTCGTTTCCTCCTCGTGCGAGATCGCGTGTCCACGGCTCCGCAGTGGACTACCGGACGCCACGCGCTCCGCGCTTGCGTCCTCGCTCATCGTCCGGCCGCCACGGGCTCGACGGCCTGAGCCTCCAGCCACGCCTCGATGTCCGCACGGGCGTAGAGGATTGATCGCCCTGCCGTCACATAACGGGGACCGGTGCCCTTCCATCGAAGGTTGGCCAGGGTGCCAACGGGGATGCCGTACTCGGCCTCGACCCGCTTCGGCTTCAGGTAGACGGCGGGGGAATCGGCAACGGTGCCGGAGTTGAATGTGACGGTCATGGTGGTGTACCTTCCAGGTGACGGATCGGATCAGCCGGTGCTTCCAGGCGTAAGGTTGATCCAGGGTTGACCGGGGCCGCGGTTGCGTACTCCGGCTTTCTTGCTGTCCACGTAGGCTACGTGGACCGTAAGTCGGACGCGCCAAACAGGACGCCTCCCCAGGTCACGGCAGAGATGCCAGCGCGTCCAGGCTGAGGTGAGGATCGGCTGTGATCCCCTCTCACTAGAGAGGGACGATCACGAGGGCATCCGTGACCCCATCGGCGACGTGACGGTTCTGTGAAGGCTCCCTCAGGCGAGCTCGAGCACTCCGTCCAGCTCCTCCCACAGTCTCGGCAGTGCCGGATGCCCGTCGACCTCGAGAAGGCCGACGCCGTACGCCGGCCTCTCGTGCTCCTCCCAGAGCGGCACGGCAGGACCACCGTCCAGCGGCACGTCGTCCTCCCAGTCCTCCGGTCCCCACGGCGCTCGGCCGATCACGTAGCGACCACCGTCCAGCAGCTCGACCACGGCGAGTCCGAGGATCCTCAGCTCGACGTCCAGTAGGTGCCGTGATCTCCACCAGTCCTCGATCGCCTCGAGGGTCAAGTCCTCCGGTGCGCAGTGCAGGCCTACGCCCACTCCCTCGGCGACGTCGACAAGGGCGGCGTGATGGGTGGCCAAGATGACCTCGGTACGGCTGTTCAGTGTGTTCATGCCGAGGACGCTACGGCCCGAAATGTCGGCCCTCGGCGGCGGGTGAGCGACTGCGCCAGGGGATCAAGCTTCAGGGCGATGGGGTACACCATGGCGTCCTGGTCCTGGTGCTCGGTCACGGGTAGGTCACGGTTGGCGGCAAGGAGATGTAGCAGGGGATGCACGGGTCCGTTTCTACTCTGTGCTTTGCGTGTCTACTCTGTGTTTTGTTCGGGCACTCCCCTGCCTTCAGGTGATCCAAGATGAAGGCTAGGCACTCTCCAGACCTGGTCACGTAGGCACCTCGAGTCACCGTCGATCATCGCCAAACTACCTGCCCATGAATCCGTCGGTCGCGGGTTCAAGCCCCGCCTGGGCTACGTTGTAGCTGGTCATAGTCGATCCCGATCAGGTACTCGGGATGTCGAACCGGCCAAGTTGCACCTTTGTTGCACCTTTCAATGCGAGCCCTTGGCCCGCGACAAGCCTGCCTCCTCGAGCCGGCGCTTCACTACTTGCCTGATCGAGTGCAACGTCATGTCCGGGAACCCGGCCGCATCGAACGTACGTCGCAAGGACTTCTTCATCGCGTCATGATCCGGCATCCCGAGTCTGCGCGGAGTCGGGGAGACGAACTCGCACGCACTGTCGGTCGCCGACCTCAGGCGGACGAGCTCCTTGCGGAGCGCCCGTCTCCTCTTGAGGACCTCCACCGCGGCAGGCGTCATCGGCAGAGTCCGATACGACAGAGCGTTCTCGAGCATGGGTTCCCATTTCAGTCCCTCGCCCTTGCGTCGCATCACCAGGCCGGAGATGGTGACGCTCGCGGGATCGGAGTCGAGATCCACATCCGCCCATCGGATCGAGTTGAGTTCGTTGATGCGGCGTCCCGTTCTCGACCGCAAGAGCAATGACGTCGCGTGCCCCCGAGCTGGTCGCGTACGAGTTCTCGTCGATTCGGTTCAGCAGGGGACGGGTATCCCGGTCATTGGACACCCGCGAGCGGTTCTTCTTGGCCTCCCGATCTTCCGGGAGGTCGCCACGTCGACGAAGTCCACGTGGCGCCGGCTTCGCTGGATGCGCAGCAGCTCGAGGTCGTGGTCACCGGTGTGATCTAGGGGACCTCCGGGGAAGACAGTCGCATCCTGCGCAGCCTGGAGCGCTGCCTGGATCCGGCCATGACCCGCAAGGTCGACTTCATCCGCTACCTCACCACCCAGATTCGCCGGGATCTGGCCGACAAGGTGCGCGTGGCGATCGGCGATCCGCAGGTCGCGCCCCGTATCCGCCGCGTCGCCCGCGCGCTGCCCGCCGGCGCGTCACTGGAGTCGATTATCGACCGATACAACCTGGTCCACTCCCGCGATCGCATCTCCACCACTCGGGCGATCCGCGCGCTCACGGCCGCCGCGGCCATCGAATGGACCGCCCTCCGAGACGTCTTCGAGGTCCGCGATGCGTACCCCATTCCCGAACACCCCGACATCCGCCAGCTCATCGAGCACGGTCGCCGCGCCCACACCGCCCGCGGTGAACTGCTGCAGCTGATCGCGGACGGGATCCTCACTCCCTGGGAGGGGCCGGTCGCCGCCGCCACGGCGGGCGAGAAGGCGCCGCTGCGCCTGACCCTCGATCAGCTGGTCACCGCCGGCCCCGGCATCGGCCAGGCGAGGGCCCGGGATATCACGGCGCAGGTCGTCCATGTCCTGGGCACCACGGAGGCGCACACCACCATGGGCGCGTCACTCTCGGCTATCTCCTGGACGAGCGGGCTCGAGGCGAGAGGCTGCTGGCGGTGCTGGACGCCTTCATCTCCCACGGACTGATCCGCGAGAACGCAGACCTCCCGGTGTGGACCGGTTTCCCCTTCACACCCCGCCCCGTCGACGTCGGACCAGTACGGTCACTATCGCACTGGACGGTGTCCGTTACGAGATCGACTTGAACGACGAGAACGCATCCGAGCTGCGCTCGAAATTCTCGAAGTGGACGTCACCCGCTCGGCGCGTCGGGGGCCGCGCTAAGCGCGGAACGGGCAAGAGGAACGAGACGAAGCTGATCCGCGACTGGGCGGTGCATAATGGATACGATGTCTCCGATCGCGGACTTACCCCCGCCACGGTTCGGGAGGCATACGAGAAGGCTATCTAACCAGGCCAGGCGTATTCGTCGGACGCGATCTTGAGCTTCTATATACACGCAGCCGACGGAACCCTATCCACGAATGGCAAAGAACTCGATTTCGCGCTGGCCATCTCGACCGTGTGCCCGCGTTCACAGTCGATGCCTTGCAAGAAATCCGCCTATGTCTCTAGCCCATTCCTCAACCTCGGTCCCAGCGAACGCGTGACCAGCGTTTTCATAATCACGTAGCTCAGCTCCCTCGATCAGGTCAGCTAAATGGCGGGACGTCGACGGCAGAACCATGCGGTCTTGTCCCGCAACAATCACAAGCACAGGAATCCTCAAAGATTCGACAACCGTCGAGATGTCGAGATCCATTGAAAGTCGATATTGGGCACTCGCGCCGGAAGGGATCGTTCCCGCCATAGCATCGACTATCTGTTCATGCTTGTGCCGGGAGAGGTCGTTCATCATGTCTGGTGCGAAGCATGACTGGAAAATAAGTCTGGCGCGGGCTGTCGGGTCCGGCGATGATCCAAGAGCCTCGAACAGCGCGATGTTGTCCAACAATTGAGCGTCAGCTCGGGAAAATCCGGCGGTGAGCACCAATGCGGAAACTCGCTCGGGGTGGCGCGACGCAGCTGTCACTGCGACAGCAGCACCGAGGCTTAGCCCCACTATCGGAAAGCTGGAGAATCCTGCGGAACTTCCGACGGCCACCAGTTCGTCGGCGAGCGATTCTAGGATCAGCCGGCGGTCGGACAGCGGACGGTTCCCAGAACCTGGATAGTCCAGACCGAGGAGATGGCGGGAACTCGCCAAGTGGGTTGCTAAGGCGGCGAAGTTCCCTTTAACTCCTCCACCTGCCCCATGGGCAAGCATCAGCGGCGGCCCCGTTCCTATTGATAGAGCTCCGCGATTGTCTGTGTTGATCGTCCAGGAGAGTTCTGTCATTCTAGTGCTCCTACGCTGGTCACCGGTCGGCCATCAATCGCAGCCCGGCGATATGGACATCGATCATCCAGTCGGTCTGGTCGGGCAGCAGCTTCGCGGTCAGATCGGGCAAGGGTCGGGACAGGGCGATGATGCCGGCCACGAATCGATGGGGCTCGAGGTCGGCGGGCGCGAAGCCCTCCGCGGCGGCCTTTTCGAGGAGCCGCTCGATCGGTCTCAGGTCTCTCTCTCGCATCCCCTGCAGGAAGTCTTCCGCGCGGCCCTCGGCGGCGGCGAAGTCCGATCCGCTCGACGCCAGCGGGGCAATGCCCATCGCGGCGAGGCGATGGGTGGCGTCCCTCCAGGCCGCTTCCGGATCGCCGTCCCACCGGGCGAGGGACTCCTCGACGATGGCCATCGTGCTCTTGTGGAGCCGCCCGACCACGGTCATGATGAGCTTCTCGCGATCCGGGAAGTGGCGGTGCATCGTCGCCACCCCCACCTCCGCGCGCTGAGCGATGGCGCGGAGCGAGACGTCGAAGCCGCCCCGCGCCCGGTACATCTCGAGCGCCGCCTCGATGATGCTGTCGCGATTGGCCCTGGCGTCTGCCCTCATGTTCCTGCCTTCCAACTCTGCGGTGCTTGCCGATCGACACCTGGAACACTACACTCCATTTGCAAACGGAGCAACGTGTTTCATTTACTGGAGGAGGCGTGCATCGTGTCCGAACTCATCGGTGGCCACCGAGGAACCGACCGGCGCGACAGGGTCCCCGTCGCCATCGTCGGCGGCGGCCCCGTCGGGCTCTCGCTGGCGCTCGGCCTCGCGCATCACGGTGTGCGGTCGGTCCTGGTCGAGAAGAAGGTACGGACGGACGCGCGCTCCCGGGCGCCGGGAATTCATCTGCGCACGCGCGAGATCCTCCGCCGATGGGGCGTCGAGGAGAGACTCCTGGCGGAGGGGACCTTGCGCGAGAGCGTCGAGCTCCATACGCGGTCCGGGCGGTCCTTGGTGTCGATCGACTACTCGATCCTGGACTCGGAGGCCGATCGTCCGGGGGTGCTGTTCCTCGAGCAGGCGCAGACCGAGCAAGTGTTGCTTGACGCGGTGCGAGCCAGCGGACTGTGCGAGGTCCGGTTCGCCACCGAGGCGGTCGAGCTCGAACAGGACGCCGAGCGTGCGGTGCTCACCTGCCGCGACGGCGAGTCCCTCCGAACGGTCGAGGCCGACTTCGTCGTCGGCTGCGACGGCGCGAAAAGCTTCACGCGCAGAGCGCTTTGCCTGCCGTTCGAGGGCTCCACCTATTCGATCCGGGCGATGCTCGTGGATCTCCGCGTCGACGACGACCGCGACGCGCTCCCCTGGCCCCGCATCTGGAACGGGTCCGGTGGGCTGACCGTGGCGGCACACCTCCCCGACGGCGCGTGGCGTCTCATGCACATGGAAAGAGGACGGCCCGACCACGACGAGGAGGTCGGCAAGCCGGAGGTCGAGCAGCACATGAGGCGGACGCTCGGCGCCGGCGCGTTTGAGGTCGAGTGGGCGAGCCAGTTCCGGCTCCACCAGCGGGCGGCACCGACATACAGAGTCGGACGCGCCCTGCTGGCCGGGGACGCCGCGCACGTCCACAGCCCTGCGGGTGGCCTCGGGATGAACGCCGGCATCCAGGATGCGCACAACCTCTGCTGGAAGCTGGTCACAGCGTTGCACGGCGGCGACGCGGAGAGGCTACTTGCCTCGTACGACGTCGAGCGCCGCTCTGTCACAGCCAAGGACGTGACGCGCCAGGCCGACCTCATGACTCGGGGCTTCCTGCAGACCCCGGCGGCACTGCGCATGCCCCTGTTCTGGGCGGTGCGACGGATGCTCGCCGTCGCGCCGATCCGCAGGGCGCTGCTTCGACGCATGACCATGATCGCGCTTGCCTACGACAAGTCTCCTCTCCTGCGGCCGGGCTGCTCTGCAGTCGGCGCACGCCTGCCCAACCCCCTGATCGCACGCGCCGACGGCAGTCGGGCCCGGCTCTACGACATAGCGTCGGACGAGCCGTTCCTGATCCACGTCGCCGACCGGAGACGCGAGGCAGTTGACACGCCGCTGGAGGTGATCCGAGTCGGCGTCGACGGGTATGACGAGCCTGCCGGACTCCTGCGGCGGATCACAGGAGGTCAAGAGGGATACATCCTCGTGCGCCCCGACCTCCACATCGCATGGGTCGGGCAGGACCACGACGACCTTGACGAGATCGTCCAGATGGCTCTAGGTACGCACCCGAGCGCAATCATCGAACCGGTCGGACAGCAAGGAAGAGCACGATGACATTTCGAGACCAAGTAGTCGTCGTCACAGGAGGAGGGGGTGGGATCGGTCGTGCAATGGTCCTCGACCTGCTGGGTTGCGGCGCGCAGGTCGCTGCCCTGGACATCCGCCAGGACGGTCTCGAGGAGATCACCAACCTGGCCGCGGCCGGTGGCCGTCTGTCGACCCATGCCGTCGACGTGAGTGACAGAGCCGGGGTGCAGGGCGTGGCGGAACAAGTGCTCGCCCGGCACGGATCGATCGACGGAGTCATCCATAACGCCGGCATCATCCAGCCGTTTGCGCGTTTCGTCGACCTCGACTACGAGGCGATCGACAAGGTCGTAGCCGTCAACATGTACGGGACGGTCCACGTGGCCAAGGCGTTCCTGCCCCACCTCATGACGAGGCCCGAGGCCCGCTTCGCCGTCGTCTCCAGTGCGGCGTCGTTCCTCCCGCTCACCGGACAGGGCATCTACGGCGCTACGAAAGCTGCCGTCAAACTGTTCACCGAAGGGCTTCGGGCCGAGCTCTCGGAGACCGGCGTGAGCGTGTCGGTCGTGATCCCGGGTTCCGTAGCGACAGACATAGCATCCAACTCGGGGGTGGACATGGGCTCGCGCTTCGAGTCCGACAGCAGGCGTTCCTCGGCGACCACCGCTGAAGCGGCCGCCCGAATCGCACTCGATGGCATCGAAGCCCGTCGCATGCACGTGCTTGTCGGCCGCGACGCCGGCCTCCTGAATTTCGCCAGCCGCATTGCTCCGAAGCTCACCACTCGCCTCGTCGCCAAGCGGCTCAACCAGCTGTTGCCCTGAACAGCGACCACAGTCGCCACCAGCACCCGCACAACACCGCCGGCCACCGAGAAGGCACCGGCGGCGGCGCTCCTCCGAGTAGGTTTTCCGAGCCATGGTTCATGTTTTCGCTTCCACTGGCAGATGTTTGAATCAGGGTGTCCACAATCAAAGGGCAGGACCCGTCATCAGTGGTGTTGGGTCGGCACGTCTGGATGACTTTGTGCGCAGTGATGTGTTGGCCGATCCAGGTAGTTCGAGGGAGGTGATACCGTAGAATGTCGCCAGGTTCTCGCTTGAGAAAGGCAGGCTTGCACCTCTATGAGGGAATCCGACTCAGCTTCTTTCGAATCTCGCCTACTTACACCATTGTTGACGAAGATCGTTTATAACACCTTTTAAGCCGGAATGGCGGTCTGGTCAATTGGCCATCTTGATCAGTTTGCTACACTGTGCACATGATCCGGGTGACGTTCCTCTATTCGAAGACCGACGAGTCGACGTTTGACATGGACTACTACACGTCGACGCACATGCCGATGCTCGCCGCCGCGCTCGGCGACGACTGTCGGAGTTGGGGCGCTGACAAGATCACCCGCGGCCCGTACGAGGCCATTGGATGGGCGCTCGTGTCGAGCACCGAAGCGTTCGACGCAGCAACCGAGAACGGCGACATCAGTGCAGACGTCGCCAACTACTCGAACGTGCGCCCCGACGTGGTCGTGGGAGATGTTGTCAGATAAATTTAGAGCACGAGGGTTGAGATCGCGGCCAGTGGAGGAGATCGGCGTGGGGGCGCAACTGCTGGGTCGCTGGGTCCAGCAAGAACGCGAGCGTCGTGATCCAGCACCGGCCCCGGATACGCCCTTGACCGGACAGGAGCGGGAAGAGCTCAAGCAGCTGCGTCGGCGGGTCCATGACCTGGAGCGGGACAACGAGTTCCTGGGAAAAGCAGCAGCCTTCTTCGCGTCGAAGCCACCCGGGCGGAACGGTTCGAGTTGATGGACTCGGAGAAGGCGGACTACGAGTCCCTCGACCAACAGCACTTTACCCGTTCTTCGCCATGTGCGAGGCACGGTCCTCTGCATGAAACTCCCATGGTTCTTGCGGTAGCACATCGCCCGTTTCCATCAGCGTCTTGAGGTTGGCCAGCACTGCGGGCCACCCCTGCCCGACGCCATGGAGCTCGTCCATGCTCGTCAGCGAGGTATGGGTGACGGTGAGTTTGATGATGTCGCTGCCCGGCTCTATCTCGAATGCGACCACGCTCGGCTCAAGCGTCGAGTCGTCGAAGCGCTGAGGGTCATCGAAACCGAAGACGAGGCGGCGGGGACGATCGAACTCGATAACCCGCCCGGAGGCGTCAGCGATCCCTGAGCCGTCGACGCGGACGTGATCGACCCTGCTTCCGATCTGCCAGTCGGAGACCTGCGAGTGTCCCCAGAATCGGCCGGACAGATCACGATCGGTAAGTGCGTGCCAGACCTGTTCAGGCGTAGCTCGGATGTAGGTGGTATAGATGTAGTCGGGCACTGTCTCCGTCGTTGATGCAGTCATCGCGTACTCCTCGGCACGTTGCTTGATGGCAGAGAGGGCCGCGAGTTGCGACTCCTCGAACTTCCAGATCCAACGATGCTGGATCTCATGGATGGGCACGGGGTTCAGGTAGTGCAGCTTTCGCCGCCCCTCACGCACCGATGTCACAAGCCCCGCTGCTTCCAACAGGTCCAGATGCTGGCTGACCGACTGACGGCGCATGTCCATACCCTCACAGAGATCGCCCAACGTCAGGCCCGACCGCTCGTGCAGCATGTCGAGGAGCCGACGCCGACCGGTATCGGCGAGTGCCTTGAACACCATGTCCGCTTCCATGACCTCATCATGCAGGCATATGCCTACATCTTTCAAGCCTTCGGCAAAACTCGCCTAAACAGCCCGCGCATGGCTACGGCGGTCTCATCCGACACCGTTTGTCGCCCAGAGCCAGCACCACCCGGGCTATGGCTTGGGAGGGTGTCGGCCAGAGTTGACACCGCTTGATGTCGGACGAAACCGGCGAAGCCACCGCGCAACACGACCACGGCCGGATAAAACGCAATCGCTGGAAGCAGGATCCGCTTGGTCCGGTCCCGCAGGTACGAACGCGAACCGTCCTTGCGCAGAACCATCGCACCAAGTAGCCGGCCAGCGCCATGAACAACGTCGTCCGGAACAGGTGGATGACCGCTGTGACCGGGTTAGCGAGCAGGCTGGACTCGGCATCGGCCACCGCCCACTGGGTGTCGACCTGGAACGGCAGGAGGGCATGCAGCACAATCCCGAGTAGCTACGCTCCCCCTCGCAGGCCGTCCACGCAGCCGTCGGGTCGGGCGTTCGTCATGACCCTGCTCTAATGAGACATCGCCGACTGATTCCGCCGAGCGACTTTGTTGGTACGATCGTGTCGCCATGAGTTTGACGGTAGCACGCAGTGATTACCTGCGTCGAGTGCGCTTGTCGACGCCGGTGCTGCAGCGGGTCCGGTGCCTTCGCCACCCCAGGCGGCGAAGGCGTGGCCCTCCTCCGAAGATCAGCCCTTGGGCGCTCGGTCTCGACCCTGGACCGGAGCTGAGCGATTGTTCGCCGCCACGGCCTTTCCCGCCTCCGCCAGGGCATCGAGCTGGTCGCCGCTGAGGTGATCAATCAAGTGACGGCGCACCGAGGCGACGTGGTGGGGCGCCGCAGCCTGGATCACGGTCGTCCCGACGTCGGTAAGCGTGATGACGGCTGCCCGGGCGTTGTCGGGCAGGTTCGTCTTGCGCACCAGTCCGCGGCGCTGCATGCGGGAGACTTGGTGCGCCGTGCGACTGGTCGACCAGAGCATGCCCTCACCGAGCTCCGTCAGCCGAAGCCGCCCCTGCGCGGCAACCGAAAGGGTCGCCAACACGTGATAGTCAGCCTCGGACAGCCCGCTGTCAGTGGCCAGGTCCCGGCCGATCTGCAGATCCAGGACGGCGCGCAGCGCGAGGAAGCCGCGCCAGGCTTGGCCCTCGCGCTCGGACAGCCAGTCGTCGTCTGTCATGGCCACATTCTCCGCAATCGCGTATTGACATGTCAACTCCAACGCGTAGCGTAGTGTTGACACGTCAAGTCGACTCTCCTGAGCCGACACGGAGAAGGAGGAAAGGCATGCACCGTCTGACCGTCGTGCTTGCCAGCACCCGACCCGGGCGCACCGGCCCGGTGATCGCGGACTGGTTCCTGGATCAGGCCCGGGGACACCCGGACTTCGAGGCGCAGCTGGTGGACCTGGCCGAGATCGGGCTGCCGCTGCTGGACGAGCCCGAGCATCCGATCCAACGCCGCTACCGGCACGAACACACACGTCGTTGGTCGGCGATCGTGGACGCCTCGGACGCGTTTGTACTGGTGACACCGGAGTACAACTACGGGATCCCCGCCGCGCTGAAGAACGCGGTGGACTACCTGTACTGGGAGTGGGCACACAAACCCGTCGGCTTCGTCAGCTACGGGATGGCCTCGGCCGGTCAGCATGCGGTGGCGATGCTGCGCCAGGTGCTGACCCCGCTGCGAATGACGCCGGTTACCCCGACAGTAGCCATCCCGCTGCGGGACCTGGTCGACGAGCAGGGAGCCCTGCACCCCAAAGACTGGATGGGCTCGGCGGCCGAAGGCATGCTCGCCGAGCTCGCCGGGCACGCCCCGGCCCTGGCCGGGCTGCGGGAAGCCGGCCGCGCGGCGGACGCAGCGGCCGGGTGATCACTGATGGGAGACGTCACCATGATGAGGGCCGCCGGGTTCGACCGGCACGGCCCGCCCGAGGTGCTGCGGATCAGCGCCGCACCCGTCCCCGTACCGGCACCGGGCCAGGTCCGGGTCCGGGTGGTCGCGGCCGGGGTGCAGCCGTTCGACAGCCTCGTCCGCTCCGGGGCGCCGGGCATGAGCACTGAACTGCCGGCCGGAATCGGCAATGAGTTCGCCGGGGTCGTCGACCACGTCGGGGACGCCGTGATGAGCTTCGGCCGTGGGGATGAGGTGATCGGCTGGGCTCACATGGCCACGCACGCCGAATACGTCGTCACGAGCACGAACGCCGTCGTCGCCAAGCCCTCCGGGATCGCTTGGACTGAGGCCGGGGCGCTCGGGGCCTCGGGCCAGACTGCGCTGAGTGCCCTGCGCGAGCTCGAAATCACCCGAGGTGAGACGCTGCTGGTCGCCGGTGCGGCCGGCGGAGCCGGATCCATGCTCATCCAGCTTGCCCGCCTGAGCGGTGCCCACGTGATTGGCACCGCGAGCCCGCCGCGTCACGCCTCCCTCCGTCTGCTCGGAGCCACACCGATCGACTACGGACAGGATTGGACGTCCCGGGTCGACGCGGCCGCGCCCGGCGGCATCGACGCCGCCCTGGACGCGGTGGGCGGTCCGACCCTCCAGGATCTGACCGATCTGATCGCCGACCGGAACCGGATCGGAACACTCGTCGATCACCGCCAGGCCGCCGAGCTCGGCGTGCGCGGCATCCGCGCGCAGCGCTCGACACAGCAACTGCAAGTGCTCGCCGACCTGGCCGTGCAGGAACGTCTGCGGGTCAGTGTTCGGGCGCGGTACCCGCTCGAGAAGATCGCCGAGGCGCACCGAGACGTCGAGACCGGACACGGCCACGGCAAGGTCGTCCTCGACATCGGGACACCACCTCCTGCGTCAGTATCCTCCGGCGGCGTGACGGTCCGCCCCTCATGATGGGCGGCCTCCACGTCGCGGGCTCCAGCCTGGTCTTCGGCACATCCGACTTCCTCGGCGGAGTCCTCGCGCGCCACCTCACGGTGCTCTGGGTCTCACGCCTCAGCATCCTCGTGCTGCTGGCGGTCGTAGTGCTCGCCGGCGGACCGTCCCGGCCCGGCCTGCGCTTCCTCGCTCTCGCCACGCTGAGCTCGGCGAGGTGGTCGCTCAGAAACGCCGCGCCAGTCGATCCGGTGGTGCACCTGGAAACCCCACCCACAAAGGAGAGATCCAATGACGGTCATCTATCGCGTCGACAAGTTCGTCGTTCCTGAACAGGCTCGTGACCAGTTCTGGACCAACGTCCGGTGGACGCACTCAGTATTGCGCAGCCAGCCCGGCTTCCTCGATGACGTTCTCCTGGAGAAACAGTCCGGTCCGGGCCGCTTCAACATCGTCACGATCGTGCGATGGTCCTCGACTGACGATCTGACGGCAGCCGGGACGGCAGTCGAGAAGGCCCACCACGCAGCCGCCTTTCAGCCAGCTGAGTTCTTCCGGAGCGCTGGCATCGAGGCGGATCTCGGCAACTACATCGCAGCGCAGCCGTAGCGCGAACGATCACACGATCTCGTCGCGTGTTCGGCGTTGCTGCTGCATCGAAGCAGAAACCACCGAAAGGTAGACGTCGTGTTGCTCCACGAGAACCGCACCTACGTTGTCACTGGTGCCGATAAGAGCGTCGGGGCACTGACCGCGCAGACCCTTGAGGCGCAGAGAGGGCGGGTGGTTCGCTGCGGCATCGATGAGGACGTCGGCATCAGCGCACAGCGCTCCGCGCAGCAGCTGCTCGCCGACCGGCCCGACCAGGGACATCTGCGGGTGAGCGTCCGGGCTCCGCTTCTTGCTTCCGCGACCTCCGGCGTCGTGATGGACGACTTCTGATGATCGGTAGTCTGCTCGCCGTCGGCTCCAGCCTGGTCTACGGCACCTCCGACTTCCTCGGCGGGCTCGCCGCACGCCATGTCCGCACCCTGACCGTGCTCTGGGTCTCCCACCTGGGCGCTCTCGTGCTGCTGGCTCTCGTGGTGCTCGGTGCTGGGGATCCCCGCCCCGAGCTGGGCTTCCTCGGGTTCGCGGCGCTGGCCGGTCTCGGCGAGGTGGTCGCCATGGCCGGCGTCTACCGCGGCCTGGCCACAGGTCGCGCCGCGGTCGTCGCCCCGCTCGGATCGTTGGCACCGGTGGTCGCCGTGGGTGCCGGGGCGGCGCTCGGCGAGGTCCCCACCTCCGAGCAGTTCTTGGGGATCGCCGTGGTGCTGCTCGGCATCACGCTGGTCTCCATGGCCACGCCCGCCCCCGATACCTCCACCGGGCCGGTAGGCCCCAGTCTGCTCTACGGCGTCATCGGCGCGCTGGGCCACGGCGCGTTCTTCCTCGCCATGGACCTCGCCAGCGCAGGGGGCGTGGCCTGGGCCCTTCTGGGTGCCAGGATCACCTCGGTCGCCATCCTCACCCCGGCGATCCTGACCACGGGCGGGCCGGGACCACTGTCAGGCCGGCCATGGCCGCTGCTGGCCGGGCTCGGCGTCCTCATCGTTCTCGGCGACGGCCTGTACGCCGTGGCTACCACGTACGGCGTCCTCGGCGTGGTCGCGGTGCTCAGCTCCCTCTACCCGATCGTCACCGTCGCCCTGACGCGCTTCGTCCTCGACGAGCACGTCAGCACCAAACAATGGATCGGGGTCGCAATCGCAGTCACCGGCGTCGCCGCGGTCTCCTCAACAGGAGCGTGACCACTCCCCGGCGCATGGCTCAAGAACCCGTCAACACCAACGCATCACACAAAGGGCCCCTCCCCCAGGAAGGCGAAAACACATGACCGGCACGACACGCCCCGACGCCGAACGGCAGGGCCGCGGCACCCGCACGCGATGGCTGAGACTGTCCGGGCTCGCCGGCGTCCTCGGCGCGGTACTCTGGACCCTCGGCGACATCCTCCTCATCGGATCGAACGCGCCCTCTGCCGACTACCCCCTCATCTTCGACACCCACGCGGACCGGATCGACACAGTCAAGGCCGCCCAGATGATCTCGGCGGACGAGACCCGGCTCGCTGCCGGTGCCCTCGTCGCCAACATCGGCATCGTGTTCTACCTCGCCGGCAGCTGGCACCTGTTCCGGGCCCTGCTGCCCGCTGGGCGCTGGTGGGCCCGAACGGTCTTCGTCCTCTTCTTGTGCGGCAACGCCTGGGCACCGCTCGGCCACGCCGGCTACTACTACCTCGGCATGACCTACAAGACCCTCTTGGCCGCGCCTGACGAGTCGCATCAGGCGATCCTCGACCTCGCCGGCCAATTCCACCAGGTTCTACAGATCGCGTGGTACCTGGCCATCGTCACGCTCGGGCTCGCCCTGGTCGGCCTGGCTGTGAGGATTGCCCTGGGCGGGACGGCGTGGCCGCGCTGGTTCGCGCTGCTGGCGAACCCGCTCTCCCTGCTGGCCATCGGGACTTCAATCGCCTGGATAGCGCCCGAGCCGGTCGGGACCTGGCTCAACGGGGCCGCGTTCAACCTCGGCCTCCTCGTGATCTACACGATCACGACCATCCTGCTGTGGAACGGCGGCCGGCTTGGCCGCGGTGAGGTAGCCATGGCACGTCGGTGATGTCGGGACGCGGCATTGTCGCCAGCGGACGCGGCATGCGCTCTCGCGTCGTGCCGTCCTGTCGCTGGAGGGGCCGTCAACCGGAGAAGCCGGTGGTGAGCTCTGCGGCGAAACCGTCGCGCCAGCTGGAGTGCTGGGGGCTCCAGCTCAGCTGCTCTCGGACGAGGGAATTGTCTGCGCCTGCGAGTTCGTTCATGAAGGCCACGCCGTAGCGGCCGATCACCGGGCGCAGGGCCCAGGCGGGCACGCGCCGTGGAGGCTTCGCGCCGAGCATCCGGGCGTACTCGGGCAGCCAGAATGACACCGGCGTCGGGTCGTCGTCGACGATGTTGTACGGTCTGCCGCCTACCGTGCCGCGAGGGCCTTCGAGTGCGGCAACCACGGCGGCTGCGGCGTCCCCGGCATGGATGAAGGAGAACACGGCGTTGCCGCCGCCGACGACGGGGAGCATTCGCTTGCGGACTTGCGTGGCGAAGTTGCCGTCCGCTGCGAAGGCGGAGCCGTGCCCGTAGAGGTGACCGAAGCGCAGCACGGTGCCATCTTCGGTGAGGGTGCGTTCCTCGAGCTCCCGCAGTGCCTCGACCACGGGGCGGAACCAGGCCGGCCCGTCGGTCCACCACGGCGACTCCTCGGTCTTCAGTTCCCCGGCTGATCCCGGGCGGTATCCGTAGGCGAGGCTCGCGGCCACGTGGTGGCGCACGTCGGCGGCCCGCGAGGCCTCGATCAGATTGCGGGTCCCGAGGGTGCGCAGCCGGTTCGTCAGCGTGAACTCCCGGTCCACCCGCCGTGAGTCGACCTGTTGGGGGATGGCCGTCAGTAGGTTCACGACCGCTTCCGGCGCGGCCTCAGCGACCGCCGTCGACAGTTCCGCCGCGTTGAGGGCATCGGCGCGCACGGTCAGGATGCTGTCTTCCGGTGTGGCAGCGTTCTTCGGGGCGCGGGACAGGGCGGCGACGGTGTGGCCATGCTCGGTCAGAGACGTGGTCATCTGCCGGCCGATGACGCCGGTGGCACCGGCGATGAGGACTCGCTTGGAAATTCTCCTTACCTTCTTCAGGGCTATCCATCTGAGCCGACTTGATTGTCGATCGGTTCATGGCGCCAGGCTCGGGCGGCGTGGGGGCGGTCCAGGCTGGGCGGTTGGCCCCGGCGGCCAGGCGGCGTCGGCGGAATCGTCTTCGGGGTGGAATGCGCGACGAGGTCCCGGTAGCGCACTGGGTCATGACCGACGGCTAGCTGCATGACGCGTAGGAAGACCAGGCCGCGATTTCGAGACGTGCGTCGGTTGAACCGGAAGCAGAACTCGTCCAGGTAGCCGACCAGGTGCTCGATGTTGACGGGGCCCTGGTGCGTGCCCAGTAGCCAGCGCTTGGCCAGGGAGGCCACCCTATGTACTCCGGGCAGCAGGTTATCGATGTCCTTCCCGCGGGCCCTGGCGGCACGCTGGCTGCGCCTGTCATGGGTGTATCCAGCCTTGTCGATGCCCAGGTAGCCCGTCCATCCGTCGGTGATCACGGTGGTGGTATCGAGCTCGACGTTGTCGGTGATGAATCCGCGCAGTGTTGCGGCCCGGGCGTCGGGGATGATGCGCATGCGGCACCGGCCATATCCCATGGCTCCGTGGTCTCGACGGCCACCGCCACCAGCGCCTTCTTGCCCCTGGCTCGCCCTCCGGGCAGCCCGGGTTCCTCGCCGCCGATGTACATTTCGTCAACTTCCACCCGTCCGGACAGCGACTCGCGTCCGGGCCGGATCAGCACCGAGCGCAACCGGTGCAGCATCGCCCATGCCGTCTGATACGAGCCGATCTGCAGTGTCCGCTGGAGCGCGAGCCACCCGACCGGCACCGCCACACTCATAGGGTCTGAGGACATGATCGATGATGACAACCGATGCGCCTCGCCCCGCGGTGACGTGCCTGTTCACGGATCATCGTCGCAGGCCATCGTAGGAAGACTCCGTTGATCCGTCGGTCGCAGGTTCAAGCCCCGCCTGGGCTACTCGGAGAGTGTTCCGGCCAGCTCTCCTCCCGGACGTTCCCGCGGGAACGTCCGCGGGCGCTCGCGGACGGTCCGACGGCCCCGCACGGCGACGACCTCCTAGGCTGTCGCCATGATGACCTCGCATCTCTCTATACCGGCCCGCGCAGGCCGGGTCCTGGTCAGGACCGTCGCCGTGGGCGCCGGAGCCCTGTTCGGAGCTCAAGCGCTGGTGATCGGGAGCCTGGCGACCGTCGACTGGATCAAGGAGCGGGGCCGCAAGGTGCGCGATGCGCCGCGACCGGGCACCTTCGACACCCAGGTGGAGGGGACGCCCTTTCGCCTCTACACCTCGGGCGACACCCTCTACGACGACATGATCGAGGCGATCGACTCCGCCCGCTCCTCGATCCAGCTGGAGACGTTCATCTGGAAGGGCGACGACGTGGGCCAGCGCTTCCTGGACGCCCTGAACCGCGCCGCGGAGCGCGGCGTCACGGCGCACGTGATCTACGACGGATTCGCCAACCTCGTGGTCCCGGCCTCGTTCTACGGACAGGTCTCCGAGCGCGTCCACCTCTGGCGGGTACCGGTCCTGCGCCGGACGTTCTGGAAGGGGCTGATCCGCCACACCGGCGTCAACCACTCCAAGGTCATGGTGGTCGACGACGACGTCGCCTTCGTCGGCGGGTACAACATCGGATCTCTCTACGCCCGCCAGTGGCGCGACACCCACCTGCGCACGAGCGGGCCGGCCGTCTGGGGACTGCGCGACGCCATCGCCCAGGTGTGGAACGAGGGCCGGGACGCCGGCGAGCACATCCCGTGGATCCCACCGCACTCCTGGGAACCGGAGATGCGTGTGGCCGCGAACCTCCCCATCCAGCTGGTGTACCCGATCCGAGGCCTCTATCTGGAGGCGATCGAGCGTGCCCAGGACCACGTGTACATCACCACCCCGTACTTCATCCCCGACCACCAGATCCTCACCGCGCTGATGAAGGCCGCCCAGCGCGGGGTCGACGTGCGGGTGATGCTGCCCAAGGACTCCAATCACGTCGTGGCCGACTGGGTCTCGCGAGGCTTCTACGGACAGATGCTGGACGCCGGGATCACGATCCTGCTCTACAGCGCGGCGATGATCCACGCGAAGACCGCCACGGTCGACGGCTACTGGTCGACCGTGGGGACGGCGAACCTCGACCGCCTCTCGCTGTCGTTCAACTACGAGACGAACGTCGCGATCTCGGACCAGGGTTTCGCGACCGAGATCGAGAAGATCTTCGTGGCCGACTCGGAGCACTGCGAGGAGCTCACCTCCCCCCGCTGGCGGGATCGCCATCCGATGGCGCGCGTCGCGGAAGCGATCCTCGCCCCGCTCGGGCCGCTGCTGTGAACACGCCACCTCACCGGCACCCGCGGAACCCGCAGCAGTGACCGCTCAGGACGCGCCGTACGTCGCGCTCACGTGGTGGACCTGCCCACCCCAGCCGTCCTCGGGGAAGGCGTCGGACACCTTCATGTACACGCCCTTGTCCTCCCCCTCGAGGTACGGCGTCAGGTCGACGGTGTGGTCCGCGCGGTTGGAGGCGTCCCGGATCGGCTCGTCCTCCGCCAGCACGCGGGTCCAGGTCCGTCCGTCGGGCCCCAGGTCCACCAGGTACTGATTGCTGATCGTCACCGTGAGCTCGGCGGACGTCGTGCTCGCCGGGAACGGGAAGCGGTAGACGAAAGAACTGTCGCCATCGGCGAACCGGCCGGGTTCGTCGGTGACCCCGGAGCCGCCGGCGTCGACCAGCCACGGCGCGTCCTCGCTGCCTCCGTCGAAGTCGACCGTGCGGGCCACCACCACCTCGGCCCGGGCGCGGAACGTCAGCCCGCCCGGTGCGGAAGCGGTCACCGAGATCGGATGGCTCCCGTCGGCGGCGTCGGGAGGGATGGTCACCTGCACGGGGACGACGGCGGTCACGGGTCGACCGTCGGTCTCCGCCACCTGTAGACGCACGTGAGCGTCGCTCTCGACCGTCCAGCCGTCCGGCGCCTCCGCCTCCAGGTGCACGGGGACCCGACGGGCGTGCGGCCACGTCACCGCCACCTGCAGATCCACCGCCAGCTGTCGGGGTTCGCCGTCCGGCATGACCACCGGCACCTGCGCGAGGGAGGCCGACAGCGAGCGCGCGACCCCGTCCTGCGGAAGATCGGCGATCAGCGCGCTGAGAGCGCTCGCCTGGGTGCGCCAATCGAACACGTTCGGCGACGCCTCGGTGCTCGCTCCCGCCCAGCGCACCCCGAGCCGGTCGTCGATGGTGCGGTCCTGCTCCCAGATCGTCGCCGCCTGGGTCGCGACGACGTCCCGGTACCGGACGTCGTCGGTGGTGTCGGCGAGATCCATCAGATAGCGCAGGAAGATGCCTTTGAACTGCTTGTGGTTGTCATTCGTGGTCTCCCCCAGCACGTCGGTCCACTCGGTGAGGATCCCATCGCTGAACAGCGCGCCCTCGGCCAGGGCCGAGTCCGCGAAGTACCGCGCCTTCTCCAGCAGGTCCGGGTCCTCGGTCGCGCGCCACAGCTCGAGGGCCGCGCCGATCGCCAGGCCCTGGTTGTAGGTGTAGACGTGGTCGCCGTTGTTCTCGCAGGCGTCCGTCAGCCCGTCGTTGAGCAGGCCCTCCTCGTTGATCATCCCGCTGGCGAGATACCAGTCCCACGCGACCTGGGAGCTCTCGAGCCACGCCGTGTCGCCGGGGATGCGGTTGTGGAGCTCCGCCGTCAGCCGGATCCACTGCCCGTTGGTGACGGCGTTCTTGTAGGTGCGCTCCTCGTTCCACCAGATGCCGCCGCCGCAGGTGCTCGGATCCCAGAAGTCCTTCATGAACTCGCCGATGGTGACGGCCATGTCCAGGTACTTCTGGTCCCCGGTGAGGTCGTATGTGGTGATCCAGGTCAGCGCCCACCAGCCGGAGTCGTCGATGGCCCGACTGGTGAAATTGCCGTAGATCTCGTCCCCCGACAGCTCCCCGGCGGGGAAGGGCCCCTTGTTCCGCTCGAAGGTGTGGTCGAGCTGGGCGACGTAGCGGCGGTCGCCGCTGCGCAGCATGTAGTCGCCGACGGTCTGCAGGGCGACCGCGGAGTTCCACCAGCTCGAGGGGAACCAGGCCTTGTCCTGGTCGTAGTCCCCCATCAGGACGTCGGCGGCGACCCGCGCCCGCGCAAGAGCCTGCGGCCCGTGGGCCCGCGGGGGCCCAGGGGGCGCGGCGTGCGCTGCGGAGGCCGCTCCGAGCGCGGGGAGAGCGGCGGCGGTCAGGGTGACGAGGGTGCGGCGGGACATGGTCATGGACGGGGCTCCCGATCGTGGCGCTCGGTCCTTGAGCGCGGCGTATACCGTGAGCGTTCACGGTCGCCGTCGAGCATGACACCGGTCACACCCGGCGTCAATCGTCCCCGAACCTCCTCGCCCTGCCGGAGGCCGACGGGAGGACCGGCCGCTACTGCTCGTCGAGGTACCGCAGCACCGCCCGCACCCGACGGCTGGTCTGTTCGTCGCCGCTGAGCTCGAACTTGTCGAAGATCGCGCTGATCGCCTTCTCGACCGTGGACAGGGAGAGGAACAACCGCTCGGCGATCCCGCGGTTGGACAGCCCTTCGGCCATGGCCTCGAGCACCTCGACCTCGCGCGGCGTGAGCCGGCTGATCACCCGACGCTGCTCGGGGCTGCGCAGCAGGGCCCGCACCACGGCCGGGTCGATGACGGTGCCGCCGGAGGCGACGGTGTGGACGGCAGCCAGGAAGCTGTCGATCTCGGTGATGCGGTCCTTGAGCAGGTATCCGATGCCGGGAGTGTCGGCGCCGAGCAGGTCGCTGGCGTATTCGCGGGCCACGTACTGGGAGAGCATCAGCACGCCGACGTCCGGGTGCTCCCGCTTGATCCGCAGCGCCGCGAGCAGTCCCTCGTTGGTGTGGCTGGGCGGCATGCGCACGTCGACGATGGCCAGCTGCGGCCGGTGGTGCGCGACCTCCTCCAGCAGGGTGTCCCCGTCCCCCACGGAGGCGAGCACCTCGATGCCCTCGTCGACCAGGAGGCTGCGCACGCCCTCGCGCAGCAGCACGGCGTCGTCGGCGAGGACGACGCGCAGCGGCGCGCTGCCACCGGGGCCGTCGGGAAGGATCATGTCCGGCTCACTCAGGTCCTTCTCCCTCATGTCGGGCGCACGTCGGCACGGTTCAATCACGGGGGAACTCCGCCGTGATCGTGGTCGGTCCGCCGAGCGGGCTGTCCACGCTCACGCTACCGTCCAGCGCCGCCACCCGGCGGGCAAGGCCCTGCAGTCCCCCGCCCTCGGGATCCGCGCCGCCGATGCCGTCGTCGGTGACCGTCAGCCGGAGCACGTGGCGGCCGGCTCCCTGGATCGTGGCCAGGGTGATGTCCACCCGGGAGGCGCCGGCGTGCTTGACGACGTTGGTCACCGCCTCGCGGGCCACGAAGTACGCGGCCGATTCGACAGCCTGCGGAAGCTCGTCGTCCAGGTGGAGGTCGAGATGCACCGGCACGGGACTGGTCTCTGCGACGCCGTCGAGCGCGGAGGCGAGACCGTGCTCGTCCAGCGCGGTGGGGTAGATCCGCCAGGCCACCTGCCGCACCTCCTCGATGAGGGCCTGGGACTGCGTGTGGGCCTGGTCGAGCAGTGCCGCGGAGCGCTCCGGGTCACCGGCGCGGCGGGCGCGGGCGAGGGTGACCGAGAGGGAGACGACGTTCTGCTGGACGCCGTCGTGCAGGTCGCGTTCGATGCGGCGGCGCTCGTCGTCGATCGCGACCACCACCCCGCGTCGGGTGGTCAGCAGTCGGCTGATGCGGCTGTCCATCGCGTCGGTGCGCAGCACCGAGGTCCACCGCCGCAGGAGCATGGTCTGCAGCCAGACGACGAACTCGGCGTACAGCGCCGCGGCGAGCAGGCTCGAGGTGCCGAAGATCAGCAGCACGGCCGGGGCGGGGCGGCTGATCGCCCACAGATCGAACTCGATGATCACCGGACTGCCGTAGAGGGATTGGGCGAGGCTGCCCAGCACCACGGCGGCGACCAGTATCAGCAGATCCGCCATCACGTATCCCAGCACGCCGGCGAGGGTGCCGTGCAAGAGCGACCGTCGGCCGCCGAGGAAAGCGCCGGTCGAGTCCTCCAGCTGCAGGCGGTAGGCCCAGCCCAGACGAGCCAGCTCCCAGCGGCGCACGCGGCGGAACGGGCCGCGCCAGCGCACCAGCTGCGCCACGGCGGTCAGGACCAGCAGCGGTCCCAGCAGCAGGCCCAGCAGTGCCCCGGCGACATGGCGCAGCGAGCGTCGCGCGAGCCGCGTGGGCTCGCGGGGCAGCTGGATGCCGGAGAGGTCGGGCAGGCGCATGGAGGCTCCGGGGCAGGAGGGGACGACGCCGAGCGGCGTCGCTGTGCAAGCTACCAACGACGGTGTGCTCCCGGGCAGCTGGCGTCCTGCACGGGCGGATGAGGTTTCCCGTAATCATTCTGCCGGTCCGCCAGGTTCTGCCCCGCCCGTGGGCTCCGTAGCGTCTCGAGCGACTCGTCACCCATCTTTGGAGATCTCCTCATGGACGCCGTGCTGCAGCTGGCCGAGACCCTGCTGGCCTCCCCCTGGCTCTACCTGCTCGTGATCGTCCTGACCACGTTCGACGGTCTGCTGCCCGTGGTCCCCGCCGAGACCGTGGTGCTCACCGCAGCGGCCTACGCCGTCAGCGGGCAGCCCGATGTCCTGCTGCTCGTCCTCGCTGCCTGGACCGGCGCAGTGGCCGGGGACGTGGCCGCGCATCATCTCGGCCGCGGTGCCGGCCCGCTGGCACGCTGGGCCCGGCGACGCCGATGGATCGGCTCGTTGCTGGGGAGGGCCGAGAGGGAGCTGATGGCACGGGGCGGGATGCTGATCGTCTCGGCGCGGTTCGTTCCCGGCGGACGCACCGCCACCAATGTGGCCTCCGGAGTGGTCGGCTACCCGCGCCGGCGTTTCGCCGCGTTCGCGGCGCTCGCCGCCGCGCTGTGGTCCGTCTACTACGTCGGCATCGGGATGCTCGGCGGTCTCGCCTTCCGCGATCAGCCGCTGTGGGGAGTGGGCCTCGGGATCGGCATGGCGCTGGCTGTCGGCGGCTCCATCGAGGCGGTGCGGACACTGCGACGGCGCCGCCGCGAGAGGATCAGTCGTCCGCGGCCCGCAGAGCGCGCCGCTTGTCCTGCACCTGTGCGAGGCGCGTGAGGATCTCCTGGTACCGCTCCGGGTCCGACGGGTCGGTGCGCTGCAGGCGCTGCTTGAGCACGGAGTACTCCCGGGTGATGGACAGCTCGGTGAGCCGGTCCAGCAGGGAGCCGGCGAGGCGCTGCAGCCCGGCCTCGTCCCGGGCGGGAAGATCGAGGTTCGCGATCTCGACGATCAGCGGGCGCACCGTCTCCCCGGCGATCTCGAGGACCTGCTCGAGGTACCGAGCCGGATGCAGCGTGCCGATCACGGCATCGAGCAGGGTCCCGGCGGCCAACATCACGTCCCAGACCCCCTGCAGGGCCGGCACATGGAAGGCGTCGTCCGGCAACGCGGCGACCTGGTCGTTCCGAAGCAGGTGCGGAGCCTGCATCATCACCGCCAGCGACTGGGTCTCGACCTGCCCGACGGGGTCGCGGGGGCTGACCACGTCCGCCAGACGGGCCGGGGCGATGAGGCCAGGCTCCTCCGGAGACTCGTCCGCCGCGCCGGGGAGCTGCGTGGACGGCCGTTCTTCGGACCCCGGGCCGGCGCGGCCGGAGCTGCGGGCGGCGTCGTGCACGGCGCGCAGCACGGTGCGCTCGTCCATCCCCAGCCAACCCGACAGTCGCCTCGCGTACTCGGGGCGCATCGCGCGGTCGCGGATCCGGGCCACCACGGGCGCGGCCATCCGCAACCCGGCGACCTGGCCTTCGACGGTGTCGAGGTCCACCTGGGCGATGGCGGAGCGGATCGCGAACTCGAACAGCGGTTTGCGGGAGTCGATGAGATCGACGACCGCCTGGTCGCCCTGGCTGATCCGGAGGTCGCAGGGGTCCATGCCGCTCCCTTCCACGGCCACGTAGGTCTGGGCGACGAACCGCTGGTCCTCCTCGAAGGCGCGCAGGGCGGCTTTCTGCCCGGCCTCGTCGCCGTCGAAGGTGAACACGACCTCGCCGCCCAGGCCGCGTCCGTCGGTGTTCAGCCGCAGCCCGGCATTGGGGTTCGAGTCCCCCATCACGCGCCGGACGATCTTGACGTGCTCGGAGCCGAAGGCGGTGCCGCAGGAGGCCACCGCGGTGGGGACCCCGGCCAGATGCGCGGCCATCACGTCGGTGTATCCCTCGACGACGACCACGCGTCGCTCGGCCGCGATGTCCTTGCGTGCCAGGTCCAGGCCGTACAGCACGGTGGACTTGTGGTAGATCGCGGTCTCGGGCGTGTTGAGGTACTTGGGGCCCTTGTCCGACTCCAGCAGGCGCCGGGCCCCGAAGCCGATCGTGTTGCCGGTGATGTCGCGGATGGGCCAGATCAGCCGGCCGCGGAAGCGGTCGTAGACCCCGCGCTGGCCCTGCGAGACGATCCCGCTGGCGGTCAGCTCCTCCTCGGTGAAGCCCCGCCCCCGCAGCACGGTCGTCATCGAGTCCCAGCCCTCGGGGGCGAAGCCCACGCCGAAGCGCTCGGCGGCGGCCCGGTCGAAGCCGCGCTCGGCGAGGAAGCGGCGGCCGATCTCGGCGCCCGGGGTGTCCAGCTGCTCGCGGTAGTACTCCTCCGCGATCGCGTGCGCGTCCAGCAGGCGACGCCGGGTGCCGAAGTCGGGGCGCTCCCCCCTGCCGCCCCCGGAGTCCTCGTAGGTCAGCTGGACACCGTAGCGGCCGGCCAGCAGCTCGACCGCCTCGACGAAGCTGAGGTGGTTGATCTTCTGGACGAAGGAGATGACGTCCCCGCCCTCGCCGCAGCCGAAGCAGTGCCAGTGGCCCAGCTGGGGGCGGATGTTGAACGAGGGGGTCTTCTCGTCGTGGAAGGGGCACAGCCCCTTCATCGAGCCGATGCCGGCCGTGCGCAGGGTGACGTGCTCGGAGACGACCTCGTCCAGGCGCGAACGCTCCCGCACGAGGTCGACGTCGCTGCGGCGGATCAGTCCCGGGGCCATCTGCTCACAGCTCCGATCCGAGGCCGGGCAGCGGGGTGTCCGCGGCGGTGAGGTGGGTGATCTCGCGGTCGAACAGCACCTCGTGCAGCCGGCGCGCGGTGACGTCGGTGTAGGAGGCGATCTGGTCGACGATCACCCGCCTCCGGGCGTCGTCGTCGTCGGCCGCCTCCCACAGCTCGGCGAACAGCGGGCTGAGGTACTGGGTGCCGGTGTTCCACAGCCGGGAGAACAGGTCCTGGATGATCTCCTCCTGCGCCTCGTAGACCGGCTGCTGGGAGGCGGAGGACATGACGTAGGCGGCGGCCAGGCCCTTGAGCACGGCGATCTCGAGGTGGGTCTGCTCGGGCACCACCATGTCGCCGCCGTAGCGGGAGATCGGCCCCTCGCCGTGGGCGGCGCGGGTCGCGGTGATCGCGGAGCGGGTGAAGCGCCCGATCAGCTGGCTGGCCATGTTCTTCAGCGCTGCGGCGGAGCGCATCGACCCGGTGAAGGAGCACAGCCAGCTGGGATCCGCCTCGAGGCGCTGCAGTGCGGCGTCGAGCTCGTCGATCGATTCGCCGGGCATGTACCAGTCCTGGACCACGTACAGCGCCGCAGCGCGCTCCATGGGGTCCTGCAGCCTGCCGAGGTCCAGGGTGAGCCCGGTGATCGCGTCCTCGATGTCGTGGACGGAGTAGGCGATGTCGTCGGCCAGGTCCATCACCTGCGCCTCGAAGCACTGGCGCCCGGGCACCGCCCCCTCGCGCGCCCAGCGGTAGACGTCGAGATCGTCGGCGTAGGCGCCGAACTTGGTCGAGCTCGGATCCGGGCCCTCGCCTCGGGTCCACGGGTACTTGATCGCCGCGTCGACGCTCGCCCGGGAGAGGTTCAGCCCGTAGGGCCGCTGGTCGCCGAGCACCTTCGGTTCGAGTCGGGTCAGCAGACGCAGGGTCTGGGCGTTGCCCTCGAAGCCGCCGATGTCGGAGGCCAGGGCATCGAGCACCTTCTCGCCGTTGTGGCCGAAAGGCGGGTGGCCGAGGTCGTGGGAGAGGCAGGCGGCGTCGACGACGTCGGGGTCGCAGCCGAGTTCGAGGCCGATGTCGCGGCCCACCTGGGCGACCTCGAGGGAGTGCGTGAGCCGGGTGCGGACGAAGTCGTTCGCGCCGGCGCCGAGCACCTGCGTCTTGGCCCCCAGCCGGCGCAGCGCCGAGGAGTGCAGCACCCGGGCCCGATCCCGCTGGAAAGGGGTGCGGGCCTGGGACTTCGGTGGCTCGGCGGCCCACCGCTCCAGGTCCACGGGGGTGTAGCCGGCCGGCGGAGCGGCGACGTGGTCGACGAGGGCAGGGCCGGCCGGGGCGGTGCTGTCGGTCGGGCGCATCGTCTCAGCCCCCCGAGGTGTCGAGTTCGGCCTCGTGGAGGCGGGCGGCGTGATCGGTGCTGAGCTCACGGGTCTCCATCCAACCCTCGGGCACCACGGCGCGCTTGGGGGTGCCGGCGCGGCCGCGGGCCCCCTCGACCGCTGCACCCGGGTAGGGGCTGGACAGGTCGAGCTCGGCGAGCTTGGCGTCGAGATCCGCGAGGGACTCCATCGTGGCCAGGCGATGACGCAGGTCCCCGCCGACGGGGTAGCCCTTGAAGTACCAGGAGACGTGCTTGCGCAGGTCGCGCAGGGCGCGCCCTTCGTCCTCGTAGAACTCCACCAGGAGCTCGGCGTGGCGGCGCAGGATCCTGGCGATCTCGCCCATGGAGGGCCGGACCCGGTCCGGCTTCCCGGCGAAGCCGGCGGCGAGGTCGGCGAACAACCAGGGCCGCCCCTGGCAGCCGCGACCGACGACGACGCCGTCGCAGCCGGTCTGCTCCATCATCGACAAGGCGTCCTCGGCGGACCAGATGTCGCCGTTGCCGAGCACGGGGATGCCGGTGACGAGCTCCTTGAGGTCCGTGATGGCCGACCAGCGGGCCTGGCCGGAGTAGTGCTGGACGACGGTGCGGCCGTGCAGCGCGATCGCGCTCGCGCCGACCTCCTGGGCGATGAGCCCGGCGTCGCGGTAGGTGCGATGGTCCTCGTCGATGCCGATGCGGGTCTTGACCGTCACGGGCACCTCGTCCCCGGCCGCCTCGACCGCGGCGCGCACGATCCGTGTGAACAGCTCCGTCTTCCACGGCAGCACCCCGCCGCCGCCGCGACGGGTGACCTTGGGGACCGGACAGCCGAAGTTGAGGTCGATGTGATCGACGACGTCCCGCTCGCGCAGCATCTCCACCGCGCGGCGGACCGTGGCGGGGTCCACCCCGTACAACTGGACGGACCGGGGCGTCTCCCGCTCCCCCATGGTGACCATCCGCCAGGATTCCCGGTGGTCCTCGACCAGCGCCCGGGTGGTGACCATCTCGGAGACGTACAGCCCGCCGTCGTCCTGGCTGTGCAGGGCACCGAACTCGCGGCAGAGCAGGCGGAACGCCATGTTGGTGATCCCTGCCATCGGTGCGAGCACCACCGGGGTGTCGACCGTGTGGCGGCCGATCGTCAGGGGGCGTCGTCTGACGCCGTCGGGGACGGCGACGGGGGCGGGTGCGGCGTCGAGGGTGGTCATCGGCTCGATTGTCCCACCTGGTCCCGTCATCCGGGAGGGCGATCGGGGGTGATGTGCATCGAGGGGGCTGGGGAGGACGGTCTGCTACTTTGTTGCGCAGTTGAACGAACTCGGTCCCGAGCCAGCAAGGCTGCGAGGAGCCGCCCCTGCCGACCCGTCTCGGAGCTGCGATGCCATCCGTGCCCTACGTCCCCTCCCAGCTGCTGTTCGGCGGCGACTACAACCCCGAGCAGTGGCCCCGCGAGACCTGGCGCGAGGACATCGAGCTGATGCGGCGCGCCCGCGTCAACACCGTCACGCTCGGGGTGTTCTCCTGGTCCCGCCTCGAACCCTCCGAAGGCGTCTACGAGCTGGACTGGCTGGACGAGGCGATCGAGCTGCTCACGAGAGCCGGGATCGGGTTCTTCCTGTCCACCCCCACCGCCTCGCCGCCGCCGTGGTTCACGCTCGCCCACCCCGACGCGATGCCCGTGCGGCCCGACGGCACGGTGCTCAGCCATGGCTCGCGGGACACCTACGCGATCAGCGCCCCCGCCTACCGCGAGGCGTCCCGGCGGATCGCCCGGGTCCTCGCCGAGCACTACGGGGATCATCCCGGACTGCGCGGCTGGCACGTGCACAACGAGTACGGCACCCTCGACCACGGCCCGCACGCCGCTGTCGCCTTCCGGCGCTGGCTGCGCGAGCGCTACGGCACCCTCGAGGCGCTGAACGAGGCGTGGACGACGGGGTTCTGGTCCCAGCGCTACGGCTCCTTCGAGCAGATCCTCCCGCCCAGGACGACCCAGTACCTGGACAATCCCGCCCAGGCCGTGGACTTCCGCCGTTTCTGCTCCGACGAGATGCTCGCGGCGATGTGCGAGCAGCGTGACCAGATCCGCGGCGCCGGGTCGTCGGCCCCGATCACCACCAACTTCATGCTGCCCACCTGGAACCATCTCGAGCAGTGGTCCTGGGCCGAAGAGCTCGACGTGGTCTCGATCGACCACTATCTCGACACCCCGGGGCCCGACGGTGAGGCGCATGTCGCCTACTGCTCGGACCTCACCCGGTCCTGGGCAGGCGGTCCCTGGGTGCTGATGGAGCAGAACGCGCGCGGCATCATCATGGCCGACCGGACCCACGCGAAGACTCCGGGTCGCATGATCCGCAACGCGCTGGGATACATCGCCCGCGGCTCGCAGTCCGCGCTGTTCTTCCAGTGGCGCGCCTCGGCCGGCGGTGCCGAGCAGTGGCACGGTGCCCTCGTCCCCCACGCCGGCGGCGAGGACGAGCAGTTCGAGCCCGTGGTCGAGCTGGGGTGCATCCTCGAGGCGATCAGCGAGGTCACCAGTCCGCCGGCCGACGGGGTGCTGAACCCGGCCGAGGTCGGGATCCTCTGGCACGCGGACTCCTGGTGGACCCTGGAGACCCCGTCCATGCCGCACGACTCCCTGACCTATCGCGAGGAGGTGCGCTCCGCCCATCGCTCCTTCTGGCGGGCCGGGATCGCGACGGACGTCGTGCGCCCCGGAGCCGATGCGGGGCGGTACCGACTGCTGGTGGTGCCGGCGCTGATCGTCGTCTCCGACGAGGTCGCGGCGTGGCTGCGGGAGTACGTCGAAGCAGGCGGGCACCTGGTGGTCACCTATCTCTCGGGCCTGACCGACGAGCATCAGCGGGTGGGCCTCGGCGGGTATCCGGCCGTCCTCCGCGATCTGCTGGGGGTCACGGTCACCCAGCACCTTCCGCTCGAGGACGGCCAGCAGGTGGCTCTGTCCGACGGGGCCGTCGCGACGCAGTGGGCGGAACGGATGCGGACCCGCGGCGCGGAGGTGCTGGCCGCCTACGCGGACGGTCCGGTCACCGGCTCGCCGGCCATCACGCAGAACCGTCTCGGCGCCGGACGCGCGGTCTACCTCTCCGCGCACCTGGACCAGGACTCCCGCGACGCCTTCCTCCTCGCCCGGGCGCAGGCCGCGGGCGTCTCCCCCGTCGTTCCCGGCGCGGCCGCCCTCGGTGTGGAGGCGGTGCGCCGCCGCGGCGCCGAGGCGGACCACCTGTTCCTCCTGCACCACGGCCGAGAGGACGTCACGGTGCACGGCACCGGAGTCGATCTCGTGACCGGGACGCAGCTCCCCGGTCGAACCGACCTCGCGGGCGGGACGGATCGACGCGGCGGACTGCACCTCGCCGCGGACGATGTCGCCGTGGTGCGGGTGCCGCGCGGGGGCGGGGTCGAGCTCACCGCGCGCTGACGGGCACGGCGGTCGGGAACAGTCTTCCGCTCACAGCGGAGCACCGCGCCCGGCAGCGGTCCGCGGCGTAGCCTCGGGCCATGACTGGGCATCTGGAGCCGTTGCTGCGCGAGCTGGTGGGCGCGGTGCTCCGCGACGAGCGCCGACGGCAGGGCCGCACGCTGGCCCGGGTCGCTCAGGCGGCGGGCATCAGCATGCAGCATCTCTCCGATGTCGAGCGCGGACGGAAGGATCCCTCCTCCGAACTGCTCGCCGCGATCACCGGCGCCCTCGGCGTCACCGTCCCCCAGCTCCTGCTCCGTGCCGCCGATGATGCTCCGTCGCCGACGGAGGCGGCGGGGGCGGCGGAGCGCCCGGCGGTCCTCGAGCTGACGTCCGTCGGCGGTGCCCGCGGCGGCCGGCGGCCCTCCGGCGACGAGGTATCGCTGGCCGCCCGGGATCTGGCGGGCACCGACCGACCCGGGCTCACCCTGCTGTCGGCCGCCTGACCAGCACCTCGTCCGCCAACCCGTAGGCCACGGCCTGCTCGGCGTCCAGGACCTGCTCGCGCTCGAGATCGCGCCGCACCTGGTCCAGGGAGCGGCCGGAGTGCTGGGCGATCAGCGCCTCGAGGGCCCGACGGATCCGCTGCACCTCCTCGGTGGCCAGGATCAGGTCCGGCACCGCGCCGCGGCCCTGGGCCTCCAGCGGGTGCAGCACCACGCGGGTGTGCGGCAGCACCGCGCGCATCCCCGGGGTGCCGGCGGCGAGGAGCACGACGGGCGCCGCGACGGCTTGGCCGACGCAGGTGACGGCGACGGTGCTGCGCACGTAGGCGAGTGTGTCGTAGATGGCGAGGACGGCCTGGGCGTCGCCGCCGCTGGAGTTGAGGTAGAGCTGGATGGGGAGGTCGGCCGATTCGTTCTCCAGGTGCAGGATCTGGGCGATCACGGTGTTGGCGACCCCGTCGTCGATGGGGGTGCCGAGGTAGACGATGCGGTCCGAGAGCAGCCGCGAGTACACGTCGGCGCTGCGCTCCAGACCGGTGTGGGTGCGCTCGATGACGCTGGGGATCGGGTAGCTGGTCATCGGGGATCTCCGGAGGGGTTCTCGTCGCGGGTGGGCGGGGCGCTGGTCAGTCCGAGCGAGGGCACCCCACGGGGAGCGGCCCCGTAGGGCAGGACCTCGTCCAGCGAGGTGACCAGGCGGTCGCAGAATCCGTACTCCACGGCCCCGGCGGCGTCCCACATGCGGTCGCGGTCGGAGTCGCGGGCGATGGTCTCCTCGCTCTGCCCGGTGCGCTCGGCGGTCAGGCGGATCAGCAGGTCGCGATTGTGACGCAGGTCCTCGGCCTGCAGCTCGATGTCGGCGGCGCTGCCCCCGAACCCGGCCGATCCCTGGTGCATGAGCACCCGCCCGTGCGGGAGGATCAGGCGCTTGCCGGGCGTGCCGTGGGTGAGCAGGAACTGTCCGGCGCTGTAGGCCATGCCGAGCGCCACGGTCCGCACGTCGCAGGGCACCAGGTCCATCAGGTCCCCGATGGCGAGCATGGCCGGCACCAGGCCGCCCGGGGAGTTGATGAGCACGGTGATGTCGCGCTGGGGATCCTCGGCCGCCAGCATCAGCAGCTGGGCGCTGAGACGTGCCCCGTTGTCCTGATCGAGCTCCCGGTCCAGCAGCAGGATCCGGTGATGGAGCAGTCGGGTGGCGGTGAGCGCCGTGAGCCCGTCGGGGGCCGTGGCGTCGGGCGAGTCCTCGAAGCGAGCGGTCGATGCGGGGGGCGTGGTGGGAGTCCTCGTCGGTGCCATGTCCCCACCTTCCGCCTCTCCCGCACCGAGCGGGGTGTTCTCCGTCCGGCGCTGATCAGCGCTGAGCAGAGCGGGCCGGGGTCAGGGGCCGACGAGACGTCGGCGGGCGGCGGGGTCCACGAGCACCGTGGCGTTGTCGCTGATCTGCTCGGCCGTGCCGACGCCGGGCGGCAGCGCGCGCACCGCCGGGTCCCGGATCTGCGCCAGGAGCAGCTCGGGCAGCCCCCGCACTCCGATGTGGGGACGCTCGAAGAAGGGCTCGGTCGCCGGGGACAGCGTCGGCAGGCCCTGCTCTCCCTGGATCGTGGCGAGCAGTTCGGCGGCGGCCGCCAGGGCAGCCTGTCGTGCCCGCCAGTCGCGGGCCGCCAGCACCTCGCCGACCACGCCCCGCAGCCTCTGCCCGTCCGGCAGCCGCGCGGCCGAGCGGGCGAGCCACTTGCCATAGGGCGGCCAGCGACGATGCAGGAGGTGGGCGAGGTGGAGCAAGGTGCGCACGTGCCGGGCGGCGATCACGGCTGATCCGTCCTCGTCCCCGCGCAGGCCGGCCCGCCCGACGTCGGGGAACTCCTGTCCGAGGCGGGACCAATCCGCCGCCAGCGCGTACATCCAGACATCCCGGGGGTACCAGGCCAGGTTCCCGCGCAGCGCCGTGATCACGCCCGGGCCGTCGCGGAACACCGGCCCCGCGGTCACCTCGAGGACCGCTTGCCCGGTCAGCTGCAGCCAGTCGGTCAGGGTGAGGGCGTCGGGCGGGGTGCGCCCGCCGGGGGACGCGGGTGCCTCGGACGGCACCGACAGGTCGTCGGCCCCGTCGATCGCGGCGGCCTCGAGGCGCGCCGCGTCGATCCCGAGCCGTGACGCCGCGAGATCGGCGGCCGAGGCGACCTCGACCCGCTGGCGCACGACGGGGTCCCAGGTGGTGGCGAAGCGGGTCGGCAGGCCGTGCCAGGTCCTCGGGAGCTCGCGGTCCAGCAGGGCATCGATCTGCCCGGCGCGTCCGCCCTCGACCAGCAGCGTCAGGCGCAGCCCCCAGTCGTGGTCGCGGGACTGCTCGTCGTCGAAACCCAGCACGTCGGAGCCGGAGCCGAGCCGCCCGGCGGCGTGCGCGAGCCCCGCGGCGTGGCGCTCGAGCAGCGGGCGGACCACCTGCTCGTCATAGGCACGGGAGAGCTCGAGTCCGGGAGGAAGGTCGATGGGCATGGGCTCACTGTGCCACCCCGCCTGCTCCCCGCCGGGCCGCCCCGTCGGCCTCAGGCGCCGAGGAGGCGTGCGGCGAGGTAGGACTCGACCTGGTCGAGGGCCACGCGCTCCTGGGTCATGGAGTCCCGCGCGCGGATCGTCACGGCCTGGTCCTCCGCGGTGTCGAAGTCGACCGTGATGCAGAACGGGGTCCCGATCTCGTCCTGGCGGCGGTAGCGCCGGCCGATCGCCTGCGTGGCGTCCATCTCGACGTTCCAGTTCCGGCGCAGCTGATCGGCGAGCTGGGTGGCTCGGGGCACCAGGTCCTCGCTCTTGGACAGCGGCAGCACGGCGGCCTTCACGGGAGCCAGGCGCGGATCGAGCTTGAGCACCGTGCGCTTGTCGACGCCGCCCTTGGTGTTCGGGGCCTCGTCCTCGGTGTACGCGTCGACCAGGAACGCCATCATCGACCGGGTCAGGCCGAAGCTCGGCTCGATCACGTACGGGGTGTACCGCTCGCCGGACGCCTGGTCGAAGTACTGCATCTTCGTCCCGGACGCCTCCGTGTGGCTGCCCAGGTCGAAGTCCGTGCGATTGGCGATGCCCATCAGCTCGCCCCAATCGCTGCCGGTGAAACCGAAGCGGTACTCGAAGTCGATGGTGCCCGTGCTGTAGTGCGCGCGCTCGTCCTCGGGGACGTCGAAGCGGCGCAGGTTCTCCTCCTTCATGCCCAGGTCGATGAACCAGTTCCAGCAGGCCTCGACCCAGTTCGAGAAGTGCTCGTCCGCGTCCGCCGGCGGGGTGAAGAACTCGATCTCCATCTGCTCGAACTCGCGGGTGCGGAAGATGAAGTTGCCGGGGGTGATCTCGTTGCGGAACGCCTTGCCGACCTGCCCGATGCCGAACGGGGGCTTCTGGCGCGTGGCGGTGACGACGTTGAGGAAGTTCACGAAGATCCCCTGCGCGGTCTCGGGGCGCAGGTACGTCAGACCAGCCTCGGTGTCCACCGGACCGAGGAACGTCTTGATCAGGCCGGAGAACTGCTGGGGATCGGTGAACTCGCCGCGCGTGCCGCAGTTGGGGCACGGCACCTCGGCCAGGCCGCCCTCGGGGTCGCGCCCCTTCTTCGCCTGGAACGCCTCGATCAGATGGTCCTCGCGGAAGCGGTTGTGGCAGCTGCGGCACTCCACCAGCGGATCGGTGAAGGTCGCGACGTGGCCGGAGGCCTCCCAGACCCGCTTGGGCAGGATGATCGAGGAGTCCAGGCCCACCATGTCGGCGCGGGAGGTGACGAAGGTGCGCCACCACTGGCGCTTGATGTTCTCCTTGAGCTCCACGCCGAGCGGCCCGTAGTCCCAGGCGGAGCGGGTGCCGCCGTAGATCTCACCGGCCGGGAACACGAAGCCGCGCTTCTTGGTCAGAGCGATGACGTTGTCCAGCGTGCTGGCGGGGGCCTTGGCCACGGGGAGACTCCTGGTGACGGGGTGGTCAGAACCCGTCCAGCATAGCGACGGCGTCGCTGTGACGGTGCCCACGCGCACCGGCCCCACGGGGTCCGTCGACTTGCGTGCACCCCGGGCGCTGATGAGAATGGTTGTCATGACCTTCATGTCGCCCCCCTCCCGCCGCTCCCTGCTCTCCCTCGCCGGTCTCGGAGCAGGTGCCGTCGTGCTCGCCGCCTGTGGCGACGGAGGCGGCGGTGGAGCCGGGTCCCAGGGCGCACTCTCCGTCGTGACCTCGAACTATCCGCTGAGCTATGTCGTCGGCCGCGTCGGCGGTGACCGGGTGGAGATCACCGACCTCGCCACCCCGGGGGCGGACGCCCACGGGCTCGAGCTCTCGGTGAAGCAGGTGATGGCGGTCCAGGAGGCGGGCCTGGTGCTGCAGATCCCCGGTTACCAGACAGCGCTGGACGATGCGATCTCCTCGGGTCCGGCCGACAACGTGCTGGATGTCTCCTCGGTCGTCGAGATGCTCCCGAGCGACGGGGACGGCCACGAGGAGCACGACCACGAGATGCACACCTCGGACGGCGGGGGCGAGGAGCACGCCGAACACGACCACGGCCCCACCGACCCGCACTTCTGGCACGACCCGCTGCGCCTGGCCGAGGTGGCCGATGCGCTCGCCGCCCGCCTCGGGGAGATCGATCCCGAGGGCGCCGAGGCGTTCGCCGCCGCGGCAGCCGACGTCCGGTCCGAGCTCGAAGGGCTCGATGCCGAGCTCGGCGAACAGTTCGGGACCGTCGACGGCGAGCGCACCTTCATCACCAGCCACGCCGCCTACGCGTATCTCGCCGCCCGCTACGACCTCCACCAGGTCGGCATCGCCGGGGTGGATCCCGAGACGGAGCCGTCCCCGCAGCGTCTGCTCGAGCTCGAGGAGGTCATCGACGAGGAGGGGGTCACCACGATCTTCTTCGAGACCACCGCATCCCCGAAGGTCGCCCAGACCCTCGCGGAGAACGTCGGCGTCGACAGCGCGGAGCTGGACAACCTCGAGACCCAGCTGGACGAGGACGCCGACTACCCTGCCGTGATGCGGAACAACTGCCGGAAGCTGCTGGAGAGTTGGGCATGAGCGCCCCCGTCACCCCCGCCGCCCCCGTCCTCGAGGTCTCCTCCCTCGCCGTGACCCGGGGCGGCACCCGAGTGCTGCACGACGTCGACCTGCGGATCGAGCGCGGCGAGCTGGTCGCCCTGCTCGGGGCCAACGGCTCCGGCAAGTCCACCCTGCTGCGCGCCGTCGTCGGCGTGCTGCCCATCGAGTCGGGGACCGCTCGACTGTTCGGCCTGCCGGTGCACCGCTCCCGCGCCCATGACCGCCTCGGCTACGTCCCCCAGGACTCGATGGAGGCCGGCTCGATCCCCGCCACCGCCCGTGAGACCGTCGCCACCGGACTCCTCGGCTCCCGGTCCTGGTTCCCGCGCACCCGTGATCGGCGCGTGCTGCGGGCGCTGTCCGACGTCGGCCTCGAGGATCTCGCCGGGCGCCCCGTCACCCGCATGTCCGGCGGGCAGCGTCGCCGTGTGATGATCGCCCGCGCCCTGGTGCGCGAGCCGGAGTTCCTGGTGCTGGACGAACCCTTCTCCGGCGTCGACCTGCCCACCCAGCGCCTCATCGCCGAGCTGTTCCGCGAGCTCTCCGCCCGCGGCACCACCATCGTGGTGGTGCTGCACGAGACCGGGCCGCTGGCCGCCGACATCCATCGGGTCGTGGTCCTGGACCGCGGTCGCGTCGTCCACGACGGCGCGGAGACCGACCGTCCTCACCTCGACCCCGGCCACGACCATCTCGAGGACGCGGCGCCGTTGGACGAATGCCTCGGACAGGAGATCCACCCGGCATGATCTCCCCCTTCGACATCCTCACCTCCGACCTGATGCGGTACCCGCTGATCATCGCGGTGCTGATCGGACTGACCGCCCCCGTGGTCGGCACCTACCTGGTCCAGAAGCGTCTCTCGCTGCTCGGCGACGGCCTCGGCCACGTGGCCCTCACGGGCGTCGCGGTGGGCTGGCTGGTCGGTGCCTGGACCGCCGCCACCCCGGCCGACCTGCTCGCGATCCCGGGCGCTCTGGCAGCCTCCGTCATCGGCGCGGTCGCGATCGAGTACGTGCGCGAGGTCAGCCACACCAGCCGCGACGTGGCGCTCGCGATCATGTTCTACGGCGGCATCGCCGGCGGCGTGGTGATCATCCAGCTCGCCGGTGGCACCTCCCAGAACCTCATGGGCTATCTCTTCGGCTCGCTCTCCACGGTGACCGCCCCCGATCTGGTGATCGCCCTGGTCCTGGCGGTGGTGGTGCTCGGGATCGGGATCGGTCTGAGCAGCCTGCTGGCCGCCGTCACCGGGGACGAGGAGTTCGCTCGCGCCTCGGGTCTGCCCGTCCGCACGGTCAATGTGCTGATCGCCGTGATGGCGGCGCTGACGGTGACCCTCTCGATGCGGATCGTGGGCGCGCTCATGGTCTCGGCGCTGATGATCGTGCCGGTCGCCGCCGCCCAGCAGCTCGTGGTCGGTTTCATCCGCACCATGCGCACGGCGATGGCGATCGCCGTGGTCTGCGCGCTCGGCGGACTGCTGGTCACCGTCTACGTGGACCTGCCTCCCGGTGGCGTGATCGTGCTGCTGTCGATCGCCGTGTACGTCCTGGCGCTGCTGGCCCGAGCGGTGCTGTCGAGCCGCGGCTCGGACCCGGCGGGCGAGGGCGGGCCCGGTCCCGTCGCGGAACGGGAGGCGGCGCGCATCCGCTGATCCGCTGAGCGGGAGGCGGGACGCATCCGCTGAGCGGGAGGCGGGGCTCTGCCGAGCGGGACGCGGAAGCTGCTGAGCACGCTCCCTCGCACCCCGCGTCGATCAGCTCACGAGGGATGGAGGTCCCGGCCGCCATGCAGGACAATGGCCTCATGCAACGGAACACCCGCCAGCGCGCCGCGATCCTCGAGACGCTGGCGCGGCAGGACGACTTCCGCAGCGCCCAGCAGATCCACGAGCAGATGAAGGCCGATGGCGAGACCGTCGGCCTGGCCACGGTGTATCGCAACCTCCAGGCGCTGAGCACCTCGGGGCGACTGGACGTGCTGGTCGCCGGCGACGGCGAATCCCTGTACCGCCAGTGCGAGGACACGGGCCATCATCACCACCTGGTGTGCCGCGAGTGCGGCCGCACGGTCGAGTTCCTCGCCCCCGGGCTCGAGAGCGCCATGACCTCGATCGCACAGGAGCACGGTTTCACCGACGTCGACCACACGCTCGAGGTCTTCGGCCTGTGCCGCGAGCACTCCGGGACCGCGAACCCTGACGCCGAGGAGGGCTCCGCGTCGCGATGATGGAGTGGGTGCGGTCGCTGCCGCTGCTGCCGGCCGTCGGTTTCCTGTACGTGGTGATCTGGATGCGCGCCGGCGCCACCTACGCGGTCGGGCGCGCGGCCCGCCGGGCCGCCCGGCGCGGCCGGGTCGCGGCGTTCCTGGAATCCCCGCGCGTCCAGCGGGCGACGGAGATCGTCCATCGCTGGGGCGCGCCCGTGGTGGCCCTCAGCTTCCTGACCGTCGGGTTCCAGACCGCCGCCAACGCCGCGGCCGGCCTCACCGGGATGCCGCTGAAGCGGTACCTCCCCGCCCTCGCGCTCGGCGGACTGGCCTGGGCCGTCATCTACGCGACGATCGGGCTGGTCGCCGTCGCCGCCTGGTTCGAGCTCTTCCTGCGCTCCCCCTGGGCCGCCGTCGCCGTGCTCGCCCTGGTCGTGGTGCTGATCGCCGTGCTGCTGCGTCACAGGCGCCGCGGCGGCGGAGTGCTGGCCGCGCGGGACGAGGACGAGGAGGACGAGGAGGCGGCCCCCCGGCGCGGCGAGGGCCGGCGGAGAAGGGACGGGCAAGGGGTCCCGCGCGATGACCGACGGTGAAGCGGGGCGCGACGGGTCGCCCTCCCCGACCGACGTCGACCTGCACGAGACGCAGGAGTGAGCCGCGCATCCTCACGGCGCGTTCTCACGGCGCATTCTCACGGCGCATTCTCACGGCGCAGCCTCCCGGCGCAGCCTCCCGGCGCAGCCTCCCGGGGCCCCTGCGGCATCCCCCTCATCATGCCGTCCGGCGGCGGTGCGCTACCGAGGCAGCGGCCCCTCGTCGGGTACCGGCGCAATAGCGTGTGCGATGGCGATATAGGCAGCGCGCACGCTGTGCCGCCACTGCTCGACCATCGCCCGACCGAAACCGTGCCCACCCCACCGGACCAGGATCCTGGGGACGACTCCCGTCAGCTGGTGCGTCCGTCCTGGTCCGGGGCATCGATCGCGCCCCCGTACCGACGATCGCGGCGCGCATACTCCGTGACGGCCCGCCAGAGCACCACGCGGTCCACGTCCGGCCACAGCTCGGGCACGAACACCAGCTCCGCGTAGGCCGCGTGCCACAGCAGGAAGTTCGAGGTGCGCTGCTCACCGCTGGTGCGCAGGAAAAGGTCGACATCCGGCATGTCGGGGTCGCTCAGATGCTTCGCGAGGCTCTTCTCGGTGATGCCGCGGCCGCTGAGCCGACCCGTTCGGGCCTCCTCCGCGATCTCGCGGACCGCATCGACGATCTCGGCCCGACCGCCGTGGTTCACGCACATGTACAGGGTCATGGCCGTGTTGGTCCGTGTGAGCTGCTCGGCCTCCTTCAGCTCCTTGATCACCGAGCTCCACAGGCGCTGCTCGCGGCCGATCCACACGATCCGCACCCCCCAGGCGTTCAGGGTGTCGCGCTGGCGGCGCAGCACACGCCGGGAGAAGCCCATCAGGAACCGCACCTCCTCCGGGGAGCGCTTCCAGTTCTCGGTGGAGAAGGCGTAGGCGGACAGGTGGGTGACGCCGATCTGCAGCGCGCCGGCGACGACGTCCAGCAGCGCGGCCTCCCCTGCCTCATGACCGGCGGTGCGGGGCAGCCCGCGGCGGTTCGCCCAGCGGCCGTTGCCGTCCATCACCACGGCGACATGGCCGGGGATCGTGGGGGCGGGCAGCGTCGGCGGCCGGGCACCGCTGGGGTGGTCGAAGGGCTCCTCGTAGCCGTGCGCGGATCCTCCGCTCATGCGTGTCCTCCTGGGTCGGGCGCGAGGCGCTCTCGGGGTCGACGTGGCTCAGCGTTCGACGTAGCTCAGCGTTCGACGTAGCTCAGCGAGCGCACGGAGCGCTCGAGGTGCCAGGTCACGGTATCGGCGATGAGACGACCCGCCTCCTGCATGACGGTCTCGTCGGCATCGACCACATTCTCCCAGTCCCCGGCCAGCAGGAAGATCATGTGCTCGATCGTCCCCTGGCGCACGGCGGTCGCGCCGGGGCGTCGGCAGGAGGTGCACACCAGCCCGCCGGCGCGGATGTCCAGGGCGTGGTGGGGTCCGGGCGCGCCACAGGTGGCGCAGACCTGCAGCTCGGGGGCCCAGCCAGAGACGGCGAGGGTGCGCAGCAGGAAGGAGTCCAGCACCAGGGGCGGGGCGATGCGGCCCTCGGCCATGGCGCGCAGGGCACCCACCAGCATGAGGAATCCGCCCTGATGGGGGTCGACGACCTCGTCGGTGAGCCGGTCGGTGGTCTCGAGCATCGCGCTGGCGGCGGTGTAGCGGCCGTAGTCGGCGCAGATGCCGACGGCGAAGGCCTCGATGGCGACGACCTGCGTGATGGTGTGCAGGTTACGGCCGGCATGGAGCTGGACGTCGACCAGGCCGAAGGGTTCCAGGCGGGCGCCGTAGCGGCTGCCGGTGCGCCGCACACCCTTGGCCACCGCTCGGACCTTGCCGTGGCGGCGGGTCAGCAGCGTGATGATGCGGTCGGCCTCGCCCAGCGGGTGGGTGCGCAGGACGACCGCATCGTCCCGGTAGAGCTTCTGCATCATGGTCCCTCGAGCCTACGGCCGTACCCGCTCCCGCCGACGGACGCGGGGGCGGTGTCGGCCGCGAGGTCCCTCACGCCGACGGGACGAGCTCCTCGACCTCATCGTTCCCCGCCTCCCCCGGGCCGTCGGCCGTCGCATCGGGCCGGGGGTCCCCGATCGGCGCCGCACCGAATGGTCGGCATCGGGGGCGGCAGGGCCCGTCCCGTGCATGATGGGGTCATCACCCGTCGGCCGTCGCGGTCGACGGCTACCGATCCGGAGGGAGGCGCCATGGGGATCCTCGGGATGCTGCGCCGCGAGGAGACGTCCACGAACTCCGCCCGCGAGGCGCTGGAGGAGATCCGCCGCACGAAGGGCTCCGGGACGCCCGACGGCGGAGCCCTGCAGCGCCTGGTCGAGACCTTCCGCGACCTCGGTCTCGACGGGAAGCTGACCTATTCCTCGGCCGAGGAGGTCGCGCGGCGGGCCCGGCGGGGGCGGGCCCGCAAACGGCCCGAGAAGGCGATCCGTCGCCTGGTGGGCAGACATCGTCGCGGCGTGACGGTGGCGGGTTTCCTCACCGGCCTCGGCGGCTTCGTCACACTGCCGATGCTGCTGCCCACGAACGTGGTCGAGTTCTACGTGCAGTCCACCCGGATGGTCGGCGCGATCGCCGTGGTGCGGGGCTACGACCTGGACGACGAGGAGATCCGGGTGCGGGTGCTGGCCGCCCTGCTCGGCGAGGAGTCCGGGGACGTGCTGAAGAACATCGGTCTCGGACCGGTGGCGGGCGTCGCGACGCGCACCGTGGCCCGGCGCCTGCCCGCGAGCACCGAGTCGGCGGTCGCCAGTGCGATCGGCGGGCGGATGCTGCGGAGGTTCGGACTGCGCTCGGTGCGACTGTTCGGCAAGGCGATCCCGGGCCTGGGCGGTGTGCTCGGGGCGATCTCGGACCGCCGCCAGCTGGCGAGGATCGCGAAGGCTGCGAAGGCCGGCTTCCCGGCGGTGCGATGACCTGGTGACCTGACTCGCTGCGCTGATCCGGGGTCCGGGGGCGCATGCTCAGTCCGGTCGACGGGCCACGGCGAACCGGCGGCGGAACGGCAGCACCACCCCGTGGCCGTGGTCCGGGTAGGCCGCGCGCAATCGGTGCCGGAACTCGGTCTCGAAGGCGCCGCGCAGCCGCCGGGGCAGGGCCTGCAGGGTGGGCCGGGCCCCGGTGCCGGAGACCCACTCGTAGACCGGGTCGGGACCGTGCAGCACGTGCAGATAGGTGGTCTCCCAGGCCTCGGCCTCCAGACCGAGGTCCTGCAGCGCGCGCAGATAGGTGCTCGCCTCGTACGAGGCGGGGTGCTCGACGCCGGCGACATGCTCGGCGTAGGGCTCCTCGGCGGCGAGGTCCCGGCGGATCGTGTGGCTGGGCTCGGCGAAGTTGCCGGGCACCTGCAGCGCCAGCCAGCCCCCCGGCGCGAGCTGGGCGGCCAGCCGGGGCAGCAGGTGGAGGTGGTCCGGGACCCATTGCAGGGCTGCGTTGGTGATCAGGACGTCGACCGGCGCGGGCGGCCGCCAGGTGCGCAGATCGCCGAGCTCGGCGCAGATCCCGTCGACCGACGAGGCCCGTTCGACCATCTGCGGGCTCGAGTCCACCGCGTGGACCCGGGCCCCGGGCCACCGGGCGGCCAGCAGCGCGGTCAGGGTGCCGGGTCCGGCACCGAGATCGACCACCAGCTCGGGCGAGGCGGCGTCGACACGGGCGAGCAGGTCGATGAAGGGCCTGCCGCGCTCGTCGCCGAAGCGCAGGTACTGCTCCGGGCTCCAGGCGTGCGCCATGGGCGCTCCTCTCGGTCGAGCTCCGTTTATCTTGACGCCAAGATAACTGGGAGGAGCCGACGGCGCCACCCTCGGGATCCTCCCTGCGCAGACGTGCTGCGCGACGACGGGTCAGAGCTGCTCGGACACGGCGATCCGCACGCGGGGCTGGACGAGGGAGACGTCCTCACCCGGTGCGACCCAGCCGGCGGCGAGGCTCGGATCGTACGTGGTCTCCAGGACCGTCAGCTCGGCATCGTCGGGCACCGTCGCGGTCACGGTGACCTCGTGGTCCTGTGGGGCACCGACGATCTGCAGTGTAGCCAGCGGTTCGGCGGAGTCCAGCGGTCTGCCGTCGATCCGCACGTCGCCGAGCGCTCCCGCGTCGAGGGAGAGGTCGAACTGCGCGGCCTCGCGGGGCGAGACCAGGACGATCTTCACCTCCTGCGGATCGGAACCGCCGACGGGCCGGATCTCGACCGTCGGCGGCGGGAGGTCGGAGGCGGCGAGCGTGCCGTCCAGGGCGCGGCCCCAGTCGGTCGTGCCCCGGACGTCCCAGGTGGTCCGACCGGTCCGTCCGTCCACCCGCGCGAGGACATCCTCCTGGACCGGCTCCGGTGCCGCGAGCGTCAGCACCGTGCCCCCGGCGACGGCGGCGACGGTGAGCACGGCGGGCAGCACCGGCATCAGCAGGCGTCGAGCGCGGCGCGCGGTGGACGGTGCCGCTCCGGGGCGGGACAGCAGCAGCGGGCCCGCGGCGGCGAGCAGGAGGACCGTGGTCCCGGCCAGGCCTCCTGCGGAGGAGGCGATGCCGAACTCCCACAGGGCGGAGGTCTGGGTCCCGAGCACCCATCCCGTCGGCAGCAGGGCGAGGGTCCGTACGATGAGGCCGGGCTTCGGGGCGAGCACGGTGGCGAGGAGGACCCCGGCGGCGGCGACCACCACGGGCGGGATCACGGAGCTGCCCAGCTGCGGGGAGAGCACGGCCAGCACCGCGAGCAGCACCGTCATCGCGAGGCCCGCACCGGCCAGCAGCGCGGCGCGGCTGATCAGGAGTCGGGCCAGGACCCAGCACAAGGCCACCGCCACCGCGCCGACCAGGATGTCGGCGAGCAGGAACAGGTCGGCGCGCACGGGTTCCTGCATGGCCTGCGAGAGCATCTGCGGGTTCGCGTCGGCCGCGAGCTCCCAGGTCAGCAACGCCCCGACGACGCTGAGCGCCAGCGCGACCAGCCCGGCCACGGCACCGAGCGCGGTGCCCCGCAGGCTCAGGCTCCCGCGTCGGCGCAGCACCAGGATCGCGGCCAACACCGCCAGGGGCGAGAGCACCCCGGCGATCGTCACCAGCAGCGGGGGCAGAGCGACGATCCCCCAGGGGGCGGTGGTCTGGACAGGTGTCCGGTCGGCCCGGGTCCCGAGAACGGCCAGGTCCCGGGCCGCGAGGTCGCGGGTCAGGCCGAGCGTCATCTCGCCGTAGTGCTGCAGGGTGCCCGGGTCGAGGTGCTCGGAGTCGTCCTGGGGGCTGTGATACGCCCAGGCGTCGTCGATGATCGCCATGTCCATGCCCCACCAGCCGCCGTCGCGGTAGAGCGTGAAATCGGTGTCGTTGGGGATGATCGTGAACAGGGCGCCGGTGAACGACTCGAACTCGGGATGCGGCATCGCGCCGAGCACCGCGTGCATCGGGCCGCTGGTCCGAGTGACCATCGGACGACCGGAGACGCCGCGGGCCTCGTGGTTGAGCACGACGACCGGGTCGGTGAGCTGATCGGCGCCCTCGGCGAGATAGGCCTGGGCGCCGAGCAGTCCGCGCTCCTCCCCGTCGACCAGCAGCACCACCAGATCGTTGCGCTGCGCCTCGGGCCCGAGCGCCCGGACGGTCTCCAGGATCACGCTGAGGCCGACGCCGGCATCGGCCGCGCCCGGGGCACCTGGCACCGAGTCGATGTGCGTGGCCAGGACGATCGATCCGGTGGGGTCCGTGCCGGGACGGGTGGCGATGAGGTTGTCGGTGTACCCGGCCGTGCCCCCGCCGTCGATCGCCCGCATGCCGATCGATTCCTGAGAGGCGGTCTCGAAGCCCAGCGCGGACAGCTGCTGAGAGAGCTCGGCGTGAGCCTCGGAGTTCGCCGTGCTGCCGACGGGGCGGGGCTCGGCGAGGATCTGCTCGGTGGCCTGCGAGGCCCGCGCGGCGCTGAAGACACCGTCGGGGGCGTCCTCCCCCCGCGGGGCGGTGACGCCGCGGGAAGCGACCCCGACGCCGGCCACCAGCAGCAGGACCGCCAGGAGGGCGGGGATCTGCCACCGCTGGAGGCTCTGCCCGCCGGGGCGGGACGGGCCGGCGGCGGTGGAGGACGCTGCGCCGTCGTCCGTCGGGCGGCCCGCCGAGTCCGTTGGGCCGACGGGTCCTCCGTCGTCGGGGCCGGTCGGAGCATCGTTGCCGGGTCGTGACGTCATGGACCCGTTCTACAGGGTCGGTGGGCCTCTCGCCTCCCTCCCCCGGACGAGATCTGCGCCGGCGGCGAGGACGGGACCGACGCCCGCAGCAGTGACGAGTCCCCCGCCTCCGGCGGTTCAGCCGGCCAGGCGCTCGAGCCCCTGCAGCTCGGTGATCATCCCGCCGGCCTCGAGGAGCGCGGCGCGGAAGGCGAGCAGCGAGGGGTGGGAGGCGGCGCCTGCCCGCGCCGCGGTGTACAGCGAGCGGTGGGGGTCGCCGGGCAGGCGCACGGGCCGGGTCCCGCCGAGATGCTCCGAGGCGATGATCCCCGGGACGAAGGCGACCGCGTGCCCGGAGCGGACCAGATGCACCTGCAGAAGCGGATCCGGCGTGTCGAAGCGGACCCACGGCTCGACCCCGGCGGAACGCAGGTAGGTGCGTTCCCAGATCCCGGTGCGGGCGGCCTCGGGGTCCAGCGCCCACGGGGCGTCGGCCAGATCCGCGACGGACCGGACCCGCGACCACGGGCCGTGGTCGGGCAGCACCAGCAGCATGGGGTCGCGCAGCAGTCCTTCCCGGTCGGTGCCGCGACGCACGACCCGCTGTCCTCCCGGATAGTCCTCCCCCAGGATCACCTCGAAGCGATGGGCGAGAAGACCCTCGTAGGCCCCCTCGACCTCGCGCTGGGCCAGCTCGATCCGCAGTTGCGGATGGCGCTGTTCGAGCACGCTGATGGCGGCCGGGGCCAGCGCGATCAGAGGCGTCTGGAAGGAGGCGACGCGCAGCACGCCGCCGACATCCCCCTGGGCTTCCCTCAGCTCGCCCTCCGCCGACTCCAGCAGGCCCAGCATCTCCTCGGCCCGGCGGGCCAGCCGCACCCCGGAATCGGTGAGCACGACCCGTCGTCCGGCCTGCTCGAACAGGGTGACCTTGGTCTCCCGCTCCAGCTGAGAGAGCTGTTGGGACACCGCCGAGGGGGACATCGAATGGGTCTGCGCGACCGCCGACATGGTCTCCAGCCTGTGCAATTCGTGCAACAGGAACAGGCGATGCAGGCTCAGCACCACAACCTCCTTGAACCGATAATATCTACTTCACGGTACACCTTGGGAACATTCGCTAGACCTGTCGGTACTCGCGAGGCACAGTGGCATCGTGACCACTTCGACGACTCCCGCTTCCACCGGCAACGTGCCGGCGGTGGGCGCGACTCCCGGCGGCGCCGGGAGCGGCCTGCCGATGACCCCCATCCTCTTCGTCCTGGGCTCGTGCACCTCGCTCCAGGTCGGTGCCGCGCTCGCCACCCAGCTGTTCGGCGAGCTCGGCGCTTTCGGCACGACGACGCTGCGCCTGGCGATCGCCGCCGTCATCCTCCTGGTGATCGTGCGCCCCAGGGTCCGCAGCTTCACCCGCGAGCAGTGGATCGCCATGATCGTCTTCGGCGTCGTGGTCGGCGCGATGAACGGGAACTTCTATGCCGCGATCGAACGGATCCCGCTGGGCACCGCGGTGGCCTTCGAGTTCCTCGGCCCGCTGACCGTCGCGGCCGTGCTGTCCACCCGCCGCAGCGATCTGCTGTGGGTGGCGCTCGCCCTGGCCGGGGTGAGCCTGTTCGGCATCGAATCCCTCTCCGGTGCGGCCTCCCTCGACCTGATCGGGGTCATGTTCGCCCTCATCGCAGCGGTGTTCTGGGGGCTGTACGTGCTCACCAGCGCCCGGGTGGGTCGCCTGGTCCCCGGCCAGGACGGCCTCGCGATCGCCATGGCGGTCGGCGCCCTGACCGTGCTGCCCTTCGGCACCGAGGGAGCCCTCATCGGCCTCATGGACTGGCGTCTGCTGGCGCTCGCCGCCGCCACCGCGATCATGGCCTCCGTGCTCCCGTACACGCTCGAGCTGACGGCCCTGCGTCGACTGCCCCGGCACGCGTTCGGCATCCTGCTCAGCCTCGAGCCCGTCCTCGCCCTGATCACCGGCGTGCTGCTGATCGGTCAGGACGCCACGCCGCTGCGGGTGCTGGCGGCGGTCCTGGTGGTCGGGGCGAGCGTCGGGGTGACCCTGACCGCGCGCAGCGGCGCGCCCGACGAGCCGCAGCCGATCGACGAGGAACCGGGCTGGGACATGCCCATCCCCACCCACGCGACCGTCACCGGCGAGATGCCGGTGGTGTTCGCCGACGAGGAGCCGGCCCGCACAGACGGCTGACATCGGGCGGCGAGGCGGCAGGCCGGCCGGGGACCCGACACCTGCCCGCCACCCCGCACCTGCCCATCACCCGCCTCCTGCCCGACGCCCGACTCCTGCCCGCCACCCGACTCCTGCCCGCCACCCGACTCCGGCCCGTCACCCGACACATGAGGGACGCCAGCGGCACGGCGCGACGTATGACGTCGCGGTGTGTCGCTGGCGTCCCTCTTCTGCTCAGGTGCCGCCTCAGCGCCCGGCGCGCTGCTCGCGGTTCAGGGCCGAGATGATCGCTTCGAGGGAGGCGCGCGTGATCGAGCCGTCCACGCCCACGCCCCAGCAGATGCGGTCGCCGATCTCGCACTCGATGTACGAGGCGGCCAGGGAGTCGTCGCCCTCGGTCAGCGCGTGCTCGGCGTAGTCGAGGATCCGCACGTCGATCTTGCGCTCGGCCAGGGCCTTGACGAAGCCGTCCAGGGGACCGTTGCCGATGCCGGTGACCGTGTGCTCCTGGCCGTCCACCACCAGCGTGACCATGATGCGATCCGCGCCCTCGCCGGTGGACTCCTGATGGATGGAGGTGATGGCGAAGCGACCCCAGCGCTTGGACTCCTCCGTGGCCGGCAGGTACTCGTCGGTGAAGGCCTCCCAGAGCGCTTCCGGGCTGACCTCGCCGCCGTCGGAGTCCGTCTTCTGCTGGACGATGCCCGAGAACTCGATCTGCAGACGCCGCGGCAGATCCAGACCGTGCTCGGTGCGCAGCAGATAGGCCATGCCGCCCTTGCCGGACTGCGAGTTCACGCGGATCACGGCCTCGTAGGACCGGCCCAGGTCCTTGGGGTCCACCGGCAGGTACGGCACCCTCCAGACCATGTCGTCCACGGCCTTGCCGACCTTCTCGGCGTCGGACTCCATCCGCTCCAGGCCCTTGTTGATGGCGTCCTGGTGCGAGCCGGAGAACGCGGTGAACACCAGATCGCCGCCGTACGGGCTGCGCTCGGGCACCGGCATCTGGTTGCAGTGCTCGACGGTGCGGCGCACCTCGTCGAGGTCGGAGAAGTCGATCTGCGGGTCGATGCCCTGCGTGAACAGGTTCAGACCCAACGTCACCAGGTCCACGTTGCCGGTGCGCTCGCCGTTGCCGAACAGACATCCCTCGATGCGGTCGGCACCGGCGAGGTAGCCCAGCTCCGCGGCGGCCACGCCGGTGCCGCGGTCGTTGTGCGGGTGCAGCGACAGCACCACCGAGTCGCGACGATCCAGGTGACGGTGCATCCACTCGATGGAGTCGGCGTACACGTTGGGGGTGGCCATCTCGACCGTGGCCGGCAGGTTCACGATCATCCGGTCCTGCGGCGTGGGCTTGATGACGTCGATGACGGCGTTGCACACGCGCAGGGCGTACTCGAGCTCGGTGCCCGTGTAGGACTCCGGGGAGTACTGGTAGGTGATCTGCGTGTCCGGCGTCGTCTCCTCGTACTTCTTGCACAGCAGGGCGCCCTGGACCGCGATGTCCAGCACGGTGTCCTCGTCGGCCCGGAAGACGACGTCGCGCTGGACCGCGGAGGTGGAGTTGTACAGGTGCACGACGGCGCGCGGAGCGCCCGAGATCGCCTGGTAGGTGCGTTCGATCAGGTGCTCTCGGGCCTGGGTGAGGACCTGGATCGAGACGTCGCCCGGGATGCGGTCCTCCTCGATGAGGGTGCGCACGAAGTCGTAGTCCGTCGTCGAGGCGGCGGGGAAGCCGACCTCGATCTCCTTGTAGCCCATCCCGACCAGCAGCTCGAACATGCGCAGCTTGCGCTCGGAGTTCATCGGGTCGATGAGCGCCTGGTTGCCATCGCGCAGGTCGACGGCGCACCAGCGCGGGGCCCGGGTGATGCGCCGGGTGGGCCAGGTGCGATCCGGCAGCTCCACGCTGATCTGCTCGTGGAAGGGCAGGTACTTGTGGATCGGCATGCCCGAGGGCTGCTGAGGGGCTCCGCCCGAGGAGCCGACGACGGGGGTCGACGGGTCGCCGACGGCGGCGATCGCCGGGGTGGGGGCGGTCGTGGAGGGGACGGAGCTGATCGTGGAGTCAGCCGTCGTCGTGGATTCAGTCATCACAAGGTCCTTCTCGCTGGGGTACCGGTCGCCGGACGCAACGTCAGCCGCGGCGGGGTCCCGGCGTTCAGGTCCCGTCGCGGCGGCTAAGCAGGAGCAGCGATCCACGCATGATCGTCACGGTAGCACCGTCGGCCGCCCGGCTCGAGGCCGCTCACGATGCGAACTGCTCCCTCGGAGCAGAGGGTCAGAATCCCAGCCGTCCCAGCTGCTTGGGATCACGCTGCCACTCCTTGGCCACCTTGACGCGCAGGTCCAGATGCACCTTCCGGCCGATCAGCTGGTTGATCTCGGCACGGGCGCGAGAGCCGACCTCTTGCAGGCGGGATCCGCCCTTGCCGATGATGATGCCCTTCTGGCTGTCGCGCTCGACGTACAGGGTCGCGCGCACCACCAGGCGTCCCTCACCGGGGGCGACCTCGGCGAAGGGGTCCCCGTCGGGATCGGTCTCGACGACCTCCTCGACCACCACGGCGATCGAGTGGGGCAGCTCTTCGCGCACGCCCTCCAGGGCGGCCTCGCGAATCAGCTCCGAGATGCGGTCGTCCCGGGACTCCTCGGTGAGCTGGTCGTCCGGGTACAGCTGCGGGCTCTCGGGCAGGTGGCGAGCGACGACCTCGAGCAGCACGTCGACCTGCTCCCCGGTGACGGCCGAGATCGGAACGATCTCGTCGACGTCCAGCAGCTGGTCCACGGCCATCAGGTGCTCCGCCAGTCGGTCGCGGCCGACGAGGTCGGTCTTGGTGACGATGGCGACCACGCGCGGGCCGCGGCGGCCGCTGCGCATCTCGGCGAGGTCCTGGGCGATGAAGCGGTCGCCGGGCCCGATCTTCTGGTCGGCGGGCAAGCAGAATCCGACCACGTCGACCTCGGAGAGGGTCTCGCGCACCAGGTCGTTCAGCCGCTCCCCCAGCAGGGTGCGGGGGCGGTGAACGCCGGGTGTGTCGACCAGGATGATCTGCGAGTCCTCACCGCTGACGATCCCGCGGATCGCGCGGCGGGTGGTCTGCGGTTTGCTGGAGGTGATCGCGACCTTCTCCCCCACCAGCGCGTTGGTCAGCGTGGACTTTCCGACGTTGGGCCGGCCCACGAGGGCGACGAAGCCTGCGCGGTGCGCGGGGCGCGCGCCGGGCTCGTGAGCGTCCGTGTTCGGCTCAGCGGGGTCCGGCGCGGGGCGCGCGCCGGTGCCGTCGCCGGCGGGGGTGAGGGGTTCAGTCATCGGGGCTCTCCTGGTCGGCATCATGTGGCGGGGGCCCCGGCTCCGGAGCCCGGGAGACGATCACGGAGGACAGCCGGCGGCGGCGCCCCGAGGTCTTCTCGGCCTCGAGAACCAGGCCGTGCGTCTCGGCGCGGGAGCCGACGATCGGCACCTGGCCGATCGCCTTGCCCAGCAGGCCGCCGACGCTGTCGATGTCGTCGTCCTCGATCTCGAGGTCGAACAGTTCGCCGACCTCGGTGAGCCCGGCCCGGGCGGGTGCCCGGTAGCGGCCGCCGCCGAGGTCCTCGATCTCGGGCTCATCCGGGTCGTGCTCGTCGGCGATCTCGCCGACGATCTCCTCGAGGATGTCCTCGATGGTGACGATGCCCGAGACGCCCCCGTACTCGTCGACCACCACGCTGATGTGCACGTGGCTGGTCTGCATCTGGCGCAGCACCTCGTCGGCCGCGACGAACTCGGGCACGAAGCGCGCCGGGCGCATGATCTCGCCGACGGGTCGCTCGGGGCGCGGGTCCCAGGGCGAGTGGATCGCCTTCATGACGTCCTTGGCGTACAGCATGCCGCGCAGGTCGTCGACGGTCTCGCCGATCACGGGGATGCGGGAGAAGCCGGAGCGGACGAACAGCCGCATCGCCTTCTTCGCGGAGGCGTCGACGTCCAGGGCCACCATGTCGGTGCGGGGCACCATCAGCTCGCGGACCATCGTCTCGCGCAGGTCGAACACCCCTTGGATCATGTCCCGCTCCCCGTCCGCGACATGCTCGTCCTCGAGCGCTCGATCGACGTTCTGCCGCGCCTTCTCAGCTCCGTCCTCGGGGCTCTCGGAATTCCCGGGCCGGGAGGCGAGGTTCTCACCGACGCTGGTCAGCGCGCCGGCCGGCAGCCACAGGACGAATCGGGCGGCGGCCACCAGCCACCGGGTGGAGATCAGCACGGACTCGGGGCGGCCCCGGCCGATGGTGCGCGGGGAGATGGCCAGCACCACCAGCAGCAGCAGACCGGCCAGCACGATGGTGATGAGGAGCGGCGCGGCCCAGGCGCTGTCGGCGCCCAGCTGATCGAAGATCAGGAAGGTGATCGCGGCGACGGAGGCGATCGTGACGGCCTCGGCGAGCATGCGCCCCAGCGAGACCGAGGCGAGGGTGCGGGCGCCGTCGCCGTGCTGGTCCAGGACGCGGGCGCGGACCGGGCCGGGCTGATCGGCGACGGCCTTCTCGAGCGAGCCGCGGGAGACGGCCAGGTGGGCCGCGTCGACCGCGGTCAGCACGGCCGCGACCACCTGCCCCGCCAGACCCAGTGGGATCAGGACGAGCAGCGGGGCGGTCAGCATGGGCACCGCCGTGCTGCACAGGCCCCGTCCGAGACAGGGACGGGACCGGAATCAGGGGCAGTGCCGGCGACGGGGACGTTGCCGGCGACGGGGGCAGGGCCGGCGACAGGGGCAGAGCCGGAGTCGGCGGCCGGGGGAGGATGAGGTTCGTCGAGCATGGGGGCGATCAGCTCGACTCTCGCGAGGCGAGGAAGGTCAGCAGGAGCTTGCGCTGGAGGTCGAACATGACCGTGCGCTCGTCGTCCTCCATGTGGTCGTAGCCCAGCAGGTGGAGGATGGAGTGGCAGGTCAGCAGCAGCATCTCCTCGACCGCGCTGTGACCGGCCTCCGCCGCCTGCTTGGCGGCGACGCTCGGGCACAGCACCACGTCGCCGAGCAGCCCTTCGGGGGCCGGCTGCTCGGCCGAACCGGGCGTCAGCTCATCCATCGGGAAGCTCATCACATCGGTGGGACCGGGCAGATCCAGCCACTGCACGTGGAGCTTCTCCATCGCGTCCTCGTCGACGAAGAGGATCGACATCTCGGTGGCGGGGTGCAGATGCATCGCCTCGAAGACGAAGCGTGCGCACTCGACGAACTCGTTCTCGTCGACGACGGCGGTGGTCTCGTTGCGGATCTCGATGGTCATGGTGCGGTGCTCAGCTCTCGGCGCTCAGTTCTCGGTGCTTCGTTCTCGGTGCTCTGTCATGCAGGTCGGGTCGTCAGGGTCGGGGCTCAGGACTCCCGTCCCGGGACCGCGGGCCACCGCTCACGTCCCCGAGGCGGGGCGGTGCCGGACGTCGCGATGGCCGCCGGGATCGATCTCCCAGCGCCCGTAGGCCTCGACGATGTCGCTGACGAGTCGGTGGCGGACCACGTCGCGGGAGGAGAGGCGGCAGAAGGAGATGTCGTCGATCCCGCCGAGCACCTGCTCGACCACCCGCAGCCCGCTCTTCTGGGAGCCGGGCAGGTCGACCTGGGTGACGTCGCCGGTGACGACCATCGTCGAGTTGAAGCCCAGCCGGGTCAGGAACATCTTCATCTGCTCCGGAGTGGTGTTCTGGGCCTCGTCCAGGATGATGAAGGCGTCGTTCAGGGTGCGTCCGCGCATGTACGCCAGGGGGGCGACCTCGATGGTGCCGGCGTTCATCAGGCGCGGGATCGACTCGGGGTCGAGCATGTCATGCAGCGCGTCCAGCAACGGGCGCAGATAGGGGTCGATCTTCTCGTTCAGCGATCCGGGCAGGAAGCCCAGCCGCTCCCCCGCCTCCACCGCCGGACGGGTGAGGATGATCCGGTTGACCTGCTTGCTCAGCAGCTGCTGCACGGCCAATGCGACCGCCAGGTACGTCTTGCCGGTGCCGGCCGGACCGATCCCGAAGGTGACGGTCGAAGATTCGACGGCCTCGATGTACTTCTGCTGGCCCAGCGTCTTGGGCCGGATGCTGCGGCCCCGCGAGGACAGCACCGTGCGCGAGAGCACCTGCTCGAGCTTCTGGCCCGAGCCGCGGTCGTCCCCGTAGAGGTTCGCGGCGCGCTGGACCGCCTCGGCCGTCACGGCCTGGCCCGTACCGGCCAGGTCGATCAGGCTGCGCATGATGTGCTCGCTGCGCCGCAGGGCGTCCTCGGTGCCGCGCAGGGTCACCTGGTGGCCGCGCACATGAACGTCCGTGTCGGGGACGGCGTCCTCGAGAGCGGCCAGCGCCTGATCGTTCTCGCCGAGCACCTGGAAGGGGCTGAGATGCTCGGGGATCGCCAGCGTCCGTTCGTGCGCCTGCGGGGCGCGGCCCGGGGCCGGGGTGAGCGGGTCGGTCACATCTCTCCTTCTGCGAGCTTGCCGCCCGCGAGGACGTGCGCGTGCACGTGGAAGACGGACTGGCCGGCGCTGGCGCCGGTGTTGAAGATCAATCGGAAGTCGCCGCTCGCCTGGTCAGCAGCGATCTTCCCGGCAACGGTGGCGACGTGGGCGAGCAGTTCGGGCTGCTCTGCGAGCTCCCGGACGTCGCGGCGGTGCTCACGCGGAACCACGAGGACGTGGACCGGCGCCTTCGGATTCAGATCCTTGAAGGCGATGACCTCCTCGTCCTCGTACACACGATCGGACGGGATCTCGCCCGCGAGGATCTTGCAGAAGACGCAGTCCGGGTCATGGTGTTCGGTGGCGGTCTCAGGCATGTCCCGAAGTCTACGGGAGCGACTCATCGCACAGCCGTTTTGGGATGCCCGCGACTGTATGAGAAGTTTAAATCATCATGACGAAGCTCGGAATCATCATCAGCAGCGCCCGCCCCAACCGCGTCGGGGAGAAGGTGGCCCGCTGGGTCGCCGAATCCGCCGGGGATCGGTTCGACCTGGACTTCATCGACCTGCGCGACGTCGCCCTGCCTTCCTTCGACGAGCCGACGAGCCCGAAGTCCGGCGCGGACAAGACCACCGCCCACGGTCGGAGCTGGGGCGAGCGGATCGGCGCGCTCGACGCCGTGGTGATCCTCACCCCGCAGTACAACGGCTCCTACACCGGTGCGCTGAAGAACGCGATCGACTTCCTGTACTCCGAATGGAACGGTCTGCCCACCGTGCTGGTCGGCTACGGGTGGGGCGCCGCACAGGAGGTGCTGCCGCTGCTCGAGAAGCTGATGCTGCGCCTGGATGCCGACATCGTCGGCACGGTGGGCCTCGGCTTCCGCGAGGACCTCTCGGTCGACGGCGAGCTGTTCATCACCGAGCAGAAGGCCGCAGCCCTGGAGACCGCGCTCCTCGCGATCGAGTCGAAGGTCCCCGCCCCCATCGCCTGACGTTCGATCGATCCGAGAGTCTCATCCCTCTCCCCCACGCCTTCCGGCCCCGTCGTCGCCCCTGCGTCGGCGGGGCCTCGTCGTCGGCCTGCACGGGATGGGGCCCCGTCGTCGGCCTGCACCGGGGCCTCGTCCTCGGTTCCCCCGCCGCCCATCCCACGGCGCGCCGCAGACTCACGCCCGTTCCACGGATCCGCACCACCCACGGGACGCATCGGTGGAACCGACGAGCGGGCACCGGGCGCGCCCCGCGACGGCCTCCGCGGCCCAACCCACGGCACGCCGCAAGCTCACGCCCGTTCCACGGATCCGCACCACCCACAGGACACATCGGTGGAACCGACGAGCGGGCACCGGGCGCGCCCCGCGACGGCCTCCGCGGCCCAACCCACGGCGCGCCGCAGACTCACGCCCGTTCCACGGATCCGCACCACCCACGGGACGCATCGGTGGAACCGACGAGCGGGCACCGGGCGCGCCGCGATCAGTGCCCGGGGCTCGCGTAGAACCGTGAGAGGTACCGGAACACCGCCACCCCGGCGCCGAGGATCAGCGGCCCGGCCAGTGGCGAGCCGAGCGCGAGCCAGAGCGGCACCACCAGCTCATCCGCGTGGCCCAGCACGATCGTCGCCGGGAGGTAGGCCATGAACGCCAGCGGCAGCAGGAAGGTCAGCAGGTAGGTCCCCGCGGTGCCGAAGATCGTCATGGGGTACGCGCCGAAGTCCGTCAGCACACGGTCGATGGTGTCCTTGACGCGGGTGGTCGGCCCCATCCGGAAGTCCAGCCCGGAGATGCCGATCTGCAGCCCGGCCTCGACGAGTCCTCCCCCGATCGCGGCGGCCGCGATGTACGCCACGATCCAGAGCGACCAGTCGATGCCGAGCTGGGAAGCGGCGACGCCGAGGATCGCCAGGCCGAGGACGAGGTCCCCGAGCGTTCCCGGGTTGAAGAACCGGGTCAGCAGCTGCATCAACGGCGGCGCCGGGCGCAGGAGGTAGCGGTCCCAGTGCCCGTCGCGCACCACGTTCGCACTGGCCCGGTGCTGGCCGAAGTTGATGGTGCACACGCCGTGCGCGGTCAGTCGCAGCCCGTACAGGAAGGCCACGTCGTACACCTCCCAGCCCGCGATGGTGCCGAAGGCTCCCAGCAGCACCCCGATGAAGGCCAGTTGGGTCCCCTGCAGCGCCGCGCTGCCCAGGAAGGTGAGGATCAGGTTCACGCGGTGGACCCGCATGCTGCGCCAGGTCGCCCCGAGCAGGATCGTGTAGGTGCGCCAGGCCGGGATCGGCCGGGCGAGCGAGCCGCGGCGGATCGGCGCGGCGCCGACGGATGCCTCAGCCACCGAAGATCACCAACCGTCGGATGGCACGTCGCCACACCAGGGCGGCCAGGGCGATGAGCACGAGGATCCAGACCGCCTGGATCCCGATCGCCTGGACGGTGTGCCATCCGGGGTCGCGATCCACGTAGATCGACAGCGGCACGAAGATCTGCGCGGAGAACGGCAGCAGGGTGAGGATGCCGGTGAGCCAGTCGGGCATGAACCACAGCGGGATCAGCGCCCCGGAGGAGAACTGCGCGAGCATCCGGTAGATCAGGAACGCGCCGCCCACCTCGAGGGTCCAGAACCCCACCAGGCCGACCGTGAAGTTCACCAGCAGGGCGATGACGAATCCCAAGGACAGCGAGACCAGGCAGGCCAGGCCCGAGAGCCAGGATCCCGGCAGGGCGATCGCCCCGAGCGCCAGGCCCACGACGAGGGCGATGGCAGCCGCAGGCAGCTGGCCGACGGTCCCGCCGACCTGGCGGGCCAGGGCCAGCGGGACGGCGGAGATCGGCCGCATCACGTCGAAGGCGATGGCCCCGGTGCGCAGCCGGCCCAGCATGGAGTCGAACATGAACGGCTGGAAGACGGTGGTGGTCAGCACGCCGAGGACGGCGTAGGTGATGGCATCGACCTGGGCGACGCCGGCGACGTCGGTGCGGTCGCCGTAGACCGCGCTCCACACCAGGTGCACGAGGATCACCTGCAGCACGCAGCCGACGATCCCGGTCCAGGTGGACGCGCGGAAGGCGAACTGGGCGCGCGCGGCGTGGGCGATCGAGGCCCGGATCCCCCCGACCAGCAGGCGGTCCTGGCCGACGGGCGCTGCGAGGCTCACGCCCGCACACCCCGCTCGGTGTAGATCCGGCGGATCACATCCTCCACGTTCGGCTCGCGGGAGGAGAGGTCCGTGATCTCCAGGCTGCCCGTGAGGCGCCCGATCGCCGCCGGGGCCGGGATCCGGGCGGGGTCGAAGCGGAAGGTGGCCCGCATCTCGTCGCCGGCGGGGACCAGGCGGGTCAGCGTCAGCCCCGGCACCTCGAGGTCCTCGGAGAGGGTCGGGGCGCTCACCACGATCTCGCGGAAGGGGGCGTAGCGGGCGCGCAGGCTCTCCAGGTCGCCGTCGTAGAGGATCCGTCCCTCGTCGATGATGACCACCCGCTGGGCCAGCTGCTCGACATCGGCGATGTCGTGGGTGGTCAGCAGCACGGTCGTGCCCTCGGTGCGATTCTGCTCGGCGATGAAGTCGCGGATGCGCGCCTTGGCGACGACGTCCAGGCCGACGGTGGGTTCGTCGAGGTAGAGCACCGGGGGCCGGTACAGCATCGCGGCGACGAGATCCCCGCGCATCCGCTGCCCCAGCGACAGCGACCGCACCGCGGTGTCGAGGAACGAGCCCATCTCCAGCAGGTCCACGAAGGTCTCCAGAGAGCGCCGGTACTCGGCCGGGCCCATCCCGTAGAGCCTCGCGATCAGCTCGAAGGACTCCCGCAGCGGCAGGTCGGTCCACAGCTGGGTGCGCTGGCCGAAGACGGCGCCGACGCTGCGCGCATTCGCCCGGCGGTGCTTCCACGGCACGATCCCCTCGACCTCGATGTGTCCGGAGGTCGGCACGAGGATGCCGGTGAGCATCTTGATGGTGGTGGACTTCCCGGCGCCGTTGGGACCGAGGTAGCCGACGATCTCGCCGTCGTCGATGCGCAGCGAGATGTCGTCGACCGCACGGGTGGTCACGGTCCGGGTGCTGAGGAAGGAGCGCACCCCGGAGAAGCGGCCCTGCACTCGCTGCGGCCGCGTGAACTCCTTGACCAGGTTCTCGGCGAGGATCATCGATGCCCGCCCCTCGTCCCCCGAGGTGCCGAGACGTCGGGTTCCAGGACGTCGGGCAGCAGGGCGTCCGGGCTCATGGTGATCGACCCTACACAGCGGTGTGCCCCGGCTCACCCGCTTTTCACGGATCCGATGGGAGCAGATCACAGCGGGTGGCCGGTGGGAGGAGGTGCGGCGGCCCTGCCGGTCGGCGAGGCGGCAGCCCCGCTCGCTGGTGCAGCCCCGGTCGCTGGTGGAGCATCGGCTGCTGGAGGAGCATCGGCCCCAGCGGCCGGTCGAACCCGCTCAGCCCCAGCGGCCGACGAGGCTGCTGAGCACCGCGATCGCGGCGGGGCCCGCGGTCGAGGAGCGCAGCACCTCGGGGCCCAGCAGCACGGAGAGCGCCCCGGCCCCGCGGAGGGCGTCGAGCTCGTCGGGGTCGATCCCGCCCTCGGGGCCGACGATCACCACGATCTCCTCGATCCCGTTCTCGCTGGCCGCCTGCAGCTGCTCGGCGAGGCTCATCAGGCTCACTGATTCCTGCTCGTGCAGGACCAGCACGAGGGTCCGGTCGGCGGCGAGCTCCCCGAGGACGTCGGTGAGCTGGGCGGTCGTCACCGGGGCGTCGACCGCGGGGATCCCGGGGCGGCGGCACTGCTTGACGGCGGCCCGCACCGTGCCCGCCCAGCGGGCCCGGCCCTTGGCGAGCTTCTCCCCCCGCCAGATCGAGACGGAACGGCGCGCGATCCAGGGCACGACCCGGTCGACGCCGAGCTCGGTGGCGGATTCGATCGCCTGCTCGTCGCGGCCGCCGGTGGCCAGGGCCTGGACCAGGCTCAAGCGCGGCAGGCGCTCGACGCCCGGGCTCGGGTCCTCCAGCAGAGCCAGCTCGAGGGCCTCCTTGCGGGCGGTGGTGACCTCCGCGAGCACCTGGCGCCCCGGGGCGTCGGTGAGCAGGACCTGCTCCCCCACGCCGATGCGGGCGACCTTGGCGGCGTGCCGTCCCTCCTCCCCGTCCAGGGTCAGGACCTCGCCCTCGCGCGCGGTCGCGAGCGTGTCGTCGAGGATCAGGAACCCGGGCGGGGTGGAGGGCATGTCAGGGCTACTGCCGTCGTCGGTCGCTCAGAGGTCGCGCAGGCGATCGCGGAGCTTGGAGAAGGGGCCGTGGCCCTTGCGGCGGGTGGTCTCGTCCCCGCGCAGCGCGGCGAACTGCTCGAGCAGCTCACGCTCCTGCTCGCTGAGCGTGGTGGGCACGTCGATGTCGAGGACGACGCGGATGTCGCCGCGCCGCTCTCGGCGCAGCGGGGTCACGCCGAGGCCCTTGAGGGTGATCTCGTCGCCGGGCTGGGCGCCGGGCCTGACGTCGATGTCCTGGTTGCCGTCGAAGGTCTCCAGCGGGATCGTCGCGCCGAGGGCGGCGGAGGTCATCGGGACCGACATCGTGGTCACGAGGTCCTCGCCGTCGCGGTCGAACATCTCATGGTCGGTGACCGCGAGCTCGATGAACAGGTCGCCGGAGGGGCCGCCGGCCTCGCCGACCTCGCCCTGGCCGCGCAGCTGGATGCGGGTGCCGTTCTCGACCCCGGAGGGGACCTTCACGGTGACGGTGCGCTCGGCCGGGGTGCGGCCGTGCCCGGAGCAGCCGGTGCAGGGGCTCTCGATGACGTCGCCGTGACCCTCGCAGGTGGGGCACGGGGCCATGGTCACCATCTGGCCCAGCAGCGACTGGGCGACGCGCTGGACGTGGCCGGAGCCGTTGCAGGCGGTGCAGCGGGTGGGGCTGGTGCCCGGCTCGCAGCAGGAGCCGTCGCAGCGCTCGCACTGTTCGGCGGTCCGGAAAGTGACCTCCTCCTCGGTGCCGAAGACCACGTCGCGCAGGTCGATCTTCACCCGTCGCAGCACGTCGCCGCCGCGGCGCTGGCGGGGCACCGGGCCCTGGCCGCGTCCCCCACGCATCCCGGCGGCGCCGGCGAACATGTCGAAGATGTCGTTGACGTCGAAGCCGGCGCCTCCGCCGAAGCCCCCGAAGCCGCCACCGCCGCCCATGCCCGGGCCGCCGCCCATGTCGTACTGGCGGCGCTTGTCGGAGTGGGAGAGGGTCTCGTAGGCCTGGGAGACCTTCTTGAACTTCTCCGCCGCCTCCGGGTCGGGGTTCACATCGGGGTGCAGCGTCCGGGCGAGCTTCCGGTACGCCTTCTTGATCTCCTCGGTGGAGGCGTCGCGGGAGACGCCGAGGAGCTCGTAGTAGTCGTCGTTCACGGTGAGGATTCCTTACCGGGGAGTCGGGGTGGCCGGGCCGCGGCGTGCGGCAGCAGGCACCGGGCGGTGGGGCTGGCAGGTCGACACGCATCCGCGCGCCGGGAGGTCATTCGAGGTAGCGGGACACGTAGCGGGCGATGGCCTGGACGGTCGAGATGCCGGCGACGTAGTCCATACGGCTGGGGCCGAGGATCGCCAGATGCGATCCTGCACCATATCCCGCGCCGACGAGCGCGGCCTGATGCAGGGCGCGATCGTGCAGCTCGGACCCGATCCGCACCTCGACCGCTCCCGGCGAGGCGTGCATCTCGGTGAACAGGCGCATCAGCACCAGCTGCTCCTCGAGCACGTCCAGCAGAGGCTCCACGTCGCGCGCGAAGTCCTCGGCGGAGCGGGCGATGTTGGCGGTCCCGGCCAGCACGATCCGATCCTCCGCCCGCGTCGCCGCCAGGGACACGAGCGCATCGGTCACTTCCCGGGCCGAGGGGCGCTCCGCCGCCGGGAGCGTCTCGAGCAGGTCGGCCAGGGGCACGGCGAGGTCGGTGACCTCTCGGCCGGAGAGGGCCCGATTGAGCTGGTCGCGCAGGTCGAGGTAGGACTCGGCGGGCCGAGCCGCGAGCACCGGGACCGTGCGCTGGTCGACCCGACCGGACTCCGTGATCAGCACGACCAGGAGCAGCGAATCGGCGACCTTGACCAGCTCGACGTGGCGGACGCGCGCCTGGCGTCGGGCCGGGTACTGCACCATCGCGACCTGCTGGGTGAGCTGCGCCATCAGGCGCACGGTGCGGCCGAGGAGCTCCTCGACGTCACCGGAGTCCTCCAACAGGGTGCGGATCGCGCTGCGCTCGGGGGCCGACAGCGGCTTGACGGTCGCGACGTGGTCGACGAAGGCGCGGTACCCCTTGTCGGTGGGCACACGACCGGCGGAGGTGTGGGGCTGATGGATCAGCCCCTCCTCCTCGAGCAGCGACATGTCGTTGCGCACCGTGGCGGCGGAGACCCCGAGCTCGTGACGATCCAGCAGGGACTTGGAGCCGACGGGCTCACGGGTGGAGACGTAGTCCTCGACGATCGCGCCGAGGATCTGCAGCTTCCGGGCGTCCGTGTGCCTCACCTCCTGCATGCCGTGCGTTCTGCGTTCCGTGCGTTCCTGTCATCGGGGGCCGACGGGCGTGACCAGCGTCGCGAGGACCAGATCTGGCACCTGCCCGTGCCGAGTGCCAATCCTACGCGCCCCCGGCGATGCGCGCGGGGAGGCGTTCGCCACGGGGGTAAGGTGTCGCGCGTGCCTGCAGCATCCGATCGCTTCCCCGACCGGTACGGCCCTGACGTGCTGTCCTCCGGTCCGCCCGCCCATCATCGTCGTCGCCCCGTCGCCCGCGAGGTCCCCGCCCGGCGCGACCTCGTCGTCGAGGAGGCCTCCACCGGATTCACCGGCGCCATCACCCGTGTGGAGAAGATCGCCGGCGAACACGTCGTCGAGCTCGAGGACGGCCGCAGCGCGCGCCGCACCTTCCCGCTCGGCCCGGGCTTCATGATCGACGGGAAGCCGGTGCTGCTCACGCGGCCGGCCCCTCGTGCGCAGGCCCCGGCGCGCAAGCGCTCCGCGAGCGGCTCGGTCTTCGTCGAGGGGGCGAGGGCCCGCACCGCCCGCGCCTCGAGGATCTGGGTCGAGGGCACGCACGACGCCGAGCTGGTGCAGAAGGTGTGGGGGCACGACCTGCGTATCGAGGGGATCGTGGTCGAGCAGCTCGAGGGCGCGGACAACCTCGTCGAGCGCGTCCAGGCCTTCGGCCCGTCGGCCGGTCGACGCCTCGGCATCCTGGTGGACCACCTGGTGCCCGGGTCGAAGGAGTCCCGGATCGCGGCCGAGGTGATGAAGCTGCCCGGCGCCCGCGGGAACGTCGAGGTGCTCGGCCACCCCTACGTCGACGTCTGGCAGGCGGTGCGCCCGGCCCGCGTGGGGCTGCGGGAGTGGCCGCACATCCCCAAGGGGACCGACATCAAGGTCGGCTCCCTCGCAGCGCTGGGCTGGCCGCACGAGGACACGGCCGACATCGGCATCGGCTGGCAGCGGATCCTGTCGACCGTCCGCTCCTACGCCGACGTCGAGCCCTCGCTGTCGGGGCGCATCGAGGAGCTCATCGACTTCGTGACGGTCGATCCCTCCTGACGAGCAGGGCCTGGGGGCCATCCCCCATCCGACATGGCGGCCCGCCCCGGAGACGACGGGGACCGCGCTGGTTAGGCTGAGGGAGTCAGTCCGACGTCGGCCCTCCCGGCCGGCCCGTTCGAAGAAGGAACCATGAGCCAGACTCCGCACCCGCACGACCCGTACGGTACCGAGCCCGGCAGCGCCGCCCCCGAGCAGCAGAGCCCGGGCTGGACCGCTGCGCCCCAGGACGCCGCCGCGCCGCAGGGCGACGGCGCGCAGCACGACGTCCCGGAGCATGAGCTGGGCAGCCCGACCTCTGATCCGGCGCTGCACCCGCACGATCCCTACGCCTACGACGACAGCATGCGGCCGGGCCCCGCGGCCGAAGGCACCTCCGCCCCCTCCCCGTCGGCCGGTCAGGATCCCCACGGCACCCCCGCCGGCGGGACCCCGGGCGCCCAGGGCCAGGCCGGCCCGCAGAGCCCCTACGCAGCGCCCGGTCAACCGGGTCAGCAGGCCGGACCCGGCACGACCGGCGACTCGCAGGGCACCGACGACCCGCTGGGCATCGACGACCCCCAGGACGCGTACGACGCGCCGGGGGCGCCCGGTCCGCAGGGCACGTACGGCCCCCAGGGCACGTACGGCCCGCAGGGTTCCTACGGCGGCGGGCCCGAGGGGTACGCCGCTCCCGGCGCTGTCGACCTGAACACTCCCCCGCCCGGTTTCAAGGGCATCTACGACGGCCCGCTGTCCGGGCAGGGGATGAATGACTCCGACGCGAAGACCTGGGCGCTCGTGGTGCATCTGGCCGCGCTGCTGCAGTTCGTCATCCCGTTCATCGGCGGCCTCATCGCCCAGATCGTGCTGTTCGTGGTGTTCAAGGACCGTCACCGCTTCGTGCGCTACAACGCCGCCGAGGCGCTGAACGGCACCATCGCCGCGCTGGTCGTCTCCCTCGCGATGGGCGTGCTGTTCACGATCATCACGATCCTCACTCTCGGCATCGGGGCCGTGCTCTTCGGGCTCATGTTCGTGCCGACGGTGGTCCAGGCGATCTTCGCGATCATCGGTGCCATCAAGGCCTACCAGGGCGAGTGGTGGAACTACCCGGCAAACCTGCGCCTGTTCCGCTGATGTCCACGGCCTGCGGGCCATGCCCCGGCGCCCCCGGAGACCGCCTCGGTCTCCGGGGGCGCTTCGCCGTCGTCGGCCGCTACATCCAGGTCACGCCGCGCTGCTCGTACTCCGCCAGGCGATAGGCGACCATCCGCCGCAGCAGATCCGTGGGCACCGGCTGGTCGTCAGGCAGCTTCACCGTGCCCTTGCCGGTCCCGAACTCCGTGAGCTCGGCGGCGAAGGCCTCCCGGGTGCTCGGCGTGACGGCGAGATTCGCATGGGCGGCGTAGGTCCCCACGATCACCAGGATCATGCCGCTGGGATGGAGGAACGCCGGGTTTCCCCACGTGAGGGCTTCGGTGACCTCGGGCGCGGCCTCGTGGATCAGAGCTCGCAGCTCACGCAGCCGGGAGGCCGCGCGTCCATCGAGGCTCGCGAGGTGCTCGTCGATCGAGGTGGGCTTGGTCATCGCCCCATTTGTGGACCGCGCCACCCGGGACTGACGAGACCCGGGCGTGCGCCGCGCCGGTCAGGGCACGATCGGCGCCGGTCAGGGCACGAGGTCGCGGATCACCGCGTCGGCCAGCAGCCGGCCTGGTCGGGTCAGCACCGCACGCCCGTCGGCGAGGGCCTCGGCATCCAGATGCCCGCGCTCGCGGTGGACCTCGAGCATGCCGCGGGTCCGCTCGGGAACTGTTCCGACGGGGAGCCCGTCGGCGAGCCGCAGCTCGAGCATGATCCGCTCCACCTGGCGGTCCTGGTCGGCGACCTGCTCGGAGTCCGCCACGGGCATCTCGCCGCTCGCGAGCATCCGCGCATAACGACTGGGGTGCTTCACGTTCCAGGAGCGCAGACCGTCACGGTGACGGTGCGCGCCGGGCCCGATCCCCCACCAGTCCCCGCCGCGCCAGTAGGCGAGGTTGTGGCGGGAGCGCTGCGGTTCGGTGCGGGCCCAGTTCGAGACCTCGTACCAGCTGAGGCCGTCGGCCGCGGCGAGATCGTCGATCAGCTCGTACTTGTCCGCCATGTCGTCGGGGTCCGGTGCCTCGAGCTCGCCCCGGCGCAGCTGACGGGCCATCGCCGTGTTCCCCTCGATGATCAGGGAGTAGGCCGACATGTGGTCGACCCCGCAGGCCAGCGCAGCCTTCACGGAGGTCTCGACATCGGCGACGGTCTCCCCCGGTGTGCCGTAGATCAGATCCAGGCTCACGTCGAGACCGGCCTCGCGTGCCCAGGCGACCGCCTGCGGGACCCGCTCGGGGTCGTGGGTGCGATCCAGGGTGGCCAGCACGGACGGAACGGCGGACTGCATGCCGAAGGAGACCCGCGTGATCCCGCCCGCGGCGAGGCGGGACAGGGACGCGCGGGTGACGGAATCCGGATTCGCCTCGGTGGTGATCTCGGCGTCCTGGGCCAGCGGAATCACCGTGCGCAGATGGTCGAGCATCGAGACCAGGTCGTCGGCCGGCAGCAGGGTGGGTGTGCCGCCGCCGAAGAAGACGGTCGAGACCCGCTCGTAGTCGTAGCCGGCGGCGCGATCGGCGGCAAGGGTCAGGTCCATCTCGGCCCGTGCGTTGGCGGGGTACTCCGCCTGGGACCCGCCGCCGCCCAGCTCGGTCGCGGTGTACGTGTTGAAGTCGCAGTACCCGCAGCGCACGGCGCAGAACGGGACGTGGATGTAGACGGAGAGGTCGCGGGGTCGCTCGTCCGCGGACCCCGCCCTCACCGGCCCGTCCCCGGTCCGAGGCCGCGCCCGCTCGAGCGCAGGTGCTCGGGGAAGTCCGTGCTCTCGCCCGCCCGGCGCAGAGCGGTCTCGGCGACGCGGGCCAGGGAGTCGTACAGCACCGTCCCGGTCTCTCGGGCCCAGCCCAGCAGGGCCCGTGCCTGCCGGGCGTCAAGGCCCCGGAAGGCATCGCCGATGGTGACGCCGTGGCCGGGACGGGAGAGCACCTCGATCCCGTCCCCGGCGCGCGTCTCCCCCGGCACCAGCACGCGGAAGTAGGCACCGGCGCGGCCGGCACCGGTGAAGCGGCGGCCCCAGCGGGGGTCCCCGATCCAGGCTGCGAACGTGCCGCAGGGGTTGCGCGGTGTGGTCGCCTCGATCTCGGCACCGCCGATCCGCCAGCGCTCCCCGATCACCGTCTCGTCGGTGTCCTGCCCACAGGTCACGAGGTTCTCGCCGAAGGATCCGTCGGGCAGGTCCAGCTCCCTCTCCCGGGCGTGCGCCAGCCGGGTCTCGCGGGAGAAGGCGTAGACGGCCTTGAACACGCCGCCGTGGTTCTCGCGGTCACCCTGGACATCGCCGAGCACCCCGTGGGTGAGCAGGCGGACGGGCCCGTCGACGGGACGCTTGTCGATCCCGCTCATCAGGCCGCTGGCGGCGACCGGGAACAGCTGGGAGACGGTGCAGACCGCGGCGATCGTCCCGCCTGTGGACTGATCGATCCGGACGCTCAGCGGAGCAGGTGCGCTCATCACTTCTTCTTGGAATCCTTGGGCATATCGCCCTCGTCGGAGGACAGCGCGGCGATGAAGGCTTCCTGCGGCACCTCGACGGAGCCGATGTTCTTCATCCGCTTCTTGCCCTCCTTCTGCTTCTCCAGCAGCTTGCGCTTGCGCGAGATGTCGCCGCCGTAGCACTTCGACAGCACGTCCTTGCGCATCGCACGGATGTTCTCGCGGGCGATGATGCGGGCCCCGATGGCGGCCTGGATCGGCACCTCGAACTGCTGGCGGGGGATGAGCTTCTTCAGCTTCCCGGCCATCTCGACGCCGTAGCCGTAGGCCTTGTCGCGGTGGACGATCGCGCTGAAGGCGTCGACCGGCTCGCCCTGCAGGAGCATGTCCACCTTGACGAGATCCGCGACCTGGGTGCCGGAGACGTCGTAGTCCAGCGAGGCGTAGCCGCGGGTGCGGGACTTCAGCTGGTCGAAGAAGTCGAAGACGATCTCCGCCAGCGGCAAGGTGTACCGCAGCTCGACGCGGTCCTCGCTGAGATAGTCCATGCCGCCGAGATCACCGCGCTTGGACTGGCACAGCTCCATGACGGCGCCGATGAACTCGCTGGGCACCAGGATGGTGGCGGAGGCGAGCGGCTCGGTGATCGAGTCGACCTTCCCCTCGGGGAAATCGGAGGGGTTCATGACCTCGACCTCGGTGCCGTCCTCCATGGTGACCTGGTAGACCACGCTGGGTGCGGTGGAGATCAAGGAGAGGTTGAACTCGCGCTCGAGGCGCTCGCGGATGATCTCCAGGTGCAGCAGGCCCAGGAAGCCCACGCGGAACCCGAAGCCGAGCGCCGTGGAGGTCTCCGGCTCGTAGTTCAGGGCGGCGTCGTTGAGCTTGAGCTTGTCGAGGGCGTCCCGCAGGATCGGGTACTCGGAGCCGTCGATCGGGAACAGACCGGAGAACACCATCGGCTTGGGCTCCGAGTACCCCGGCAGCGGTTCCTCGGCGCCGCGCACCGACGTGGTGATGGTGTCGCCGACCTTGGACTGGCGGACGTCCTTCACGCCGGTGATCAGGTAGCCGACCTCGCCGGGCCCGATGCCCGGGGTGGGATGCGGCTCCGGGGAGCTGACCCCGATCTCGAGCAGCTCGTGGTGCGCCCCGGTGGACATCATGTCGATGCGGTCGCGGGACTTCAGGAATCCGTCGACGACACGGATGTAGGTGACCACGCCGCGGTAGGTGTCGTACACGGAGTCGAAGATCATCGCGCGGCACGGGGCGTCCGGCTCGCCCTCGGGCTCCGGCACGGTGTCGACCACGTGATCCAGCAGGTCCTCGACGCCGAGGCCGGTCTTGCCGGAGACGCGCAGGACGTCGTCGGGGTCCACGCCCACCAGCTGCCCGATCTCGGCGGCGTACCGCTCCGGCTCCGCGCCGGGCAGATCGATCTTGTTCAGCACCGGGATGATGGTGAGGTCGTGCTCCATGGCGAGGTACAGGTTCGCGAGCGTCTGTGCCTCGATGCCCTGGGCGGCGTCGACCAGGAGGATCGCACCCTCGCAGGCGGCGAGGGAGCGGGAGACCTCATACGTGAAGTCCACGTGGCCGGGGGTGTCGATCATGTTCAGGGCGTAGTTCGTGCCGTCGACCTGCCACGGCATCCGGACGGCCTGGGACTTCACGGTGATGCCGCGCTCGCGCTCGATGTCCATGCGGTCGAGGTACTGGGAGCGCATGGCGCGCTCGTCGACGATCCCGGTGATCTGCAGCATCCGGTCGGCGAGCGTGGACTTGCCGTGGTCGATGTGCGCGATGATGCAGAAGTTGCGCAGCCGTTCCTGGGGTGTCGACGCGGGAAGGATGTCCCGGGCCTCCTCGGCCGCGATCCTCGGGGTCACCGGCTACGTCCTCTCCTCGCTGGGTCCGCCGCACGGGCGCGCGGGGCATCGCCACATCGTCTCACGAGGGCCGGTGACTCTCCCAGCCCGCCGCGGCCGACGGACCGACGTCACACGGGGCGGAGCAACCACACACCGGCCGCGCCGGCGTCACCCCAGCGCGAGGGCGACGATCAGCACGGCGGGCAGGCCGAGCAGGGAGCTGAGCAGCAGCACGTCCCGCACGAGGGAGGACCGCAGGCGGAACTGGCTCGCGAACAGGAAGACGTTCTGGGCGGTGGGCAGGGCCGCCATCACCGTGACCGCGAACAGCTCAGTGGCCTCGAGGCCGAACAGGAATCTCGCGACGGCCCACGCGAGAACGGGCATCACGGCGAGCTTCATGGCCGCGGCGAGCAGGACGTCACCGATCATCTCCCGGTCGCCCAGCGGTCGCTTCCCGATCAGGCTCATCCCGAACACGAGCAGCAGCAGCGGGATCGAGGCGTGACCGAGCATCTCGACCGGCGTCCACAGCACCGTCGGCAGGGTGATCCCGGAGACGGACAGGGCCACGGCGGCCGCGGTGGCGACGGTGACCGGGTTCGCGACGGTCGACGCGATGCTCCGCCAGGTCGGGACCGTCGCCGGTGCGGACTCCGGACCCCGGCTGCACCAGGCGAAGATCGTGAGGTAGACCGGGGCGATCACCAGAAGCTGGGCCAGCAGCACGGCCACCACCGGATCGGTGCCGCCCACCGCGTAGATCGCGATCGGCACCCCGATGTTGCCGGCATTGACATACGAGGAGGCCATGGCGCCGCTCGCCGTCTGGCCCGCCGGGCGGCGCAGGGCGAGACGGCTGACCAGCGCGTACAGACCGCCGACCAGCGCTGCGGTGAGCAGAGCGATCGGCGTGAAGACGCCGACGATCGCGCTGAGGTCCGCGTCCGAGACCAGCACCAGCATCAGGGCCGGATTGGTGACGTAGTAGATCGTCGGCTGCAGCCCGCGCTGCATGTCGCTCGCTCTGCTCGGCAGCAGGCCGGCGGCCACGGCCCCGATGGCGATCAGGGCCAGGACGATGCCGAATCCGAGCAGGACCCCGCTCACGCGGCCCCTACCGCACCAGGCAGGGGCGCTTCGGGTCGAACACCCATCCCGGCACCAGGTACTGCATCGCCGAGGCATCGTCGCGGGTGCCGAGCCCCTGCTCGCGGTACAGCGCATGCGCCGCCGCGAGCCGCTCCCGGTCCAGCTGCACGCCGAGCCCCGCGCACTCCGGCACCGTGATCTCCCCGTCCCGGATCGGCAGCGGCCGCGTGGTCAGCCCCTGACCGTCCTGCCAGATCCAGTGGGTGTCCAGCGCCGTGATGTCCCCCGGGGCGGCGGCGCCGACCTGGGTGAACATCGCCAGCGAGATGTCGAAGTGGTTGTTGGAATGCGAGCCCCAGGTCAGGCCGAACTCGTCGCACAGCTGTGCCACCCGCACCGAACCGGCCATCGTCCAGAAGTGGGGATCGGCCAAGGGGATGTCCACCGCGTCGGTGCGCACCGTGTGCGCCAGCTCGCGCCAGTCGGTGGCCACCATGTTGGTCGCGGTCGGCAATCCGGTGGCGCGGCGGAACTCGGCCATGGTCTCGCGGCCGGAGAACCGGCCTTCGGCGCCGACGGGGTCCTCGGCGTAGGCCAGCACCCCGTCCAGGCGCCGGCCCAGACCGATCGCCTCCTGGAGCAGCCAGCCGCCGTTGGGATCGATCGTGATGCGGGCCTCGGGGAAGCGCTCCTTCAGCGCGATGACCGCCTCGGCCTCCTCCTCGCCGGCCTGGACCCCGCCCTTGAGCTTGAAGTCGCGGAACCCGTAGCGGTCCCGCGCCGCCTCGGCCAGGCGGACGATCGCCTCGGGCGTCATCGCCTCCTCGCGGCGCAGGCGGCTCCAGTCGTCGCTGCCGTCGCTCTCGCGCAGGTAGGGCAGGTCGGTGCCGTCGGAGTCGCCGACGTAGAACAGGTAGCCCAGCACCGGCACCGCGTCGCGCTGTCGGCCACTGCCCAGCAGCTCCGCCACGGGAACGCCCAGGAACTGGCCGTGCAGGTCCAGCAGCGCGGACTCCAGGCCGGTCACGGCGTGGATGGTGGTGCGCAGGTCGAAGGTCTGATTCCCGCGCCCGCCGAGATCGCGATCGGCGAAGGTCCTCGACACCTCCCGCAGCAGCGACCGGAACTGGGCGACGGGTCGGCCGACGACGAGCTCGGCGGCCTCCGCGAGAGTGGTCCGGATCAGTTCTCCGCCGGGGACCTCGCCGAGGCCCTCGCGGCCCTCGGAGTCGGTCGCGATGACGATGTTGCGGGTGAAGAACGGTCCGTGCGCGCCGGAGAGGTTCAGCAGCATCGAGTCGTGCCCGGCGACCGGGACGATCTCGAGGTCGACGAGGGTAGGGCCGCTCACGCCTCCTCCCCCGCGGACTCGAGGAGACCGTCGCGGCGACGGGTGAGGTGCCACGGATTGTCCTCTCGCAGCGGTGCCGGCAGCAGCTCGTCAGGGATGTCCTGGTAGGCGACGGGACGCAGGAAACGGTCGATCGCGAGGGTCCCCACCGAGGTCGTGCGGCTGTTCGAGGTCGCAGGGAAGGGCCCGCCGTGGACCATGGCGTGGCCGACCTCGACCCCGGTGGGCCAACCGCCCGCCAGGATCCGTCCGGCCCGGTGCTCGAGCACCGGCAGCAGCGGCGCCGCCGCGGGATGGTCGGCCTCGGTGAGATGAAGGGTGGCGGTGAGCTGTCCCTCGAGGTGCTCGGCGGCGTCGAGCAGCTCGTCGGCCGAGGAGTAGCGGATCAGCAGCGAGGCCGCGCCGAAGACCTCCTGCTGCAGCACGTCGTCGGAGAGGAAGGTGGCCACGTCGGTGGCGAACACGGCCGGTGCCGGTGCGTTCTCGCTCTCGCCGGCGATGCCGCGGGCGAGCAGTTCGACACCGGCCCGTCCGCCGAGCTCCTCGACCCCGGCGGTCCACGAGTCCGCGATCGCGGCGGTGAGCATCGTCTGTCCCGAGGTGGTCCCCAGCGCCGTCCGGACGGCGCTCGCGAAAGCGTCGCCCGCCGGGCCGGATGGGACGAACACCAGACCGGGTGCGGTGCACAGCTGTCCGCTGGATCCGGTCACGGAGCCGACGAAGGCCGTCGCGAGCGCCTCGACGTCGCCGCGCAGGGCGCCGTCGAACAGGAACACGGGATTGATCGAGCTCATCTCGGCGTAGACCGGGATCGGCACGGGCCGGGCGGCGGCCGTCGCCACCAGGGAGAGCCCCGCGCCACGGGAGCCGGTGAAGCCGACGGCCTGGATCGCCGGGTCGGCGACCAGGGCCTGGCCGATCAGCGAACCCTGCCCGTACACGAGCGAGAACACGCCGGGGTGCAGGCCCGTCTCGGCGACGGCATCGGTGACAGCGCGGCCGACGATCTCGGCGGTCCCCGGGTGGGCATTGTGGGCCTTGACCACGACGGGGCATCCGGCGGCCAGCGCCGAGGCCGTGTCGCCGCCGGCGGTGGAGAAGGCGAGCGGGAAGTTCGAGGCGCCGAACACCGCGACCGGCCCCAGGGGGACGGTGCGCTGGCGGATGTCGGCGCGCGGCGACGGGGTGCGCTCGGGCCTGGCCGGGTCGATCCGCGCACCGTGGTGGTCGCCCTGGCGCACGACGCCCGCGAACAGGCGCAGCTGACCGGTGGTGCGGCCCCGCTCGCCGGTCAGCCGGGCCCGGGTCAGTCCGGTCTCGGCCATCGCGCGGTCGACCAGCTCCTCGCCGACCGCGTCAAGGTTGTCGGCGATGCGCTCGAGGAAGGCTGCGCGGTCCTCGGGGGCCAGGCCGCGGAAGGAGGCGAAGGCGGCCTCGGCCGCGGCGGTGGCGGTGCGGAGCTGGTCCTCGTCGATCAGGGCGTAACCGGGCTCGAGGATCTCCCCTGTGGCGGGGTCGACGCCGTGGACAGTGGCTCCGGCGCCGACGACGGACTCGCCGGCGAGGATCGAGCGACCGGTCGGGATCGCCCGGGTCGAGGTGGTCGAGGTGTGCGAAGTGGTCGTGGTGTCAGTCATCGGTGCTCCTTCGGGACAGCGACGGCGGGGGCGGGGCGGTCGGTCAGGCGGGCTGCGCGGCGGAGGGGACGCCGGGCAGCTCGGCGCCGCTGCCGGGGCGGACGCCGGCGGCGTCGATGAGCGCGGAGAGGTCGGCGATGTCGCGCTCGGTGAGGTCCTGCAGCGGGCTGCGGACCGGGCCGACGTCACGCCCGACGGCAGCCAGCCCGCCCTTGATGATCGAGACGCCGTATCCCTTCACGCGGTTGCGGATCTCCAGGTACGGCAGGACGAACCGTTCGAGCTTCTCCGTGACCGCGGCGCGATCCTGATGGCGCACGTCACGGTAGAACGCCAGGGCGAACTCGGGCACGAAGTTGTACATGGCGGACGAGTAGGTGCTCATGCCCAGCTGCAGCAGCGGCAGGGCGAAGACCTCGGCGGTGGGCAGACCGCCCAGATAGAACAGTCGATCGCCGTTGCGGGTGCAGACGCGGGTGAGCTGCTCGATGTCACCGATCGCGTCCTTGAAGCCGATGAAGTTCGGATGGCGCTGCGCGAGGCGCGCGACGGTCCCGGCGGAGTAGACGGCATTGGCGCGGTTGTAGACGATGACGCCGAGGCGGGTGGCGGAGCAGACGGCGGCCACGTGGGCGCCCAGTCCCTCCTGGTCGCATTCGGTCAGGTAGGGCGGCAGCAGCAGCAGGCCCTCGGCGCCGGCGGCCTCGGCGTCCCGGGCGTTCTGGACGGCCTGGGCGGTGGACCCGGCGGCCGAGGCGAGCACGGGGACGCGGTCCCCGACCTCCTCGACGGCGGCGCGGGTGACGGTCGCGGCCTCGGCGGGGGTGAGGCTGAAGCCCTCCCCGGTGCCGCCGGCGGCGAAGAGGCCCGCGACGGGGAAGCTCGCCTGCCACGCGAGGTGCGTGCGGTAGGCGGTCTCGTCCACGGCGAGAGCGGCGTCGAACGGGGTGACCGGGAACGACAGCAGCCCTTCCTTGAGGGTGTCGGCGAGTTCCAGGGGGGTGTAACGGGCCACGTGCATCATCCTTCGGGCGAGGCGCCGGGTGGCGCGGACGGGGTCGTGCCCCGACCGTAAGAACATCTGGTGATGCCTGTCCAAGCCCGATTCGGCATCCAGTGATGCCATACGGGTATTGCCGACCGCGCCGTCGCGGCGACGACCCTCAGCTCGAGATGGTCCGGAGCGCCTCGAGGACGCGGAACAGCGCGGGGTTGTGGGCGCGGCGGCTCCAGATGGCGTGCAGCTCGACCGCGTCGGGGGCGAGGTCGGCCAGCCGCAGGTACTCGACGCCCTCGATCCCGAGCACGCGTGCCGATTCCGGGACGAAGGCGACGCCTCGGCCCGCCGCGACCAGCGAGATCATCGTGAGGATCTGGCTCACCGTGTGCACGACATTGCCGTGCTCGACCGGCAGCTGTCGGATGACCAGGTCGTAGAAGTACCGCGCGCGGGTGGGGTGGTGCATGATCAGCGGCTCGTCCCCGAGATCCGACGTGTGCAGCCCTCGCCCCAGGCGGGTCAGCGGATGGCCGGTCGGGACGGCGAGCAGGAGGTGCTCGGAGAACAGCAGCCACGACTCGAACAGCTCGGAGTCGAACGGCGGCCGTGCGAGCCCGAGATCGAGATCGCCGGCCTGCAGAGCACTCACCTGCTCGCCGGTGACCTGCTCCTCGAGGGTGAGGTCGACATCCGGCAGGGCACCGGTGATCTCTCTCAGCAGCGGGCCCAGCAGGCTGAACCCGGTCGCGGCCGTGAAGCCGATCCGGATCTCGCCGGCGCGGCCCGAGGCGATCCGTCGCGCCGCGGCCGGAGCCCGGTCGGCGGCGACCACCAGCCGCCGCGCCTCGGCCAGGAATGCTTCTCCGGCCGCGGTCAGCGACACCTTCCGGCTGTCGCGCTCCAGCAGGGCGACACCCACGCTGCGCTCCAGCTTCTGGATCTGACGGCTCAGCGGCGGCTGGGTCATCGCGAGCCGCTCCGCGGCGCGGCCGAAGTGCAGCTCCTCGGCGACGGCGATGAAGTGGCGGGCCTGGTCCAAGGTGAACACGATGCACTCCAGGTATCACTCGATGCCGTAACGGGCTTGGACAGGCATCGTAGACGCTCTCTACGGTCGACGCATCGCAGCATTCGTGGTCCGGTGCACGCCGACCGATCGCCGCCCCACCGAACACCGCCGTTCCGACCCAGGAGATCCCCCGTGTCCTTCACCCCGAATCGCCGTTCCGTCCTGGGGCTGTCCGCGGCCTCCGCGACCGCCCTCGCTCTCACCGCCTGCGGCGGGAACCTCGCCTCCGGGTCCGGACCCGAGGATGCCGCCTCCGACTCCGGCGGCGGAGGCGACTTCCCGTCCGGCGCGGTCACCCTGCACGTCGGTCAGGCCGCGGGCGGATCCACCGACCGCATCGCCCGCGCCACGGCCGACGGCCTCAGCGCCGAGCTCGGCGTCTCCGTGCCGGTGGTCAACAGCCCCGGCGCCAACGGTGCGCTGGCGACGCAGGAGGTGGCCGGGATGGCCCCCGACGGGCAGAACCTGATCCTGCTCAACGCCACCCTGATCACCATCACCCCACTCGCCCTGGGCGAGGACGAGGTCCCCTCGCTCGACGACCTGGACGTGCTCAAGGGCCTGTCCCAGGACGACTACATCCTGGTCGCCAGCGCGGAGTCCGGATTCACGACCCTCGAGGACGTCAAGGCCGCCAGCGGCGACCTCACCATGGGGACCACCGGCGTCGGCACCGGCTCCCAGCTGTCCCAGGCGATCCTGTTCGCCCAGGCAGGCATCGAGGGCAGCGAGGTCCCGTTCGACTCCGGCTCGCCCGCTCTGACGGCGGTCATGGGCGATCAGGTCGATGTCGCCACCATCCAGCTCGGCGAGGCGAAGCCGCAGATCGATGCCGGCACCGTGGTCCCGATCGTCATCTTCTCCGAGGAGCGCAACACCTACCTGCCCGACGCTCCCACGGCGATCGAGGAGGGCTACGAGGTGCCGGTCTCCCAGTACCGGGCGGTCGCCGCTCCGAAGGGCCTGCCCGAGGACGTCAAGAAGACGCTGATCGCCGGCATCGACGCGACGCTGGAATCGGAGTCCTACCAGGAGTTCAACGAGAAGAACATGTTCACCCCCACGGGCATCTCGGGCGAGGAGGTCCTCACGACGTGGAACGAGCTGGCGACGACCTACCGCGAGCTGACTGAGCAGCACGGCATCTCGCTCGCCGCGGAGTGAGCGAGCAGGCCGTCCATCCACCGACCGGAGGCGCACGGAGATGAGCCGCACCATGACCCCACCCACCGACCGCAGTGCCGGCCCGGCCACCGACGACACCGCGCCCGAGGGCTCTGCCGCGGATCCGGGCCCGGATGCCTCGGACCAGGCCGTTGCGGCCCATGCCCTCGGCCCGGCCGACGAACCCGACCTCGTCATCCACGAGGAGGACGGTCCGGGGCCTGCCGGCCCGGGGGCCAATCTCGTGGCCGGCCTGGCCGCGCTCGCCCTGGCCGTCTTCGGCGTCGTCGGCGCCGTCGGGCTCGGAGTGGGCTCCCCCGCCCGACCCGAGCCCGGGACCTGGCCCTTCGTGATCAGCGTGGTGATCGGTGTGCTGGCGCTCGCCCAGCTGCTGGTCGGTCGTCGCGGCAGCGGCGGCGAACGGTTCTCGCGGGCCTCCCTGATCCCCGTCGTCGGGTTCCTGACCCTGCTGGCGATGGTGGCCCTGATGCCGGTGGTCGGCTTCGAGATCCCCGCCGCGCTGCTCTGCTTCGTCTGGCTGAAGATCCTTGGCGGTGAGTCCTGGCGGTCCGCGCTGCTGGGCTCGGTCTTGATCCCCGTCGCGTTCTACCTGATCTTCATCGCGGCGCTGGGCACCTCCGTCCCGCACCTGTTCTGACCGCCGACCCGGAGACACACCATGGATTTCCTCCAGCCGGTCCTGGACGGCTTCGGCACCGTCACGGACCCCACGAACCTGCTGTACTGCCTGCTCGGTGTCGTGATCGGCATGCTCGTCGGCGTCCTGCCGGGCCTCGGCCCGGCGGCGACCATCGCGATCCTGCTGCCGCTGACCTACGCCGTCGAGCCGGTCACCGCGATCATCCTGCTGGCCGGCATCTTCTACGGCGCCCAGTACGGCGGGACGATCACCTCGGTGCTGCTGCGCCTGCCCGGCGAGGCGTCCACCGTGGTCACCACCTTCGACGGCTACGCCCTCGCCAAGCAGGGCCGGGCCGGCACCGCACTCGGTGTCGCCGCCATCGCCTCGTTCGTCGGCGGCACCGTCGCCATCATCGCTCTCACCGTCCTGGCGCCGCTGGTCGCCGGCTTCGCGCTGGACTTCGGCCCGCCCGAGTACACCGCTCTGGCACTGGTGGGCATCCTGCTGGTCGCCACCATCTCCAGCGGATCGAAGCTCAAGGCGATGATCGCCGCAGCGATCGGCCTGCTGCTGGCCACCGTCGGCCGGGACACCTTCACCGGTGCCGAGCGCTACACCTTCGACAATCTCTCCCTGGCCGACGGCATCAGCTTCGTGACCGTGGCGATGGGGCTGTTCGGCGTCGGCGAGATCCTCGCCAACATGGAGGAGCGTCACCGCACCGCACAGTCCCCGATCGCCGTCGAGAACGTCTGGCCCACCCGCTCGGACCTGAGGACCTCGATCGCCCCGGTCGGCCGCGGATCCGTGCTCGGCTTCTTCCTCGGCATCCTGCCCGGAGGCGGCGCCACCATCTCGTCCATGGCCGCCTATGCGATGGAGAAGAAGCGCGACAAGCATCCTGAGCGCTTCGGTCGGGGCGCTGTCGAAGGGGTCGCCGCGCCGGAGTCGGCCAATAATGCGGCCGCGACCAGCTCCTTCATTCCGCTGCTGACGCTCGGCATCCCCGCCAACGCCACCATGGCCGTCATCTTCGGGGCCCTGCTGATCCAGGGCGTCACCCCTGGCCCGCAGCTGATCACCGATGACCCGGAGCTGTTCTGGGGCGTGGTGAACTCGATGTACATCGGCAATCTGATCCTGCTGATCCTGGCGATCCCGCTGGTGGGCCTCTTCGTCCGCATCCTGCGGGTGCGCGGAGCGATCCTGGCCCCGATCACGGCGCTGATCACCCTGCTGGGCGCCTACACGGTCCGCAACTCGATGTTCGACGTGCTGCTCGTGGTGCTGTTCGGAGCGCTGGGCTACCTGATGAAGAAGTTCGCCTTCGAACCGGGGCCCCTGGTGCTGGCCTTCGTGCTGGGAGCGTTGCTGGAATCGAATCTGCGACGGTCCCTGCTGGTCCTCGGCGGCGACCTGACCGGGTTCGTGACCCGCCCGATCACGGCCGTGCTGCTGGCGCTGTTCGTCGTCGTCGCCGTCCTGCCGATCATCCGCTCCGCCTCCCGCCGCCGCACCCCCTCAGGACCGTCCACGCCCTCCGGCACCACCGCCGGGCCCTCCGGCGCCGCCGCGGACGCGGAGCAGAACACCAAGGAGAACGCATGACCATCGTGATCGCCTATGTCCCGACCCCGGTCGGGGAAGCCGCCGTGGCCGCCGGCATCGAGCAGGCGCGCCAGCGCGACGAGGATCTGCTGATCGTCAACTCCCGCCGGGAGGGGGTGGCGGTGGACCAGTCCGCCGCGAGCGATGCCGACCGCGACCGCCTGCACGAGCAGGTCCGGGCGGCCGGTGTTCCGGTCCAGTTCCACCGCCAGCATCACGGTGACGACGTGGCCGAGGTGATCCTCGAGCTGGCGGCCGAGCGGGACGCCTCCATGATCGTGATCGGCGTGCGCAATCGCTCGCAGGTCGGCAAGTTCATCATGGGATCGACCGCGCAGCGCATCCTGCTGCAGGCCGACCGCACGGTGCTGGCGGCGAAGCTGCCCGCGTAACAGGTGTCATCCCGAGTCTGGGCGCTCCGCCGGCCGGGAGCTCACCGCCGGTCGGAGCTTCCCCGGGGCACGCTCGCCGCAGGGCAGCCGCTCACTGGCCCGCCAGCCGCCGCCGCGATCCCACCAGGTGCGTGCGCATCGCCGCATCCGCCGCGCGGGCATCGCCGGCCGTGATCGCCGCCAGGACGGCGGCGTGCTCGTGACGGACGGTCCCGTCGGTCGTCGCGGAATCCGCGGATGCCTCGAGACGTCGGCGCGGCATGGCGATCATCGTCGGCCCGAGAGCATCGACCAGGTCGAGGACGAAGGGGTTGCCCGACGCCTCCGCGACGGCGCGGTGAAAGGCGAAGTCGTGCTCGAGCGCGGCGGCCGGTGCCCCGACGACCTCGGCGAAGCGGGCCAGGGCATCGCCCATCGCGGCGAGGTCCGCCTCGCTGCGACGCTCGGCGGCGAGGGCGGCCGCCTCGGATTCCACCGCGGTGCGCAGCTCCAGCAGGGCGCGCCGGTCCGCGACCGTGCGGACCGGTCGGGCCGGCCACGCGCCCTCGGAGTCGGCCGGCGGGGTCAGCGCGTAGCTGCCCGCGCCGCGTCGGGTGCGGACCAGCCCGTCGGCCCGCAAGCGGGTGATGGCTTCGCGGACGACGGTGCGGCTGACGTCGTGGGCGGCGATGAGCTCGCTCTCGCTGGGCAGCTTCTGGCCGGGCGCGATCTCGCCGTCGACGATGCGGCGGCGCAGCTCCTCGACGAGGGCGGCGGTGCGGTGCGCGGCCATGATCAGGCCGTGCCGAACTCGACCGACTCGGTGGTCCAGGCCCGCGCCTGTCCGCTCAGGGTGATGCCGAGGCCGGGTCGGTCGGGGACCAGCATGCGGCCGTCACGGGTCTCCAGCCGCTCCTCGAACAGCGGGTCGAGCCAGTCGAAGTGCTCGACCCATGTCTCGCGCGGGTAGATCGCGGCCAGGTGCAGGTGGATCTCCATCGCGAAGTGCGGGGCGAGATCGAGGCCGGCGTGGTCGGCGAGGGTGGCGAGCTTCAGGAAGGGGCTGATCCCACCGACCCGCGGGGCATCGGGCTGGAGGACGTCGCAGGCCCGGGCGTCGATCAGACGCTCGTGCTCGGTCACGGAGGCGAGCATCTCCCCGGTGGCGATCGGGGTGTCCAGGGCGCTCGCGAGTGCGGCGTGGCCCTCGGCGTCCTCGGCGTCCAGCGGTTCCTCGATCCACACCAGATCGAACTCCTCCAGCGCCCGCCCCATGCGCAGGGCGGTGCGCCGATCCCACTGCTGGTTCGCGTCGACCATCAGCGGGATCTCCGGACCGAGGTGCTCGCGGACGGCGGCGACCCGGCGCAGGTCCTCGGCGCCGTCGGGCAGGCCGACCTTGATCTTGATCCCGCCGATCCCCTCGGCCAGGGAGCGGTCGGCGCGCTCGCGCACCTCGTCCAGCGAAGCGTGCAGGAATCCTCCGGAGGTGTCGTAGGTCCGCACGCTGTCCCTGTGCGCCCCGAGCAGCTTCGCCAGCGGCAGCCCTGCGCGCTTGGCCTTGAGGTCGTACAGCGCGATGTCGATCGCCGCCAGCGCCTGGGTGGCGACCCCGGAACGGCCGACGGAGGCCCCGGCCCAGAGCAGCTTCGTGTACAGCTTGGCGATGTCGCTGGGGTCCTCCCCGATCGCCGCCTCGGCGACCTCCTTCGCATGCGCGTACTGCGCCGGACCGCCGGCACGCTTGGAGTAGCTGACGCCGAGGCCCTCGTGTCCCTGCTCGGTGGTGATCTCGGCGAAGAGGAAGACGACCTCGGTCATCGGGCGCTGACGCCCCGTGAAGACCTTCGCGTCGGAGATCGGGGTGGCCAGCGGGAGGGTCGCCGTCGACAGGCGGAGGTGGCGGATGGCATCGGGCGTGTACGTCATGGCAGTCCTTCGTCGGGCGGTCGAGATTCACCTATCATACAAGTCGGTGACCTGTTTCATACGTGTTGCGGGCACGTCGATCCCGCCCGGCCGTGCCCGCCTCCTCGACCCCACGGACTCCTTCGACGCCGGCGACCCGCTCATGGCATGTCGAGCACCGTGCCGTTGCGCGGCAGACCGCCCGGGAAAGTGATCGCCACGGCGCCCGCGGCCGAGGGGTCGGCGGCGGTCATGGCCTGCAGGTGCAGGTGCGGCTCGGTGCTGTTGCCGGAGTTGCCGCAGCCGGCCAACCGCTCCCCGGCCGCGACCCGCTGCCCGGGACGCACGACGAGGCTGCCGCGCCGCAGGTGGCACAGGGCGAGGTACACGACGCGGACGTCGCCGGACGCACCGGTGTCGGCTGGGTCGCCGGGAGCACCGTCGTGGGTCGACATCCGCGGCGCCGTCGCCCGCAGGATCACGTGGTTCCCGGCCAGGCCGGCCCAGCCGTCGGCGAGGCGGCGGCGCTGGGTCAGCGCGTAGCCGACCGACGGCAGACCCCGACGGGCCGGATGGTCCGGCTCGCCGTCGTGGGCCGCCACCACCTCGCCGTCCAGCGGCGCCAGCAGCTCCCGCCCGAACCCGGGGAACGCCTCGGGGGGCTCCGGGGCCACCAGGGAGCGCAGGCGCACCGGTGCGGTGCGGCCGCGGTCGTCGGCCGGGACCAGGTCGATCGAGTGGTCCAGGGCGAGCAGGGAGATGCCGTGGCTGGGCACCCGATCCGCAGGGCTGTTCTGCACCAGCCAGCGGCCGTGGCCCGGATGCCCCAGAAGCAGCGGCGCTGTCATCCCTGCTCTCCGGACGTCCTCGCTTCTGCCATACCCGCTCCCGCCATTCCTGCTCCCGCCATGCCTGCTCCCGCCATGCCTGCTCCCGCCATACCCGCTCCCCGACCGGTGAGTCAGTTCGCGGGGTGGAAGTAGGTGCTGCCGAGCGCGCGGGTGATGGCACCGGTCACCCGCTGCAGCTGGTCCATCTCGTCGTCGAAGTCGGCGACGATGTCCTCGAGCGAGCGGAAGCGCAGGCTGGCGGTGGCACGCCCGACGATCCGCCGACCCGGTTCCGCGGTGCCCATCCGGTCGAAGCTGCTGCCGTGGAGCTTCGCGAGGGTGTCGAGCGCCTCGTCGATCTCGAGCAGGCAGTGGGCGGCCGAGCGGGGGAAGATCGAGTCCAGCAGGAGGAACTCGATCGCCTGGGAGGCCCGGACGCGCCCGCGGTAGGAGCGGATGTAGGCCTCGTGGGCGCTGCAGCTGCGCAGCAGCATCACGGTCGCCGCGTCGGAGGAGTCCTCCAGATCATGGGCCTGCAGGATCCGGGCGTTCATGTCCACCCGCTCCAGCAGCTGGCCGATCCGCAGGAACAGCCACGCCTCATCGCGGGTCATCGAGGCGTCGACCAGACCGTTGACCACCGCGCAGCGGTCCTTCGCGAACTGGAAGGCGCCGTGCATGCGGGAGGGCCGCACCCCGCGGGGCATGCCCAGGGAGGTGGTGTTCAGCGATTCCCAGACCTCGGTGGTCAGCACCTCCCGGGCACCGCGGGCGTTCTCGCGGGCGGTCTGCAGCGCGCCGGCCACCGAGGAGGGGTTCTGGCGGTCGGTGACCAGGTGGTCGAGAACCCGCTGGACCGTGAGGTCGCCGTCCGGCGGGTCGGCGACGCCGAAGATCTCGTAGACCCCGGCGCAGGCGACGGGCTCCTCCTGCGCGGCGTCCTCGGTGATCGACTGCAGCGTCACGTCGAGGATGCGGGCGGTCTGGTCGGCGCGCTCGACGTAGCGGCCGATCCAGAACATGGAATCAGCGATCCGGCTGAGCATCAGCGTCCTCCTCCTTCTCGGCGACGGCCGCCGGTGCGCCGCCGGTGCGATCCGGATCATCGAGATCCTCGTCGTCCAGCAGCGGGATCGTCGAGGTCACGGGGTCCGGTTCGCGTCCCGTCCGCTCCGCGCCCTCCTCGGGGAGATCGTCGAACCCGTCGTAGTCCTCGTCCAGAGGGTCCTCGATCCGCTCCTCGCCCGAGGCGGAGGTGGATGCGGAGCTCGCGCTCCGCTGCTGCCCCGAGCCGGCTCCGGGAGCGGCGGCCCGCTCGGTGGCGAGCACCCAGGTGTCCTTGGAGCCACCGCCGCGGGAGGAGTTCACGATCATCTCCCCGCGCGGGAGGGCGACGCGGGTGAGGCCGCCGGGCAGCACCCACACGTCGTCGCCGCTGTTCAGGGCGAAGGGGCGCAGGTCCACATGCCGGTCCTCCGGGCCCTCGTCGACCAGGGTGGGGATGGTCGACAGCTGCACGACGGGCTGAGCGATCCAGCCGCGCGGGTCGGTCAGCAGCCGCTCGCGCAGCGCGTCGAGCTCGTCGCGGCTCGCGGCCGGCCCGATGACGATGCCCTTGCCGCCGGAGCCGTCGACGGGCTTGACCACCAGTTCGTCGAGGCGGTCCAGCACCTCGGTCAGGGACTCGGGCTCCTCCAGGCGCCAGGTGTCGACGTTGGGCAGGATCGGTTCCTGGCGCAGGTAGTACCGGATCAGGTCGGGCACGTAGGTGTAGGTGAGCTTGTCGTCGCCGATGCCGTTGCCGATGGCGTTGGAGACCACGACGTTGCCGGCGAGGATCGCGCGGACCAGCCCGGGCACGCCCAGCACGGAGTCGGAGCGGAACACCTCGGGATCGATGAAGTCGTCATCGGTGCGCTTGTAGATCACGTCCACGCGGCGCAGACCGGCGGTGGTGCGCATGTAGATGCGCTCGCTCCGCTCCACGAGATCGTCGGCCTCCACCAGGTCGACGCCCATGGTGCGCGCCAGCAGGGAGTGCTCGAAGTAGGCGCTGTTGTACCGGCCCGGGGTCAGCACCACCACGGTGGGCTCCTCCCCCGCGGTATCCGGCGCTGCGGCCTGCAGGGCGCTGAGCAGACGACCGGGGTACTCGCCGACGCGCCGCACGGGGCGGGGCGCGAACAGCTCCGGGAAGGTCTGGGCCATGGCGCGTCGGTTCGAGAGCACGTAGCTCACGCCGCTCGGGGTGCGCACGTTGTCCTCGAGCACCCGGAACTCGCCGGAGCCGTCGCGGACCAGGTCGATGCCGGAGATGTGGATGCGCACGCCATTGGGCGGCCGGTAGCCGCGCATGGCGTCGACGACATAGGTCGAGGAGGTGACGAGCTCGGCGGGGATCACGCCGTCGGCGATGGCCCGCTGGTCGGTGTAGAGATCGTCGAGGAAGTGCTCCAGGGCGCGCACCCGCTGCGCCACCCCCCGGGAGACGCGGGCCCATTCGTCCGCGGCGATCACCCGCGGGATCGCGTCGATCGGGAAGGGTCTCTCCTCCCCGGCGTAATCGAAGGTGATCCCCTGGTCGAGGTAGCTGTGGGCGAGGGACTCGGAGCGCGTGCGGAACTCCTCGGGCCCGAGGCCGGCGAGAGCGTCGTGCAGTGCGGCGTAGGTGTCTCGCACCGACCCGTCGGCCGCGAACATCTCGTCACTTCCCGAGCCCGGCTGGACGCGGCGGAACAGGGAGCTGGCTGACATGCCTACCATTCTCACACCGTCCTCCGGTCGCCGTGGGCGCACCTGCCCAGGAAGCGAGCATCATGTCCCTGCCCTCCCGCCTCCTCTCCCTGGTCCGATCCGCTGCCCGCTCCCCCGCCGTGCGCCGCGGGGTCCGGGGCCTGGGGCGCCGCGCGGTCCGTGCCGCGCAGCATTCGCGCGGGGCCGACGGGGGCTCCCGTGCGGCGGGTCCCGCCGTGGACCGGGGCGACGCCGCCGAGGGGGTCGGGGCGCTGCGGGACCGGAGCGGATCCCGGCCCCTCGCGATCTCCTACGCGCCGCGCGAGGACCACCGCCCGGATCCGGGCGAGGTGGTGTGGGCGTGGGTGCCGTTCCAGGAGGACATCACGCGCGGCAAGGACCGACCGGTGCTGGTGCTCGCCCGGGAGCAGGCCTCCGCCGGCGGGTTCGACGGCTCCGGGGAGGTGCTGATCGCCCTGATGCTCACCTCCCGCGACCGGGCCGACGGCGGCGAGGTGATCACCGATGAGCACGGATCGACCTGGGTGGACATCGGCTCCGGTGACTGGGACCGGCAGGGCCGGCCCTCCGAGGTGCGCGCCGATCGTCTGCTGCGCCTGGACCCGGATGCGGTGCGCCGCGAGGGCGGACGCCTGGACGAGCCGCGGTTCGACCGGGTGGCCGCCGCGGTGCGCAGGGCGCGCGGCCGGGCAGGGTGATCCGGCAGCGGGACGCCCGTCATCGGATCGACACCGGGCGCACCTCCCGCGGCCCCGGCGGACACATCCACGGCGAGCCCTCTGACCTGCTCGGACCGGCACGAGACACGCCGCACACCACGCGTGCTCCGCGACGAGGGTCTGGTAAAGTCGTATCTCGTATGTGTGACATACCGTTCGGTGTGCGCATGCCGTGTCCCCGCCGTGTCTCAGGGGGTGACGGTGGTGCGACCCGGGCGCGTACCCGTGGCAGCGACCCGGTACCGACGTCTCCAGGCGAATCCCCACCGCCGTCCCCGTCGGATCCGTCCTCGGCCGTCCCGGATGATCCACCTCAGCAGCACTAGAGAAGAGTCTTCGTGGCAAACATCAAGTCCCAGATCAAGCGGAACACGACCAACGAGAAGGCGCGTCTGCGCAACCGGGCCGTGAAGTCCGAGCTCAAGACGCACATCCGCAAGGTGCGCGCAGCCGTCTCCACCGGTGACGCCGCCGCGGCCGACGAGGCGCTGAAGACCGCGTCCCGCAAGCTCGACAAGGCCGTCTCCAAGGGCGTCATCCACCAGAACCAGGCCGCGAACCGCAAGTCCGGTCTCGCCAAGCTGGTGGCTCGGGCGCACGCCTGAGCGTCCTGCTCGACGGACCGAGGCCCCGCACACCACGACGGTGTGCGGGGCCTCGTCGTATGACGGGCGGTCCGGATCGCAGGCCGGAGGATCGCTCGCGCTGCGGAGCATGCCATGGCCCGGACCGACCTGGCCCGGCCCCGGATGAGCAGGCCTGAGAATCGCATCCACGGGTGCCATGCCAGCAAGCACCCCCTGTGGAGGCCCTGATCGCTGGCGGAGCGCCGGTGGATGCGGCGGTCACCCGAGGGGCAGGACCCGCCGACCCACCTCAGCGGGCTCGGCGGGCGCGGCAGATCTCCATCACCATGCGCTGGACGGACCAGCGCGGATCGCGCCCCGCCCCCTTGACCTCGTGGTCGGCGCGGGCCACTGCCTCCAGCGCGCGAGCCAGGGAGCGGTCGGTCCAGCTCCTGGCCTCCCGGGAGAGGTTGCGCAGCATCCAGTCGGGCATCCCGAGGCTGCGCGGGCCGGACCCGGAGGCGGTGACCTTCGCCAGCGAGCGCATCTTGGAGGCGATCGCGGCGACGATCGGGACCGGATCCGCCCCGGCGAGCTGGGCCTGTGCGAGCAGCTGGAGCGCTTCCTGCTCCTTGCCCGCGATCGCGGCATCGGCCACGGCGAAGGCTGTGGACTCCACGCGACCCGCGGTCACGGCGTGCACGTCCTGGGCGGTGAGTCGCGCGGCCTGCTCCCCCTCGTCCGGGGTGGTGTCCTCGATGAGCTGGCGGCTGATGGCGGCGAGCTCGGCCAGGTCGGTGCCGAAGGCGTCGACCAGGGCGGCCACCGCCTCGGGCTGGATGCGCCGCTCGGCACGGGCGAACTCGGCGGCGACGAAGGCCTGTTTGTCCCCGGCGCGCTTGACGGGACTCGCGTCGACCCGCGGCACTCCTGCCTTCTTCAGAGCATCGAGCAGCTTCTTGCCGCGATTGCCGCCGCGGTGGACCAGCACCAAGGTCACGTCGGCCTCAGGGTTCTTCGCGTACTCCTGGATCTCGAGCACGAGGGCGTCGGGGGCGGACTGGAGATCGGGCACGACCACGAAGCGGGGCTCCCCGAACAGCGAAGGACTGGCGACCTGGGTGAGGGAGCCGGGCCCGGCGGACTCCCCGGAGAGGTCGTGGAAGGCGACCGAGGGGTCCTCCTCCTTCGCCAGCGCCCGCAGACGTCGCACCGCTCGGTCCGCGATCAGCGTCTCGGTGCCGTGGACGAGCACGATCGGTGCGAGGGCGACGCTGTGCCACTCGACATCGCTCACGGGGGCTCCTGACTGCTCGGGGACGAGAGATGATCCTATCGGGCCGGGCCGACGGATCGCGCCGTGGCGGGGTCGGCCGCCTGCAGCACGACCGTGCCGTGAACGTCGGTGCGGATCACGGGCGTGCCCAGACCGGCGAGCAGGCCGAGCGTCTCCTCGGTGGGATGACCGAAGGTGTTCCCCTGGCCGACGGTGATCAGCGCGAGCTCGGGTTCCACGCGCCGGTACAGCTCCTCGTGCTGACGGCGGGAGCCGTGATGGGCGACCTTGACGATGTCCGCGGCGCCGGGGCCGGCCGCCAGCACCTCGGCCTGGGCGGCGGGCTCCAGATCGCCGAGGGCGATCAGACGGGTGCCGTCCGCCCAGGTCGCCGCGAGGGTGACGGAGCAGTCGTTCGCCGCGTCCCCCTCCCCGGCCCCCTCCTCCCGCGCGGTCGCGGACACGGCGTCCGCGGCCGACCCGGGCCACAGCACGGTCAGGGCGATCCCCTCCTCGTGCCAGGAGCGGCCTGTGGTGGCCACCGTCGTCGGGACGCCGGGGACCGCCTCGTCCGCCGCCTCGGGCAGCGGACAGATCCACTGGGCGGCGGGCGTGCGGTTCCCGGTCAGGGTCATCCGGCCGCCGGTGTGGTCGAGGTGCGGGTGGGTCAGGACCAGCAGGTCGATGCTCGCCACGTGCAGCCGGTCCAGGCACCGGTCCAGGGCGGCGGGATCCGGGCCGGTGTCGATCAGCACCGTCGGCGCATGCTGCGGATCCCCGCTCGCGCGCAGCAGCACCGCATCGCCCTGGCCGACGGCGCAGACGGCGAGGGTCCAGTCGGGCACGTCGCCGCTCGGCAGCACCCGAGCGATCCCCGGGGCGAGGGCGGCCACCAGCACCGCGGCGGTCCCCCAGCGCACCAGCGGCACCCTGCGGGCGGCGATCGCGAGGGTCAGTCCCAGCAGCGCGGCGATCGCCAGCAGAGCGCCCGTCGCCCCCTCGGGCACCGGGATCCGCGAGCCCGGCAGGGAGTCCGCGGTGCGTGCGACGAGCAGCACCAGGTGGGCTCCCCCGGCCGCGACGGTGTCCAGCAGCTGCGCCGCCGCGGGCCAGACCGTGCCGATCACGAGGGCCAGCAGGCCGATCACGGTGATGGGGCCGACGAGCGGGGCGACCAGCAGGTTGACCGGGACCGCCCACGCGGAGACCTCGGGGGTGAGCAGGATCAGCAGGGGCGTGCAGGCCAGTTGGGCGACCAGCGGCACCGCGATCACCAGCGTCGCCGTCCTGCCCAACCGTCCGCGGCCGAGCTCGACCAGCACCCCCGCCACCGGCGGCGCGGCCAGCAGGATCGCAGCGGTGGCGAGCGCGGACAGCAGGAACCCGACGGAAGCGGCGGTGACCGGGTCCAGGACGGACCACAGGGCGACGGTCAGGGCGAGCGCCGCGACCGGCGAGGCACGCACCCCGGCGAAGCGGGCGGCCAGCAGCGGGGCAGCCATGGTCGCGGCGCGCTGGACGCTGGGCTCGTCACCGACCAGCCACACGTATCCCGCCATCACCGCGCCGGCGACCACCAGACGGGGGCGACGCCGGACCCCGGCCAGCAGCAGCGGCCCCAGGACGGTGGCGAGCACGAGGGCGATGTTCGCCCCGGAGACGGCGATCAGATGCGAGATCCCCGCGCGTCGCATCATCTCCTCCGTCCCGGCGCCGAGCCCGGCCGTGTCCCCCGTGGTCATCCCGCGGACCAGCGCCGCCTCGTCAGCGGGCAGATGCGCCGTGTCCTGCCGCGCCCGGTCGCGCAGCGCCCGGCGGGCGGCCTGGAGCCGGTCCGCCCCGGGCGAGACCTCGGCCCGGGAGATCGCGGTGGCCTCCAGCACGATGAGGCCCCCGCTGCTGCGCGGGGCGCCGCGCACGTGGATCGTCTCGCCGTCGCGGGTCTGCGCCAGGACGTCGGCATGGTCGCCCTCGGCCCGCACCAGCACCGGCAGCGAGGCGGGGAGCTCGACCCGCTCGCGACCCAGGCGGGCCGGTCCGGCGACGGTGCGCGCCATGGCCTGCATCCCGCTGCGGGCCCAGACGGGCCCGGCCTCGGGCGGGGCGGGATCCTCCCCCGCGATCAGGCTGAGCTCGACGATCAGGCCGTCCTCGGCCGCCTCCTGCAGGCGCTGGTCGGTGCCGCCGTGACGCTCCAGGGCCGGAAGCAGCAGCGCGCCGGCGAGCACCACGATCGCGAGATGCGCGAGGAGCCCGTGGCGGGTCCGCAGCCTGTCGACCAGCAGGAGCGCGGTCAGCACCGCGGCGATCAGCAGTGCGCCGCCGGCGATCGCTGCGGCGGTGCCGGCGGTGACGCCGAGCACCGCGAGAGCCCAGATGCAGGTGGCGGCCGGGAGCAGGCGGAGATCGGCCGCGGTCATACCGTGGCCCGCCCGCGGATCTCCTCGAGCGTGGCGGGGCCGATCCCGGAGACCTCCAGCAGGGCATCGACCGAGGCGAAGGGACCGTTCTTCTCCCGGTGCTCAACGATGCGCTGAGCGATGGCGGGGCCGACCCCCGGCAACGCCTCCAGCTCGGTGGGACCGGCGGTGTTCAGGTCGATCGGCGTGCCCCCGTCCTCCGCACGGTCTTCGCCTCCCGCTCCGACTCCGGCGCCGCTCCCGGCACCCGGGGCGCTCCCCGCAGCGCCGGGGTCCCGTGCAGCGGAGGCCGGCGGCTCCTCCCCTGGTCGGGGCACGTAGATCTGTTCACCGTCGGCCACCGGCCGGGCCAGGTTCACGGCGGAGAGATCGGCGTCCTCGCTCGCTCCGCCCGCGGCGCGCAGGGCGTCGTCCACCCGGGACCCGGCGGGCAGGCGCACGACGCCCGGGCTCGCGACCGCCCCGGAGACGTGCACCACGAGCTCCGCCGGGCTCGAGGGGTCGGCAGCCGCGCTCTCCGGGGCCGCGGTGCTCTGTCCGGAGGCCGGGGGCCCCTGGCCGTCGCCGCTGTCCGAGGCCGCGCTCCCGCCCTCGCTCCCGCTCTTTTCGGCCGTCGTCGTCTCCTCCGCGGAGACCGGCTCCGTGCTCAGCGGGACGGCGGAGCCCGCGCCGGAGAGGTGCATGACGCCCACGGCGATGAGCACGAGCACGGCGATCCCCACCAGCGCCGACGGGGACGGCGCGGGCAGCGCGAGGCGGCGGGGCCGGTCGCCGTCCGTGTGATCGCCGCCGGTGTGGTCGCGGCGGGGTATCAGGGCCTGACCGGTGCGGCGATGCCGTCCGGCCGGGCCGCGTCCCCCGTCGGCGGATCCAGGCTGTGCTCCCATGGCCGCGACCCTAGGAAGGGCGCGGCGCGGGGACCAGCGACGACACCGCGTTGGGGACGGAGCGGCCCTGGGGAGGAAGGATCGCTGCGTCCGCAGCGGTGGCGTCGCGCGGCGAGCGTCGACCGGCGCGCCGGCGCCCTCAGGACAGTCCGGCCACCGCCAGCCACTGCTGCCAGAAGGCGGCGAGGATCGCGATGATCACCACGGCGTACCAGATCAGGCTCAGGACCACCCAGTGGCGCAGCACGCGACCGAGGGGCCCGGGGATGCGCAGGTCGCCGTTCTCGATCAGATGGGCGAGGTTCGCGAAGAACATCGGGGCGGTCACGGCCCAGATCACCATGCACCACGGGCACAGCGCCTCGATCAGGAAGATCGCGGAGATCGCCAGGAAGTGGACGTATCCGAACGCGAAGGTCATCCCTCCCAGGCGGGCCCAGCGGAACCAGGTCGGCGCCTGGGTGTCGCTGAGCATCAGGGAGCCGGCAACCGCCATGATGGCGAAGCCGGCCAGCCCGATCGCCTGGTTCGGGATCCCCAGGGCGGAGGCCTGCCAGGTCATCATCACGTCGCCGCAGGAGATGAAGGGGTTGATGTCGCATCCCAGGGACGCCCCGGGATTCGCGAGCAGGATCTCCTTGTCGAGCTGGAGCGCGAGCGCGGCGATCCAGCCGAGCAGGCCGCCGATCAGCAGCACCGCGCCGGTCAGCCGGGTCGGCGCGCGTCGGGCCGCGGCGCGCTCCGCGGCGAGCTCGGCGTCGATCTCCGCGAGCAGCTCGGCGTCGGTGGGATCGGCGCTGCCGTCGGGTCCGGGGGCGGGGGCGTTCTGGCTCATGGCGGGCGGCATCTTCCGTGCGGCGGTGGCGGGGGGTCGCTACGAGGACTCAGGCGGTGACCGGGTGCTCGCGGAACCAGGCGGCGAGATGCTCGTTGCCCTCGTCCATCGTGACCCGCGGCGTCCACTGCAGGCGCTCGCGGGTGCGGCGCTGGTCGAACCAGTGCGCGGTGGACATCTGCTCGGCCAGGAACTCGGTCATCGGGGGCTCGTCGTGCCCGGGGCGCGCATCCCACACCCGCTCCACGACGCGGCCGGCGAAGCGGGCCACGGATCCGGGGATCCGCAGGCTCGGGCGGGCGACGCCCGCGGCGTCGCACCACCCGTGGAACACGTCCCGCACCGTGCGGGGTTCGCCGTTGGTGATCACGAAGCTCTCGCCGTGCACCGCGTCGATGCGGTCGTGCGCGGCGACGATGGCGTCGGCGGCATTGGTGACGTAGGTGGTGTCGATCAGGGCCATGCCCTCGTCCAGCAGCGGCAGCCGGCCGTTCTTCGCCCGGTCCACGATGCGGCCCACCAGCTGGGTGTCGCCGGGCCCCCACACGATGTGCGGGCGCACGGTGGTCACCGCCAGGCCATCGGTCCCGTCGGCCTCCATGGCCAGCAGCTCGGCGGCGGCCTTGGTGCGGGAGTACGGGCCGCGAGCGCGGGAGGGGTCCGCAGGAGTGGCGTCCAGGCCTTCGATGGCGCGGCCGAGGTGGGCGACCGACGGGGAGGAGACGTTCACCAGCGTCCCGCCGCCGCCCGCACGCAGGGCGTCCAGCACGTTGCGGGTGCCGTCGATGTTGATCGCGCGGTATTCGTGCTCGGGACCGGAGATGGAGACCTTCGCGGCGAGGTGCAGGACGGCGTCGGCCCCGGCGATCGCCCGACGGACGTCCCCGGGCTCGGTCAGCGACCCGAGGACGTCCTCGACGCCGTCGATCCCTGCCGGGCGGCGCTGGAAGGCGCGCACGTGGGCTCCGCGATCTCGCAGGGTCCGCGCGACGGCCCCGCCGAGCATGCCGGAGGCACCGGTGACCAGGATCGTCGGGGCGCTCACAGGGCGTCGGCCCTCTCCCCCCGCAGGGTCTGTCCGGCCCAGCGGGACAGCGCCGCCCGGTCGATCTTGGAGTTGTGGCGGATGTCGGTGGGCAGGCAGCTGGTGGTGAACACGGCGACCGCCTCGGCGCCGGAGCGCTCGCGCACGGCGCGGCGGACGGCCTCCTGCAGGGAGGTGGTGGCGGCCCGGGGCCGCCCCGCCGTGCCGGGCCGGTAGCCGTCCTCGGTCTCCAGGATCACGACGACCTGCTGGGTGCCGCGGGGGCCGACGGCGGCGGCGCCGGCTCGGCGCACCGTCGGCACGGTCTCGGCCGCGTCCTCGACCTGCACCGGGGTGAAGAGCCCGTCGGCCGTGGCCAGGACGTGATCCGCGCGGCCCTCGATCCACAGCCGGCCGTCCTCGTCGAGGTGGCCGACGTCTCCGGTGGCGTGCCAGCCGGGGAAGCGCATGGAGCGGTGGGTGGTGCCCCACAGCATCAGGTAGCGGTCGCGCACGTGCGGGGCGCGCACGAGCACCTCGCCGGTCACGCCATGATCCTGGGAGATCTCGCCGCTGGTGCGCCCCTCGCCGTCCATCGGGGCGACGGCGAGCTCGACCCGGGGCACGGGGCGGCCGACGCACACGCCGGATCCTTCGCCCGCCGCGTCGATCCCCTCGAGGTCGATGGCCGCGACCGCCAGGCATTCGGTCATGCCGTAGGGGGTCAGCGCCCTCGCGCGGGGCATCAGGGCGCGCAGCTCCCGCAGCAGGTGCGCGGGGATCGGCGCGCCCGCGGAGAAGAAGCTCGCCGCGCTCGCGATCGCCGCCCGGCCGTACTCGTCGAGCTGGGGGGCGGTGTCCAGGATGTTGCGCAGCGCCGCAGGGGCGGTGAACACGGCGGGCTCGCCGAGCGCGTCGATCGCCGCGGCCAGGGCCGGTGCGGTCAGCTCACCGGGCCGGGTGATGTCCATGTCGGGCACCACGGACGGCGCGCCGAGCGCCGGCCCCAGCAGTGCGAAGGGGGCGAAGCCGGCGACCAGGCCGCGCTCGGGATCGAGCTGGAGGGTGTCGCCGACGGCGGTGAACATCGCGCTCATCTGCCGATGCGTGTACACGGCGCCCTTGGCCGGGCCGGTGGAGCCGGAGGTGAACAGGATCGCCGCGTCCGCGTCGGGCTCGGGCCAGGGGGCGTCCAGCGGGGCACCGAGCTCACGCATCATCGACCCGGACGTCGCGAGCTGGGCGATCGAGGTCTCGACCCCGAGGGCGACCCGGTCGACGGTGGGCAGCTGCTCGACGCTGATCCGTCGGCCGGGCCAGCCCATCGCCCGGGCGCCGACCAGCGCCTTGGGGATGCCGATCACCCAATCGGGGTGGGAGCCGATCACGGCGCGGGTGAGGCCGGGCACGCCCAGGCCGGCGTCGGCGATCACGGCGACGGCGCCGATGCGCAGGCAGGCGTACAGCACGGCGGTGAGGTCGGCTCCGGGGGAGATCAGGATGCTGACGCGGTCGCCGGGACGGACGCCGTGCCCGAGCAGGCCGGCGGCGATGTCGTCGACGCGGCGGCTGAGCAGCGACCAGGAGATCTCGCGGCGCCGCCCGTCGGCGCCCGCCATCTCGACCACGGCGGGGCGGTGGGCGTGGGCGGGATCGGCGGCCAGGCGGGCGATCGGCTCGCCGAGACGGCGCTCCGGGACCGGCTCGGCGTAGGAGGAGACCGGGCGCCGGACACCGACCGCCCCGTCCTGCGACACATCGTCCTGCCCGGTGTCGGGGCCCAGCCGCGCGGCCAGCCACTCGGCGACGAGACCGGCGACGTCGGCGTCCTCCCAGACCAGGTGCGAGGTCTTCTCGAAGCGGTGCACGTCCGCATGGGGCACGCGATCGATCAGATCGCGCAGGTAGCGGTCGGAGAAGGTGATGTCCTTCGGGCCCCAGGCGAACAGGGTGGGGACCGTCAGCTCCCGGATGCCCTCCGCGACGCGCTCGAGCGTGGGTCGGGAGGGGTGGTCGGGAGCGGCGGGGATTTCCGCGACGAACTGGTCGATGCCCTTGCGGCGCGCACGGGTGCGGTAGGGCGCGAGATAGGCGTCCTGGACCTCCTGCGTCAGCGCAGGCCTGCACAGCGACAGGGTGGTGCGCAGGAAGGTGTCGGTCAGCGAGGTCGAGGCGCTGCGGAACCCCGGGGCGGTGGCCAGCTGCAGGGCCCTCGGCAGCGACTCTCCCAGCTCCTGGTGCAGGCCGGTGTTGGTCAGGATCATCCCGGCCAGGTCATGACGGTTGTCCAGGGCCCATCCGGCGGAGATCAGGCCGCCCCAGTCGTGGCCGACGGTGACCACGGGGCCGCGCAGGGAGAGCGCGTCGGTCAGCAGCGACAGGTCGGTGATCCGGTCCTGGTAGCGGCGCTTCACGCCGGTGCGCTCGGACCAGCCCATCTCCAGCTGGTCGACCGCGACCAGGCGCCAGGGGATGTCCTCCCTCACCAGGGAGCGGAACAGGAAGGAGAAGGTCGGGTTGCCGTGCACGGCCAGCAGCGTGCCGCGCGGGGTGATGCCGCGCTCGGCGAGCCAGGGGCCCGAGTCCAGCAGGTGCCAGCGACGCAGCTCCCCCGCGTGGTCGCGCACCTCGAGGGTGCGGCTGAGACGGGGATCCACGCCGGGCATGCCGGGCACGTCGGCGCTCGCCGCCCGACGGCGGCCGGTCCTGCGGGCACCGGTGTTCACCACTGGACCTCCATCATCGCGGTGTTCAGGCCGGACCCGACCCCCATCAGGAGCACGCGCTCGCCCCGTTGCACGTCGTCCTGGATGTGCGCCAGGGTCATCGGGACCGCCTCAGCGGCGATGTTGCCCCAGTCCGGGAACGTCACCGGGATGCGTTCCATGCCCACCCCGGTGATCTTCGAGAAGTTGCGGGTGTAGACCATCGAGACCTGGTGCGGGACCACGTGCTCGATGCTCTTGAAGTCGTGGCCGGCCTCGTTGGCGCTCTTCCAGGTGTCCAGGATCAGCTCGATCCCGTTCTCCAGCAGACCGGCGGAGTCGGTGCGCATGTCCTGCATGTCGGCCACGCACAGCTCGTGGTGCTGCGTGCCGGCACGGGCCTGGGTGATCGTGAGGCGATGGCCCTCCGGGTGCTCGTCGGCCGGGCCGATGACCGCCGCGGCCGCCCCGGAACCCAGGGTCAGGGAGGCGAACTGGTTGTTGAAGTCGTCCCGGGTGGAGGTCTTGGAGTTCAGCCGGTCGATGGTGCCGCGCTGGACCTCCTCGACGTCCTCGGCACCGACGATCAGGGCGTACTTGATCTGCCCCGCGTCGATCATGCCGGCGGCCATCGTCATGGCGTTGACGAAGCCGAGGCACGCATTGGTGATGTCGAAGTTCATGCAGCTGGGGGGCATCCCGAGCGAGTGATGGATCCCGGTGGAGACGGCCGGCTCGAGGTGCTGACGGGAGACCGAGGCGTTGATCATCAGACCGACCTGGTCGCGCATGATGCCGGCCTTGGCCATGGCGCGCTCGGCGGCGAGCACGACGCCCTGCTTCCAGCCGTTGTCACGGTCCTTCCACCACCGACGCTCGTAGACGCCGGCGACGCGCTGGAGCACTCCCTTGGGCAGACGCAGCCTCTTGCGGGCCGGGGCCAGCATGTCGTCGATCTCGTCGGAGGTGACCGTGACCTGCGGCAGGGTCATCTCGACCGAGAGCAGGGAGGCATTGCGGTGGACGAATCCTGTGTTCCCGTTCCCCATCTGCGTGCGCTACCTCGTTCGTCTCGTGCGATTGCTGGTGGCATGGCCGCGAAGCGGACGCCGCTGAGATGCGTCGCGCACGGTGGCGCGGTCACGACCAGGACGGGTACATGCACCCGCCATTCTCACACCGTCACCTGAGGGCTGTCTGCCCGGGTGGCGGATCCCACGTCGTCCACCGTGCGGGGTCCGGGACTCACGCCCCGCTGTCGCCGCGCTCGTCGTCCTCGAGGTGGTGGCCCAGATGGTGGCGGGCGAAGAGCAGGCACTGGCGCAGGATCGCCTCGCGCTTGTCCGTGTTGTTGCTGGTGCTGACCTCGAGCAGCACGGAGCCCTCCCAGCCGCGGTTGGCCAGGCGGCGCAGCACCTCGGCGCAGGGCTGGTTGCCCTCCCCCGGGGGCAGGTGCTCGTCCTTGGTGGTGCGACCGGAGCCGTCGGCCAGGTGGAGGTGGGTCAGGCGGTCCCCGAGCCGGTCGATCATCTCCAGCGCGTCGTCGCCGGCGGTCGCGGCGTGGGAGAGGTCGACCGTCACGTGCGAGTAGTCCTCGTCCGTGGGGTCGTGATCGGGCAGGTAGTTCAGCAGTTCCCGCACCCCCAGACGCCACGGGTACATGTTCTCCACGGCGATCGCGATGCCGTGCCTGTCCTCGAGCTCGGCCACCCCGGTGACGAAGTCGCGGGCGTAGCTGCCCTGCCAGCGGAACGGTGGGTGCGCCACGACGGTGGGCACCCCGAGCTCCTTGGCGATCTCGACGGTGCGCTCGACCTTCACCCAGGCGTCACGGCCCCACAGGCCCTGCAGGAAGAACAGGGTGGGTGCATGGAGGGAGAGGATCGGCTGGTCATAGCGCTCGGAGTAGGTGCGCAGCAGCTCGGGGTCCTGGCTGTCCTTGGGGTAGGAGACCATCACCTCGATGCCGTCGTAGCCGATCCGGTCGGCCAGGCGGAAGGCCTCCTCCACCCCCGAGGGGAAGACGGACGAGGTCGACAGGCCGACGGGGATGCGACGCTGCGGTGCCTGGTCGCTGCGCGGGTCGCCCGCGGAGAGCCGACGGGTCAGCGCGTCACGGCTGGATCGCTGAGCCCTGTTGGGCCGGGTGAGGGGCTTTCGGGCACCCGAGCGCGGCGTGCTCGTCGCCGGGCGGTCACGGCGTGGGCTCACGGCATCTCCTCAGCGGTAGGACGGGCGCAGTCAGTATGCAACAGCACTCGCCCTAGACTCGGCAGTATGCGCGTGCGTGACCTCACTGCCGATGACTACGTCCCCTACCGGGCCATGACGGCCGACGCCTTCGGCGGCGTGTTCGAGGACACCGGGCCGCGCCCCTTCGACCCCGGCCAGACCGCGATAGGGATCGATTCGCTCGACCTGCCGGGAGGGGTCGAGGGCGTGCTCGCCGCCGGTGCCCGGATCCGCCACGACCACATCACCCTCGGCGGCGGGGTCGTGCGCTGCGGTGGTGTCGGCGGGCTCGCCGTCCACCCGGCCCATCGCGGGGGCGGGGTCTTCCGGGAACTGCTGACGGGGGTGATCGACCGCTGCGCCGCGGAGTCGATGGCGGCCTCGATGCTGTACCCCTCGAATCCGTCGATCTACCGCCGCTTCGGCTACCAGGTGGTCGCCCGGGGCGAGCGCCTGGTCGTTCCGCTGGTCGATCTGCAGCGTCTGCCCCCGGTCGCGGGTCGGCGCCTGGTCCCGGTCACGGAGGTGACCCTGCCGCGACTGCATGCCCTGTACCGGGAGCTGACGGCCGGGGAGAACGCGATGCTGCGGCGCGAGGGGCCGCTGTTCGCGCAGGGCATGCCCGGCGGGGGCTGGTCCGCTCTGCTGCTCGCGGACGAGTCCGGCGCCGACCACGGCTACCTCTCCTGGACCCGGGGCTCCGGCCCGGGCTCCGGGCTCGAGGTGCACGAGATCTTCGGCCGCACCCGCGAGGACCGTCTCGCCCTGCTGCGCTCGCTGGGGTCATGGTCGACGGTGACCGAGGAGGCGACGCTGCGTCTGCGCACGGAGGACCCGGTGCTCGACGCTCTGCCCGGCGGCGGCTCACGCCCGGCGCCGGGCCCGGTGCCGTTGGTGATGATGCGGGTGATCGACACCGCGGCGATGCTCCGGGCGCGGCGCGCGCCGGCCGCGCTGCGCGGCGCGATCCGTCTCGAGGTGGTCGACGACACGGTTCCGTCCGGCACCGGCCGTGCCGCAGGGCGCTGGCTCGTGACCGCGGCCGACGGCGACATCACGGTGACGCACGGGGACGGGGAGGGCGACACGGAGATCCTGGGCACCGTGCGGCTGGACGTCCACGCCGCCTCCCTGCTGCTCGTGGGGGGCCGCACCCTGGCCGATGCCCGTCGGCTGGACCTGGCGGCCCGGGCGGAGCCGTCCGCCGAAGCCTTCCTGGACGCCCTGCTGGCCGGGCCGCGGCCCAGCGTGATGGACGCCTTCTGACCCGTCGGGTCGGGCACCGGGGCCGGCCCCGTACGCTGGGTCGGCACCGATCCCCCGCCCCCGGTCCCCGCCGATCATCGACCCCGGAGCCGTCCCCATGGCCAAGCTGCACTTCAAGTACGGAGCGATGAACTCCGGCAAGTCCGACACCCTGATCAAGACCGCCTACAACTACGACGAGCGGGGCCTGGCCACGCTCACGGTGAAGCCGGCGCTGGACACCAAGGGCGAGGACTGGGTGGTCGCGCGTGGCGGAGCCCGGCGCCGGGTCGACGTCCTGGCCCGCTCCGGCGAGGAGCTGCGCGAGCACGTGCATGCGATCGCCGACGAGCGCGGCCTGCGGCCCCTGCACGCCGTGCTGGTCGACGAGGCGCAGTTCCTCGACCCCGCCCAGATCGATCAGCTGTTCCGCGTCGCCAAGCAGGACGGCATCTCGGTGATCTGCTACGGGCTGCGCACCGACTTCCGCACCGCGACGTTCCCCGGCGCGCTGCGACTGTTCGAGCTGGCCGACAACGTCGAGAAGCTCCCGACGATGTGCCGCTGCGGATCGCAGGCCGAGTTCAACTGCCGCATGGTCGACGGCCGCTTCGTCTTCGAGGGCGATCAGGTCGCGATCGACGAGGCGCAGGCGGGCCCCGTCAGCTATGTGTCGCTGTGCGGACCGTGCTTCATGCAGGAGCAGGAGACGGCCGGCGTGCACGTGCTGGGCTGACTGTGAAGATGGCGTGGTCGGCCGACCGGGAACGACATGGCGCGCCGCGCCCGTCAGCGGCGCACGGCCCGCGATGACATCGTCCGGCGGGCGCTCCTCAGGAGCTGAGCGGGCGGTCCTCCCCGACCTCGCCGTCGCCGCCGGCATCCGCGGAATCCTTCGAGGCCGTGGCGAGGACCTCGGCGTCCTCATCGAGTTCGCCCTCGGCTCCGCCGCCGAGGCGCTCCTTGGCGGAACCGGCCGCCCCGGCCACCCCGCCCTTGACGGAGGAGGCGACCTCGGGTGCCTTCTCCTTGACGGTGCTCGCGGTGTCCTGCGCGACCCGCTCGGCGGTGTCCTTGGCCTGGTGAGCCCGTCGCTGCACCTCGGGATCGTCCGCGACCTGGCGTGCGGTGCGCTCGAGGGACTCGTAGGGGCCCCGACCCGCTCGCGAGCCGACCACGAAGCCGATGGCGAGTCCGGCCAGGAAAATGAACTTCTTCATCGCTGCCTCCAGGGATCGTCGATGTCGTGGACCGCATCGTGTCACAGGAGGGTCACGATGGGGCGAGAGTCCGACCGACCGGTCCTCGCCCCGACAGCGCCACCGTCCGCCTCCTCCGCCGCTATCGGCGCCCCCGTCGGAGCACTCTCCCTGCGTTTCTCCTGCGCGTCTCGTGCCCGTGCCGTGGTCGTCCCACCCCGCGTCGTGCGTGCCTCGTCCCCGCCCCGTTCCACTCCGGTCACACAATCCGCACGCGCGCGCGATCGGATCCTCAGACGACGCGCCGGCAAAAGCTCTACGATCACTGCAGGGCAACGATGCCCCGCGCCGACCGTTCCCGCCGTGGTTGCACGGCGACCGAGGAGATGACCTGTTGTCCCCGTCGCAGTTCCCGCTCGATGAGCGCATGACCACCACGTTGACCATCGAGGATGTCGCCGCTCAGGTACGCGCCTGGGTCGAGGCCGCCGCGACCCGGCCGATCCCCGGAGCCGCGAAGATGCTCTCGGATCTGCTGCGCGATCCGCAGGGCCTGAACTTCACCCTGGACTTCGTCGACCGCGTGATCCGGCCCGAGGATCCGAAGGCCGCGGCCGTCGAGCTGCGCCGCCTGGCCCAGGACCCGCCCGGGTTCCTCCCGCCCGCGCTGCGCCGAGTGGTCTCCCTCGGCGGCAGCGCGTCCCACCTGGCCCCTTCCGTCGTCGTTCCCACGGCGCAGGCCGCCATGCGCACAATGGTCTCCCACCTCATCCTCGACGCCCGCAGCGGACCGCTGACCACCGCGATCACGCGGCTGACCGCGGACGGCACCACCTTGAACATCAATCTGCTCGGCGAGGCCGTGCTCGGGGCGAAGGAGGCGTCGCGGCGCCTGCAGGGCGTGCGCGAGCTCGTCGCCCGTCCGGACGTCGACTACGCCTCGATCAAGGTCTCGTCGATCGTGGACCACCTGCCGCTGTGGGCCGCTTCCCGGACCGTCGACCACATCGTCGAGGTCCTGCTGCCGCTCTACCTCGACGCGGCCCGCGCGGAGCACCCCACGTTCTTGAACATGGACATGGAGGAGTACCGGGACCTCGAGCTGACGCTGCAGGTCTTCGAGAAGCTCCTGGACCGCCCCGAGCTCGCCCAGCTCCACGCCGGCATCGTCCTGCAGGCGTACCTGCCCGACGCCCCCTCGGCGATGGCGCGGCTGCGCCGCTTCGCCGAGCGGCGTGTCGCCTCCGGCGGGGCCCCGGTGAAGGTGCGCCTGGTCAAGGGCGCGAATCTCGCGATGGAGAAGGTCGACGCCTCCGTGCACGGGTGGACGCAGGCTCCGCTGCTCAGCAAGGAGGAGACCGACGCGCAGTACAAGCGGATGCTGCTCGAGGCACTGCATCCCGAGCAGCTGCGGTCCGTGCAGCTGGGCGTGGCCGGGCACAACCTGTTCGACGTCGCCTTCGCGCATCTGCTGATGGGTGAGCGGGAGATCCCCGTCGGCCCCGGGAGCGGGGTCGAGTTCGAGATGCTCGCGGGCATGGCCCCGGGGCAGCAGGCCGTGGTCCGCGAGGCGACCGGCAGCATGCGGCTGTACGTCCCCGTGGTCCACCCCCGCCACTTCGATGTCGCCGTCTCCTACCTCGTGCGTCGGCTGGAGGAGAACGCGTCCTCGGAGAACTTCCTGTCGGCCGCCTTCGAGCTCGACACCGAGCCGGACCTGTTCACCCGCGAGGAGCAGCGCTTCTCCCGTGCCCTCGCCCGGGCGCTGACCGAGACCTCGGTGGCCACCCATCGTGACCAGGACCGCGCCCACGAGAGCCCCGCCGGCGAGGCCGTCGAGCTCGGGACGACGACGCTGCCGGCCGTCCCCGGGGCCTTCCGCAACACTCCCGACACCGATCTTTCCACCGCCGCGAACCAGGAATGGGCCGAGGCCGTCACCTACCGGATCCGCACCTCCGTCCTCGGGGAGCAGGAGGCGGCCGACGCCTGGATCGAGACGGTCGAGGGCGTGCAGTCGGTCCTGACCCGCGCTCTCGAGGCCCAGCAGGACTGGGCGGCGCTGCCCGTCCAGAAGCGGGCCCAGGTCCTGCGCCGCGCCGCCGGGACCCTGGCCGCACACCGCGGTGACCTGCTGGAGGTCATGGCCTCGGAGACCGGCAAGACCTTCGAGCAGGGCGACCCGGAGATCAGCGAGGCGATCGACTTCGCCCTGTACTACGCGGAGCAGGCCGAGCAGCTCGATCATCAGGAGGACGTCGCGTTCACCCCGCGCCCGCTGACGCTCGTCACCCCGCCGTGGAACTTCCCGGTGGCGATCCCCACCGGTGGGACGCTCGCCGCCCTGGTCACCGGCAGCGCCGTGATCATGAAGCCGGCCCCGCAGTCCCGGCGCTGCGGTGCCCTGATCGGCCGCCTGCTGCATGAGGCGGGCGTCCCCGAGGGGGTGCTCACCCTCGTCGACGTGCCCGAGAACGAGGTGGGTCGCGCCCTGATCTCGGATCCGCGGGTCGATCAGCTCATCCTCACCGGGGGCTCGGACACGGCCGCGCTGTTCGCGTCCTGGCGGCCCGAGCTGCGGATCCTCGCCGAGACCAGCGGCAAGAACTCGATCATCGTCACCCCGCACGCGGATCTGGATCTGGCTGCGCACGATGTCGCCACCAGCGCCTTCGGGCACGCAGGGCAGAAGTGCTCGGCCGCCTCCCTGGTGATCACCGTCGGCTCCGTCTCCGATTCCCGCCGCTTCTCCGCGCAGCTCGCCGATGCGGTGCTCAGCCTCCACGTCGGCGAGCCGACGGATCCGACCGTCCAGATGGGCCCGGTCATCGAGGAGCCCGGCGAGAAGCTCGCCTCCGGGCTGACGGAGCTGGCTGATGGTGAGTCCTGGCTCGCGCGCCCCCGGCAGCTGGACGGTTCCGGGCGCCTGTTCTCCCCCGGTGTGCGCGCCGGCGTCGAGGAGGGTTCCGCGTTCCACCTCACGGAGTACTTCGGTCCGATCCTCGGCGTGATCCATGCCGAGACCCTCGAGGACGCGGTGCGGATCCAGAACGGCACCGCCTACGGCCTCACCGCCGGGCTGCACTCGCTGGAACCCGCCGAGATCGCCTGGTGGACCGAGCACGTCGAGGCCGGGAACCTCTACGTCAACCGCGGCATCACCGGGGCCATCGTGCAGCGTCAGCCCTTCGGCGGCTGGAAGCGCTCGGCGATCGGGCAGACCTCGAAGGCCGGCGGCCCGAACTACCTCGTCCACCTCATGGACGCCGCCGACGCGGGGTCGGCGCTCTCGGCCGGTGACGAGGACGCCTGGCTGTCCGCCGCCCGTCACTCCGACCGCGAGCACTGGGCGAGCACTTTCGTTCCGCGGGACGTGCAGGACCTGCACGGCGAGATCAACGTCCTGCGGCATCTGCCGATCCCGGTGCTGATCCGGGCGGCCGCCGGCACGTCCGCGACCCAGCTGGCCCGCGTGCTGCATGCCGCCGCGACCGTGGACGCCGACGTCGAGGTCTCCCTGGCCGACCCGGCGCTGACCGAGGTCGCCACCGCCGCGGGTCTGTCGGGGTCCGAGGTCCAGGTGGAAGACGCCCCGACCTTCGCGCGCCGGGTGCCCGGTCTCCGCCGGCCGCGGATCCGTCTGCTCGGCGAGGCCGACGAGCATCTGCGCGCCGCGACCGCCGAGCACGTCGAGGTCGCCCTGTTCACCGGTGCCGTGGTCGCCAGCGGCCGGGTGGAGATGCTGCCGTTCCTGCACGAGCAGGCGATCAGCGCCACGGACCACCGCTTCGGCAATCCCCTGCCCCACCAGCTGGACCTCACCGGCGGACGGGGCTACGCCCGCGGACCGGCCTGACGGGCCGCCCGCGCACGGTCGTGCCGCGCGACGCGCCGAGCCCCGCGACTCGCCGCGGTGCGATCCCGGGCCTCGCCGCGCCGCGCATCTCGCCGTGCGCCGTCGGGCGCGCCTCGACCTAGCCCCGGCGCCGGGGTCGTACTCTGACGCGGTCGTCACGAGGTGAGCATCGAGGAGATCCATGACCGACGCCGATCCGAGCCGACCGCGTCCTGGTGCCCAGCATCGCCGTGCCCCGGCACTGCGGCGCCCCGGGGGCACTGCACCGTCGGCCGCCGCCGCGGCGGACCATGAACGGGATGCGGGCGTCGCGTCCCCACCAGCCACCGGCCGGGAGGATCTGCCGCCGACGCCCCCCGCGAAGACAGTGCGCGATCCGTTCCTGGACAACGCCCGCGGCATTCTCATCACCCTCGTCGTCGTCGGGCACACGCTCGAATGCTTCGACGGCAAGTCCGGGTTCCTCGGGGGCGCGATCCATACCTGGATCTATTCCTTCCACATGGCCGCATTCGTGGCCATCTCCGGGTTCCTCTCCCGCTCCTATCGCAATGAGCCGCGGCAGGTGCGCCGCCTGCTGACCGCGATGCTCGCGCCGTTCCTGATCTTCCAGATGCTCCACGAGGTCGGGAAGATGCTGCTGCTGGGCCAGGAATTCCATCTGCAGTTCGTCTCCACCGCCTGGACCCTGTGGTTCCTGCTGGCTCTGCTGATGTGGCGCCTGATCACGCCCGTGCTGCGGGTGCTGCGCTATCCGCTGGTGTTCGCCGTGGCCGTCGCGGTGATCGCTCCGCTGGATCCCGATCTGGACAGCACCTTCACCCTGGGGCGCTTCTTCGAGATGCTGCCGTTCTTCGTCCTGGGGCTGGTGACGACGCCGGCGATGCTGCAGAAGCTGAAGACGCTGCCCCACCGCGTCTGGGTCGGCGGCGGCGTTCTGCTGGCGGCGCTGGTGTTCTCCTTCGCCACCCACGAGATGTATTCGGTCTCGCGGTTCTTCCTCCGCGGCAGCTACGCCGACGGGCCCTACGAGATCTGGCTCGCGATCATCATGCAGATCCTGGTGCTCGCCGCCGGCATGGTCGGCACGGTCGCCCTGCTGCTGGCCACGCCGCTGGGACAGACGATCTGGACCGCGCTCGGTGCCCGCTCGTTGACGATCTACCTCCTGCATCCTCTGGTCCTGCTGCCGATCCGCTACATGGACGAGCCCTTCGCCTGGGTCGAGGCCTGGTGGGCGCCGCTGCCCCTGATCGTCATCGGTCTGGCGATCACCGCGGTGCTCTCCCGCGGCATCGTCGCCACCGCGACACGCTGGGTCACCGATCCGCCGATCGGGAACCTCCTGGTCAAGGACGAGGTCGCCCCGCAGGGTGGACGACGCACCGCCGCCTGAGGGGACGTCCGATCGGTACCAAGAAGCGTGCGCCGGATCACACCTCCCGCTAGCGTAGGGGCGCCCCCATCCCCGATCGCCCCGCGAGGTGCCTCGCCATGACCGACCCGGCCGTCCCCGTCTCCCCGTCGCGGCGCGGCGTGCTCTCCGCTGCGCTCACCTCCACGGCGGTCCTCGCCGTCCCTCCTGCAGCCACCGCTGCCCCCGTCGAGAGGACTCTTCCCGTCGCGTCCGAGAACGACCGCTCCCCCGTCGGCCCTGTCACCCCGAGGCAGGCCCGTGACCGGGCGGTCGCGGCCTCGGCAGCGCTTTTGACGCACTTCCGCGCCGAGACGGACCCGGACATGCTCATCGAGCGCTTCCCCCGCCAGGAGGGCGATCCGGAGTTCAGCTATGCGTGGCCGCTGTCGCAGGCTCGCGCCGCGGTCACCGAGCTCATCGCCGCGCTCACGGACGGTGGCCCGCCCACGCACACGGGCGACCTCGATCCCGACGCGGCCGATGCCGCCCTGATCCGCGCCCAGGAGCACTACTGGTACCCCGCAGGGGGCACCACCGGCCTGCCCGGCTACACCGCCGCGACCGACTCGATCCAGGGTGCCCACGGCGATTTCTACTACGACGACAACGACTGGATCGCGCTGCTCGAGATCGAACAGCACCTGCTCACCGACGGATCGGCGGGAGACCTGGATCGTGCCCGCCAGCTGCTGGACCTCTTCCGCTCCGGGGAGTCCACCGACCAGAGCCTGGCCTCCCCCGGCGGCATCTTCTGGACTCAGGCTGACTGGAACCGGGATCGCAACACCGTCTCCACCGTGCCGTCGGCGAAGGTCGCCCTGCGGTGGCATCAGCTCACCGGGGATCCCGCTGCCCTCGAGGACGCCCTGCGCTGGATGTCCTGGGCCCGGGAGACCCTGCTGGCACCGGAGGGTCTGTACTGGGACAACATCAAGCCCGACGGGCAGATCGACACGACCTTCTGGACCTACAACCAGGGCGTCCCGCTCGGGGCCGAGGCGCTCGCCTATGAGATCACCGGCGAGAGCGTCCACCGGGACAACGCCCTGGATCTGGTCGAGGCGATCTTCGCGCGGTATCGCCCGTTCGAGGACGGCGGTCCCTTCGACGAGCAGCCGCTCCAGTTCAACGCCATCCTCCTGTCGAACCTGCTGATGGCGGAGTCGATCCTGGGCAGCCGCGTCCGAGGTCGGGAGATCACCGAGGAGTACGCGCAGCGACTCTGGGACACCCGGCGCGATCCCGAGACCGACCTGGTCACCGATTCGCGAGAGACCGACGCCGGGACCCACCTGCTCGATCAGGCCGGTTTCGCCCGCTCCCTCGCGCTCGCCGCAGCGCCACGTCCACTCTGGCCCCACCTGAGCTGACTGAGCAGACGGCCCTGCGCGCATCGCCGTGCCCGGCGCCGCGGTGCCGAAAGCAGCACATCCGGACCCGCGCCCCGCTGCTCGCTCAGGCCGGGCTGACCGTGCCGACGCGGGCACCCTCGGGCACCTCGCCGCCCTCGGCGCCCAGCACGGCATCTCCGACCACGGTGACGTCGCCGCCGAAGGTCCAGTCTCCCTGGACGTCCAGGCTGACGGCGTCCTTGAGCGAGGGCACGCCGTGCGAGAAGCGCGGCTCGAAGTCGCCGATCAGCTTGTAGGACGCCGCGCTCAGCGACACCGACGGCACCGTGTCGACCCGCTGGACCAGGGCCGCGCGCTCGTCGAGGTCGTACACGTCGGAGCGGATCAGCATCAGGTCGCTGGTGGCCTTGACCGGCAGGAAGCGGTCCCGGCCCACGACGATCGCGGTCGCCCCGTCGAACACCTCGATCGCTGCGCCCATGGCGGATTCGAGCTGGTAGACGGCCGGGCTCGACGAGTCTGAGGGGTCGACGGTCTTCTCGTTGCGGATCAGCGGCAGGCCCATGACGCCCTTGCGCTCCTTCAGCACGGCGTCGAGCTTCTCCAGATCGAACCAGAGGTTGTTGGTGTGGAAGAAGGGGTGGCGGTGCTCGTCGGTGAAGTAGTCCATCTCCTCGGCCGGGGTCTGCGCGGTGTCACGCAGGATGAGACGGCCGTCGGACGTGCGCACCGCCAGGTGACCGCCCTTGCGGTCCGCGGGCGTCCGGCGGCACAGCTCGGCGGCATAGGGGGGCCCGGTGGAAGCGAACCAGGAGGCCAGGACGGGGCTGGGGACGGTGCCGAGGTTGTCGGAGTTGGAGACGGAGGCGTAGGTGAAGCCGGCGTCCAGCAGCTGCTGGAGCAGCCCGGAGGTCTGCAGGGCGGTGTAGAGGTCGCCGTGGCCGGGCGGGCACCATTCCAGCGCCGGGTCCTGCTCCCAGGTGACCGGCGTGAGGTCGTCGGTGCGGAGCTTGGGCTCCTTGTTCTGCAGGAAGTCCAACGGCAGGTCGCCGACACGCAGGTCGGGATACTTCTCGAGCACGGCGAGGGTGTCCTCGCGCGTGCGGAAGGAGTTCATGAAGATCAGCGGCAGCCGCGAGCCGGTTCCGCGCCGGGCGGCCAGGACCTGCTCGACCAGGAGGTCCAGGAAGTTCTTGCCGTCCCGCACGGGCAGCAGGGACTTGGCCTGGTCCAATCCCATCGAGGTGCCGAGCCCGCCGTTGAGATTGATGATGGCGAGCCGGTCGAAGACCTGTTTGGCGTGGGCGGGATCGATCGTGACGTCCTCGAGCAGCGGCGGGTCGAGGTAGGGCTCGATCGTGCCCTCGGGGATGGTGCCGGTGACCCCCTCCTCGAGCTGACCGTAGTAGTGGGTGAAGACGTCGATGGCGGTCCGGGCGACCCCGGCATCGGCCATCTTCTGCTGGGCGGCCTGAAGTCCTTCGTTGCTCATGGTCACAGGGTATCCAGTGATCGCCACCCGCCCCGAATCCCTTCCGTCGCCGCGGCACGAGTGCTTGACTGGATACCGCCGCGCCACAGGCACCGCCGCCCGGCGCGCGAGGCCCGGGAGGACACCATGACGCACTCGCCGCAGGACCCGACCACCGCCCGAGAGGGCCTCCCGCCCGTCGTCGACCGTGCCACCTGGCAGGCCGAGCGCGATGCGCTGCTGGTGCGCGAGAAGGAGCACACCCACGCGGGTGACGCCCTGGCCGCCGAGCGCCGACGACTGCCCATGCTGGAGGTCGATGCCGCCACCGAGGTCGTCGGCCCGGACGGTCCGGTCCCCTTCCTCGACCTGTTCGAGGGGCGCCAGGAGCTGATCGTCTACCAGCACATGTGGTGGGACGGCGCGCCGCACCAAGGTCAGTGCGAGGGCTGCACGGTGACCGCCTGGCACCTGCAGGACGCGACGTACCTCAATGCCCGCGGCGTCTCCTTCGCGATCCTCACCACCGGGGCGTGGGAGGAGGTCGCCCCCTTCGTTGAGTTCATGGGCTACGCGCAGCCCTGGTACTCGGTCCGCGGCCTCGACGGCCCGATCGGCGGCGAGATGGGCTACCTGGCCTGCTTCGTGCGCGACGGCGAGAGGGTCTTCCTCACCTACTCGACGACGGGCCGCGGGAACGAGATCGCCGAACCCGGCCTCGCCCTCCTCGACCACACGCCCTTCGGCCGCGGCGAGGCCTGGCAGGAGATGCCGCCGGGACGCGAGGCGGACCAACCGGCCTGCTGGTACTGGCGCACCGACGCCGACGGGAACGCCGCCTGGGGGCCGACGAGCCGCCCCGTCCCCCAGTGGACCCGGCCCGGGGCCACGCCGGAGACGACCCTGGGTCGCCGCGGCGACCACTGAGGACAGCGCCGCTCACTCCGTCCTCGTCCCGCCGAGCACGAGCCGCGGCCAGTGCGCGAGCGCGCGCAGCATCCAGCGGTCGTGGGTGGCGAGCACCACGGCCGACGGGGACTGCTCGAGCGCGGAGAGCAGGTCGTCGACCCCGCTGATGCCGAGGTGGTTCGTCGGCTCGTCCAGCAGCAGCACGTCGGGACGGCGGCCGAACAGCGTCGCCAGGTCCCGGCGCCGTCGCTCCCCCGGACTGCCCCGGTGCACCGCGGGACGCTCGTCCTCCTGGGGCAGACGGGCGATCCGTGCGCCGCCGAGCACCCGCACCCCGCCGCTGTCCGGGGGAAGCTCCCCGGCGAGCACGCGCAGCAGAGTGGTCTTGCCCGCCCCGTTGGGGCCGACGACGAGCAGGCGGTCCCCGCCCTCGAGCCGCAGCGTCGTCCGCTCCAGGCGCCCGGTGACGTGCACGTCGTCGGCCCGCAGGAGCGGCGCGCCGACCGTGGTGCTCGCGGCGGGCAGGGTGAGCCTCGGGGGCGGGGGCGGGACGTCGAGACGGTGCTCCTCGAGCCGGTCGAGCCGGTCGTTCATCGCCCGCACCACGCCGGGGGCACGAGTCTGGCGCTGGTGCTTCCCGGTGCCCTTGGGCGGTCGCCAGCCGGTCGACAGCCGCGAGCGGGCCTCCTCGGCCCGGGAGCTCAGCCGCGCATGCTCCTCCTGCTGGGCGCGGTGGGCCTCCTCCCAGGCGGCCCGGGCGCGGTCGCGGACCTCCTGCCACCGCTGCAGGCCGCCGCCGACCAGCAGGGCACGACCGTCGCGGGTCGGATCGAGGTCGAGCACCGCGGTGGCGACGTCCGCGAGCAGAGCCCGGTCGTGGGTGACCAGGGCGAGCGCGCCGGGGTGCTCCCGCAGGGCGCGGGTGAGGTGGTCGAGTCCGCGGGCGTCGAGGTGGTTGGTCGGCTCGTCCAGCAGCAGCAGGTCGTCGCGGGCGGCGAGGACCCCGGCCAGGCGCACCCGGTAGCGCTGACCCACCGAGAGCGTCGCGAGGGCGCGGGTGCGGTCGGTGACCGCCTCGACCTCGTCCAGGGCGACCTCGAGCCGGCGCGGGGCGTCCCAGGCGTCCATGGCGGTGACCAGGGCCAGTGCCGCGTCGTAACGTGCACTCGCGGCGGGGCCGACGTCGTCCGCCAGCGCCGCTGACGCCTCGTCGAGCTCGGCCAGCGCGTGCAGGGGCCGGGCGAGCAGCTCATCGAGCAGGTCCCCGACGGTGCGTTCCGCGGTGGTCACCGGCAGGTCCTGCTGGACCACGCCGAGGCTGCCGTGGCGCTCGAGGGTGCCGGCGTCGGGCTCGAGGGCCCCGGCCAGCACCTCGAGCAGGGTGGTCTTGCCGCGTCCGTTCTCGCCGACCACGGCGAGGCGGTCGCCCGGGGCGAGCGTGAGGTCGAGCCCGTCGTGCAGCACCCGTCCGCCGCGGGCCAGGCGCAGGTCCCGGGCGCGAAGATGCGCGGTGCCGGTGGACGGGAGAGAGGAGGTGTGTGAGGTCATGTCGTGCCTTCCGGTGGTGGGTCACCGGGCATGGCGAAACGGCCGCCCGGTCATGGTCCGGACGACGGCGTGGGGGTGTGCTCGTGCGCCGCCGTCAGCGGCGGACGCGGGGGCGCGCCACGTGGGCGGCGCTCGACATGACGATGTTCATGCCCTCCACGGTAGGCCGCCGCGCGGGAGCTGTCACGGCAATTCCCGTCGATGGTGAGCGCGCACCCGCTCCTAGGATGGCTCGATGGCCCCTCCCCCGACTTCTCTGCAACAGCTGCGCGCCCTGGTCTCAGCCCACGACGTGCGCGCGGTGGTCTCCGACCTCGACGGGGTGCTGCGGGTCTTCGATCCCTCCCTGTGGGACCGGCTCGACCACCGCGCCGGCGTCGCACCGGGCACGGCCTTCGCGGCCATCCTCGGTCACCCCTTCCTCGAGGAGGTCACCCGCGGTCGCGGCACCCACGCGCAGTGGCGGGAGCGCTGCGTCGACGAGCTCGTGGCGCAGGGGGCCGCTCCCGCGGCCGCGCGGGAGACCGTGCGGCTCTGGGCGGGCACCCCGGCGCGGCTCGACCGGGAGGTGCTCGCACACCTGCTGCGCTTCCGCGAGGACGGGCTGGGGGTGTTCGTCCTGACCAACGGCACCGATCGCGTCCCCGAGGAGCTGGACGAGCTGGGGCTGACCGGCTTCCTCGGCCCGCGCCGACGATTCCTGCTGAACACGGCGGACCTCGGCGCCGCCAAGCCCGAGCGCGAGGCATTCGCCCGCGCCCACGCCCGCCTCACGCAGGAGCTGACCAGCGTCCTCCGTCCTGACCAGGTCGCCTTCCTCGACGATTCGGCCGGGCACGTGCGCGGGGCGGAGGAGTTCGGCTGGCGCGCCGTGCGCCATGATCGCGGCTGAGACCGGGCCCGCCCTCCTCTAGACTCGACTGCTATGAGCACAGTCCTGTCCGCGGTCGCCTGGCCGTACGCCAACGGTCCCCGCCATATCGGTCATGTCGCCGGCTTCGGCGTCCCCTCCGACGTCTTCTCCCGCTACATGCGCATGGCCGGCCACGACGTGCTCATGGTCTCCGGCACCGACGAGCACGGCACACCGATCCTGGTGGAGGCCGATAGAGAGGGCATCACGGCCCGCGAGCTCGCCGACCGCAACAACCGTCTGATCGTCGAGGACCTCGTGGCGCTGGGCCTCAGCTACGACCTGTTCACGCGGACCACCACCCGCAACCATCACCAGGTGGTCCAGGACATGTTCGTCGCGGTGCGCGAGAACGGCTACATGGTCGAGAAGAGCACCTCCGGGGCGATCTCCCCGTCGACCGGCCGCACCCTGCCGGACCGCTACATCGAGGGCACCTGCCCGATCTGCGGTGCCGGCGGTGCCCGCGGCGACCAGTGCGACACCTGCGGCAATCAGCTGGACCCCACGGATCTGATCGACCCCGTCTCGCGCATCAACGGCGAGACCCCGGAGTTCATCGAGACCTCGCACTGGTTCCTGGACCTGCCCGCCCTGGCCGGGGAGCTCGGGCGCTGGCTCGACGAACGGGAGGCCACGGGTCTGTGGCGCCCGAACGTGATCCGCTTCAGCCAGAACATCCTCGACGACATCAAGCCCCGCGCGATGACCCGGGACATCGACTGGGGCATCCCGGTGCCGGGCTGGGAGGATCAGCCCAACAAGCGTCTGTACGTGTGGTTCGACGCCGTGATCGGCTACCTCTCCGCGTCCATCGAGTGGGCCCGGCGCTCCGGCGATCCCGAGGCGTGGCGGAGGTGGTGGAACGATCCCGACACCCTCGCCTACTACTTCATGGGCAAGGACAACATCGTCTTCCACTCCCAGATCTGGCCGGCGGAGATGATCGCCCAGAACGGCGCGGGCGACAAGGGCGGCGAGCCCGGGAAGTTCGGCGAGCTGACACTGCCCACCGAGGTCGTCTCGAGCGAGTTCCTCACGATGGAGGGCAAGAAGTTCTCCTCCTCCAAGGGCATCGTCATCTACGTGCGCGACGTCCTCGAGCGCTACCAGCCCGATGCTCTGCGGTACTTCATCTCCGCCGCCGGCCCGGAGAACCAGGATGCGGACTTCACCTGGTCCGACTTCGTCTCTCGCACCAACAACGAGCTGGTCGCGGGCTGGGGGAACCTGATCAACCGCACCGCGGCCATGATCGCCAAGAACGTCGGCGAGATCCCTCCCGCCGGCGACCTCGAGGAGATCGACGAGCAGCTGCTCGGCGCGATCCGGGAGGGCTTCGACACCGTCGGGACGCTCATCGAGGCCCACCGCCAGCGGGCCGCGATCACCGAGGCCATGCGCCTGGTCGGCGAGGCGAACGCCTACGTCTCCCGCACCGAGCCGTTCAAGCTGAAGGCCGAGGAGCAGCGCCCGCGCCTGCTGACGGTGCTGCACGTCCTCGCCCAGGCCGTCACCGATCTCAACACGATGCTCGCCCCGTTCTTGCCGCAGTCCGCCAATGCGGTCGAGCGGGCCCTGGGCGGCGACCGGCAGATCGCCCCGCTGCCGCACATCGTGGAGGTCGAGGACCTCGATGGCGGCCCCTCCTACCCCGTCATCACCGGCGACTACACCGACGTCCCGTCCTGGGGACACCACCCGGTGGCCGTGGGGCAGACGGTCGTCAAGCCCGTCCCGGTCTTCGTCAAGCTCGACCCGGCCGTCGCCGAGCAGGAGCTCGAGCGCCTCGAGGCCGCCGCCGAGACCGGTGAGGGGAACGACGACGAGGACGCGCCCGGCCACGACTGACTGCTCCGCGAGGATGTGACGGTCATCACGGCTCCGGTCGGAGCGCGTCGTGCGGCCGCGCCCCTCGCGTGACCGGCTGCCTGCTGCCTCAGGCCGTTCCGGGGTACCGTCGGCCTCACCCCGTCCCCGACCCGGAGGCACCGTTCTCATGTCGACAGCAGAGGGATCCGCCGGCTCTTCGGCGGAGCATGCACAGCACCTGAATCCCAAGGTGATCGTCATCAGCGTCGCCGCCGCGGTCGGCGGCTTCCTGTTCGGCTTCGACACCTCCGTCATCAACGGCGCCGTTGACGCGCTGTCCGAGGAGTTCACGCTCGGATCCGGTCTGACCGGTTTCGCCGTCTCCTCCGCGCTGCTGGGGAGCGCCGTGGGCGCCTGGTTCGCCGGCAGCCTCTCCAGCCGGTACGGGCGCGTGAAGGTGATGGTGATCGCGGCGGTTCTGTTCTTCGTCTCGGCGATCGGATCCGGCCTCGCCATCGGGGTATGGGATCTGATCGCCTGGCGCATCCTCGGCGGCCTGGGCGTGGGGGCGGCCAGCATCATCGCCCCCGCCTACATCGCGGAGGTGGCCCCGGCGCGGTACCGCGGCCGGCTGGGCTCGCTCCAGCAGCTGTCGATCGTGCTGGGCATCTTCGCCGCGCTGCTGTCGAACGCCCTGCTCGCCGACGTCGCCGGCGGCGCGGCGGCGACCCTCTGGTTCGGGGTGCCCGCCTGGCGGTGGATGTTCCTGATCGAGGCGGTCCCTGCCGTCTTCTACGGCGTGTTCGCGCTGAAGCTGCCGGAGTCACCGCGGTTCCTGGTCGCGACGGGGAAGTTCGACGAGGCCTCTCGGGTGCTGTACCGGTTCACCGGTGAGCTCGACGTGAACCTGAAGATCGATCAGATCCGCAGCTCCCTGGAGCGGGAGCAGCGCGAGACCCTCCGGGACCTGCTCGGGGACCGCCTCGGGCTGAGGCCGATCGTCTGGGTGGGGATCCTCCTGGCCGCGCTCCAGCAGCTCCTCGGCATCAACGTGATCTTCTACTACTCGACGACGCTGTGGCAGTCCGTCGGCTTCGAAGAGTCCCAGGCGTTCTTGACCAGCACGATCACCTCGGTGATCAATATCATCGCCACGATCGTGGCGATCCTGCTGGTGGACCGCGTGGGCCGCCGACCCATGCTGCTGATCGGCTCCGCCGGCACCACGATCTCCCTGGCGGCGATGGCTGTCGCCTTCTCCTTCGCCGAGAAGGGCGCGGGCGACGCCGTCTCGCTCCTGGACCCCTGGTCCACGGTCGCCCTGATCGGCGCCAACGCGTTCGTGGTGTTCTTCGCGACCACCTGGGGCCCGATCATGTGGGTGATGCTCGGGGAGATGTTCCCCAATCGCATCCGCGCCTCCGCCCTGGCCGTCGCAGGCGCCACCCAATGGATCGCGAACTTCCTGGTGTCCACGACGTTCCCCGCCATGTCGCAGGTCGGCCTGACCTTCGCCTACACGGTCTACACCGTCTTCGCGGCGATCTCGTTCGTCTTCGTGGTGCGCCTGCTCCCGGAGACGAAGGGCAGAGAACTCGAGGACATGGACGACCTGCAGCTCGGCCGACGGGACGAGCGAGCCTCCTGACCTCGAGCCGCCGCCGGGCCGAGGACTCCCCTCCGCCGGGCACGGCGACGGCCGCGCCTCGATGCGGGATCGAGGCGCGGCCGTCGTCGTGGGGAGCGTCCGCTCAGGCCTCCAGCAGGCTGCGGGCCGCCGCCGCGATGTGCGCGGCGTCGATCCCGGCCCAGTCCAGCAGCTCGGCGGGGGTGCCCGATCCAGGCACGCCGTCCACGGCGAGGTGCTCGAGGTGGAGGTCCTGGATGCTCTCCCGGGCGAGGCCGGCGAGCACCGCGGCACCGAGTCCGCCCTCGGCGTGGTGGTCCTCGGCGACGACCACCCGTCCCCCGGTCGACTCGACGGCGGCACGGATGCCGTCGACGTCGATCGGCTTGACCGAATAGGCGTCGATCACGCGGGCGCGGATGCCCTGTTCGGCGAGCGTCGCCGCGGCGGACAGCGCCTGGTGCAGCGTGACGCCGGCGCCGATCAGGGTGACGTCGTCGGATTCCGAGCTGACCAGCGTCTTGGAACCGCCGACGGGGAACTCCTCGCCCGCCTCGTACAGCACCGGGTAGCCGCCGCGGGTGGTGCGCAGGTAACTGACACCGGAGGTCGCAGCCATCTGCTCGACGAGCTTCGCCGTCGATGTCGCGTCCGAGGGGTACAGCACCGTCGAGTCCTGGAGGGCCGCGAACAGCGCGAGGTCCTCCAGGCCCATCTGGGAGGGCCCGTCGGCGCCGATCTCGACGCCGGCGTGGGAGCCGACCATCCGCAGGTCCACCCGGGAGACGGGAGCCATCCGCAGGAAGTCCGCGGCGCGGGTGAGGAACGCCGCGAAGGAGGAGGCGAAGGCGATGTGGCCTCGTACGGACAGCCCGGTGGCGGCCGCCACCAGCTGCTGCTCGGCGATGAACATCTCGAAGTACCGCTCCGGGAACTCCTCCACGAAGTCGCCGGTGCCGGTGGAGTTGGAGACCTCGCCGTCCAGGGCGACCACGCGAGGATCGGCGTGGCCGAGGGCGACCAGGGCCTTGCCGTAGGCCTTGCGGGTGGCGAGCTCCTCCCCCATCTCGAAGGTGGGCAGCTCGACGGGACGCACCTCGGGCACGGACCGGGTGACCTCGGGCGGCCGAGGACCGCGCACGAGCAGGTCGCGCTGCCCGCCGAGCTCGTCGATCGCCTCCTTCTCCTCGTCCTCGGGGATCGGCTTGCCGTGCTTGTTCTCCTGGTCCTCGACCGCGGAGTAGCCCTTGCCCTTGACGGTGCGGGCGAGGATCACGATCGGGCGATCACCGGGCTCATCGGCCTGGGCGAGGGCGTCGTCGATCTGCTGGATGTCGTGGCCGTCGATGACGAGAGCACGGGCCCCGAAGGCCTCCACCCGCGCGGCGTAGGCATCGAGGTCCCAGCCGAGTTCGGTGGGACCGCGCTGGCCGAGCCGGTTGACGTCGACGATGGTGACGAGGTTGGTGAGCCCGTAGTGGGAGGCCTTGTCGAGCGCCTCCCAGATGGAGCCTTCGGCCATCTCGCTGTCGCCGCACAGGACCCACACGCGGTAGGGAGCCTGCTCGAGGTGTTTGCCGGACAGCGCGACGCCGACGCCGTCGGGAAGGCCCTGGCCGAGGGAGCCGGTGGCGACGTCGACCCAGGGCAGCACCGGGGTGGGGTGGCCCTCGAGACGCTGGTCGAAACGTCGGTAGCCGGTCATCAGCTCCTCGTCGGAGACCACGCCGACCGCCTTGTAGACCGCGTACAGCAGGGGGGAGGCGTGGCCCTTGGAGAAGATCAGATGGTCGTTGCCGTCGGCCGCGGGGTCGTCCCAGTCGTACCGCAGGTGGCGGGACACCAGCGTGGCCAGCAGGTCGGCGGCCGACATGCTGGAGGTGGGGTGCCCGGACCCGGCGGCGGTGGAGGCGCGGACGGAGTCGACGCGCAGCTGCGCGGCGAGCTCGGGGATCTGCGAGAGGTCGAGCCCCTCGTGCATGGTGGACATGGACTGCTCCTTCCCGGATCCGGGGGGCGCGGGAACGCGTCAGCGGATCCGTGGCTCGTCGTCCGGTGCTGCCCCCAGCCTAGGAACGTTCCGCGCGGCGCGCCAAGGACCAGGGCGACCGAGCGGTCCCGTCCCATGTCTCGAGACGGTGTCAGGTCACTCCCCGAGACCGCCGAGGTCGTGGGCCCGCACGGTCACCGCGTGCTCGCACCCGGCAGCCGTGCCGCCGGCGCGCAGGATCTCGGGGATGAAGTCCTCGGGGGCGGGGTCGCCGGTGACGTGCTCGAGGTACGCCTCGTGGGCACGCAGGGAGTCGACCGCAGCCTGCACGTGCGCGGTGCTGACGGCCTTGGCGTGGGTCGGCTCGGGATGGCCCAGGACCAGCAGGGCGCGCGCGGGCCAGGGCTCCAGCCCCTCGTCCTCGAGCAGCTCGCGGAACACCCAGGGGTTGGCGGCGTCCCGGGTGCCGTCCGCCGCGCTGATCCCCGCCGCCCGGTGATCGGCCTGATTCAGCGAACCATAGGCCTCCAGATCGAAGTTCGCCGTCAGCACGAGGTCCGGGCGCACCTGGCGGACCGCACGGGCGATGTCCCGGCGCAGAGCCAGGGTCGCCTCCAGCATGCCGTCGGGATGCTCGAGGATCCGCAGCTCCTTCACGCCGACGACCTCGCAGGCGCGCTGCTGCTCCCGGGCGCGCAGCGGGGCGACGATCGTCGGATCCTCGGCCATCCCGGCCTCGCCGCGGGTCAGCAGCAGGTAGGTCACCTCGACGCCCGCCTCGGACCAGGCGCGCACGGCCGCGGAGGCGCCGTACTCCATGTCATCGGGGTGGGCCACGACGCACAGCACCCGCTCGATCCCCTCCTCGGGCAGGGCGGGCAGGACGGTGGGGACGGCATGCTCGGACACAGCAGTCGCAGCGGTCGCAGAACTCATGGGGGCTCCTCCCGGTGGGCTGGGCTCCAGCCTAGACGGGCACGTCTTCTCTCTCGAAGGTCCTCAGCAGGGCGGTCACGGCGGCGCGCCCCGCACGGTTGGCGCCGATGGTCGAGGCGCTGGGGCCGTAACCGAGCAGATGGATGCGCGGGTCCGCCGCCGCCGCGGTGCCGTCCAGGGCGATGCCGCCGAGCGGGCTCCGCAGCCCCAGCCGGCGCAGGTGGCGCAGCTCGTGGCGGAAGCCGGTGGCCCACAGGATCGCATCCAGCTCGGTGGTGGTGCCGTCGGCCTCCACCAACCCGGTCTCGGTGATGCGCTCGAACATGGGTCGTCGCCGGAGGACCCCGCGGCGCGCGGCCTCCCGCAGCTCCGGGGTCCAGCGCAGGCCGGTGTTCGAGACGACGGAGCCGGCGGGCCGGCCCTGGCGGACCCGGTCGATCACGCCGGCGATGACCTGACGGCCGGCCTCGTGGGTGAAGGGCCCGTCCCCGAACACCGGCTCGCGTCGGGTGTACCAGAGGGTCTCGCCGACCTCGGCGATCTCCTGGAGGAAGCCCAGGGCGCTGATGCCGCCGCCGACGACGGCGACCCGCTGCCCGGCGAAGTCCTCGGCGCGGACGTAGTCGACGGTGTGCAGCCGGCGGCCTCGGAACGAGTCGGCTCCCGGGATGGCGGGGACGAAGGGGCGGGTCCAGGTGCCGGTCGCGCTGAACACCGCGCGGGCACGGATCGGCGCGCGACGAGTGCCGTCCGGGCCGACGGAGTGGACCAGCAGCGGGGTCCGTGCGGGATCCGGTGCGTCGTCCCCGGAAGCGGCCGCGGCGGGGTCGTCCTCGACCAGCGTCACCCGCACCGGGCGCTCGACGGGAACCTCGAAGCGCTCCTCGAAGTCGGCGAAGTAGGCGGGCACGGCCCGGTTCGACGGAGCAGCGGCCTCGGCGGCCACCTCGGGCATGCCGGGCAGCTCCCGGATTCCGTTGACGGTCGCCATGGTGAGGCTGTCCCAGCGGTGGCGCCAGGCTCCGCCGGGCCCGTCCTCGGCGTCCAGGATCACGAACTCCAGGCCGCGCCGACGCAGGTGGTAGGCGGCGGACAGTCCCGCCTGGCCGGCACCGATCACCACCACGTCGGTGGTGCGCACGTCAGGGTTGCGCGCAGAGGACTCCATGTCCGCTCGAACCGCACCGGGAGCGGGGATGTTCCCGTCCGGGACCGGGATCACCCTCGACTGGTGGCCACGGGGTCGACGACAGCCGGTGAGCCGGCGCCGGGCGACGCCGCCACGGCTCGCGCGGCGGCGAGGCCCCGCTCGAGGTCGGCGGTGAGGTCCTCGACGTCCTCCAGCCCGATGCTCAGCCGGACCGTGCCGGGGCCGACGCCGCACGCGCGGCGCTGCCTCTCGTCGAGGTGGCAGTGCGTGGTGGTGGCGGGATGGCAGATCAGCGAGCGGGCATCGCCGATGTTGACCGCGAGGGTGAACAGCTCCAGGGCGTCGCAGAAGGCCGCGGCGGCGTCCTCTCCCCCGGCGAGGTCGATCGAGAAGACCCCACCGGTGCCGCGGGGGAAGTCGCGGTCGGCCAGAGGGGCGTCGACCCGACCCGGGATCGTGGGGTGCTCGACGCGGACCACGCCCTGCGCGCCGTGCAGACGGCGGGCGAGGGCGGCGGCGTCGGCGCTGATCTTGCGCATCCGCAGGTCGAGGGTCTCGATGCCCACGAGGATCTGCTGGGCGCTGGCGGCGGGCAGGGCGGCTCCGAAATCGGTGACGTACTTGGAGCGGGCGTAGGCCAGGAGGCCGGAGCCGCCGCCGTCGTACTCCGTCGCGAAGGTGACGCCGAACCGGGCGTTGGGGGTGGTCAGGCGGGGCCAGCGTTCCGGACATCGCCGGGGGTCGAAGGAGCCGGTGTCGACGATGAGCCCGCCCAAGGTCGTGCCGTGGCCGCACAGGTGCTTGGTGGCGGAATGGACGACCACGTCGGCCCCGTGCTCGCTGGGCCGGTGCAAGGCGGGACTGGCGAGCGTGGCGTCGACGACGACAGGGACGTCGCGGGCATGGGCGATCGCGCTGATCGCCTCGAGGTCCACCAGCTGTGCACCGGGGTTCGCGATCGACTCCACGAGCACGGCGCGGGTGGCGGGTGTGATCGCGCGCTCCCAGGCACCGAGGTCCCAGGGATCGACGACCGTGCAGGTCACGCCGAGGTCGGCGAGCGTATCGCCGAGGAACTCGGTGGTGCCGCCGTACAGCAGCTGCGAGGCGACGACGTGGCTCCCCGGGGCGAGCAGGGCGCACAGGGCGATGGTGGTGGCGGCCTGGCCGCTGGCCACGGCGATCGCGCCGGTCCCGCCCTCGAGCGCTGCCATCCGCTGCTCGAGCACGGCGGTGGTGGGATTGCCGGAGCGCGAGTAGGCGAAGCCGGCGCTGCGGCGGGCGAAGAGGTCCTTGAGCGAGGCGTGGTCCTCGTGGGCGTAGGCGCTGGAGGCGTAGACGGGCGGCGTCAGGGCGCCGTGCATGTCGTCCGCTCTCCAGCCGGCGTGGATCGCTGCAGTGCTCACGTGGCCTCCCGGGACAGGTCTCGACGATGCGGTCAGCGGGCCCAGCATGGGTCGCTCCCCGGGGAGGTGGCGAGGTCTGTGACGAACTGTGGCTAGCTCACGGACGTCCCGTCGGCCGCCCAGACGCCGGAGGTCCCGCGGCGGTGGGAGCCGACGAGGTGGGTGTCGACCAGGCCGATCGCCTCCATCAGCGCGAACATCGTCGTCGGCCCGACGAAGCGGAACCCGTGGCTCTTCAGCTCTTTCGCCAGGGCGCGGGAGCCGGGGCTCGTGGTGGGCACCTCAGCGGACACGGCGGGGGCCGGGGTGCGCGCGGGGCGGTAGGACCAGACCAGTCGCCCCAGGTCGCTGCCGGGGCCGAGGTCGCCGCGGGCGCCGAGACCCTCGGCGGTGCGCAGGGCCACGGTGGCACGGGCGTTGGAGACGGTGGCCTCGATCTTCCCGCGGTGGCGGATGATCCCCGTGTCGGCCAGCAGAGCCTCGACCTCGGCCGGGCCGTAGGCGGCCACGGCGTCCACGTCGAAGTCGGCGAAGGCGCGCCGGAACCCCTCCCGGCGCCGCAGGATCGTCGCCCAGGACAGCCCGGACTGGAAGCCCTCGAGAGCGAGGCGCTCGAACACCCCGCGCTCGTCGCGCACGGGCAGGCCCCATTCGGTGTCGTAGTAGGCGCGCAGGTCCTCGTGGACGGCGGCCCACCGCGGGCGGGCCAGGCCGTCCTCCCCGACGACGAGGTCGGGGGTGTGCGTCGGCTCACTCATCGATCTTGCCGATGGCCTCGCGCTTCTCCGCCTGGAACTGGTCCTCGATGCGACCCAGCGCCCAGTAGGCGGAGATCGAGATCTGGTCCCGCGGGATGCCGGCGTCCGCGACCAGGACGCGGCGCAGCTGCTTGGTCAGCGCCCGCTCGGCGTGGCAGAACACCTGCAGGCCTGTGCCGGCCGAGAGGTCCAGCGCGGTCACGGCTTCCAGCAGCCGCTCGCGCGGGCCGATCACCCAGCGCAGCTCGACACCGGCGGGGCGGGTGAGCTCGAGCAGGTCCTCCTCCTCGTCGAGGTGGAGGAGCACGAGGCCGGTGGCCTCCGGATCCATCGACTCCAGCGAGGCCGCGATGGCCGGCAGGGCGGCGTGGTCACCGATCAGCAGGTGCGAGGAGGCGGACCCTTCGGGCGTGTAACCGCCTCCGGCGCCCATCAGCGCGATTCGGTCCCCCGGTTGCGCCTCGTCGGCCCAGCGGGCGGCCGTGCCGCTGTCGTCTCCGTGGCCGTGGAGCACGACGTCCAGATCCAGGCTCTGGGCCTCGTCGTCCCAGTGGCGCACGGTGTAGGTGCGTCGCGCCGGCAGCAGCTCGGGGGTGTCCTCGCGCAGGGCGTCGAGGTCGTACGGGGGCTGCAGGCCCGAGGCCGGGTCGGCGATGAGGAGCTTGACGTAGGCGTCGGCCTGCGTGCTGCGGCGCAGATGGGAGTACTGCTCACCGCCGATCCTCACGCGCAGCAGGCGCGGGGAGAGCCGGGTCTTGCCGAGGACCTCGAGCACCGCCTGCTTCCGGGGCTTCTTCGGGCCGCGCGGGCTCGGAGGGACGGGAGGCGTGGACTGGGCAGTGGTGGTCTCCATTCCCCCAGATTACGCGACACCCGCGTTTCGTAAATGGTTCGGCCGACTGCCGGACAGAGGCCGCCCGTCTAGGCTGGGCAGATGAGTGCGCATCCGTCCCCCGCCCTCGACGCCGTCGTCGTCGGTTCCGGACCCAATGGTCTCACCGCAGCGGTGACCCTGGCCCGGGCGGGGCTGCGGGTCCAGGTGCTCGAGGACCAGGACACGATCGGCGGGGGCTCCCGGACGCTGGACCTCGGCCTGGCCGACGGGATCGTCCACGACCTGTGCTCGGCGGTGCATCCGCTGGCGCTGGCCAGCCCCTTCTTCGAGACCTTCGACCTGGGTGCGCGCGGGGTGGATCTGGTGGCCCCCGAGGCCTCCTACGCTCAACCGCTGGACGACGAGCCCGCCGCGATCGCCTGGCACGACGCGGACCGCACCGCCGAAGGGCTCGGTGCCGACGGCGCGGCCTGGCGCGCGACGCTCGGCGCCCTGTCGCGCCATCAGGACCTGGTGGCCGAGCTCGCCCTCGGTGACAAGCGGTCGATCCCGCGGGCACTGTTGACCACGCCCCGCACCCTCGAGATCGCGCCGCTCTTCGGCGCACTGGTCGGCCTGCAGGGCACCCCGGCCTGGGGCCTGCCGCTGCGGACCGAACGGGCCCGCGCCCTGCTCGCCGGGGTCGCGGCCCATGCGATCGGCCGGATCCCCTCGCTGGGACTGGCCGCCACCTCCGCTCTGCTGGGCACGATCGCCCACGGAGCCGGCTGGCCGATCCCCGTCGGCGGGTCCCGGTCGATCATCGACGCGCTGGCCGCGGACCTCCGGGCGCACGGCGGCGAGATCGTCACCGGTCACCGGGTGCGCACCTGGCGGGACGTGCCGCCCGCCCGGACCGTGCTGCTGGACACGACGGCCGGGGCCGCCGCGGACATCCTCGCGAACCGTCTCCCCCGCTCCCTCGAATCCGCGCTGCGCGGATTCGGGCGCGGCGACGCCGCCGCGAAGGTCGATTTCGTCCTCTCCGGCCCGGTGCCCTGGCGCGACGCCGAGGTGGGGCGGGCCGGGACCCAGCACCTGGGCGGCACCCGCGCCCAGATGGCGGCGGCCGAGGCCGAGGTCGCCGCGGGTCGCGTGCCCGATCATCCGGTGACGCTGGTCAGCGACCCCTCCATCGCCGATCCCTCCCGACGCAGCGGGGAGCTGCGCCCGCTGTGGAGCTACGCCCATGTGCCCGCCGGCGACCCGGGCGATCCCACGGAGCTGGTCACGCGGCAGATCGAGCGGTTCGCCCCGGGCTTCCGGGACGTGATCGTGAGCTCGCGCGGGATCAGCGCCGCCGACATGGCCCACCACAATCCCGCCCTCGTGGGCGGTGACATCACCATGGGCGGCGTGACGATGGCGTCCATGATCGCCCGGCCCACCCCCCGCTGGGATCCGTACCAGCTCGGCACCACCGGCTGGTACCTGTGCTCCGCGGCGACCCCGCCGGGACCAGGGGTGCACGGGATGAACGGTTGGCACGCCGCGACCCGGGCGCTGCGCCATGAGTTCGGGCTGCGGGAGATGCCGAGCCTGGCCCCGGACTCCTGAGCGTCCTGATTCCTGAACGGCCCGGTTCCTGAACGACCCGGCTCCTGAGCGACGAGGGAAGGATCACTCCTCCCGGACCCCAGGAATAGTTGAGTTTTCCATTAGCGTGGCGGTCCCCGGACAGCCGGGGGCACCGATCCGTCTCGAGAGGACCTTCCATGATCTCTGCGACCACCGCCCTGCCCGCGGCCGTGCGGGACCCCGCCCTGCTGCTCGCCCGTCTCGTCCTCGGCGGGATCTTCATCGCCCATGGCTGGCAGAAGGCCGGCCAGAACGGGATCGCCGCCACCACCGAGGGCTTCGCCGGCATGGGCGTCCCGCTGGCGGGGATCGCCGCCCCGCTCGTCGCCTGCGTCGAGCTGATCGGCGGGGCGCTGCTGATCCTGGGGGTGCTGACCTCCATCGCAGGTCTCGCGCTCGCGATCACCATGGCGGTCGCCGCCTTCCTGGTGCACCTCGGCAGCGGCGTCTTCGTCACCGAGGGCGGCTGGGAGCTCGTCGGCGCGCTCGGCGCCGGGGCGCTCCTGCTCGCGGCCGTCGGCCCGGGAAGGATCGCCCTCGCCGGCCGCGCCGCCTCCCGGAGCGGTTCCCGCGCCCGCAGCGCCTCCACCTCCGCGGGCTCCGGCGCCTCCGTCGCCTGACCCACCTCACGACTTCTCCGACGCCTGCACGGGGCGACTGACCGGTCACATCCCCTCCCGGGGGATTGCCGAGCGCCGGGCAGGTGGCGCAGGATCGGTCACCGTGAATTCTTCAGACCCCTCAGATCCGGCGGCCACCGACGTGGTCGGCCAGGACGAGCACAATCCCTCGGGCCGGACCTTCATGGGCCAGCCCGGCCCGCTGGCGAACCTGTTCAGCGTCGAGCTGTGGGAGCGCTTCAGCTTCTACGGGATGCAGGGCATCCTCGCCATCTACATGTACTTCGAGACCACCCAGGGTGGTCTGGGGATCGATCCGACGGTCGCCGCGAGCATCGTCGGCGCCTACGGCGGCTCGGTCTACGTCTTCTGCATCCTGGGCGCACTGGTCTCCGACCGGCTGCTGGGCCCCGAGCGGACCCTGTTCGGCAGCGCCGTGATGATCATGCTGGGCCACATCTCGCTGGCCCTGCTGCCGGGCGTGCCCGGCCTGGTCACCGGTCTGCTGCTGGTGGGCATCGGCTCCGGTGGGCTCAAGGCCACCGCCGCCACGCTGGTCGGCTCGCTCTACGACGTCCACGACACACGGCGCGACGCCGGATTCTCCATCTACTACATGGGCGTGAACATCGGCGGTCTGCTGGGCCCGCTGATCACCGGCTTCGCGCAGAAGGAGTGGGGCTTCCACCTCGGCTTCGGCCTCGCCGCGATCGGCATGGCCATCGGCCTGACCCAGTACCTGCTCACCCGGCGCAATCTGCCGACGACCGTGCACGCCGTGCCGGATCCGCTGCCGCGCGCCCGGCGCCCGCTGTGGGCGGGCATCGCCGTGGTGGTCGTGCTGCTGGTGATCATCCTCGTCCTCAGCGGCGTGGTCACGCCGGACAACCTGGCGAACATCATGGTGGGCCTGTCCGTGGTCGGGGCCGTCGCCCTGTTCACCTTCCTGCTGACCTCACGCAAGGTCTCCGCCGACGAGCGCTCCCGCGTGGTCGCCTTCATCCCGCTGTTCATCGGCACCACGGCGTTCTTCGCCCTGTTCCAGCAGCAGTTCACCGTGATCACCCTGTACTCGGACAATCGCCTGGACCGGGCGCTGCAGCTGCCCTTCCTCGGCTCCTGGGAGATGCCGATCCCGTGGGTGCAGTCGTTCAACCCGTTCTTCATCATCGTGCTGGCTCCGCTGTTCGCGGCGCTGTGGACGAAGCTCGGCACCCGCCAGCCCGGCACCCCGGTGAAGTTCGCGATCGGCATCATGCTGATGGGCTCGGCGTTCCTGCTGTTCCTGCCGATGGTGCCGGTGGCCTCGGTGCCGGTGCTCTGGGTCGCGATGATCATGCTCGTCGCCACCCTCGGCGAGCTCTCGCTGTCGCCGGTGGGGCTGTCGCTGGCGACCAAGCTGGCCCCGGCCGCGTTCCCCGTGATGATGATGGCGCTGTACAACCTGTCGGTGGCGCTGGGCACCTCGCTGTCCGGGTCCCTGGCGCAGTTCTACACCGCCGAGACCGAGGGCACCTACTTCGGCGTGCTCGGTGCGGTGACCATCGTGATCGGGCTGATCATGCTGGCGGTCGCCAAGCCCGTCGGGAAGGGCATGCGCGGCATCCGCTGAGCCGGGCCCTACCCCTGCGCGCGCCCGGTGACGAACGCCCGGATCACGGCGGGGTCGAGCTTCGGCCGACGGTCCGCATCGGCCAGCCCGTTGGCCTCCTGGAGCGTGTCGGTCAGCTGCGTGTAGCAGTGCCCGGCCAGCGCGGAGGTCCCGTTCAGCGCCGCGAACAGCCCGGAGACCTTCGCCTCGAACTCCTCGGGGGTGGTCACGGTCGCATACCCCCAGGTGCCCTCGGAGGCGTAGGCGATCCCGCCGAACTCGGTGACCATCACCGGGGCGCCGTCGGTGACGTGCTGTGCGGCATCGTCGATCGGGCGCCGTCCCAGCGGCCCGCGGCTCGCGAGCACCTCCGCGACCGCGTCCTCGTCCTCGTAGCGGCGGGCGAGGACCGCGGCGTCGGTGGTGTAGTCGTGCAGGGCGAGGATGTCCCCGCCGGTGATCTCGTAGCCGTCGTTGGCGACCACCGGCCGGGACGGGTCCAGCGCCCGGGTCAGCGCGGTCAGGGCGATGGTGAGGTCCTTCTGGGGGGCGTGGTCGGCCAGGTCGCGCACGCCCCAGGACTCGTTCATCGGCACCCAGGTGACCACCGACGGATGGGCGCGCACCTGCTCGACGATCTCGGTCCACTCCGCGGTGACCGCCGAGACGGCGCGCGGGGAGTAGGAGTAGGCGTTGGCGGTCTCGCCCCAGATCAGCAGGCCGAGCTTGTCGGCCCAGAACAGGAAGCGGGGGTCTTCGACCTTCTGGTGGATGCGGGCGGCGGTGAAGCCGAGCTCCTTGATCAGCTCGACCTCTTCCCGGTACGCCGCGATCGTCGGGGCGGTCAGCTGGGAGGTGGGCCAGTAACCCTGCTCGAGCACGGAGCGGACGAAGTACGGCTCGCCGCTCAGGAGGAACCGTCCACGGTCGATACCGGTCGTGCGCAGGCCGAGGTAGCTGGCCACCGTGTCGACGACCTCCCCGTCGACGAGCACCTGGAGGGACACGTCGACCAGACGCGGGTGCTCGGGCCGCCACAGCAGCCGGTCGCGGTCCTGGGTGTTGCGGACGGCGGGGACGTCCACGCTGGTCTCGATCCGCGGGTCGTGCGCGGCGACCTCGACGGTGCCGAGCGCCTCCTCCCCCGCGCTCAGCGCGATCCGCACCGTGGTGCCCGGTTGCGGCCGACGTTCCAGGCGCAGGCTCACGTCGACCCGGGCGCGCGGCATGTCGAAGTCCCACTGGAAGCTCGTCAGATGCTGCTCGGGGACGGTCTCCAGCCACACGCTGCGCCAGATGCCGGTGGAGCGGTGGTACCAGATGCCGTGGGGCTCCTCGCGCCAGTCCTGCTTGCCCCGGGGCAGCTCGACGTCGTGCGGGTCGTCGAACGCGCGCACCACCACCACGTGCTCCTCCCCCGCATCCAGCAGATCCGTCAGATCGCAGGTGAAGGAGGTCTGGCCGCCGACGTGGTGACCGGCCAGGCGCCCGTCGACCCACACGTGGGCCTCGTGGTCGACGGCACCGAGGTGCAGCAGGATCCGCTGCCCCGGCGTCGGGACCGCCGTGATCGTGCGGCGGTACCAGACGACGGGATGGAAGCCGGTGTCATGGATCCCGGAGGCCTCGGACTCCGGCACGAACGGCACCGTGATGGTGCGGTCGAACCGCTCGGAGCGGGCGGGGTCGTACCAGCGCTCGGTCGTCCCCACGTCGGCGTCGTCATGGGCGAAGCCCCAGCTGCCGTCGAGCGAGGTCCAGTCCTCGCGCATCATCGTGGGACGGGGGTGGGTGCCGTCGTGGGTGCTGGCGCGCAGCGTCATCGGGGGCTCCTGGCGGGTCGGTGGAGAGGCGGAGAAGCGGAGAAGCGGGGAGTAGGTCCCGCCGTCCGAGCCCAGCCTGCCACGTTGCGGTGCCCACGTGGGAATCGTCATCGACCGGTGAGCACCACCAGCTCCGAGGTCGCCCGGGTCATCGCCACGTAGCGCGCGGCCGCTCCCGGCAGGCCCTCGCCGAAGTCCGCGGGGTCCACCAGCACGACGAGATCGAACTCGAGCCCCTTGGCCAGGCGCGGGGTGAGCGCCCGGATCCGGGGGGTCGAGGCGAAGGTCGGGTGCCCGATCACGCAGGCCGTGCCCTTTTCGTGCTCGGCCTGCCAGGTTGCGAGGACTTGTTCGAGCTGCTCCGTGCGCCCGTGGCGGACGGGCACGCCGGACTCCCGGACGGAGGTGGGCACGTTCGCATCCGGCAGCTCGGCGCGGATCACCGGCGCGGCCTGCTCCATGATCTCCTGCGGAGTGCGGTAGTTGATCGACAGCTCCGTGAGCTCCAGCCGGTCCAGGCCGATCCGATGGAGGTGCTCGCGCCAGGTGTCGCGGAATCCGTGCGCCGCCTGAGCACGGTCGCCGACGAGGGTGAGACTGCGCGAGGGGCAGCGACGCAGGATCATCGCCCACTGGGCGTCGGTGAGCTCCTGCGCCTCGTCGACCACGACGTGGGCGAAGGGCCCGGCCAGCTCGTCGGGCGGGGCGATCTCCACCGCGGTCGCGTCCTCGAGGGCGTTGCGGAGATCCTCGCCGCGCAGCATGGACATCTCCTGCAGGTCCGAGCTGTCGGAGTCGATGAGGTAGTCGACCATCAGATCCACCTCGTCGACCGTCTCCCGGCGGGCGGTCTGCTGGCGGCGCCGGCGAGCGTCGGCCCCGGGGTCCCCGAGACGGTGGCGGGCGGCGTCCAGCAGCGGGAGGTCCGCCTCGGTCCACGAACGGGCGTCGGTCCGCTGCAGCAGCTCAACCTGCTGCGCGGTCAGGCCCGGAGCGCAGCGCCGCAGGTAGGCGGGGACCTCGAAGAGGTCGCCGACGAGGTCGGTGGCCCGCAGGATCGGCCACGCCCGGTGCACGAGGGTCACCAGCTCCTCGTCGTAGGCCAGCGCCGCGCGCACCTGGCGCAGATCGGGGTGCTCGTCGTAGGTGTCGGCGAGCTGGGCGGCGACGATCTCGGCGAGCTCCTCCCAGATCTCCTCGCGGGCGAGGTTGTGCGCCGTGGCGGGGTCGACGGCCTCGAAGGCCTCGGCGAAATCCTCCTCGCCCAGGAGCACCGCGCCCCAGTCCGTCTCCAGCTGATGGTCACGACGCGGCGGTTCCTCGTACAGGCCGACGGCGGGCTCGATCGCCTCCACCAGCATCGAGGTCGCCTTCAGCGCGGCGACCTGCGGGTCATCCTCGAGCCGAGCGCCGGCCCCCTCCGGCACCAGGTCCGCGAGGGTGCAGGTGCGCACGTCGTCCTCGCCGAGGCTGGGCAGCACGTCGGCGACATACTGGAGGTAGGGATGGTGGGGGCCGATGAACAGCACGCCTTCCCGACGGTCGCGCAGGCGCGGGTCGCTGTACAGCAGATAGGCGGCGCGGTGCAGGGCGACGACGGTCTTGCCGGTGCCGGGGCCGCCGTCGACCACCAGAGGGCGGCGGGCGCTCGCGCGGATGATCGCGTCCTGGTCCGCGGCCAGGGTGGTCAGCACGGATTCCATCCGAGGGCTGCGCGCCCGGTTCAGGGTGGCCAGCAGCGCGGACTCGGTGTCGAGGGCCGTGTCCGACTCCGCCGCGTCCGACCCGTCCGGGTCCTCGACCTCGTTCGGGGTCAGGATCTCGTCCCAGTAGTCCCGGACCCGTCCGCCCGCCCATCGATAGCGGCGTCGGGAGGCCAGGCCCAGCGGGTCGGCGCGGGTGGCGGCGAAGAAGGGCTCAGCGGCCGGGGAGCGCCAGTCCACAAGCAGCGGTTTCCCGTCGGCTCCGTGCACGGCGAGCCGTCCGATGTAGATCGGCCCGGACCCGTCGGTCGGGCTCATCCGGCCCAGGACCGCGTCGAGCCGGAAGCTCTCCAGCCCCCGCAGGCGGGTGCGGAAGTGGGCGACCTTCGCGTCACGCTCGACCCGTCCCTGGGCGTCCCCGGTCTGGTGCGCGAGGGCGGCGTCGAGAGCTCGGCGGACGTCGTCGATGTCGTCGGCCAGTGCTGTGGCGATCGACCGGAACTGCTCCTCGTCGCGGCCGATGCGTTCGGCAGCGGCTTTGTGCTGCGGGCGTGCGGCCAGGTCGAAGGTGCTGGTCTGCGTCATGTCTCCCCCGGTGGTGGTGCGTCCTCGTGGGCCGTCGGGCCGCACGAGCGAGTGATTCTTGCGCACCGAGGGGGCCTTGCCGCAAGCCCCGTACCAGGGCATAGACTGGCCATACGCCAGGGGGGACGGCGGTCCCGGGCCTCCCGCCCCCCCCCGCGGCCGGCTCAGGCGTCGCCGGGCCCGCGCGTCTCCTGATCCTTGATCAGCGCCACCAGGGCGGCCATCACGGCCGCGGAGCCGCGGTATCGCGCGCCGTCGCGGGTGAGGACGCCCGACTCGGTGAGCGCATCCAGGTCCACCTGCACGTTCGACCACCGCTGCCATTCCTCGACGCTGCGCTGTGCTGCGGTGCGTTCGACGGACGCCTGGGCGCGACCTTCCTGCGCGGCGCGCTCGAGGTTCTCGTGGAGGTCCAGTCCCTGCTCGCTGCAGGCGACCAGCAGCGCGGCGAGGGTGTCGGGCATGCCGCGGAACCCGCCGTCGTCCGGGTCCCGGGCATCCCGGCCGAACATCGTCGCGGTGAGCACGGCATGGCCGAACTCGACGAACTTCTCCGGGTCGTCGCTGCGCGTCACGTACGGGACGGGGCCCGGCTCGCGGTGCACGCGGGTGCCGGTCAGGCTGAGCCAGCCACCGTCGAGCAGCGTGATCCAGGGGCCCGCGATCTCGGGGTGCTGCCACATGCTGCGCACCGTCCGGGGTGTCCCGATGGTCTCGAGCAGGGCGGAGCAGTCCGTCCGCGACAGCGCCTGGGTCCCGGTGATCCTGCGGGTTCCGTCACCGACCAGATCCAGGATGCCGGCGGCCACGGCGACGAACGAGGTGTCGGCATAGACCTGCGACTCCTGATCGGTGCCGAGTTCCGTGACCGTGATGCCGTCGCCGTCCTTGAGCTCGGGCAGGAACCACGGCCAGGACCTGCTGCGGACGTTCTCCTCCCGCGCGGCACGCAGCGATTCCTCCCGGTCGAAGGGCACGGTCGGGTCGCTCAGGCGTCCGGTGTCGCTGAGCTCGACCCGTTCGTCGTCGGGCAATGAGTTGTACCAGTGCATGTAGCCGGCCAGCTCGTCGTCGTCCTCGAGGTCCACGCCGAGCGCGAGACCATGGCCGAGGATGTTGGTGGAGAAGGAGCGGCGGGAGGGGTCGTCGGCCGCCTCGAGAGTCGCGAACTCCAAGGAGGAGAGCATCATGGGGGCGGCCTGCGGCGGCATCGAGTCCGCGGCCCAGCGGCCCGTCTGCCCCAGATAGGTGAAGAACCGGCCGAGGGTCGGGACCATGTCCATCGCGTGCTCGCGGGGCTGGATGACCGTGCGCGGGACGACCTCGGTGAGCAGCGCGGTCGCCAGCTCCTCGGTCCACAGGCCGATCTCGGGACTGCCCTGCTGCTCCGCTTTCAGCCGCAGCAACGTCTCGAGCGTGCGCACCTCATCGGCGGCGGGGGCGTCCTCGTCGTCGGTCAGTCGCCAGGTGCCGTACTCGGACAGCACCTCCTCCCGTTCCCGCTGCCACTGCTCCTGCGTGGCCGGGTCCGGTTCGTGGGAGGAACGCTCCCGGGGCGAGTTCTCCGACATCCCTCCAGCATGACGGTGCAGGACGGATCCGGCCACCTACCGAGGCGAAGTTTCCCTGGTGGCGTACACACCGGGGACACCATGGGACGCAGATCGCTCAGAAGGGCGGGGCAGGGAACCGTGCCGTCCCGACGAGCGCGCCACGGTCCGCGCCGTCGGCGGACGCTCCCGGCTCGGGCGGATCCGAGACATCGGGCGCATCCCGGACGTCGGCCGGGTCCGGGTCCCCGAGCAGTCGGAGACCCCGGAGGCGGAGGTCGTCCCCCATGCGCATGTCCTCGTAGAACTCCCAGGAGCTCTGGAGGGCCGCGGCGAGTTCCGGGGTCAGCAGATCCCGGTTCTGGTCGGAGGTGATGATGGCGCGACCGCCGATGTGCCACGTGGTGGTGCCGTCCGGCCCTCGGACCGGATCGAGAAGTCCTCGGGTCTTCATGTCGTGGTGCGTCCAGCACAATCGGTGAAGATTCTCGAGGGCGGTCTGTCCACCCCTCTCGGGGTTTCGGTGATCGTATTCCTCGATATGATCCGCTTCGCCGACCGTGCACACATTGTTGGTGCATCCGGGAAAGGCGCAGACCGGATCGAGCAGACGGAGGTGCTCGGCCATCGCGGTGGTGGGCGAGTACGTCGCCGGCGGCAGCGGGAGGTAGGCGCCGTCGGAGGGGTCGGTGAGGATCCGATACCAGGTGGGTTCATCGGCTGCGAGATGGCGAGCCATCCGGGCGGGCAGCGGGATGGTGCCGTCGATGGTGCCGGGGGCGTCGGACTCCCCCAGCAGTGTCATGGCCGGGACGATCACCTGCAGGCGGAAGCGGCTCCGGGGCACCTGAACACCCGGGGTCTCGAGCACGGTGCGCGTGAGGATCGCGTAGCGCAGGGCGGCCAGCGGCATACGGCACTCCGTACGGCCGACGTCGCCGTCGATGTCGAACGGTGCCGGGCGCCCTTCCGTCACGGCGCGACGCTGCTCGCCCTGGACGGCACGCGCCGCGAGGTCGAGACGGCGCGAGAGGTCGAGGATCTCAGGGATCGGTCCGGTCACGTGCAGGCAGGCGGTACCGTCGTGATCAGGGTTGATCTCGAGGGAGACGTCCCGCTGCTCGGTCGGGGTCTCACGGACCGCCGCCATCCCGAACCAGGCGATGAGCGTGCCCAACTCCCGCGAGAACCGGTCCGCAGCGATGTTCTCGAGGTCCCACTCGGCGACCCGGACGTCGACCTGCCGGCACTGGTCGGAGGTGAGTCGACGAGTCCGGCGCAGCAGCTGCTCGAACCACGTGACCGGAAGGTGTCCGGCTTCGAGACGGGCGAGCGTACGCGGCAGGCCGACGACGGCGGTGGCGGCATCGCTCAGCTGCGTGCGGGCCTGATCCAGCGTGACCCGGCGTGCGTCGGCGACGAGGATCGCGTTCATGTCGCCCTCTTCGCTGGTGTCGTCCCAGAGCATCGCGAGCTTCCGCAGGCGCCCGGCATAGGCGAGGGCTTCCTCGTGGTGCGTGGCGAACAGCGCCCGGGCGAGCTGCTCCTCGACGCACCCTGGCTCGACGTGCGAGCGGGCGGCGAAGGAGTCCGGACCCAGCGGGGTGCGGGCGCGGACCGGCGTCCGCGGGGGCTCGGCCGCGCTGATCGACGGCGACTCGGCGGAGGAGTGCGAGGCGTCGGTCGCAGGTGACCCGGCGGGGTGCGTCGAGTCGACAGAGGCGGCTGCAGATGATGACCTGTTCACCGTCATCACACCGTCCTCTCTCGCCCGATTCCCTCCCCCTAGTTTAGAACTTTCGTTCGAGGCGTGCCAGCCTTTTCGCAGACCCGTCCTAAATTGTGGATGAACACCCCTTGTGGAGGAAGATTCGCGCTGGCGTGGCACATGTTGGCCCCGCCCCGCAGCACCGCCCTCGTCCCCGCAGCACCGCCCGGCCCCGCCCCCGCTCCTCGGCCCCGACGCACGACGGCGGCCCGGAGCCGAGGTCTCCCCCGCCGCCGGGCCGCCGCTCAGCTCACTGCGACCGGATTCCACGGCCGCGTGTCCGCTCAGATCAGCTCGATCCGAGCCTCCTTGTCGTTGAGCACGATCACCGGGGTGACCGTCGAATACCCCGCGACGCGGATCGCCGAGAGGTCGGCGCGCAGCAGCGGCGTGCCGGCGCTGACGTGCTCCCCGGTCTCCACGAGGGTCGTGAAGCCCTCGCCCTGCATCTTCACGGTGTCGAGGCCGACGTGGACGAGCACCTCGGTGCCGTCATCGAGCGTGAGCGCCACCGCGTGGCCGGTCGGGAACACGTGGGTGACGGTCCCGGCGGCGGGAGCGACGACCTCGCCCGAGGTCGGCTCGATCGCGACGCCCGGGCCCATGATGCCGCCGGCGAAGGTCGGATCGGGCACCTCCGACAGCGGCACGACGGCGCCGGGCACGGGCTGACGCAGGCGGACCAGGGAGCTCGCGCGCACCGCGGTGGCGGTGGCAGCGGCCGCGCCGGAGCTCGCCGCCGCGACATCCTCGTCGGCGACCGGTTCGGCCTTCCCGGTGATGATGCCCTCCATGGCGTCCTTCACGAATTGGACGCTGGTGCCGTAGATGACCTGGACGGACTGCCCGCCCGGCTTCATGGTGCCGGCGGCTCCGGCGCGCTTGAGAGCGGCCTCGTCGACGGCCGTGGTGTCGGCGACCTCCATGCGCAGGCGGGTCGCGCAGTTCTCGAGGTCGACGATGTTCTCCCGGCCGCCGAGGGCGGCGAGGAAGGCGGTGGCGGTCACGAGGTACTTGTCCGCGCCGGGGGCGAGGGCGTCGTCCTCGTCCACGAGGTCCTCGTCATCCTCCCGGCCGGGGGTCTTCAGGTCGAAGCGGCGGATGATGAAGCGGAAGACCACGAAGTAGACGACGAACCAGAACACGCCCATCAGCGGGATCGCCCAGGGGTTCTGCGCCATGGGGTTCACCCAGCCCAGCACCAGGTCGATGAAGCCGCCGGAGAAGCCGAAGCCCATCCGCACCGGCAGGGCGGCGCTGACGCCCATGGAGATGCCCGTGAAGAGGGCGTGGACCACGTACAGGCCGGGAGCCAGGAACATGAAGGAGAACTCCAGCGGCTCGGTGACGCCCACGAAGAACGAGGCGATGGCGCTGGAGAGCAGCACGCCGGCGGCGACCTTGCGCCGAGTCGTCTTCGCCGTCACGTACATCGCGAGCGCCGCCCCGGGCAGGCCGAGCATCATGATGGGGAAGAAGCCGGTCATGTACTGGCCGGTGACGCCGTAGGTGCCGGTGTTGTTCAGGAAGTTGCCGAGATCGTTGATGCCGGCGACGTCGTACCAGAACACGGAGTTCAGGGCGTGGTGCAGACCCAGCGGGATCAGCAGGCGGTTGAAGAATCCGTAGATGCCCACGCCGACGGGACCGAGGGTGAGGATGAATTCTCCGAAGCCGACCAGGCCCGAGTACACCAGGGGCCAGACGAAGAACAGCACGAGGGCGACGCCCAGGGAGATCCCGGCGGTGATGATCGCGACGGAGCGCTTGCCGGAGAAGAAGGAGAGCGCGTCCGGCAGCTTCGTGTCCTTGAAGTGGTCGTAGACCCAGGCGCCGATGAGGCCGCAGATGATGCCGACGAACACGTTCTCGAGATTGTCGAAGGCGGGGTTGACCGCGTCCTCCTCGATGCCCTGGAAGAGCGCGACGTTCTCGGGCTTCAGCAGCGTCGTCACCATGAGCCAGGAGACGAGGCCCGCGAGCGCGGAGGTGCCGTCGGACTTCTTGGCCATGCCGATGGAGATGCCGATCGCGAACAGCAGCGGCAGATTGTCCAGCAACGCACCGCCGGCGGTCTTGAAGAAGACGCCGACGAGGTTGGTGTCGTTGCCGGTCGCGGTCAGGATCCAGTAGCCGATGCCGCTCAGGATCGCGGCGACGGGGAGCACGGCCACGGGCAGCATCAGCGATCTGCCCAAGCGTTGGAAGAACTTCATCGGTACCTCTCAGGTTGCGGGGCGCACGGCGGCGTGCGGCGGCCATGCCGCACGGTGCACTCCGAGAACGGCGATCATTCTGCACCGTTTCGGGGTCGTAACGCGCATATTCGAGCATCTCGCATGACGGAGGTCGCACTTTCGCGGGCGGCTCAGACCCCCGAGATGCGCACGTACCCCTGATCGAGCTGCTTCTGGGCGCGTTTGATGGTGCTGGAGTCGTACGAGCCGGTGGAGCGCGCCTCGTTCAGGGCGTCCTGCTGGGCGTCGAGGATCAGCTGCAGGAGCTCGGGGAGCTGGGCCTTGGCCGCGTCGTGCTCGTGGCCCCTGCCGTCGGGGCTGGTCATGCGCTCATGCATCTGCCGGGCTCGGTCGAGGACCGCAGCGTCGAAGGGTTTGCCGTCGCGGCGCCGCAGGTCGGGATTGTCGACCACCTGGCCGACGGCGGCCTCGTTCACCTCGGACAGCAGCAGCGACAGCTCGCGCCGGGCGCGCTCCTCATCGGTGCCGCGGATACCGAGCACGCGGATCAGGAGCGGCAGCGTGCCGCCCTGGCCCACGAGCGTGACCAGGGCGACCACGAAGGCGACCAGGACCAGCTGGGTGCGGTACGGGAAGTCGGTGGGCAGCGACTGCGCGGCGGCGAGAGTGACCACGCCGCGCATGCCGGACCAGGCCAGGACTGCTCCGCCGCGCCAGCCCAGTCCGTTGCCGGCGTAGAAGCGGGCATCGGCGTGGCGGCGCTGCAGCCAGCGTTCGAGCCGCTCGTGGCGGGGATGGGAGCGGAAGCGTTCGTCGGCCGAGACGTGGTCGAGCACTTCGGAGAAGCGTCGGGCTTTCTCCTCGTAGTCGGATCGGCGCCGACGGGCGGTGAACACCACCGGCACCACGAAGACGGTGCGGATGATCCCGAGCAGGACGGTGACGGCCAGCCCGATCCATACGGCGCTCCAGACCGACAGACCGTCGTGCGAGACGTCGTCGATCAGCGTCATCAGCTGCAGGCCCATCAGCAGGAACACGCCGTTCTCCAGCAGCAGCTGGGCCGTCAGCCAGTTCGTGCGCTCGGCGTTGCGGTCGGCCACGCTGAGCCGGCGCACGCCCATCGCGCCGGTGACCAGTCCGGCCGCGACCACCGCGAGCACCCCGGAGGCGTGGGCGAGCTCGGCGGGCAGGAAGGCGATGAACGGCACCACGAAGGAGATGGCAGTGGTCAGCACCGGCTGATCGATCTTCGAGCGGATACGCACGGCGACGAAGCCGACGACGGTGCCGACCACGATGGCCACGGCCACGGCGTAGAAGAAGTCCCCGGCGGCCTGCCAGAACGAGAAGGCGCCGGCGGTGGCCGCGACCGCCGTGCGCAGGAGCACGAGGGCGGTCGCGTCGTTGACCAGGCCCTCGCCCTCGAGGATGGTCAGCAGCCGGGGTGGCAGGCCCAGGCGTTTGCCGATGGAGGTCGCGGCGACCGCGTCCGGCGGGCTGACCACCGCGCCCACGGCGACGGCGGCGGCGAAGCTGAGATTCGGGAAGATCGCCCACAGCAGGGTGCCGACGACGAACGCGGAGACCAGCACCAGCACCACGGAGAGCGCACCGATCGTGCTGAGGTCACGGCGGAAGTCCATCACCGGCATGTTGACCGCCGCCGAGTAGAGCAGGGGCGGCAGCACCACCGTCAGGATCAGCTCGGGGGCCGGATGGACCTCCGGCATGCCCGGGATGAGGCTCACTCCGAGACCGACGATCACCAGGATGATCGGCGTGGCCAGGCCGAGCCGCGTCGAGAAGTAGGACGCGGCGACGATGATGAGCACCGCCACGACGGCCACGATCTCGAACTGTTCGAATCCCACGGTGTCCCCTCGCGCTCGCTCTCAGATCCAGCCGTGCACGCGGGCCTCCCTGGCGGCCAGGTGACGGTCCGCGACGCCGACCTTCGCCATGGCGTCCGAGAGATAGTTTCTCACTGTCCCCTGGGCGAGGTGGAGATGTGCGGCGATCTCGGCGATGGGAAGTCCCTGGTGGGTCAGACGCAGGACGTCGACCTCGCGCTCGGTGAGCGGACAGTCGAAACCCAGCGCGGTGACAGCGAGCTCGGGATCCACGTAACGCCCACCGGCATGGATCCGTTCGATGACGCGGGCCAGCTGATCGGCGCTGGTGCTCTTGGGGACGAATCCGCGCACCCCGGCGGCGAGGGCGGAACGCAGGATCCCGGGTCGGGCGTGCCGGGTGATCATCACGATCGCGGCCGACGGGTCACGGGCCACGAGCGCTCGGGCGGTGTCGATGCCGTCGAGATCGGGCATCTCCAGGTCGAGGACGTGGACGTCGACCTCGGCGGCCGGCTCGTGCTCGAGCGCGGCGCGCCCGGTGCCGCCGTGCCCCACGACGGTGAGGCCGTCCTCGAGCTCGAGCAGCGAGACCAGTGCGGTGCGGAGCATGTCCTCGTCGTCGGCCAGGAAGACGTGGATCATGAGGGCTCCTCCAGGGTGCCGGTGACCGTGAAGTGGTCGCGCTCCTGCTGCCAGGTGACGTGGCCGCCGGCGCGCTCGAACCGGCGCTGCAGGCCGAGAAGGCCGCTGCCGCCGGGGCCGTCATGCTCCAGTTCACCGACGCCGCCGTCGTTGCGGACGACGACGGAGGTCGAGGTCAGCTCGATGCGCACGCGGGACGCGTCCGCATGCCGCAGGATGTTGGTGGTGGCCTCCCGCACCAGGGTCGCGAACAGCTCCTCCTGTTCCGCGGCCGGTGCCTGCTCGCCGCGGTCGATGCGGACCTGGATCCCGGCGGCGGTGAGCAGCTGGTCGAGGTTCGCGAGCTCGGCGGCGAGAGTGAGGCCGCGGTAGCCCTGGGCGAGCTCGCGGGTCTGGTCCCCCGCCTGGGCGGCGAGGTCCTCGATGTCCTGCAGCTCCGCGAGCACGCGGCCGGGATCCCGGTCCAGGCTGCGCCGGGCCAGCTCGGCCTTCATCTTGATCGCGAGCAGCGTATGGCCCTGGACGTCGTGAAGATCGGTGGCGAAGCGCAGCCGCTCACGCGCCAGGGACAGCTCGTGCTGATCGGCGTGGTGCTGGTCCAGGCGCTGCTGCATCTGCCAGCCGAGGCTGCTGCCTGCGAAGCCCATCACGGCGGCCCCGAAGTAGACCCCCATCATCACCACATCGCGCGGGGCGACGCTGCTGTCGTGCACCAGGCTCGCGACCACCGCGGCCACCGCGATCGCGCCGAGGCCGGCCGCGGCCGGGGCCCAGCGCGGGTGCATCCATGCCACGCCGAACCCGAACGGGACGCTCGTGGCCATGACCGTGATGGGGTCCTGGGCCAGGACGAAAGCGAGGATCAGGGCGATGGCCGCGAGGGCCAGGATCACGCTCATCGTCGTCATCGAGAGCATGCTGCGTCCCCGGTGGACCAGCCAGATCGACAGCAGCAGGGAGACGACGATGACCGCGACCGCGCCTGTCGTGGCAGGGCTCCCGGGCCGATCGAGGACGGTCAGGGTGAGCGCCGGGAACCCGATCAGGATCGCGGCGCCGAACAGCAGGCCCTGGAACTCGGGCGGCGGGTCCTGCGTGGACCAGAGGCGCGTCGACCGCCCCTCCTCGGTGCTGCTGCTCTGCTCTGCCATCGGACCCCGCTCTTCGTCTCGGTGGTGCTTCCGTGCTCACACCTGGGTCGCACTCGCCGCACCAAGGCTCTCGCACCCGTCGCGGGTGCGGTAGTGCGGGGCGTCATCCATGCGTATGACAGGTGTCAGTCGGAGCCCGGGAACCGGTCATCCGGACTGCTGACATCCCGCTCTACGGCGACGGCGTGCGGTCGACCAGGCTGGACACATCGTGTTCCGCATCTCCTGAAGGACTCAGCATGAATCCCTACGAAGGCCTCCAGAATCTCGTCGACCAGGTCCCCGCTCTCCTCCAGCCGTTCGTCGTCGCCCTGGCGGGCATGGTCCCGTACATCGAGGGCGAGGGCTCCGCCGCCCTGGGCGTGATCGCGGGCATCAACCCGGTGCTCGCCGCCGTGGCCGGGGCGATCGGCAACATCCTCATCGTGTTCGTCATCGTCCACTTCGGTGATCGGATCCGCTCCGCGATCCTGGGCCGCCGGGCCCGGGCCCGGGAGACGGCTGCCGTCGGCTCCCGCGCCGAGGTGCGCGTCGGCGCCCCGGCCCCCGCCGGCACCGGCGAGCCCGTCGAGGACCGCGGCATCGCCCCCACGAAGACGAGGTCCAAGGGCCGCGAGCGCCTGATGCGCTGGGTGGTGCGCTTCGGGGTTCCCGGCGCGAGCCTCATCGGCCCCCTCGCGCTGCCCACGCACCTCACCGCAGCGACGCTCGTCGCCTCCGGCGTCCGGCGCACCTGGGTGCTTCTCTGGCAGGTCATCGCGATCGTGCTGTGGACCACGCTGATCACCCTCGCGGCGACCGGGATCCTCAGCGTCCTCACGGGCTGACCCATGACGAGCACACAGATCCCCCGCAGACCGGGGCGGAAGCCGACCGGATCCTCCCTCGTACAGCACGCGAGAGCCTCCCGGTGGGGCCCTGTCGGTCCCCGGCCGCCGGGGCCCCCGAGGCGCTGCCGAGGCGCCTGAGCTACGGGGCCGACACGCAGAGTTTCCAGGCCATACACCGATGAAGAGCCTCCGATCAACCTGGGGCGCGCACAATTCGATGGTGAGGACTGCGTGCTTCGGGTCACACTTGCGGTGACCGAGAATCGCAGCACGGCCCGAGGGAAGGTGGTGAGCACGATGCCCGTGGTGAAGGTCTACAACCTCGGGTACGACGTCACGACCGGCATCGGCGAGCTGCTGCACACCACCACCGTGCGCCACGCCTTCGGCATGATCCGCCGCGAGGTCGCCGATCCCGTCGAGCTGACGATCCTGGATCACCGGATCGTCCCCACCGTCCTCGAGCTCACCCGAGAGCTCAGCGGCGCCTGGGTGGAGGGTGCCGGACAGCGATCGGTCGGGTTCTCCTTCCGCGCGGTCCACGAACGCGACCACTGGACCTGCGCCTATTGCGGGCGCAGCGTGTCCAAGACGCCAGCCTGCGAGGCGCTGCTGGCCACGGTCGATCACATCGTCCCGCGCTCCCGGGGCGGGGAGTCCTCGTGGTTGAATCTCGTCTCCGCCTGCAAGGAGTGCAACAACCGCAAGGCCGCCATGACGCCCACGGAGGCGAGGATGGACCTGCGCTTCGAACCCTATGACCCGGCACGCGCCTATCGCGTCGGCGGTCTGGTCGAGGCGCTGCCGGTGCTGACGGCCGGCTGAGCTCGCGGCCCCGGACGTCCATCGGTGCACGGGCTGCTCGGCGCCGCGCCGCTCCATGGCGCGGCGTGACGAGAACCGCACTCGATCCCATAGCAGGTATCTCATGCATGAGATATCGTCGCTCACATGACGCAGACGACGGAGATGCCCGCCCCTGGCACCGAGAACTACCGCGAACGGATCGGGGCGATCATCCGCGACGCCCGCCTCCACGCCGAGCTGACCCAGACCCAGCTCGCCGCTCAACTGGGCACCAGCCAGAGCGCCGTGAACCGCATCGAGAAGGGGCAGCAGAACTTGACCCTCGACACCCTCTCCCGCCTCGGGGCGGCCCTGGACTCCGAGTTCGTCGGTGTCGGGGCCTCCGGCCCGAATCACCTGCGCGTGCACGGCGGGACCACCCTGCACGGCGAGATCGAGGTCAAGACCTCGAAGAACGCCGGCGTCGCCCTGCTGTGCGCCTCCCTGCTGAACACCGGCACCACGGTGCTGCGCAAGGTCGCCCGCATCGAGGAGGTCAACCGGCTGCTGGAGGTGCTCACCTCCATCGGGGTGAAGGCCCGCTGGCTGAACGAGGACAACGATCTCGAGCTGCGCGTCCCCGAGCGTCTGGACCTGGCGTCCATCGACGCCGACGCGGCCCGACGCACCCGCAGCATCATCATGTTCCTGGGGCCGCTCATGCACCGCGCTCAGACCTTCCAGCTGCCCTATGCCGGCGGCTGCGACCTCGGCACCCGCACCGTCGAACCGCACATGACCGCGCTGCGGCCCTTCGGACTCGACGTCGTCGCGACCGAGGGCTACTACCAGGCGACCGCCTCGGAGGGCACCGGTCCCCGTCGGCCGATCGTGCTGACCGAGCGCGGGGACACCGTCACCGAGAACGCGCTGCTGGCGGCCGCGCTCTACGAGGGCGAGACGATCATCCGCAACGCCAGCCCCAACTACATGGTCCAGGACCTGTGCTTCTTCCTCGAGAAGCTCGGGGTCCGGATCGAGGGGATCGGCACCACCACCCTGACGGTGCACGGCACCACCGGCATCAGCACCGACGTCGAGTACGCCCCCAGCGAGGACCCGATCGAGGCGATGAGCCTGATCACCGCCGCGATCGTGACCAGCTCGAGCATCACCGTGCAGCGGGTGCCGATCGAGTTCCTGGAGATCGAGCTGGCCATCCTCGAAGAGATGGGCCTGCGCTATGACCGCTCCGCGGAGTACACGGCGCGCAACGGCCAGACCCGTCTGGTGGACATCACCACCCACCCCTCGCAGATGAAGGCCCCGATCGACAAGATCCACCCGATGCCGTTCCCGGGTCTGAACATCGACAACCTGCCGTTCTTCGCGGTCATCGCCGCGAGCGCGGAGGGCCAGACCATGCTGCACGACTGGGTGTACGAGAACCGGGCGATCTACCTGACCGAGCTCACCAAGCTCGGCGGGAACGTCAAGCTCATGGATCCGCACCGCGTGCTCATCGAGGGTCCCACGCGCTGGAGCGGCACCGAGATCGTGTGCCCGCCCGCGCTGCGGCCAGCCGTGGTGATCTTGCTGGCGATGCTCGCCGCCAAGGGCACCTCGGTGCTGCGCAACGTCTACGTCATCAACCGCGGTTACGAGGACCTCGCCGCCCGCTTGAACAAGCTCGGGGCCCGGATCGAGACTTTCCGAGACATCTGAGGCGTCTGCGGCGTCTTACGCATCCGGGCCTGTGGGGCGCCGCATCCGGTGAGCCTCTGCGTGCGGCCGGAATCTGTTCGACCGCTGGATGCCGACCCGCGCATACTGGGGCGATGAAGGCCGACCGCACCGCGCCGTCCTGGACGGCACGATGAGGGAGCCGCTCGCCCTGCGCGGATTCCGCAGCTATTGGGTAGCCGGCACGATCGGGGCGCTCGGGCTGTCGGCCATGACCGTCGCCGTCGATGTGCTGGTCATCGACGTCCTGGGCGCCTCGGAGGGGCAGGTCGGGCTGGTGCGTGCCGCCCAGTTCCTACCGCATCTGCTGCTCGGGCTCGTGGCGGGCGCATACGTCGACCGGTGGCGCCGTCGGCCGACGATCGTCATCGCCTCTCTCGCCCAGTCCGCGCTGCTGCTCGCCATCCCCCTGCTGCTACTCGCCGCTGCGCTCTCGATCCCGGCGATCATCGGGCTGCTGTTCGCGATCGGGTGCTGCACCGTGCTGATTTCCGCCGCGGAGAAGTCCTATCTGCCCGACCTCGTGCCGCGACGATCCCTGGTCCTCGCCAATGCGCGTCTGGGTCAGTCCGTCACCGTCGCCCAGACCTCCGGTCCTGCGCTCGGCGGGCTGCTGATCAGCGTTCTCAGTGCGCCGGCCGCGCTGCTCGTCCCGGTGATCGGTCGCGTGATCGGCGCGGTGATGCTTGCACGGATCCGCCGCCCGGAGCCGGCTCCCCACCCGCAGCCGCCCCGCCTGCTCCGGGGCATCGGCGAGGGGCTGCGCTTCCTGTACCGCCATCGCACGCTGACTCCGTTGGCGCTGTCGACCCATGTCTGGTTCGTGGCCAACAGCATCGCCGTGACCGTGCTGAGCCTGTTCGTCCTGCGAGGGCTCGGATGGTCCGCCGGGGCGTACGGGTTGGTGCTCGCCTCGGCCGGCGTCGGCGGTCTGCTCGGCGCTCTGGCCGCGCACCGTGCCGCGCGGAGCGTCGGGGAGGGGGACGTGATCATCTCGGCCCGGATCCTGTGTGCGCTGGCCTGGGCCGCCACCGCCCTGACGCCGAACGGGGCCGCACCGGGGGTCGCGGTGGCGTATCTCTGCGTCGTTCAGCTGATCTACGGATTCTCGATGGGCATCGAGGAACCCAGCGAGATGGCGTACCAGCAGGCGGCGGCGCCGCGCTCGATGCTGGGTCGCGTCAATGCCTCGATGCGGTCGGTGAACCGCTCCGCCGCCGTGATCGGCGCGCTGATCGGGGGCATCCTCGCCGGCGCCGTCGGATTCCGGCCGACGTTCGCGATCGTCGCTGTCGTCTTCGCCGCGGCCGTCTCCCTCGTCCTCCTCTCTCCCCTGCGCAACGGCAGGAGCGGGCTGGAGCAGGACTCACAGGGGTAGGCGTCCTCCCTGCACCGGCCCCGTGTGAGCCAGCCTCCCCGCCCGGAGCGGTTCAGGTCCCGTGCGGGACGAACTGCCAGTCGATCACGAGATCCACGCCGGCATCGCGCACCAGGTTCACGGCCGGGCAGCGCTTCTCGCTGAGCCGCCGGAGCTCGTCGCGGGTCTCCTCGTCCCCGTCGATGTCCAGGGTGAGCGTCAGCAGATAGTCCCGGAAGTGTGGGGAGACCTCGGCGGTGCCCTGGAAGCCGCGCACGTCCATGTGGGCGTGCGAGGTGGTCTCCAGGGCGACCAGCGTGAGGCCCAGCTCGCCGGCGACGGTCTCGATCACCACGCTCAGGCATCCGTTCACGGCGCCGGCGATCAGCTCCATCGGGGTCGGTGCCGTGTCCGTGCCGCCCACGGGCTCCGGCTCGTCGCTGACCACGGTGAAGGAGCGCACCTGGCTCTCGGTGCGCATCCGGCCCCGCCACTCCCCGTGGGCGCGGACGGATTTCAGGTGCGCCTGCACGGTCGCCCCGCTCATGCGTCCGCTCCCGCGGCGGCGAGACGGAACGAGGCGCCGCGATGGTCCTCGGCCAGGCGCGGACCTTTCCCGAGCACGGCCTCGCGGAACGTGGCTCCCGGACGCTGCTCGGCGAGCAGTCCGCGGCGGCGCAGCTCCGGGGACACGTGGCGGACGAAGTCCTCCTGGCCGCCGGGGCGTATCACGCTGGAGAGGTTGAAGCCGTCCACATCGGCCTCCTCGCGCCAGCGCTCCAGCTCGTCGACCACCGTGGTGGGAGAGCCGACGATCACCGGCCCGCGACCACCGATGCTGATGAAGTTCGCCATCTCCCGGATCGTCCAGACGCGGTCGGGGTCGAGCTTCGTGAAGGTGCTCAGCGCGGACTGGTGGGCCTCGGTCTCCAGGTGCTCGATCGGGGCGTCGATGTCCGCACCGGCCAGATCCACGCCGGTCCAGCCGCCGAACAGGGCGAGCGCCGCCTCGGGGTCGACGTAGCGCTGGTAATCCGCGTACTTCGCGCGGGCTTCCTCGTCCGTCTCCGCCGTGATCACGGTGGCCATGGTGAAGATCTTGACCGCGTCGGCCGCGCGCCCGGCGGCGACGAGGTCGCCGCGGACCGTGTCGACCCAGCCGCGCACGATCTGCGGCGTCGGCCCGTTGTAGAAGATCGCCTCGGCGTGCTTCGCGGCGAAGGCGAGCCCGCGCGGGGAGGCGCCGGCCTGGAACAGCAGCGGGGTGCGCTGGCGGGAGGGCTCGGCAAGCGCCGGGCCCGGGACGGAGAAGTGCTCGCCGAGGTGGTCGATGCGCCGCACCCGCTCCGGATCGACGAAGATGCCGGCATCGGCGTCCACGACGATCGCGTCGTCGTCGATCGAGGCCTCCCACAGCTTGTAGACCACGTCCATGTACTCCTCGGCGCGGTCGTAGCGCTGATCGTGCGGGGCCTGCCCCGACAGGCCGAGATTGCGAGCGGCGGAGTCCTGGTAGGAGGTGACGATGTTCCAGCCGACGCGGCCATCGGTGAAATGGTCCAACGTGGTGAAACGGCGGGCGAGGAGGTAGGGGTGCTCGTAGGTGGTCGAGGCGGTGACTCCGACGCCGATCGTGGAGGTCTGCGCGGCGATGGCGGGGATGATGACGCTCGGGTCGAGGATCGGGTACTGCACTCCCCCGCGCATCGCGGCGTCGCCGTCGCCGCCGAAGACGTCGTACTGGCCCAGGATGTCGGCCAGGAAGACTCCGGAGAAGCCGCCGTCCTCGAGAGTGCGGGCCAGATGGGTCCAGTAGTCCAGACGGTTGTACTCGCGGCTGCGGTCGTCGGGGTGGCGCCACAGGCCCGGGGACTGGAAGGCCGGCACCAGCATCTCGAAGGCGTTGAGCAAGATCGGCGTGGTCATCGGGTCTCCTCGAAGTCGTCGATGGTCAGGGGGTCGATGGAGCGGTCACGGACCGGGTCCTTCGCGGCCAGGGCCGCGACGAGGGACAGGGCGCACAGCACCGTGATGTACAGGCAGATCAACCAGGGGGTGTCGTTCCCGACCAGCAGCAGGGAGGCGGCGATCACGGGGGTGAGGCCGCCGGAGAGCACGGTGCCGACCTGACAGCCGACGGAGACGCCGGTGTAGCGCACCGACAGCGGGAACTGCTCGGCGAACCAGGCGGCCTGGGGGCCGTAGATCGAGTCGTGCAGGATGTTCATCCCCAGGATCATCATCAGCGGCAGCGCCACGATCGGGCCGGCGTCGAGGAAGGCGAAGAACGGCCAGATGAACACGGAGATGCCGAGGATCGAAGCCACGGCGAGGGGCTTACGGCCGACGCGGTCGGAGGCGGCACCCCACAGCGGTCCGGAGACCAGGCCGACCGCGGAGCCGATCAGCACGGCGGTGACGCCGGAGGAGGCATCGCCCCGGCGATGGTCGAGGTAGTTGATCAGGTATATCGCCAGGATCGCGAACAGACCCGGCTGGGCCAGTCGCAGGCCGATCGTGATCAGCAGGGCCCGGCGGTGGTGGCGCAGCACCTCCTTCAGCGGGGCTCTCTCGACGCGGTCCCCGGCCTTCAGGGCCCGGAAGGCGGGGGCATCGGAGATCCCGGTGCGGATGATGATGCCGAACACCACGAGCACGGAGCTCGCCAGGAACGGCAGCCGCCAGCCGAAGGCCTCGAACTGCTCCGTGGTGGTCAGCGCCTGGACGACGGCGAAGGATCCCGTGGCCAGCAGCATCCCGGCGGCGGAGCCGACCTGGGTGAAACTGCCGAAGAAACCGCGCAGCCCCCGCGGTGCGTGCTCGACCGAGAGCAGCGCGGACCCACCCCATTCGGCACCGCAGGCCAGTCCCTGGAGCAGGCGCAGCAGCACCAGTCCGAACACGGCCAGCACACCGATGCTCTCGTAGGTGGGCAGCAGGCCGATCGCCGTGGAGGCGGCGCCCATCGTGATCAGCGAGGCGACGAGGATCGCCTTGCGACCGACGCGATCGCCGAGGTGCCCGGCGACGATGCCGCCCACGGGGCGGGCGATGAAGCCGACCGCGAAGGTCGCGAAGGCGCCCAGGGTGCCGGCGACGGCGGAGTGCGAGGGGAAGAACTGGGTGTTGAAGATGAGGGCGGCGGCCGTGCCGTAGAGGTAGAAGTCGTACCACTCCACCGTGGTGCCGATGAACGCCGACGACAGCACGCGCACCTGCAGACGAGGGGCATGGGGGCCGGGCGGACCGCCGGGGGCGCTGTCGAGGTCGACCGCTGTCATGGGCACCAGTCCTGGAGTCGGGGCGGGCTGCGGGAGTGACCCCGAGCCATAAGGTCATCTGATGCCTTCAGACGTTAATCGTGATGCCGTGATTCGAGAAGTGCTCCCGACACACACCGACACATGGCGTCGCGGCCACCCGCGACACGAGGAAGCCCCTGTCACGTCCCGGGAGGCGGGAGGTGACAGGGGCTCGGGCCCGGGAAGACCGGCGGAGGTCGGGTCGGGCCCCGGCAGCAGCCGGATCAGAACGTGCGGACGGTCAGACCGTGCGCGCGAAGGGGTCGAAGCCCTCGGACAGCAGCGGTACCTCGGCGACCGAGCTGTCGACGGTGACGAACTCGCCGGAGGCCGCGGACTCCTCGGCGGAGAGCATCACGTCGAGCACGTGGTAGCCGAGCTCGCCGCTGGCCACATGCGGACGACCCTCGGCGATCGCGCGGACCATGTCCAGCAGACCCAGGCCGCGTCCGGTGACGATCCCCTCCTGCGGGACCTCGATCCACTCCTGCTCCGGGGGCTGCTCGCCGAAGGACTCGAAGGGGCGCACGTAGGCGATGCGACCCTCGAACGTGTTCGGATCCGGGACCACGAGCGAGCCCTCGGTGCCGTGGATCTCGACGACGCCCTGACGGGCCAGCGGCGAATCGAAGCTGACCAGGGAGGTGCCGGTCTGGCCGGCCTCGAACTGGGTGAGCACGGAGATCGTCGAGGGGACCTCGACGGGGAAGGTCTCTCCCGCCTTGTCGCCCACCTGGATGGTGCGCTCCTCCGTGGCCTTCACGCCCATCGCGGCGACCGCCGAGACGGTCCCGAACAGGCTCACCAGGGTGGTGAAGTAGTACGGCCCGATGTCCAGCAGCGGACCCGCGCCCTTGGCGAACAGGAAGCCGGGGTTCGGGTGGAAGACCTCAGGGCCCTGGTACTGCATGGAGGTCTGGGCGAACAGGGGGCGCCCGATGGTGCCCTTGGCGATCTCGCGCTTGGCGGTCTGGACACCGGGGCCGAGGACGGTGTCGGGCGCGCAGCCGACCCGCACTCCGTTCTGCTCGGCCAGGGCCAGCAGGGACGACGTGGACTCGCGGTCCAGGCCCAGGGGCTTCTCGGTCCACACGTGCTTGCCGGCGGCGACCGCGGCGGAGGAGATCTCGGCGTGCACGGCCGGGATCGTGAGGTTGACGACGACCTGCACGTCCGGGTGATCCAGCACGTCCTGCGCGGTGCCGGAGGCGGGCACGCCGTGCTTCGTCGCCTGGGAGGCGGCCCGTTCGGTGTCGAGGTCGCCGAGGATCAGGACCTCGACGTCCGGGAACGAGCCGAGGTTCTCGAGGTAGGTGTCGGAGATGACGCCGACGCCGATGAAGCCGACACCGACGGGGGTGGTGGAGCTGCTCATGCTGCCAGGCCCTTCTCGATGAGGAAGGTGTAGCTGTCGGCGATGTCCTCGAAGACGTCGCCGGGCGCCTTGTCGTACTCGATGACGGCGTACTGCACGGCCGTGGCCGCCTGCATCGCCTCGATGGTGGGCACCTCGCCGTCGCCGGCGTGGCGCTGGTCGAGGCTGTCGGAGCTGAACGCCGGGGCATCGGGGGCGAAGGGGTTCGAGGCCGGGGCGATGCCGTCCTTGACATGGATCGCGGCGAGGCGATCGCCGAGCGTGTTCACGAGGGCGACGACATCCTGCTGGCCGGCCAGGGCCCAGAAGAGGTCCAGCTCGATCACGACGGAGGGATCGACCAGGTCGAGGAAGCGCTCGTAGGCGGTCTGCCCGTCGAACGAGGCCACGAACTCCTGCGCGTGGTTGTGGTAGCCGACGCTCAGTCCGAAATCCTTCGCCTTCTCGGAGGCGGCGTTGAGGCGCTCGGCGATGTCCTTCACACCGTCCTCGGTGAGCCATCGGTCGGCGGCGACCATCGGCTCGATGACGGTCTTCATGCCGATCTCGGCGGCGGCCTCGAAGACGACCTCGTTGGCCGGGGTGGGGATCGAGCCGTCCGGGGTCCACAGCTCGTCCGAGAGCAGCGGCGCGTGACCGGTCGGGGAGCTCAGGCCGGCCCGGTCGAGAGCGGCGCGGATCTCCGCCGGGCGGCGCACGAAGTCGAACGCCTCGACGGTGCGCAGGCCGATCCCGGCGAGCTTGTCGAGCGACCCGTTCATGTCCGCCGAGAACTCGGCGGCCAGCGTGTAGAGCTGGATGGAAGCGTTGGGCAAGGCCATGGCAATCCTTCTTTCTCACGGTTGTCACCCGCTGGCCGCACGTCACGGTGAGGGCGTCGGGAAGAGATTATCACGCAAATCCTCCACCTGGAGGTTTTTTTGCGCGTAGCATCGCGCCATGACCACCGAGGAGAGCGCCGATCCCGTCGGAACCCGGCCCCCGACCATCGGCCGCGCCGGGTCGTACTCCAAGGGCGTCGCGCGTCGACAGGAGATCCTCGACCGCGCCATCGACGTGTTCCGGGAGCGCGGGGCCGACGGCACCTCGCTGCGACGCATCGCCACCGCCATCGGCGTCTCCCACGCGGCGCTGCTGCACTACTTCGACTCCCGCGAGCAGCTGCTGGTGGCGGTCTACGAGCACGCGGAGTCCAAGCGGGACGCCGCGAAGACGTACGACGATTCGATCTCGGCGCTGGACGTGCTGGTCAAGGCCGCAATGCTCAACATCGGGGTGCCCGGGATGGTGGAGCTGTACACGACCTTGCTGGCGTCCTCTCTCGCGGTCGACGCCAGCCCTTCCACCGAGTTCTTCACCGCACGATTCGCCCGGATCCGGGACGAGCTCACGGTGCGTCTGATCGCCGAGCAGGAGGACGGCCGGATCCGTGACGACGTGGATCCGGCCGACATCGCTGCCCTGCTCATCTCGGCCTCGGACGGTCTGCAGATCCAGTGGCTGTTGGAGCCCTCGGTCGAGCTCGAGCGCACCCTGGAGACCTTCGCGGTGCTGCTGGCCCCACCCGGGCACGAGACGTCCTGACTCGTGGTCACCCCTATGACTTCAGGCTTCCCCGCAGATCGGGGACATCGGAGAGCAGACGTCTGGTGTAATCGGCCTGCGGGGCGAAGATGACCTCCTCGGTGGTGCCGCGCTCCACCACCGACCCGCGTTCCATCACGGCGACGCGATCGGCGAGGTAGCAGGCCTGCCCGATGTCGTGGGTGATGAACAGAATGGTCATGCCCAGCTCGTTCTTCAGGTCGTGCAGGACGTTCAGCACGTTCACCCGCAGTGTGGCATCGAGCATGCTGGTCGCCTCGTCGGCCAGCAGCACCTTCGGGCGCATCATCAGGGCGCGGGCCACCATGACGCGCTGTCGCTGCCCGCCGGAGAGCTGGTGGGGGAACTTGTGCAGGGTCTCCTTCGGCGTCATGTCGACGTAGCCCAGGCACTCGGCGATGAGGGCGTCGGCCTCGTCGGCCGGGACCTTGGCGAGCGAGAGGCCACGGCGGAGCAGGGATCCCACGGTGAAGAACTGGTTGAAGGAGGAGAAGGGGTCCTGGAAGACCGCCTGGACCTCCGTCCAGTACTGCCGCAGTCCGCGACCGTGCAGGTGGGTGACGTCCTGGCCGCGGAAGGTGATGGTGCCCGAGGTCGCCGGCATCAGGCGCAGCAGCATCCTCGCCAGCGTCGACTTGCCGGATCCGGACTCCCCCACCACGGCCAGCACGCTGGTCTCGGGGAACTCGAGGCTGACGTCGTCGACGGCCGTGATCTTCGATCCGGCGACGGAGAACTCCTTGGTGATGTTCTGGCAGGACAGGAGGATGTCTCCCGCGCCGCGACGGGCGGTGAACGCCGCCTCGCGCCCGGCGCTGGCCGCATCGCGCGGGAGGTCAGTGCCGGTCTCGCTCATGGTGTGCCCACCTCTTCGGTGCTCGTGCTCGTGCTCGTGCTCGGGGTCGTACTCGTGGTCGGGGTGGCGTGCGTGCCGATGCGCCGTGCCACCCCGCGCCGTCGGGTCTCGTGGCTGGGGTCGAGCACCGAGGACAGCAGGGTGCGGGTGTACTCGTGCTGTGGATCCTCGACCAGGCGGCGCGTGGGCCCGGTCTCGACCAGCCGTCCCGCGTTCATGATCGCGAGCCGGTCAGAGACCTGGGAGAGCACGGGCAGGTCATGGGTCACGAAGATGACGCCGGACATGATCCCCTGCTCGACCATCGCCAGCAGCATCTCCACCAGCATGCGCTGGCTGGAGACGTCCAGGGCCGAGGTGGGTTCGTCCGCGATCAGCAGCCGGGGGTTCTGCAGCGTGGAGATCACGGTGATCATGCGCTGCTTCATGCCTCCGGAGAGCTGGTGGGCGTAGGAGTCCAGCACTCGCACCGGCATCTCGAGCATCGTCAGCCGCTCCCGGGCCAGGTCGAGCGCCTCGTCCTTGGTGACCTTCGGATCGTGGGCGCGCATGACGTCCTTGACCAGGCTGGAGATCCGCAGCGTCGGGCTGATGGAGTTCATCGCGCCCTGCGGGAGCATCGCGACGGTCCGCCCCCGATAGGGCCGATGCCGGGCGAGGTCGGTGGTGTGCAGGGTCGACAGGTCGATCTCCTCCCCATCGATCTCGAGGGTCCCGGAGAGCACGTACAACGGCGGGGTGGCGATCATCGCCAGCGCATTGCCGAGGGTCGTCTTGCCGCAGCCCGACTCCCCCGCCAGCCCCAGGATCTCCCCCTCACCGAGCTGGACGGAGACGCCGTCGACCGCGGTGAAGTCCTGCTCGCCGCCGCCGTAGACGCAGCGGATGTTCCGGGCCCTGGCCAGCGTGGCGCCGCGGGAGGCGGCGGCGTCGGCGGCGGGCGGGGCGCCGCCGGTGCTCGTGCGCTCGTCGGTCATACCGGATCACCTGCTTCGGATCGCTCGGGGTGCTGATGCGTGCCCGACGCAGCGGGGTCGGCGGGAGCACCTGGGTCGGCGCGAGCAGCGGGGTCGGCGGCCTGTTCCGCCAGGAGCCGCGCCTCCTCCTCGCGGCGGGCGGCGGCCTGCTTCATCTGCTTGCGCTTGCCGCGGCGCAGGCGAGGGTTGAAGACCTCGTCGAGGCTGGCCTGCAGCAGCAGGAAGCCGAAGGAGACGAGGGTCAGCACCAGCGTCGGCGGCAGGAACGCCCACCAGGCACCGCTGGCGACGGCCTGGAAGGCCAGCGCCCAGTGCAGTTGGGTGCCCAGTGAATTGACCCCGGAGGGGCCCAGGCCCAGCATCGACAGCGCGGCCTCGGCGAGGATCGCGCCGGCGACCTGCAGCACGAACGCCATCACGGCGTAGGACAGGATGTAGGGCAGCACGTCCTTGACCAGGATGCCGGGCAGACGCACCCCGGACAGCCGGGCCACGTCGATGTGCTCACGGGTGGCGACCGAGGAGGCCTGCGCCCGCACCGCCCTGGCCGTCCAGGGCCAGGATGTGATCCCGATGACGATCGCGAGCGACCAGATGGTGCTGCTGGGCAGCGACATCGAGATCAGGATCAGCACGACGATCGCCGGGATGGCCAGGACCACGTTGGTCACGCCCATCAGGAGCTCCTCGAACCAACCGCCGACGTAGCCGGCCAGCAGGCCGACGCCCACGCCGATGGTGGTGGCGACGATCCCGGCGACCAGGCCGATGATCAGCGAGGTGCGGGTCCCGGCCATCAGCACGGCGATGACGTCGTGGCCGAAGTTGTCGGTGCCCATCAGCAGCCCGTTGCCCGGCGGGTCGTAGAGCGAGCCCACCTTCTCCGCCGGCCCCGTCGGGTAGATGAATCCGGCCAGGCTCATCAGGATCACGCACGCCACGATGACGAGGGAGACCCAGAACCGGGCGGAGAAGTTGAACGAGCGCAGGGTGTTCGCCCGCGGTGCGGCCGTCTCCTCGGCCATGGAGCTGTTCACGGTCGACATGTCACTTCTCCCCCGACTGTGCGGCGCGGATGCGCGGATCGACGATGCCGTAGACGATCTCCACGCCGAAGTTCGCCAGCAGCACCGCGACGGTGATGATCAGCGTGATGGCCTGGATGACCGGGTAGTCGTTGGCGGCGATCGCGTTGAACAGCAGCGTGCCGACCCCGGGATAGCTGAAGACCAGCTCGGTGATCAGCGCCCCGCCCACCAGCGTGCCGATGGCCAGGGCGAGGCCCGTGATCTGCGGGAGCATCGCATTGCGGAAGATGTACTGGGTGATCTTGTTGTCCCGGATGCCCATCGCTCGGGCGTAGTTGACGTAGTCCCCGCCCAGCTCGTAGATGGCCATCGAGCGCATGCCGACGGCCTGGCCGCCGATGAACACGATCACCAGCGAGAGGAACGGCAGCCAGTAGTAGCTCAGCGCGTCCCACAGGAAGGCGACGCTGAACTCCGGGGTGAGCCCCAGGGAATACGCCCCGCCGACGGGGAAGAACCCGACCGCCACCGCGAGCACGTACAGCAGGATGATCGACAGGCAGTAGTAGGGCATCGCGGAGAGGAACAGCGAGGTGGTGAACACCGAGCGGTCCCAGTTCCCGCCCCGGAAGGCGGCGATCGCGCCGATGATGTTCCCGAGGACCCAGCCGACGAGGATCGCGGGCAGCTGGATCGCGATGGACCAGGGCAGCGCCTGGCCGACCAGCTCGTTGACCGACGCCGGGTAGTAGGCGAAGGACGTGCCCAGGTCCCCGGTGAACACCTTGCCTAGATAGGTGAAGAACTGCTGCCACAGGGGCTGGTCGAGTCCGAACTCGGCCACATAGCTCTCGTACACCTCCTGCTGCTGCTCACTGGTGACGCTGCCTCCGCGCGAGAGATTGGAGACGATGACGTCGACGGGGTTGCCCGGGACGAGCCGGGGCAGCAGGAAGTTCAGACTCACCGCTGCCACCAGCGCGACCAGGTACCAGATCGTCTTCCGAGCGACGTAGCGACCGAGTTTCACCGGCGCCCCTCACTCGCCGATCTTCTTGAGCTCGAAGATCCACGTATTGCCGGCGCCGCGGAACATCGGCGGGGCGTAGTCATTGTCCTCGGTGGGCCAGTTCGTCCAGTTCGAGGCGTTGAACTCGAAGAACTCGTCGGGCCGGTACATGAGCGGGAAGGCGGGGACCTCCGCGCGGTACAGCGTATCCAGCGCCGTCAGCGCCTCCTTCTTGGAATCATCGTCCGGAGCCGCGGCCGCGGCCTCGAGCAGATCGTTGACCTCCCCGTTCTCCCAGCGCCCGTAATTGCGGTAGGCGGTCTGGCCGAGCTCGACCATGTCGACGTTGCTCATCACATCGCTGAACCGCTGCCACGGCGTGGCGGGATTGGTGCCGGCGACGTACCAGCAGGCCATGGCGAAGTCGCCGTTCTGGATGGCGGTGGTGACCTGGGCCTGCTGGGGGAAGTTCGTCGAGGCGTCGACCCCGATGTCCTGGAAGTTCTTGGACACGATCTTCAGGGCGGCGTTCCAGTCCGTCCATCCCTGCGGGGTGATCATCGTCCACGGGCCGAGCTTCTGCCCGTCCTTGGCGTAGATGCCGTCGTCGCCCTTGGCGTAGCCCGCCTCCTGGAGCAGCGATTCGGCCTTCTCGGCGTCGTAGGCCCAGCCATCTGCCGTCGCCTTGTCGCGGTCCAGCCACTGGTCCTCGGCGCCGTCGGGGATGATCAACGAGGCCAGCACCTGCGAGGAGTAGCCGGACATGGCCGTCTCGGCGATCGAGGCGTAGTCCACCGCGTAGGCCAGCGCCTTGCGGACCTTGGGATCGTCCAGGCCGGGCGTCGTGGCGTTCATGAGGAACATCGGCACCGAGCCGGGCACGAAATAGGGCTCCTCCTGGAGGTAGGTGCCCACGGGCTTGCCGGACTCCCACATCTTCCAGATCTGCGGGACGAACTGCTGCATCACGTCCAGCGCGCCGGACTGGAACTTGATGTTGCCGTCCTCGTTGGACTTGAAGATCGGGTGGATGATCTTCGACATCTTCGGCAGGCCGCCGTAGAAGTCCGCGCCCCAGTAGTCCTCGTTGCGGGCGAGGATGATCTGGGTCTGGTCGGCCAGCTCGAGGGTGAACGGGCCGGTGCCGATCGCCTCGTCGGTCTCCCAGCTGGCGACGTTCTTGTCGGTCTCCTCGACCACCTTCTCGAAGACGGCCTTGGGCACGATGAACTGCTGGGCGAGCTGGGCGAGGACGGCGCCGACGTTCTTGCGCTCGGAGTTGACCGCGATGCTGATCGTCTTCCCGTCGGCGGTCATCTCGTCGACCTCGGTCCAGAAGGAGGCGACGCCCAGGCCGGGATCGATCTTGCCGAGCTCGAAGGTGTACAGGGCGTCGTCGGCGGTGAACTCCGAGCCGTCGTGCCAGGTGATGCCGTCCTGGAGGGTCAGCGAGATGGACTCGTTGCCGTCGACCTCGTAGGACGCCGCCAGCCCGGGCAGCAGCTCGCCGGAGACGATGTCGAAGCGCAGCAGCGTCTCGTAGACGTACTGGGCCACGTTGGAGGACGCGGGCCAGGCAGGGGCGCCCGCGAAGGTGTTGAAGTTGGTGGGCGGGCTCCACTGGAAGCCGGCGATGAAGAGCTGGTCGGCGGCGTCGCCGCTGCGGCCGGTGCCGGCCTCGCCGTTGTTGCCGACGCCGACGAGCTCCTCGCCCTCGTCCCCACCGCCACCACCGGTGGCGCCGCCGCAGGCCGCGAGGGCTGCGGCTCCGCCGAGGGTTCCGGTGGTGGCCAGGAAGCGTCGGCGAGTGGTTCCGTCAGAGATCGAGAAGCGGTGCGAATGCTGCGCGGTCATGACTGACCTCTCTCTCAGAGTGCGCTCCCGCGGGAGCGACGGGACGTCATCGACCCGTGGACCCTGATTGAACCTCCCCGGACGGCAAAACCTCCATTGGTAGGCGTTACGGTCGCATAACGATTGTGAAGTGGCTCACCATCAGAGGGTCCACCCTGCGCAGAGCATCTGTGCGCAGAGCAGCTGCGCGCCGAGGAGGGGGCATGCTCGTCGCTCCGCCATCGCCCCGCGCGGGCTCTGTTAGCTTGCGGGCGGAGGTGGTTCCCATGGATTCCCCCGTCGGACTCTTCACGAGCACCTCGATCGTCGAGACCGAGCTGCTCCTGGCCGCGTTCGTGCTGTGCTCGCTGATCGGGCTCGAGCGGCAGTTCCGGCAGAAGGCGGCCGGGTTCCGCACGCATGTGCTGGTGGGACTGGGCTCCTGCGCGTTCACGCTGGTCTCGGTGTACGGCTTCTCGGCAGTGATCGGCGACGACGTGCGGCTGGACCCCTCCCGCATCGCCGCCCAGATCGTCTCCGGCATCGGCTTCCTCGGCGCCGGCGTCATCTTCAAGGGGCGCAACGTGGTGCGCGGCCTGACCACGGCGGCGACCATCTGGGTCGCGGCGGCCGTGGGGATGGCCTGCGGGGCCGGGATGCTCTCCCTCGCGATCCTGCTGACCCTCCTGCATCTGGTGACCCTGTTCCTGGTCGCTCCGCTGATCCACCGACTGCCGTCCCCCGATGCGAAGCGCCTGCTGCGGATCACGTACGTCGACGGCGCGGGGGTGCTGCGGGACCTGCTGGGGATGGCGACCGCCATGGGGTTCACCAGCTCGATCGAGCACAGCCGCCGCACCGTCCGGGACGATCGCCGAGTGGTGGTCATGGACGTGCGTTTCCACGGCAGGCCCCCGGTGCGGGACCTGATCCCCCAGCTCATGGAGCTCGAGGGGGTCGACCGGGTCGCCCTGCGTCGCGACGACGACCCCGACGACGACCAGTCCTGAGGCTCAGCCCCCTGGACCTCAGGCGCTGACGGTCGCCCGCACCCGCGCCATGATCTGCTTGGCGGCCACGTCCGCCCCGGCCAGCAGCGGAGAGGGCACCCCCGGGGTGGCGCCGATGGCGCTGCCGGGCTGGGTGCTGAGCGCCGGGATGCCGAGCACGATCACGGCGGGGTCGACGGTGCCGTCGGCCGCGATGAGGTTGTGGCCGTTCGGTGCGTCCTCGGCGATCTCCGCGCCGGTGGCCTCGAGGCTCTGGGTGGGAATACCGTCGACGGCGTGGATCCGGGCGCGCCCGGTGGCCAGCAGCGCACGCAGCAGCGGATCGTCCGTCTCGGGGATCTTCCCCTTGGACATGCGGGTCTCCAGAAGGACGTCCGCGGTGGCGACCCGGCCGGTGATCGGGGAGACGGCGTGGAAGCGTCCCTGCTGCTCGTCGGCCTCGACGACGGTCTGCGGGCCCAACAGCTCGATCACGCCGGCCTCGATCAGGGCCAGCACCAGGCGGACGCGGTCAGCGGGAGGGCCCGAGGCCAGGGCCAGGGAGTCACCGTCGAACCAGCCGAGCACGTCGCGGGCCAGCGACCGGCCGTGGAACGCGCCGAGCCGGATCAGGCGTCCCACCTGCTTGCGCAGCGCACCCATGGCACCGTTGACCGCGGCCCGGGGGTGCCGGGCCGGGTCGGAGAGCGAGCCGAGCTCGTCCTCGACGAGACGGGCGACCAGCGCGTCCTACGCCGGGCCGCTGACGGGTTCACCGCCGGTGGGCCGGTGCAGTTCGTCCAGGGTCCAGGTCCAGCGGTCCTCGCCGATCGCAGCATCCAGCACGGCGTCGACCTCGTCCTGGGTCCCGGACGTCTCCAGGGCACCGATCCAGTTCCCGGTGACCGCCGCGGGCTCGATCTCGGTGAGGGCCTCGAGGTACACGCGGGCGAATTCGCGGGACAGGACCGGCCACACCTCGGCGGCGAAGTCCACGTCGGAGCGCTCCGCGAGCGCCTCGAACCACGCGGGGGTGGCCCAGCAGGCGGTGAAGGGACGTACGGCGCGGCCGCCGTCGGGCTTGGAGCGGTAGGGCACGCCGCGGCGCGAGCCGACCACCAGGTGCGGTTCGCGGCCGCTGGGGACGTAGCGCAGGCGGCCGGCCGGGTCACCGGGGACGGGCTCGATCGCTCCGCCCCACTCGGTGACGAGCCGGCCGATCACGTCGAAGAAGTTCGCGCCCAGACCGCGCACCAGCACGGTCCGCCCGGCGGGCAGGGCGGTGTAGTCGCGCTCGGCCGGCATGCCGGGCTCGACGTAGCGCAGGCCGAACCGCTCGGCCGCCTCGGCCAGGGCGGTCACGTCGGGGCTGCGGCGGGCCTGGACCATGCCCTGGGCGAGCACCACGGTGGGGGCGGACAGGCGGCGGCCGTCGGCCAGCACCACGACGGTGTCCTCGCCCGAACGCTGGAGGTCGACGACGAGGCCGTGGATCTCGGTGACCTCGACGTGCCCCGCGGCGATCGCGGCATCGAGCTGGTCGCGGAAATAGGCGCCCTGCAGACGCCGGGAGGGGAACGTCGCGCCGACCAGGGTGCGGGCCTCCTGGAGCACCCAGTCCCCCAGGGGGTGGGCGCCGGAGTCCGTGACGGACCGCGCCCAGTCCAGGAGGTCCGGGCCGGGGGCGGCAGGGCCGGACATCGGAGTCGAGGCATCGGGGTGGATGGTGGTGGCGTCGGCCTGGGTGTTGTTGAGGTACTCCCCCGGCTGGTCGATCAGCCACGTCGCTCCCGGGCCGACGGCGAGGGCGTCGACCACGGCGAGCCGGACGGGGTCTCCCCCGCCTTCCGCCGCGCGGGCGGCGGCGCGCAGCACAGTGGCGACGCCCCGGGGTCCGCCGCCGACGATGACCGCGTCCAGGGTGCTCATCGAGAGCTCACGGCAGCCGCCGGCTCGTCGAGCCGGGCACCGGTGCGGGTGAAGCCCTGCTCGTCCACACGCGGGCGCACCTCGACGGCGTCCTCGTGGGCGGCGACCTCGACGTCCACCTCGTAGACGGTGCGCAGGGTCGGGGCCTGCAAGGCGTCGGCAGGGGCGCCGTCGGCGGTGACGCTGCCGTCGTGCAGCACGATCACCTGGTCGCAGTAGCGGGCGGCGTGATTGAGGTCGTGGATGGCGATCAGAGCGCTGATGCCCTCCTCGCGGGTGATCCGGCGGACCAGCTGCAGGGTCTCGATCTGATAGCGCAGGTCGAGCGCGCTGGTGGGCTCGTCCAGCAGCAGCACGCGGGTGTCCTGGGCCAGGGCCCGCGCGATCAGGGCGCGCTGGGCCTGGCCGCCCGAGAGCTCGGACATGCTGCGCTCGGCCAGGTCGGTCAGACCCATGCGCACGATCGCGTCCTCGACCTTCGCGCGGTCCTCCTCGCGCGGGGTGAGCCCGTAGTGCGGGGTGCGCCCCAGCATCACGGCCTCGCGCACGGTGAGGTCGAAAGGGGCGTCCCCCGCTTGGGGGACGTAGCCGACGACCTTCGCGAGCTCGCGCCGACCCAGCGAGGCGGTGGTGCGACCCTCGACCGTGACGCGCCCCGCCTTCGCGCGGTGCACGCCGGCGATGGCCTTGACCAGGGTGGACTTGCCGGAGCCGTTGGGGCCCAGCAGCGCACAGAATGCCCCGGGGGCGACCTCGAAGGAGATGTCCTCGAGGATCTTCCGCTTTCCGTAGGAGAAGGAGAGATGATCGACGGTGAGGCTCACTTCAGAGTGTTCCTTCGCGTGAGGATGAGGTAGATGAACACGGGGCCGCCGATGAAGGCGACCACGATGCCGACGGGCACGACGGCCGGGGCGATGACGGTGCGGCCGACGGCGTCGGCCACCAGCAGCAGGAGCCCACCGGACAGCGCCGCGAAGGGCAGCAGGTGGCGGTGGTCGGCACCGATCGCGAGCCGCGCGATGTGGGGGCCGACGAGCCCCACGAAGCCGATGATGCCGCAGAAGCTGACCACGACGGCGGCGAGGGTGACCGCCAGGGCGATGAGGCCGACGCGCACCGGGCCGACGTTGACGCCGAAGCTGCGGGCGGCGTCGTCGCCGGCGAAGGCGATGGCGTTGAGATCCTTGGAGAACCACAGGGTCAGCGGCACGGCGACCAGCGTGATGATGCCGACGATCAGCACATCGTCCCAGCTGGCGTCGTTCACGGAGCCGAAGGTCCAGCGGATGATCGCCTGCAGCGTGTTCTCGTTGGCGGTGAACTGCAGCGCGGAGGTGAGCGCCTCGAAGATCTGGGTCATCGCGATGCCCAGCAGGAGCAGGGTGGCGACTGCCATGCGGCGGGCGGTGGCGATGCCGAGCACGACCGCGGAGACCATCAGCGACATCACCATGGCGCCGACGATGGTCGCCCAGGCGGGCAGCTGGTTGGTCCCGGCCAGGGTGATCACCAGCGCCGCCCCGAAGGCGGCCGCCGGGGACACGCCGAGGGTGAAGGGGCTGACCAGCGGGTTGCGCAGCAGGCCCTGCATGAGCACGCCGGAGACGGACAGCGCGGCGCCGGCGGCGAAGGCCAGCAGCACGCGCGGCAGCCGCAGCTGGGTGATCACCGCGTAGGAGGAGGCGAAGTCGGCACTGATGGTGCCGCCGAAGACGCTGACCTGGATCGACCGGACCACGTCGGTGAATCCCACCCCGGCGGTGCCGATGGTGACGGCGGCGATCAGCGCGAGCACGGAGACGACGAGGCCGACGGCGAGCGTCAGGGACTTGCGCAGCTCGCGGCGGCGGGCGGTGGACGCTCCGGTCGTCCCGGGGGCGGGCGCCGGGGCATCGGTCTTCTGGCGGCGGGTCTCGAGGGTGGTGCTCATGAGGCAGGTCCCTGGACGTAGTCGGCCGGGTCGGACAGCTCGGTGTCCTGGAACTCGGTGACCCAGCGGGTGAGGTACTGGTCGGGGTCGACGTCGCCGAGCGCGTCGGGGTGCAGCCAGGAGGCGAGGTACAGCGCTCCGATGGACTTGCCGAGCGCGGAGGTCGCCCAGCCGTTGGCGATCGCGATCTGCCCTTCGGCCAGGGCGCTCATGCCGTCCCAGCCGGGTCGATCGGCGATGTTCTCGCGGATCTCCTCGAAGCGGTCGACGGGCTCGGCCGAGGGCTCGAACTCGTGAAACACGACCTGGGGGTCGCGCAGCACCACCTCGCTGGGGTCGACGGTGAGCTCCTCCTGGGCGTCCCCACCGGAGGCGTCGGAGAAGATGTTCGTGCCGCCGGCGGCCTCGATCATGGCGTCGAAGCCGGAGCCGGGCAGGGCGGTCAGGTACGGCTCGACGGTCTCGAAGTAGACGGAGACGGGATCGATGTCGGCCAGGCGCTCCCCGAGAACGCCCGTGATCTCGTCCTTGAACTCCAGGACGGTGGTGGCGGCGTCCTCGGCCCCGAAGACCTTGCCGAGGAGGGTGATCGTCTCGTCGACCACGTCGGTGTCCCATGCGGTGGCGACGATCATCGGGATCCCGAAGGGCTCGAGCTGCTCGGCGGCCTCCTGCCAGATGGCGTTGCGCGGCATGATCACCACGTCGGGCTCGAGCTGGGCGATGGCCTCGTAGTTCAGCTGGTCCAGACCCTCGGCGATCACCTCGCTCTCCGCCAGCGACAGGTACGGCAGACGGTCCAGCGATGCGCGGTCCACGCCGACGACGGCGTCCCCGGCCCCGATGGCCCGCACGAACTCATTGGTGTAGCTGTTCAGCACGACCGCGCGGCGTGCCGGGCCAGGCAGCTCGACCTCCCGGTCCTGATCATCGGTCACCCTGACGGCCGTGGAGGTGGCGGCTCCCGCCTCGCCCTCGACGGTGACCTCGCCGCATGCGGCGAGGCCCAGGACGGGCAGGGTGGCGACGGCGGCACCGAGCAGGGTGCGGCGGCGGAGTGCAGGGGTCATGGCTCCTCGACGGGTACGGGACGGGGCTCGGACAGGGGCGGAGGGGTCAGGCGGCGACGCGCTCGGCGCCGGACCTGCCGGAGTCGGGCACGTCGGAGTCGGGCACGTCGGTGTCGGGCAGGGAGGGCTCGCCGAGGCTGAGCATGAGGCGGTTGGCCCAGGCGAAGAAGGCTGCCGCGGTCAGCAGGTCGGTGATCTCGACTGTGGTCAGCCCCTGGCGACGCAGCGGCTCGAGCTGGGCGGCGGTCAGCTGCGGGCGCGGGCGGGACAGCTCGGCGGCCGCGGCGATGACGGCGGACCAGCGGGCGTCCTGGCCGGCCGTGAGCGGAGCGAGGTCTGCGGCGATCCAGTCGTCGTCGCGCTCGAGGGCGGCCGCGAGCAGGGTGTCGACGGCATCCTCGCGCCGGGAGAAGCCGGCGGCCTTGCGCGCGTGCACGGAGGCGCAGTAGATGCAGTCGTTGACCTTGCTGGCCACGGCGGCGGCGAGCTCGCGCTCGGCCTTGGGGGCGCCGTCGCGGGGCAGGAAGATCGCATTGTCCAGCCCGCTGCGGGCGGCGGTGATGGCCGGGGTGAGCGAGAGCATCCGGAAGTACACGCTGTTGGTGCTGGCCTTGGAGGCGAAGGAGGCGCGCTGGAGCTCGCTGAGCTCGTTCTCCTCGGGCACGGCCACCCACGGCTCCCACTGCAGGACCTCCCGGGTGAAGGTGGACGGGCGGGTGCGACCGGTGGCGGTGGGGCCGCCGTGCTCGGCGGCGCGGCCGCGGGACCGCGGGTGGCGGGTCGGGGCTTCGATGGTGGGCACGTCGAGGCCGTGCAGGGCGGCCAGGCCCGCGACGAGGCGCTGGACGTAGCTCTCGAAGGAGACGAGCTGGCTGACCAGGACGGCCAGGGGCGCGTCGACCCCGGCATCCAGCAGGCGGGTCTGGTCCGCCCGGCCGATGAGCGCCGGGGAGACCGACAGCAGGTCCACGTGCTCGCGCAGGGCGTTCAGCGTGGCGGCGTCCAGGCCGTGGAGGTCGGCGGCGATCGGATCGGCGGCGGTCAGACGGGCATCGGCGCCCTGGGTCGCGTGCCAGGCGGACAGCGCACCGCTGCCCTGCCAGTCCGCGGTGACCACGGCAAGGGCATGCAGCACCGGGGCGGGCAGCAGTTGCTCGCTGCGGTACAGCGCGTCGTAGGCCTCGCGGGTGCGGGCGAGGACCTCGGGACGCAGCGTCGCCACCACCTCCCGAGCGTCCGGGGCATCGGTGATCACCGACGCGAGGATCTCGTGGGCGTCGACGGGCGTGGGCGCGATAGACATGTCTCGATCTTATGCGCCCCCCAAGCAGGCCTATGCCGTCAGTCCATGTGGGAGGGCTCACCCGGCGGTGTCGCGACGCGTCGGCGTCGCGCGGGATGCGTCGTGCTCCCGTCCCGATGGGCTCGTGAGCTGGGACGCGACGGATGGCCGTCGAGGGCGCCCCCGATGACCCGGCGGTCACGACGATCGCCGACAGCTAAAAGCTTCTGGGCCGTCATAGTTCTTCACAGGGCCGCGGCGACGGAGCGGAGACGGCCCTCTCTCAGCGTTCGGCGGCGAAGAGCAGCTTGTAGCTGAGGCCGGCGATGGCGGCGCCGATCGCCGGGGCCACGAAGAACAGCCACACCTGGGCCAGCGCCGCCGGATTGAACACCGCCACCGCCAAGGATCGGGCGGGGTTCACGGACGTGTTGGTCACCGGGATCGCCACCAGGTGGATCAAGGTCAAGGACAGTCCGATGGCCAGCGGGGCGAAGCCGACCGGTGCCCGTCCGTCGGTGGTCCCGAGGATCACCCACAGGAAGATGGCGGTCAGCACGATCTCGAGGACCAGGGCGGACAGCAAGCTGTAACCACCGGGCGAGAGGTCGCCGTAGCCGTTGGTCGCGAAGGAACCCGCCGCGCCCGGTTCGATCGCGAAGTCGCTCTGGCCGCTGGCGACCACGAAGAGCACGACCGCGGCGACGATGCCGCCCACGATCTGGGTGCCGATGTACTGAAGGACGGCCTTGGCCTCGATCCGGCCGGCGAGGAAGACGCCGAAGGTCACGGCCGGATTGAAGTGCCCGCCGGAGATGTGGCCGACGGCGTAGGCGCCGGTGAGCACGGTCAGGCCGAACGCGAAGGCGACACCGAGGAAGCCGATGCCCATGTGGATGCCGTCCTCGGTGAGGAATCCGGCTGCCAGCACCGCGGCGCCGCAGCCCCCGAAGACGAGCCAGAAGGTGCCGACGAACTCGGCGGCCAAGCGGGAGAACATGGTGGGAGCGGGGACGTCTGACATGCGGCCTCCAGGAGTTGCCACGCGACGCGAATAGGGAAGGTGATCTGGCTTACATCAGTTCCTGGGAAGAGTCTGACATGATTTCGTCGGCTTCGCAGCATATTCGCCGGTCATGCCGGTGCGGCGGGTCTCTCGTCGGGGCGGTGCAGGACGGGCCTCTCATCACTCGTCGCCGGTGGGTCGCTCGTCGGCAGAGGGGCGTTCGTCGCCGGTGAGGCGCTCGTCGCTGGTGGGGCGTTCGTCGGCGGTAGTGCGTTCGTCGGCGGAAGGGCGTTCGTCGGCGGAGGGGCGCTCGTCGGCGGGTCACAGCCAGTGCTCGGTGGGCCACCAGGGTGCGCCGCGCCCATCCGTTCCATCGATCCGCACCGGTTCCGATGCATATCGGGGGAATCGATGGCGTGTCCCGTCGCCCTTCGAGGAACCGAGCCCGTCTCGCAGGAGTCGTCGGCGCGACGCGTCAGCCTTCGAGCCAGCGGGGCTCGACCAACGTGATGCGGGGCCCGGCACCCTCGATCTGCAGCAGGCGCACCAGCTCGGCGACGGCCAGCTCGCTGATCTCGATCCGGCGCGGGTCGATCTGCGGCACGGCGGCCAGCAGCGGGCTGACGTCGACCAGATCCTCGCCGCTGAGCGCGATCAGCAGCCTTGTCTCGTCCACCAGCGCGCCCGTCGCGGCCATGGCGAACAGTGCCTGGCGCACCCCGGTGATGCCGAACAGGGCGGTGCGCTGGTTGGGCAGGGTCAGCCGCAGGGCTCGATCGGGAACGCCGGAGAGCGCCTCGTGATCGAGCACGATCTCCAGCTCGCACTCCTCCGCGCTGTCCTCGACACCGGAGAGGAAGCGGGAGACGTCGTTGCGGCGGCGCTTGCGGTCGGGGGAGCCGAACAGCAGGAGGCGATCGCAGCCCTCCTCGACGGAGCGCTCGACCACCATCCTGCCGAGCATCTCGAAGTCGAGGTCCACGACGGAGCCCTGCGGGAACTCCTCCGGCTTGCCGATGGTCACGAACGGCAGCCCGGACTCGATGACCGGGGCGACGCGCTCGTCGTGCCGGTCCAGCTCCATGAGGATGAGCGCCTCGCACACGCCGGTGCGGACGACGCGGCGGATGCCGCGGGCGCCCTCCTGCGCGGTGACCAGCAGGATGTCGTAGCCGTGGCGCTGGGCCTCGCGGGCGATGGCGCCGATGAAGACCATCAGCACGCCGTCGTCGGAGTCGGCCTCGGGGACCATCAGCCCGATCACGCCGCTGCGCTGGGAGCGCAGGGTGCGGGCCCCGGAGTTGGGGTGATACCCGAGCTTGTCGATGGCGTCCGCGACCCGGACGCGGGTGGCCTCGGAGATGGGGCGGGAGCCGGTCAGCACGTAGCTGACGGTGGACTGCGAGACGCCGGCCAGGCGTGCGACGTCCAGGCTCGTCGGCGGCTTCTTCCGCTGGGCTCTGCTGACGGCCATGGCTCCCTCCCCGTCCCCGGCGCTGCTCTACGTGGTGGTCAGCCCCGAGATGCCAGTCTTCCACGTCGACAGTGCCCGGCTGCGTCCGTCCGCGAGATCGAGCTCGCGCGCCGCGTCGAGCGCCTCGTCGAGCACCTCGGCGAGCAGCACCCGTCGTCCGGTCCCCGCCGAGCGGACCGCCGCCTCGACGATCGCCTGGGTCCAGACGTTGCCGTGGACCTCCGAGGCCGGAACGGGACCCCCGCGCAGGGCAGCGCAGAACTCGGACAGCGAGGCATCCAGCTCCCAGCGGGCCTCCGGCGCGGGGGCACGGCCGGGGTGCTGCTCACCGCCCTCGGGCCGGGCCGTCGGCGGCTCCTCGCCGTCCCAGTGGACGCTGCCGCGCTCGCAGCTGATCTGCCAGTCACCGTTCCAGCTGGTCTCGGCGCCGGGGGCGGCCCAAGATCCGGAGAAGGTGTGCACGGCGCCGGTGTCGTAGGTGATCGTCACGGTGGCGGCCGCGTCCCCGGCGTACCAACTCCAGACGGGGTTGTACGCGGTGGCCGTGACGGCCACCGGGTTGCCGTCGATCAGCACGCGCCCGGCGTCGAACGCATGGATCGCCATGTCCACGATCAGCGGATGCTCCATCTCGTCGCGGAAGCCACCGAAGCGGGGCGCCTTGTAGAAGCGGGTGTCGACGATGCCGGCGCCGCCGAGCTCGTCGGCGAGGCGTCGCGTCTCGCCGAGGTGGGGGTTGTTCCGCCTGGACTGGGAGACCATGAACAGCCGGCCGGTGGTCTCGGCGTGCCCGGCCAGCGACACGGCCTCGGCCAGGGTCGCCGCGCAGGGCTTCTCCCCCAGCACCGGGTACCCCGCGTGCAGGGCGTCGGCCGTGACCTTGTGATGGGCGGCCGGGATCGTCACGTCGATGACGGCCTCCGCCGCGGCCTGCCGGGCGACGGTGGCCGAGTCGGTGCCCGTGACGACGGCGGAGCGCTGATGCTCGGGAACGAGCTCGGAGACCGCGCGCTCGGCGGCGCCGTCCATCACGTCGACGATCCCCACCAGCACGGCGGCGTCGTTGTCCAGCACGGTGCGGATCCAGGTCTTCCCCATGCCGCCGGCGCCGACGACGACCACCGGGACCGGACCGGTGGGGGACTCGTGGCCGGCGGACTGCGGGTCGCGGACGGGGTGATGGAGGTCGATCATGCGCCCTTCCCCACTGCCCCCGCGTCGCCCACGCCCTGCCCGGCGGCGCCGGTGACGAACCAGTCGGTCTCGTAGCGGTCCAGGAACGGCACCGCACGGTCGGCGACCGCCGGACGGGCCCAGCTCACCCCGTTGGCGATGACCCGACGCACGTCGCGGTGCTGGTAGACGGGGTAGTCCTGGTCGCCGGGGCTGAAGTAGAAGATCTTGCCCTTGCCACGGCGGAAGGTGCAGCCGGAGCGGAACACCTCTCCCCCGCTGAAGGAGGAGACGAACACCAGTTCGTCGGGCACGGGGATGTCGAAGTGCTCCCCGTACATCTCCTGCTCGTCGATGATGATCGGGTGCGGGACGCCCTCCGCGATGGGGTGGGAGGGGTTCACGGTCCACACCAGCTCGCGGTCCGCCTCGTTACGCCAGCGCAGGGTGCAGGTGGTGCCCATCAGCCGGGTGAAGGGCTTGGACCAGTGACCGGAGTGCAGCACCACCAGGCCCATGCCGGCCAGCACATGCTGCTGGACGCGCTCGGCGACCTCGTCGGAGACCTCGTCGTGGGCCATGTGTCCCCACCAGGTCAGCACGTCGGTCTCGGCCAGGACCTCCTCGCTCAGCCCGTGCTCGGGGTCGTCGAGCAGAGCGACACGGGTGGTGACCTCCTGCCCGAGGTTCTCGGTGATCGCCTCGCGGATGGCGGCGTGCATCCCGTCGGGGTAGTTCTCGCGCACGCGCTCATCGCGCTGCTCGTGGCGGTTCTCGCCCCAGACGGTCACGCGCAGCGGCGCGGCTGCGGTGCCGGACGCGGCGGTGGTGGTGGAGGTGGCAGGTGTGGTGGGCGTCGTGGTCATGGAGAGGGTCCTTTCACGGGGGTGCTGGGCGAACGGTGTCGGCCCGTCGGCGCTCGAGCGGCGGTCGCTCGGAGGGAGAGGTGCGGTCATTTCACGGCCCCGCCGGTGGCTCCGGCGGCGACGTACTTCTGGGCGATGATCATGAGGATCACGGCGGGCAGGGACGAGAGCACGGCCGTGGACATCACGGCGCTCCAGTCGGTGTCGTTGGTGCCGATGTAGGTGTACAGCCCCAGCGTCACCGGGCGGATGGTCTCCCCGGTGGTCAGCGTCAGCGCCATGAGGAAGTCGCTCCAGGCGAACAGGAACGAGAAGATCCCCGCGGTGATCAGGGAGTTCTTCGAGACCGGCAGGACGATGGACCAGAAGGCCCGCACGTGCCCGCAGCCGTCCACGCGGGCGGCCTCGACGATCGAGGTCTCGAACGTCTCGAGGTAGGCGCGCATGATGAGGATCGCGAAGGGGATGCCCTGGGAGGCGTCGGCCAGGATCAGTCCGGGGATCGAGTTGATCAGCCCCAACGGGGTGTACACGGTGTACAGCGCATTGGCGATGACGATGCCGGGGATCATCTGGCTGATCAGCACCACGAACAGCAGCACCGCGGTGCCCTTGATCTTGAACTGGGCCAGCGCGTACGCGCAGGGGGCGGCGATCGCCACGGACAGCACGCAGGCACCGATCGCGACGATCAGCGAGGTGATGAGGTTCTGGCCCTGGTCGGCGAGGGCGCGGGAGTAGCCGGAGAAGTCGGGGTTCAGCGGCAGCCATTGGGTGTTCAGGCTGTTGCCCGCCGGGGCCAGCGAGGCGTTGACCATCCAATAGACGGGGAACAGCATGATCGCGACCAGGACGATGCCGATCACGGTGTGGATCCACGCGCGGCGCGAGCGCGGCCGGTGCGGGGTCGGGGTCAGGCCGGGAGCGGCGGGGGCGGTGGTGGCGGTGCTCATCGCGGTCATCCCTTCTTCGCGGCGCGGGCGTTGGCGCGCAGGTAGACGAGGCTGAAGGCCAGGGCGATCAGGATCAGGACGTTGCTCAGCGCGGCACCCTGGCCGAAGTCGAACTCGATGAAGCTCATCTCGTAGCTGCGGGTGGCGAGGGTCTGGGTGGCGTTGGCGGGGCCACCGCCGGTGAGCCCGATGATGAGGTCGAGGACCTTGATCGTGTAGATCACCCCGAGCAGCAGCACCACGGAGACCACCGGGCGCAGCATCGGCAGCGTGATGTGCCAGAAGGACTTCCAGCCGGTGGCGCCGTCGAGCTGGCCGGCCTCGTAGAGCTCGTCGGGGATGGACTGCAGCCCGCTGTACAACAGCACGACGTTGAAGGGGATGCCCAACCAGATGTTCACGATGATCACGGCGAGCAGGGCGGTCGACGAGCTGACCAGCCACGGGATCGGTTCGGAGATCAGTCCGACGCCCTCGAGGAAACGGTTCAGCGCGCCGTTGTCCTGTTCGAGGATCCAGCGCCACACCGCGGCAGAGACGATCATCGGCAGCAGCCAGGGCAGCAGGAGCAGCGAGCGCAGGAAGCCCGACAGCGGGAACTTCTTGCGGAAGTAGAGCGCCAGGGCCATACCGATCACGAACTGTCCGATGATCGAGCCGATCGTGAACAGCGCGGTGTTTCCCAGGGCCCGGGTGAAGATGGGATCGGAGAAGGTGGCGGTGTAGTTGGCCAGGCCCACGAAGGGCGCTTCGCCGTTGAAGAAGGTCGTGAAGTCGTAGGCCTGGAAGCTCATCACGACGTTCTTCAGGATCGGGTAGCCGAAGAAGGCGATCATGTAGATCGCGGCGGGGGCGATGAACGCGTAGCGGACCAGGAGGTCCCCGCGGCGCGCCCGACGCCGGGATGCCGAGGCGGGCCCGGCGGCCCGGGCGTCGGACTGGGTGGCGGTCGTGGTCATGTCGGCTCCTTCGTCAGCTCGCGGTCCGGGACGCTTCGACGGTCCGGGAGGCTTCGTCGAACGCCTCGGCCGGGTCGGTGTCGTCGACGAGGACCCGCTGGTTGGCGGTGTAGATCGCCTTGGCGGTGCGCGGCCATTCCGGGCCCAGCTGGGCGGTGCGGGAGCGGGCGGTGGAAACCTGCTCGACGAAGGTGGACAGCTCCGGGTGCTCGCCCGCGAACTGTTCGGCGGCCGCCGTGTCCCCGGGGATGGTGGAGCGCTCCCCCGCCATGTACAGCTGGTTCTCGGGGGCGACGAACGCCTTCAGCAGGGCGGCGGCCTTCTTCTGCTTCTCCTCGTCGCCGGTGACTGGCACGGTCCACACCTCGCCTCCGAGCGGGGCGACGGGGTCGGTGCCCGCCTCCGGCACGGGAATGGTGACCACGTCCCAGTCCAGATCGGGGGTGTCAGCCTCGAGCCCGGCGATGTTCCACGGGCCGTTGACGACCATGGCGACGTTGCCCGCCTTGAACTGGTCGATCACATCGCCCTGGCCCCAGTTGACGACGGAGCGGGAGACGAGCCCCTCGCGCACGAGGTCGGACCAGAACCGACTGGCGCCGATGACGCCCTCGCCGTCGAGGTCGGTCTCATCGCCCCCGTTGGTCCACATGAAGGGTAGGAACTGCCAGGTGCCTTCGTAGCTGGCGATGGCGGAGAAGGCAAGGCCGTACCGCTCCGGAGTGGTCAGGGCCGCGGCGGCCTCGTGCAGCTCCTCCCAGGTGGTCGGGGGTGCGATGCCGGCCTCCTCGAGGGCGGCGGCGTCGTAGAACAGGGCGATGGTGTTCACCGTGGGGGCAATACCGTACAGCGTCCCGTCATACATGCCGAGGTCGGCGACCGGATCGGTGAGCCCCTCGGTGGTGATCCCGTACTGCTCCAGCGGCGCCAGAGCCCCGGAGGCTGCGACCTGCTGGACGTTGGGATTGTCGAGCATCAGCAGGTCGGGCAGGGTGCGCGAAGAGCCCATCTGCAGCACCTTGGCGATCAGCTGGTCGCCGGGGACCTTCTCGCGCGAGAACGTCAGACCGAGCTCCTCGGCACACTTCTCGAAGGTGCCGTTGATGGCGACGTCGTCGGCCGGGGTGTTGTAGTAATCGACGATCCGGATGTCGTTCGGACCGCCGTTGCCGACATCGGAGCCGCAGCCGGCCAGGCCCAGCAGCCCCGGGACGGCGAGGGCGCCGACGCCGAGGGCGCGGCGGCTGACGGGGCGGGCGCTGATGGGGCGGGCGCTTGCCGGGCGACGGTGCACGGGGCGGCCCGGGGTGGCACGGTCCGGCACGTCGTTCTCGTGCGGGGACGGCCTCGGGGTGAGGGCCATGGTCATCCTGTTTCCTCTGTCTCGACTCTCGGTATCGATTCGTATCGATACGGGAGATGCTTGTCGGCGGCGATCAGCGGGTGGAACCGAGGTGGTCTGCAGTGCCGACTCTGGCGCGGACCACTCACGCGGTGTCGCCCATCATGGCGCAGGTTCAGGGACGACGCAAGGCGCCGATGCCGACTTCCGAGGCGCCTCGATGGCCGCACGTGGACTGGCCCGGGCGTCACCGCTGGCCAGAGGATTTCGCACCGGCGGCTCTCATCGTCGATACGAATCAATTCGACGGGGCGGACGCGTCTTGGGCGGGGCCTGGCACGTCCTGGGCGGGGCCTGGCACGCCCTGGGCGGGGCCTGGCACGTCAGGGCTGGCGCGGGACCCGACGACCCGAAGATCACCGTGAGCGTCGGGGAGAGTTGCGGAGCCCGCTTCCCGCTGCCCATGAGGCGCGACATCCTGCCCGCTGCCCGCGACACACCGCGATGTCGCCACCGGTTCCATCGATCCATCCCGAGACGCGCATCTATCGGTGGAATGGACGCGCGTGTCTGCATCCTCGGCGGCACGGACGCGCGTGTCTGCATCCTCGGCGGCACGGACGCGCATGACCGCACCCTCGGTGACACCGACGCGCATCACCGCACCCTCGGTGCTCGGTGGAACGGACACGCGTGACCGCGACCGTCGAGGCTCGGCCCACCGACCGTGCCGTTGCTCGCACCCGGCCTCGCGGACCATGGGGCCCGATCCCCCGCCACCGCCGCGGTGCTAGCGTGCCGGGGTGACCGCCTCGGATCCCCGCTCCCCCGTCTCGTCCACCCCCGCCTCACCCAGCCCCGCCTCGTCCGTCCCCGACGCCCCGGCGGCCCGCGGCAGCGCATCGGTCGGCTTCGACCGCGAGCAGTACATCGAGCTGCAGTCGCGCCACATCCAGGAGCGCCGCGAGCAGATCGGCGGGAAGCTCTACCTGGAGATGGGCGGGAAGCTCTTCGACGACCATCACGCCGCCCGGGTGCTTCCGGGATTCACCCCGGACAACAAGATCACCATGCTCGAGCGGCTCAAGGACGAGCTGGAGATCATGGTGTGCCTGAACGCCAAGGACCTCGAGCGGCAGAAGGTGCGCGCCGACCTCGGCATCACCTACGAGGATGACGTGCTGCGGCTGATCGACGTGTTCCGCGAGCACGGCTTCCTGGTCGAGAACGTGGTGATCACCCAGCTGGAGGACTCCAACCATGTGGCGCTGGCCTTCAAGGAGCGCCTGGAGCGGCTGGGGCTCTCCGTCGCCCGCCACGGGGTGATCCCCGGCTACCCGCAGGACACGGCACGGATCGTCTCCGAGCAGGGCTTCGGGGCCAATGAGCACTCCAAGACCTCGCGGGACCTGATCGTGGTCACCGCCCCAGGGCCGGGCTCGGGCAAGCTCGCCACCTGCCTCTCGCAGATCTACCACGACCATGCGCGAGGGATCCGGTCGGGGTACGCGAAGTTCGAGACCTTCCCGATCTGGAATCTTCCGCTGGAGCATCCGGTGAACCTGGCCTACGAATCGGCGACCGCGGACCTGGACGACATCAACCTCATCGACCCCTTCCACCTCGCGGCCCACGGGGAGCAGGTCACCAGCTACAACCGGGACGTCGAGGTGTTCCCGCTGCTGCGCACACTGCTGGAGAAGCTCACGGGGGCCTCCCCCTACGCCTCCCCCACCGAGATGGGCGTGAACATGGCCGGACACTGCATCATCGACGACGAGGTGTGCCGCGAGGCCGCACGCCAGGAGATCATCCGCCGCTTCTACAAGGCTGCGGTCGACGAGCGGATCGGCGACCACGACGACGTCGTCTCCCAACGGGTGGCGATGGTGATGTCCAAAGCCGGCTGCACCGTCGAGGACCGCGCCGTCGTCGGCCCCGCGCTCGAGGTCGAGGAGCGCACCGGGGAGCCGGGCTCCGCGATCCAGCTGGCCGACGGCACCATCATCACGGGCAAGACCTCACCGCTGCTGGGCTGCTCCGCGGCGATGCTGCTGAACGCCCTGAAGCACCTGGCCGGCATCGCGGACGACGTCCACCTGCTCTCCCCCGCCGCGATCGAGCCGATCCAGACGCTGAAGACCGAGCGGCTGGGCTCGCGCAATCCGCGCCTGCACACCGACGAGGTGCTCATCGCCCTGTCGGTCTCGGCCGCCTCGGCCGATCACGCTCGGCGCGCGCTGGACGAGCTGCGCAACCTCGCCGGCCGCGACGTGCACACCACCACGATCCTGGGCACGGTCGATGAGGGGATCTTCCGCAACCTGGGGATCTCGGTGACCTCGGAGCCGCGATTCCAGCGCCGCTCGCTGTACCACAAGCGATGAGCGCCGGGACAGGCCACGAGGGCGCGCCCCGGGATCGAGCCCGGATGCACGCCCTCGAAGCGGTTCCACCCCTGAGACGCCAGCTCGGCCCGTCGGCAGGGCCGATCCGCGCTGACCATCAAGGGAAGTACGGGTCACCGACGGTCACTCATCGTCGTGGCACTCAGCACGCCTGGATGCCATCGAAGCGCCCGTAAGGATCGTCGTACGTGTGCGACCAGCCGGACTTGACGGTCTCACACGAGAGATCGGGGCCGAATGCCATCACCACCTTGTAGCGGTAGGACGACCCACAGTTGTTGACCACATGGACGTCGCCCTGTGCGTCGTCCCGGGCGCTGATGCATTGGGGCAGCCCCTGTGTGGAGACGTCCCCCTCGGCGTCGGATGGACCCGCGGCGTGCGCGGCGCCTGCCGAAACCATCATCAGTCCTGCTGCGAATGCTGCGGCCTTCATGCACGTGGACTTCACGGTCACCTGGCTCGCTTCCCTTCTCCATCATCGGCTCGGACACCCTGCATGGCGCATGAGGTGCCTCACAAACGATTGATCGACCCTATCAGGGGAGCCAGTTCGTGTTAAGGCCCTTGCCCGTGACCGTTCAGCCGGCCGACGACGAGCCGGCTTCCGCGTCGCGCCTGGTGACCGATGCACCGCCACGATGCCGGCATCACGGGCGGCTCAGGGAAGCGAGACCAGGGCCTGCACCGGGGCATGGTCCGAGGGATATCGGCCGTCCTGACTCGTCGAGACGTTGATCGCGGCCTCATGGGTGGTGACGTCCTCGGTGCTGAGGATCCAGTCGATGCGAGTGGACCCCTCCTCGGGCTCCTCGTAGCCGAGGAAGGTGCCCCAGGCGGGGGTGAGCTGTTCGGCGGCGGTCTCCCAGGTGTCGACCGTCGGCCCGTCGGTGACCAGGGTGGTGTAGGCCTCGGAGTCCCCGGCGGGCGCATTGAAGTCCCCGGTGACGATGGTGGGCAGCCCGTCCAGCTCCCCGCCCTCGAACAGATCCGCCATCGTCTGAGCGCTCTGGACCCGGGAGGGCTCGGACTGGTGGTCGAAGTGGGTGTTGATCGCCGCGAACTCGGTGTCGGTCTCCCGGTCGTGCAGACGCGCCCAGATGATCATGCGGCTGATCTCGTTGCCCCAGGTGGCCGAGCCGATCACGTCGGGGGTGTCGGAGAGCCAGAACTGGTCCCAGGCGAGCAGCTCGAAGCGGGTGGCGTCGTAGAACAGCGGGGAGTACTCGTCCTGGCTGCCGCCGTGGCGGCCGTAGCCGACGAACTCGTGGTCCGGAAGCGCCTCCTGGATCGCGGAGAGCTGGTCGAACTTGCACTCCTGGACACCAAGGAGGGTGGGCTGCTCGCGCTCGAGCAGGTCGATGACGAGCGGCCGACGATCCGGCCAGTGGTCGGGGTCCCCGCTCTCCGTGTCGCCGACCCGCTCCAGCCGGATGTTGAACGTCATCACGTGGAGGCGGTCGTGGGTGGGCTTGCCGATCAAGGGGCTGCTGCCCTCCTCGGACCCGGGCGTCTCGGGCTTCGCGGGGGCGGAGGTGGCGGGGAGGGCGACGGCGGCGGTGACGCCGACGGCGGCGACGCCGACGCCGGCGAGGAGGTGACGGCGATCGAGGGCGAGGGCCATGGTGGTCTCCTGGGGATCGGGAACGGCAACCACGACGACCGTATGCAGCCATCACCGGACCAATCGGACATGCCACCGGGCCGACGGCGAGTGTTCATGCGGTCGGCATCGGCCCGCCACCGACGGGTCGACGGATCAGTCCGGGGTGAGGACCTCCAGGCGGTTGCCGAAGGGGTCCCGGGCGTGGAAACGCGGGTACCCCTCGAAGCTGGTGCGCTCGGCCCAGTCCACGTCGCCGTCGACGGATTCGATCCGTGCGGCCATCCGTTCGAGCTGCTCGGCGGTGTCGACGACGAGCGCCGGGTGCGCTGTGCGCGCAGGGTGGAACGGGTCCTCGATCCCGCAGTGGATCTCCGCGAGGACGGCGCCGTCCTCGATGTGGCGAAACCAGCAGCCGCCGCGACCGGCCAGAGCGGGCGGTTTGGCGACCTCCGCGAGGCCGACGTCGACATGACGCTGTTCCGCTCTGGACTCCGCGACCCAGAACGCCGACCTGGAGGCGACGGAGACGTCCGACGTCGCGATCGCCACCGCGGTGCTCGCCGAGGAGAAGGAACGGCTCGGGGTGTGAGATCGCCGCGAGCTCGAGCGTCGTCAGGCTCTGCGGCGCCGGGGTCGGTAGGTTCGTCCGACGCTTCGCTCCGCGCCCTCGATGGGCCCGACCAGCTCCCAGTCGTAGCGGAGACCGCCGGGGACGTCGAAGATGCGGGTCCCATCCCCCAAGAACACGGGGGCGACGAAGATCTGCAGCTCGTCGACCAGATCGTGCGCGAGGGCCTGACGAGCGAGGTCGGCGCTGATGATCTGCAGGTCCTTGCCGCCCGCGGCATCCTTCCCGAGGCGGATCGCCTCCCGGATGTCGCAGTTCAGGGGAACGATGCCCGGCCCGTCGCTGCCCGCAGCGATGACGCGGGGATCGTCCGCGAGCTCCTCCGGGCGGTGAGTGAGGACGAGCTCGACGCCGCTCCAGGCTCCTCCGTAGGCCTCGGAGGTCAGATCGTCCCGCTCGCTCGCCTGCGCGAGCGCGGCGTCGTAGCCGCGGCGGCCCGAGAGGATCGCGCCGACGGCGCCGGCCAGCTGCTCCGAGGCGACGTCGTCGATCCCCTCAGCAGCGGACAGCCAGCTCATGTCGTGATCGGGGCCGGTGATGAATCCGTCGAGGGAACAGGTGAATCCCCACGCGACCGTGCTCATGGTTCCTCGTCTCCTGCTGAGCGCGTCATAGCGATCCAGCATGTTCTCGTGGTGGGCTTCCAGGGCGCCTGGTGGACGACGGGAGTCATAGTGGCCCCAGCACGTCGTATGGATCGGCCGTCAGCGCGAGGGTATCCAGCACGGAGAGCAGTTGACGTTCCTCGTAGGCGAAGTGGCTCTCCATGATCGCCGCGATCCCCTCGAGGTGCTGGTCGATCTCCGCGCGCGATGCTGCTCTCTGCGTGGCGGCCTGCAGGGCGCCGACCAGATGGGAGATCATCGAATGGTCCTGCACCAGGGAGCGCAGGGTCTCGCGCAGCTCGGGATGGGCCGCGGCGATCGCGGGGAACAGGAGACGGTCCTCGCCGACGTGGTGATCGGTCAGGGCCGTGCAGAAGCCGTGGCAGTACAGCAGAAGATCTCGGGTGGCCCGTTCCGTGGGCACACCGCCATCGAACGCGGCGCGTGTCACGCGCAGGGCTTCTCACAGCCGCTCGTGGACGGCGCGCAGTTCTCGGCTCCAGGCGGTCAACCTGGCGTTCTCGCCCTCAGTCACGAGAGGGCGAAGGGAGCGACGCAGTCATCGTCGTCCTCCTTCGAGGTCCGGCGCCTCCATGTCTGACAGGACTGCCACCGACACGCGACGCTGGCACCACGCTACACGGCCCCGGGCCGGCCTGGGAACGGGGCTCGGCGCACCGACGTGAGAGCGCTCCTCGCCGGACGTGCGCCGGCCCGACGCGACGCACCTCGTCCCGGCGGCGATGCCCTGGTCCATCCGACAGAACTCGTCGTCCTCCGGGTCGGCCATGACCAGCCACCCGTCATCGTCCCACCGCACCGCCGTCGCGCCGAGACCGATCGACCAATGCTGCTCGGCGAGGGGATCCTGGGCCATAACGTCGAGGTGCAGCCGGTTCACGTGCTGTCGCGCGACGTCATCCCATCGCGTGCAGGCTCAGCGCGGCGAGGAAACCCAAGGTCGCGAGCAAGCCGGTGTACAGCGAGTCCTTCGCGAAGGCCTCGGGGATCATCGTGTCGGTGATCATGGCGAGGATCGCCCCGGCGGCCAGTGCATTGACGGCGGCGAGAGCAGTCGGCGAGGCCCCGTCCAGCATCACGTATCCAGCCAGCGCCGCCACCCCGGAGGCCAGGGCGATCGCGCCCCAGATCCCGAACACGTAGGTGCGGCTGCGGCCGGCGCGCTTCCAGCCGGCGCTGCTGGAGAGCCCCTCGGGCACGTTCGAGATGAACACGGCTGCGAACATCGGGATGCTGAGACCGGGGCCGGCGAGCACGCTGAGCCCGAGCACCATCGATTCCGGGACCCCGTCCAGCAGGGCGCCGATCGCGATCGCTCCCCCGCTGCCGGACTGCTCATCGGCCCGGGGCTGCTGGTCACCGGAGCGTTTGCGGTGGCGAGCCCCGAAGCGGGAGAGCAGGATGTTCAGCCCGACGTAGATCACCGCTCCGGCGAGGAAGCCGCCGCCGGTGGCGGCCAGACCGCCCTGGTCCATGGCATCGGAGACGAGCTCGAGCGTCAGCGCGGAGATCAGCACCCCGGCGCCGAAGGCCATGATCCCGGCGACGACGGTCGCGGGGACCTTCACGAACCAGGCGATCGCGCTGCCCAGCAGCAAAGCGCCGCCGGCGATCAGGCCGGCGAACAGGGCCAGGAGCCACGGTGCCATGATTCCTCCGAGGACCTCGGGCTGCGTCGTACGGTTCCGACCCTAGCCCGGCTCACTTGATCCCGGTGCTGGAGATCCCTTGGACGAACTGCTTCTGGAAAACGAGGAACACGACCAGGATTGGTAGCACGGTGATCGTTGCGACCGCCATCACGGCACCCCATGGAGAGGCAAAGGCGGGGTTGCTGGTCAGGGTTGACAGACCCACGGGCACGGTGAGGTTCTCCGCTCCCTGCAGGACCACCATCGGCCAGAGGAAATCATTCCAGCGCGCCATGAAGGCGAGGATGACGAGCACCCCGACCAGCGGACCGCAGGTGGGCAGGACCACCGAGAAGAAGGCACGGAACTCGCCGGCACCGTCCACTCGGGCAGCTTCGACCAGCGCGTCCGGCACGCCCAGCATGAACTGCCGCGCGATGAAGATGCCGACCACGTCGAAGGCCGTGGGGAGTATGACCGCCCACGGGGAGTCGACAAGGCCGATCTGTGCGACCACCAGGAACGACGGGACGATCGTGACCTGGATCGGAATCATGATCGTGACCATGAACGCCGCGTACACCAGGCCACGCCCGGCGAAGCGTTACTTGGCCAGCGCATAGCCAGCTCCGAGAGACACCACCACGGAGATTGCCGTTGTGATGACCGAGATGAACAGGGAGTTCCAGATCCATCGCCAGACGGGCTGAGTGGTGAACACCTCCGTAAAGTTTCCCATGGTCGGCGCCTTCGGCCACAAGTAGAACTCGGAACTCTGCGATTGTCCGCCCGGAGTCAGCGCGGAGACGACCATCCAATACAGGGGAAAGACCATGAGAATCGCGAGCAACGCGAGGACGGCAACCAGGAGCCATCTCCGCGGCGGGACCGTTGCGGGGCGTGACGTGACGTGGTTGGTGCGGGCGATTGTGCTCATAGGTAGCTCTCCGCTCTCTTCGAGGCACGCTGCCGCAGCAGCGTGAACAGCAGCAGGATCGCGACGAGGACGAGTCCGAGGGCGGCCGCGTACCCCATCTGTGCGTCCTGGAAAGCGGCGCGAAAGACATACTGGATGAGCACCGTGGTGGAGAACCCTGGCCCGCCTCCCGTCAACACGTAGATGATGTCGAAGGCCTGCAGGGAGAACACAACATTCAAGATCAGAAGGATCGAGGTCGTCGGAGCGAGCATCGGGAACGAGATGCGGCGGAAACGGGCCCAGGGCCCGGCCCCGTCGATCGATGCGGCCTCGATGATCTCACTTGGCACGGACTGCAGGGCGCCGAGATAGATGACCATGCAGAATCCGATTCGCGTCCAGACGACCACGATGATCAGCGTGAACATCGCCATGCTCGGCGAGGTCAGCCAAGGCACCCGGCCCAGCCCGAGGACCACCAGGGCATTGTTCGCGACACCGTAATCCGTGTTGAAGATCCACGACATGATGACGCCGACCACGACGCCGGCGGCCACCATCGGGACGAAGAAGAGAGCTCTGAGCACGCCTCTGCCCGGCAGCGGTCGGTTGAGCGCCACCGCGAGCGCGAGGCCGATCGCCATCGACGTCGGGACCGTGCCGACAGCGAAGACGAGAGTGTTGACCAGAGCGGTGCGGAAGAGGTTGTCCGAGCCGAGCTCCTGGAAGTTCTGCAGTCCCACCCAGTCCCCGTCGCCCAATGTCTGCGTGTCCTGGAAGCTGAGAGTGATCGCGATGATGATCGGAACCAGCGAGAAGGTCAGGAAGAGCAACGCTGCGGGGCCGACGAAGATGTAGGGAGTGATTCGGCGTCCCGTGCGCTGTCGTGCGCGTGCAGGGGCTTCAGCGAGACGTGACACTGAGCATCGCCTCCATCATCTGCTGGGACGCCTCCTGCGGAGTCAGCTCGCCAAGCAAGCAAAGATCCAAGTAGTCCGCGAACACGGCGTTCAGAGAGCTGAAGAACTCCCCGGACTGCGCTTTGACCATGGACAACGGAATCGTGCCGCCCTGATCGATGAACAGCTGCATCACCTCTCCGTGGTCCGCGTACCCGATGTCCTCGGCGGTCAACGAGCTCCGCGACGGGATCCAGTTGCCGTCATGGCAGAAGCTCCGGATGTTCCGTCGACTGGTCAGATACGTGACCAGTTCGGCGGCGAGCTCGGGATGCTTCGACGACTTCGTGACCGCGAGCGCGTTCCCTCCGAGGTCGGAGGCCTCCGCGCTGTTGCGGATCATCGGCGCGACGCCCCATTCCCCCGGGCGGGCCTCATCGAAGGAGGCGATGGCCTCGGGATTGGTCAGAGCCATTCCCACCTGCCCGGTGTTAAACAGGTCGAAGTCGACGTGCCCGCCGCCGGACTTGCTCATGTTGCTACGGCTGACGAGGCCATCCGTGTACCACCGACGACCGAACTCCAGCGCGTTGATCGCCTCCTCGCTGTCCATGGACGGGGTCCGCCCGTCCTCTCCGAGGAATGTTCCACCGTTCTGGTAGACGATCGGCATCCATCGGTAAGCGGTGTCAGGTCCGCTCCATCCGTAGGAGAAGGCGTAATGACCCGTCGCCTTCTTTACTTCCTGCGCGATATCGAGGAACTCGTCCCATCTCCACGCATCCTCGAGCCTCTGAGGAGGCTCCACTCCGACCTGACTCATGATCTTCTTGTCGTAGAAGGTGATGAAGGTGTCGGTGTGCTGGAAGATTCCGAACAGACCGTCCTCGCGTTGGCCTATCGCCCAGAAGGGGTCGCTCCAGTCCGCCGGATAATCGGCTGGGACGGTGTCGCTGATGTCGACGAGACTCCCGTTCGCCGCGTATCGACCGATCTGTTGCGGTGTGATGCGGATGATGTCCGGAGCGAGGTCCGCTGCAAGCCGGGTGATGAACCACTGGTGGAACTGCCCCGTCGTCACCTCGACCGACACGGACGTTCCCGGATGGTCGGCGACGAATTCGTCGGCGATCTCTTGGTAGGAGACCAAATCGGTTGGGATGTTCCAGGACGACAAGCGCAGGTGCTGGGTCTCGGTGCTCTCGCCGTGACAAGCGGCGAGAGCGCCAGCTGCCGAGATCCCGGCGACCGCGAGGATCTGGCGGCGTCCGACGAACGGGTTTCTCATGCGGTCACTCTCCTTTGAGCAGCGCAGACGGTTCGGCCTCAGCTCCGTAGGCTCTCCGGCAGCAGCTCACGATGTGCGGCGAACAGCTCCTCGGTCATGGCGCGGGCGTCCTCGAGAGTCACCTGGGCGGCGGTCAGCGGGTCCATCGCCACGGCGTGGAAGACGTTCTCGCGGTTGCCGGTCAGGGCGGCCTGGACGGCGAGCGTCTGGACGTTGACGTTGGTGCGGTTCAGGGCGGCCAGCTGCAGCGGCAGCTCTCCGATCGCAGTGGGCTGGACGCCGCTGGCGTCGACCAGGCACGGCACCTCGACGCAGGCGTCGTCCGGGAGGTTGGTGATCAGTGCACCGCCGTTGGGCACGTTGCCGTGCACGACCGACGGCGTGCCGGTGACGATCGAGTTCACGATCATCGCGCCGTACTCGACGGAGGGCGCGAGCTCGTCCTTCAGCCGCTGCAACTGGGTGTCGATGTCGCCCTGGTCATCGTGCGCGGCGCAGATCTCGTAGTAGTCCCAGCGCTCGGGGATGTACTCCTCGGTCAGCTCCGGGGTCTTGCGGAAATAGGGCAGGTACTCCGAGGCGTGGTGGCTGGATTCGGTCTCGAAGTAGCCGAAGGTGTTCATCAGCGCGGTGCGCACCTGCTCGTTGCCGCCCTCGTAGGTGCTGGCCGCCTCGGCCGCCTCGCTGTGGTCCCCATCGTCCCCGGCGAGGTCGGCGCCGCCGCGGCCGCGCTGGTGGCGCTCGGCCATGACCTCGCGCAACCGGGGGTAGAGGTCCTCCCTGCCGCGGGAGAACTCCAGCACCCAGGCCTGGTGGTTGATGCCGGCGCAGCGGTAGCGCACCTCGTCGTAGGGGACGTCCAGGCTGCGGGCGAGCATGCGGGTGGTGCCCTGGACGCTGTGGCACAGGCCCACGCAGGACAGCCCTCGGGCGTTGAGGTACGCGGTGGCCATCGCCATGGGGTTGGCGTAGTTGATGAACTGGGCGCGCGGGCACACCTCGAGGGCGTCGTCGATGATCGCGTCGTAGGAGGCGACCGAGCGCAGGAAGCGGAACACGCCTCCGGGGCCGACGGTGTCGCCGACGGCTTGGTCGATCCCGTACGTCCGGGGAATCTTGACGTCGTGCGCGTAGGACTCGACCCCGCCCACCTGGAAGGTGATGATGACGGCGTCGGCGCCGTCCAGCGCCGCACGGCGGTCGGTGGTCTCCTCGACGGTGACCGGGAACCCGTGGTGGTCGACGAGCTCCCGGGTCGCGCTCGCGACCGGGCCGAGCTTGTCGGGGTTGATGTCCATCAGGGTCAGCGTCGCCTCGCGCAGAGCGGGGAAGCTGAGGATGTCGCCGATCAGTCGGAAGGGGAACACGAAGCCGCCGGCTCCGATGATGGTGATCTTGGGGTGGGAGAGGAAACGCGTGGAGCTCATGGCTCCACGCTAAGGACGCCTCAGGGCGGAGGTCTCGCCCGATTCTGCGCTCTCCGTCCAGGATCCTTCGATATGGGCTTACGCTGAGCCGATGACGCCGCTGCCTCAGTCGCCGCCGGCCCCGCCCGAGGTCGAGACGATGGCGCCCGCGCTGTGGTGCCGTCGCGGGGATCCGCCGCAGATGCAGTCGATGCATCGCCATGACGATCTCGAGATCAATGCGGTGCTGCGCGGTGAGCTGCGATATGTGTTCGCCGGGCGTCCGTTCGTGGTGCGCGAGGGCCAGATCGCCCTGTTCTGGGCAGCGCAGCCCCACGGCCTGGTCGACTCCCGCGCCGGGGACGTGTGCTGGATGCACGTGCCGATCTCGACGTTGCTGGGCTGGAACCTGCCGGAGGCGGAGATCAGTGCGCTGCTGCGCCCGCAGCCGCTGGTGACCGACTCGGAGCTGGTGCGCGCACGCATCGAATCGATGATGCCGTCGTGGCTGGCGGAGTACCAGGACGACGAGACCTCGGCCCTGGTGCTGCTGGAGATCCGGGCGACGGTGCGCCGCGCCCTGCGGGCCGCCCTGGCCGACGGCCCGGTCCGCTCCCCCTTCGCCGAGGTCGATGAGGGAACGTTCCGGGCCGACGGTGCCCGGCGAATGCCGGAGGACTCCATCGCCCACACCATGACCATGGCCCAGTTCGTCATCGAGCGCTTCCGCGAGCCGCTGCGCATCGAGGACGTCTCCGCCGCGGCGCACCTGACGCCCTCGCACGCGATGACCGTGTTCCGTCGGACGGTGGGTGCCACGATCGGCGAGTACCTCACGATGTGCCGGGTGGCCGAGGCGCAGCGCCTGCTGATGACCACGTCGGCGGCGATGCCGGAGGTCGCAGAACGCAGCGGCTTCGGCTCGCTCAGCAGCTTCTACGCGCACGTGAGCGCGGCCTGCGGGATGGCGCCGCGGCAGTACCGGCAGCGGATGAGCTGAGCGGGCGAGGGGGTGATCAGTCCTCGATGGCGCGCACGACCCGCGCCGGGGAGCCGACGACGAGCGTCCTGGCGGGCACGTCCTTGGTGACGACGGAGGCCGCGGCGACGACGGCATCATCGCCGATGGTGACGCCGGGCAGGATGGTGGCGTTCGCGCCGATCCAGACGTTGCGGCCGATCACCACGCGACCGGGGTGCATGTCGCCGCGACGGCTGGGGGCGAGGTCGTGGTCGAGCGTGGCGATGAGAGTGTTGTGCCCGATGAGGCAATCGTCGCCGATCTCGATCCCGCCCTGGTCCTGGAACCGGCAGCCGGCGTTGAGGAACACGCATCGGCCGAGGTGGATGTTCTTGCCGAAGTCGGAGGTCAGGGGCGGGAACAGGGTGACCGTCTGGTCGATCTCCGTCCCGGTCAGCTCACTGAGCAGCTCTCGCACCCGGGCGGGCTCGTGATACCTGCCGTTCAGCTCGCCGGTGATGCGCAGCGCCTCCTGGCTGGCCTCGTGCATCACGGTGTGCAGCGGGGAGTCCGAGGGGATGCGCTCGCCGGTGTTCAGGGCGGCGAGCAGGTCGGCGAGAGTCATGCGTCCGCCCCTCGACGCAGCGCCACGGCGAGTCCCCCGACGAAGGACGATTCCGCCCCGGAGGCGTCGAGGTGGACGGGCTGCGGGTCGAAGCGACGGGCGTCCTCGATGATCCGCGTCTCGTCCAGGGCATGCTCACCGCTGCGGACCTCGTCGCCGACGGCGAGGTCCTCGAGGCAGAGTCGGGTCTGCACGATCACGTGTCCTCCGGGGTCCGGTGGTGGATGTTCACGTGCGCTCCATGATCACCCGGATCAGCGTCCCGTGGGCGTCGTCGGCCCCGCCCAGGGGTGCCCTGGGAGGGGACCGTCGGTCAGGGTGCCCCTCGGAGCAGGGTGATCAGGGCCTGCGCCGGGACGTGGTCGAGGGAAGGCCGGTGTGGCGTCGGAGGTGGGGCGCGGGCCGCTGCGGGAGCGGCTACCGTGCTCCCGTGGCTGCTCCTCACCGTCTTCGCGCCTGGACCCTCCGTCTGCTGGTCGCGCTGCTCGTGCTCGTGCTGGTCGCGGTGATCGGCCTCGTGGTCTGGAGCCGGATCGGGGTGATGGAGGCCGAGGAGGACCCGCTGCGCACGGTCCTGCAGGATCCGGAGATCGAGGTCGCGGAGACCTCGAGCGCGATGGTGCTGCAACCGGCCGATACGGACCCCACCCCGCTCGGGCTGGTTTTCTACCCCGGGGCGAAGGTGGAGCCGGAAGCATATGCAGCCCGCCTGGCACCGTTCGTGACGGAGCAGGCCATGACGGTGGTGATCGTGAAGCCGTGGCTGCGCCTGGCACTGCTGGATCGGCGCGGCCTGGAGACCTTCACCCAGAAGGCACCCGAGGTCGGGTCCTGGATGGTCGGCGGGCACTCCCTGGGCGGCGTGCGGGCCTGCCAGCTCGCGCCCGAGGCCGACGCACTGGTCCTGTTCGGCTCCTACTGCTCGAACGATCTGCCTGATTCGGGCTTGCCTGTGCTGAGCCTGGCCGGCAGCGAGGACGGTCTGTCCACACCGGCCAAGATCGCCGATGCTCGCGAGAAGCTCCCCGCGGACGCGGAGATGATCGAGATCGACGGGGCGAGCCACGCCAGCTTCGGCGACTACGGGACCCAGGACGGGGACGGCACGCCACTGATCTCCGACGCGGCCATGACTCTGCAGATCACGGAGGCAGTGGCGGAATTCGTCGGCACCGAAGGGTTCGGTTCTCGCTGAGCGCCGAGGCGGGCCTCAGCGACTGGGCCTTGCCTGGTGATCGCCTGGTGCACGGCGCGACGGGGCGCCCACCGTGCGGTGGACGCCCCGTCGCGGACTCGGGTGAGAGCCGTCAGCCCTCGAGGTTCTCGACGGCGTAATCGGCCTGCTCCTGGGTGAACTGGTCCCCGTACTCGGAGGACAGCTGGTCCCGGATGGCCTCCGGGGACATGTCCATCGTGTCGCGGTAGGACGTGGCACTGGCCAGAGCGTTCGCGTTCCAGTCCGCCTCGATGGTGTCGATCGCGTACTGCGCCTGCTCGGCAGTGAACTGCTCGCCGTACTCGGAGGTGAGCTGGTCGTAGATGCCTGCCTTGGACATATGCATCGTGTCCGAGTAGCTCTCGGCCGACGCGAGTGCGTTCTCGTTCCAGTCTGCATCGACGTTGTCGACGGCGTACTGGGCGGCCTCATCGGAGAACTGGTCGGCATACTCCGAGGTCAGCTGGTCGAACAGACCCTTCTTCGACATGTGCATCATGTCCGAGTAGCTCTGGGCGCTGTTCAGCGCGGAGGTGTACTCGGCGGGGACCTCGCCCTCGGCCGGAGCCTCCTCGGAGGCGGGAACCTCTGCGGCCGGGGCCTCCTCCTCGGCCGGTTCGTCCGCGGCGGTGGGCTTCTCCTCTGCGGGCTCCTCAGCCGGGGCATCCTCGGCGGCGCCGGCCTCCTCGTCGATCTCGGCCGGTTCGGCGGTTGCGGTCCTGGACGACGTCGCGTCGTCGTCGCCACCGGAGAAGGCCACCACGGAGCAGCCGCCGACCAGGAGGACGAGAAGGAGGATGCACCCGCAGCCGGCGGCGATCAGGCCCTTCTTCTTGCCGCTCTTGGCGGGAGGGGTCGGCGGGACACCGGGAGCGCCGCTGTTCGAGGTGCCGTACGGGGTGGCGCCGCTGTTCGCGGCGCCATACGGGGCGGCACCGAAGTTCGGTGCGGACGGCAGATCCGAGGAACCCGGATCCCGGGGCGAGGGCGAGGTGCTGTTCACAAGTGCACTCCATTCTGAGGGCGAGACGTCGTTCCCTGGGCACAGGGGTGCCAGGGCTACTGCTGAGAGGTCAGGCCCGCTGCGGGGTGCGTGAGCTCCATGGCGCAGAGTCTGCGAGGAGCATCGGCATCCGATCCGTGATCGGAGGGGGAAAAGCTGCCGGTTGAGGCCTTCATGAGAAGATTACGGAGGGCGTCCGACGAACGACGCCGTTTCACCGTCAATCAGGTGTGTGCACCGCGTCACGCCTGCTCCGGCGGCGCCCGCTGACGGACGTCATCACAGCCGTCTTCCAGCGTCCTGCACGGTCCGGAGCATGTGCGGCGGGGTCGGCAGCGCGGTGGCGAGGAGGGCGCCGGCCCCGGCCACGACCGCGGCGATCACGACGGGTCGGCCGGACCGCTGAACGCCCGGAACGACATCGAAAACCACCCTCCCTGATCCTGCGGACGCAGTGACGGGCACCTGCCAGCGCCCCGTCGGCCGCCCGCAGTTCGGGGCGGGACGGTCTCGGTAGGGGTCAGGCGAGCGCGTGCCGTCGGGCATACGCGTCGCGACAGCCCAGGGCGCAGAACCCGAGCGTCTCACCGTCCGTCTCGATCGTGAGAGCACGCGGCCCTCGGCGCACGAGCATTCCGCAGATCGGGTCGACGAGATGGCCGTCGGGAACGGGGTCGTTGCGACCGTTCTCGACGGCGGCACGGTAGTCGGAGATCAGCGCGTCCAGGACGTCATCCGCCGTGGAGGATGCTCCGTCCATCCCGATGCTGCCGTCGGGGACCCCGTTGATGAGCACCCACAAGGACCCGGGCTCGCGCTGCCAGCCGTGCCTCGTATCGACGCGCCGGAGGGCGGCTTTGACGGCCCCGATCATGGGGCGCGCCATATCGTCCTGCCATGCCCGCGGCACCGTGACCGACGCGATCACCGGCGGGGCCTCCTCGGGATTCGCGGGCCCATCGCCGGTATGCCAGTCGGTCAGGTCACGAAAGCCCAGGTGGGCCATCTGGCGAGCGCGATGCATCGTCTCCGGGGGCGCGTGATCGTCCGTGAGGACGACCGAGCAGATCTGCTCGATGATGGCGCGGCGATCCGTGTCGTCGTATCGTCCGACGGGGCATGAGATCTCGATCAGAATCATGACTGTCTCCTTCGACTCGGTGTCGCCAGGGTCACCGTTGCTGGTGTGCCGTGTCGATAACCTCCGAGGTCATGGAGCAGCTGCTCCGCGCTGGGTAGTATCGCGGGATGTCTGTGAGCCCTGCTGCAGCCGGCACCCTGATTCGCCGATGGCGCAGTCGGCGACGGCGCTCCCAGCTCGACGTCGCGGTCGCGGCGGGGGTCTCCACCCGGCATCTGAGCTACCTCGAGACCGGGCGCGCGACACCGAGCCGCCTCATGGTCGCCCGGCTGTGCGCGGAGCTGGAGGTTCCCCTTCGCGATCGCAATACCCTGCTGCTCGCTGCAGGGTTCGCTCCCGATCACACCGAACGTCCCCTGGACGACCTCGGCCCCGTGCGCGAGGCCGTCCAAGCGGTGCTGGATGGGCATGACCCCAATCCGGCTGTCGCGGTCAATGCGCGCTGGGAGGTGCTCGCCTCCAATCGGGCCATGACCACCATGTTGTCGGGATTGCCGAGGTCGATCGCCGGTCCACCGCTCAACATCCTTCGCGCCACCCTCCATCCGGACGGGATGCTGGGGCAGCTGCATGACCCGGCACGGTGGCGGGACGATGCACTCCGCCGCGCGAGGCGTCAGCACGAGCACACGGCCGATGCAGGCCTCGAGGCGCTGATCGCCGAGATCGAGCAGTACCCGATCCCCCAGTCCGGTGTCGACCATGACGGGCAGGCCGATGATCTGGTGATGCCCATGCGGCTGAGCACTCCGCTCGGTGAGCTTTCGCTGCTCTATGCCGTCACTGTGTTCGGGTCCCCGCGCGACATCACGACCGACGAGCTCGCCATCGAGACGTTCTTCCCGGCCGACGAAGCCACGCGAGCCCTGTTGCCCCTGTTGATCGACGACGGCGCCTGATCAGATCAGGACCAGGGCGCCGTGCCGTGGCACCAGGGAAAGCCGATCAGTCACTTCTTCTCGCGCAGCACCGCCCGGCGAGCGCGGAACTCGTCCTCGTCGATCTCCCCGGCCGCGTAGCGCTCGCCCAGTTTCGATTCGGCGTCGCGGCGCGGGCCCTCCGACCACCAGCGGCGACGACGGACAGCGCCGGTGATGAGGAACGCGGCGAGCAGCAGCAGGAGCAGCAGTGGGAAGAACGGGAAGAAGACGTGCGGACCGTTCCAGGCGGCGTCGCCGCCCGGGCCGCCGGCGGTGAGCTGGGTGAGGGTCTCGATGAACATGGTGTGATCCTTCCGATGGATGGTGACCCCACTCTGCGCCCGTCCGGCCCCGGTTCCATCGGCCCGTGGGCGGCACCTCGGCTACGTCGCCGGGCGCAGTCGCGGTCACGCCGGGAGCACGGCCTGCACCCGGAACCGGGAGCCGTCGGTCTCGACCTCCGCGGTGCCGCCGACATCGGCCGCACGGCGCCGGATCCCGGCGATGCCGAAGCCCTCCCGCACCTCCTCCCCCGGCTCCGCGGGGCTGACCACCGAGAGCTCTACTGCGCCGTCGAGGTAGGCCACGCGCACCTGCGCCCGGGGTTCCGCGGCATGCTTGACCACGTTGGTCAGCGACTCCTGCACGATCCGGTAGACGGCGACGCCGACCACCGAGGGCACGGCGCGCCGGGCTCCTGAGATCTCCAGCTCGACGTCGACCCCCGCGTCGCGCATCCGCGTGCACAGATCCTCGAGTCGGTCCAGCCCGGGGGTCGGCGCATGCGTCTCTGCCGAAGTGGCCTGCGGGCTCACCACGGCGAGAGTGGTGCGCAACTCGGCGAGCGCCTCGGCGCTGGCGCGGCTGATCACCTCGAGCGCCTCACGGGCCTGCGCGGGACGACGCTCCGCGACGTGCAGGGCGATGTCGGCCTGCATCTGGATGGCGGCGAGCCCGTGCCCCACCACGTCGTGCACCTCGGAGGCCAGGCGCAGACGCTCCGCATCCATCGCACTGCGCTGCGCGGCCTCGCGCCGACGGCTGCGGGTTTCGAGCACCTGGCGCCGGGCCAGGCCGATGCACCAGGGCACCACCACCCAGGCAGACAGCGGCAGTGCCTCCAGCAGTCCATCCAGCGGTGTGACGCTGACCGGCCCGTGGGCGAGCAGCACGAGGATCCCGAGACCGGCGGCGACTCCCGAGCGCGGCAGCGCCACCCGGCGAGCCAGCGAGAACGCTGTGATGGCGACGGTGACCAGGATCGGACCGTAGGGATTGCCGAGGGCGAGGTGGAGCGTGCTCGCCCCGGTCGAGAGTCCGATGGCGAGCAGCGGCCACCGCCGCAGGGCGACCGCCGCCACCGCGAGCACCGCCAGGAGGTATGCGGTGAGATCCGGTCCTTCCCCGGCGTCCCAGGTCCAGGGGCCGCCGCTCCCGTCGGCCGTGTGCTCGGGGCCATCCGGGCCAGGGCCACCGGTGCCGGACCCTCCCTCCGAGCCCCACCGACCGGTGACCGGCAGCGTACCGAGCACCAGCAGGCCCACGGGCAGGGCGAGCCACAGGTCCCGCAGCTGCGGCCGGCCGGGGTGCTCGATCATGGACACAGTCTGCCTCGGTGGCCCGGCAGCGGTCGCGGGCCCCCGCGCGTACGGGCAGCTGCGTCCCCGGACGTACGCACGCGCGGGCCGTCGCGCGGATACTGGGGAGCACCCGAGGGAAGGACCGCGATGATCCGTGTGCTGGCGGCCGACGACCAGGATCTGGTGCGGCTCGGTCTGCGCACCCTGCTGGAGGCCGAGGACGGCTTCGCTCTCGCCGGGGAGGCGGCCGACGGGCTGGCCGCCGTCGCCGAGACCGTGCAGACCGTGCCGGACGTGGTGCTGATGGACATCCGCATGCCCGGCATCGACGGGATCGAGGCGACGAGGCGGATCATCGCCCGCCCCGAGCTCGCGGAGGTGCGGGTGATCGTGCTGACCACCTTCGAGCGCGACGAGTACGTGTTCGAGGCCCTGCATGCCGGGGCCTCCGGCTTCCTGCTCAAGGACACCCCGCCCGTGGAGCTGATCGCGGCGATCCGCACCGTGGTCGACGGCGGGGCCCTGCTCGCCCCGAGCGTGACCCGCACCCTGATCGCGGAATTCGTCGCCGAGCAGCGCCGTCCCCTCTCCCCGCACCCGCGCCTCGCGGAGCTCACGGCACGGGAGAAAGAGGTGGTGGGTCTGGTCGCCGAGGGGCTGTCGAACCAGGAGATCGCCGAGCGCCTCGTGCTCAGCCCCGCCACCGCCCGCACCCACGTGAGCCGGGCGATGATCAAGCTCGGGGCCCGGGACCGGGCCCAGCTGGTGGTGTTCGCGTACCGGTCGGGGCTGGCGTGAGGCGTGCTGCCGACCCCGGATCACCGCGGTTCACGTCACGGGGATGAACACCCGCATCGTCCCGGCGCCGCCCTCGCCCCAGTCCCGGTAGGGCTGCAGCGTCACCCGGCGGGTGTCCTCCACGTCCGCCCCATCGGCCGCGTCCTCGCCGTAGGCCCAGGGCCGGTCCGAGGTGCGGCGCCGACCGACCGTCGCGAGCACCTCGCCGTCGGCCACCGTGAGCCCTGCATCCACGTCGATCACGGCCTGCTCGACATCGTCTCCGAAATCTGCCGATTCCAGGCAGTGCACGAGCGCAGATGCTCATGGCACGCGGGGTGGACGGGTTCATCTGCGTGGGCAGCAGCACCGACCGAGGCCTGGGGCCGACGAGCCGTGCGCGACCTGCTGACCAGCGGCACCGAGTTCAACGGACTGATCTGCGGCAACGACCAGATCGGCCGCGGCGCCCTGGATTCGCTGGCCCGCGCCGGCGTGCGGGTTCCCGAGGACGTGGCGGTGGTCAGCCACGACAACTGGGAGCTGCTGGCGACCCAGTGCACCCCGCAGCTGTCCACCGTCGACAACCGGTACCGGGAGCTGGGACGGATGGCCTCCCAGGCGCTGCTGCGCATGATGAACGGCGAGCGCGAGAGGGGCGTGGTCACATCGCCGTGCTCGCTGGTGGTGCGGGAATCCACGCTCGGGGCGTGAACAGTGCAGCGCCGTCGCCGGATACGGTGGCCGCTGAACAGCCCTGCGGCACGGAATCGCGAGGGAGAAGGACCTATCGTCCAGGAGGACCCATGCGCCGTCTCGTGCGCCGTCGGCACCGTCTCGCCCTGGCTCTGCTCGCCGTGGTGATCCCGCTGGGGTCCTGCGGCACCGGGACGGTTCCCGTTCCGGCCGACGAGGCGGCCGCGCACTATGACGATCTGGTCACCGAGCTCGAGGCGGCCCTCGCCGTCGACGGCACCGCCTGGGCGCTCGCGCCCGATACCCGCGAGGTCACGGCCGGTGAGGACGCCTGTCTGTTCACGCCCGGTACCTGGAGTCCCGAGACGCCGCTGCCGGAACCGGCCGACGACGAGGGCTGGACCCAGCGCATGCAGTCCGCGAACTCGGTGCTCAGCGGGTACGGGTTCGAGGAGATCGAGGAGGTCACCGAGGAGGGCTCGCGCACCGTGCTGCAGACCCAGGACGAGCACGGCGCCACGTTGAGCATGACCGCCGAGGGCCGGATCACGATCTGGGAGGCCGCCGTCGACGCGGATCCCTGCGCGGCGGAAGAGCTGCACCTGCGCTAAGGCCCGTCGACGATCCTGTCGGCGTACGCCCTGTCATCGCGACGACCGTGGCCACCTGATACGGACGAAGGGCAGGGAACCGGACATCCGGCTCCCCGCCCTTCCTCGTCGAGCACCCAAGATCAGGGAATCGCGACCTCGATCGGACCGTCGAAGGAGAACATCGGCTGGTAGCTCAGCGTTGTGACGTCCGTGCCAGCAGGCACGTCGTACACGACAACGCCCTCATAGGTGTTGCCGGGGTTGACCGTCTCGTAGACCGCGTAGTCATCCGGGAACGCCATCATCGCGTCTGACGACTCGCTGTACTCCGTGCCGTTCGCGCCGACGAGGGTCATCTCGCTGGAAGACAGATCGACCGACTCGCCGGAAGTGTTGGAGAACGAGTACTTGATGACCACGTACTCGCCCTGCGCCTGCGACCCGAAGTACTCGTCACCGACCTCCGTCGCACGCTCGACGCTCGAGATCGTCAGAGAGTACTTGGCGTCCTCAGCAGGCGCCTCCTCCTCGGCCGCCTCGTCCTCGGCCGCCGCCTCCCCGGCGGGGGCGTCTTCAGCCGCAGCGGCGACCTCGTCCTGCGCAGGAGCCGAGTCAGTGGAGGTGGAACCGCTCGATGCGATCACGGCGACGATCACGATGAGGATGACCAGGGCGATCAGGCCGCCGCATCCGAGAAGACCGAACTTCACGAAGCGGCCCTTCTTCTTGGGCTGCTGAGGGGCATAGCCCTGTGGGGGCTGACCGTAGCCGGGAGCAGGAGGCAGGGTCGAGTTCCCGGTGGCTTCGGGCGAGGGAGGAGGCGTGCTCATGGTGCGTGAACTCCATTCAGGCATGACGAATACACCCTGTGATGCGGATGCATCACAGGCGACTACAAAGAAGGGAGACTCTCTGGCGTCAGCCGTCGCTCTGCACACGGAATCCTGCAGTCAGCTCTTGCTTCTGGTCGGCGCCACACGGTGCTCTCCGGCCAGGAACGTCTCAGTGAACATTCTAGGACCCTTCAGGAATTCCGTACAGGCATCTAGTTGAACTGTTGCTGTCATGTCGGTCACGCGGTTCCGCGAGGGCTCCACCGCCGTGTCTGGTCAGCCCCACTCGCCCGCCGCCTACGCTGGGTGGATGGCGATGACTCTCCCCATGATCCCGATGCCGCTCGACCGCGCCGCAGGGAGCTGATCGTGCAGGACACCCCTGCCTCGACCTCCACCCGCGAGCACATCGCCCGCGCCCTCGACCCCACTCTGGCGACCGACGAGCTCATCGCCGAGCTGGCCGGGCGGCTGCAGGCCCTCGACGCCACCGCCCCCGTCGGCTGGACCGACGTCGTCGCGCGCCACTCCCCCGGCGACCCGGACTCCGAGCGGGACCTGCGCATCATCGTCGGCGATCTGCTCTACGAACACGGTCTCGCCCCCGACCGGGTCGGCCCCGCGCTCGCCCCGCACGTGCAGACCTGGTCGCCGCCGGCGCCGGAGACCCCCGCCCCGCTGCTGCTGGACCATGCCGCCTTCGCGACCCCGCCGTCCCTCGCCGAGCACTACGACGCGATCGTGATCGGCTCCGGCGCCGGCGGCGGGATCGCCGCGCAGACCCTCGCCGAGGACGGCCGCCGGATCCTCGTGGTCGAACGCGGTGAGCTGCCGGACCGGAGCCTGCTGCTCACCGACCACCTGCGCACCCCACGCTCGGCCTTGGGCCTGTTCCCCTGGTCCGGCCCCGGTCCCGAGGCCGAGCCACGCACGGTGAGCATCGGCGACGGTGCCGGGCGCGATGTGGTCGCGGGCGAGGGGCTGTGGGGCGACAATGCGATGACGCTCGGCGGCGGAACCCGCGTCTACGGCGCGCAGGCGTGGCGGTTCGGACCGCGGGACTTCGCGATGGCCGGCACCTACGGTGTCCCCGAGGGCAGCTCCCTGGCGGACTGGCCGATCCGCTACGAGACCCTCGAGCCGCATTACGCGCGCATCGAGCAGATGCTCGGCGTCAGCGGCGGCCCCTCGACCGACCCCTGGGAGGGGCCGCGCAGCAGCGAGCTGCCGATGGGGCCGCTGTCCCGCTCTCCACTCGGGCAGCGACTCGAGGCCGCTGCCGGACGCCTGGGGTTGGGCACCCAGCCGGTGCCGCTGCTGATCAACACCCGGGGGCGGGCCGGGCGGGCGGCCTGCGTGCGCTGCTCGCAGTGCGTGGGGTTGGACTGCCCCGTCGGCGCCCGCGCCGGCAGCCACAACACGACACTGCCCGCCGCGCTCGCCACCGGGAACGCGACCCTGCTGCCTGCCGCACAGGCCTCCCGGATCGACGTCGGGCCCGACGGGCGCGCGAGGGCGGTCGAGCTGGTCGGCGAGGAGGACGGGACGATCTGGCGGCGCCGGATCCGCACCGAGCTCGTGGTCCTCGCCGCCGGGGCGATCGAGAGCGCGCGACTGCTGCTGGACAGCGGCACCGACAACCATCCCGACGGCCTCGGCAACGACACCGACCAGGTGGGCCGGCACCTGCAGGGCCACGCCTACGGCGGGGCCAGCGCCCTGTTCGACGAGCAGGTCGTGGATCTGAAGGGGCCCGGGCCGGACATCTCCACGGCGGACTTCCGCCACGGCAACGACGGGATCCTGGGCGGGGGAATCCTCGCCGACGAATTCGTGCCCACCCCGGCCGACACCCAGCGGGCCCTGCGTCGCAACGGCCTCGTCGATCCCACCGCCCCCGTCGGCTCCCCCGCGATGGAACGGGCGATGCTGCGCCTGGGCACCGTCGTCGGCCCCATCCAGGAGGTCACCACCGCGGACTCCCGCGTGCGGATCGACCGCAGCCGCCGCGACCGGTTCGGGAGGGCGATCGTGCACCTGTCCGGCAGCCTGCACGCCGAGGACCTGCGCGGACGCGACATGCTCTCGACCCGCGCCGCCGAATGGCTGGCCGAGGCCGGCGCGGCGCAGGTGCGGCAGATGCCGCCGCTGCGCGGACTCACCCCACCCAGCAACGGGCAGCACCAAGCCGGGACCTGCCGGATGGGGACGGACCCGGCACGCTCCGTGGTCGACCCCGACGGCCACGTGTGGGGGCATCCGAACATCGTCGTCGCCGACGGCTCCACCCACGTCACCAACGGGGGCGCAAACCCGGTCCTGACGATCTACGCCAACGCGCTGCGGATCAGCGAGGGCGTGACGCGGGCGGGCTGAGGAGCGTCGTCGCGACCGCAGCGGCCAGCTGCTCGGCCGCGTCAGCGCTGTCGTAGGCCGGATCGGTCTGCTGCTCACGCACGATCGCATCGATGGCGCCGCCGATGGCGAGGGCCGCAGTGCGCAGATCCTCGGCCGGCGGGAGTCCCCGAGCCTCCCGCGCCTGCTCCAGCAGATGGGCAAGAGGCCCCCAGCGCTCCTGCGAGTCCCTGGGGATGCCGAGCTCGATGATCGCCTCGGACGCCACCCGGATGTGCTTCGGGTGCTCGCGGAAGTACCCGACCATCGCGGTGACGTACGCGGAGGGGCGATCCGCCGCATCGGCCGACTCCACGGCGTCCCCCACCACCGCGACCATCGAGGTCAGCACCTGCTCGTGGGCGGCACCGAGCAGCTGCGCGACGGAGCCGATGTGGTGGACCACGCTGGCCTTGCTGAGTCCCGCCCTCTGCGCGACCTGGCTCAGGGTCGCCGCGCCGTATCCCTGCTCTCCGATCAGCTCGATGGCGATGGCCACCAGCTGCTCGCGACGCGGTGCGGCGGCGCCCGGCGGACGACCCGGGCCTCTCGTGGTTGACATGACGGTTAATCTACCTCATGGACGATTACTTCTCGAACGTCGGCCGAAGGGATCCGGACATGACCGAGCACGCACCCCCGCGACGACCTCGCCGAGCACGTCGGCGGCGCATCGTCCTCGTCGCGGCTCTCGCCGGCGCGCTCCTGGGGGGATACGCCCTCGGCTCCGCGAAGGCGGCACCCATCGGGCACTGGCGCTCCACCGAGGGGCGTGCTGCGTACCTCGAGGCCTACGACACGGCGTTCGCCGATCTCCCCGAGCCCGCGGATACCCACGACGTGCGCACCGACTACGGCGTGGTGCGCGTGTACCGCTTCGCGGGCGACGGCGATGCCGAACTGCCGCTGGTGCTCCTGCCCGGGACCGCCTCGGGCATGCCCGTCCTGGCCGACAACCTGCCCTCTCTGCTGGAGGTCGGCGACGTCTACGCGATGGACCTGCTCGGCGAACCCGGCCGGAGCATCCAGGACCGGCCCATCACCTCGGACGCGGACAAGGCCGCCTGGCTGCACCAGGCGCTCGAGGCCCTGCCCGAGGATCGGTTCCACCTGCTCGGACTCTCGATCGGCGGGTGGACTGCGACCAATCTGGCCCTCCACCACGACGAGCATCTGGCGAGTCTGATCACCCTCGACGCGATCCAGACCTACGACGACATCCCGCTGGGCACCGTCGCACGGTCGATCCCGGCCGCCTTTCCCTGGATGCCGAAGGCGTGGCGCGATTCCTTCTCCTCCTACACGGCCGGTGGCGCATCCGTCGAGGACGTCCCGGTGGCGACCATGATCGAGTCCGGCATGCAGAACTACCGCATGGCTCAGCCGCAGCCCACCCGGATCACGCCCGAGCAGCTGGCCACGCTCGAGCAGCCGGTGCTCGCGATCCTCGCCGGGCGGTCGGTCATGCACGATCCCGAGGAGGCCGCCGCGACCGCCCGCTCCACCCTGTCCGACGCGCGGGTCGAGGTCTTCCCCGACGCCTCCCACGCCATCAACGGCGAGTACCCCGAGGAGATCGCCGCCCTCGTCGACGACTTCACCACCGAGGTCGAGGCCCGCTGAGCGCGAGGCGGCGTCCGAACCGCCCCGGCGACCGCTCAGAGCGAGACGACCAGCAGCGTGCCCGCGAACACCAGTCCGGAGGCGATCAGCACGATCGTGGTGTAGCCGAGGATGTCGCGCATCTTCAAGCCCGCGATGGCCAGCAGCGGGAGCGCCCAGAAGGGCTGGATCATGTTGGTCCACTGGTCGCCGTAGGAGACCGCCATGATGGTGATGGAGGGGTCCACGCCGAGCTCGGCGCCGGCGCTGAGCATGATCGGGCCCTGCACCGCGAACTGCCCGCCGCCGGAGGGGACGAAGAAGTTCACCAGGCCCGCCGCGAGGAACGCGAACAGGCCGAAGGTGCTCGTCGTGGAGATCGAGACGAAGGCGTCGGAGAAGACCTGCACCAGCCCGGAGCCGACCATCATCCCCAGGATCCCGGCATACAGCGGGAACTGCAGCAGGATCTCGCCCACGTTGGAGGCGGCGTTCTTGGTCAGGTGGATCAGCTCGAAGGGGTTCTTCACCAGCAGCAGGATCAGGGCGAGGAAGGACCAGTTCACGGTGTCCAGGGTCAGCGTGCCGCCGCGGCCGAAGTGCAGCACCAGGTATGCCACCAGCGCGAGTCCGGTCAGACCGGTCACGAGGCGGCTGGCATCGAGGCGGTCCGCCGGGGTGACGACCTCCTCCTGGCCGTCCTCCACTACCTCGCGGGCATCCGTCTCCAGTTCCTTGACCGTGTCGCCGCGCCGCGGGGCCACCAGGAACAGGGCGAGGGCGACCACCAGGATGGTCACCGTGGCGGCGATCATGTTCCATCCGGAGAACACGGTCTCGGTGATCGGGAGCGGCTGTCCGCCGAGCGGCTCCATCAGGAAGGAGCCCTCGGTGGCGGCGGTCAGCGGACCGGAGGCCGAGTAGCCCATGTGCCAGACCACGAACCCGCCGAAACCGGCGGCCACCAGCATCGGGAAGTGCAGCCTCAGCCCGCGTTCGCGGCCGTGGTAGGCGACCTCCCGGGCCAGCAGGCCGCCGACCACGAGGCCGAGGCCCCACGTGATGAGGGAGGCGACCGCGGCGACCACGAACACGAACACGTACGCGGCCGGCTCGGTTCTCGGGATCGAGGCGAGGAGGGCCAGGAACTTCCGCACCGGCCCGGTATTGGCGAGCATGTGCCCCAGCAGCAGGATCAGCGCCATCTGGGTCATGAAGGCCAGCAACCCCGCCAACCCGTCGCCCCAGGCCACGATCAGATCACCCGGGCCGGTGGGCGTCAGGAGCAGGCCGAGGATCGCCACGATGACGGTCAGGACGATGGAGAACACCAGGGCGGAGGGGATGTACCGCTCCACCACGTGGTTCAGAGGGCGCATGGCGCGTGAGATCGCCGTGCCCTCCGTGCGGGTGCTGGGGGTTTCGGGCGCGCTGGACATACGGGAGCTCCTCAGGACGCGGGGGCCGGTCCGCACGACGCTGTGCCGGCAGCGGGCCCCCGAGGGGACGTGACCCCTGCCACCCTAGGTGACCCGTGACCCGACGTGGCCGACGACGGACGGCCGTGGCCCGCCAGGGCGAACTCCCGCGCGGGACGGCCGACGCGGCCCTCGGGAGTACCCTGCACCCGATCGTTCCCGCCGGAGCGCTGCCCGCCGTGACGAAGGGTTCGCATGCCCGCCGATCAGTCCTCCCCCGCTCCCCGTGCGCTCGGGGCCGACGACCCGCGCCTGGCCCGGCCCTGGCCCGCGCTGTGGTCGATCGTGCTGGGGTTCTTCATGATCCTGGTGGACACCACCATCGTCACCGTCGCGATCCCCCGCATGCAGGCCGACCTCGGCACCGACCTCGCCTCCCTGCTGTGGGTGACCAGCGCCTACCTGCTCGCCTACGCGGTGCCGCTGCTGATCACCGGACGTCTCGGGGACCGGCTCGGGATGAAGACGATGTACATGGCGGGCCTGGCGGTGTTCACGGCCGCGAGCCTGTGGTGCGGGCTCTCCGGAAGCGTCGAGATGCTGATCGTGGCCCGCGTCGTCCAGGGCCTGGGCGCCGGGATGATGACGCCGCAGACGATGTCCATGATCACGCGGATGTTCGCGCCGAAGGACCGTGGGCAGGCTCTCGCGCTGTGGGGCGCGACCGCCGGGGTGGCCACCCTGGTGGGTCCCATCGCCGGCGGCCTGCTGGTGGACGGGCCGGGCTGGGAGTGGATCTTCTTCGTCAACCTCCCCGTCGGCGTGATCGGACTGCTGCTGGCCGCGCGGAACGTGCCCCGCTTCTCGCGGCGCGTGCACTCCTTCGACTGGTTCGGTGTGGTGCTCTCCGCGGCCGGGCTGTTCCTGCTCGTGTTCGGCATCCAGGAGGGCAACAGCTACGACTGGGGCCAGATCACCGACTCCCTGCAGATCGGCCCGCTGGAGACCCACCTGCCGATCAGCGTGCCCGGGCTGATCATCGCCGGGATCCTCGTCATGGCCGCCTTCCTCGTCTGGCAGGCGCTGAACCGGCGCGAGCCGCTGGTGCCCCTGTCGCTGTTCCGCGACCGCAACTTCTGCATCGCGAACATCGCGATCGCCATGATGGGCGCGACGGTGCTGACACTGTCCTTCCCCATCACCCTGTACTTCCAGCGGGTCCTGGGCATGTCCCCCACCGAGGCGGCGCTGATGACTGCCCCGATGGCCGTGGTCTCCCTGGTCCTCGCCCCGGTGGTCGGCAAGAACATGACCCGGTACAACCCCCGCTGGATGGCCGTGGGCGGCTTCGCCTCGCTGGCCGCCGGGTTGGTCTGGCTCTCCGCCCTGATGTCGCCTGAGGCCTCGATCGTGCTGCTGCTGGTGCCCTTCGTGCTGGTGGGGCTCGGCAACGCGCTGATCTGGGGGCCGCTGTCGCTGACGGCCACACGGAACCTGCCGCCCTCGCAGGCCGGCGCCGGCTCCGGGGTGTACAACGAGACCCGTCAGGTCGGGTCGGTGCTCGGTGCGGCCGGGATCGCGACGGTCATGAACGACCGCATCACCGCCCGGATCAGCGAGGCCGTCGGCGGCTCGGGCAGGGCGATGCCGTCCGGCGGCGAGGGCTCCTCGAGCGCGGACCTGCCGCCGCTGCTGTACGAGCCCTTCGCCGCGGCGATGGCCGACGCGATGCTGCTGCCGGTGGCGTTGTCGCTGGTGGGCGTGGTCGCCGCCTTCTTCATCGGCAGACCGGTGGACACGGGGGCGTGGGCGAAGGACGCCTGAGATCGGGCTCGGCATCACTGCGGGCACGGGTTCCTGGAGCGCCCCCCATGTCCACGAAGTCCGGACCCACGAGGGTCGGGTCGATCCCGTGCAGCGTCAGCAGGTTGCCGACCGCCTCGGGGAGACCGGTGACCGCCTACGTCGACGCGCTGTCCCTGAACGTCGCCCCACCGGTCTCGCCTCCTCCGAGATGCGTCATCTGCGGCTCAGCGCTTCTGACGAGACCGGGAGACGGCGTCCTTGAGGCGCGTCGGGATCCGCAGTGCCCGCTGCGAACGATCCGTCGCCTCGTGGGTCAGTCGCGAGACCTTCGCCAGGCGCTTGTCCAGGGTGGCCAGTCGGGATTCGGCCTCCGTCGCACGCGTCTCCGCGGCGTCGGCGCGCCGCTGCTCCTGCCCGAGACGCCGCTCGACCTCCTCCAGACGGCGCCCCAGCTGGGCGATCTGCTCCTGGCTCTTCGTGTGCCGGGAGGCGGCCTCCCGGCGGATCGCGGCCTGGGTCTTCTTCCGCCGGACGTCGCGGTCCTGCAGCACGGCGTGCCGCTGCGTCGCCTCCGGGGACTCCCCGATCCACGTCGGCCGGACCGCGGGCGGGAAGGACATCTCCGCGACCCGCTGCTCGTAGTCGGCGCGGGCCGATTCCTGCCCCGGGTCGTAGATGTGCTCGAAGCCGTTCTCGTGCAGGAAGGAGCTCAGCGTCTCGAACCGTTCGACATGTCCTCGGTTGAACTCCGTGAAGTCCACCTGGGAGTACAGCTCCTGCACCGAGTGCGGCATGTGCTCGCTGCCGCGGACCAGGTACGGGATGCCGTGGTACTGCGCCAGCTCGAGGGTGCGCGAGTCGTGGGCGAGCATTACACCGGGGGTTCCGGCCAGCACGGCGGCGATGTTGCCGTGGGCCCGCGCCCCGAAGGAGAACGCCATCTGTCCCAGCCGGTCGATCCACGGATACGCGTCGATGTACATCTCGGCCTGCGCCGCGGTGAACTGCGGATGGGACCGCTCCAGCGGCAGCCGGGGATCGTCGGCTTCGTACGGCGAGGTCGCCCAGAGCATGAGCTCCAGGGTGCCGTGCTCCTGCGCGATGTAGGTGGCCCGGTAGTGGCGCTCCGCGTCCGCGATGAGATCGCCGCCGAAAGGGTCCTTGGTCTCCAGGTTGTAGGCGAGCGGTGCCCCGGGAGCGAGGGTCTCGGGCACCTCCACCCGGTGTCCGGGCCCGTGGAGGGTCAGCGAGGGGCACCCCACGACCACCACGTCGTGGAACCCGAGGGAGCGCAGATACTCGGCGGTCATCTCGCCGCGCACCGTCAGCGCGCTGGAACCGCTGAGGACCGCCCGGGCGAACCGCGTGATCGTGGGCTCCATCGCCTTCAGCGCGGAAGGGTCCCCGTCCAGGGGCAGCTGCGCCCCGCCGGAGAGCATCACGAAGGGGATGGTGAGCCGCTCGAGGAAGTCGGCGGTCCGCCGCAGATGGTCCTCGAAATCCGGGCGGAAGCAGTTGGCCAGCGGCAGGATGAACCCGCCGTACTCGGCATTGACCTGCTCCGCCATCTTCCCGGTGATGCGATAGTGGTTCGCCTCGACCACGGTGTCCTGGGTCGAGAAGAGCTTGTGGGAGGCGGCCCCGTAGATGAGGTTGCCGCTGTTGGTGCCGAGCCAGTTGTGATCGAGCGTGTGGAAGGCGTCGACCACGTCGAACGGCGTCTTGCCGAGTCGCATCAGATACCGCTTCGTCACGGATGTCACCGTCTTCGTTCTCGGGCCGGGGAGCGGCCGCGGCGGGCGATCGCGAGACGGACCGGCCGGGTCCTTCGCCGCGGCTGTGCGACGAGGGCTCCGCGGGCGGGGAGCTCGCCATGGAGTGCCCCGACTCTATCGGGGACAGCGTCCCGCGGGAGCGGTGGGCGCGGGCCCGAGGCCACGATCCGGTCTCGTCTCCCCTGCGACGGGAGAGGGAGCGGGATCGATGAGGATCCGTCCCGGTTGCGATACATCGATCCTCCGGCCGAGGTCCTCGAGCTCGTCGATCACGTCCGCGACCGACCGCTCGGAAGGATGCGCCTGCCTGGTCCGGCCCGTCAGCGGTTTCGCCGCGATACCGACCTGCACCTGCGTGCACGGCTCGCCGTCCCTCGGGCAGGCCCGGGTACGGTCGACGGTGAAACGGACAGATCCCGGAAACGCTGAGGGGAACGTCATGTCGGTTAAGACCGCAGCCGAGGCCGATCGACGGATCGCCGGGATGGACTCCGAGCAGCTCCCGGCCGGCGAGCACGAGCTGCACGGACCGGGACACTTCGCCGGGCTGTACGCCGCCGAGAACGTCGCGGGCACGGAATTCGTCTTCGGCGCGACCTTCGTCATCCTCGGCGCCGGGATCTGGGACGTCATCATCGGTCTGGCCGTCGGCAACCTGCTCGCGGTGCTGACCTACCGTTTCATCACCGCCCCGATCGCCACGCGGACCCGGATGAGCGTCTACACCTTCCTCGACCGGGCCGCCGGACGCACGACGTCCACGCTGTACAACGGCCTGAACGCCGTGGTGTTCGCCGTCATCTCCGCGGCCATGATCACCGTCTCGGCGACCGCGCTGCGCCTGATCTTCGATTTCCCCGCGCAGAAGGAGGCGTACCCCACCAGCGTGGGTTTCATCGTCCTCGCGATCGTCTTCGGGGCCGTGGCCGTGCTCGTGGCGGCGTTCGGCTTCAACGCGCTCGCCGAGTTCGCGAGCATCTGCGGACCGTGGCTGATGGTCATGTTCGCCACCGGCGGGATCGTGCTCGTGCCCAGGGCCGCCGACGAGGCCCTCGGAACCACCGCGCTGTCGGGATGGAGCGATGTCATCACGATCGGCGGCGACACCGTCTTCACGGGCAGGACGCCGGACGGCGCGGAAGGCATCGGCCTGCTGGGGGTCATCGGGTACGCCTGGGCCGCGAACTCGTTCGCCCATGCCGGGCTCATCGACATGTCACTGCTGCGGTACGCGAAGAAGAGTTGGTACGGCTACATGTCTGCCACCGGCATGTTCCTCGGCCATTACATGGCCTGGGTATCGGCCGGCTTCATGGGGGCGGCGACCGCTGCGATCACGATGAAGAGCATCACCGTGCTCGAACCGGGTCAGGTCGCTCTCCAGGCACTCGGGTACGCCGGCTTCGCCGTCGTCATCGTCGGCGGGTGGACGACGGCCAACGCCAACCTGTATCGGGCCGGGCTGGCCGGACAAGGCGTCTTCCCCCGGTTCTCGCGGCCGAAGGTCACGCTCATCATCGGTGGTCTCGTCGTGGTCGCGGCCGTCTTCCCGTTCATCTATCGCGGCTATTTGAACCTGGTGACCTACGCCGGGATCGCCCTCGTGCCGATCGGCGGGATCCTCTTCGCCGAGTACTGGCTGCTGCCGAGGCTCGGGATGACGAGATACTGGGCGCGCTACAAGGGGGTTCAGAACGCCCCTTCGCTGCTGGCCTGGGGGATCCCGCTGGCCCTCGCCGCCGTGGTCCTCATCGTGGGGCTCGCGCCCGTGTACTTCCTCTTCCCACCCGTCTGGGTGCTCAGCGTGGTCCTCTACGTCCTGTTCGCCAGGATGATGGGAGCCGCTGAGAGCTACCCCGACGGTGAGGCCGACGACGAGCTCTTCGCCGAGCGGGTGGACGTGTTCCACGCCCAGCAGGCCCGCGATGCCCATACCGACGTGGACACGAGGGATCGCAGGACGCTGACCCGCGTGCTGAAGGTGGTCTGGATCGTCGACCTCGCGGTGATCGCGGCGGGCGCGCTCGTCGTCCTGCTCGCCAGCGCGGACGTCACGGCCTACGAAGCACATCGGGATCGGTTCTTCGTGATCGCCGCGGTCGGGACCGTCATCTACTTCCTCGCCGCCTACGGGGAGCTGCGCCGACGCACGGCCCACACCAAACGCACGCTGGCGCGGCACGCCGACTCCTCCCCCGCGGGGAGTCGCTCCACCGGCTGACCCGGAGGGCGCGCCGGCGCAGCGCATGCCGGGCTCACACGCGACCCGGTGGCTCTCTGCGAGGGCGGAGGACGGGGCCGCGACCCCGTCCTCGCCGGTCGACGATCAGCTCACTCGACCTTCTGGAGGTCGGAGAAGGTGATGATGTAATCCGGTGAGACGCCCGACATTCGACGGCACCCGCCCAGGGCAGTGGGCCGGCTCATCTGCCGCGACTCGAGGTGACCGACGGTCCTCCCTCGCCTCGGGTTCTGTCATGCCGTCGATCACTCGGCGCCGCACGCGTCCTGCGTCGTCTGCTCCCGTCCTACCGGGCGGGGGCGTATGTCAGCACCACGGCGCCCGAGTTGAGCTCCGAGCGCTCCGTCAGCTCCAGGTCCAGGGGCTCGGACAGTCCGGCGAACAGCGCCGGGCCGTGTCCGGCGATCCGCGGATGGATCAGGAACTCGTACTCGTCGATCAGGCCGAGCTCCGCGAGGGCGAGCGGAAGGGTCACGCCGCCGGTGAGCAGGCCCTCCCCCGGCGCCTCCTTGAGTTCGCGGACCGCCGTGGCGAGGTCCCCTCGCAGGAGCTGGGAGTTCCAGTCGACCTGGGTCAGGGTGCCGGAGACGACGTACTTCTGGGCGGCGTCGATCGTGCGGGCGAAGGGCCCGACCCACTCCGGGAACACCCCCGGCTCCAGCGGCAGGCGCCAAGCCTCCTCCATCATCTGGTACGTGACCCGACCGAACAGCAGGGCGTCGGCGCGCGCGAGGTTCTCGGCGTGATGGCGATGCATCTGCTCGTCCGGCTCCACCGCCCGGTGGTCGCAGCAGCCGTCGACGGTGACGTTGATGGAGTACCGCAGGGGTCTCATCTCCGGAAGTCTACGCGCCCGTCCACCGCCGTCCCCGCTCGGTCGCCGCCCGTCGGCCGACCCGAATACAGTGGCCACCATGGATGCCTCGCCCGCCGCCGACCCGATCTCTGCGCTCCGCGAGGGCGATGTCGAGCAGACCGACCGCGCCCTGGCGATCCTCTCGACGGTGTTCGGCTACGACTCCTTCCGTGGAGACCAGCGAGCGATCATCGACCAGGTCGCCGGCGGCGGGGACGCCGTGGTGCTCATGCCCACCGGCGGCGGCAAGTCGCTGTGCTATCAGGTCCCAGCGCTGCTGCGGCAGGGCACCGGCATCGTCATCTCTCCGCTGATCGCGCTGATGGCGGACCAGGTCGCCGCGCTCGAGGCCGTCGGCATCCGAGCCGCGGCCCTGAACTCCACGCTCGAGCTCCACGAGGTCCAGGCCGTCGAGCAGCAGCTGCTGGCCGGGGAGCTGGACCTGCTGTACATGGCTCCGGAGCGCCTCGTGCTGCCGCGCACCCTCGATCTCCTGCGCCGCGCCGAGCTCTCCCTGGTCGCGATCGACGAGGCCCACTGCGTCTCCCAATGGGGCCACGACTTCCGGCCCGACTACCTGGGGCTGTCGGTGCTGGCCGAGGCCTTTCCCACCGTCCCGCGGATCGCGCTGACCGCCACCGCCACCCAGGCCACGCATCGCGAGCTCACCGAGCGACTGCGCCTTCAGGAGGCGGAGCACTTCGTCTCCAGCTTCGACCGCCCCAACATCCAGTACCGCATCGAGCCGAAGGCCTCCCCCCGCGAGCAGCTGCTGCGGCTGATCACCACCGAGCACGAGGGCGAGTCCGGGATCGTCTACTGCCTATCGCGCAAGTCCGTGGAGACCACCGCCGCCTGGCTCTCGGACCGCGGCATCGCCGCCCTGCCCTACCACGCGGGCCTCGACGCGAACGTGCGCCGGGACCACCAGGAGCGGTTCCTGCGCGCCGAGGGCCTGATCATCGTCGCGACGATCGCCTTCGGCATGGGCATCGACAAGCCCGACGTCCGCTTCGTCGCCCACCTCGACCTGCCCAAGTCCATCGAGGGCTACTACCAGGAGACCGGGCGGGCCGGTCGCGACGGGCAGCCCTCGACGGCCTGGCTGGCCTTCGGTCTCGGCGATGTGGTCAATCTGCGCAAGTTCATCGACTCCGGCGAGGGGTCCGAGCAGTTCAAGCGCAATGCCCGCACGCACCTCGATGCGATGCTCGCCCTGTGCGAGACGGTCTCCTGTCGCCGGGCGCAGCTGCTGCGCTACTTCGGTCAGGAGATGGAGACCGACGCCTGCGGCAACTGCGACATCTGCCTGAACCCGCCCGAGACCTGGGACGCGACGGTCGCGGCGCAGAAGCTGCTGTCGGCGCTGATCCGCCTGGACCGCGAGCGGGGCCAGAAGTTCGGCTCCGGCCAGGTGATCGAGGTGCTGCTGGGTCGGGAGAACGAGCGCTCGCGCCAGTCCCGGCACGAGGAGCTGAGCGTGTGGGGCATCGGTGACGAGCTCACGGAGAAGCAGTGGCGCTCCGCGCTGCGCCAGCTGGTGGCCCGCGGCATCGTCGAACCCCAGGGGGATTACGGGGTCCTGACTCCCGGCCCTGCCTCCGGCCCGGTGCTGCGCAGCGACGAGACCGTCGAGCTCGCCGTGGACCGATCCCCTGCCAAGGCCACCCGGTCCCGCGGCGGCCGCGGCGGGGGCGGCGGCTCACGGGCGGCCGACGGGCTCGAGATCGCCGAGCGCGAGCGGTTCGAAGCGCTGCGCAGCTGGCGCACCGCCGTCGCGAAGGAGAAGCAGATCGCCCCCTACATGGTCTTCTCCGACGCCACCCTGGTCGGCATCGTCCAGACCAGGCCGGATTCGGTCGCGGCGCTCGGCACCGTCAGCGGCGTCGGTGCCAAGAAGCTCACCGAGTACGGCGAGGACGTGCTCGAGGTGCTCGCCGACCAGGGCTGAGCGCTCCGCGCCGTCGGGGATCCGGTCCTCGCGGCGAGGTCGGCCCGGTCGCGATGCTCACGGCCGTGCTCGAGAGGGTCTCAGCTCGGTCACGGCCTCGCGTCCCTCCCGGTGAACGCGGACACCTGCCGATAACCTGGCCGCTGCGACCCGCACACCAGGGGATCCCGGGGGAGAATCATGACGTTCCAGCCAGCAGGCCCAGCGACGCCGCAGGGCCCGACGCCACCGCAGGACCCCGGTCCGCGGCGGACGATGAGCACCGGGAAGATCATCGCGCTGGTGGGCGGGGGTCTCCTCGTCCTGATCGCCGTGCTCGTGGTGATCGCGCTGGTGATCGTCTTCGCCGTGCGAGCGGTCTCCGCCGGTTCCGGGCCCACGGCCGAGGAGCAGGCCACCTCGCTGGTCACCGACTACATGAGCGCGCTGGAGGGCGGCGAGGTCGCCACCGCGCTCGAGCTGATGCCGATGAGCTCCTCGCAGGACGCGACGGAACTGTCCGAGGAGGCGTACGCCGCGGCCCTCGAGGCCGCTCCGGTCGCCGACATCACCGTGCACGAGCCCGTGCTGGACGGTGAGGACCCGATGGACGGGTCCGTCACGGTCGACTACACCGTCGGCGGTGAGGCGACGAGCGCGGAGTTCAGCGTCGCCGACTACGACCAGGACGAGACCTGGGAGCTGGTCCCGTCCATCGCCACGGCCACCCTCCCCGCCACCCTGAACGGCCTCGGCGTCACCCTGAACGGGGTCGAGCTGGAGGACGAGGCACGCATCCGCCTGCTGCCCGGTGCCTATCAGGCAGCCCTCTCCAGCTCGTACTTCACCCTCTCGAGCGAGGACCCGCTGCTGATCACCAGCTCGGTGCCCGAGGTGACGTGGCCGGAGCCGATGCTGAACGACGACGGGCTGACCGCCTTCCGCGGCGCCGTGCAGGAGGCGGCCGAGCTGTGCTTGGCGCAGAAGACCCTCGAGGCGGGCTGCGGGATCGGCACGCTGCCGTCGACCAGCAGCGACGGCTGGACGATGACCGACGGCACGGTGGAGCGGACCATGCCCGAGGACACCCAGCGCGCCATCGACACGATGGAGCCCACCCCGTCCGGCGACGAGCCCACGTATGTCCAGGGCGATGTGGTCGGCAGCATCGACACCACCATGGAATGCACCAAGGACGGGCAGACGGGCATCTGCGAGATGTGGCTCGGCGGCGGGATGAGCATCCCGAACGTCGACATGGCCGATCCCGAGCTGCCGGTCACCTGGAGCTGAACGGCGCTCCACGGTGAACAGCGCCTCGTCCGTCACACCCGTGCGGGAGACTGGGCGCATGATGATCCACCCCGAGGAGGGCACCGGCGCCGAGATCACCTGGCACCGCGGCACCTGCCCCCGCTGCGGCAGTGACCAGGTGATCCACCACGTGATCGGAATCCCCCTGGCGGGGGCGACGGAGTCCTCGCCGCCGTGGGTGGTCTGGGAGAGCTGCGTCGGCCTCGGCCCGGAGCGGGAGTGTCTGACCTGTGAACATGCCTGGTCGCCCGAGGACGTCGGCTTTGCGGAGCGGCCGGAACCGCGGGTCGACGGGCTGACCGGTGAGGAGGCACCGATCGACCCCGCGCCCCTGCGCGTGGTCGGCGCGGTGATCGTCGACGGGGAGCGGATCCTGGCCGCCCGGCGGAGGCCAGGAAGGGCCGCCGCCGGGCTGTGGGAGTTCCCCGGCGGGAAGATCGAGCGGGGCGAGTCCCCGCAGCAGGCCCTGGTCCGCGAGCTCGCCGAGGAGCTCGACGTCCAGGCGCGGGTCGGCCACCTGATCGGCCGAGGGGTGGGCGACGGCGGGGGCCGCGACCTCCACCTGGACTGCTACTGGGTGCGCCTGGTCGGTGCCGCGCCGACGCACAGCACCGACCACGACCTCCTGGAGTGGCTGGAGCGGGACCAGCTGCGGGATCTGCAGTGGGCTCCGCCCGACGTCCCCATCGTCCAGGTGCTCCTGGCCGGGGCGCCGCCGGTCTTCGATCGACCCTGAGCTCAGCGCCCGAGGAAGTCCAGCAGCGCCCGGTTGAACTGCTCGGGATGGCTCGCGTTGAGGCCGTGCGGCCCGCCCGGGATCAGCACCAGCTCGCTGCCGGGGACCGCCTCGTGCGTCCGCTTGCCGGAGCCCTCGAAGGGCACGGTGCCGTCGGAGTCCCCGTGGATCACCAGCAGCGGTACGTCGATCGCTCGCAGGTCCTCGCGGAAGTCGGTGGTGGCCCAGGCCTCCATGCAGCCCAGGGCAGCCTCCTGGTCGCTCTGGCGCGACATCCGCACCGCCTCGTCGACCTCGGCCTGATCGACCGCGAGCCGATCGCCCGCCGTGAAGAAGCCCGTCGCGAACTCGGTGAAGAAGGCGTCGCGGTCCTGCTCGAGGCCTTCGCGCAGCTGTGCGGCGGCGTCCCGTGTCAGCGGACCCTCGGGGTTGTCGTCGGTCTGCAGCAAATAGGGCGGTACGGCCGCCGCGAGCACGGCCGCGCGCACGCGCGGACTGCCCTGGGTGGCGAGATGGCGCACGACCTCGCCGCCTCCCATGGAGAACCCCACCAGCGTCACCTCGTGCACGTCCAGCTGGGTGAGCACGGCCGCGAGGTCGGTGGCGAGGGTGTCGTAGTCGTAGCCGTCCCGGGGCTTGTCGGAACGTCCGAACCCGCGACGGTCGTAGGTGATCACGCGGTATCCGCCCTGCTCGAGGGCGCTCTTCTGGTGTGCCCAGGACTCCCCGGAGAGCGGCCAGCCATGGATCAGGACCACGGAATGCCCGGCACCCCCGCTGTCCTCGACGAACAGAGTGGTCCCGTCCTGTGCGGTGACATGCGACATCGTCGTTCCTCTCCTCGGTGATGCCTCGACGCTATGAGGTCCTCCCCCGCAGTGCAAGCGCTCCGACCGGACCGTCCTCACCGCGGAGCGGAGCTCCTCGACGCTCAGCGCACCCCGTCGGGGAAGTCCGCCGGCTCGCCCGGTTGCCCGGTCCCGCTCAGGTCGATGCCGTAGTCGGCGGCGAAGCGCAGCTCGGTGCCCGCGTAGGTGCCCTCGACGTTCTCGTCGAGGTGGAAGACCCGTGCCCCGCGCAGACGGTGCTCCTCGGTGCCGCCCAACCCATAGGTGCCGAAGCCGGTGCCCGGGCCGTAGCCGAGCTGGATGCCGTAGTAGTCGCCCGCGTACGTGTTGATGTGGTCGTGCCCGACGAACAGGCCCTTCACGTCCCCGCGCTGCAGCATCGCGGCGAACATGCCGGAGTTGAACGGGCCAGGGCACTCGTCCTCGTTGCGCTCCCCCTCGATCGAGTGCTTCGCCGCCGCGCGGGCGTGATCGGCCTCGGTGCGGGCATCGACGCTCGCGAACCACATGAAGCGGTGCTCCCACAGGGCGATGTGCTGGAACACGAGACCCGGCACCAGCTGCTTGTTCTTCTTCTCCAGCCGCTGGGAGGCGCTGAGATACCACTGGACCTGGTCGGGACGCAGCCAGTCCCAGTCGGGGTAGCCCTCGAAGTCCTGGCCGGCGATCTGCTCCGGGGCGTAGCGACCGGAGTCCAGCAGCCACAGGGCGAAGGCGTCGGCCCGCGAGGCCGCGGAGCGCACGGTCAGCACCTGGTTGCCGCTGCCGGTGGTGTCCCGGGCGCCGGGGGTGTTGACGTTGTGCCGGTACTGAGCGACGAACTCGAGGTAGCCGGCCTCCTCGAGGCCGGTGGTCGCGCTGGAGTCCTCGTCGTGGTTGCCGAAGGTCAGCGCCCAAGGGATGCCGCGGTCCTCCATGGGGCGGACCACGTTGTTGATCGCCTGCTTCGCCTCCTGTGGCGTGGTGGGGGATCCGTCGATGACGTCGCCGTTGATCACCACGAAGTCCGGAGCCACGTCGTCCAGCACCGCCTCCTGCAAGGCGATGGTGCGCACGTCGGTGCGGTGTCCGTCCTGGGTGTCGTTGAACTGGACGACGGTGAAGGTGCCGTCGTCCCGGAAGGAGAGCTCGTCTCGCACGATGCCTTCGTTCGGTCGCAGGGGCCTGTCGGTCGGCGCCGCGGGGGCGGCCGACGCGGTCCCCATCATGCCCGCTGCAGCGATCCCGGTGGCGGAGTATCGCAGCAGTGATCGGCGGGAGTGCGCCGGACGAGAGGACGAGGTCGTGGTCGAGGAACTGGTCGAGGGAGTGGTCGAGGGAGTGGTCGAGGAGGAGCTCATGGAGGGGCCGTTCCGTCGGGGGCGGGGGTGTGCCGGCCCAGGCAACCGGATCCGACGGACGGGTATCCGTCCCGGCGGCGAGCACGCGGCGGCATCCCGGCGAACGGTCGATGAACTCACCGCCGCACGGCCCGGCGGATCACCGTGGCCAGCAGGGCTTCGAGCGGCCCGCGTCCTCCCCGCTCGGCCAGCACCGCGCCGAGGGCGAACACGCCGCCGAGGTGGACGGCGAGGATCCCGGCGCCGGCGACGTACCAGGGCATCGAGCTCAGGTCCCCACCGGACAGGAGCACGGCGATGACCACTGCGATGCCCGTGGCCAGCACGTGGGCGACGTAGACGGTCAGCGGCGCGGCACCTGCCGCCCGGAGGCTCTGCGCGATCCTCCCGCGCACCGTGTGCAGCGTCGGCAGCAGGTGCAGAGGCGGCAGCAGGCGCAGCGCCAGGCCGATCAGCGCCACGGCGATGCCGCCCGTGGCCAGCATGTCGGCGACGGTTCCGGTGTGCGTCGCGGCGGTGTACCAGGCACCGGGGCTCGCGTGCCCGAGGGCGGCGGCGAGGACCGGCAGGAGGTGGGCGGCCGCAGCGGTCACGGCCCCGCCTGCCAGGGCGAGGAGGGAGAGGCGCCGGATCCGCCCGGCCTCCTGCTCACGCAGCACGGCGCGCATCAGCACGATGCCGGTCAGCAGGTACGGGATCCAGGTGATCACCGGGTACTGGCCGGTCAGCACCAGTCCCCGGAGCACGCCGACGGGGTCGTCCAGGCTCAGCAGCGTCACGGTGCCGAACTCGACCGGCCCGGGAACGGCCATCGCGAGCGGATGGCCCCCGGCGGTCAGCACGGCGATCACGGCCACCAGCACCCGGGCGCGCAGCAGCAGCAATGGCGCGGTGAGCATCATGGACAGCCCGAAGGGGACCAGCACCACCATCACGGGGCTGGGGGCCAGCTCGAGCAGCAGGCCCAGCGCCGTCACCACGGCGCCGCGCACCAGGATCGCCAGGACCGCGCCGCGGCGGTCCCCGTCGGCCAGGTGCCGTCGCGAGGCGAGCACGAGGCTGCAGCCGCCGACGACGGCGAACAGGGTCGAGGAGGTCCCCTCGGTCAGCAGGTGCGCGACCCGGGCCGCTGCGGCTTCCGGGCCGGAGGCACCGGGGACGAGCGCGAGAGGGGCCAGGAGGTGCGCGCTCATCATGCCGACGACGGCGAGCAGGCGGACCAGGTCGAGAGCTTCGATCCGGGCGGGAACCGTCCGGGCCGGGCGAAGGACCGCGGGGCGGGGTGGTGCGTAGATCATGCCCACCAGGGTTCCGGGACGGCCCGGCCGGCGCGTCAGCTCCCAGGTCGATCCGGGGTCCTCCCGTGGGTGGAGGCCTCAGCTCGCCGCGCCGCTGCCCCACTCCCGCATGAACGCCTCGCGCCGCTCGGCCTGCTCGACGGGGTCGGGCACCGGCAGGGAGGCGATGAGCTTGCGGGTGTAGTCGTGCGTGGGCCGCTGCAGCACGTCCGGGCCGTGGCCGTCCTCGACCAGGTCGCCGCGGAACAGCACCCCGATGCGGTGGGCGAGGGTGTCGACCACCGCGAGGTCGTGGCTGATGAACAGGGCGGCGAAGCCGAGGCGGCTCTGCAGCTCGCGGAACAGCTCCAGCACCGTGGCCTGCACCGACACGTCCAACGCGCTGGTCGGCTCGTCGGCGATGAGCAGCTCCGGTCCCAGCACCAGCGCCCGCGCCAGCGAGATGCGCTGACGCTGCCCGCCCGAGAGCTCGTGCGGGTATCGGCCCGCATACGACGCCGGCAGTTCCACGGCCTCCAGCAGCTCCCGCACCTGCTTCGCATGCTCGGGCGCGCCCTGCTGCGGCTCATGGACGATCAGCGGCTCGGCGATGCACTGCTCGATGGTCAGGTGCGGGTTGAAGGAGGTGGCAGGGTCCTGGAACACGAAGCCGATCCGTCGGCGCAATGGCTTGAAGGACTTCTCCTTCATCCCGTTCATCTCGTGGCCCAGCACCTGCAGGCTGCCGCCGGTGGTGCGCTCCAGACCGGCCATGGCACGGCCGATGGTGGTCTTGCCGGAGCCCGACTCCCCCACCAGGCCGTACACCTGGCCGGCGCGGATACTGAAGTCCACGCCCTTGACGGCACGGAAGGCAGGCTTTCCCAGACGTCCCGGGTACTCGATGACCAGGTTCTTCGCGACGACGATGGGCTCGGCCTCATCGATCTGCTGCTGCTGCTCGGCATCCAGCGCCGTCCACGCGGAGTTGCGGCCCAGGTGCGGCACCGCGGCCAGGAGCTTCTTGGTGTAGTCCTCACGGGGATGGGCGAACAGTTCCACCGCCCCGGCGCGCTCGATCACCTGCCCGTGGTACATCACGGCCACGGAGTCGGCGAGATCGGCGACCACCCCCATGTTGTGGGTGATCACGATGACCGAGGTGCCGAAGCGGTCCCGCACGTCCCGCAGCAGCTCCAGGATCTCGGCCTGGACGGTCACGTCCAGCGCGGTGGTCGGCTCGTCGGCGACGATCAGCTCCGCCCCCAGGGCCAGCGCCATGGCGATCATGATGCGCTGCTTCTGGCCGCCGGAGAACTCGTGCGGGTAGCGGTCGATGCGCTCGTGGGGATCAGGGATGCCCACCTTCTCGAGCGCCGCGACCGCCTCCGCGCGGATCTCCTTGCGGGTCATCTTCGGGCGATGCGCCCGCAACCCCTCCCCGATCTGCCACCAAATGGGGAAGACCGGGTTCATGGCGCTGGAGGGCTCCTGGAAGATCATCGAGACGTCCTCGCCGCGCAGCTCGCGCAACTGCGCCCCGCTGAGGCTCACCACGTCTGTGCCGGAGACCAGGACGGCTCCGGTCGCCTCGGCGGTCTCCGGCAGCAGTCCCAGGATCGAGCGGGCGGTGACGGACTTGCCGGAGCCGGACTCACCGACGATGGCGAGGATCTCCCCGGGCGCGACCTCGACGTCCATCCCGTCGACCGCGTGGACGTCCCCGCCGTCGGTCGCGAAGTGGACGTCGAGGTTCTCGATCGCGAGTCGTGGGACCGCCGGCGTGCTCTGGGTATCGGTCATGCCGCCGCCTTCCGTCGGGCGCGGGAGCGCTTCTTCCGCGTCCGCAGACGCGGGTCGTTGAGGTCGTTGATGGATTCGCCCACCAGCGTCACGCCGAGCACGGCGGCCACGATGGCCAGGCCCGGGAACAGTCCGGTCCACCAGATCCCGCTGGTCGCGTCGGCCATCGCGCGGTTGAGGTCGTAGCCCCACTCGGCAGCGCTGGTCGGCTCGATGCCGAAGCCCAGGAAGCCGAGCGCGGCGAGGGTCAGGATCGCCTCGGACGAGTTCAGCGTGAAGATCAGCGGCAGGGTGCGGGTGGCATTGCGCAGCAGGTGCGTGCCCATGATGCGCTTGTGTCCGGTGCCGATGACCTTCGCGGCCTCCACGAACGGCTCCGCCTTCAGCTGGACCACCTCGGCGCGGATCACCCGGAAGTACTGCGGGACGAACACGACGGTGATGGAGATGGCGGCGGCCAGGATGCCGCCCCAGGCGTTGGACTGCCCGCCGGAGATGACGATCGACATGACGATGGCCAGCAGCAGCGAGGGGAAGGCGTAGATCGCGTCGGCCAGCATCACCAGCACGCGGTCCAGCCAGCCGCCGAGGTAACCCGACAGCAGACCCACGGCGGAGCCGAGGAACAGGGAGGCCACGACCGCGCAGACCATCACGGCCACCGCGGTGCGGGTCCCCCAGATCACCCTCGAGAGCACGTCGAAACCGGTCACGGTGGTTCCCAGCAGATGCTCGGCCGACGGCGGCTGCTGGCCGCCGAAGCGCTGGCCGTCGACCCCGGTCTGGGCGAAGCCGTAGGGCGCCACCACCGGGGCGAACAGGGCCGTCAGCAGCAGACCGAGGACCAGCACCAGTCCGGTGATGAGCATGCCGCGCTGCAGCCCGACGCTGCCGCGCAGGTGCGAGATGACCGGCAGCCGCAGGATCCATGAGGATCGGGCCCGGGCGGCGACACGGGTGGATTCCGCGGCGAGGTCGTGGTCGGCGCCGCCGTCTTCTCCCGGGGGGACGGGGTTCGAGAGCGTCATGTCAGTACCTCACTCGGGGGTCGATGAGGGCGGCGACGACGTCGACCAGGAAGTTGGAGATCGCCACGATGACCGCGAGCATCATCACGATGCCCTGCACGGCCACGTAGTCGCGGGCCTTCATGTACTCGGCGAGCATGTAGCCCAGCCCGTTCCACTCGAAGGTGGTCTCGGTCAGCACGGCACCGCCCAGCATCATCGCGATCTGCATGCCCATCACGGTCACGATCGGGATCAGTGCCGGGCGCAGGGCGTGCCGGGTGGTCAACCGCCGCTCGGCCACCCCGCGGGAGCGGGCCGAGTCGATGTACTGCATCTCCAGCGTGCCGATCATGTTGGTGCGCACCAGGCGCAGGAAGATGCCCCCGGTGAGCACGCCGAGCGCGATGGCGGGCAGCAGCGCGTGCTTCGTGACGTCGACGAGCAGGTCGACGTCCCCCAGCCGCAGCGCGTCCAGCAGGTAGAACGGCGAGGGGTTCAGGATCGAGCTCATGGTCAGCTCGCCGCGGGTGGAGAGGCGGCCGGCGACCGGCAGCCAGCCCAGGCCCACGGAGAACACGAGCTTCAGCAGCAGGCCCACGAAGAACACGGGCGTCGCGTAGCCGAGGATCGCCACGATCCGCAGCACCGCGTCCGGCCAGCGGTCGCGGGTGCGCGCCGCGATCATGCCCAGGGGCACGCCGACCACCAGTGCGACCACCACGGCATACACCACCAGTTCGAAGGTCGCCCCGCCGTACGTGGTGAGGATCTGGGCGACCGGGGTGCCGTCGGTGTAGGACGTGCCGAAGTCGCCGCGGACCACACCGCCGAGATAGTCGATGTACTGCACGATCAGCGGGCGGTCGTAGCCGGCCTCGGCACGGCGCTCCGCGAGCTGTTCGGGAGTCAGGCGGCCGCCCAGGGCCGCCGTGATCGGGTCGCCCGTGATCCTCATGAGGAAGAACACGACCGTCATCAGGATGAACACGGTCGGGATGATGAGCAGGAAGCGCACCAGGATGTAGCGGCCGAGGCCCCCCGAGCGCTCGCGCTTGCGCGCGGGTCGGGGGGTGGTGGGCTCGACCGTCGTGTCGGGCTCCGCGGTCACTTGCTGATCGGAGCGATGCGGAACTTGAAGGACGAGTCCAGCGTGACGCCCTCGACCTCGGTCGTGGACACCGCGATCTGGGCTCCCTGCAGCAGGGGCAGGGTCGAGATCTCCTCGGCCACGATGTCCTGGATCTCGACGAACAGCGCCTCGCGCTCCGCCTCGTCCTGGGTGCCGCGCTGCTGGGCGATCAGCTGGTCGACCTTCTCGTTCGAGTAGTGGTTGACCAGGAAGTTGTCCGTGGCGAAGAACGGCGAGAGGTAGTTGTCGGCGTCCGAGTAGTCAGGGAACCAGCCCAGCTGGTACGCGGGGTACACGTCGCTGGTGCGGTCCTTGTTGTACTGGACCCACTCGGTGGACTTCAGGTCGACGACGAACAGCTCGTCGGCCTCCAGCTGACTCTTCACCGCTGCGTACTCGTCGCCCGAGGAGGCGCCGTAGTGATCGGGGTTGTACTGCAGGCTGAGCTGCACCGGGATCTCGACGCCCGCGTCCTCGAGTCGCTTCTTCGCGCGGGCGGCGTCGGGGCCGCCCTCGCCGTCGCCGTACATGTCCTTGAACTGGGTGCCGGAGCCCGGCAGCCCCTCGGGGATGTAGGAGTACAGCGGCGTGTAGGTGCCCTTGTAGACCGACTTCGCGATCGCCGCACGGTCCAGGAGATCGGCGGCGGCCTGACGGACGGCCTGCGACTTGGCGGGGTCGGCGTTCTCGGTCTTGGTGCCGTAGGGCATCGTGGCGAAGTTGAACACGATGTAGCGGATCTCGCCGCCGGGGCCCTCGTGCACGGTGACGGCGTCGTCGGCCGAGAGGTCCTCGATGTCGGTGGCGGACAGCGAGCGCCACACGCAGTCGATGTTGCCCTCCTGGATGTCCAGCTTCATGTTGTTCTGGTCGGCGTAGTAGGTCATCGACACCTTCTGCGTGGCGGGGGCGCCGAAGATGCCCTTGTAGCCGTCGAAGGCCTGATAGGAGACCAGGTCGTTGATCTTCCAGCTGGTGATCTGGTACGGGCCGCAGAACGCGCCGCCGTCGACGATGTCGTTGTCGGGAAGCACCTCGTCGGCGGGGAAGACGTCGGCGTCGACGATGGGGCCGGCCGGACTGCACAGCACGTACGGGAAGGTCTGGTCGTTGGGCTCGGTGAGGTGGAACTCGACGGTGAGGTCGTCGACGGCCACGACCTTCTCGAGGTTCCCCAGCAGGCTGGAGGGGCCGTTGGGATCGGCGATCTTCAGTTGTCGATCGAAGGTGTGCTTGACGTCCTCACTGGTCAGCTCGTTGCCGTTGGCGAAGGTCAGGCCTTCCTGGAGCGTGACGGTGTAGACGTTCTCGCTGGTGAACTCCCCGGACTCGGCGAGGTCGGGCTCGGGCTTGCCGTCCTCGGAGCCGACGGAGGTGCCCATGAGGTAGCCGTAGCACTGCGTCCACACCGTGGAGGAGCCGTTGTCGTAGGCAGCCGCCGGATCGAGGGCGGTGACCTTGTCGGTGGTGCCGACGGTGAGGGCGCCGGAACCGTCGCCGCCACCGCTGCCGCCGCCGTCGTCCGCGGTCTTCGCACAGGCGGACAGGAGGACGGGGACCCCGGCCAGGGACAGCAGCACTGCCCGTCGCCTCGGGGTGAAAGCGGCATCGAACATGGGTTCCTCCAGGGGTGAAGCGGTCCGCGGGATCACGGCTCTGTGAGGCGCCGGCGGCTGCTTGTGACGTGACGCACCGGTGCGTGTGCCCTGAAACGTAGCAGTGACACGCACGAGCGCCGAATCCCTGGAGCGGATCAGCTGACCCGTGACGGAAACGTTATCCGACCGCTCGGGTGGGCAGCAGGCGGGGCGGTGGCGCGTCGGCGGAGCGGCGAGGCAGTGGAGCGGCGAAGTAGTGGGCGGCGATGCAGTGGGGTGGCGGAGCGGCGCAGCGGCGAAGCAGCGGAGCGCCGCAGCGGCGGGGCGGCGGGCTACTTCGACCAGCCCGACGCGCCGGGCCACCCCCACCCGCCCGACACGCCGGACCCGGCATGCCGGTTCCCCCGATCCGTTGCGCAGACGTGACGGATCGGGAGAATGGGCGAACCGACACGAGTCGTCGACGACGTGGGAAGCCCTGCATGATGACCCGCGGCGGGCGATAGACGACCCGGGGACCGCCCGGCGGCCACCAGAAACCTCCCCGGGGGCCACCCGATGACCGCCCGGGGGCCCCACCCGAAGACCACCCGAAGACCTTCCGAGGAGACCCCATGACCGACCTCCGCTCCAGCTTGCTGGTCGACGATGCCGCGCTCGTACAGGTGGCGACCGGTGCCACCTGGGCCGAGGGCCCCGTCTGGATCCCGGGTCGCCGGGCGGTGCGCTTCAGCGACATCCACAACGACCGCATCCTGGAGTTCTCCGAGGAGACCGGGGAGCTGACAGTGTTCAGCGCTCCCGCCGAGTACACCAACGGACGCACCCTGGACCTCGCCGGGAACGTCGTGGAGTGCTCCCACGGCCGCCGCGCGGTCCAGCGAGATACCGCCGTCGGCCCCGGGGAGGCACCTGCACCGACCACTCTCGTGGACCACCTCGGCCCGCACCGCCTGAACTCCCCCAACGATGTGGTCGTCGCCTCCGACGGGGCGATCTGGTTCACCGACCCCGCCTACGGCATCAAGCGCCCCGTCGAGGGGCACGCCGGTGAGGAGGAGTACGGCGACCGCTGGGTGTTCCGCTACGACGAGGCCTCCGGAATCCTCACCCCGGTGGTGATCGACGTGGAGGCACCCAACGGTCTCGCCTTCTCCCCCGACGAGTCCCTGCTGTACGTCGCCGACTCCTCGCTCTCGCCCGCCGACGAGTCCGATCCGTTCCCGGACCGCCCCCATGGCCACGCGATCCACGTGTACGACGTCGTCGAGGGCCGGCACGCGAAGAACGGCCGCATCCTCACGGAGGTCTCCCCCGGGCTGCCCGACGGGATCCGGGTGGACGTCGAGGGCAGGATCTGGAGCTCGAGCCTGTCCGGGGTTCAGGTCTTCGCCCCCACCGGCGAGCGCCTGCTGGACCTTCCGGTGCCGGAGAAGACGGCGAACCTGTGCTTCGGCGGCGACGACGGGCGCACGCTCTACGTCGTCGCGAGCACGAGCCTGTACCGGATCCGGACCACGACGCGGGATGCCGTGACCCTCGCCCGCTCATGACAGCACATAACAGCTGTATTTTCGGCAACGCGCTGTAGAGGCTTTACGAACGGGCAGCGATGATCAGCTCGGCGACTCGTTCCACCATCGCAGCACCCGCAGCGCCTGCAGGGTGAGCCAGGGCGAGGGCTCGCCCAGCGGGACGTCGATCTCGAACCACACCTGGCCGGGGAGCACCTTCTGCTGGAGCCAGGTGCCGTCGCTCTGCTGCGCCTGGCGGACGATCTCGACAGCCTCGGCCATCCGCGGATCCCGTCGGCCCGCGAGGCGGAAGTGGTCCAGCGCCCGCAGCGCGGAGTAGATGTGGCGCGGCGGGTACAGGAAGTGGTCGACCCAGGGCCCGAGGAGCTCCCCGGTGCTCAGACGCCGGGTCAGATGCCGCTCGAGGAGGTACTCCTCCCCCGACGCGCGCGCCGCACGGGTGGCCTCGGTTCCGCCGGTGGCCAGCTCGTGCACCAGCAGGGCGCGCAGGGCGTTGAGCGTGGAGTGGACGCTGGAGCGCACCGAGCCGTCGGTCCACTCGCAGTTCCAGCCGCCGTCGGGCTGCAGATGCTCGACGAACCAGGTCGCGAGGTCCTCGACGTCGGCCCCGAGCCAGAGCCCGTTGGCCAGTGTCATCGCATTGATGCAGCAGTCGACCTCGCCGCCCCAGTACGGGAGGCTGCGGTCGTACTCCCAGTGGGAGTTCTCCGCCAGCAGCCCAGCGGTGTCCCGCTCGATCAGCGGCGCGGCGTCCATCCCCCATTCACGCAGGGTGGTCAGCGTCCAGGTGGTCGCGGTCCAGGGCTGACCGGGCAGCGTGCGACTCTCGGGGTCCTCGAGGAATCCGGCCGGGAAGAACGCGCCGCCCGCCCACTGCCCGTCGGGATCCTGCCGCTCCAGGAGGGCGGCTCCGAACCCCTCCCGGGGGATCCGGGCACGGGTGGCCTCCCACCGGTCGGTCGGGGCGTCGAGCAGGTCGCGCTCGACCTGCCAGCGCAGCGCGGGGTCGGTGTCCAGCAGCCAGGAGATGACGTCGGTGGGCGGTGCCATGGAGTGATCCTCGCATCGCGTCCGGAGAGCTGTCACGATGTTCTCGGGCGACGCGGAGGTCCATCCGTCAGGATCGTCCCGTACCCGGCGCTCCGGGGACGACCACGACCGGAAGGACCGACGTGAGCACCTTCGACCGTTTGGCCGGCATGGCCCGCAAGGCCCTCGACTCCAGGACGACTCCCTCCCGCGACGCGGGAACGGGACCGGGCGCACGATCAGGGGCAGGATCCGGCGGGGGCTCCGACTGGCGCTCGATGGTCCGCCGCGCCTCCGACGCGATCACGGGCGAGGACGACCGGCGGCCCGGCCCCGCTCCGTCGGCGGGAACACCCGCGTCGGCATCGACGTCGGCATCGGCGGCGGCGTCACCGTCCGAGGCGGACCGTCGCGCGATCGCCCGCTACGACTACCTGGTGCGCACCACGGAGCCCGACCAGCTCGAGCGCGTCCACCGCGAGGCCTTCGAACGTCTGACCCCGCAGCAGCGCACCCAGTTGACAGCCTCGATGCGTTCCGAGCTGCCCGAGTCCGAGCGGCCCCGCTCGGACGCCCCGGACGACCTCGCTCGCTCTGCGACCCGGCTCGGCGCGATGGATCCCCGCCGCCTCACGCGTCTGCTGGGACGCTCCGGCACCTCCAGGGCCGGGGCCGGGGCACTCGGCGTCGGGGCGGTCGGCGCAGCCGGCGGACTGCTCGGCGTCGTGGCCGGTGGGGCGATCGCCACCGGGATCGGAGGCTCCCTGCTGCAGGATGCCGTCGCCTCCGGCATCGACGTCGACTCCCTCACCGCCGGCATGGAGGCGGACCTGGGCGGCCTGACCGAAGGGTTCGAGGGCTTCGCGGGCGCCGAGGGCTTTGAGGGCGTCGAGGGTCTTGCGGACGGCGTCGGCGGCGGCATCTCGGATGCCGGGGACAGGGTCTCCGGAATCGGTGAGAAGCTCTCCGACATCGGACTCGGAGACCTCTTCAACCGCTGATCAGAGCGGGACCGGGCCGAAGCGGGACCAGGCCACGAAGACGGAGACGATCGCGAGCACGATCGAGGGCAGCGCCTTGGCGAATCCGTCGCCGCGGCGGATGTGCACGAGGGCTGCGAAGACCATGGTGATCGCGAGGCCCGCAGCGGCCAGCGCCACCAGGACCGGCATGACACCGGTGACGGCAGGCAGGATCAGGCCGAAGGCGCCGAGGATCTCCAGCACGCCGATCCCGAGGATCACGCTGTGCGGGAAGTCCTCGACGTACGGAGTGCGCTCGATCTGCTGGTCTCGCGCGGTCAGGAGCTTCGCGGCACCCGACCCGGCGAACACCGCGGCGAGCACGACGGCGAGGATCCACAGGAGCATGTTCATGACAGCGCCTCCTTCATCGGGATCTCGAGTATCTCTCGTCACGGCGCGCTCTGTCACACGAACGCGCCTGCGGCCTCACGGAATCGTGCGGCCAGGAGCGTGATCACCGCCGGATCATCGCCCAGCGGTGCGGCCAGCGCATCGACCCCGGAGGCGGCCACACGTCTTGCGAAATGACCCGGGGCCAGCAAGTAGCTGGCCGCGACCACCCGACGGGCTCCGGCGGCGCGCGCTGCCGAGACCGCCTCACCCAGCGAGGGACTCGCTCCCGCGCCGTACCCGACGGTGACCGGCACGGGGAGCCTCTCCTGCAGGAGGATGCCCATCCGCCCGACGGAGCGCGCGGCCAGAGGATCCGTGGAGCCGGCGGCCGCGAGCACCACATGGTCGCCGTCGCGGTGGCCGGCATCGCCGCCGGGCAGCTCCGCCAGGCGCCGCAGCATCGCCTCGGCGAGCAGCGGGTCCGGCCCCAGCGGGTCGGCGGCGGTGACGTGGGGATGCGGGGCGACGGCGTCGCCGATGTCGCCGCGGACGTGATGGCCGGTGGACAGCAGCAGCGGCACGACCACGGCGGGGCCTTCCGCCGCACGGCGGGCGGCGACATCGGCCACCGTGGGCCGCTCGACGTCCACGAAAGCCTGCACGACGAGAACGCCGGGCAGCGCGCCCGCGAGGGCCTCGAGCACGTCGCGCACGGTGGCGCGACCCGCGCGGGAGCGCGTCCCGTGGGAACAGGCGATCAGCGCGGTCATCCGGCCTCCTCGAAATGGTCCACGACCGAGCGGACGAGCGACCCCGTGCGGCCCCTCGCGGCGAGCAGCACGGGCAGTCCCCGGTCCGAGAGCGGGCGCGCCGTGACAGGTCCGACGCAAGCCAGCACCACGTCTCCCGCTGCGGCCCGGACCTGCAGGCCCAGAAGGAGCCCTGCCGCGACGACCTCCTCGAGCCAGGCGGCCGCCGCCGGGGCGGACGTGAACACCACGGCGTCGAGGGACCCCTCCACGGCACCTCGCACCGAGCTCCGCAGCGCCGCGGGGTCGCGGGTCGGCCTTGAGCGGTACACCGTCAGTCCCACCACGTCCGCCCCGTACTCGATCAGGCGCTCGTCGAGCCCGTCGGCGCCCGTGCCGTGATGCTGGACGGCGATTCGCCGCCCGTCGATCCCCCGAGCCACCAGATGCTCCCCCACCTCCGCCGATGTCTCCGAGGGAGCCACCCAGGCGGTCTCCAGCCCCGCGCCCTGCACGGCACCCCGGGCCTTCGCTCCGCGGGCGACGATCCGGGCGGCGGCCAGCGCGGCGTGCAGCTCCTCCCCCAGCCCGGCCGCGTCGGCCGCCTGCAGCCAGCCGCGCAGTCCGATGCCGGTCAGGACGACGAGATCCTGGGGCGGGCGAGCGATGAGGTCCCGGGTCCGTGCGAGCAGCTGCGCATCGTCCGGGTTCGATGCGGTGGAGAGTGCAGGCGCGCGCCGGACCAGGGCGCCATGGCGCTCGAAGGCTGCCGCGAGCTCGTCGGCCCGTCGCTCGGGGGTGATCACGATGGTGCGGCCGAGGAGCGCGTCGGACAGGCGTGACGAGGCGATCATGGGAGCACCTCCTCCCGTACCGGGGCGGACAGCAGCAGACCCGGGCGGGCGACCTCCCCGAGCACGATGACTGCCGGGCTGCGGACACCCGCGGTCCGGGCGGCCCCGACCAGCTGCCCGAGGGTGGATCGCGTGGTGCGCTGCCGGTCGCTGTGCCCGTTCTCGATGATCGCCGTCGGTCGCGACGGCGGGACCCCGTGGGTCAGGGCCGCGGCCACCAGGCGCGGCAGGCCGCCGACCCCCATCAGCACCACCGTGGTCGTGGTGTCGTCGACGAGCGCGGCGAGGGTCGCGGCCGTCGGCTCGCCCTGCCCGTGCACCACGTGCACCGAGGCCGCCGTGCCGCGATGGGTCAGGGGGATGCCCGCGGCCTCCGGAACGGCGACGGCGCTGGTGACCCCGGGAACGATCTCGACCGGGATCCCGGCGGCGACGCAGGCCGCGTACTCCTCGCCGCCGCGACCGAACACGACCGGGTCCCCGCCCTTGAGCCGCACCACCCTCCGCCCGGCGAGGGCATGGTCGATCAGCGCAGCGGTGATCTCCTGCTGCGGGACCGGATGGTGGCCGGGCTGCTTGCCCACGTCGATCACGTCGGCGCACCAGCAGAGTTCGGCGAGCGCCTCGGCACCGGGGCCGAGCCGATCGGCGACCACCACGTCGGCCTCGCGCAGCAGGCGTTCGGCGCGCACCGTGAGAAGGTCGAGCGGGCCGGGTCCGCCCCCGACGAGCGCCACGGCACCGGGACGCGGGCCGCTCATGACGGCCTCCCCCACAGCAGCTGCACCTGACCGTCGACGGCGCGGGCCTGCCAGGTGCGCAGTCGGGCGGGTTCCTTGCCCCGCGTGTCGAGGCAGGTGCCGGTGCGCAGGTCGAAGACCTGCTTGTGCATCGGGGAGGAGAGAGTCGGGACGTCCCCGCGACTGCCGACGATGCCGCGGGAGAGCACGTAGGCGTCGCTGTAGGGATCCCTGTTGCAGGTCGCGCGGATGGTGCCGTCGGCGAGCAGGAACAGGGCGATCTGCGCGCGATCGACGAGGGCCGCCCGTCCCCGCTCGACCTCGAGGTCGTGGAGCGTGCACACGCTCCGCCAGCTCAGACGGGGGCTCGTCGTCGACTCGAGCGCCTGCGTGGTCATCGTCGAACCTCCAGTCGGGTGCCTGCGATCAGGACCTCCCCCGAGCGTCTTTCCTCGCTGCTGGCCGGCCGGGGCTGTCCGCGCTCGAGGGTGTAGGCGAGCGAGGGGTCAGGGGTGTCGGGAGCGTTGACGAAGGAGTGGAACCGTCGCAGCTTCTCGGGATCCGCGAGGGTCGCCGCCCATTCGTCCTCGTAGTCGGCCACGTGCCGTTCCATGGCGGCGTCGAGGTCGGCGCACAGCCCCAGGGAGTCCTCGAGCACCACCTCGCGCAGCCCGTCGATGCCGCCGTCGAGGGCCTCCAGCCAGGGCGCGGTGCGCTGGAGCGCGTCGGCGGTGCGGATGTAGTACAGGAAGAAGCGGTCGATGGTGCGCACCAACGCTTCGTCGTCGAGTCCCTCGGCGAAGAGCTGCCCATGGCGCGGGGTCGCTCCGCCATTGCCGCCGATGTACAGGTTCCAGCCCTGGGCGGTGGCGATGATGCCGGCGTCCTTGCTGCGGGCCTCCGCGCATTCGCGGGCGCAACCGGAGACCCCGAGCTTGAGCTTGTGCGGGGCACGCAGCCCTCGGTAGCGCAGCTCGAGCCGGACGGCCATGGCGGTCGAGTCGAGCACGCCGTAACGGCACCAGGCCTTCCCCACGCAGGACTTCACGGTCCGCAGTGACTTGCCGTAGGCCTGTCCGGACTCGAAGCCGGCGTCCACCAGTCGCTGCCAGATCACCGGAAGCTCCTCGAGCCGGGCGCCGAACAGGTCGATGCGCTGGCCACCGGTGAGCTTCGAGTAGAGCCCGAAATCACGGGCGATCTCCCCGATCACGATGAGACCCTCGGGGGTGACTTCGCCACCGGGCATCCGCGGGACCACCGAGTAGGTGCCGTCCTTCTGCATGTTCGCCATCACGTGGTCGTTGGTGTCCTGCAGCGTCGCGTTCTCCCCGTCCAGCACATGGGCGGGGGCGAGGGTGGCCAGGATGCTGGCGAGCACGGGTTTGCAGGTGTTGCAGCCGCGCCCGCTGCCGAAGCGCTCGATGACCGCGCTGAAGGTGGTCAGCCCCGAGACCAGAACCGCGTCGTAGAGCTGACGGCGCGAGAGGTCGAAGTGCTCGCACAGTCCGGTCGAGACGGGACGACCCATCCCCATGAGCTCCGCGCCGACCATCGTCGTCAGCGCCTCGACGCAGGAGCCGCAGGTGGCGCCTGCCCGGGTGCAGGCGGTGACCCCGGCGGCGTCCTCACAGCCCTCCTCGTGGACGGCCTGCCGGATGCGTCCGGCGCTCACCCCCGCGCAGGAGCAGACGATCGCCTCGTCGGGTAGGTCTCCGCCCGGTGCCCCCGTGACGCCCTCGGGCAGCAGGTAGGCGGCGGGGTCCGCCCCGAGGGGACGCCCGATCAGCGGGCGCAGCGACCCGTAGGCGGAGGTGTCGCCCACGAGCATGCCGCCCAGCAGGGTGCCGGCGTCGTCGGAGAGAACGAGCTTCTTGTGCACACCGGCCACGGGATCGGCGTAGACGACGTCGAGGGCGTCCTCGGTCGTGGCGAAGGCGTCCCCGAAGCTGGCCACCTCCACCCCGGAGAGCTTGAGCTGTGTGGAGAGGTCGTAGCCGGAGAAGGTCGCCCCGCCGTCCAGGAGTCGATCCGTGACGACCTCGGCCATGGCGTACCCGGGGGCGACCAGTCCTACGCAGCGTCCCGCGAAGCTCGCGACCTCGCCGATGGCACTGATCGCCGGATCGACGGTGCGACAGCCGGCGTCGATCTCGACCCCTCCCCGTGCGGCGCAGGGAAGGTCGGCGGCGCGGGCGAGCTCGTCGCGGGGCCGCACGCCGACGGTGAAGACGACCAGGTCGGCGGGCGCGCCGGTGCCGTCGGCGAACTCGATGCCGGCGACCGCCCCGTCATCCCCGGCGGTGAGGCGGGAGGTGAGGGTGCCGGTGCGGACCGTGAGGCCGCGTTGCTCGATGAGGCGGCGGAGGGCCTGGCCCGCCGGCAGGTCGAGCTGGGCGGACATGAGCCGGTCCCCCGACTGGACGACGGTGACCTCGGCCCCCAGCTTCTGCAGGGCGCCGGCCGCCTCGAGCCCGAGCAGCCCGCCGCCGATGACGTACGCCCGCGGTGGCCCACCGTGCCCGGCGCTCTCGAGGTGGCCCCGCAGGCGCCGGACGTCCTCGAGAGTGCGGTACACGAAAGCCCCGGGGAGGTCGGCGCCCTCGAGCGGAGGGCGACTCGCGGAGGAGCCGGTCGCGAGCACCAGGTGGTCGTAGTCGATCCGTTCACCGCTGTGGGTGAGGACCTGCCTCCTGTCCCGGTCGATGCCGGCCGCGCCGTCGGCCGGGGAGAAGCGCACCCGCGGGTCCTCGAGGACGCCGCGCTGAAGGGTCATCGCCTCGGAATCACCGCCGTCGAAGAAGCGGCTGAGTCCGACACGGTCGTAGGGGTGACAGCCCTCCTCCCCCAGGACGGTCAGGTGGAGCTCGGCCCCGGTGCGGGCCAGCAGGGACTCGGCAAAACGGTGGGCGACCATTCCGGCACCGACCACCACGATCCGTCGGACGCTCATCGCACGGCCACCAGGGACTCGGACGCGGCGACCGGCTCCGGCGTGGTGGCGGGGCCGGTCGGGGGAGCCGGACCGGTCGACGGGGCCGGTCGGTGGTGGGTGATGTACAGGGCCAGCCCCACGAAGACGATCCCGCCGACGAGATTGCCGAGCACGGTCGGGATCTCGTTCCACAGCAGGTAGTCCGTCAGCGTGAAATCCGCGCCGAGCAGCAGGCCGGCGGGGAACAGGAACATGTTCACCACGGAGTGCTCGAAGCCCATGTAGAAGAAGAGCGTCACCGGCATCCACATGGCGACGGCCTTGCCGAGCAGGTTGTCGGACATCATCGCGGCGATGACCCCGGTGGAGACCATCACGTTGCACAGCACGGCCCGGACGAACAGCGTCAGCATGCCGGCGGCGCCGTGCTCGGCGTAGCCGACCGTGCGACCGTGCCCGATCTCGCGGATCTCGAGTCCGACGGCGCTGGGCTCGGCGCTGAAGGCGTAGGTGAAGCACACTGTCATCACCAGGGCGACGGCGACGGCCCCGAGGAGGTTGCCGAGGAACACCAGCGCCCACAGGCGCAGGATGCGACGGATGCTCGCGCCCGGCCGACGGGCGATCAGCGCCAGCGGAGCCAGGGTGAACACGCCCGTGAGCAGGTCGTACCCGAGCAGGTACAGCAGGATGAATCCGATCGGGAAGAGCACCGCGCCGAGCAGTGCCTCCCCGGTCTGGACGGTGACGGTGACCGCGAACGCCGCCCCGAGAGTGAGCAGCGCACCGCCCATCGCTGCGCGGAGCACGGCGTCCCGGGCGGACAGCCCGAGCTTGCCGGCTCCGGCGTCGATCATCCGCGTGACGAGGTCAGCGGGCTTGACGTAGGACATGGGCACTCCTGGGGTCTCGGGGATCCGACAGGTCCCGCGATCGAGCTGCGGGAGCGTCGCCAACCTAGGATGGGCGCCCAGGATCCCCCAGGCCACGACGTCGCCGTGACCATCCTGTGACCTGACGTCTCAGGGACGGGCGGAGGGGTCAGTCCGTCGGACGCACCAGGCGGTCGTGGCCCGACTCCTCCAGCTCCGCGATATCGGAGTGGGCCTTGAGGAAGGCGGAGAAGGTGCGGAACCCCAGGGCCTTCTCGCTGAACGAGGGGTCCATGCGGCGCATGTGCGACTTCACGGCGGAGCTGTGCAACCACTCGCTGTCGCCGCGCCCGCCCAGCTGCAGAGCGCGCTGGAGCAGTCGGGTGGCCGCCTCCCCGGGATCCTCGGCGATCTCTTCGTCGTCGGCTACGTCGAGCGTCTCGTCGGCCGCCTCGTCGGCGTTCTCGGTGACGTCGGAGGGCCCGGACCCTCCGCCACTGGAGCGTGAGCCTCTGCCCCGCCGGCGACCGTCCGAGTCCTCCGTGCCCTGCACGCGCCGGGACCGGGTGGCTGCTGCCGGCTCGGGGCGCTCGATGCCGGGGAGGTTGTCATAGGACTCGAACTCGTCGCAGGCCGCGGCCAGGGACTTCGCCGTCGAGCCCGCGACCCCGATGCCGATCACGTAGCGACCCAGGCGTCGGCAGCGTTGGGCGAGCGGCACGTAGTCGGAGTCCCCGCCGACGATCACCACGTGGGTGAGGTCGGGGATGCGGAACATGTCTTCGACGGTGTCGACGGCCAGGCGGATGTCCGCCCCGTTCTTCGCGTAGGCGGCGGCGGGGAAGAGCTGGACCAGGTCCACGGCGCGGGCGACGAGCTGCGAGCGGTAGTCGGCGTTGACGGGCGCGGACCAGTCGGCGTAGGCGCGGGTGAGCATGAGGGACCCGAAGGAGGCGGCGTAGTCGATCACCGCGCCGACGTCGACCGTCGCGGCGGCGAGGCGTTCGGCGACCCCGGGGGCCGATGGGTCGTCGGTGATCTTCTGGCGGTCCCGGCTGTAGGCGTTTCGTCCGTGCACGCGGTCGTACCAGGACATGACGATGTTGTCGAAGTCGAGGTAGACGGCGACGCGGGGATCGGTGGGTTCAGCCATGGCACCAGTCTGCCCCCGCGAGCGGACGTGATGACAGAGCGCCGGTGGTGCGGGTGTCGGACCGGGCGGTGGTGCGGGTGCGTCGGGCATGGTCGCAGGTGGATCCCCGGTCCCGCCGCGGATGGCACGCTCCCTCGCGGGCGCCGAGAACACCTGGTACCGCGTGCTCACCGATCCCGGCACCGGCGCCGTCCTGCCCTTCCGGGCCGTGGGACCCGGATGATCCCCCCTCCGTTCTGATCGATGCCACCCGACCCCGGGGCGCTCCTGCGCGCTCCGGGGCACGGGGGTGTCAGCGGCGCTGGATCTGCAGCGATCGGCGGCGGCGGTGCACCGTAAGGTACTCGAGCCCCGATTCCCCGGCGCGGAATCCGCGCACCGTGCGACGGGGCAGGAGCGCGACGTCCCCGGACCGCAGGGGTTCCTCGGCGCCCTCGGTCACCAGGGTCCCGCCACCGCGGACCACATGGATCAGCGTGTCCACCTCGGCGCCGACATGGGGATCGATCTCGTCCCCGGCGGGCAGGCGGATCAGGTTCGAATCCAGCTCGCGCTCCGGCTCCGCGATGGACCACACGGCACCGCGACGCGGCTGCTCGGGCAGGTCGGAGGTGTTGGTCAGGACAGGCATGTCGTCGGCTCCCGGGTCTCGATGTCGCCTCCGAACGTACCCGCTCCGAGACCCCGGTCCGATGTGGCAGCACCCCTCGGACTCCTAGCGTCAGGGACATGACCACGAAGCCTCTGCCCCTCCTCGCCCTCCTCGCCCTCGCCCTGCTCGGCGTTCCCCGGGTGGTGCTGCACGATCTCGATCTCATCCACGAGGGCACCGGCCTCAACGCCGTGTTCGTCGCCGTCCCGCTGCTGGTCTGGATCGGGGTCGTGGTGTGGCGCCGACCGCCCCGCCCCTTCCTGACCCTCCTCGCCGTCGGGGTGATCCATGGAATCCTGCTCGCCGTGACGCATCAGCTGCTGTGGACCGTCTCGTTCGGGGACTCACCTCCCCGTCTCGGCGGGAATCTCGCGGACCTCTCGCCCGTCGTGCAGGCGGTGATCACGCGCTCCTTCGCCGTGATCTCGAGCCTGGTGACGGGCACCGTCCTCGGCGCGCTCACGGGGCTGGTCGCGTGGGCGCTGTCGCCACGGCGACGAGCTCCGCGGCCGGCCCGGTGAGGCGCCGCGGCCCCGTCCACACCGCGGTCAGGGGCCGACGCAGCCGCTCCCCCTGGACCGGCACCCGGTACAGCTGCCCCGTCTCCAGCAGGGATCGGACGACCAGCATGCTCAGCACGGCGGGGCCCGCCCCGGAGCTGACCGCCACCCGTACCGCCGCGTTGCTGCCGAGCTCCTGGACCGGCGCGGTGCGGGCGGCCGACGGCACCAGCTCCTCGAAGGCGTCCCGCGTCCCCGACCCGCCCTCCCGCACCACCAGAGGCGTCGCGGCCAGCTCCTCGAGGCCGATCGGCTCCTCACGGCTCGCCCAGGGATGGTGCGGGGCGACCACCACCACAAGCTCGTCCTCGCGCAGGTCACCGGCATGCACCCAGCGCGGCACATGCGGAGTCTCGATGAATCCCAGCTGCAGCTGCCCGCTGCGGACCTGCTCGAGGACCTGGGTCGAATTCAGCACCCGCAGATCCACCCGCACCCGCGCACTGGTGCGCCGCAGCTCGGTGAGCCAGGCCGGCATGAGGTGCTCCGCGATCGTCATGCTCGCCCCGACCTGCAGCTCGAGCGTGTCCTCGTCACGGCTGTGGCGCAGCCAGCCGGTGAAGTCGCCAGCGGCTTCCAGCAGCTCACGGGCGTGGGCAGCATAGAGCAGGCCGGCCGAGGTCGGGCGCGCTCCGCGCGGATGACGATCCAGCAGGGCTATCCCCGCCTGGGCCTCCAGCTGCGCGATCATGCGGCTCGCGTTCGGCTGGTACCTGCCCAGACGACGCGCACCGGCCCCGAGCCCGCCCTCGTCGACGACCGCGACGAACAGGGCGAGCGCCGACAGGTTCGGAAGCTCATCAGGCATATAGGAATGATATGCCCTGGTCCGAATCTGCCGTCTACCGGGCCAGGACCCTCGGTGACAGGGTTCCCTTCATGCCCCAACCGCTCGCCGACTCCCAGACCGCCACCACCACAGCTCCCCCGGCTCGCCGCGGGCTGCCCCCCGGCCTGCTGCTGTGTCTCGCCGTCGCGGTGCTGGCGCAGCTGATCGCCCCGGCCATCCCGGGCGTGAGCGCCCTGATCATCGCGATCATCGCGGGGATCCTCATCGCCAACACCACGGGGCTGCCCGCCGCCGTCGCCGCCGGGACGGACTTCTCGGCGAAGAAGCTGCTGCGGGCGGGGATCGTGCTGCTGGGGCTGCAGCTGGTGCTCGGCGACATCCTCGCGCTCGGTGCCCCCATGCTCCTGGTGGTGGTGGCGATCGTGGGCGGTGGGATCCTCGGCACCGTGGCGCTGGGCCGACTGCTGGGCGTCGCGCCGCGGCTCTCGCTCCTGATCGCCTGCGGCTTCTCGATCTGCGGGGCAGCCGCCGTGGCCGCGGCCGCCGGGGTCACCGACCCCGAGGACCAGCACGAGCAGGACACGGTCACCGCCGTCGCCCTCGTCGTGCTCTGCGGGACAGCGATGATCGCCCTGATCCCGGCCGCCTCCGCCCTGCTGGGGCTCGCTCCGGGCACTGCCGGGCTCTGGGCGGGCGGATCGATCCACGAGATCGCCCAGGTGGTCGCCGCCGGGGGCGTGCTCGGCGGCGGGGCGCTCGCGGTCGCGGTCGTCGTCAAGCTCGCCCGCATCCTCATGCTGGCCCCGGTGATGGCCGTGCTCAGCACCCGGGAGCGACGCCGCGGCGGGGCCGACGGGGCGCGCCCGCCCCTGGTGCCGCTGTTCGTGCTCGGCTTCCTGGCGATGGTGCTGCTGCGCTCGTTCCTTCCGCTGCCCGACGCGGTGGTGGAGGCCGGGGCGGTGCTGCAGACGACCCTGCTCGGAGCAGCGATGTTCGCCCTCGGCACCGGCGTGGAGGTCCGCGCCCTGCTGCGGGTCGGAGCACGCCCCTTCGCCCTCGCGGCTGCCTCGACCGTCCTGGTGGCCTCGACAGCACTGGCCGGGGTGATGCTCGTCGCCTGAGGCCCTCTCGGATCCGCGTCTGCGCCGCTACACTGACTTTCGTGACGCAGATACGGGTCCGAGACGCGGCAACCTTCCTCGGAGTCAGCGACGACACCGTGCGCCGCTGGATCGAGAAGGGGGCACTCGAGGCGACGGCCGACGCGTCCGGGCGCACGGTCCTGGAGGGGACGGAGGTCGCCCGGATGGCCCGGGAGCTCGCCGTGACCCCCGAGCCGATCGGCAGCTCGAGGTCCTCGGCGCGCAACCGCTTCGTCGGGCTCGTCACCGACGTCGTCCTGGACACCGTCATGGCGCAGGTCGAACTTCAGTGCGGCCCCTTCCGCGTGGTCTCCCTGATGAGCAGCGAGGCCGCCCGGGAACTCGGCCTCGAGCCAGGAACGGTCGCCAGTGCCGTCGTGAAGGCGACCCAGGTCGTCATCGAGGCCGAGCCCGCCCCGGCACCCGCCCCGGCAGCGCACTCATGAGAGCCGTCCTTCGCGTGGGAGTCGCGACCGCTGCCCTGACCCTGGCTCTCGGCGCCGGGGGTTGCTCCGGCTCGTCGTCCGCCTCCGAGACCCTCGTCGTCTACGCCGCCGCCTCGCTGCAGGAGCCCTTCGAGGAGCTCGGCGAGCAGTTCGAGGCCACCCACGACGGGGTCGACGTGCAGTTCAGCTTCGCCGGCTCCTCGACCCTGGTAGCCCAGATCCAGGCAGGCGCCCCGGCCGACGTCTTCGCCTCGGCCGACACCCAGAACATGGACAAGCTGGTCGACGCGCAGCTGCAGGGCGCCGAGCCGGTGGACTTCGCGACCAACACGCTGATGATCGCCGTGCCCGCCGGCAATCCGGCCGGGGTCACCGATCTCGCCTCGCTCACCGAGGAGGGGCTGGACCTCGTCGTCTGCGCGCCGGCGGTGCCGTGCGGGAGCGCGACCGAGACCGTCGAGGGATCTGCGGGGCTCGACTTCTCCCCCGTCAGCGAGGAGCAGTCCGTCACGGACGTTCTGGGGAAGGTCACCAGCGGCCAGGCCGACGCAGGGCTGGTCTACGTCACCGATGTGCGCAGAGCCGGCGACGAGGTGGAGGGCATCGCCTTCCCCGAGTCCGACAGCGTCGTGAACACCTACCCGATCACGACGGTGGCCGGCAGCGAGAACACCGCGCTGGGCGATGATTTCGTCGCCCTCGTCACCGGCGCCGACGGCCAGGGGGTTCTGGCCGAGTACGGATTCGCCGGGGCATGAGGTCGTCGGCGTGAGGTCGCTGCCCCGCTGGGTCCTGGTCCCCGCCCTGCTGGGCGGGCTGTTCGTGCTGCTTCCACTGGTGGCCATGGCGACGCGGGTCCACTGGGGCGATCTCGGCGCACTGCTGACCAGCGACTCCTCCCTCGCCGCGCTGCGGTTGAGCCTGCAGACCTCCGCCACCAGCGCCGCCTGCTGCGTGCTGCTGGGGGTGCCGATGTCGCTGCTGCTGGCCCGCTCGAGCTTCCGCGGCCTGTCCGTCCTGAGGTCGCTGATGCTGATCCCCCTGGTGCTGCCGCCGGTGGTCGGGGGCATCGCCCTGCTGTACACCTTCGGCCGGCAGGGGCTGATCGGCCGGCAGCTCGAGCTGCTGGGGGTGCAGATCGCCTTCTCCACCACGGCGGTGGTGCTCGCGCAGACCTTCGTGGCGCTGCCCTTCCTGGTGATCAGCCTCGAAGGGGCGCTGCGCACCGCGGGCACCCGCTACGAGGCGGCCGCCGCCTCGCTGGGTGCCCACCCGACCCGGGTGCTGATGCAGGTGACGCTGCCGCTGGCGCTGCCCGCCCTCGCCTCGGGCACCGTGCTGTCCTTCGCGCGGGCGCTCGGCGAGTTCGGGGCGACCATCACCTTCGCCGGCAGCCTCCAGGGCACCACCCGCACCCTGCCGCTGGAGATCTACCTCCAGCGCGAGACCGATCCGCAGGCGGCGGTCGCCCTGTCCTTCCTGCTCATGATCGTGGCAGTGGCGATCATCGCCCTCACCGGCAGGCGGGCCGCGCCATGACGCTCGCCCTGCGTGCCACGGTCCCCGAACGCGGACTCGACGTCGAGCTCGCTCTCGCCGACGGGGAGACCCTGGCCCTGGTCGGTCCCAACGGTGCCGGGAAGTCGACGATCCTGTCCCTGATCGCCGGGACCCTGCGCCCCGCGTCAGGCACCATCGCTCTTCAGGACCGGCTGCTGAGCGGCCCGGGGATCTGGGTACCACCGCACGACCGCGCCGTCACCACCCTCGCCCAGGACCCCGTGCTCTTCCCGCACCTGAGCGTGCGGGCCAACATCATGTTCGGTCTGCGCGCTCAGGGGATGCGGCAGCGACGCGCCCGGCAGGAGGCCGAGCGGTGGCTGGAGGAGATCGGGGTTCCGGAGCTCGCGGACCGTCGGCCCGCGCAGCTCTCGGGAGGGCAGGCGCAGCGGATCGCGGTCGCCCGCGCCCTGGCGGCACAGCCGGACCTGCTGCTGCTGGACGAGCCGATGGCGGCCTTGGACGTCGATGTCGCACCCGCGCTGCGAGAGCTGCTGCGCCGGGTGCTGGCCGAGCGCTCCGCGATCGTGGTCAGCCATGACGTGCTGGACGCGGTGACGCTCGCCGACCGGGTGGCGGTGATCGAGGCCGGTCGGATCCTCGAGACCGGCCCCGCCGCGGAGGTGCTCAGGCGTCCGCAAGCCGCCTTCACCGCGCGTCTGGCCGGGGTGAACCTGCTCAGCGGTGTCTGGGACGGCCGCGCGATGCGCCTCGGCGACGACGGCGAGCAGGGCATGCTGCGGGGAGAGCCGGTGGGTCCGCTGTCCGTCGGCACACCGGTGCGCGCGACGGTGCGCCCGTCCCGGATCCGGGTGGTGGACGGGACCGAGGCGCCGCCGACGGCGACGGTGCTGCCGGGGACCATGTCGAGTCTGGAGCCCGTCGGCGACCTGGTCCGCGTGCGAGCCGCCGGGATCGCCGCGGACCTCACGCCGCAGCAGCTGGCGGGCCGCGACCTGAGAGCCGGCGCCGAGGTCTGCTTCCGGCTCGAGGCGGAGGACGTGAGCATCTACCCCGCGCGCGCATCGTGACCGCGCTCGCCGCAGTGGATCTGCGTGCTCTCCACCAGGAGCTGCTGGCACGGCACGGACCGCAGGGCTGGTGGTGGCCCGGCGAGGAGCCCTTCGAGATCGCGCTCGGGGCGGTTCTGGTTCAGCGCAGCCGGTGGGAGCAGGCCGCGCTGTCGATCGACGCCCTGCGCGCGGCGGGCCTGCTCGAGCCCCGGGCTCTCGCGGCGGCCGAGGAGGACAGGGTGCGGGAGCTGGTGCGCGGCTCGGGTCTCCCGCGGTCGAAGCCGCGTCGGGTCCAGGCGCTCGCGCGCTGGGTCCGAGACCGCGCCGCCCACGCCCGCGAGCTCGAGGACCCGCCCCTGAGGGTCGAGCTGCTCGGCGTGGAGGGCATCGGCGAGGAGACGGCCGACGCGATCAGTCTCTACTGCTTCTCCCGCCCCGTCTTCGTCTGCGACGAGTACGCGAGACGGCTGTTCCGGGAGCGGGGCATGGAGGTGCCCGCCTCATATCGGGCGTTCCGGCGGGCGATCACCCCCGCGCTCGAGGCGGCGGAGCTGACAGCGGCAGAACTCGCCGAGCTGCACGGGCTCATCGTCGAACACGGGAAGTCCGCCTGATCAGCTCACGCACCTCCTGGTCGAAGTCCTCGGGCGCCTCGAGGTTTGGGTAGTGCGCCGCGCCGGCGAGCTCGACGTACCGGCCGTCGGGGGCGGCGTCGGCCAGCCGGCGGCCGTTGCGGCGGTGGTCGTCGCCGTCGAGGGCGCCGCACAGGGCGAGAACGGGCACGTCGATCCGCTCCAGTCGTTGCCAGGTCTCCGTCACCGGGACCGGAGGGGGCGGTGGGACCGGGGTGCCGTCCGCGTCGGTGCGCAGGTGGTTCTGGACGGTGTCGCGGGCCATGGTGTCGACGAGGTCCCGGACTGCCGGATCGACCTCGTCGAGAGTGCGATGAGGGCCGGCGGTGAAGCGCTGGAGGACGTCGACCCATTCCTGCAGGTCAGTCCGCTGCTCAGCGGCCTTCCAATCGGCGAAGGCCTGCAGCGCCCAGGGATCCTCGAACACGGGCTCGCTGGTGCCGGTGCCGCTGACCAGGATCCCGACGACCCGCTCCGGGTGCTCGAGCGCGAGGTCGCAGGCGGTGCCGCCGCCCATGGAGATGCCGATGGCCACGACCTGCTCGACGCCCAGGGCGTCGAGCAGCGCCACGACATCGTCGACGAGGCGGTACGGGCCCTCCGCGTCCGAGGAGCCCCCGTGACCGCGGGCGTCGGGGACGAGCACGCGGTGGTCCGGGAAGGCGTCGAGCTGCGGATGCCACATGCGGGAGTCGACCGCGCCGCCGTGCAGGAGCAGCAGAGGCGGGCCCGTCGGGTCCTCGGGCCCGACGTCGAGGTAGGCGATGCGCTGGTCGGAGAGTTGCACGGTGCGTTTCATGACACCTAAGGTGTCACATTCTCGCCTTCTTGACAACCCAGGTGTCATACTGGGCGGATGAGCTCCCCGCTGCCACCCGGCGCCCTGGCCGATCGTCTCGCCGAGGTCTATGTGGCTCTCGGCCCCGTCTACCGCCGGGTCTCCCGGATCGTCGAGCACGACGAAGCAGTCAGCGGATTGTCCGTCGGCGTGCGCAATGTGCTGGACCAGCTGCGGCGGGACGGCGAGCGCACCGTCCCCCAGCTCGCCCGGTCCCAGGACCTCAGCCGCCAGTTCGTCCAGCGCATGGTCCACGAGGCGCGGCGCGCCGGACAGGTCGAGCTCGTGGACAATCCCTCCCATCGGCGCTCCCACCTGGTGCGGATCACGCCGCAGGGGCACGAGGCCATCACCGCGGTCACCGACCGCGAGCAGGCGCTGCTGGGGAGCGTGGGCGGGAATCTGACCGCACAGGAGCTCACCGCGACGCTGCGGGTGCTGCACCACATGGACGAGGCGCTGATCAGGATCGAGGCGGAGGGGCGCGGATGAGTGATCCGGCGACGTACGACGTGAAGAAGGAGCTCGACAGCTACCGCGCCCGACGCGGACGGTTCCGGACCCTCGAAGTCCCCGCGAGGCGCTTCCTGATGATCGACGGCGAGGGCGACCCGAACACCTCCCCGGAGTACGAGGCGGCGCTCTCGCAGCTCTACCCCCTGGCGTACTCCGTGAAGTTCCGCAGCAAGCGCGAGCTGGGACGTGACTACGTGGTCCCGCCGCTGGAAGGGCTGTGGTGGGCCGAGGACATGGAAGCCTTCACCTCCGCCCGGGACAAGAGCCGTTGGCACTGGCGCCTGCTGCTGATGACCCCGCCGTGGATCGAGGGCGATCTGGTCGAGACCTCCGGCGACGTGCGATGGGAGGAGTTCGGGGAGGGACACTGCATCCAGACCCTCCATGTCGGCCCCTACGAGCAGGAGGGCCCCGTGCTCGAGACGATGCACCACGAGGAGATCCCCGCCCGAGGGCTCGCCCTGCGCGGCACGCATCACGAGATCTACCTCGGCGACCCCCGCCGCGCCGCGCCCGAGAAGCTGCGCACGATCCTGCGCCAGCCGGTCAGGAATCGAGAAGCACCGTACTCGGGCCCGCACTAGTCTGACGAGCATGACGACGATCACACAGCTCCTCCTCGAGACCGACGACCCCGAGTCGGCCGCCCGCTTCTACGCCGAGGCGCTCGGCCTCGGCGACAGGATCCGCACCCGCGGCACCGAGGAGCCCAGCACGGGCTTCCGCGGCGCGACGGTGTCCCTGGTCGTGCCCGACCCGGGCGTCGTCGACGGCTTCATGGCCGCCGGCACCGCCGCCGGAGCGCGCACCGTGAAGCCCGCCTCCAGGAGCTTCTTCGGGTACGGCGGCACGCTCGAGGCGCCCGACGGGACGGTGGTCACCCTCGCCACCTCCTCGAAGAAGGCCACCGGTGCCGCCCCCGGCACGATCGACGAGCTCGTGGTGCAGCTCGGCGTGACCGCCGTCGCTCCCAGCAAGGAGTTCTACGTGGACCGCGGCACCGAGGTCGCCCAGAGCTATGGTCGCAAGTACGCCAGCTTCGCGACCGGGCCGATCTCGCTCGCCCTGCTCAAGCGCAGCGGCCTGGCCAAGGCGGCCGGGGTGCCCTCCGAAGGCAGCGGCTCCCATCGGCTCGCGATCGTGGGCGACCTCGGCGAGCTCACCGACCCCGACGGATTCCGGTGGGAGGGCCCGAGCCTCTAGCTGCTGCGCATCACCTGGGTGCCGATGACGGCGAGGAGGTCCAGCTTCTCCTGGGCGTCGGTGCCCTCCAGGGGGAAGAAGGCGTGCATCGCGACGTCCTCGTCGGGGGTCAGCAGCACCTCGCATCGCATCTCGATCGCTCCCACCTCGCCGTGGATGATCGTCTTGCGGTCCGAGCGGCGCACGCCGACGTCGTGGAGGTCCCACAGGCGCGCGAACTCGGAGCTGGCCGCCTGCAGCTCCTGGACCAGGGCGATGACCTCCCGATCGCCGCCGCGGCGGGTGAAGGCGGCGCGCAGGTCGGCGACATGGGCGGCGGATATCCGCTCCCACTGGTCCTCGGCGAGAGTGCGGCTCGACGGGTCGGTGAACCAGCGCAGGATGATGTTGCGCTCTCGCGGCGTCCCCTCCAGCTGATCACCCAGCAGGGCCTGGCCCAGCGGATTGGCCCAGAGCACCTCGCCGAGATCGGTGGTGATCACCACCGGGAGATCCGTGAGGCGATTGCCCAGGGCGATCAGCCCGGGGCGCACATGCCGTCCGGCACGGCGCGGCGGCGTCGGGTGCCCCGTCAGGCGGAACAGGTGATCGCGCTCGTCCTGATCGCATTGCAGGGCCTGCGCGATGCCGGTGATCACCCCGACGGATGGCGTCGAGCTGCGCGCCTGCTCGAGCCGCGTGTAGTAGTCGACCGAGACGCCGGCCAGCATCGCGACCTCCTCGCGGCGCAGTCCGGGCGTGCGTCGGCGGGTGCCCTCCGGCAGTCCGGCGTCGACCGGACGCAGCAGGGCGCGGCGGCGGCGGAGGAAGTCGGCGAGGTCGTGGAGCTCCTGGCGGGCAGACATGACCCCATCCTGCTCCCCCGCGCCCGCCGCATCCAGGGAGAGGCTCTCCCCCGATGCTCCGGGCCTCGTCCCGTCGCCGCTCGGCGCGCAGGCTGGTCGCCATGACCACCACAGAACAGTCCACGCACCGACCCACCACCCGCCGCCTCGGGACGACCGGGCCGATCGTCACCTCCCCGGGACTGGGGGCCATGAGCCTGTCCGGGGTCTACGGCCCCACCGACGACGCCGAGAGCCTCCGCGTGCTGCACGCCTATCTCGACGCCGGCGGCACCCTCATCGACACCGGGGACTTCTACGGGGCCGGCCACAACGAGATGCTCATCGGCCGCGCCCTGCGCGAGCGCTCCCGGGACGACGCCGTGCTCTCGGTGAAGTTCGGCGCCACCGTCACCCCCGAGGGCATGCCCGCCGGATTCGACACCCGTCCCGAGCACGTGAAGTCCTCCCTCGCCTATTCGCTGCGCCGTCTCGGCGTGGACCACCTCGACATCTACCGGCCCGCACGCCTGGACCCGGAGGTGCCGATCGAGGAGACCATCGGCGCCGTCCAGGAGCTCGTCGAGGCGGGCTACGTGCGCCACATCGGCCTCAGCGAGGTGGGCCCCGCGACCATCCGTCGGGCCGCGGCCATCGCCCCGATCAGCGACCTGCAGATCGAGTACTCCCTGCTGACCCGCGACATCGAGGACAGCGGGATCCTGGCCACCTGCCGCGAGCTGGGGATCGGCATGACCGCCTACGGCGTGCTGGCCCATGGTCTGGTCGCCGGTCGCACCGGCGGCGCCCGGCAGGCCTTCCCCCGCTTCCAGGGGGAGAACCTCGAGCGCAATCGCGCACTGCTGGAGCAGATCCAGGGCATAGCCGCCGCGCAGGGCGCGACCATGGCGCAGCTCGCGATCGCCTGGGTGGCCGCGCGCGGAGAGGACATCGTGCCGATCGTGGGCTCCCGCCGCGTCGACCAGGTGACCTCGATGCTCGCCAGCACCGACGTGCATCTGACCGAGACGGACCTGGCCCGGATCGATGCGGCCCTGCCCGTCGGCGCGGCCCGCGGCGACCGCTACCCCGCCGAGGCCATGACCCAGCTGGACAGCGAGGGCTGAACGGCCGTCTCGGCCCCTCATCCCCACGACCGCAAAGACTCCACTGCAATGGTTCTTTGCGGTCGTGGGGTGCTCGCATGCCCATGACCCACCGCGTCGTCGACGACGTCGAGACCCTCAAGCCTCTCCCCCCCGTCCCGATCCGCCTGCGACTGCTCGAGATGCTGCGCAGCGACGGCGCGGCGACGTCGCTGCACGTGCTGGCGCTGCCCATGCCCCGCTCCCGGTGAGCCTGCGCCGGCGATCCCTGCTGCTGACCGTGCTGCGGTGGCTGCCCACGGGCCTCGTGATCCCGGTGATGGCCCTGCTGCCGCTGCATCGCGGTATGACGGTCGCCGAGATGGGAGCCGCCCTCGCCGTCCAGGGCATCGTGGTGCTGTCGCTCGAGCTGCCGACGGGTGGACTCGCCGACACCCTCGGCCGACGGCCGCTGTTCGCGCTCGCGGCGACTCTCGCCCTGTCCTCGTACCTCGCCTTCAGTCGCACAGATCGTGGCGACGGGGCTGTTCATGCACGAGCCGCTGCGGAACCGCTGTCGTCCCCTCTCCCCCGTGCGGGACACCGCGGTCGCGGTGCGAGAGGGGATCGGCCTGCTCACGGGTTCCCGGGTGCTGCGGGCCCTGGTGCACAGGGCCGCCGGGGTGGCCCACGAGTCGCTGCTGCATCGTCCGGTCGCCGGCCCGCACCGCGCCACGGTGCTGTCCTTGGCCTCGATGGCGATGCAGCCGGCCGGATCGCTGGGATCGGTGGTGCTCGGGGTGCTCGCCACCGGGGTCTCCACCGCACTCGCGATCGCCGTCGGGGGCGTGGTGCTCGCCCTCGCCGCACCGCTGTTCCTGGTGCGGGGACGCTGACCCGTGACAGCAGAAGGGCCCCGCCTCGCGGCGGGGCCCTTCTGACGAGTCACTGTCTCACGGTTTCTCGAGTGGAGCTAAGGGGATTCGAACCCCTGACCTCTTCCATGCCATGGAAGCGCGCTACCAACTGCGCCATAGCCCCGTACCGGGTGCCGCCCCTCAGCAGGCGACTCGTCGATATTACATCGAGGCCCGGGTCAGAGGAAATCCGGGGCGAGGTTGTGTGACACCAACCTCATGAGATGTCCCGTGGTGTCCGAGGTCAGGGGCTCGAGCACCGAGCGGTGACAGTTCTCCAGGCCCGCGATGCCGCGGAAATCGTCGGCGTCCAGTCCCAGCAGGGTGGTGATCCCGAGGGTGATCGCGGCGCCGTGGGCGACCACCATCACGGTCCCGCCGATGTTCTCGGCGACCAGCTGACGGCAGGCGGTGGCGACCCGTTCGCCGACGGCGGGCCGGGCCTCGACGCCCAGTCCCGTCACGGGGCGGTGGGCGCGCCAGTCGGCGTGCTCCGCCGGCCAGTGGCGTCGGATCTCCTCGCCGCGCAGTCCCTCCCACTGCCCGAATCCGCGCTCGAGGAAGGCCGCATCGGTCCCCACGTCGAGACCGCAGACCTCCGCCAGGATCTGCGCGGTGTCGTGGGCCCGCTCCAGCGGCGAGGAGACGATCAGGTCCGGCGGGTTCTCGGCGACCGTGGCGGCGAGCACCGCGGCCTGCCGGGTCCCGGCCTCGTTCAAGGGGATGTCGACCTGGCCCTGGAGCCTCCCCTGGCGGTTGTACTCCGTCTGCCCGTGGCGCACCAGGATCAGCCGGGTGCGCACGTGGCCGCCCGGGGCGTGCGAGGACCTCACGCCGGGGTGCCCTCGTCGATCTGCAGGTCCAGGACCGGGGCGTCCCGCCAGAGCCGCTCGAGCGCGTAGAAGGCACGATCCTCGGCATGCTGGACGTGCACGACGATGTCGCCGTAGTCCAGCAGCACCCAGCGGGCGTCCCGCTCGCCCTCCCGGCGCAGCGGCTTGCGCCGGCGCTCGGTCAGCAGCGCCTTCTCGACGCCGTCGACGATGGCCGAGACCTGGCGCTCGGAGTCCCCGCTGCAGACCAGGAACACGTCGGTGATCACCACCTGTTCGGAGACGTCGAGGCCGATCACCTCCTCGGCGAGAGTGTCGGCGGCCGCCTGGCCGGCCACACGGGCGAGGTCGAGGGATTCTTCGGGAGCACTCACGCGATCGGTTCCTCCAGCAGGGGGTGGTCGACGAACAGGTCGGGGGCGCCCGCCCCCAGGGCGGAGGCCGCATCGGGGCCGAGCACGCCGGTCAGCAGCAGGATGACCAGCACGATCAGGGCCACGGCGATCAGCGCCCACACGGTCCACAGCAACGGGCGGCTGCCGGACCGCTCGGGCCGATGCAGCACCTTGCCGTCGAAGCGCGGGGCCGGGCGGGGCTCGGGGGCGTCGGTGACCGCCAGCTCCCCCAGCTCGACGCCGTCGTGGTCGCGGTCGCCCGCGGTGCGTGTCGTGTCCGGGGTCGTGGTCGGTTCGGCGTTCGAGGCGCCGCTCAGCTCCGTCGTCCTCTCCGTGGCCGACTCACCGCCCGGGGCGGTGCTCGTCGGGTCCTCGCTGAGCTCGATGATGCGAGCGCGGCGGCCGAACTTGCGCAGGGTGGGCACGGGGGCGTCGGCCGACGGCGGGGCCACGGCGCCCCGCACGGCCGGTTCCGCGGTGCGGGTCTCGTCCAGAGCGGCACTCTCCTCGGGGCTCAGCGCTCGGGCACGCCGGCCGCGCCGTGGGGTGGTGTCGGGCTCAGTCATCGCCGTCACCTCCTGTGTAGAGGGCGTACTTGTTGATGTATTGGACCACGCCGTCGGGCACCAGGTACCAGACGGGTTCACCGGCGGCGACCCGTACCCGGCAGTCGGTGGAGCTGATCGCCATGGCGGGGACCTCGATGAGGGTGACCCCGTCGGCCGGCAGACCGGAGGTGTCCAGCTCGTGCCCGGGACGGGTGACGCCCACGAAGTGCGCAAGGGAGAAGATCTCCTCGGAGTCCTTCCAGGTCAGGATGGACTGCAGGGCGTCGGCGCCGGTGATGAAGAACAGGTCCGCGGCGGGCTGCTGCTCGTGCAGGTCCCGGAGCGTGTCGATCGTATAGGTGGAGCCCGGCCGGTCGACGTCGACGCGCGAGACGGTGAACACCGGGTTCGCGGCGGTGGCCACCACGGTCATCAGGTACCGGTGCTCCGGGTCGGAGATCTCGCGAGAGGCCTTCTGCCACGGACGCCCGGTGGGCACGAACACCACCTCGTCCAGGCCGAAGACGCTCTGGACCTCGCTGGCGGCGACGAGGTGGCCGTGGTGGATGGGATCGAAGGTCCCGCCCATCACGCCGATCCGGCGTCGCTGCTGCTCCACGCCGATCAGTCGTCGCCGTGCTTGTCGGACTTCCCCTGCTTGCGCTGGTGCGTCCCCCCGGTGAGGTAGGTGAAGCCGAGCAGGATCATCAGGATGATGAAGATGCCGATGCCGACCATGGGCGGGGTGACGCCGCCGGTGGCGTGTTCGCCGGTCTCGGCGAGGATCATGAGCTGGTCGATCATGTTCGTGGGGGCCTTTCCTCGAGTGACCGTCCCATCATCCCACAGCAGGGGCCGAGGTCACGGACCCCCGGCCGTGATGGGGAGCGCAGTCACGGACGGACGCAGTCACGGACGGACATGGCCCTGGCCCACCACCAACCACTTGGCGGAGGTCAGCTCCGTCAGTCCCATGGGTCCGCGGGCATGGAGCTTCTGGGTGGAGATGCCGATCTCCGCGCCGAAGCCGAACTCCCCGCCGTCGGAGAAGCGCGTGGAGGCGTTGGCCATGACCACGGCGGAGTCGACCTCGGCCAGGAACCGCTGCTGGGAGAGCAGGTCCCGGGTGAGGATGGATTCGGTGTGCCCGCTGGAGTGGGCGCGGATGTGCTCCAGCGCCGCATCGAGATCGTCGACGACCGCCACCGCCAGCTCGAGGGCGAGGTACTCCGCGTCCCAGTCCTCGGCGGTGGCCGCGATCACCTCGGCGGGGGTCCCGGCCCCCTCGAGGATCTCCTGCGCGGCCGCATCGGTGTGCAGGCGCACCCCGGCCCCGGTTAGGCGGGCGGCGATCCGGGGCAGGGCCCGGTCGGCGATCTCGCGGTGGACCAGCAGGGTCTCCAGGGCGTTGCAGACCCCCACTCGTTGGGTCTTGGAGTTCACGACGATCCCCTCGGCCTGTTCGAGGTCCGCGCTCGCATCGATCAGGACGTGCGTGGTCCCGGTGCCGGTCTCGATCACCGGGACCAGGGAGTTCTCGACGATGCGGCGGATGAGGCCGGCGCCGCCGCGCGGGATCAGCACGTCGACCGCCCCGCGGGCTCGCATCAGGGCGTCCACGCCCTCGCGCCCGTGCTCGTCGATGCCGACGATCAGGTCCTCGGGCAGCCCCTGATCCGCGAGCACCGAGCGCAGCACCGCGATGAGCGCGGTGTTGGAGTGCAGGGCCGCGGAGCCGCCGCGCAGCACCACCGCATTGCCGGATTTCACGGCGAGCCCTGCGGCGTCGACCGTCACGTTCGGACGAGCCTCGTAGACCATGCCGATCACGCCGAGCGGGACGCGGACCTGACGCAGCTCCAGGCCGTTGGACAGCACCGAGCCGCGGATCACCTCGCCGACCGGGTCGGGCAGGGCGGCGGCGTCGCGCAGCTGCTGGGCGATCGCCGCGACCCGCTCGGGATCCAGGACGAGGCGGTCGCGCAGGCCCGGCTCGATGCCCGCGGCATCGGCGGCCTCGAGATCCCGGACGTTGGCGTCGACGATCTCGCCGGCCCGTTCGACCAGGGCCTCGGCCATCGCCAGCAGCAGGTCGTCCTTGGCCTCGCGGTGCAGGCGGGCGAGCACCGGCTGCGCGTCCTTCGCGGCGCGGGTGGCGGCGAGCACGGCGGCGGACACGGATGAGTTCATGGCGCCGAGTCTACGAGGAGCACGTCCAGCCGGCCCGGGGCGTCCGCCCAGCAGTCGCCCGGGTTGACTGCGTACTGTGAGCGCCCATGGAATCCGTGCTGCACCTGGTCGAGGTGGTCATGTCATCGCCGTGGCTGTACGTGCTCCTGTTCGCGGTGGTCGCCGGGGCCTCCGTGCTGCCGATCTTCCCGGGCGAGACGGTGGTGATCACCGCGGGCGCGTATGCCGTCGTGCAGGACGCGCCCAGCGCGTGGATCCTGGTGCCGGTGACGATCCTCGCCGCCGTCGCCGGGGATCTCTCGGCGCATCACCTCGGCCGCGGAGCGGGGCCGATCGCCCGGAGGATCCGCCGCAGTCGCGCGGGCGACCGCCTCCTCACCTGGGCGGAGAACGGCCTGCACACCCGGGGCGGGGCGATCATCGTCACTGCCCGCTTCATCCCCGGTGGCCGCACGGCCACCTCACTCACCTCGGGCATGATCCGCTATCCCCGACCGCGGTTCCTCGGCTTCGCCCTGCTGGCCGCGACCGCGTGGGCGCTGTACAACATCGGCATCGGCATGGCCGGAGGTTACCTCTTCCGGGAGCAGCCGCTGCTGGGCGTTCTCCTCGGGGTGGGTCTCGCCCTGGTGATCAGCACGGCGATCGAGAAGGTGCGCATCGCCCGGGAGCGTCGTGGCGCCTCGCGCTCCGAGCCCTCCGCGGAGCGCGAGCTGCTCGGGTCCCGCTGAGCGCTCAGAGCACGACCACTCCGCTCAGAGCACGACCGCTCAGAGCACGACCAGCTGGTCACGGTGCACGGCGGGACGGCGGAACCGCTCCCCCAGCACCTCGCGCAGCTCGTGCGTGCCGCGGCCCGCCATGGCCCGCAGCTCGTCGCTGCTGAAGGAGGTCAGACCGCGGGCGATCACCGCGCCGTCCGGCCGGGCGATGTCCACCGGGACCCCGTCGGGGAAGGTGCCCGCCACGGCGGTGATGCCGACGGCGAGCAGCGAGCGGCGACGGGTGGCCACGGCCTCGGCCGCCCCTTCGTCCAGGGTGAGGGTGCCGGCGCCGCGGGTGGCGAAGCGCAGCCACACCAGACGGGAGCGGCGGCGGCCCTCCTGTCCGGGGAAGAAGGTGCCGACGTCCTCGCCCGCCGCCGCGGCGGCGAACTGCCCGGCCGAGGTCAGCAGGGCGGCGGTGCCGGTGGTCGAGGCGAGCTGGGCGGCCGAGAGCTTGGTGACCATGCCGCCGGTGCCCACCTTCGAGCCGACCGAGCCGATGCTCACCCCGGTCAGGCGCGCCGGGTCCTCGACCAGGCCGATCCGCTCGGCGCCCGGCTCCGTGGGCGGTGCCGTGTACAGCGCGTCGACGTCGGTCAGCAGGAACAGCGCATCGGCGCCGAGCAGCTGGGCGACCAGGGCCGCCAGACGATCGTTGTCGCCGAAGCGGATCTCGTGGGTCGCGGTGGTGTCGTTCTCGTTGACCACCGGGATCGCCGCGAGATCCAGCAGCGACTCCAGGGCGCTGCGCACGTTGCGGTAGGTCTGGGGGCGGATGACGTCGGACTCGGTCAGCAGCACCTGACCGGTGCGGCGCCCGTGGTCGCCGAAGGCGCTCGACCATGCCGTCGCCAGCAGCGCCTGGCCGACGCTCGCGGCCGCCTGCTGCAGTGGCACGGAGGTGGGCCGCTCGGGCAGGCCCAGTGGGCCCAGCGCCGCAGCGATCGCCCCCGAGGAGACGATGACGACCTCGGAGCCGCCGGCGGCGAGCGAAGCCGCGGTCGCCGCGATGTCGGCGACCCGGGACTGGTCCAGTCGACCCCGGTCGTCGGTCAGGCTCGAGGAGCCGATCTTCACCACGACCCGCGCGGCCCCGGCGAGGGAGCCGCGGGCGGCGATGCGGGAGGGCTGGCGGGGACCCGCACCGCCCGTGCTGCCGGAGCCGCTCACGATCCGCGGGTCTCGTCGTCCCGGGAGGGATCCGACCAATGGCCGGCGCGGCGTTCCGCCTCCATCGCGGCGACTCGGTTCATGCGGGCCGCGGTGCGCTGCCGCTGCAGCTCGCGCTTCTCGTCGCGGGTGGGGCGGTGGTGGTCCTCCATCCGCCGATCGGTGCCTCGGATGCCCAGCAGTTCGGCGCCGCCGACCATCGTCGGCTCCCAGTCGAAGACGACCGCGTCGTCGCCCGGCCCGATCAGCACGGTCGAGCCCGCGACGGCACCGGCCTTCAGCAGCTGGTCCTCCACCCCCAGCTTCGCCAGGCGGTCCGCGAGGAAGCCGACCGCTTCGTCATTGGCGAAGTCGGTCTGGCGCACCCAGCGCTCGGGCTTGTCACCCTGGACTCGGTAGGCCGTGGCCCCGTCGAACTGCTCGGTGACGACGCGGAACTGCTCCGCGTCGACCGCGGCCGGGGTCAGCACGATGGGCGCGACCTCGGGCTCGGGCAGCTCGGTGCGCGCCGTATCGACCAGCTCGCCGAGGACGAAGGAGAGGTCGCGCAGCCCCTTGTGGGAGATCGCGGAGACCTCCAGCACCGGCACCTCGCGCTCTGCGAGGCGCTCGCGGACCATCTCGGCCATGTCGGTGCCGTCGGGCAGATCGGTCTTGTTCAGCACGATCACGGTGGGCCGCTCCATCAGCGGCACCCTCGCCCCGGCCTCCTCGTCCAGGCTGCCGGCATAGGTGGCCAGCTCCTGCTCGATCGTCTCCAGATCGGTCAACGGGTCGCGGGAGGACTCCAGGGACGCGGCATCCAGGACATGGACCAGGACGTGGCAGCGCTCGATGTGGCGCAGGAAGTCCAGGCCCAGACCCTTGCCCTGGCTGGCGCCGGGGATCAGGCCCGGCACATCGGCGACCGTGTAGCGGAACTGACCCGCCTCGACCACACCGAGATTCGGCACCAGCGTGGTGAAGGGATAGTCGGCGATCTTGGGCCGGGCGGCGCTCATCGCGGCGATCAGGGACGACTTGCCGGCGCTGGGGTAACCCACCAGGGCGACGTCCGCCACGGACTTCAGCTCCAGGACGAGAGTGCGCTCCTGGCCGGGCTCGCCGAGCAGGGCGAAACCGGGGGCCTTGCGCTTGGTGGTGGCCAGTGCCGCGTTGCCGAGACCGCCGGTGCCGCCGCGGGCTGCCACGTATCGGGTGCCGATGCCGATCAGGTCGGCCAGCACGGTGCCGTCCTCGTCCGTGACCACGGTGCCGTCGGGCACGCGCAGGACCAGGTCCTCGCCGCGGGCCCCATGGCGCAGGTCGCCCTTGCCGAAACCGCCGCTGGTGGCCCGTTGGTGGGGCCGGTGGTGGTAGGTCAGCAAGGTGGTCGTCGAGGCGTCGACCTCGAGGATCACGTCCCCGCCGCGGCCGCCGTCGGCCCCGTCGGGCCCGGCGAGCGGCTTGAACTTCTCGCGCCGGATGGAGGCGGCGCCGTGGCCGCCCGATCCACCGGCGACCTGCAGCTCGACGCGGTCGACGAACGTGGCCATGGGGTCCTCCACACAGTAGGGATATGCGTCGAGGGGCGGAGCGTTCGGCTCCGCCCCTCGAAGGCAGCTGGTGCCCCGGGTGCCCGGGGCGAGTGCTCAGACCGTCTCGACGACGCTGACCACGCGGCGATCGCGCTTGCGGCCGAACTCGACCGTGCCCGCGGTGAGCGCGAACAGGGTGTCGTCGTTGCCGCGGCCCACGCCGTCGCCCGGGTGGACCTTGGTGCCGCGCTGGCGGATGAGGATCTCGCCCGCGCCGACGACCTGGCCGCCGAAGCGCTTGACGCCGAGACGCTGGGCGTTCGAGTCACGCCCGTTCTTGGAGGAGCTGACGCCCTTCTTTGATGCCATCTGGAATCAATCCTTCTCTGTGTTCGAAGGGATCGCTCAGGCGATGCCCGTGATCTTCAGTCGGGTGAGCTCCTGGCGGTGGCCCTGGCGCTTCTTGTACCCGGTCTTGTTCTTGTAGCGGAGGATCCGGATCTTGTCGCCGCGGAGGTCCTCGACCTTCTCGGCGGAGACCTTCACCTTGGCCAGCTCGGCCTGGGCCGAGGTGATCTTGTCGCCGTCAACCAGCAGCACGGGAGCGAGATCGACGCTGTCGCCCGCCTCGCCTGCCACGCGGTTGATCACGATGGTGTCACCGACCGACACCTTCTCCTGACGACCGCCTGCGCGGACGATTGCGTACACCACGTCACTGCTCCATCTTGTGAATCGGATCTGCCCTTGAGTCATGCGCCCTCAGCGGTGGGACCGCGGACCTGCGACCGTCAACCTGTCCTGCGCGCCCCCGTGGGGGCGCAGGCGGGAGATGCGGTCGCGCGATCCTCACCGGGACACGACGCCGACGCGTTCTGCGCCGAGGGACAGCTTACGGTCCGCGGAACCCCGGGTCAACCAGCAGAAGCGGTCCGACCTGCGAGAACGCCGTCACATGCTGTGGAACGCATCACGCCGGGTTCGAGGAGTCCGATTCCTCGGCGGGGGTGTGGCTGCCGGAGGCCGCCGCGATGGACGCGATCGTCGCGCGGGCCTGGGCCCGGCTGGTCTCGTCGTCCTCGAGGCGGTGGACGTCCTGGGCGGGGTCCTCGGTCGAGCTCTCCTCGGAGTCCGAGCCCTCCTTGGCGGAGCCGTTGCTCCCACCCCCGCCGCCCCGCGAGCGGCGATTGCGGCGCTTGGAGGACGAGGACTTCGAGGAGTCGTCGCCGCCCTGGCCGCCGTTGCCGCCTGCGCTCGTGTGGTCCCCGTCGATGTCGACGTGGTGACCGCGCCCGTTGCAGTGCTCGCAGGTGGTGGAGAAGGTCTCCAGCAGACCCTGGCCGACGCGCTTGCGGGTCATCTGCACCAGTCCCAGCGACGTCACCTCGGCGACCTGGTGCTTGGTGCGGTCCCGGCCCAGGCACTCGACCAGGCGACGCAGCACCAGGTCCCGGTTGGCCTCGAGCACCATGTCGATGAAGTCGATGACGATGATGCCACCGATGTCGCGCAGCCGCAGCTGGCGCACGATCTCCTCGGCCGCCTCCAGGTTGTTCTTGGTGACGGTCTCCTCGAGAGAGCCGCCGGAGCCGGTGAACTTGCCCGTGTTCACGTCGACCACGGTCATGGCCTCGGTGCGGTCGATCACCAGCGAGCCGCCCGAGGGCAGGTAGACCTTGCGGTCCATCGCCTTCAGCAGCTGCTCGTCGATGCGGTGCTTGGCGAACGCGTCCTTCTCGCCCACGTGGGCTGTGACGCGCTCGAGCAGGTCAGGGGCGACGTCGGCGACGTAGGAGTGGACCTCGTCGTAGACCTTGCCGCCCTCGACGATCAGGGAGGTGAAGTCCTCGTTGAAGACGTCGCGCACCACCTTGATCGCGATGTCCGGCTCCTGGGAGAGGGCCACCGGCGCGGACCTCGCCTTCTGCGCCTTCTGGATCTTCTCCCACTGGCCGCGCAGGCGCTCGACGTCATGGGTCAGCTCCGCCTCGCTCGCCCCCTCGGCGGCGGTACGCACGATGACGCCCGCGTCCTCAGGGATGAGCTGGCGCATGAGTTTCTTCAGACGCGAGCGCTCGGTGTCCGGCAGCTTGCGGGAGATGCCGGTCATGGAGCCGCCGGGCACGAACACGACGTACCGGCCCGGCAGGGAGATCTGGCTGGTGAGGCGGGCGCCCTTGTGGCCGATCGGGTCCTTGGTGACCTGGACCAGCACCGGGTCCCCGCTCTTGAGGGCGAGCTCGATGCGGCGGGGCTGGCCGTCGAGGCCGACGGCGTCCCAGTTGACCTCGCCGGCGTACAGCACGGCGTTGCGCCCCTTGCCGATGTCGATGAAGGCGGCCTCCATCGACGGCAGCACGTTCTGGACCTTGCCCAGGTAGACATTGCCGACCATCGAGGTCTGCGACTTCTGGGCGACGTAGTGCTCGACCAGCACGTCGTCCTCGAGGACGCCGATCTGGGTGCGTCCGGGGCGCTCGCGCACCACCATCGAACGCTTGACGGACTCGCGGCGAGCGAGGAACTCCGACTCGGTGATCACATTGCGCTTGCGGCCGTTGTCGCGCCCCTCGCGTCGACGCTGGCGCTTGGCCTCGAGCCGGGTCGAGCCCTTGACGGCCTTGACCTCGTCGCGCGCCTCACGCACCTTGACCACCGTGTTCGGCGGATCATCCGTCGAGGAGGAGGAATTGTCGCCGCCTCCCCCGGAGCGGCGGCGGCGGCGACGACGACGGGAGCTGGACGAGCCCGAGGAGCCGCCCGCGGAGTCCTCGCCGTCGGAGTCCTCTCCGTCCTCGCCGTCGGGGCGCGCATCGTGCGAGCCCCTGCGGCCCTCGCGGGCATCGGACTCGGAGCCCGAACCGTCCTCGGAGTCCGACTCGTCGTCGTCCCCGCGGCCGCGGCCACGGCGGCCGCGGCCTCCGCGGCGCCGGCGACGACGGGAGCTGCCCGAGCCCCCGGAGGGACGGTCCGAGTCGTCCTCGTCGTCCTGATCGGAGGAGTTCTCATCGTCCAGCTCGGAGGCGCTCTCGTCCGAGCGGTCCTGGTCGTCCTGGTCGCGCTGCCCGGTGCGGCGCGACCCGCGGCGGCGCGAGCGCGACCGGGAGGGGGAGGACTCCTCGGAGTCCCCGGAGCTGCCGGAGCCCTCGGAGGACGTCTCGTCCTCCGCATCCTCCCCGGCTTCGAAGGAGAGCTCGGCCGAGCCGACCGGGGCGTCGTGTGCCCCGACGGTGGTCCGGGGCGCGGGCGTGGGCGCCTGGAACAGGAGCGAGGCGAAATCCATCTGGACCTGCTCGCGACGGCGGCTGCGGTCCTCGTCGGCCTCGCCGTCGGTCCCGCTCGCACCACGAGCGGAGGCGAGGGCGCGCAGATCATCGACGACAGGGTTGCCGTCGGCGTCCTCCCCCGACTCCTCGATGGGCGCCGGCTCCTCGGCGCCGATCTGCTCTTCGGCGGGGGTCTGCTCTTCGGCGGGGGTCTGCTCTTCGGCGGGGGTCTCCTCTTCGGCGGATCCCTGGTCCTCGGCGGCGGTCGGCTCCTCGGCGGGGGTCTGCTCGGCGGTCTGCTCGGCCGGGGCGTCCTCGGTGACGTCCTCCTCGCCGGTCACGGTGTCCTGGGGCGACGGCTCGGCAGCGGCAGCGGGCGCTCCCGCAGGAGCGCCGGCGCGGCGCCGGGCCCGCGTGGGCGCGGGGGCCGGGGCGGACTCGGGGGCGGTCTCTCCCTGCGGGGCGACGACGGTGCGCGGGGCCGCGGGCGCGGTGTCCTCGCTCGGCTGCGGCGGCGGGGCCGCGACCGGGGCCCCGGCCGGTGCGCCGGCGCGTCGCCGACGTCGCACGGGCGGGGTGGGGCTCTGCTCCGAGGAGTCGTTCTCGGGAAGATGGGTGCTGTCAGCCATAGGGCCGTCTCCTTCCGGGAAACCAGCGCACCCTGGTCCCGCATGTCATCGTCCCTGGGGACGGAAGTCTGAGGCCCTCACCGTCGCGCAGCTCCCTGGTCGGAAGCGCTGCGATGTCGATCGCGGGAGCACAGCGGTCGCGGACACGCGTTGCCGGTGCTCCCGACGCGGCGACACCGGGAGGTTCCCCCACCCGGTACGGGGCAGGAGAGTGCCTCCGTCAGTATGGCACAGCACTCTCCTGCGACCGCGGAGGCCTCGGATCCCGGACTCCTCTCGACCCGTGCAGGCACGGGGAGGACCATGGTCCCCGGGGCTCGCCGATGAGACCGCCTACGTTGTATCGCGGCGTGTCATACCCCCAGGAGGATCCATGGAAGCCCTGGACATCGCACGGTGGCAGTTCGGCATCACCACCGTGTACCACTTCATCTTCGTGCCGCTGACCATCGGACTGTCCCTGCTGGTGGCGGTCATGCAGACCACCGCCGTGTTCTCGAAGGACCCCGGGCGCAAGGACGCCTGGACGCGGATGACGAAGTTCTTCGGCTCGATGCTGATCGTGAACTTCGGCATCGGCATCGCCACCGGCATCGTCCAGGAGTTCCAGTTCGGCATGAACTGGTCCGAGTACGCCCGCTACATCGGCGACGTGTTCGGCGCGCCGCTCGCGCTGGAGGGACTGGCCGCCTTCTTCCTCGAGTCCGTGTTCCTGGGCCTGTGGATCTTCGGCTGGGGCAAGCTGCCCGAGAAGATCCACCTGCTGACCATCTGGGCCGTGGCCGTCGGCACCACCGCCTCGGCGTACTTCATCGTCGCCGCCAACTCCTTCATGCAGCATCCCGTCGGCGCGAGCCTGAATCCCGAGACCGGACGCGCCGAGCTCGACCCGTCCGAAGGGTCCCTGTTCGCGGTGCTCACCAACGTCACCACGCTGGCCGCGTTCCCCCACGTCGTCTCCGGCGCCTGGCTGGTCGCGGCCGCCTTCGTCACCGGCATCGCCTCCTGGCACATGGTGCGCCATCACCGGAAGGCCCGGGAGTCCGGCCTGGGGACCACCGAGGGCACCGACCACCATCACGCGGCGAAGGACCTGTTCCGGCCCGTCGTGCGCTTCGGCGTGGTCGCGATGTTCGTCTCCGCCGTGGTGCTGGTGATCTCCGGGGACTTCCAGGCGCAGATCATGTTCAAGCAGCAGCCGATGAAGATGGCCTCTGCCGAGGCGCTGTGCGAGACCGAGACAGGCGCTTCCTTCTCGATCCTCACGGTCGGCGGCCCGGACGCCTTCGCGACCGAATGCGACGAGGTCACCCACCTCATCGAGGTCCCCTACGTCACCTCCTTCCTGGCCACCCACACCTTCGATGCGGAGCTGCAGGGCGTCAACGACCTCAACGCCCAGTACAAGGAGCAGTTCGGCGAGACCGTCACCGACATCCACGGCAACGAGGTCGCCGCGGACTACCGCCCCAATCTGTTCGTCACCTATTGGTCGTTCCGGTTGATGATGGGCCTGGCGGCCTTCAGCGGGATCCTCGCCCTCTGGGCGCTGTGGGTGACCCGCGGCAAGGGCGAGAACGCGCGGACCACGGGATCGAAGCTCTTCCAGTGGTTCGCCGTCCTGTCGATCCCGATGCCGTTCTTCGCGAACTCCGCCGGTTGGGTGTTCACCGAGATGGGCCGCCAGCCCTGGGTGGTCCACCCCAACCCCGACGACCCGACCGTCCGGCTGATGACGATGCAGGGCGTCTCCAGCCACCCGGCCTGGATGGTCGCGACCTCCCTGTCGGCCTTCACCCTCGTCTACGGCGTGCTCGCCGTGGTCTGGTTCCTCATGATGCGCAGAGCCGCCCTGAAGGGCGTGCCCCTGCCGCAGCGGGACCCGGAGACCGAGGAGCTCGACACCCCGACGCTCTCGTTCGACTACTGAGAAGGGACGGATGCAGCTCATGGACTCGCTGATCGACCCCACGGCCCTGCAGACCCTGTGGTTCGGCCTCGTCGCCTTCTTCTTCCTCGGCTACTTCGTGCTGGAGGGATTCGACTTCGGGGTGCAGATGAACGTGGCCGCCTCCTGGCGGCGCGGTCCCGGAACCCGCGGCACGATCCTGAAGACCGTCGGGCCCGTCTGGGACGGCAACGAGGTCTTCCTCATCACCGGCGGCGCCCTCCTGTTCGCCGCTTTCCCCGAGTGGTACGCGACGCTGTTCTCCGGCTTCTACCTCGCGCTCCTGCTGCTGCTGCTGGTGCTGATCGTGCGGGTGTGCGCCTTCAAGTGGCGCGACAAGGTCGACGACCCCCGCTGGACGAGCACCTGGGACATCGTCCACGTGCTCGCCGGCTTCGTCCCCGCCCTGCTGTGGGGGGTGGCGATGGCGAACATCGTCGCCGGCGTCGAGATCGACGAGAACCACTGGGTGACCACCTCACTGCTGGGCCTGCTGACCCCCTTCGCGCTGCTCGGCGGGGTGACGTTCGTCCTGCTGTTCTGGCTGCACGGGAGTCTCTACCTCGCGCTGAAGGTCACCGGGGCGCTGCGGGAGGTCGCCAACCGTCGCGCCGGGATCCTGGTGTGGCCGACGATCGCGGCCGCCGCCGCCTTCCTCGTGTGGAACCAGCTGGCGCACGCGCACGCGAGCTGGACCTGGGTGCCGCTGCTGCTCGCGGCCGTCTCCCTGGTGGCGGTCGTCCCGCTGAATCGCCGCCGTCGGGAGGGTCTCGCCTTCGCCGCGACCGCCACCGCGATCATCGGAGCGGTCGTCGCCCTGTTCGGCGGGCTGTATCCCTTCGTGCTGCCCTCGACCGGTGACCCCGCGAACTCGCTCACCGTCGCGAACGCCTCCTCCAGCGAGCACACCCTGACCGTGATGCTCGTGGCCACCGCCATCCTGCTCCCGCTCGTGCTGGCCTACACCGTGTGGACCTACCGGGTGTTCCGCCACCGCATCACCGACGAGCAGGGCCCCGCCCCCGGCTCCCAGCTGCTGGCGAGGGCGAAGCAGGGCTACCGCGAGGCGTTCGACCAGGAGTGAGCACCCGTCGCGCTCCGCTCGACCCCCGCCTGGTGCGGGAGGTCCGCTCCGCCCGCCACCACGTGCTGCGCACCGTGCTGCTGGGGCTGGTCCAGACCGCGTGCGTGATCGTCACGGCGCTGGTGATCGCCCGGATCGGGGCGCAGCTGCTCACCCACCGCGAGCTGCCGCAGGATGCTCCAGGCCTGTTGGCCGTGCTGCTCGGAGCGCTCGCGCTGCGCGCCGTGGCCGTCCTGGTCGAGCAGCGCACCGCCCATCGGGCGGCGACCGAGGCGATCGGGGAGCTGCGGGGCCGCATCGTCGCGCATGCGGCGGCTCTGGGACCGCGCGGAGGTGCCGGCCGGGGAGCCGACCTCACGGCGCTGGCCACCACCGGCGTCGAACAGCTGCGGCCCTACCTGGTCGGCTACGTCCCCCAGCTCATGCTGTCGGTCACCGTCACCCCGCTGTGCCTGGTGACGATCGGGGTCCTCGACCCGCTCAGCGCGCTCATCGCCGCGATCACCCTGCCGCTGGTGCCGCTGTTCATGGTGCTGGTCGGCAAGCTCACCGTGGGCCGCTCCGAGAAGCTGCTGACGGACATGCGCTCGCTGTGGACCCAGCTGCTGGATCTGGTCGACGGGCTGCCGACGCTACGGGCGCTGGGCCGGGAGCAGGGCCCGGAGAAGATGGTGCACGCCCTCGGCGACCGCCACCGCGCCTCCGCGATGGGCTCGCTGAAGTTCGCCTTCCTCTCCTCCATGGTGCTCGAACTGCTGGCCATGCTGTGCGTCGCCCTGATCGCCGTGAGCATCGGCATGCGCCTGGTGTACGGCGATATGGACCTCGCCCCCGCCCTCGCGGTCCTCGTCCTCGCCCCGGAGGTCTACCTGCCGCTGCGCAACGTCGGATCCCAGTACCACGCCTCCACCGACGGGCTGGCCGCCGTCAGCGCCTCCTTCGCGGTGCTGGACGAACAGCCGATGGCCGACGGGACGGTCCCCGCCCCGGACCTGCGCACCTCGACCCTCGCCCTGCGCGGAGTCTCCGTGCGCTCCCGCGACGGCCACGCGCCCGCCGGAGCCGAGCTGACCGTCCGCCCCGGGCGCGTGCTGGCGCTGACCGGCCACTCGGGAGCGGGCAAGACCACCGCGGCCCACGTGCTGCTGGGCCTGCTGGAGCCCGACGAGGGACGCGCCGAGGTGATCGACGCCGAGGGCACGGCCACCGACGTGCGGGCGCTGCGGCGGCGCGAGCTGTGGGACCAGGTGGCGCTGCTCCCCCAACGACCGGTGCTGCCGGCGGGTTCGCTGCGCGAGGTCCTCGCCGCCGCACGGCCCGGGGCGGGCCACGACGAGCTCACGGCCGTCGCGGCGGCGACCGGCCTGGACGCGGTGGTCGCCGAGCGCGGCTGGGAGGCACAGCTGGGGCGGGCCGGCAGCGGGCTGTCCCTCGGCCAGCGCCAGCGCCTCGCTCTCGCCCGGGCGCTGCTCTCCCCCGCCCCGCTGGTGGTGCTCGACGAGCCGACGGCGCACCTGGACGGCGCCGCCGAGCAGGTGGTGCTCGACCTGATCGGGGACCTGCGCGCGCAGGGACGCACCGTGCTGGTGATCGCCCACCGCTCACCCCTGGTGGAGGTCGCCGACGACGTCGCCGCCGTGGGGATGACCACGGTGGGGTCGACCACCGTGGGGAGCACCGCGGTGAGGCCGACCGATGCGGAGGTGCCCCGATGAGAGTTCCCGCCACCCCGCTGCGCCGCGCCGAACGCGCCCTGGAGATCCCCCGAGCCCGCCTGCTGGCCGCCGTGCTCGCCTCCTGCGCGACCCTCGCGGCCGCCTTCGCTCTCGCCGCGGTCTCCGCCTACCTGGTCACGAGGGCCTGGACCATGCCGCCGGTGCTGGACCTGACGGTCGCCGTGGTGATGGTCCGGGCACTGGGCATCGCCCGCGGCGTGTTCCGTTGGCTGGACCGCATGCTGATCCATGACGTCGCTCTGCGCGGAGTGGTCTCCCTGCGCACGAACCTCTTCACAGCCCTGGCCGCTCGCACCGACGATGCCCTGACCCGGCTGCGCCGCGGTGATCTGCTCTCCCGCCTCGGCGACGACGCCCAGGAACTCGGCGATCACATCATCACGGCACGGGTGCCGGCACTGGTCGCTGCGGTCATGGGCGTGGTCGTCGTGGCCACCATCGCCCCCATGTCCCTGCTGGCGGCCATGACCATGCTGGTGGCGCTGGTGGTCGCGAGCCTGCTGGCCCCGCTCGCCGCCTATCGCGCCGCTCGGATCACCGAACGGGCCGTGGTCACCACCCGCTCGGCCGTGGGCTCCTCGGCGCTGGAGATCCTCGACGACGCCACCGCGCTGCGAGTCGACGGGCGGCTCGAGCAGTCGCTGGCGGAGCTGGATTCGGGCCAGCAGGCGCACGATGCGGCATTGGACCGGGCCGCGCTGCCGGCCGCCGTGGCCTCGGCGGCGGTGCCGGTGGCGATGGTCCTGGCCGTCGCCGGTTCGCTGCTGGCCGCGGGGGCCGCCTGGACCGACGGCGGTGCCTCGGCCGGCCAGATCGGGGTGCTCCTGCTGCTGCCGCTGTCCTCCTTCGAGGCGGCCACGACCCTGCCCGCCGCGGCCTCCCAGCACGCTCGCTCCCGCGCCGCCGCCCAGCGCCTGGCCGAGATCGTCGGACCCGCCGGGCCGCGGCCGGCCCATTCCCGGTCGGAACCGGACGCAGACATGTCCCCGCACGACCGACACGGCGCCTCGCATCGGGCCTCAGGCCACATGTCTGCCCGGGCGGAACCGGCGACCCCGACGCTGCGGGCCACCGGGCTCAGCGCCGGATGGAACGAGGATGCGGCGCGGGTGGCGGGCCTCGACCTGGAGCTCCCGCCGGGCTCGCGCCTGGCCGTGGTGGGGCCCTCCGGCAGCGGGAAGTCGACCCTGCTGGCCACGCTGGCAGGGCTGCTCGATCCGCTGGCCGGCCGCGTCGAGCTCACCGACGGAGCTCCCCTGCGCTCGGCGGTGACGATGTTCGCCGAGGACGCGCACGTCTTCGCCACGACGCTGCGGGAGAACCTCAAGGTGGTCCGCGGCGACCTCACGGACGAGACCGCCCGGGACGCGCTGGAGGCCGTCGGCCTCGCGGACTGGGTCGCGATCCTCCCCCGCGGTCTGGACACCCTGCTGGGACCGGACGGCACCACGGTCTCCGGGGGAGAACGACGCCGGCTGCTGCTGGCCCGGGCGGTGATCCGCCGCGGTCCTGTCCTGCTGCTGGACGAGCCGACCGAGCATCTCGACACGGCCCGCGGGGACGACCTGCTGCGGGCCCTGCTCGACGCGGCCGATGAGACCCTCGTGCCCGCCGCCAGCACCGTCGTGGTGGTCACCCACCGTCCCGAGGCGATCCCGGCGGGCGTCCCGGTGCTCCGCATCGGCGAGAATGCGAGCACCCGCCTCGAGGAGAGCTGATGAGCACGACCATCCCGCCGCCCCGGCCCGACCGCCCCCGGGTCCAGGATCTCGTCGGCGCCGTGCTCGCCGGCGGCGACACCGAGGACCTGCTGGACCTGCTGGTCCGCTCCGCCCGCACGGACCTCGACGCCCGCACCGCGGCCCTCGCCCTGCCCTTGGGCGTCGGCACGTGGACGCACGAGATCGTCGACGGCCCCGATGCCCCGGCCCTGCTCGGGGAGCCCGTCGCATCGGACTCCCCCGCCGGGCGCGCCCTCGAGGACGCCGACGCCGCGGCGCTCGAGGAGATCGGCAGCCTCGCGATCGACGGCCAGGAGCACCCTGCACTGCTGGCTCTGATCGACGCCGCCGAGCACGGCGTGGGGGTCCTGGTCGTGCTGCGCAGCGCCGCCGACGTCACCTCGACCCCGTTCACCCCGGCCGACCGCGAACGGCTCGACGTCCTGGCCGGTCTCCTCGCCCTCACCCTGCGCGCCCCGACCCTGGGCGTCTCCGGGGACCTGGACGACGAACGCGGGCGGATCGCCCGCGACCTGCACGACCTCGCCATCCAGGAGCTGTTCGCCGTAGGGATGGAGCTGGAGGGTCTCACCGATGCCCTGGCCTCCCCCGGGGAGCCGCCCTCGAACACGCGGATCCGGTCCTCCGTCGCCGCCTCCGTGCAGGGAGTGGAGAACGCGGTCGCGCAGATCCGCCAGATCGTGCAGTCGCTGCGCCGTCAGCGACCCGAGGCGACCCTGACCGAGCAGCTGCGCCACGAGGTGGGGCTGGCCACCGCCGGGCTGGGGTTCGTCCCGGCGCTCCGGCTGCCCCCGCATCCGGCGGAGATGGACGCCGAGCTGCCCTCCGAGATCGCTGAGGACGTGGTCGCGGTGGTGCGGGAGGGCTTGGCCAACGCCGCACGGCACGCCCACGCCAGCGCCGTCGCGGTCTCGGTGAGCGTGTTCAGCGAGGGGGTGGACCGCGTGGTGCAGGTCAACGTCTCCGACAACGGGCGCGGGATCGACCCCACGGTCCAGCGGCGCAGCGGGCTGGCGAACATGTCCAGCCGCGCCCGGCGTCATTCGGGATGGGTCGACGCGATCACCCTCGAGCCGGGCACGATGATCTCCTGGCGCGTCACCCTGCCGCCGGCGTGATCAGCACCGGGCGACAGGGCCCGGGATGCTCAGGAGGGATCCTGCTTCCACCCGACGCGCCGGCGGGCGGCCACCATCGCGGCGACCTGGGTGCGACGCTGCATGCCCAAGGTCTGCAGGATCACTGTGACCCGGTTCTTGACGGTCTTCTCGGCGATTCCGAGCTCGTCGGCGATCTCGCGGTTGGAGTGCCCGTCGCCGATCAGGTCGACGATGCGCTGGTCGGACTCGGACAGCTCCGGGCCGTCGGCGACATGGTCGGCGGGCCACACGTCCCGCCCCTCGTGCACCGCACGGATGGCCGCAGCGATCTCCAGGGACCGCGCGGACTTCAGCATCAGCCCGGCGGCGCCGGCCGAGCGCGACTCCCGCAGCGCGGCGTCGTCGTCGAAGCTGGTCAGCACGAGCATCCGCTGTTCGGGGTCGGCGCTGCGAGCGGCCTTCATCACGTCGACACCGGTCCCGTCGGGCAGCTGCAGGTCGACCACCAGCACGTCGGGGCGGATCGCGGGCAGACGCCGCGTCGCCTCGGCGACGGAGGACGCCTCCCCCACGACGCTCAACCCGTCCTGGGCGTCGATGACCGTGACGATGCCGCGACGGACCACCTCGTGGTCATCGACCAGCATCACGCGGACCTGCTCGGGCGAAGCTGTCACGGGACGTCCTTCCGCGTCGGGGCCGCCCTCAGCATATCCGTCGCCTCCTGTCCGCGCCGGGACGGCGGGCGCTGGCGCCGCGGGACGACGTGGACCCCGCTGCTCGGGGACCGTCAGCAGTGACCCGAGGAGCCAGGGAGCGCAGCGTGGTCGATCTCTGCGCCATCGCGTCGGCATCGTCCAGCCCGCCGACGCCACCGGTGTGCGCAGCGGATCACGGGGCGGGATCCCGTATCGGTTTCGCATCGGCTCGTTCGGCGTCGAAGGGGAAGGTGCCGTCTCCCATGTCGGGGTCCGGCAGCTTCTGCTCGGAATCGATCAGTCCGATCCTCGCTCCGTCGGTCCTGAGCCGGCGCATACCTTCGAGCACCATGCGGCGGCCGACATCGGTGAAGCTGTCGACCCGGCTGATGTCGAAGACGACGGCTGGGGTCGCCGGGGTCGATTCGTCGAGGTGGTGCAGAACGATCTCGGCACCGCTGAAATCGATGGTTCCCTGGAGGTGGATGACCGTGGTCGCTCCCGTGACCTGGGTTCCGCGCAGCACCATCGACCTGAACGGATCGGTCTCCATGAGATGCAGGCCCATGTCGGTGGAGAGCCGACGGAAGAGTTTGACTCCGCGCACGCTGTTGCCGTGTTCGTCGAGCCGGGGAGAGAACGATCCGATTCCGACCTGACCGGGCAGCGCACCGAGCAGCCCACCGGCCACGCCGCTCTTCGCCGGGATGCCGACCTCCGTGAACCATGAACCAGCAGCGTCGTACATACCGGCTGCGGCCATGACCGACAACGTCTGGCGGGCTGCATCACGTTCGATGACCCTCTCACCGCTCACCGGCTGAATCCCACCCGCGGCCAGGGTCGCCGTCATCATCGCGACATCCCGGACGGTGACGTTGATCGAGCATTGCGCGGTATAGCCTGCGACCACCTCATGCGGTTCGTCCTCGATGATCCCGTAGTTCGCGAGCATGTGGGCGATCGCGAGATTACGTTCGGCGGTGGCCATCTCGGATTCGAAGACCTCCTCGTCGATCGACAATTGCCGGTCGGCCAACGTGGAGAAGAAACCCAGCACGCGGTCCACCCGCTGCTGTCTCGATGCGTTCGCCCCGATGAGGAGGTGGTGGACGGTGATCGCCCCGGCGTTGATCATCGGATTCTTCGGGCGGAAGGTCCCGGTCTCGAGCGATAGTTCATTGAAGGCTTCTCCCGAGGGCTCGACGCCGACCTTCCCCGCGACCAGTTCCTCGCCGCGGTCAGTCAGGGCGGCGGCGTAGGCGAAGGGCTTCGACATCGACTGGATGGAGAACTCGACATCGCTGTCACCGGCGGCGTAGGTCCGTCCCTCGACGGTCGTCAGGGCGATGGCGAGTCGATCCGGGTCCGCGGACTCGAGAACCGGGATGTAGTCGGCGACCGCGCCCTCGCCGTCGTCCCGCGATGACTCGAGGATCTCGGTGAGGTAGTCGGGAACGGGCGTGCGCATGGAACGACCTCCTCGGGGTGCGCGGAGTGCGTCGGGTGCGCGGAGTGCGTCGACGTCGACCGGTCGCCGCGCCGGGTCTGGACACCACCATCGAACTCTGAAACTGTTGCTGACGCAACAGGCTGAAGGTCTCGACCGAGGCCAGGTCCCCAGGAGGCGCCATGCCCAAGACCCAGCAAGAACTCGTCCGCGATCCGGAATCAGACCGGCTGCTCACCCCGCAGAACTGCGCGGTCGCCCTGATCGACTACCAGCCCGAGCAGTACCGCACGGTCGGTTCGTCGACGAAGGAGCGCATCGACCTCAATGTCCTCGCCGTGGCGAAGGCCGCGACGAAATACCAGGTCCCTGTCGTCCTTTCGACCGTCGGCGTGGATCTCGGCGTCAACCAACCGACCGCCGAGGCGATCACGTCGGAGCTGCCGGACGTGAAGGAGATCGACCGCACCGGAGTGAATGCCTGGGAGGATCCCGATTTCCGCGCAGCGATCCGAGCGACCGGTCGCCGCAAGATCGTGATGGCCGGTCTCTGGACTGAGGTGTGCCTGACGTTCCCCACGCTCGACATGCGTGCCGAGGGTTTCGAGGTCTATCCGGTCACCGACGCGGTGGGCGGCATCAGCCCGGAATCCCATCGGTGGGCCGTGGAGCGGATGACCGCTGCGGGTGCGACCCCGATCACCGCGATCGCCTTCGCCAGCGAGCTGATGCGCAACTGGGCGCGACCGGACTCGGACAACCTGCGCGAGATCATGAACTGGTACTTCCCCCTCAAGGCCGAACTCGACGAGGCGGGAAAGTAACGACCGATCGACCCCCAGCGCCACGGCGGACGCCCGGTGAGCGACGAAGGCGCCGCAGGGCGGGAGAGCGTGGAGGGGAATCGTTCTTCGAGTGGAAGCTGCCCTCGCGGAGCTGCGCTCCAGCTACGCCACGATGATCGCTCGGACTGCCGCACGGAGAGGTGTCCTGAGCGTGCATCAGTCCCGACGAACTCGCTGTGAAAAATGTCGGTGAAGACGTCACGATACTGAACAGCTGCCACTCCGGTGTGGGCGACGATGTGCAGCCATATGCCCGGCGATCGAGATTTCTGGCCGATCGGAAGCGGGCAGCGGCACGTGCGACCGAGCACGGCCAAGGTTCCGTGCACGCTACTGACGGGTCTTATCGATCATCTCGGCCATCTGGCGGTCGCGCTCGGTTTCCGGGGGCATGGCCTCGAGAAGTGCCTGGCATCGAGCCTGGATGGGTTCGGCCATGAGGCGGTCGGGCTGACAGTAGAGCCGGCCGTGATGGATGGCGTCCAAGATCATCGTGCCCACCTCGTCGGGGTCTTGGCCCAACGGGTCGAACAGCTCCTCGAAACGCTCCAGCTTCTCCCTGTACTCCGGGTCCATCTCATGGACCTCAGCCGCAGCCGGGTCGAGCTTCCGGGTGGTCTCAGCGATCCGAGTGTCCACGAAGCCCGGGCTCACCAGCGTCAGTCCGATCCCGTGGAACTTCAGCAGACTGCCGATCGCTTCGGACAAGCCGGTCACGGCAAACTTTGAGGCGCAGTACATGAATTGGGCACCGCCGATCACTGCGAGCCCGGAACCGGAGGACGTGTTGACGACATGCGCCGGTCCGCCCCGCTCGACCATGCGCGGCACGAAGGTCTGGATGCCATTGACGACACCGCCCAGATTGACGCCGAGCGTGTGGTCCCAGTGCTCATAGCGCATCGTCTCGAGATTCATCCCGCCCATCCCGCTACCGACTCCGGCGTTGTTGCACAGGATGCGCACAGGGCCGAGTTCCCGCTCCGTCCGGTCGGCCGCCGCGGCCATCGCCTCACGGTCACGGACATCCAGGGAAATCGCGATCACCTCGGTGATTGCCTCCAGCTCACGTTTCGCCTCACGAAGGCCCTCGCCATCGAGGTCGACCAGCGCCAGTCTCGCGCCCTCGGCGGCGAAGGCGCGGGCCATGGCCAGGCCGATACCACTGGCTCCGCCGGTGATGAATGCGGTGGTGTCGGAAACGGTCTGCATCGGAGTTCTCCTTGCATCGGGGACGAGGGCTGCTACCACCCCCCCATTACGGTACAGTTGTGTAGCGTAATCGTAAAGAGTCGTGAGACGATCGGTTCATGGCTGGCAGACCCCGTAGCACCGACGTCGATCGACGACTTGAGCGAGCCGCCCTGGCGCTCTTCGCCGAGGGTGGACGCGCCGCGGTGAGCTTTGATCACGTGGCCAAGCGCGCCGAGACCAGCCGCACCGCGATCTACCGCCGGTGGGACACTCGTGAGGCGCTGGTCGCCTCCGCCTTGCGCTCGTTCCGGGCGGATTCCGAAGCCGGACTGGAGGACTGGACCAACTGGCCGTTGCTAGCGATCCTCGATCAGTTCGTCCGCCGTGCCGCCGCCGCACTGAATGACGGATTCGCCCGTGACCTCATCCGTCAGCTCGTCGCCCTCGGGCCGGACGGCGACGCGATCACACAGACCTACCTCGCGGAGATGTTCACCCCCAGACGAGACGCCTTCTCCGCGAAGATCCGCGAAGCCCAAGCAGACGGCCAGATCGACCGCTCACTCGACCCGGAGATCATGCAGGATCTGCTCGCCGGAGCCCTCATCCACAAAATGCTGCTCTGGGGCGACCACGCGACGAACGCCGACCCGAGAGCCTACGTCGAAGCGGTGCTCGAAAGCATCGGATTCCCCAGCCGACGCGGTCAACACAAGTAGTCGCCACCCCAGCCGTGATGGGGCTGCTCACTGGGCACGGGTCTCCACGTCACCGACGTGGGACTGGTGCGCGGATAGGTCACACGACCTGTGGTGCTATCGAGTGCTGCAGGGAAGGATGTGCACCATGCCTGCTGCCTACCCCCATGAGTTCCGCGAGGACGTCGTCCGCGTCGCGAACAACCGTGAATCCGGCCAGAAGCTATCGGTGATCGCGCGGGACTTCGGGATCTCCGAGTCCTGCCTGACGAACTGGATGCGCCAGGCCGACGTCGAGGACGGCAAACGTCCTGGAACCACCGGCGAGGACAGCACTGAGCTGCGCGACCTGCGGCGCCGGAACCGGCTGCTGGAGCAGGAGAACGAGGTCCTGCGTCGTGCTGCTGCCTACCTGTCCCAGGCGAATCTGCCGGGAAAAGGTTCTACCCGCTCGTGAGCGAGCTCGCCGCCGACGGCATTCCCGTCGCGGTGTCCTTGCGGGTCCTGAAGCTCTCCCGCCAGCCCTACTACCGCTGGCGGAAACAGCAGGTCACCGACGCCGGGCTGGTCGAGGCCTACCGTGTCAACGCCCTGTTCGACGCCCATCGTGATGACGACACATTCGGGTATCGGCTGCTGGCCGACGAGGCCGCAGACGACGGCGAGGTGATGTCTGGCAGGACCGCGTGGAGGATCTGCCGGGACAACCAGTGGTGGTCCGCATTCAGCAAGAAGCGCGCCAAGAACGGGAAGCGTCCCGGCCCGCCGGTCCACGACGACCTGGTCCAGCGTGACTTCACATCGGATGACGTCAACGAGCTGTGGCTGACCGACATCACCGAGCACCCCACCGATGAGGGCAAGCTCTACCTCTGCGCGTTCAAGGACGTGTTCTCGAACCGGATCGTCGGCTACTCCATGGACGGACGGATGAAGGCCCGGCTCGCGGTGAACGCGCTGGACAACGCCATGATCCGGCGTGGGGATACTGCTGGCTGCGTCGTGCACTCGGACCGCGGATCTCAATTTCGATCCCGGAAGTTCGTGCGGGCCCTGGACCGCAACCACCTCATCGGCTCGATGGGTCAGGTCGGTGCTGCCGGCGACAACGCGGCGATGGAGTCCTTCTTCGCGCTGCTGCAGAAGAACGTCCTGGACCGTAAGCGTTGGCGCACCCGCGAAGAGCTCCGGATCGCGATCATCACCTGGATCGAACGCACCTACCACCGCCGCCGCCGGCAAGTCCGGCTGGGCAAGTTGACCCCCATCGAGTACGAGACCATCATGAACCCGACTGTCTCCCTGGCGGCCTAACCCCAGCTGTCACCTGAGCGTGCACCAGTCCCATCAGCAAAGCGGCGAGCTAGCGTATCCGCTGGCAGCACGGGCAAAAGTGGCTCGAACGGTTCGCGAACTTCTCCCGCACGATGGGGGATTCACAACGCCTGCACGGCTGCCCAGCGCGCCCGTAGACATTGAGGCTCAGTGCGAAGTAGCCGCTGCGTCCGTCGACGTTGACGTACAGCGCGTCGAAGCTGGTGCCGCCGACGGCCAGCGCCCGCTCCATCACCTCGCCGGCCGCGCGCAGGATCCCCAACGCCCTGCGCTGGGTCAGTGCCGCGCCGGGGGTGTCGTAGCGGGTGCGGGCCTCCCACAGCGCCTCGTCGGCGTAGATGTTGCCGATGCCGCTGACCAGGTCCTGGCCGAGCAGCAGCGACTTCACCCCGGCGCGTCGGGAACGGATCGTGCGGGCGATCGCGGGCAGATCGGCCGCGGGATCGAGCAGGTCGCGGGCGATCCGTGCGGCGTCGGCCGGCAGCAGCGCGTCCGGGCTGCCGAGTCCGGCGGCGGCGCCGTCGGCGGCGCGTTCGAGGGGACTGGCCCAGATCCCGCCGAAGATCCGCTGGTCGATCAGGTCGATCGCCGTGCCGTCGTCGAGGTGGAGGGTCAGTCGGCGGTGGCGCAGCGGATCCGAGGCGGGGCCCTCGGACGGGGCGGCAACGCCGGAGGCGGCGGTGAGCGCCCCGGCGTCGCGCACGCGCAGCTGCCCGCTCATGCCCAGATGCGCCATCAGCGCCTCGCCGGTGTCCTCACCCGTCTCGTCGGCCAGGCGCCACCACAGGAACTTCCCGCGGCGCACCACGGCGGTCATCCGGGTGCCGGCCAGGGCGCCGCGCAGGCGATCCGCTCCCCCGCTCTGGCGGCGCAGGATCCGGGGGTCGAGCACCTCGACCGACTCGATCCGACGGCCGACGGTGCGGGGTTCCAGGCCACGACGGACGACCTCGACCTCGGGCAGCTCGGGCACGGACTCAGCCCCGCGGGATCAGGGATTCGCCGCGCTCGGCCAGGACGGTGCGCACGGCGGACTGGGCGGCGGCGAGCTCGGCGTCCTTCTTGGAGGCCCCCTCGCCCTGCGCATCCACGACGCCCTCGACGCTGACGGAGGCGGTGAAGACCTTGGCGTGCTCGAGGCCGTCCTCGGTGAGGCGGTAGGTGGGGCTCGTTCCCGCGGCGGCGGCGATCTCCTGCAGCCGGGACTTGAAGTCGTAGCTGGTCTCGAGGAACTCGTCGGAGTCCAGCAGTGGGGCCATGAGGTCGAGCACGAAGCGGCGCGAGACGCTCTGGCCCAGGGCGAGGTGCACCGCGCCGATCACGGCCTCGGTCGTGTCGGCGAGGATGGAGGACTTGGCCCGGCCTCCGGTGAGATCCTCCCCGCGGCCGAGCTTCACGTACGCGCCCAGGTCGAGCTTCGAGGCGATCACGGCGAGGGCCCGGGTGCTCACGGTCGCGGCGCGGCGCCGGGCCAGGTCCCCCTCGGGCAGCGTCGGATGGGTGGCGTACAGCTGCTCGGTGACCGCCAGCTGCAGCACCGCGTCGCCGAGGAACTCCAGGCGCTCGTTGTGCGGAAGCCCGTCATGCTCGTAGGAGTAGGAACGGTGCGTCAGGGAGAGATCGAGCAGACCTGATTCCCGCAGGTCGGCCGCCTGCGCGCCGTCCAGCGGCAGGCCCTCGAGCAGCTGCGTCGGATCGGCGGCCTCGGTGGCGCGGCGCCTGCGCGCCATCAGCGGTCCTGGCCCTGGGGCCCGGAGTCCTCGCCGTCGGGATCCTCTGCGTCGGAGTTCTCGGCATCGGCGGAGTCCTCGAACATGCCCTGCAGCGCGGCGAAGCGGTCGTCGATGACGTCGTGGTGGTGCGTGGGGTCGTCCTCCATGCGGACGCCGCACTGGGCGCACAGCCCCGGGCAGTCCTCGCGGCACAGGGGCCGGTCGTCGGCCTCCTCGGCGAGCGCGTCGCGGACCAGGGAACCCAGCCCGACGGCGTCGTCGCTGAGCATCGTGGTGTCCTCGCGCTCGTCGGCCTTGACCTTCTCGGGGTACATGAACAGCTCGTCGAGACGCGCGACGACGTCCTGCTCGACCGGGTCGAGGCAGCGGGAGCACTCGCCGTCGAGGTGGGCGCTCACGGTGCCGTGGACGAAGATGCCCTCGACCACGGACTCGAGCTCGACCTCGACCTCGAGCGGCTGTCCTTCGGGCGCCTGCATCGCGGCCCCGCCCACCTCGCGGGCAGGGGCGGGGACGGTGCGGGTCAGATGCCGGTGCGCGCCGGGGCGGCCGATGAGGTCGACGGCGTCGACGCGCAGGGCCGTATCGAGCGGGGAGACGGGCGGGGTGTCGGCGGACATGCCGTCAGGATACCGGCGAGGCGGCGCGCAGTGCGTCCAGGGAGGGGACCGGCAGCATGTCGGAGACGTCACCGCCGAGGGAGTGCACCTCACGCACCAGGGACGAGGAGATGTGGGCGTAGTCGGAGTCGGTCAGGAGAAAGACCGTCTCGAGCCCGGCGAGATGATGGTTCATCCGCGACATCGGCTCCTCGTAGGCGAGGTCGAGCTGGGAGCGCAGGCCGCGCACGACGGCCCCGGCGCCCACCTCGCGGCAGAAGTCGACCAACAGGCCTCCCGGCAGGGGGGCCACCTCGACGTCGTCGGCCAGTCCCTCGGTGACGATCGCGGCGCGGATCGACGCCTGGCGGGTCTCGAGGTCGAGGAGGCCGCGCTTGGACGGGTTGTGGGAGACGGCGATGATCACGTGGTGGCCCAGGGCGACGGCGCGACGGGTGAGGTCGAGGTGGCCCAGGGTGAAGGGGTCGAACGAGCCGGGCAGGACGACGGTGGTCATGACGCCACTGTAGTGCGGCTCAGGACAGCGAGATCCCGACATGGTGCACGCCGTCGTCATCGATGCCCTCGATGGTGAGGGTGCCGCGGATCCCCGCGAGGGCTCCGGTGCCGGAGCCGGGCACCAGGACGTACTCCAGGGCCGGCTCGCCGCCGGCCATGGTGCCCAGCTGCTGGAGGGCGACCGTCCCGGAGCGCTCCTGGAGCGTGCCCTCGAAGATCTCGCTCGCGATGTACCCCGCGTCGCCGGTGGCGGGATCGCCCGCGGTGAGCATGGTGCCGACGCTCGTGCCGTCCAGGGCACCGGTCCAGGTCTTGGTCAGCTCGAAGCCGCCGGCCGCCCCGGGCACGTCCTCCCCGGGGCGCAGGTCGACGGTGAAGGCAGCGGTGATGGAGGTCATCGGGCCAGTATCCCAGCTCCGCCCGCGTAGCACGAGGGAGTCTGTCCCGTCACCGTGCGGAAGTCCCGGATGAAGTGGGACTGGTCGAACCAGCCGAGGCCCTGGGAGAGATCGGTGAGCGACCTCGCGTCGCCTCTGTCGATCGCGGCCACGGCGTCCATCACCCGCGCGCGCACCACCATGCGCTTGGGGCCGACGCCGACGAATCGGTGGAACATCCGCTGCAGGGAACGGATGGAGCGGTCCGAGCGCCGCGCGAGCTCGGCGACACCGGTGACCTCGGGGTCCTCCAGCAGCGTCAGGATCTCCCGGAACGTGGCAGCGCCCGGAGCGTCCCGGGGCTCGCGGGCCAGCAGCCAGGCGTCGAGAGCGGGTGCCGCGCCGGTGGCCGTGCACGGGAGCTCCGGTGGCGGGAGGTCGGGACCGAACCAGCCGGCGGCCGAGACCGTGCGGTCGCGGAGGGCGGCGAGGTCCGTACGGGTGAAAGCGGTGGTGCCGCCGAGATGGAAGCGCACCCCGAGGACCCCGCCGGCGTCGACCTGGGTGACGTCGAACCGCCCGCGGGTGACCGGCCCGGTGATCCAGGTGCCGGCCCCGTCGACCCCGGCACGGCGGATCCGGCCCCACTCCCGGGTGAGGTGGATCGAGGGCTCGTCGAGCGTGGCCACGCGGTGCATCCGGCCCGGGCCGAGGTCCCAGGTGACCGACCAGTAGCGGTCGATCCAGCGGCGCAGACGGGGGTCGGGGGCGGCATGGTCGTAGACCGCGTGCCGCAGGAACTCCGCAGGCCGCAGCACATGCCCGTACAGGTGCCCGGGCTCGACGGCGGGAGCTGTCGCGTTCGTCCAATCCTCCGGCGGAACCATGGGATGAGTATGGCCTCATGACTCAGAGCGCACACTCCTCGACAGAGACCACCGCCATCGCCCGCTTGGCCATGATCACCCTGGACGCGACCGAGACCGAGCCGATCGCCCGGTTCTGGTCGGCCGTGCTGGGCTGGCCGATCCTCGCCCTCACGCCCGAGTACGCGATGCTGCAGGGCCCCTCACATGCCCTGGGCATCGGGATGATCCCGGACCATCAGCGCCCCGCCTGGCCGGACGACGGCCGCAAGCAGTTCCACTTCGACCTGGCCGTGGACGACCTCGAGGCCGCTGCCTCGCGCTGCGTGGAGCTCGGTGCCGAGCGTGCGGATCCCCAGCCCGGCGAGACCTGGGTCGTGCTGCGCGATCCCGCCGGGCATCCGTTCTGCCTGACCGACGCCGCCGCCTGGGGCTGAGCGCTCAGGCGCGGTGCTCGTCCCGCTCGCGTCGGGCCCGGTGCTCACGGGCCAGCAGAGCCCAGGTCATCCCGTCCAGCCAGCGCCCGCTGCGGTGCAGGGACTCCTCGAGGAACACGCCTTCCAACCGCAGCCCGATCTTCTCCATGATCCGTCGGGAGGCGACGTTGTCGGCGAAGCATTGCGCCTCCACGCGGCGCACGTCGAGACCGTCGACGGCGATGTCCAGCAGAGCCGCGGCGAACTCGGTGCCCAGGCCCCGGCCCTGGACCCCGGGGTCGAGCACCCAGCCCAGCTCCGCCTGCCGTCCGCGGGCCTGCTCGGCCATGTCGGTCTGGGACCAGGGGTCCTGCCGCTGCACCTTCCCGGCGGCGACGATCCGGCCCTCGAACTCTCCGACGACGCAGTCCCCGAGACCTCGGTCCCACCACTGCTGGTGGTCATCGAGGGTATCGCTGAGGGTGGTGGTCCACTCCTGGACCTCCGGCAGGCGATACCAGGGCCAGACCGCTGCGGCGTCGTCGGCCCGACCGAGGCGCACCTGGAGGCGCTCGGTGCGGACGGGCCAGGAGAGATCGGTCAGCGCGGCGGTCATCGACTCATCCTAGGGTTCTCAGCGGTGGTGGAGCTCGCTCCCGTTCAGGGCCGCGACCACCTGGGGATAGTCCCCGCGAGCCTCGGCATGGCGGAGGACCGAGACCCGCTGGACCTGGATCTCCGCGGCCTCCGGGGTGTTCTCCAGGATCTCGATCACCTCGTCGACGAACTCCGCCAGCGGCATCGCCGTCGCGCTGGTGGCCTGGCCGGGCATGAGATCCGTGCGCACCGCCGGGGGGACGAGCTCGAGGATGTCGACCCCGGTGCCGGCGAGCTGCAGGCGCAGGGACTCCGAGAGCAGGTGGATCGCGGCCTTGGTGGCGTTGTAGGTCGGGGTGACACGCAGGGGGACGAAGGCGAGACCCGAGGAGACGGTCATGATCGTCGCCGACTCCTGGGCCAGCAGGTGCTCCATGAAGGCCGCGATCAGCCGGATCGGGCCCAGCAGATTGGTGGTCACGATCTCCTCGGCGGTGGGTAGGAAGTCGGCGGGATCCGTCCAGTCCTCGGCGCGCATGATCCCGGCCATGGCGATGAGCACATCGAGGTCGGGGTGCTCGGCGAGCACCCTGCTCGACGCTGCCTGGATGCTGGCCGGGTCGGAGGTGTCCACTCGGACGGTGACGATTCCGGGATGCTCCGCAGCGACGCGTTCGAGCAGCTCCGTGCGGCGCCCGCCGACGATGACCTGATTGCCCTTCTGCTGCAGTGCCAGAGCGAGGGCGAGACCGATACCGCTGGTGGCGCCGGGGATGAAGATGGTGTGTCCGGTGATGTTCATGTCCTCGAGCCTGGCCGCCGTCCCGCAGGCGCACCAGAGTCCGGACATCGGGGGATCGGCGGTCCCTGGCCGACGCAGCCTGCGCGGTCGATACTGCAGGGATGGACAGGGACGCGCTCGCAGACTTCCTCGTGCGACATCGTGCCGCGCTGGCCCCGGCCGACGTCGGTCTCGGGCCCGGGGCACGGCGCCGCACCCCGGGGCTGCGCCGTGAGGAGGTCGCGCAGCTGGCGACCATGTCCACCGACTACTACACGCGGCTCGAGCAGCGGCGCGGCCCCCAGCCGAGCACCCAGATGCTCGCCGCGATCGCTCGGGCCCTGCGGATGACGACCGACGAGCGCGACTACCTGTTCCGGGTGGCGGGGCACAGCGCCCCGGACCGCCTCGCCGTCGAGGGGTACGTGGCACCCGCCCTGATGCGCGTGCTGGACCGCCTGCACGACACCCCGGCCCTGATCCTGTCCGCTCTCGAGGAGACGCTGGTCCAGAACGGCCCCGCGCGCGCCCTCTTCGGGGACGCCGACCATGTCAGCGGGTGGGAGCGCAGCGCGATCTACACCTGGTTCCTGCATCCTGAGCAGGCGCGCGCCGTGTATCCCCTCGAGGCGCATGCGCATCACAGCCGTGCCCGGGCGGCGTCGCTGCGCGCCGCCTACGGGTCGATGGGCCCGCGCTCCCGTGCCGCGGAGCTCGCCGACATCCTGCACGCCCGCAGCGAGGAGTTCGCGCAGCTGTGGGACTCCCAGATGGTCGCTCGCCGCTTCGAGGACCACAAGGTGGTGCTGCATCCGCAGGTCGGCCGGATCGAGGTGGACTGTCAGGCGCTGCTGACCGAGGACGAATCACAGGTGCTGCTGGTGCTGACCGCTCCCCCGCACAGCGAGGACGCCGGCAAGCTCGACCTGCTGGCGACTCTCGGCACTCAGTCGGTCGCGGGCCCGCCGAACTGGAGGACGGTCTCGCCGTAGGTCCGGGTGCCGTCGTCTGCCCAGCCCGTCGGCCAGGTCAGCGCCCGGGTGCGGCTCGAGCGCTCGATGACGACCAGGGCGTCGTCACTCAGGGCGGGGCGCAAGGTGATCAGCAGCGCCTCGAGCGTCCCGGTGCTCACGTCGTAGGGCGGGTCGAGGAAGACGAGCGTGAAGGCCGGGGCGTCCTCGGTCGTGGCCAGCTGGGCGGCGACGGTCTCTGCCTTCCCGGCGCGGATCTCGCAGCGCTGGTCGAGGCCGAGGCCCGCGGCCGTGCGGCGCAGCTGCCGGGCCGTGGGGCCGTGCAGCTCCACCATGAGGGCGTGCTCGGCGCCGCGGGACAGGGATTCGAGGGCCAGCGCCCCGGTGCCGGCATACAGGTCCAGCACCCGCGCGTCGGCCAGGGCGTCCCAGCCCTCCAGGCGAGAGAACAGCGCCTCGCGCACTCGGTCGGAGGTGGGGCGGGTGCCCTTTCCGGGCGGACCGGGGAGGGTACGGCCGCCGAGGGCGCCGGCGATGATCCGCGGCATGTCAGCTCCTCTCCACGTCGGGGTCGGCGTCGCGCAGGCGATCGTCGATGGCACCGGCGAGATCGAGATGGTCGGTGAGGTCGGGATCGGCCGCGATCACGGCGAAGGCGTCCTCGCGGGCCTGCTCGATGACGCGGCCGTCGCGGATCACGTCGAGGTAGCGCAGGGTGCGCTGCAGCCCGGACTGCTCCTCCCCCACCAGGTCACCGGCGCCGCGCACCTGCAGGTCCAGCTCCGCCAGGGCGAAGCCGTCGGCCGCCGACGCGATCCCCTCCAAGCGGTCGAACGCCGGGGCGCCCGGCGGCAGGCGGGTGTCGAGGAAGGCGATGCCGGCGTGCTCCCCGCGGCCGACGCGGCCGCGCAGCTGGTGCAGCTGGGAGACGCCGAAGCGCTCGGCGTCCAGCACGATCATCACGGAGGCGTTCGGCACGTCGACGCCGACCTCGATGACGGTGGTGGAGACCAGCAGATCGATCTCGCCGGCCAGCACGCGGTCCATGACCAGCTGCTTCTCCTCGGCAGGCATCCGGCCGTGCAGCACGCCGATACGGGCATCGGCCAGCTCGGGGCGGCGGGCGAGGCGCTCGGCGGTCGCCGTGACACCGCGGGCCTCCTCGATGCGGGTCTCGGCCACCCGCCCGTCCGGATCGAGGACCGCGGGCGCCGCCGGCGACTCGTCGGCCTCGTCGATGCGGGCGCAGACCACGAACACCTGGCGACCCGCACCGATCTCCTCCCCGGCGCGCGCCCACATCCGGGCCTCCCAGGAACGGACGGTCTCGGGGACCACGAAGCTGGTCACCCCAGCCCGCAGACCGGGGCTCTCCCGCAGGGTGAGCACATCGAGGTCGCCGACGGTCGCCAGGGCCGCGGTGCGCGGGATCGGGGTCGCGGTCATCACCACGACGTGCGGGCTGGTGCCCTCGGGCCCCTTGGTGCGCAGACGGCGGCGGTGGTCGACACCGAAGCGGTGCTGCTCGTCGATCACGACCAGACCCAGCGAGGCGAACTCGACGGACTCGGTGAGCAGGGCGTGGGTGCCGATCACGATCCCGGCCTCCCCGGAGGTGACATCCAGCAGGGTCTCGCGCCGGGCGGAGGTCTTCTGGGACCCGGTCAGCAGGCGCACCCGGGTGGCGTCGGCGTGCCCGTCCAGTCGTCCCGCGCCGGCGAGCTCCCCGAGCAGCGTGGTGATCGTCCGGTGGTGCTGCTCGGCGAGGACCTCGGTCGGAGCGAGCAGGGCGGCCTGGTGGCCGGAGTCGACGGCGCGCAGCATGGCGCGCAGGGCGACGACGGTCTTGCCCGAGCCGACGTCGCCCTGCAGAAGCACGCTGGTGGGGTGCTCGCGGGCGAGGCGCTCGATGATCTGCTCGCCGATCTCGCGCTGGCCGGTGGTGAGCTCGAAGGGCAGCCGCTGCTCGAACGCCCCCTGGAGGGGGCCCTCGGCCCGCAGCGCGGGGGCGGGGGTGCGAGCGTCCAGGGCGCGGCGCTGGGCGAAGATCGACTGCAGCACGAACGCCTCCTCGAACACCAGGTGCGCCATGCCGTCCCGGGTGTCCTGCACCGTCGTGGGCAGGTGGACCTGCGTGACGGCCTGCGGCAGCGGTGAGAGGCCGCGGGCGGCGACGAGCTCGGCGGGCACGGGCCGGGCGAGGGAATCGGCGAACTCGACGCCCTTCTCGGTCGCCGAACGCATGGTGCGCTGGGCGATGTTCTTGCGCAGCGGATAGACCGGCAGCGGCCGCTGGGCACGCAGCCGTCCCTCGGGGGTGTCCTCGTAGGCCTCGTAGGCGGGGTGGGTGATCTGCGGCCGGTCGGTGTGCTTGTTGCGGCCGACGATGCCATGGACCACGATGTGGGCGCCCACCGTGAGATGCTTGCGGTGCCAGTCCACCAGGTGCTGCTTGGCCAGGAAGAACGTCAGGGTGATCTCCTCGATCCCGTCGGAGACGCCGACCTCGAGGATGGTGCCCTGGCGGCTGCGCATACGGCGCTCGCGCACCCCACGGACGGAGACGATCGCGCTCATCTCCTCCCCCTCGTGGACCTCGTGCAGCGAGCGCAACGGTGCCGGAGTGGTGTAGCGCCGGGGCGCGAAGCGCATCATGGTGTCGAGGTCCCGCACCCCGAAGGACGCCATGGCGCGGGACTCGCGGCGCTCGAGCAGCTCCGTCAGCGGCATCGAGCCGCGGGCGATCTCCCGTCTCCTGGCCATGTCCCTCCTCCTCGTCCCTGGTCCGAGGACTATCGTGCCATCGGGGGAGGACGCTGTGGCGGAATCCACAGCGAGCGCCCAGGCCGCCGCCCTTCAGGCCGACGGCGACCTGCGATATGATTCCGAGGTTGCCCTGACCTCCGGGGGCCGCGCCCCCGCGCTCACCCATGGTCACCGACTCCGACGTGACGTCGCCGGGACGGGCGGGCATTCGAACAGAATTCGACTTTTCAGGAGACGACAGTGGCTTCCACGTGTGACATCTGCGCCAAGGGCCCGAGCTTCGGCAAGAGCGTGTCCCACTCGCATCGCCGCACCTCGCGTCGCTGGAACCCGAACATCCAGTCCGTGCGCACTGTGATCAAGGGCACCAGCAAGCGCGTGAACGTGTGCACCTCCTGCCTCAAGGCAGGCAAGGTCAGCACGCTCGGCGCCTGAGCGGGCCTGCACCGAGCTCACCCGCGAGAGCCCTCACCCGTCTGGGTGGGGGCTCTCGTGCATCTCCACCCGGCAACGCTCTCAGGCGGCGAGTTCGACCGCGTTCTGGCAGAGGGCGTCCACGCAGTCCGCGAGGCGGAAGCCTGCGCCACCGGTGGTGGTGGTGATGATGATCCGTTCGAGGTCCGCCTGCTGGATGTGCGCCGGACTCGTCGGGCCGGTGGCCCCGTGGATCCGCCCTCGGACCAGGGGGACGACGTGGTGGGCGTCGAGGTGCCGGCTCTGGTTGCACCAGGAGGGTCCGACAGAGGAACCACATCCTGCTCCGATTCCCCCGACGCAGATCCGGTACCGTTCGTGATCACCGCGACCGCTCTGCGAGGAGACCTGATGCCCGCCGCCGTCCCCACCATCCTGGCCACCAGCGCCGGGTACCTGCGTCATCCGCGGCTGCGCTTCGGGTTCGGGCCGATGATGGCCTTCGCCGTGCAGCTGGCGCAGGAGGCCCCGCTCCCGCTCCACGACCGACATGACAGCCCGCCGCGCATCTGCAACATCGGGACCGCCAGTGGTGACGACAAGGGCTTCCAGCGGGACATGGAGGAGGCGGCCCGGGAGGCCGGCTACGAGCTGCACCACCTCAGCCTGTTCTCCATGCCCAACGTCGAGGACGTGGAGGGATACCTGCGGGGCTTCGACGTGATCTGGGTGAACGGCGGCTCGGTGGTGAATCTGCTCGCCGTGTGGCGCGCCCACGGCCTTCCCGAGATCCTGCATCGGCTGTGGCAGGAGGGCGTCGTGCTCGGCGGCATCTCAGCGGGCTCGATCTGCTGGTTCGAGGGCGGCGTCACCGATTCCTTCGGCCCCGAGCTGGCCCCGGTCACGAACGGTCTGGGCTTCCTTCCCGGGGCCAACGGGGTGCACATGGACTCGGAGGAACGACGGCGCCCGCTGATCCGTGAGCTGGTCGCCGACGGAACCTTGGGCCCGACGCTCTGCACAGATGATGGCGCGGGGCTGCTGTTCCGCGGAGCGGAGCTCACCGAAGCGGTCGCCGAGCTCGATGGCGCCCGGGCCTGCCGCATCGCCCTCGACGCAGCCGGCGCGGTGGTCGAGTCCGAGCTGCCCGTGCGGCGACTGGACTGACGATCACTCCAGCCCGCGCAGCGCCGCGGTGCGTTCGTTCGGGATCTCGACCAGGTGCGCGGGGTCCGCTTCCAGGCGGTCCGGGGTGGCGCCGCATCGATCTCGCTCTCGACCGGATCCCGCGTGGGGTGGACCGCATCGGGGCCGGTCCGGCCCACCCCGATCACGCGAGGCCCCGGTGCGCTGGTCCTCGATCTCGAGCACCAGGGAACGCCGGCCCTTCCGCCGGCCGTCAGGCTCCCGCCGTTCGAAGCGATGGCCGTCCCGATCGGCGTCGGCCTCGGTGGCCGGGCGGTCGCTGATCACCGGGGTGCTCACGCCGGTTGCGACCCCTCGAAGGTGCTGGTGTCGATCACGGCGCGGAAGTAGACCTCGCCGGCGACGACGCGGTCGTAGGTGGCGTCGGCCTCCTCGATCCCGATGGTCTCGACCTGGGCGGCGAGTCCGTGCTCGGCACAGAAGTCGAGCATCTCCTGGGTCTCGGCGATGCCGCCGATGTTGGAGCCGGCCAGCACCTTGCCTCCGCCGATGATCGAGCCGAAACTGAGCTCCTGCTTCGCCGGCGGCATCCCGACCACGGCCATCACGCCGCGGGGCGCCAGCAGCGAGAGGTACTCGTCGACGGGGATGTCGGCGCTGATGGTGTTCAGGATCAGATCGAAGGTGCCGCGGTGCTCCCGGAAGAAGCCGTCCTCGGTGGTGGCGAGCATCTGCTGGGCCCCGAGGTCGAGGGCGAGCTGCTCCTTCTTGCGGGTGCGCGACAGCACGGTCACCTCGGCGCCCATGGCCGCGGCGATCTGGACGCCCATGTGGCCGAGCCCGCCCAGCCCCAGCACGGCGACCTTCTTCGCAGCGCCATCCTTGAGCTCCCCGGCGCCCCAGCGGGCCAGGGGCGCGTACGTGGTGATGCCGGCGCACAGCAGCGGGGCGGCGACGTCGAAATCCAGGGCGTCCGGGATCCGGCACACGAAGCGCTCGTTGACGACGACCTTCTGGGCGTAGCCGCCCTGGGTGATGGTGCCGTCGACGTCGGGGGCGTTGTAGGTGCCGACGTTCCCGCCCAGGCAGTTCTGTTCCTGGCCCGCGCGGCACTCCTGGCAGGTCCCGCACGAGTTCACCAGGCAGCCGACGCCCACGCGGTCGCCGACCGTCCAGTCGGTGACGTCCGTGCCGACGGCCTCGACGACCCCGGCGATCTCGTGGCCGACGGTCAACGGGAAGTGCGCCTCGCCCCACTCGTTGCGGATGGTGTGGATGTCGCTGTGGCAGATCCCGGCCGCCCTGATGTCGATGACGACGTCGTCCGGACGGGGGTCCCGCCGCTCGATGTTCGCGACGCGGAACGGCTGGTCCGGGCCGTTCTTCTGCAGTGCCTTGACCGTGATCGGCATGGGGATCTCCTTCGTACCTGGGGGTGCCCTCGCAGGGCGGGTCCAGCTTAGACGGGTGCTGCGAAGTGGTCGAAGCCGGTGCCTCGGATCTCTCGGCCGTCCAGCAGCACCCGGTGGTCCTTCTCTCCCCCGGCGGGCAGGACGCGCCCGATCCGGCGGAATCCGACCGGGACGGCACCGGCGGCGAAGGTGGCGAGCATCGCGTGCTCCTCGCCCCCGTGCAGGACCCACGACCACGGATCCGCGTCGAGCTCGACGGCCAGCGGCTCCAGCTGCGCCGCATCGGGGGCGAGGGCGGCGCCGTCCAGGTCCAGCTGCACCCCGGAGGCGCGGGCGATGCGGGTGCCGTCGCGGACCAGGCCGTCGGAGAGGTCCATCATCGCGCTCGCGCCGCGGCCGACGGTCCACCCCAGAGACAGGTCCGGCTCCGGGGCGTCGTGCCACGCCACGAGGTCGCCGTGAGGGCCCGCTCCCTCGATCCGCCCGTCGTCGACCCGGATCCGGCCCGAGAGGACCAGGGCCAGGCCCGCAGCGGAGCGGCCCAGTCGCGCAGAGCCGATCGCGAGCACGTCCCCGACCCGGGCGCCCGAGCGCAGCACCGGCGCCCGTCCCTCCTCGAGGGCGCCGAGCGCGGTGACCGTCACCGTGAGCTGCTCGGCGCGGCCCAGGTCGCCGCCGACCACCTCCGCCCCCTCGGCCTCCGCTCGCCCGGCGAGACCGATCGTGAGCTCTTCGAACACGGACGCCGGGGTATCGGCGGGGGCGGAGAGGGCGACGACGAGGGCGAGGGGCCGGGCACCCATCGCGGCGACGTCGGCGAGGTTCTGCACAGCGGCTTTGCGGCCGATCCACACCGGCGTGGTCGCGTCGGGAAGGAAGTCGTGGCCCTCGACCAGGGTGTCCGTGGTGACCACCATCCGCGGCGAGGGCAGGCGCACCACGGCGGCGTCGTCGCCGGGGCCGACCTCGAGACGGTCGGAGGCGGACAGGTGCGGGAGCATGCGGGCCAGCAGCCCAGCCTCCCCGAGGGGTGCTTCAGAGGTCATGGACCCAGTGTGCCGGAGCCGGGCACCGGCTCGGGTTCGGGCTCGGCGTACAGGTCCGGGGGCAGGTCCGGGTGCAGGTTCGGACGGTACCCTGCTGGCGTGCTCCGCTCCCGTCTTCCCGCCTTCGCAGCCGCCGGCCTGATGGCCTTCTCCCTCGCCTCCTGCGGCACGGTGCAGGTCCCCGCGGGCCCGGCGGCCACCGACCCGCTGTGCGCCGACATCGTCCTGCAGGCCCCGCCGCAGGTGCTGGGCATGGACCGGGTGGAGACCTCGAGCCAGGGCACGGCCGCGTGGGGCGAGGGCGAGAACACCGTGGTGATGCGCTGCGGCGTCACCCCACCCGGGCCCACCACCGACATCTGCACCACCCTCGAGGACGGAGGCGGGATCCAGATCGACTGGATCGTCCGCGAGCTCGAGGACGACGTGTTCCTGTACACCACCTACGGCCGGGAGCCGGCCATCGACGTGTCGGTGCCGATGTCCGCCGCCCCCGATCAGCCGTCGGGCGCGGCACTCGATCTGGCGCAGGTCATCGATCAGAACATCGAAGCGACCGACCACTGCGTCGGCCCGGGGGACGCCCCGGGATCCTGACCGCCCGTTCCGGCGGGGTCAGCGGGGACCGAGCCGGCGGGAGCGGGCCTGCTCGATCAGATCCGCGATGAGCTCCGCATAAGGCAGCCCCATGTGCTCCCACAGCACCGGGAACATGGAGTACGGGGTGAAGCCGGGCATCGTGTTGACCTCGTTGACCACCACGCGTCCCTGGTCGGTGACGAACACGTCCACCCGCGCCAGACCCTCGAGGCCGAGCACCGTGAAGGCTCGCGAGGCGACCTCGCGGACCTCCTCGAGCACGCGGTCCGGGAGACCGGCCGGCACGTCGATGCTGACGGTGCCCTTGCCGAAGTACTTGGCCTCGTAGTCGTAGAAGTCGAGGTCGTCGCCGACGAGCACCTCGCCGGGCACGGTGGTGCGCGGACCGCGCTCGTCGGATCCCTGGAGCACGCCGCATTCCACCTCCCGCCCGACCACGGCCTCCTCGATGAGCACCTTCGGGTCCTCGGCGAAGGCGGTCTTCATCGCGTGCTCGAGCTCGTCGGGAGCCTCGACCCGGGTGACGCCGAGACTCGAGCCGGCCCGGGCGGGCTTGATGAACCAGGGCAGGCGGTGGTGTCGGCGCAGATGGTCCCGGACCTCGTCGGCCCCGTCGGCCCAGCGGTCCTCGTGGACCACGATGCCGGGGGCGCACTCGAGGCCGGCCGCCCGCAGGGACAGCTTGGTGGCGGCCTTGTCCATGCAGGTCGCCGACGCGAGCACCCCGCTGCCCACGTAGGGGAGATCGAGCATCTCGAGCATGCCCTGGATGGTGCCGTCCTCGCCGTAGGCCCCGTGCAGCAGCGGCAGCACCACGTCGATCTCCGCCAGATCGATGACCTCCCCGCCGATGACCTGGCGCAGCACGCTGCGCTCTCCCGGCCGGTGCCGAGCCGCGGGCAGCAGCACCTCGGGACCCTCCGCGGCCACCTCGGGGGCGCGGCCGTCGACCAGGGTCCAGTCCGAGGGGTCGTCGGAGACGTGCACCCAGCGACCCTCGCGGGTGATGCCGACGGCGGTCACCGCGAAGCGTTCGCGGTCGATCGCGGCGAGGATGCCGCCGGCGGTGACGCACGAGATGCCGTGCTCGCCGCTGCGGCCGCCGAACAGGAGGGCGACGGAGGTTCTCATGGTCGCAGGGTAGTCATTCCGGCCGGACGCCGCGCGCCAGCAGCGCCGTGGTGACCTCGTCGATGCGGGCATCGTGATCGACGACATCCACCACGGCGGCGGTGATGGGCATGTCGACGCCGAGCCGGGCGGCGAGGTCCGCGACGGCCCGGGCGGTCGCGACGCCCTCGGCGGTCTGTCCCACCTCCGCGGCGGCGGCGCGCACGTCGAGGCCGTGACCGAGAGCGAGTCCGAGGCGGTGGTTGCGGCTCAGCGGGGAGGCACAGGTGGCCACCAGGTCGCCCATCCCGGCCAGCCCCGCGAAGGTCTCCGAGCGGCCGCCGAGGGCGACGCCGAGCCGGGAGATCTCCGCCAGGCCCCGGGTGATCAGGCTCGCGGTCGTGTTGTCCCCGTGGCCGAGCCCGGTGGCCGCCCCGACGGCGATGGCGATGACGTTCTTGACGGCACCGGCGATCTCGACGCCGACCACGTCGATGGAGGTGTAGGTGCGCAGGTAGGGCGCCTGGCACCAGGTCGCCAGCTCGTTGGCGAGCTTCTCGGACCCGGCGGCGACCACGCTCGCGCAGGGACGGCGCTCGGCGATCTCGGCCGAGAGGTTCGGGCCCGACAGCACCCCGACGAGCTCGGGGTCCGCTCCGCCGGCGCCGATGATGATCTCGCTGATCCGGGCATCGGTGCCCCGCTCGATCCCCTTGGTCAGGGAGAGGACCGGGACGGGTGGCAGATCCGGCCAGGCGGCGAGGGTGGCCCGCATCGATTGCGCGGGGATCGCCAGCACGATCCCATCGGCCCCCTCGACGGCCCCGGCCACCGAGGAGGTGGCGTCCACCGTCTCCGGGAGCACCCGGTCGCCGAGATAGGTGCTGTTGCGGTGCTGCTCGCGGATCTCCTGGGCGACCTCCTCGCGGCGCGCCCAGAGCGTCACCTCGTGGCCGCTGTCGGCGAGGACCTGCGCGAAGGTGGTGCCCCAGCTGCCGGCACCGAGCACGGTCAGCGCGGTCATCGCTGCCGCACCGGTCGGAAGCCGGCCTGCGGCCTGCCGATCTCGGGGCGGTGCTCGTCGCCCCGCGGATCGTGGAGGGCGGCCGGGGGGCGCTCGCCGCGGGTCCGGCCCAGCAGGTCGGCGATCCGGGCCATGAGGTCCGCGGAGACCCGCAGAGCGGCCTCCTGGGAGGTCTCCCCCTCCTGGCGGGCCACGGTGTAGGGCTCCCCCACACGGATCACGAGGCGGCGCCCCGGGCCGGGGTGCGGGACCGGGGAACCGACGGGCCACAGCTTCCGGCCGCCCCAGCTCGCGATCGGCACCAGGGGCGCCCCGGTCTCCAGGGCGAGCCGGGCCGCTCCCGGTCGGGCCTGCATCGGCCACAGGTCCGGGTCACGGGTGTAGGTCCCCTCCGGGAAGATCATCAGCAGCTCGCCGCGCCCGAGCGCCTGCCGGGCGTCCTCCAGGGCGTGCCGACCGCGGGAGGCGGCGCGGCGCACCGGGATCTGGCGGGCCGACCGCAGCGCGGCCCCCAGGACGGGCACGCGGAACATGGCCTCCTTGGCCAGGAAGCGCGGGGCGATGCCGGAGGCCTGCAGCAGATGGCCGTAGGCGAAGGCGTCGACCGGCCCCAGATGGTTCCCGCAGGCGAGGGCGGCCCCGGTCGCCGGGAGATTCTCGGCACCGATCCAGGTGGGCCTGGTCAGCAGCCGCAGCAGCGGGCGCAGCGCGAGCTGGGCGAGATCGATCACGGCCCCGGCCCGCCGCGGGACCGGCCGGGCGCCGCCCACGTCCCAGCTGCGCAGCAGCGGCGTGGTCACCGGGAGGCGGAGGACGAACGGCCGAGGGCCTTGCGGGTCGCCTGGCCCGTCACGGATCGCACCGACGGGCCGGGGATCGAAGCGCGACGCCTCAGCGTCGTGGGGGCGCGCCGGGCCAGGGTGTTCACGGCGGCGGCGTGCATCAGCCGGCGCGGGCCGAAGGCGAGCCGGCCCCGCACCGACCGGTACCTCACGGCGGTCGTGACCTGCAGCAGCTCCCCGCCGGGCAGCAGCGCCACCCCGATGCGGATGCGCAGATTCGCGTCGTCGTCGATGATCAGCGCCTCGGAGCCGACCACCTCGTCGGCCACGTACTCCTTCTCCGGCGGCGGCACCATGTCGAACAGGCGGATCGCCTCATCGCGCAGGGCACGCACGCCCCGCTTGGACAGAGGGGTGTTCTCGTGCGAGAAGATCGCGTCGGCCCAGACCCGGGGATCCGGCTCGTCGACGCCGCCGGTCGGGACGATGACCACGTCGCAGTAATCCGGGATCGGGATGTCGCGCAGCGCCAGCGAGCTGCCGACCGTCGGGGGCGTGACGTCCTCGTCCATCCTCAGTCCTCCCAGTAGTCGGCGCCGAGCGCCGTGAGCTTCTCACGGAACGACTCGTAGCCGCGGTCGATCAGATCGATGCCCCGGATGGTCGAGATCCCCTCGGCGCCGAGCGCCGCGATCAGGTAGGAGAAGCCGCCGCGCAGATCCGGAACGGTGATGTCGGCGCCGTGGAGCGTCTTGGGGCCGGAGATCACGGCGGAGTGGTTGTAGTTGCTGCGGCCGAAGCGGCAGCTCGATCCGCCCAGGCACTCCCGGTAGACCTGTGTATGGGCGCCCATCTCGTTCAACGCCGAGGTGAAGCCCAGGCGGTTCTCGTACACCGTCTCGTGGATGATGGAGATGCCGTCCGCCTGGGTCAGGGCCACCACCAACGGCTGCTGCCAGTCGGTCATCAGCCCCGGGTGGACGTCGGTCTCGACCGCGATCGCCCGCAGCGGCGTGCCCGGGTGGTGGAAACGGATCCCGGCCTCGGTGATGTCCATCCCGCCGCCGATCTTGCGGAAGGTGTTCAAGAAGGTCGCCATCGGCTTCTGCTGGGCGCCCCGCACCATCACCGATCCCCGGGTGACCAGGGCCGCGCAGGCCCAGGACGCGGCCTCGATGCGGTCGGGCAGGGCCATGTGCTCGTAGCCGCCGAGCCGGTCGACGCCCTCGACGGTGATGGTGCGGTCGGTCTGCAGGGAGATGAGCGCGCCCATCTTCTGCAGGACCGCGATGAGGTCCTCGATCTCCGGCTCGACCGCGGCGTTGGTGAGCTCGGTGACGCCCTGGGCGCGCACCGCGGTCAGCAGCACCTGCTCGGTGGCGCCGACGCTCGGGTACTCCAGGTGGATCTTGGTGCCGTGCAGGCCACGGGGCGCGGTGATGTAGATGCCCATCTCGCGCTTGTCGACCACGGCACCGAAGTTCCGCAGGACGTCGAGGTGGTAATTGATGGGACGGTCCCCGATCCGGCAGCCGCCGAGGTCGGGGATGATCGCCTCGCCGAGGCGGTGCAGCAGCGGGCCGCAGAACAGGATCGGTATGCGGGAGCTGCCGGCATGGGCGTCGATGTCGGCCACGTGGGCGCGCTCGACGTTCGAGGGGTCCATCCGCAGGGTGCCGCCGGCGACGTCGCGCTCGACCTTGACCCCGTGGATCGCCAGGAGCTCGGAGACGATCCGCACATCGCTGATGTCCGGGACCGAGTCGAGCACGCTCGGACCCTCCCCCAGCAGGGACGCGACCATCGCCTTGGAGACGAGGTTCTTCGCCCCGCGGACGGTGATCTCACCGTCGAGGGGCCGACCTCCGCGCACGTGGAATGTCGAACTCATAGTGTCCTTGCCTCGCTGGACAGGCGTCCAGGACGCCCGCTGCCATCGACTCACCATACCGGAGCGGCCGGAGGACCATCGCCATACCTCCCCTGGTCGCGGTGACCCTCGGGGCGGGGTCAGCGGGTCTCGGCCGTGCGTGCCGGAAGGGTCTTCGGAAGCCAGGACGGGCGGGCCGCCTCGAAGTCGGTGATCGCCTGTTCATGGCGCAGGGTGAGACCGATGTCGTCCAGGCCCTCCATGAGACGCCAGCGGGTGTAGTCGTCGATGTCGAAGCGGAAGACAGCCCCGGCTGCGCCCGCATGGGCCTGGCGGTTCTCGAGATCGACGGTCACCTCGGTGCCGGGTTCCTCCTCGAGGATCTTCCACAGCTGCTCGAGGTCGTCCTCGGACAGGACACCGGCGACGAGCCCCTGCTTGCCCGCGTTGCCCCGGAAGATGTCCGCGAAGCGGCTCGAGAGCACGGCCTGGAAGCCGTAGTCGCGCAGTGCCCACACGGCGTGCTCGCGGGAGGAACCGGTGCCGAAGTCGGGGCCCGCGACCAGCACGGATCCCTTCGCGTACGCGGGCCGGTTCAGCACGAAGTCGGGATCGTTCGTGCGCCAGGCGTGGAACAGGCCGTCGTCGAACCCGGTCTTGGTGACGCGCTTGAGGTAGACGGCGGGGATGATCTGGTCGGTGTCGACATTGCTGCGACGCAGCGGGACACCGATGCCGGTATGGGTGGTGAAGGCTTCCATCGGGATGCTCCTGATCAGGCGACGGGCTGGAGGTCGGAGGGCGCGGTCGGCGCACCGAGGTCCGACGGGGAGGACAGCGTCCCGCGCACCGCGGTGGCGGCGGCCACCACCGGTGAGACCAGGTGGGTGCGACCGCCCTTGCCCTGGCGCCCCTCGAAGTTGCGGTTGGAGGTGGACGCTGCGCGTTCGCCGGGGGCCAGCTGGTCCGGGTTCATGCCCAGGCACATGGAGCAGCCTGCCTGGCGCCACTCGGCGCCGAAGTCGAGGAAGATCTGGTCGAGGCCCTCCTGCTCGGCCTGGACACGCACGCGGGCCGAGCCGGGCACCACCATGACGCGCACGTCGGGGTGCTTTCGGCGGCCCTCCAGCACGGAGGCGAAGGCGCGCAGGTCCTCGATGCGGCCGTTGGTGCACGAGCCCATGAACACGGTGTCGACCCTGATGTCCTTCAGCGGGGTGCCGGGCACGAGGTCCATGTACTCCAAGGCGTTCTCGGCGGCGACGCGGGCGTTGTCGTCGGTGAAGTCCTCGGGGGCGGGGACTGCGGCCGACAGCGGCAGGCCCTGACCGGGGTTGGTGCCCCAGGTGACGAAGGGCTCGAGCTCGTCGGCGTCGATGACGACCTCGGCGTCGAAGGTCGCGTCCTCCTCGGTGCGCAGGGCCTTCCAGGAGGCGACGGCCTCGTCCCAGTCCTTGCCGACCGGAGCGTGCGGACGACCCCGGACGTACTCGATGGTGGTCTCGTCGGGCGCGATCATGCCCGCGCGGGCGCCGGCTTCGATGGACATGTTGCAGATGGTCATCCGGCCCTCCATGGAGAGCGACCGGATCGCTTCGCCGCGGTACTCGAGCACATAGCCCGCACCGCCGCCCGTGCCGATCTTCGCGATCACGGCGAGGATGATGTCCTTCGCGGTCACGCCCGGCTTCAGGGTGCCGTCCACGGTGATCGCCATGGTCTTGAAGGGGGTCAGCGGCAGGGTCTGGGTGGCGAGCACGTGCTCGACCTCGCTGGTGCCGATGCCGAAGGCCAGCGCGCCGAAGGCACCGTGGGTCGAGGTGTGGGAGTCGCCGCACACGACGGTGATGCCGGGCATGGTCAGCCCCAGCTGCGGGCCGACCACATGGACGATGCCCTGGTCCTTGTCGCCGAGGCTGTGGATGCGCACGCCGAACTCCTCGGCGTTGCGGCGCAGGGTGTCGATCTGGGTGCGCGAGGTGAGATCCGCGATCGGCTTCTCGATGTCGATCGTGGGCGTGTTGTGGTCCTCGGTGGCCAGGGTCTGGTCCAGGCGGCGCGGGGTACGGCCCTCCTGGCGGAGCCCGTCGAAGGCCTGCGGGCTGGTCACCTCGTGCAGGAGCTGGAGGTCGATGTACAGCAGGTCCGGTTCGCCGTTCTCACCCCGGCGCACCACGTGGTCCGCCCACACCTTCTCCGCGAGGGTCCCCGCCATGTCGATCCTTCCCTGCGCCCCTCGTGGGGGCGCGTGCCGTCGACGCCCCGGGACGGGACATCTGCATGCTGATCCGCGCTCGGGGTACGAGCACGGCACCATCGTGGGCCGGTCCACGATGCGACGCACTTGCGTCTCACCAAATAAGACGGCAGTATCGGTGCATGGACAAGATCACGGAGGAGAACGGCAGCGGCGTCGGCGTGCTCGACAAGGCGGCCGTCGTGCTCGGAGCCCTGGAGGCCGGGCCCGCGACCCTGGCCCAGCTCGTGCAGTCGACCGGCCTGGCCCGCCCCACCGCGCATCGCCTGGCGGTGGCGCTGGAGTATCACCACCTGGTCACCCGTGACATGCAAGGCCGATTCATCCTGGGCCCGCGTCTGGGTGAGCTGGCCGCCGCCGCGGGTGAGGATCGGCTCCTAGCCGCCGCCGGCCCGGTGCTGGCCGCCCTGCGGGACCACACCGGGGAGTCCGCGCAGCTCTACCGCCGCCAGGGTGACCACCGCATCTGCGTGGCCGCCGCCGAGCGTCCGATCGGCCTGCGCGACTCCGTACCGCTGGGGTCCGCGTTGACCATGCGGGCCGGCTCCGCGGCACAGATCCTGCTGGCCTGGGAGGAACCGGACCGCCTGCACCGCGGGCTGCTCGGCGCCCGCTTCACCGCCACTCAGCTCTCGGCGGTGCGCCGTCGCGGCTGGGCGCAGTCCATCGGCGAGCGGGAGCCGGGCGTGGGCTCCGTCTCCTCCCCGGTGCGCGGCCCCAACGGCCGGGTCGTCGCGGCGCTGAGCATCTCCGGGCCGATCGAGCGCATCACCCGGCAGCCCGGGCGCCTGCACGCGGCCTCCGTCATGAGCTCGGCGAACCACCTCACGGAGCTTCTGCGCCGCGCCGGCGCCTGAGACGCCGTATCGCACGGCCCGGTCCGGTGCGGTGCCGCGACCAGGTCACTCCCGTTCGATCCAGACCGGGGTGTTGGCGAAGCGGAGCACCGTGACCAGCTGTCGCGGCGCGGCGGCCGGCTTGTCCGGTCCGTGGACCCGCTCCCCCGCGACCACCATGAGCGAGGCGTCCTCGCTGGCATGGACGAGCTCCTTGGCCGTGCCCGAGGCGGCGATGGTGACATCGCGGACGACGACGCCGGGATGGGACAGAGCGATCTGCTCCGCGGTGCGGGCGCGGATCGCTTCGGCCTCCTCCGGGCTGGTCTCGGCACGCACCACGAGATGGATGTCCCGTTCGTAGGCTTCGCCGAGGTCCGCCGCGCGAGTGACGACCTCGGTGGCCGTCTCGTGATGGACCAGACCGATCGCCCCCTCGTGGTCGATGTCCCCGCGCACCACGACCACCGGGCAGTGCGAGCGGGCGGCCAGGGCGAGGGACTTGGACCCGACGATGAGGGTCAGCAGACGGCCGAGCCCCCGTCCGCCGACCACGATCACGTCGGACTCCGCACTGGCCTCGACCAGCACGGGCACGGCGTTGCCGTCGACGATCTCGGAGGTGATCGGCAGCTCGGGGTCGCCCTCGCGGGCGATCTCGAGGGCGTCGCGGATGAGACTGTGGGCCGCATTGCGGATGCCGGATCCGGTCATCCCGGGGATCGGGTCGGTGTTCACATCGAGTTCGGTCCACATGAAGGCGTGGATCAGGTGGAGGGTCCCGCCGACCCTTCGCGCATGGCGGGCCGCCCAGCGGACGGCGAGATCGGACTCATCGGCATCGAAGACGCCCACGGTGATCCGCGGCGTCGTGCTCCGGGGCGACTGCGGTGTGGCGTGCGTCATGTCACGACGATACTCCGTGACGGCGCGTCGGGGCAGAGAAACAGAAAAGGAGCCGATGCCTGTGGCATCGGCTCCTGTCCGTACCCCGTACCGGATTTGAACCGGTGTTACCGCCGTGAGAGGGCGACGTCCTGGGCCGCTAGACGAACGGGGCCCGCACGAGAACCTCAGTTCTCGCGTCGTACCCCGTACCGGATTTGAACCGGTGTTACCGCCGTGAGAGGGCGACGTCCTGGGCCGCTAGACGAACGGGGCGCGGACTGCACGACGTCCGAGACGTGATGCAGAGCTGGGGTACCAGGACTCGAACCTAGAACGACGGTACCAGAAACCGCTGTGTTGCCAATTACACCATACCCCATGGTGACAGTACGTTTTCCATGTCCCGTTCCGAATCGTTCCCCGGTGGTTCCCGAGGGCTTTTCGGACTGTTCCGCAGTTGCCGTACCGAGGTAAGACTCTACCGGCTCATCCCGCCCATGACAAAGCGAGAGGGCCCGGGAGCGCTGTGAGGCTGAGCACGCCTCCTCACAGCGCTCCCGAAGCTCAGGAACCGCTGGCGAGCCGGTCGCGCAGCGCGCGCAGCCGGGCCAGGCTCGAGGGCTTGCCCAGCAGCTCCATGGACTCGAACAGCGGCGGGGACACGCGGCGACCGGAGACGGCGCTGCGCAGCGGACCGAAGGCGAGTCGCGGTTTGATGCCCATGTCCTCGACGATCGCCTCACGCAGCGTCGTCTCGAGCGCCCCCGCGGTGAAGCAGCCCTCGGGGACGGTCTCGACCTCGCCGATCGCCCGCTCGAGCACGCCGACGGGGTCGTCACCGAGCTTCTTGAGGGCGTCGTCGGTGACGACGAGATCCTCGTCGGCGATGAACAGGAAGCCCAGCAGATCCGCCGCCTCGCCGAGCAGGTTCATGCGGGTCTGCACCAGCGGGGTGGCGGCGGCGACCAGCTCGCGCTGCTGTTCGCTGACGGTCTCCCCCAGCACCTCTGCCCGCTGGAGGTACGGGATCAGGCGCTCCGTGAGCTCTGCCTCCGGCAGCAGCCGGATGTGGTCGGCGTTGATGGCGGTGGCCTTCTTGAGATCCACGCGGGCGGGGTTGGGGTTCACGTCCTCGGCCGTGAAGCGCTCCACCAGCTGCTCGCGCGAGAAGATGTCCTCGTCGGCGCTGTAGCCCCAGCCCAGCAGGGCGAGGTAGTTGACCATGCCCTCGGGGGTGAAGCCCTGGTCGCGGTAGTGGAAGAGGTTTGCCTGGGGGTCGCGCTTGGAGAGCTTCTTGTTCCCCTCCCCCATCACATAGGGCAGGTGGCCGAACTCGGGGACCCGTTCGGCGACCCCGATCTCGATCAGCGCCCGGTACAGCGCGATCTGGCGGGGCGTCGAGGAGAGGATGTCCTCGCCGCGCAGCACGTGGGTGATGCGCATGAGGGCATCGTCGACGGGGTTCACGAGCGTGTACAGCGGCTGACCGTTCGCGCGGACCACCACGAAGTCCGGGGTCGAACCGGCCTTGAAGGTGATCTCCCCGCGCACCAGGTCCGTGAAGGAGAGGTCCTCCGCGGGCATGCGCAGTCGCCAGGTGGGCTCGCGGCCCTCGGCGCGGTGAGCGGCCTTCTGCTCTTCGGTGAGGTCGCGGTCGTAGCCGTCGTAGCCGAGCTGGGGGTCCCGTCCGGCCTCGCGGTGGCGCTGCGAGATCTCCTCTGCGGTGGAGAAGGACTCGTAGATGTGGCCGGACTCCTTCAGCCTCGCGATGACGTCCTGGTAGATGTCGGCGCGCTGGGACTGGCGGTAGGGGCCGTCGGGCCCGCCGACCTCGACGCCCTCGTCCCAGTCGATGCCGAGCCAGCGCATGGCCTCCAGCAGCTGGTGGTAGGACTCCTCGCTGTCGCGCGCGGCGTCGGTGTCCTCGATGCGGAAGACGAGCTTGCCGCCGTGGTGGCGGGCGTGCGCCCAGTTGAACAGGGCGGTGCGCACCATCCCCACGTGCGGCGTGCCGGTGGGGCTGGGGCAGAAGCGCACCCGCACCTCGCCGGAGGAGGGGGAGGCGGGGATCGAGCTCGGGGTGGTGGTCACGCGGGATGCTCCTGGGGTCGCGGGGTAGCGGATCGGGTCGGGCGTCTCAGCGCCGCACGACGGGATTGGTCAGCGTGCCGATCCCCTCGATGGTGATGTCGATGCTCGACCCGGCCTCGACGGTGCGCACGCCGGCGGGGGTGCCGGTCAGGACCAGGTCGCCGGGCAACAGCGTGACCACGGTGGAGATCTCGGCGATCAGCTCGGCGACCGAGCGGACCATGTCCGCGGTGGTGCCGTCCTGGGCGACCGCGCCGTCGACGTGCGAGGAGATCGCGAGGCCGGCGGGGCCGGCGACATCGAGGTCCGTCTCGATCCAGGGGCCGATGGGGCAGGACGTGTCGAAGGCCTTGGCGCGGAACCACTGGTTCTCCGACCGCTGGGAGTCCCGGGCGGTGAGGTCGTTCGCGCAGGTGTAGCCGAGGACCGCCTCGGGCACGTCGCCGACCGCGACGTCCTTGGCCATCCGCTTCATGACCACGGCGAGCTCGGCCTCGAGGCTGACCTCCTGGCTGTACGGCGGGATCGCCACCGGGTCGCCCGGGCCCACGACGGCCGTGTTGGGTTTGAGGAAGAACAGCGCCTGCTCGGGCACCTCGCCGCCCATCTCCGCGGCGTGCGCGGCATAGTTGCGGCCGACGCACACCACCTTCGAGCGCGGGATGACGGGAGCCAGCAGACGGACGTCCTGAAGCGGGACGATGGTGCCGGTCGGGCGGATCTCGGTGTACAGGGGGTCACCGGTGATCCCATAGACCATGTCCTGGCCGTCCTTCTCCTGGACGATGCCGTACATGGGATCTTCGCCGGTGGTGAATCGGGCGATACGCATGGTCGACAGTCTAGGCCGTCGGCCGTCGGCCGACGGCGCATCGGCGGCGCGGTGTCCCGCGCGACGAGCGCGGCTCGAGAGCCGCGAACTCATCGGCGAGCCCGCGGGCGTCCGTGCGAACCTCGTGCGAGCGGGCGGGCGGTGGCCCGGGCGCCGATGATCTCCAGGGTGCCCTCCTGGGCCGTGGTGTCGACCTCATCGGGTGGCGGAATCGCGCGGTCGTCGTGGGGGAGAGGCCCCCACCCCGTGCCTGGACAGGACCCTTGCCGGCCTATATCCTTGAACTATCAATCACTTCGGGAGGGACCCGACGACCAGGAGGTCCGCCAGAGCATGACGACCGCACCCCAGCACCCCACCTTCGGCCTCGACACCTTCGGCGACGTCTCGGTCGACCTCGCGGGCGATCCGGTGCCCGCGGCCCAGGTGATCCGCGACATCGTGGCCCAGGGCGAGCTGGCCGACGCCGTGGGGATCGACCACTTCTCGATCGGCGAGCACCATCGCCCCGACTTCGCCGTCAGCGCCCCGGACACGGTGCTGGCGGGCCTGGCCACCCGCACCGGACGCATCACGCTCGGGACCGCCGTGACCGTGCTGAGCTCCGACGACCCGATCCGAGTGTTCGAGCGGTTCTCGACGCTGGATGCCCTCTCGGACGGTCGCGCCGAGCTGACGGTGGGACGTGGCTCGTTCACCGAGTCGTTCCCGCTGTTCGGCTACGCGATGCAGGACTACGAGACCTTGTTCGAGGAGAAGCTGGACCTGCTGGCCGCGGTGCTCCCCCAGGAGCCGATCACCTGGTCCGGCACCATCCGCCCGCCGCTGAAGGACCAGTCGGTGCACCCCCGCATGGAGCGGACGCTGCCGACCTGGGTGGCCGTCGGCGGCAGCCCCAACTCGGTGGTGCGCGCGGCGCGGCACCGCTTCCCGCTGATGCTCGCGATCATCGGAGGGCCCCCGCAGCGCTTCGCCCCGTACGTGGAGCTGTTCCATGAGGCGACCGAGAAGCTCGGGCACGGGCGCCTGCCCGTCGGCGTGCACTCCCCCGGTCACATCGCTGCGGACGACGCCACGGCGCGCGAGCAGCTGGCCCCGCACTGGATCCACAACCGCACCGAGATCGGCCGCGAACGCGGCTGGGGGCCGGCCGGCATGGACGAGTTCGACGCGGAGATGCAGCACGGCGCCCTGTACGCGGGTGGTCCCGAGACCGTGGCCCAGAAGATCGCCGCCACGATCCGTGACCTCGGCATCGATCGCTTCGACCTCAAGTACGTCAGCGGCCCGATGCCGCACGAGCAGCTGATGGAGTCGATCCGCCTCTACGGCACCGAGGTGATCCCCCGGGTGCGAGAGCTTCTGGCCGGGTGACCGGCGAACGGGCGGATCCGTCGAGCCGAGCGCACCACCATCGTGACCGGTCGACCGACCACCCCTGGCCCGTCACCGTCTGTTGACGCTGGGAGGTGTCAGGATGTCGACCGCCTTCGCACTCGGCATCAGCCGGCAGGCGGCGCACCGCAAGTACGGCGGGTCCCGTGTCGGCAGCACCTGAGGCGCGCCCGCCGGGCGTCATGCCTCGGTCGTCGGCAGCAGCATCGAGCGGATGCGCAGCTCCGCCTCCTTCCGGGTGATCCCGTCGGAGAAGTCGCGCACCAAGGCGTGACCGAAGGTCGAGCCCGGTACCAGGTGGGGCCGCTGCAGTCCGCGCGTGATCACCTGCACGGGCACCGCGAACGGCTGCTCGTATCCCGGGATCGCGGTGGCGAGCTGTCCGGCATAGTGCTCGCGGTGCGCGGGGTCCTCGTAATGCTCGGCGTAGTCCAGATAGCTCGCCTCGCTCACACGGGCCCAGGGCCCGCACTCGAGCGTGAGCTCCTCCCCCGCGATCGGGAGGGTGAGGATCGCTCGCAGGAAGCATTCGATGTCCTCGCCCCGCTCGATCAGGCACAGGTCGTCGGTGGTCCGGGCGTGGAAGCGACGGGAGTGCGCGTCCAGCTCCAGGTAGGGGTCCGGTCGGTGGAACCCGAGGGCCGGCCAGGGGCTGGCGGCACCCCCGTCGGTGCCGTGGTGATGCTCTCCGCAGTACGCGCAGTCGAAATCTATGCCGGCCATCTCTGATGCTCCTCACCGGTCACGATGGTCACGCTCTGATGCACCTCACCGTAAGGATGCAGGTGTCGCGAACGCCCGGCGCCCGGCCCCCTGTGGACGAGCAGGTGCTGAGGAGGAAGGACGGTCGGCCTCGTAGGATGGAGCGGCCGATCGACGGATCGTGCCGTACCTCGACCTGCGCCAGGAGGCCGCCGTGAGCACCTCGACCCGCATCACTGACGCGCACCTGCTCTCCGCCGAGGAGGCCACCCGGGCGCGGCACGCCCACGAGCAGCGGGCCGACGCCCTGACCGCAGGCCGCCGTGAGCGCAGGGCCCGGGGCGAGAAGCATCCGGTCGAGGACTTCCTGTTCACGTACTACCCCTACTCCCCCACCAAGCTGCGCCGCTGGCATCCGGGATGGGAGGTCGCCTACGACGCGGCGGCAGATCTCGGTGCGCAGGGACGGCCGGTCATCGGCGACCTCGACGCGGAAGGGCACCGCTCCTGGTACCGGGACGTTCCCGCGGGAACGCCGGCCGGGCGCACGACGACCGCGCGGCGAGCCGATGTCGAGCGCTACCGGCAGGAGCGGGCCGACGCCCTCTCCTTCATGACGCGACTGCTGGCGTCATCGTCGCTCGGCAGCCGTCGGCCGCAGTTCGGCTGCTTCGGGCTGCACGAGTGGGCGATGGTCCACCGCCTGCGACTCGGCGAACAGCGCCACGAGGATCTGCCGCTCCGGCTATCGCGGGAGGAGACGGACGCCGTCGTCGAGCGCGAGAAGCTGGTGTGCTCCCACCTGGACGCGTTCCGCTTCTTCACCGCGTCGGCCGCGCCCCGCAATGCCCTGCAGCCCTCCCGAGAGCGACAGGTCGAGCTCGACAATCCCGCGTGTCTCCATGTGGGGATGGATCTGTACAAGTGGGCGATGAAACTGACCCCGCTGGTGCCCTCGGCGTTGGTGCTGGACTGCTTCGAACACGCCCGCGAGACGCGGGTGCTGGACATGGAGGCGAGCCCGTACGACGTGAGGGACCTCGGCTACGGGGTGGTCCCGATCGAGACGGCGGCCGGGAAGGCCGAGTACGTGCGCCGGCAGCGGGCGCTGGCCGACAGGGCCGACGAGCTGCGCGCCCGGCTCCTGGACGTGGTCGCACCGTTGTGCGCCGTCGCATGAGCGGGGACCGAGGTGCCTGGTGATCTGCGGGGCCACGGGATCCCCGGGGAGCAGGCCGCACGCATGAAGACCGACGAGCCCCGGTCCTGGCGCCGCTTCCCCTGACCTCGGAGGACATTCTCGGCGAAACCGACAGATTCCGGGGGGCGCGTCGTGGCCACCCTCCGCGGTGCTCCAGACTGTGGTGGTCATCGCGCCGGGGCACCGCTGTCCCGGCGCTCGCGAGAGAACAGGAGCGCTCAGTGCTGATCCTCCACACCACGATCGCCATCGTCGGGATCGTGGCCCTCATCCTCAAGGTGAAGGTCGACCCGGTGATCGCCTTGATCATCGGCTCGCTCTACCTCGGCCTCGCCACCGGAGTCGGCTTCACCGGCACCGTCACGGCGATCACGGGCGGGTTCGGCGACATCATGGCGGAGGTCGGTCTGCTGATCGGCTTCGGAGTCCTGATCGGCGCACTGCTCCACGCGATGGGTGCCTTCCAGAAGATGGTGACGCTGCTCGTCGAGGGCGTCGGCGGTCGTCGGCTGCCCTACGCGCTGACAGCGGCGATGTCGACCGTCTTCCCGGCCATCTACGTGGATGTGCAGGTCGTGCTGGCCGCCCCGGTGGTGCGCTCGGCGGGCCCGATGATCGGACGGCGGGGTCTGCCTCTCATGGCCGGGGCGCTGGGGACCGGGATCTTCGCCGGCTACGTCTTCGTGGTGCCGGGACTGGCCGCGGTCTCCATCGCCGGGCTCATGGGCATCCCCCTGGGCACCTGGATCCTCTACGGGATCGTCCTCGGGCCGCTGACTGCGATCCTCACCACGCTGGTGTTCCGCCAGATCCTCCGCAGCGGCTTCTGGAAACCGGCCGCCGACGAGTCCGTCGGGGACGGACCCACGTCCGAGGAGGATGACGGCCCGGAGGAGCACGGCGGGACGACTGCGGCTGCGGACGCGCAGCGCGCCGCCACGCCTCCTCTGCTGGTGTGCCTCCTGCCGATCCTGGTGCCGCTGCTGATGATCGGGGGTGGAGCCTTCGCCAAGCTCTTCGGCCTCACGCACCAGGCCGTCTCCTTCATCGGCGACGCGAACATCGCCCTCTTCGTCGGCCTGCTCGGCGCCTATCTGCTGTGCCGCCGCGTCCTGGGGTCCGAGGGCACGAACCGCGCGCTCGGCGAGGGCTTCCACACCACCGGCGAGATCCTGCTGATCACGGGGATCGGCGGATCCCTCGGCGCGGTCATCGCGGAGACCGGTCTCGATGAGATCCTGGCCGGCCTGTTCACCGCCGATGCCGGAGCTCCGGTGCTCGTGAGCATCCTGCTGGCCTGGGTGATCGCAGCAGTGCTCCACCTCGCGATCGGCTCCGTCTCCGTGGCGGCGATCGCCGCAGCCGGCATCATCGGCCCGGTCCTCGGTTCGATCGACGTCTCCCCCATCGCGATCGGGCTCGCCGTCGCCTCGGGCGCCATGTTCGCCCTCCAGGTCAACAGCAACTTCTTCTGGATGTTCAAGTCACTGGTCGGGCTGAGCACCCAGGGCACCCTGAAGACCCTCACCCTCGTCACCGCCCTGGGCTCCCTCATCTCGCTGCCCCTGGTGATGCTGGTCGGTCTTCTCGCCTGACAGCGGCCGCCGGCGCGGACGGGCCGTCGCCTCCCCCTGGCAGACTGGCCCCATGCCGATCCTGACGCCGTTCCTGCCCGAGACCGCTTCCGCCGAGGGACAGGACGCGATCGTCGACGGGTTCATGGACGCCCAGGAGTCCGTCGGCCGCACCCTGTACCCGCACCAGGAGGAGGCGCTGCTGGCGATCGCGGCGGGCGATCACGTGATCGCGGCGACCCCCACCGGGTCGGGCAAGACCACGATCGCCTATTCCGCGCTCTTCGCGGCCATGGCCCGCGGTCAGCGCTCGTACTACACCGCCCCCATCAAGGCACTGGTCTCCGAGAAGTTCTTCGACCTCGTCGCGCAGTTCGGCGCCGAGAACGTGGGCATGATGACCGGGGACTCGAGCGTGAACCACGATGCACCGATCATCGTGTGCACCGCCGAGATCTTCGCCAACCATGCCTTGCGCGACGGGCCCGCCTCCGACGTCGGCCTGGCGGTGATGGACGAGTTCCACTTCTACGGCGATTCCCAGCGCGGCTGGGCCTGGCAGGTCCCGCTCGTGGAGCTTCCGGACTGCCAGTTCGTCCTGATGAGCGCGACCCTCGGAGACGTGTCCTTCTTCGTCGAGGACCTGGAGCAGAGGACGCAGCGAGCTGTCAGCGTCATCGACGACGCCCCGCGCCCGGTGCCGCTGGACTTCCGCTGGTCGCTCGAACCCCTGCCGGACACGATCTCGACGATCCTGGCCGATCGCGACGCCCCGGTCTACATCGTCCACTTCACCCAGAAGGACGCCCTGGAACAGGCTCAGTCGCTGCTCTCCCAGAAGGTCCTCACCACCGAGGAGAAGGGACGGATCCGGGAGATCATCGGGGACTTCCGCTTCTCCCGTGGGTTCGGGCAGATCCTGTCCAAGCTCGTCCGCGAGGGCATCGGCGTCCACCATGCCGGGATGCTGCCGAAGTACCGCCGTCTGGTCGAGAAGCTCGCCCAGTCGGGCCTGTTGAAGGTCATCTGCGGCACGGACACCCTCGGCGTCGGCATCAACGTGCCCATCCGCACCGTGCTGCTGACGGGGCTCGCGAAGTTCGACGGCTCCCGGACACGTCTGCTGAACGCCCGCGAGTTCCACCAGATCGCCGGCCGAGCGGGCCGCGCCGGGTTCGACACCATCGGCCACGTCGTGGTCCAGGCACCGATCTGGACCATCGAGTTCGAGCGGGAGCGGGCCAAGCACCGGGCTCGTGAGGATGCCGGGAAGGTCTCCAACAGCGCCAAGAAGCGCAAGAAGGAACCCAAGCCGAAGATCCCCGACGGCGCGGTCAGCTGGTCCGAGGCGAACATGACCAAGCTGGTCGAGAACGCACCCGAGTCCCTGCGTCCTCACCTGAAGATCACCGCGGGCATGGAGCTGGCGCTGATCTCCCGGCCCGGTGACGCCATCGCCGCGGGCCGTCACCTGATCATGACCAGCCATCAGACCCGCACCCAGAAACTGGCGCTGATCAAGGACGCGCTCGCGATCCTCAAGGGGCTGCGGGACGCCGAGATCATCGAGGTGCTGCCGGAGCCCGACCACCTCGGTCGGCGGCTCGTCCTGGTCGAGGACCTCCAGCTGGACTTCACGATGAACCAGCCGCTGGCGCCCTTCGCGATCGCGATGATCGACACCCTCGACGAGGAGTCGCAGTCGCTGACGATGGACACCGTCTCGATCATCGAGGCGATCCTCGAGGACCCGCGCCAGATCCTGCTGGCGCAGCAGAATGCCGCCAAGGGCGAGCTGTTGGCCGAGCTGAAGGCCGACGGGGTCGAGTACACCGAGCGCATGGCCCAGCTCGACGAGGTCACCTGGCCCAAGCCCCTGGAGGAGGATCTCGAGGCCGCCCTGGAGATCTATGCGAAGGCCCGACCCTGGGTGCGGGTGGAGGACCTCTCCCCCAAGTCTGTGGTCCGGGAGATCCACGAGACCGGCCAGACCTTCTCCGAGTTCGTCCAGCGCTACGGCCTGCAGCGCTCCGAGGGCATCGTGCTGCGATACCTCTCCGACGCCTACCAGGCGCTGCGCCGCACCATTCCCCAGGACCTGCGCACCGAAGAGCTCGAGGACCTCATCGAATGGCTCGGAGTGCTGGTGCGGGGCATCGACTCCTCCTTGCTGGACGAGTGGGAGGCCCTCTCGCATCCCGAGGACGCGGAACAGGACGGTGCCAGCGAGATCCGCCCGAGCTCTCCACGCGGACTGTCGGCACAGACCAAGGTGCTGCGCACGATGGTGCGTGCGGCCATGTGGCAGCGCGTGGAGCACTTCGCCTTCGAGCGCGAGCAGCGTCTGGCGGAGCTGGACGGGGATTCCGGCTGGGACCGTCCGGCGTGGGCGAAGGCGATGGACGCCTACTACGACACCTACGACGATGTCGGCATCGACGGCCCGGCGCGCTCCCCGCAGCTGCTGCAGATCACGGAGGAGTCGAAGCTCTGGCGGATCCGCCAGGTGCTCGCCGACCCGGAGGGCAACCACGACTGGGCGATCGAGGCCGAGCTCGACCTCGAGGCCACCGATGAGGCAGGAGAGCCGGTCCTGGAGATCACCCACGTCGGCGACATCGCGGACCGCTGAACCGCCCGCGTCCTGACAGCAGAAGAGGACGGTGCCCGGCGGGCGCCGTCCTCCTGCCGTCTCAGGCCGACCTGATCAGACGGCCTGCGGGGTCGCACACGGGGTCACCGCCCCTGCGGGTTGCCCCAGATCATCGGGTTGACCTCCACGAACTGGGGGTTCACCTCCACGAACTGCGGATTCACCTCCACGAACTGCGGGTTCACCTCGACGAACTGGGGATTCACCTCGACGGCCGAGGCCAGACCGGCGCCTGCGAAGCTCAGTCCCGCAGCGAGGGCGGCACCACCGAGAACGCGCGCTCCACGGCGCATCCAGGTCGGGGTGGAGGGGTGGGAGGACGTCGTGTCGCTCATGGGAGTCATCATCGGCACCTTTCGCAGAACTGGCATCGGATCCAGCACCATCTCCGAGGAGAATACCCACACTTGTCTGGTTTGCACCAGTACTTCCGACCTGTCGATCACGTCGGGCGCGAACCGTGGCCGGCACCTGTCGGGACACCGGCCACGGCGCAGGAGGCGCAGGAGGTCAGGCGGCCGCTGCGGCCTCGTAGAGGTCCTGGGCGACGTCGCCGAGGTAGGGGCCGTACATGACACCCGGCTGCGTGGTGTAGCCGAAGCTGTTGACCGAGACCTGGAGCCCGGAGGCGCCCTGCCCCACGAACCAGGGGCCGCCGGAGGATCCGCCGGTCATGTCGCAGTCGATGCCCTGGTCATCGGTGCCGCCGACCGTGTCGTCGAAGCCGGTTCCCTGGCACTGCTCGAGGCTCTCGCCGTCGAAGGGTGCCGCCGCAGGGTAGCCGTAGGAGGTGTAGAGCTCACCGCGCTCGGTGTTGAACTCGATGCCGGAGCCGCCCACGGCGTCGGTCAGGTTCGCCGCACCGCTCTCCGGCTCGACGACCGCGAAGGCGATGTCGTAGTTCATGTCCTCGGTGGAGACCCACTGGTCGGTGGCGTACAGGTCCGAGGCACCCCACAGCCCGTAGGGGGTGGAGCCCTGGTCATAGCCGGGGGCGAAGACCCAGTTGTCCGCCCAGGTCCCGGCATTGTTCACGCAGTGGCCGGCGGTCGAGACGGTCGAGCCGTTGCCGGAGGCCACCGCATTGCCGGAGCACACGTAATCGGTGCCTCCGACGGTGAAGAAGACCTTGCCGACGTGGTCGGTGCCCGCGGCCTGGGTCCCACTCTCCGTCCCTGCCTCGGCGTCCTGGCCGGAGGCCTCCTGCGCCTCGGCCCGGACCTGCGGGTCCACCTCGACGGCGGGGATGCTCTCGGTCGCCGAGCTCTCGACCTGTCGGTCGATCGCCTCTTCGTCGGCGACGAGCTCGGCGGCCGGGGTCGCCGACTCCATCCGCTCGGCGGTCCAGTACTGGGTGGCGACCTCCCGAGCCGTGGAGGACAGGGCGGTCGATTCGAGGTCGCCGTCATCGACCGGGTCGGCCGCGGCCATGCCGACGACGCCGAGCGTCAGCGCTGCGGCGACGGCGATGCCGCTCGCGGCGCGAGCACAGCGGGTGAGGGCACCGGGTGGGGAGGAGGGGGTGTCCTGGGTTTCCGGGGAGGGGATCACCGTGAGGTCCTTTCAGAGGGGAAAAGGGGAGCGGTCCGGGAACCGCGGCGCCACTTTACGCATGGTGATCTTGTTCACACCAGGGGTTCGGGGCAGCAGGTGACCGATCGGTCACTTCTCCGTCGCACCCTCGCTGTCCGGCTCGGGGCCGTCCGCCCCCTCCTCGACGGCTTCGGCATCGGGAGCGTCGCTGCTGGTGAGGAACCCGTACTGCTCCCCTACTGGCCGCTCGTGGTCGTCCTGTGCGTCGTCGGCGGACGCGAGTGAGGACGACGAGGGCGGTTCCTTCCGGATCTGCGCGGGGCGCGCCTCCCGCCGTCGCGTCGGTGTCCAGTAGGCGGCCGCGGCGGCCCCGTCCCGGCCGTGCTCGCGCGGGGTGGGGTCCTCGGAGCGGCGTGCGGTCATCATGGTCCTCCTCCGTCTGCCGAACCGTCAGCGGACGTCGCGCCGCCGGCTCCTGCCTCAGCTGCCGACGGGCGCCGCGTCCGCGGCGGTGACCTGCTCGACCATCCTGCAGGCGTCCTCGAGCCCAGCACCGCGGGCGACGGCGGCCCCGACCAGGAACGCGGAGATCGGAGCCATGGAGCGCTGGACGCCCTCGGCCACGACCCCGGTCATCTCGTGCACCCGGTCGACATCGAGGTCGACGCCGCCGACGTCCAGTTCCGCGGCCACGCGCCGCAGCCAGGGCAGCAGCGCGGCCTCCCAATCATCCTGCAGGGTCACCGGGGGCTTGGACACCATCAGAACTTCACCTTCTCCCACCCGCGGCGCTCGGCCTCACCGCGCGGGTCCTTGCTGCGGTACAGGATGTACGGCCGGGTCAGATAGCCCAACGGTGCCGCGAAGACGTGCACCAGACGGGTGAAGGGCCAGATCGCGAACAGCGTCAGCGCGGACAGCACGTGCAGCTGGAAGAAGATCGGGGCCTGGGACATGAGGTCGGTCGAGGGGCGCAGCGTCCAGAAGTTGCGGAACCAGACCGAGACGCCCTCGCGGTAGTCGTAGGTGCCGAAAGCGGTGTGCACCACCGTGGCGAGCACGCCGCAGACGATGGTCATCGCCAGCAGCAGGTACATGAGCTTGTCCCCGGCGGTCGTCGCGCCGAACACGCGGGTGTTGGTGCGTCGGCGGTACAGCAGGATCATCAGGCCGCCGACGCAGGCCACGGCCGCCGCCAGCCCGATCGTGATCGCCATCAGGTGGTACATGTGGTCGGTGATCCCGAAGAACCGGGTCCAGGACTTCGGCACGCCCAGGCCCACCGCGTGTCCGAAGAAGATCCCGATGATCCCGTAGTGGAACATCGGCGAACCGATGGACAGCAGCGTGGACTCGTAGATCTGACTGGAGCGGGTGGTCCAGCCGAAGCGGTCGTTGCGGAATCGCCAGACGTGTCCGAGGACGAACACGGCGAGCACCATGTAGGGATACACCACCCACAGCAGCAGCTGGAGCGTCGTGGCGTCATTCATGAGGGTCGTCCTCTCATCAGGTCCACCGGCACCGGCCCGGGTGCCGCCGTGTGGGAACCGCAGGAATCGGACGGGGAGGCGGCGAAGGTCTGGCCGGCCAGGTCCGCCGCATCACCGTCCGGGCCGTACCCGTCCAGTCCCACGGTCTCCTCCTCGGGACCCTCCGAGGCCAGCTTCAGCACTGCGTCGCGATCCTCGGCGTCCAGCCGCGGCAGCGTCGCGCACAGCGCCACCAGGGAGCCGTGCCAGGGCGAGGCGATCTCGGCGAGGTGCAACCGCAGCAGCTCCACGCCCGGACGGTTGGCGCGCAGGATCTTCGCGCCGCGCTCGGCGTCGTGCCCGGCGGCGAACTCGAGCACCACCGGCAGGTGGTCCGGCAGCTCGTCGGCACCGATCTCCAGCCCCGCGGCACGGAAGTCCTGCTTGATGCGCAGCAGGGCCATGCCGCGTCGGCGGGTATCGCCGTGACTGAAGTAGGTCAGATGCAGGCAGCCTCGGCGGCGGGTGTCGAAGGTGTCGACGTAGTCCTCCTGGATGCTCACCGCCTCCCGCCCTTCGAGCGCCTCGAGGGTCGCCAGCAGGCCGGAGCGCGCAGGCTCCGGCACCGAGTCGGTGAGCTCCCGCAGCGCCGGGAGACGTCCGAGGGTGTCCTCGTGCGGGTAGGTCAGCAGCCACGACACGGCGATCCAGGTCACCCGCAGCTGCTCGGTGGACATCCCCGAGGCGTGCAGCAGGTCCCGCGGCGACCGCGCGCGCCGGGGAGCCGGCTTCGTCGACGCCGTGTCGGTGTCACCGCGCCGGGTGAGGAGCCTGGCCAGGGTGCCCATCAGGCCCTCCCCGGGGACGGCTGCGGGAACAGCCCGTCGGGCCGACCCTTGCCGTCCCAGGTCAGCAGGTTGATGCTGACGCCCTCGGGACGGCCCGGACCGTTCTCCTGGCGATTGGTGGCGTAGCCGGGCCCGGACATGCCCATCGACTCCTCCGGGAGGGACATCCCCATGCCGGGGCCCCCGGGAGCGTTCAACGGACAGTCGGTCCCGGTGGACTCGAGATCGTGGGCGGACTCGTGGTGGCCTTCGGGGATCACGTAGCGGTCGTCGTACTTCGCGATCGCCAGCAGGCGGTACATCTCCTGCATCGTCCCGCCGTCCATGCCGACGGCGTTCGCGATCCCCTCCTTGGGCTCGTTGCCGAGGTTGATGTCGCGCATGTACGAGCGCATCGCGGCCATCCGGTACAGCACGCGCTCGACCGTCGGCACGTCCCCGGCGGTGAACAGGTTCGCGAGGTACTCCACCGGGATGCGCAGCGCATCGATCGCGGAGAACAGGCTCTCCGCGTCCTCCGCGTCATAGCCGGTGTCCCGCACGACGTCCACCACGGGCGAGAGCGGCGGGATGTACCAGACCATCGGCATGGTGCGGTACTCCGGGTGCAGCGGGAGAGCGACCTCGTAGTCCTTGATCAGCTTGTAGGTGGGGGACTTCTGAGCGGCCATGATCCAGTCGTGCGGGATGCCGGCCGCCTCCGCCCCGCGGATCACCTCGGGGTCGTGCGGGTCCAGGATGATGTCCCGCTGGGAGCGGTAGAGGTCCTGCTCGTCCGTGGTCGAGGCGGCCTCGGTGACGCGGTCCGCGTCGTAGAGCACGAGGCCGATGTAGCGCAGGCGCCCCACGCAGGTCTCGGCGCAGACCGTCGGCTCCCCCTGCTCGAGGCGGGGGTAGCAGAAGGTGCACTTCTCGGCCTTGCCGGTGCGGTGGTTGAAGTAGATCTTCTTGTAGGGGCAGCCGGTGATGCACATGCGCCAGCCGCGGCAGGTGTCCTGGTCGACCAGGACGACGCCGTCCTCTTCGCGCTTGTAGATCGCGCCGGAGGGACAGGAGGCCACGCAGGTGGGGTTCAGGCAGTGCTCGCAGATGCGCGGCAGGTAGAACATGAAGGTCTGGTCGAACTCGAACTGCACCTTGTCCTCGATGCCCTCGAGCATCGGGTCCTTGTCCTTGTGCAGGTAGGTGCCTCCGAGGTCGTCGTCCCAGTTCCCCGACCACTCGATCTGGGTGCGCTCCCCGGTGATCAGCGACTTCGGGGGCGCGGTGGGGATGGTGTCCTGCTGTGCCGGGGCGTGCAGGAGGTTGTCGTACTCGTAGGTCCACGGCTCGTAGTAGTCCTCGATGCCGGGCAGCCTCGGGTTCGAGAACAGCTGCAGCAGCTTGGTCAGGCGGCCTCCGGCCTTGAGCTTCAGCCGCCCGTTCTTCCCCAGCTCCCAGCCGCCCTTCCACTTCTCCTGGTCCTCGTACCCGCGCGGGTACCCCTGACCGGGTCGCGTCTCGACGTTGTTGAACCACATGTATTCGGTGCCGGAGCGGTTGGTCCACGCCTGCTTGCAGGTGACCGAACAGGTGTGGCAACCGATGCACTTGTCGAGGTTCATCACCATCGACATTTGGGCCATGACTCTCATCGAGGCTCTCCTTCGCTCTGTGTTCGTCGGGCCGGGCTCAGTACTCGACGGGGGCCGTGCGCTTGCGGATCATCGTGACCTCGTCGCGCTGGTTCCCCGTCGGGCCGTAGTAGTTGAAGGCGAAGGACAGCTGCGCGTACCCGCCGATCAGGTGCGAGGGCTTGATCATGATGCGGGTCAGCGAGTTCGTGATCCCACCCCGCGTGCCGTCGCGTTCGGTCCGCGGGACGTTCACCGTCCGCTCCTGGCCGTGGTGCATGAACGCCGTGCCCCGGGGCATGCGGTGGCTGACCACCGCCCGGGCCGAGACCACACCGTTGCGGTTGGTGGCCTCGACCCAGTCGTTGTCGGTGATGCCGACGGCCTCCGCGTCCTCGACGCTCATCCAGATGCTCTGCCCGCCGCGGGACAGGTTCATCATGAAGAAGTTCTCCTGGTACATCGAATGGATCGCCCACTTGTTGTGCGGGGTCAGGTAGCGCACGGAGATCGAGGTGCCGTCGACGGCACCCGGAGCCTGCTCGCCGAACAGAGCGGTCATGTCCAGCGGCGGGCGGAAGACCGGCAGGGCCTCCCCCATCTCCAGCATCCAATCGTGGTCGAGGTAGTAGTGCTGGCGCCCGGTCAGGGTGTGCCAGGGCTTCTTGCGCTCGACGTTGATCGTGAACGGGCTGTAGCGCCGCCCTCCGCTCTCGGAGCCCGACCACTCCGGACTGGTGATCACCGGGGCCGGGGCCGCTTTGGTGTCGGCGAAGTGGATCTGCTTGCCCTCGTGCTCGGCGGCGAGGTCGTGCAAGCGGGTGCCGGTGCGCTTCTCGAGCGTCTTGAAGCCCTCGGTGGCCATGTGCCCGTTGGTCGTCCCCGACAGGCCCAGGATGAACTCGCAGGCGTCCAGGTCCGTGACGAGCTTGGGACGCCCCGCCGCGGGCCCCGTGCGGTGGATGCCGTTGAGCCGGCCGAGCTCAGCGACGTAATCCGTCACGTCGTAGGTGAGTCCCTTGGTGGCCATGCCCTTCTCCTCGAGGAGAGGACCGATCGAGGTGTACTTGGCGTGGATCTGGGAGTAGTCGCGCTCGACCTCCACCAGGGCCGGCATGGTCAGGCCCGGGATCGCCTCGCACTCTCCCTTCCTCCAGTCCCGCACCCGCCCGTGCGGCGTGGCCATCGCTCCCGGGGAGTCGTGCTGCAGCGGGAAGGCGACCACGTCCGTGCGAGTGCCCAGATGGGTCTCGGCGAGGGCGCTGAAGCGCTCCGCGATCGTCGACCAGGTCTCCCAGTCGGTGCGCGACTCCCAGGGGTTGGAGATCGCGGGGTTGAACGAATGGACGAAGGGGTGCATGTCCGTGGTGGAGAGATCGTGCTTCTCGTACCAGGTGGAGGCCGGCAGCACCACATCGGAGTGCAGGGTGTGGCTGGTCATCCGGAAATCGAGGGTGAGCAGCAGATCGACCTTGCCGATCGGGGCGTCCTCCCGCCAGCGCACGCCCTTCGGGCGGAACTGCTCGGGCGTCTCCTCCTCCGCGGCGGAGCTGTCGACGCCCAGCAGATGGCGGAAGAAGTACTGGTCGCCCTTGGCGGAGGAGCCCAGAGTGTTCGCCCGCCAGATCGACCAGATCCGCGGGAAGTTCTCCGAGGCATCGGGGTCCTCGGCGGCGAAGTTGATGCCGCCGTTCTTGAGTTGGTCGACCAGGTACGGGATCGTCTCCTCCCCCGCCTCCGCGGCCCGGTCCGCCACGTCCAGCGAGTTGATGTCGAACTGCGGGTAGAAGGGCTGCCAGCCCAGCCGCTGGGACAGGGCGATGGCGTCGGCGGTGGTCATGTCCGCGAAGGCGCCCGCCCCGGTGGTCGCGGCCAGCGTGTCCGCGCCGAAGCGGTCGTACCTCCATTGGTCGGCGTGCATGTACCAGTACGTGGTCTGGCACATCTGCCGGGGCGGGCGCGACCAGTCCAGGGCGTTGGCCAGGTGCGACCAGCCGGTGATGGGACGGACCTTCTCCTGACCGACGTAGTGGGCCCAGCCGCCGCCGTTGACGCCCTGGGTGCCGCACAGGTTCGTCAGCGTCAGGAAGGAGCGGTAGATGGTGTCGGAGTGGAACCAGTGGTTGGTCCCGGCACCCATGATGATCATCGAGCGACCGCCGGAGTCGATCGCGTTCTGCGCGAACTCCCGGGCGATGCGGGCGGCGGCCGGGCCCGGCACACCCGTGATCGTCTCCTGCCAGGCCGGGGTGTACAGGGCGTCGGCATCGTCGAGGCCGCTCGCCCAGCTGCCGGGCAGACCCTCGCGGCCCACGCCGTACTCGGCCAGCAGCAGATCGAACACGGTGGTGACCGTGCGGCCGTCGATGGTGCGCACGGGAACGCCGCGCGGCACGTCGCCGCGGCCGCCCTGACCGGCCGTGTCGAAGCGCGGCAACAGCACCTCGGCGACGTCCTCGTGGTGGCCCAGCAGGCTCAGCGCCGGGTCGAGATCGCCGAGTTCGAGGTTCCAGCGGCCCTCGCCATCGGCGGAGAAGCGGTGTCCGAGGGTGCCGCCCGGCACCGCGGCCCGGTGCGCGACGAGGTCGTACAGCATCGGCTTGAAATCGGCGTGCTCGGTATCGGCCTCGTCGCTATGAGCGCTGCCGAGATCGGAGGCGACCAGGAACTTGCCCGGCACCAGGGTGCCGTCCCCGCGCCGCTCCAGCTGCACGAGGAAGGGCAGATCGGTGTACTGCTTCGAGTACGCCTGGAAGGAGGGCACCTGCTTCTCGACATAGAACTCGCGCAGGATCGTGTGGCCCATCGCCATCGCCAGCGCCGCGTCCGTGCCGGGGTGCGGGGCGAGCCATTCGTCGGCGAACTTGACCGATTCCGCGTAGTCGGGGGCGACCGAGATGACCTTCTGCCCGCGATAGCGCGCCTCGGTCATCCAGTGCGCGTCGGGCGTCCGCGTCAGGGGGACGTTCGAACCCCACATGATCAGATAGGCCGCATCCCACCAGTCGCCGGACTCCGGAACGTCGGTCTGGTCCCCGAACACCTGGGGCGAGGCAGGCGGCAGATCGGCGTACCAGTCGTAGAAGGACAGCATGGAGCTGCCGATGAGCTGGTGGAACCGGGCCCCGGAGGAGAAGGAGACCTGGCTCATCGCAGGGATCGGGGAGAAACCCGTGGCCCGGTCGGGCCCGTACTCCTTGATCGTGTGCACGTAGGCGGCGGCCACCATCTCGACGGCTTCGTCCCATGAGGCCCGCACCAGGCCGCCCTTGCCGCGCGCCCGCTTGTAGCGCATCGCCTTGGCCGGATCGGAGACGATCGCCTTCCAGGCCTCGACGGGATCGTGGCCGGGGGCCTTCGCCTTCTCCTCGCGGTACAGCCGCAGCAGCTCGGAACGCACGTAGGGGTAGCGCACCCGGGTCGGGGAATAGGTGTACCAGGAGAAGGAGGCGCCGCGGGGGCAGCCGCGCGGTTCGTACTCCGGCTTGTCCGGGCCCACCGAGGGGTAGTCGGTCTCCTGGGACTCCCAGGTGATCACGCCGTCCTTGACGTAGACCTTCCAGGAGCACGAGCCGGTGCAATTGACGCCATGGGTGGAACGGACGACCTTGTCATGGCTCCAGCGCTCGCGGTAGAAGGAGTCGCCGCTGCGGCCGCCCACGCGGTGGGTCTCGCGATTGTCGTCGGTGATCTTCTCCGAACGGCTGAACATCTTCCGCGCGCCGATGAGCGCGTCGAACAGCGGGGAGTCGACTCCGGCAGGCGCCTGCTTCCCCTGTTGCGGATCCTGCGGTGTCCGGCGGATGTCGGGATCGTGGACTGTCATGGGTGATCTCCTCTGCGGGACGGGACGACGGGCGCGGGCGGTGGGTGCGCTAGGAGGTGCTGGACGCGTCGGAGGCGGACGTTCGGGCGCCGCGCGCGACCATGACGGTCACGCCCACGGCGCCGAGGGTTGCCAGGAGCAGCAGCGCGACCCCGACGGAGTAGCTGCCGCTGAGGCTGTAGACCGCCGCCATCGCCAGCGGCGGGACGAATCCGCCCAGGCCGCCGGCGGCGCCGACGAAGCCGGTGACCGAGCCGACGATCGAGGGGTCGCTGGTCTGGGAGACCAGGGCGAACACGGCGCCGGAGCCGAGGCCGAGTCCTGCCGCCATGACGATGAAGTCGACGGTGCCCACGGGCATCAGCGGCGGCTGGAAGGCGAGCATGAGGGCTGCCAGGGCGACCGCGCAGTAGGAGATCAGCAGAGTCCGGGAGGCACCGAGGCGATCGGAGAGGATGCCGCCGAGGGGACGCATGATCACCGCGACGATCACGAACCCGGCCATCCGGAAGGAGGCGTCGGTGGCGGCGAGCCCGTACCAGTTCTGCAGCATGGTGGGCAGGAAGACGGAGAAGGCGACGTATCCCCCGAAGGACAGGGCGTACAGGTAGCACGCCTGCCAGGTGACCGTGAGCTTCATGACCGCCGCCGACTGGGCGAGGATGCTCTTGCGCGAGGGCTTCCAGGTGGGGGCATTGCGCATCAGCAGCCGGCCCACCACGGCATAGGCGACCAGGGCCGCGGCGGTGATCACGAAGGGGACGCTGTCGCCGAACGCGTCGAGCAGCGGGACGGTCGTGAAGGCGCTGATCGCGGTGCCGCCCATGCCCGCGCCGTACAGGCCCGTGGCCATGCCGCGCTTGGCGGGCGGGAACCAGGAGTTCACGTACGGCACACCGATCGCGAACGTGGTCCCGGCAATCCCGAGGAAGAATCCGCCGATCAGCAGGGAGGGGTACGTATATTGCCCGAAGAATCCCAGGTACAGCACAGGAATGACGGTGGCCAGCGAGACCAGCGGGAACATCGCATGACCCCCGAAGCGGTCGCTCAGGGCGCCCATGACGATGCGGCCCAGCGATCCGACCAGCACCGGGATCGCCACGATCAGCGAGGCGTCCGCGGTCAGACCGCGCTCCACGTAGACCGGTCCCAGCGGGCTGAGCAGTGCCCACGCCCAGAAGTTGACGACGAATCCGAGGGTGACCAGGGCCAGGGCCCGCCAAGCGCCAGGCGGTACGGCTTCAGGGTCGGCGGGGGCGGCGGCTGTCGGGGATGACGGGGACGGGGCGGACGATGACATCGAGGTTCTCCACGCTCGGGGACGAGTGCGGACGCCCAGGTGACCCTGAACACCGCGCGACTCGAGGATCGGCTGGAGTCAGCTTCCAGGACCCACGGCCTCAGACTAGAGGACATAGGTCCCGAACAGCACCCGTTCCGGCCAGGATTCTGGCGGGCCCCGGAGAACAGGGACCCAGGTCCCGCAGAATTCCCGACAAATCGAAATTACGAAACGTCAGCAGTTCAAAATTCGCGCAAGTGCACGCTGGGATGCCGGCTCACTCCGGTCCTCAGCGGGTCAGTCCGCGGCGTCGAGCTCGAGGTCGACCATGAGCTCCGCGGCGATCCTCTCGAGCGCTTCGCGGACCTCGTCCGCCTCGACGCCACCGGGCAGTCGTACCTCGGCCTCTGCCTCGAACAGCATGCCGCCGCCTTCGGGAGCCTCCCGGGCCCAGCTGCGCAGCGCGTCGATGGTGGCGCCCTGGGAGGTGAGTGCCGAGGTGACCTCTCGGACCATGCCGGTGCGGTCCTGCCCCAGCAGGCGCAGCTGGAAGGCGACCCCGTCGACCGCCCGTGCCGCCCCGGAACCGTCGGCGCCCGCTGCGCTCGCCTCCACGTCCAGGCCCACCGAGTCGGCGAGGGCGGGCAGCGCGGCGAGGAAGGCCTCGACCTCGGCGCCCGGCAGATCGACCTGGACGATGCCGGCGAACTTCCCGGCCAACAGAGCGAGCTGGCTGTCGACCCAGTTCCCTCCGTGCTCGTCGACGGCGGCGGCGAGGGCGGCGACGAGGCCGGGGCGGTCGTCTCCGATGGCGGTGAGCACGTAGGTCGTCATGTGCCCAGGCTAACCTCTCGCCGTGCGGACGAAGAGGCCTCGGACGGGATCAGACTCCCGACTTGTACAGCCCGTACGCATAGGCGTCGAAGATCGCCTCCCAAGAGGCCTCGATGACGTTCGGCCCCACCCCCACGGTCTGGAACTCGAGGCCGCGGCCCGACGTGCGCACCAGCACCCTCGTGGTGGCGTCGGTGCCATGATGCGCGTCCAGGATCCGCACCTTGAAGTCCTGCAGCTCGAACTCGTCGACCATCGGGAACCGGTCACGCAGCGCCGCCCGCAGGGCGAGGTCCAGGGCGTTGACCGGCCCATTGCCTTCGGCGATGGCCACCTTGCGCTCCCGCTCGCCCTGGGCGTCGCCGACCAGCTTGACCGTCGCCTCGGTCTCCAGCGAGCCGTCACGGCCCTGCTGGGAGGTGGCGCGCCAGGACTCCACCTCGACGTAGCGCGGCACCTCGCCGAGCTGATCCAGCAGCAGCAGCTCGAAGGAGGCATCGGCCGCCTCGTAGGAGTAGCCCACCGCCTCGCGCTGTTTGACCGTGGTGGCCAGGCGGGAGAGCAGGTCGGGGTCGCCGGCGAGATCGAAGCCGAGCTCACGGCCCTTGAGCTCGATGGAGGCACGGCCGGCCATGTCCGAGATGATCATGCGCATGTCGTTGCCGATGGCGCGCGGATCGATGTGCTGGTACAGGTCAGGGTCCACGCGGATCGCGCTGGCGTGCAGCCCGGCCTTGTGGGCGAAGGCGCTCGCGCCGACATACGGGGCGCGCGGGGTGACCGGCATGTTCACGATCTCTCCGATCGCGTGCGCGATGCGGGTGGTCTCCGCGAGGGTCTCCGGCGGCACCAGGGCCACGTCCATCTTCAGTTGCAGGTCCGTGAGCAGGGTCAGCAGGTCCGCGTTGCCGGTGCGCTCCCCGTAGCCGTTCACGCAGCCCTGGACGTGGGTGATCCCGGCGCGCACCGCGGTCAGCGCGTTGGCGACCGCGCACCCGGAGTCGTTATGGGTGTGGACCCCCAGCCTCGCGTCGGCGTGACCGCCGGAGGCCAGGCGGAGTCGCAGGTCCTCGACGATCTCGGTGATCTGGTGCGGGAGCATCCCGCCGTTGGTGTCACAGAGGATGACGACCTCGGCCCCGGCGTCGTAGGCGGCCAGGACCACGGACGTGGTGTAGTCGGGGTCGTGGCCGAAGCCGTCGAAGAAGTGCTCGACGTCGACGAAGACCTCGCGGCCCTGCCCCACCAGGTGTGCCACGGTCTCGGTCACCATGGCGAGGTTCTCCTCCCCCGTGGTGCGCAGCGCGCCGTGGACGTGGCGGAGGTCCGACTTGGCGACCAGGGTGATGGTCGGGGCGCCGGAGGCCAGCAGCGCTGCCACCTGGGAGTCCTCGGCGACGGGGACCCCGGCCTTGCGGGTGGCGCCGAAGGCGGCCAGGCGCGCGGCTGTCAGCTCGAGCTCCGCGGCCGCGCGGGCGAAGAACTCGGTGTCCCGGGGGACGGCACCGGGCCATCCTCCCTCGATGTAGGTCACGCCCAGCTCGTCCAGGAGACGGGCCACGGCGAGCTTGTCGGCGACCGAGAGGGTCAGGCCCTCCTGCTGCGAGCCGTCCCGCAGGGTGGTGTCGTAGACGTGGAACGCGGGGATCGGAGCGCTGTGCTGCGTCATGGTCATGCTCATGGACCCCTCAGACCAGCCGGGTCAGCCAGCCGTGCCGGTCCGGGACCCGGCCGTACTGGATGTCGGTGAGCTCCTGGCGCAATGCGAGGGTGACCTCGCCGGAGCCGCCGTCGCCGACGGTCCAGGAGCCGCCGTGGGCGCGGAACTCGCCGATGGGGTTGATCACCGCGGCGGTGCCGCAGGCGAACATCTCCGTGATCTCCCCCGAGCCGAGCTGGGCGAGGACCTCGCTCACGTCCAGCTTCTGCTCGATCGGCTCCAGCCCCCGATCGGCGGCCAGGCGCAGGATCGACTCGCGGGTGACGCCCTCGAGGATCGATCCGGTCAGCGTCGGGGTCAGCAGGCGCCCGTCGGCGGTGACCGCGAAGACGTTCATCCCCGAGAGCTCGTCGATGCTGGTGTGCGTCTCGGAGTCCAGGAACATGATCTCGTCGGCGCCCTGCGCGGCGGCCTCCCGCTTGCCCAGCAGGGAGGAGGCGTAGTTGCCGCCGCACTTCGCGGCCCCGGTGCCCCCCGCGCCGGCGCGGGCGTACTCGTCGGAGATCCACACGACCAGCGGCTGGACGCCGCGGGGGAAGTAGGGACCGGCCGGGGAGGCGATGACGTAGTACTCCACCGCGTGGGCGGCCCGCACCCCCAGGAACTCCTCGGAGGCGAACATGAACGGTCGCAGGTACAGCGACTCCTCGCTGGTGGCCTCGGGCACCCAGGGCTCGTCGGCCGCGGCGACGGCCCGCAGCGAGGCCAGGAAGGCCTCGGTCGGCAGCTCCGGCAGCGCGAGGCGACGGGCGGAGCGCTGGAGGCGTTCGGCGTTGCGGTCGGGGCGGAAGGTCCACACCGAGCCGTCGGCGTGGCGGAACGCCTTCAGACCCTCGAAGATCTCCTGTCCGTAGTGCAGCACCGCTGCGGCCGGGGAGAGCGAGAGCGGGCCGAACGGCACCACCTCTCCCCCGTCCCAGCCGCTGTCCTCGCGCCAGCTCGCATGGGCCATGAAGTCCGTGTAGTACTGCCCGAACCCGGGGTCCGCGAGAATCCTGGCGCGCTCGTCCTCGTCGATGCGACGAGTCCGGTCGGTCTGGGTGAAGTCGAGCGCGCTCATGGGTCTCTCCTCGGGACAGGGGTGGTCAGGTCAGTGTGTCAGCGGCCGGAGATCGCGGCCACCAGGGCGTCGCCGATCTCGGTGGTGCCGCGTGCGGCCAGGGCGTCCGAGCCGGTGCGGGCGGCGAGGTCCGATTCGACGGCGGCGCGCACCGCGGCGGCGGGCTCGACGTGACCGAGGTGGTCCAGCAGCAGGGCGACCGAGAGCACCGTGGCGGTGGGATCGGCCAGGTCCTGCCCGGCGATGTCCGGGGCCGAGCCGTGGACGGGCTCGAACATCGAGGGGTAGGCCCCCGAGGGATTGAGGTTGCCGCTCGCGGCGAGCCCGATGCCGCCGCCGACGGCCGCGGCGAGATCGGTGACGATGTCGCCGAAGAGGTTGTCGGTGACGATGACGTCGAAGCGGCCCGGATCGGTGGCGAGGTAGATCATCGCGGCATCGACGTGCGCGTAGTCCACCGCGACCTCGGGGTGCTCGGCGCCGACCTGCTCGACGATGCGGCGCCACAGGTGGCCGGCGTGGACCAGCACGTTGTGCTTGTGGACCAGGGTCAGCTTCTTGCGGCGCCGCTCGGCCTGCTCGAAGGCGTAGCGGACCACTCGCTCGACGCCGACGGCGGTGTTCAGGGAGACCTCGGTGGCGACCTCCAGCTCGGTGCCGGTGCGCATCGAGCCGCCGTTGCCGACGTACGGGCCCTCGGTGCCCTCGCGGACCACCAGGAAGTCCATGTCCCCGGGATCGACGAGCGGGGAGGGCACACCCGGCAGCAGCTTCGTGGGACGCAGGTTCACGTAGTGGTCGAAGCCGAAGCGGAGCTTCAGCAGCAGCCCCCGCTCGAGCACGCCCGAGGGGACGTCGGGGTCGCCCACGGCGCCCAGCAGGATCGCGTCGTGCTCGGCCAGGGCCGTCATGTCCTCGTCCGTGAGGGCCTCACCGGTGCGGTGCCAGCGCCCGGCGCCGAGGTCGAACTCGGTGGTCGCGACGCTCACGCCGGCGGGCTCCAGCGCCGCGCGCAGGGCGCGCACGCCCTGGGGGACGACCTCCTTGCCGATGCCGTCGCCCTCGATGACGGCGAGCTTCAGAACGGGCGGGACGGGGGCATCGATATCACTCATGGGAACTCCGGTTCATGGTCGTCGCGGGAAGCGGTTCGTCGGACGCGGGCGGCGGGTCAGTAGACGAGGTCGACGGCGTGGGTGGCGTGGGCGCCGATCCGCTCGCCGATCCGCTCGGCCAGATCGCGGTCGACGGACTCGTCGAGGTCGAGCACCACGAGGGCCTCGGCCCCGCGGACGTTGCCCTTGCGGGAGACCTGCATGCCGGCGATGTTCACGCCGGCCTCGCCCAGCCCGGCGCCGTACTGGCCGATCAGGCCGGGGCCGTCGTCGTAGCGGATCAGCAGCAGGTGGTCGCTCAGCGGCACGTCCAGGGCGTGGCCGGCCACCTCCGTGAGCTTGTGCTCCTGGTCGACGCCGCTGAGGGTGCCGGAGACGGAGACGACCTCGCCACCGCGCAGGGTGCCGCGCAGGGTGATCACGTTGCGGAAGCGTTCCGAGGTCTCGTCGGTCACCAGCTGCACGGTGATGCCGCGCTCCTCGGCGAGGACGGGAGCGTTGACGTAGCTGACCTGCTCGGTCACCACGGAGCGGAAGGCACCGCGCAGGGCGGAGAGCTTCAGGGCGGTCACGTCGCGGGAGGCGATCTCGCCGTGCACCTCGATGTCGAGCAGCTCGGGCGATTCCCCGGCGATGGCGGTGAACAGCTGGCCGAGCCGGTCGGCGAGGGCCACGCCGGGGCGGACCTCGTCGTCGATCGCCCCGCCGGCGACGTTCACCGCGTCCGGGACGAGCTCGCCGGCCAGTGCCAGGCGGACGGACTTCGCCACGGCGACGCCGGCCTTCTCCTGGGCCTCGGCCGTGGACGCCCCCAGGTGCGGGGTGAGCGTGATGGACTCGAGCTCGAGCAGGCGCTGAGCGGTCTCGGAGGACGCGGGCGGCTCGGAGGTGTACACGTCCAGCCCGGCGCCGGCGATGCGACCGGTGGACAGCGCCTCGTACAGCGCGTCCTCGTCGATCAGACCGCCGCGCGCCGCGTTGACGATGTGCAGAGAGGGCTTGGCCAGCGCGAACTGCTCGGCGCCGATCAGGCCGGTGGTCTCGGGGGTCTTGGGCATGTGGACGGTGACCACGTCGGCCTCGGCCATGAGCTCGTCGAGCTCCACCACGCGGGCACCGAGCTCGGCGGCCCGGGTGTGGCTGACGTACGGGTCGTAGGCGAGCAGCTGCACACCGAAGGGGGAGAGCCGCTCGGCGACCAGCTGGCCGATGCGGCCGAAGCCCACCACACCGACGGTCTTGCCCAGCAGCTCGACGCCGGTGAGCTGCTTGCGCTCCCAGCGGCCCGCCTTCACGGAGGCGTCGGCGCGGCCGAGGTTGCGCAGCGAGGCCAGGATCAGGGTCACGGCGAGCTCGGCCGCCGAGACGATGTTGGAGGTGGGGGCGTTGATGACCATGACCCCGGCGGCGGTGGCGGCCGCGACCTCGACGTTGTCCAACCCGACCCCCGCCCGGGCCACGACCTTCAGCTGCTTCGCCGCCGCGAACACCTCGGCGTCGACCTGGGTCGCGGAGCGGACCAGCAGGGCGTCGGCCCCGGAGACGGCGTCGAGGAGGGCGGCACGGTCCGTGCCGTCGACATGGCGGACGTCGGCATCGTCGCCGAAGACCTCGATGGTGGCGGGCGAGAGTTCTTCGGCGAGCAGCACGACGGGTCGCGTCATGGGATGTACCTCCGGGTCGGGTGACGACGGCCGGACGTGCCGTCGCCCGGGCCGAGGAGAGCCTACGCCGCTGTCCGCCATGCGGTCATCTCAATCAGGATGCGAGACGGCTTCCTCGGGCCGCGGTCACCCTCACTCCTCGTGCGACGCCTTCTTCGCCACGGCCTTGGCCGCCTCCTTGGCTGTCTCTTTGGCCCGCACCTTCGCGCGATCGCGGTCCGCCCGCACGCGCCCCTCCCGCTTCTCAAGATCGCGCGCCCGGCGCTGGGTGGCCTTGCGCAGCGCGATCACCGAGGCGAGGTCGGCCTCCGCGGCCGCCAGCGCCTGCTCGGGGTCGCGTGCCGGGTCGGCGGGAGCGGCCGCCCGCTCCTGCGCCCGACGATCTCCCTCGAACGCCCGCTCGATGCCCGGCATGAGCAGCGAAAGCGCGACGGTGACGTCCTCGGCGTCGTCCGCATCCCGGCCGTCGGGCCCCTCGTTCCCGAAGTACGCGCCGGATTCGATGACGGCCTGGGCATCGGGGAACCGCCCGTCGGCGACGATCTCCTGCAGCAGGTGCCGCGTCGCCAGGACGTCGTCGGCCTCCTCCCGCGCCATCTCCCGGCCCAGCGAGGCGAATCCGCGGGCGTTGACCGCCAGCAGCATCAACACCCCCAGCTTGTCGCCGGCGGTGGCGGGCAGCGACCGCATCGCCCGCATCCCGGCGTCCACGGCACGGACCTGACCCGGCATGAGCAAGGTCTCGCGGGCCAGCGGGATGTCCAGGGACCACGGATGGCTCCGGTAGCAGCCGACCATGATCCGCGTCCACTGCTCGAGGCCGGCGCGCCAGTCCTCGTCGTCGACCGCCCACGTCTCGCCCGCGGCGATCCCGTCGAGCATCAGCCGCTGGAGATCGTCCTTCGAGGAGACGTAGCGGTACAGCGCCATGGTCGTGAAGTCGAAGGCCCGGGCGACGCGCTGCATCGTCACCGCGGCGAGACCTTCGGCATCGGCGATCTCGATCGCGGCCTCGACGATGCGTTCGTGATTCAGCTCGCGCCGGGGTCCGCGCTGCGGTGCCGCCGCGAGGCCCCAGGCCATCGCCACCAGCCGGGAGGCCCCGTCATGATCCTGCCCTGCCATCCTCGCTCCTCCTCCTGCTCGCCGAGAGCTCGGCCCTCAGCGTACGTCACACACAGTTCTTGCACCCTCCCCGTTGCGCCATCACTGCGTACACTCCATACTGTTTATGTCGCATACAGCGTGCGACGCACACAGATCGGAGTGACCATGGGCCCCACCCTCGAGATCTCCGGGATCACGAAGTCCTATCGCGATCCCGTGCTGGATCATCTCGACCTCACCCTCGACGGCGGCGTGTTCGCCCTGCTCGGCCCCAACGGCGCGGGCAAGACCACCCTCGTCTCGATCCTCACCACCCTCGTGCGCCCGGACTCCGGCAGCGCGCACATCGCGGGCGTGGACGTGGTCCGCGCCCCGCGCGAGGCCCGGCGCCTCATCGCCGCCACCGGGCAGGAGACCACGCTCGACGATCTCTTGACCGGGAGGGAGAACATCATCATGCTCGGCCGGCTCCTGGGCCTGGCACGGCAGGCGCCGCGCCGCGCGGACGAGCTGCTCGAGCAGTTCGACCTCGCACCGGCGGGGCGGCGCACCGTCGCCACCTACTCCGGCGGCATGCGGCGGCGCCTGGATCTGGCCGCCTCGCTGATCGCCCAGCCCGCGGTCCTGTTCCTGGACGAGCCCACCACCGGGCTCGACCCCGTGAGCAGACGCCGCGTCTGGGACGACGTGCGCACCCTGGCCGGCTCGGGCACCACCGTCTTCCTCACCACGCAGACTCTCGACGAGGCCGAGGCTCTCGCCGAGCGCATCGCCGTGCTCCGGGACGGGAGGCTCGTGGCGGACGGCACCGCCGCCGAGCTCACCGCAGCCGTCGGCGGACAGCGCCTCGTGCTGCTGGACCACGACGGCACGGAGGTGCGCGGGGTCGACACCGACGGCACCGCCGCGTCGCTGCGGGATGCCATGGCGCGGCTCGAGGACCACGAACAGGAACTGCGGGCGGAGCTGCGCTCCCCCACGCTCGACGACGCCTTCACGGCTCTGACCCAGGAGCCCTTGGACCGACAGGAGACTGCGGCATGACCTCTCTCGCCCCGGCCCCGGCGCGCACACCCCCGCCCCGCCTCGAGCGCCCCCGCCGGCTCGGCACGGGCCCTCTGCGCTCCAGCGCCGTGTTCATCGGACGCAGTCTGCGCCACAGCCTGCGCGACGGCGAGGGCCTGCTCATGGCCGTCGCCCTGCCGGTGATGCTCCTGCTGCTGTTCACCTACGTCTTCGGCGGCGCGATCATCTCCGAGGGCTACGTGGACTTCGTCGTCCCCGGCGTGATCCTCACGTGTGCCGGGTTCGGTGCCGCCTCGGTGGCCGTCTCCGTCAACCGCGATGTCACGCTCGGTGCCATGCGGCGCTTCCGCACCATGCCCATCAGCGCCGCCACGGTCCTGGCCGGGCACGTGGTGGCGAGCGTGCTGCGCAACCTCCTGGCGACCGTGATCGTGATCCTGGTGGCGCTGCTGATCGGGTTCCGGCCCACGGCGACCGTGCCGGAGTGGGTCGCCGTGCTGGGCCTGGTCGCCCTGTGGATCCTTGCGATCACCGCCCTGTTCGCCTGCATCGGTCTGGTCGCCGGGAGTCCTGAGGCCGCCAACGGGTACGGCTTCGTCCTGCTGTTCCTGCCTTACCTCTCCAGTGCTTTCGTGCCGATCGGGACGATGCCGGAGTGGCTGCAGCCGGTCGCCGCGCACCAGCCGATGGGACCGCTGGTGGACGCCTTGCGCGTGCTGCTGGTCGGGACCGGGCCGGCGCAGCTGCTGGCGCCCCTGGCCTGGAGCATCGGGATCACCGCGGGCGCCATGGTGCTCACGGCGCTCGCCTTCCGACGCAGCGGCGACCGCTGAGGGCGCTCCCGCCGCCGCAGCCGGGACCACGCCGTGGCCGTCCGACGCCGGACGACGAGGAGCCCCGCCGCGGACGATCCGGTTCGCGGCGGGGCTCCTGGGGCTCGAGAGGAGCCTCGAGGGGGCTCAGCGCGCGGCGCTGCCCTCGGTGTAATCCTCATCCAGCGCCTGGGCGCTCCAGGAGAACATCTTGCGCAGATCTCGGCCGACGGTCTCGATCTGGTGCTTCGCCTCGTTCTCGCGCAGCTGCGTGAACTCGGGCGCGCCCTTGTCCTGATCGTCGATGAAGCGCTGGGCGAAGGTGCCGTCCTGGATGTCGGACAGGATGTCCTTCATCGCATTCTTGGTCTCGGAGGTCACCACGCGCGGGCCGGAGACGTAGTCGCCGTACTCGGCGGTGTCGGAGATCGACCAGCGCTGCTTGGCGATGCCGCCCTCGTGCATGAGGTCGACGATCAGCTTCAGCTCGTGGAGCACCTCGAAGTAGGCGATCTCCGGCTGGTAGCCGGCCTCGGCGAGGGTCTCGAAGCCCGCCTGGACGAGGTGGCTCATGCCGCCGCACAGCACGGCCTGCTCGCCGAACAGGTCGGTCTCGGTCTCCTCGGTGAAGGTGGTCTTGATGACGCCGGCCCGGGTGCCGCCGATGCCCTTGGCGTAGGCGAAGGCGAGGTCCCAGGCGGAGCCGGACGCGTCCTGCTCGACGGCGACGATGTCCGGGATGCCGCGCCCGGCGACGAACTCGCGGCGCACGGTGTGGCCCGGGGCCTTCGGGGCGATCAGCAGCACGTCGACCCCGGCAGGGGCGGCGATGTACCCGAAGCGGATGTTGAAGCCGTGGGCGAAGGCGATCGCCTTGCCCCCGCTCAGGTGCGGCTCGATGGACTCGGCGAAGACCTTCCGCTGATCCTGGTCCGGCGTGAGGATCATGATGAGGTCGGCCCACTCGGAGACCTCGGCGACGGTGCCGACGCCCAGGCCCTGCTCCTCGGCCTTGGCGCGGGACGTCGAGCCCTCGCGCAGGCCGACGCGGACCTCGACGCCGCTGTCGCGCAGGTTCAGCGCGTGGGCGTGGCCCTGGGAGCCGAAGCCGATGATGGCGACCTTCTTTCCCTGGATGAGGGACAGGTCGGCGTTGTCGTCGTAGTAGATCTCGGCCACGATGTTCTCCTTCGTGTTGGGGTGCGGGGCGGTGCCGGACTGGCTGCGCCCCGGGCGACAGGTCGATCCTATCGCCGGGTGTCTTACGTGGTGAGAGGGCGTCTCAGCCATTGATAACTGCTGATCTCCTGCCGCTCGCGAGCTCGCAGGACGTCGATCAGCCCCAGAGACCACGGTTCAGCTCAGAAGACTGCGGTCGGTGATCGCCCGGCCGCCGCGGCCGATGGCGACCTCGCCGGACTTGACGATCTCGCGGACGCCGAAGGACTCCAGCATCTCCAGCAGCGCGGCGAGCTTGTCCTGCGTTCCGGTCGCCTCGACGGTCACCGAGTCGGCGGCCGCGTCGACCACCTTGGCCCGGAACATCTGGACGATCTCCAGCACCGAGGTCCGCGTGGTGTTGTCCGCGGTGACCTTGATCAGGATCAGCTCGCGCTGGACGGTCGCCCGCGCGTCGAGCTGCACGATCTTGAGCACGTTCACGAGCTTGTTGAGCTGCTTGGTGATCTGCTCGAGCCGACGCTGGTCCACGTCGACGACCACGGTGATGCGGGAGATCTCCGAATGCTCGGTCGGTCCGACCGCGAGCGAGGAGATGTTGTACCCGCGGCGCGAGAACAGCGCGGTGACGCGGGTGAGCACGCCGGGCTTGTTCTCCACCAGCACCGAGAGGGTCTGGCTGTCAGGGGTCATCACGTACTCCGAGGCGGGTGTCTTCTGGGTGGACTGGTTCATGCTCATGCTCAGATGTCCCTCTCCCACTCGGGGCTCATGCCCTGGGCGATCTGGATCTCGTCGTTGGAGACCCCCGCCGGCACCATCGGCCACACCATCGCGTCGGCGCTGACCGTGAAGTCCACGACCACGGGTCGGTCGTTGATCTCCATCGCCTGGCGGATCGTCTCGTCGATGTCCTCGTCGCGCTCGCAGCGCAGGCCGACCGCCCCGTAGGCGTCGGCGAGCTTGACGAAGTCGGGCACCCGGCGGGTGCCGTGCCCGGTGTCCAGCTCGGAGTGGGAATAGCGCTGGTCGTAGAACAGGTTCTGCCACTGGCGCACCATGCCGAGGCTGGAGTTGTTGATGATCGCGACCTTGATCGGGATGTCGTTGATGACGCAGGTCGCGAGCTCCTGATTGGTCATCTGGAAGCAGCCGTCGCCGTCGATGGACCACACGACCCGGTCAGGCCTGCCGACCTTCGCCCCCATCGCTGCCGGCACCGAGTAGCCCATGGTGCCCAGACCCCCGGAGTTGATCCAGGTGCACGGGTGCTCGTAGTGGATGAACTGGCTGGACCACATCTGATGCTGTCCCACGCCGGCGACGTAGATCGAGTCCGGACCCGAGATCGCGCCGATGCGGGAGATGACCTTCTGCGGGGCGGTGAAGCCGTCCGCGGTCTCGGTCCACCCCAGGGGGTAGGTGTCGCGGAGCATCGACAGGGTGTTCCACCAGGCCTCGTAATGGCGTTCGTCGGCCACCGCGAGCCGCTCCCGGAGCTCGGCGGTCAGGGCCCGTGCGACGTCGGCCGCCTGCCCCACGATCGGCACCGCGGCCTCGAGGTTCTTCGAGATCTCGGCCGGATCGATGTCCGCGTGGACGATCGTCGCTCCCGGGGCGAAGGACTCGAGGACCCCGGTGACGCGATCATCGAAGCGAGCGCCGATGTTGACGATGACATCCGCCCGCTGCAGCGCGGAGACCGCGGCGACGGTGCCGTGCATGCCGGGCATGCCCAGGTGGTTGGGGTGGGAGTCGGGCAGGGCACCGCGTGCCATCAGCGTGGTCACGAAGGGAGCGCCGGAGACGTCGATCAGCTCGCCGACCTCGCGGCTGGCCCGGCCGCGCATCACCCCGCCGCCGAGCAGGAACACCGGGCGCCGGGCCTCCAGCAGCAGCCGAGCGGCCTCGCGGATCTGCTTCGTATGGGGGCGGGGGTCCGGACGGTAGCCGGGCAGGTCCAGGTTCTCGGGCCAGGCGAACTCCGTCATGCCCTGCTGGGCGTCCTTGGTGACGTCCACGAGCACCGCGCCGGGCCGACCGGTCGAGGCGATGTGGAAGGCCTGCTTGATCACCTTGGGCACCTCGTCGGGGTCCCTGACCAGGAAGTTGTGCTTGGTGACCGGCATCGTCATGCCGACGATGTCGGCCTCCTGGAAGGCGTCGGTGCCGATGAACTGGGAACCGACCTGGCCGGTGATCGCGACCATCGGGATGGAGTCCATCTGCGCATCGGCGAGCGCGGTGATGAGGTTGGTGGCCCCCGGCCCCGAGGTGGCCAGGCAGACGCCGACCTTGCCGGTGGCGTGCGCATAGCCGCTCGCGGCGTGGCCGGCACCCTGCTCGTGGCGGACCAGCACGTGGCGCAGGCCCTCGGCATCCATCAGCGGGTCGTAGGTGGGCAGGATGGCACCGCCGGGGAGGCCGAAGACGACCTCTGCCCCGGCATGCTTGAGGGACTCGATCAGCGCTTGCGCGCCGGTCATCTGCTGTCCGGTCATCGGAACTCCTTCGTCGTCTCGGACGGTGGGCGTAGCGGTGGACTGCGGTGCATCCCGCGACCTCTCCCCGGGTTCCGTCGCCCCTCGAGCGGGGCACGAAAAAGCCCCTCCACCTGGGGCTCGGGGAGGGGCGCGGATGACGTCTCGTAGAGACGAACGGGCGTCAGCCGCGCTCGGTAACTACGAGAAGGATCGTCTGCATGATCCCGAGCATAGAGCCTTCGGTGCGACCTGGACCACCCGTCCGGATCGCGAGATGACACGCCAAGGGGTGAGCGGCCGCGGGCGATGCCCGGCCCGGCTGGCCGCGCATCGCCCGGGGAGATCAGTCCAGCGGCCGACGGGTGGCGCCGTAGGTCGCCGAGCGCACCAGGTGCGCGTAGACCTTCAGCGCCTGGGAGACCTGGCGCTCACGGTACGCGGGCCGCCAGGGCAGCGGGCCCTTCGCCGCGCGACGACGTGCCAGCTCCTCCTCGTCGACGTCGAGCTCCAGCAGGCGCTTGTCGACGTCCATGACGATCCGGTCGCCGTCCTCGACGAGCCCGATCAGCCCGCCCTCGGCCGCCTCCGGGGAGATGTGGCCGATGGAGACCCCGCTGGTGCCGCCGGAGAAGCGGCCATCGGTGATCAGCGCACACGTCTTGCCCAGTCCCCGTCCTTTGAGGAAGGAGGTCGGGTAGAGCATCTCCTGCATGCCGGGGCCGCCCTGGGGACCCTCGTAGCGGATCACCACGACGTCGCCGGCCTGCACCGTCTTGTCCAGGATCTTCTGGACCGCCTCCTCCTGGGAGTCGCAGACCACTGCGGTGCCCTCGAAGTGGAAGAGGTCCTCGGTGACACCTGCGGTCTTGAACACGGCGCCGTCGCGGGCCAGATTGCCCTTCAGCACGGCGAGGCCGCCGTCCTTGGTGTACGCGTGCGGGACGGCACGGACCACGCCGTTCTCACCGTCGGTGTCCAGCTCGTCCCAGGTGTTCGTGGTGGAGAAGGCCTGCGTGGTGCGCACCCCGCCGGGGGCGGCATGGAACAGCGCCTCGGCCTTCGGGGAGGCGTCGCCGCCACGGATGTCCCATTCGGCGAGCCAGCTGGAGAGGTCCGGCGAGTGCACGGTGTGGACGGTGTGGTCCAGCAGGCCCGCGCGGTCGAGCTCGCCGAGGATGGCGGGGATGCCGCCGGCGCGATGGACGTCCTCGACGTGCGCGGTGCCGTTGGGCGCGACCTTGGACAGTGTGGGCACCAGGCGCGAGATCCGGTCGATGTCGTCGAGGCCGAAGTCGACCCCGGCCTCGATCGCGACGGCGAGGATGTGCAGGATCGTGTTCGTCGACCCGCCCATGGCCACATCCATCGCCATGGCATTGGAGAACGCCGCCTTGGAGGCGATCGAACGCGGCAGCACCGACTCGTCCCCGTCCTCGTAGTAGCGCTTCGCGAGACCCACGATCGTGCGGCCGGCCTCGAGGAACAGCTCCTTGCGGAAGGCGTGGGTGGCCAACGTGGTGCCGTTGCCGGGCAGGGAGAGCCCGAGCACCTCGGTGAGGCAGTTCATCGAGTTCGCGGTGAACATGCCGGAGCAGGACCCGCAGGTGGGGCAGGCGTTCTCCTCGACCTCCGCCAGCTGGGCATCGGTGATCGAGTCGTTCGCGCTCAGCGCCATGGCGTCGACCAGGTCGATCCGGTTCTCGGTGACGCCCTCGACCGGCTTGCCCGATTCCGAGGGGCCGCCGGAGACGAACACGACCGGGATGTTCAGTCGCATCGCGGCGAGGAGGTGACCCGGGGTGATCTTGTCGCAGTTGGAGATGCACACCAGGGCGTCGGCGGTGTGGGCGTTGACCATGTACTCGATCGAGTCGGCGATGAGGTCGCGGCTGGGCAGCGAGTAGAGCATGCCGCCGTGGCCCATCGCGATGCCGTCGTCGACGGCGATGGTGTTGAACTCCTTGGAGACCCCGCCGGCCTCCGTGATGGCGCCGGCGACCAGATCACCCATGTTCTTGAGGTGGACGTGACCGGGCACGAACTGGGTGTACGAGTTCGCGATCGCGACGATCGGTTTGCCGAAGTCGGAGCCCTTCATACCGGTGGCGCGCCACAGGGCGCGGGCGCCGGCCATGTTGCGGCCGTGGGTCGAGGTGCGGGAACGGAGCTGAACCATGTCGGCATGCTACGCCGACATGCGAGATGCGAATGTCACCATCCGGACGGCGGACGGTCGGCCCTCACGGAGGGTCGTTGCCGACCAGTCCGTCGATCGCCTCGCGGATGATCGAGAGCTGACCGGTGTGCAGGAGGTTCTCTTCGAGGATGTCGACCAGGCGCCGCCGGCGGCTGACCACGTAGCCCGCGTCGCTGTCGTCGAGCACGTCGAGTCCGTCACCGGCCGCGAGCCGGGACCACTCCTCGCGACACCTCAGGATCGTCCCGTACCAGAGGTCGTAGATGCGCTCAGGCGGGACGGAGTTCGCCGCGGACCACTCCGCCCCGTACGCCGTCCACGGCTCGGGCCCCGTCGTGGGCGGGCCCGGCGGACGCCCGGCCGCCGAGGCCGTCCACGACTCCTCGACCTTCGCGAGGTGGACGATCGTGCCGGCGACGGTCACCTCGGACGGCGGGTGGCGCCGTCCGAGCTGTTCCCGGTCGAGCCCGCCGGACTTCCAGGCGAATTGGTGATGCACGCGGTCCAGGGCGAACAGGAGCATGTCCGCCTCGCCGCCCCGCAGGCACTCCTGCATCGGGATGTCGGTGTAGTCCACATCACGACGCTACTCCCCCGCGGACCGGGAGACCACTGCCCCGCTCACCCACGGTCGCGGGCCGCGCCTCCTCGGCGCGGGCCACGGGATTGTCCATCCGTCCGGCGTACAGCGGCGAGGAGGTCTGGTCGCCGAGGCCCACCAGCTGCAGCGCGTTGCGCAGCTGGAGCCGCTTCAGGCACAGGTGCCGGAAGGAGCCGGCGCGCAGGTCGACGCCACCGGCCAGACATCGGGCGAGGTCGGGATGGTCGGACTCGTACTCGTCCAGGGCCTCTGTCACCAACGCCCGGAACCTCCCGGCGGCCGAGAACTCGTGGCGGGTCCGGATGCCGGGCACCGCGAGGCGGAAGCGCCCGCCGTCAAGAGGCTCGCGAGCCAGCACCGGCTCGTGGGAGAGCTCGGAGGGCGCCTTGGCGAGCAGATCGCGCTGCGCTGTCCCGCCGATGTCGTCCCGCAGGTGCGTCGGCGCCGTGCGATCGCCCGCCGCCCCGCCCCGAGGAGGGAGCTGGCGTCCAGCCGGTGAGAAGCGCGGTGGTCGCCGGGACGGGCGACGACGGCGACGGTGCGACGCGGGTGAGCAGAAAGCCTCAGGGCCGAACCTCCGAGTCGGGAGCATCGCGACCGGCTCTTATGGTGAGGCTTGGCACCCTCGTGACGCACCTCAGATGGTGCGCACGTCGCGGCGTCCCGGGGAGATGCGCCACGATCGCGCCGAAGCGAGCAACAGGTCTGGACAGAGAGACGTGGAGGTGCCTGCGGCCCCTCGGGCGGACCTCGGAAAGCCCGTCGGCGGGGCGATCACCGTGGTGATCGCCCCGCCGACGGGCGCCGGCCCGGGTCAGTTGACGCCGAGCTTGTCCATGATGATCTCGCGCACGCGGCCGGCGTCGGCCTGACCGCGGGTGGCCTTCATGATCGGGCCGATCAGCGCGCCGACGGCCTGGACCTTCCCGCCCTGGATCTTGGCGACCACGTCGGGGTTGTCGGCGATGGCCTGATCCACGGCGCCGGTGAGCACCGAGTCGTCCGAGACGACCGCGAGGCCCTCCGACTCGACGATCGCGGTGGGGTTCCCCTGGCCCTCGAGGACCTTGGTGAGCACCTGCTTGGCGATCTTGTCGTTGATCTTCTTCGCGTCGACCAGGCCCTGCAGCTCGGCGACCTGCGCCGGCGTGATCTCCAGCTCCTCCAGCTCGACCTCGCGATCCTTGGCCACGCGGGCCAGCTCCCCCATCCACCACTTGCGGGCGCTCTGGGCGCTCGTCCCGGCGTCGACCGTGGATTCGATGAGGTCGAGGGCGTCTGCGTTGACGACGTCGCGCATCTCGAGGTCAGTGAGGCCCCACTCCCCTTTCAAGCGGCGGCGCCGGGCGGCGGGCAGCTCCGGCAGCGCGGCGCGGATCTGCTCGACCCATTCGCGGCTCGGGGCGAGAGGAACCAGATCCGGTTCCGGGAAGTAGCGGTAGTCCTCCGCGTCGGACTTCGGGCGTCCGGACGAGGTGCCGCCGGTGTCCTCGTGGAAGTGACGGGTCTCCTGGACCACGGAGCCCCCCGCGTCGAGGACCCCCGCGTGGCGGGAGATCTCGTAGCGCACGGTGCGATCGATGGACCGGAAGGAATTGACGTTCTTGGTCTCCGAGCGGGTGCCCAGCGGCGCGTCGGCGTTCTCCCGCAGGGAGACGTTGATGTCGGCCCGGACGTTGCCGCGCTCCATCCTCGCCTCGGAGACGTCCAGGGCCCGGAAGATGTCGCGCAGGGTGCGTACGTAGGCGGCGGCGACCTCGGGGGCGCGACCCTCCGTGTCCGGGATCGGCTTGGTGACGATCTCGACCAGCGGCACGCCGGCGCGGTTGTAGTCGACCTGGGAGTGCGTCGCTCCGTGGATCCGCCCGGTGGCGCCGCCGACGTGGGTGTTCTTGCCGGCGTCCTCCTCCATGTGGGCGCGCTCGATCTCGACGCGGACGATCTCGCCGTCCTCCAGCTCCACGTCGACCCAGCCGTCGTGGGCGATGGGCTCGTCGTACTGGGAGGTCTGGAAGTTCTTGGTCAGGTCCGGGTAGAAGTACTGCTTGCGCGCGAAGCGGCAGTTCTCGGCGATCGAGCAGTTCAGCGCCAGGCCGATGCGGATCGCGTACTCGACCGCCTTCGCGTTCACGACCGGAAGCGAACCGGGCAGGCCCAGCGAGGTCGGGGTGATCGCCGTGTTCGGCTCGGCGGCGAAGATGTTGGGGGCTCCGTCGAACATCTTGGTGGCCGTGCCGAGCTCGACGTGGACCTCGATGCCGAGGACCGGGTCGAAGCGCGAGATCGCCTCGTCGTAGTCGACGAGCTCGATGGGCGACGTGGGCTGGACGGTGTTCATCGCTGTGCTCCGTTCGTGAGCTCGGGGGCCTTGGCCAGCAGCGGACCGCCCCAGGAGTCCTCGAGCAGCGCCTCGAGGGCGCCGCCGACCCGGTACAGCCGCGCGTCGGCCCGGGCCGGGGCGAGGAACTGGATGCCGGCGGGCAGGCCGTCCTCGGCGAGGCCCGAGGGCACCGAGATGCCCGGGGTGCCGGCGAGGTTGGCCGGGATGGTGGCGATGTCGTTCATGTACATGGCCGTGGGATCGTCGATCTTCTCGCCGAGCCGGAAGGCGACGGTCGGGGAGGTCGGCGAGGCGAGCACGTCGACCTGCTCGAAGGCGGCGGCGAAGTCTCGCTGGACGAGGGTGCGGACCTTCTGGGCACTGCCGTAGTAGGCGTCGTAGTAGCCGGCCGACAGAGCGTAGGTGCCCAGCAGGATGCGGCGCTTGACCTCGTCGCCGAACCCGGCGCCGCGGGTGGCCTTCATGACGTTCTCGGCGGTGGGGTGGTCCTCCGGGATCACGCGCAGGCCGAAGCGCATGCCGTCGAACTTCGCGAGGTTGGAGGAGGCCTCCGAGGGCATGATCAGGTAGTAGGCGCCCAGCGCGTAGGTGAAGTTCGGGCAGGTCACGCGGACGATCTCCGCACCGGCTCGTTCGAGCTGGTCGAGGGACTCGGTGAAGCGGGCCCGGACCTCGGGGGCGAAGCCCTCGCCTTCGAGCTCCTCGATGACGCCGATGCGCAGACCCTTGACGTCCTGGCTGCGAGCGGCCGCGGTGAGGTCGGCGACCGGATCGGGCAGCGAGGTGGAGTCGTGGGGATCGTGCCCGGCGATCAGCTCGTGCAGCAGAGCGGAGTCCTCGACGGTGCGGGTGACGGGCCCGGCCTGGTCCAGCGAGCTCGCCATCGCGATCAGCCCGTAGCGGGAGACGGAGCCATAGGTGGGCTTCACGCCGACCGTGCCGGTGACGGCGCCGGGCTGACGGATGGAGCCCCCGGTGTCGGTGCCGATCGCCAGCGGTGCCTCGTAGGAGCCGACTGCTGCGGCGCTGCCGCCGCCGGAGCCGCCGGGGATGCGGTCGCGGTCCCAGGGATTGCGGGTGGGGCCGTAGGCGCTGGACTCGGTGGAGGAGCCCATCGCGAACTCGTCCATGTTCGTCTTGCCGAGGATCGGCAGGCCGGCCTTGCGCAGAGCTCTGACCAGGGTCGCGTCGTAAGGCGGGATCCAGCCCTGCAGGATCTTGGAACCCGCGGTGGTGGGCTGCCCCTCGGTGACCACGACGTCCTTGACGGCGATGGGCACCCCGGCGAGGCCGTGCAGCTCCTCGCCGGCGGCGCGGCGGGCGTCCACGTCCCGCGCGGTGGTCAGGGCCTCGTCCTGGTTGAGATGGAGGAAGGCGTTCAGCTCCCCGTCCACGGCGGCGATGCGGCCGAAGTGGGCCCGGGTGAGCTCCTCGGAGGAGACCTCCCCGGCTTCGAGCGCGGCGGCCTGGGTGGCGGCGCTGTGCCGAATGATGTCACTGGTTCTCGTCGATGCGCTCACGGTCTTCACTCCTCGCCCAGGATCTGCGGGACCGCGAAACGGCCGTCCTGCGCGTCGGGAGCGCCGGCGAGCGCCTGCTCCTGCGTCAGAGTGGTCTCGACGACATCCTCGCGGAGCACGTTCGTCATGGCAATGGGGTGGGACGTCGCGGGAACGTCCTCGGTGGCGACCTCGGAGACGGAGGCGACAGCGTCCATGATGGAGTCGAACTCGCCGGCGAAGCGGGCGGTCTCCTCCTCGGTGAGCTGGATCCGTGCGAGGTCGGCGAGGCGTGCGACGTCATCTCGTCCGATAGATGGCATGCGGGTCATCCTAGACGCTCTGCAGAGATCGATCCGGCCGGGCACGACGGGCCGTCGACCGGGCCGACGGCTCCCCGGCACCAGGCCCGTCCCCCCGGACCGCGAGGCCCGTACCGGGCATCGTCGGCACGGCACCGGGCGGGATGGGGGCCACCGGGGTCAGGTCCGACCGTCGCCCCGCGGGTCCTTCCGCTGCGGGGGATCGGAGCCCTCACGACGGGCGTCGGTCGCCTCCATGAACGGCGGGGACGACGGCGCCGGAGGCATCTGCGTCCGCACCGGGCCGATCCGGCGCGTGCGCAAGGGGTCCTTGCGCAGGTCCAGGTACAACGAGATGCACAGACCGATCAGGACGAACACGAAGGGCGTGGCCGTGAGGATGGTGAAGGTCTGCAGGGCTTGCAGGCCTCCGACCAGCAGAAGCATCGCGGCCACCACCCCGGTCAGCACCGCCCACAGCACCACGAGCGGCTCCCATGGCTCCTGGCGCCCGCGGGAGGACAGCGTGCTGAGCACGAGCGCGCCCGCATCAGCACCGGAGACGAAGAAGATCGACGTGAGGAAGATCACCGCCCCAGCGGTGATCGGCAGCACGGGGTACTCCTGCAGCATCGTGAAGAAAGCCGCCGCCTCGCTGCCGGTTCCGGCGATGTCGATCCCTGCGAACTGCAGATGGAGGCCGGCGCCGCCGAAGACCACGAACCACACGGCGCTGATCAGGGTCGGCACGAGCAGCACCCCGAGCACGTACTCCCGGATCGTGCGGCCCTTGGAGATGCGGGCGATGAACGTGCCGACGAAGGGCGTCCAGGAGATCCACCAGGCCCAGTAGAAGATCGTCCACTGCGCCAGCCAGTCGCCGCCGCCGAACACGGCGGTGTGGAAGCTCATCGGCACCAGATTGCTGAGGTAAGCGCCGATCGCATCGGGGAAGAGGTCGAGGATGAAGACCGTCGGCCCGAGGACGAACACGAACACGGCCAGCGCGAACGCCACGACCATATTGGTGTTCGACAACCACTTGATACCCCGGGAGACGCCGCTCGCCGCGGACAGGACGATGCCGACGGTGAGCACCATGATCACGATGATCGCGAGCGACGTGCTGCCCTGCTCGGGGAAGTCGCCCGTCCGCAGGAGCGCGATGCCGGCGGCCACCTGCAGCGCACCGAAGCCCAGCGAGGTCGCCGAGCCGAACTTCGTGCAGATGATGGCGAGGATGTCGATGGGCTTCCCCCAGCCCTTCTCCTCGATCGCACGCTTGCCGAAGATGGCCTGGAACGGTGAGCTCAGGAGGTTGCCGCGGCCGAGCCGGAACGTGGAGTAGGCGAGCGCGAGGCCCACCACGGAATACATGGCCCAGGGGTGGAGTCCCCAGTGGAAGAACGTGTAGGCCATCCCGTGCTGCGCCGCGAGTTCACTGCCCGGTTCCGCGTCCACGAACGGCGGAGGGGTCATCAAGTGGCTCACCGGCTCGTAGACGCCGAAGAACATGAGTCCGATCCCCATGCCGGCGCTGAACATCATCGCCACCCAGGAGACGGTGGAGAACTCCGGCTTCTCGCCGTTCTGCGAGAGCGGGATCCGGCCGTACCGGCCGAAGGCCAGGACCAGGGAGAACACCACGAACCCACTGGCTGCGAGGATGAAGAACCAACCCAAGGAGCTCGTCACCCAGTCCAGCGCGCTGCCGGTGACGCTGCCCACCTGATCAGGGAACACCATCCCCACCACCGTGGTGACGGCGATGACGCCGAAGGCGCATCCGAAGACGACCTTGTCGATGCTGGCGAACCCCCGCCGGACATCGAGATTCGCGATCTTCTCGGGGTTGTCCGCGTCGGAGTCGTGCACTGTCGGATCTGAGGTGTCGTTCACCATCTGGGACCTCCTGTCCCGGATCCCGAGCCACGCCCCCGGGGCCCTCCGGCGGGGGTCGACGGGAAGACGGGCCCGGTCTCCGCGCCCGATGACGGGCTCGCGGGCCAGCTTCACGAGTTACGATACTCTCGTGAGTGACGCACAGCACAGTCAACGGGGCGACGACACCTCGTCCCACCGCAGTGCGCACGCCCTGGGGCGCACGGACTTCGGTGACGTGGGCGAGGTGACCAAGCACGACAGCCGGCTGTCCGCCTTCGGCGCCTGCGAGGAAGCCAACGTCGCGGTCGGCACCGCCCTGGCGTTCGGAGACTTCGAGGTCGAGATCGCCGGGACGCTGACGAGCGTGCAGAACGACCTCTTCGATCTGGCCGCCGACCTCAGCGTGCCGTTCGACGAGTCCGACGAACCTGATGTCGTGCGGATCACCGAGCAGCATCTGACGTGGGTCGATCGAGCCTATGAGCACTACTCCGCACAGCTCACGCCCATCGAGGGGTACATCCTGCCGGGCGGCACCGTCCCGGCGGCGCTGCTGTACCAGGCTCGGGTGGCCGTGCGCAGGGCCGAGCGTGCCACCCTGGCGGCCATGGCCGAGTTCCCCGAGTCGACCAACGTCCTCGTGCCGCGCTACCTCAACAGCGCCTCGTCGCTGATCTTCGTCCTGGCCCGCACGCACAACAGCGAGCTCGGGGACACGATGTGGAACCCGCTGGGCTCCGTCACCGCTCGACCGCAGAACTAGACCGCGTTCTGTAGTGGTAGTCGCCGAGGCGGTCGAACCCGAGCTGTCGATACATCGCTCGCGCGGCGTCGTTGTCCCGTTCGACCTCGAGCAGGGCGCGGCGCGCGCCCTGGACGACCGCGAGGGCCAGCAGGGTCCGGGAGAGGGCGCGACCGTGGCCCTCGCGGCGATGGGCGGGGCTCACCGCGATCATGTTCAGCACAGCGGCGGTCTCCTTGCCCGCGGGGACGAGGGCCGCGCGCCCGACGGCGACGGGCTCACCCTCGGCCCGCAGCAGCACCTGCACCGCCGGGGTCCCCGCGAGGATGTCGTGCAGGGTCTCCCGGGCCCGCTCGCCCTCGCGCGGGGCGAGCTGCCAGGCGGCCTCGAACCAGTCCTCGTCCAGGGCGCCGGTGCGGATCTCGGCGCCCCCGTGCGGCACGTCCCCTCGCCCGGGCCCGAGGCTCGTGGTGAGCAGCTCGCTGTCCCCCTCGCGCCGGTAGCCGCGCTCGCACAGAGCGTCGTCCAATCCCTCGGGCCCCTGGGAGTCCAGCACCCGGAACGTCGGGACGTCACCGGCCACCTCGTACAGGCCCTCGACCCGGCCGATCGCCGCGGCCAGGTCGTCCGGGGACGCGGGTGCGTCCAGGGCGACGGCGCTGTTGGCGCGGCGGGTGATGCCGCGGGACCGCAGCAGGGCGAAGCCGCCGACGTCCAGGCGCTGCAGCGGTCTCCAGCCGGCGATCAGCGCCTCGGTGAGGTGGTGGCCGCCGAGCGGGCGGGAGGCAGTTGCACCCCGGGGATTCTTCGCGGTCTTCGAGGACTTCGTGGCGCTGCGGCGCGGGCGGGAGCTCATCGCTGCGATCCTAGCGAGCGACCCCGGTAGAATTCGTCCACCATCCGCGGACTCCCCGAGGAAGAAGGCCCGCCATGTCCGTCGACCCGCATGTCGATTACCACGCGCACGATCCCGAGGACGACGACCAGCCGTCGGACGACCCGACGGTCCGCGAGGCCCAGGAGCTCGAGCAGCGCATGCGCCGGGCCCTGGCCACCAAGGAGGACCCGCTGCGCGACGACGAGTCCACCTCGGAGCGTCTGCGCCGCCTGGAGAGCGAGGATCCCGAGCCCACCGAGGACTGACGGTGTCGATGGCGTCATCGGCCGGGACCGGGCCCGTCCACGACGCCGCCCCTCGTGCCCGTACGTCGTCCCCGCTTGCCACACTGGGGGCATGGACTCCCGCGCTCCGTCCCCCACCCCGGCTGCGACCTCGACCGCTGCGAGCCTGCGCGAGGAGGCGCAGGAGGCGCTGCGCGCCCTGACCGGTCGCGCCGATGCCGAGTTCCACGACGGCCAGTTCGAGGCCGTCTCGGCGCTGGTCGAGCAGCGGCGGCGGGTGCTCGTGGTCCAGCGCACCGGCTGGGGCAAGTCCGCCGTGTACTTCCTGGCCGCGCTGCTGCAGCGGCGTCGCGGCGCGGGCCCGGCGCTGATCATCTCCCCGCTCATCGCCCTGATGCGCGACCAGGTGGCGGCCGCTCGCCGGGCGGGCGTCCGGGCGGAGGCGATCAGCTCGGCGAATCCGACCCAGTGGACCGATATCGAGCAGGCGCTGGACGACGACGAGCTCGACGTCCTGCTGGTCTCCCCCGAGCGACTGGTCAATCCGCGGTTCCGGGCGGATCAGCTGCCCCGCCTGATCGAGCGCTGCGGACTGCTGGTGATCGACGAGGCGCACTGCATCTCCGACTGGGGCCACGACTTCCGGCCCGACTACCGGCGCCTGCGCGATCTGGTCGGCGAGCTCGGCGACCTGGTGCCCGTGCTCGCGACCACCGCGACGGCGAACTCCCGTGTGGTCGCCGACGTCGCCGAGCAGCTGAACGCCCAGAGCGAGGGTGCGGCGCCGGTGCTGACCCTGCGAGGCTCGCTCACCCGGGATTCGCTGCGCCTGGGCTGCCTCACCCTGCCCGATGACCGCGCACGCCTGGAGTACCTGGTCCGGCACCTCGATCAGCTGCCGGGCTCGGGGATCATCTACACCCTCACGGTCTCCGCGGCGGAGGACCTGGCGGACCTGCTGGATCGTCCCGGCCGCCGGGTGCGCGCCTACACCGGCCGCACGGATCCCGAGGAGCGGGCCGAGCTCGAGCAGGCCCTGAAGGACAACGAGGTCAAGGCCCTGGCCGCCACCAGTGCGCTGGGCATGGGCTTCGACAAGCCCGACCTCGGCTACGTCGTGCACCTGGGAGCGCCGAGCTCTCCGGTGGCCTACTACCAGCAGGTCGGCCGCGCCGGTCGGGCGACCGATACCGCCGATGTGCTGCTGCTGCCGGGACGCGAGGACCGGGCCATCTGGGAGTACTTCGCGACCGCCTCGATGCCCGCCCAGGCCGACGCCGATGCGGTGCTCGCCGAGCTCGGCGCGGCCGCGGCTCCCGTCTCCACCCCGGCGCTGGAGGCCCGGGTGGACGTGAAGCGCAGCGCGCTCGAGCTGCTGCTGAAGGTGCTCGCGGTCGAAGGCGCGGTCCAGGCGGTGCGCGGTGGCTGGATCGCCACGGGCGGGCCCTGGGCCTATGACGCGCCGCGCTACGAGAACGTCGCCAGGGCCCGTCGCGAGGAGCAGCAGGCGATGCTCGACTACGAACGCCTGGAGCCCGGGGATCCGCAGCAGTGCCGGATGCTGTTCCTGGCCCGGCAGCTCGATGACGACACGGCCGCCCCCTGCGGGCGCTGCGACGTGTGCACCGCGGCCTGGTACCCGGCCCCCGACGCCGCCTCGCTCGGCGCCTCCCCGCACGACGCGGGCACCGGCGGGGCGGAGTCGGACGCGTCCCAGGTGGCCGTCTCCCGCCTGCTGGACCGGGTCGGGGTACCGGTGGATCCTCGCAAGCAGTGGCCGCAGGGCCTGGACCGCCTGGGGCTGACCGCTGAGTCCGGTGCGCCGCTGCGCGGGAACATCGCCCCCGCCGAACGCGTCGAGGAGGGCCGGGCGCTGGCGCGCATGTCGGACCTGGGATGGGCGGTGCCGCTGCGGGAGCTGCTCCGCGTCGATGAGCAGGGCCACCGGGTCGATGCCCCGCTCACCCCGGCGATCGCGCAGCGCGTGGTCGAGGTGCTCGCCGACTGGGACTGGGACCGGCGCCCCGCGGCGGTGCTGGCGGTCAGGTCGACCACCCGCCCGCTGCTGGTGCGCGAGCTCGCCGCCGGGATCGCGCGCCTCGGGAGGATGCAGGACCTCGGGGATCTGCCGCTGTCGGCCGACGCCGCCCCGCTGTCCGGGGCCCGCAACAGCGCCTTCCGCGTCGCGGCGCTGTGGGACCGGTTCGTGGTCACCCCGGAGCTGACCGAGCAGATCTCGACCCTGGAGGGTGCCCCGATCCTGTTGGTCGACGACGAGATCGACACCCGCTGGACGATGACCCTGGCCGGGCGCCTGCTGCGCCGCGCGGGGTCGGGCCCCGTCCTGCCGCTGTCCCTGGCGCTGGTCAGCTGATCACGGGCCGTAGTCCTCGGAGCCGACCGCGAAGACCGGCCTGTCGCCGGTCTCCTCCCGCAGGCTCCACAGCAGGTCGGGACCGTCCTCCTCCGGCCAGTAGCTGATCGACTCGCCCCAGTTCACCCAGGGGTGGGAGGCCATCTCGCCGGTCCCGGACCAGGCGTGCAGGGTCCTCTGCGTCGAATTGGACTGGTTGAACCACCAGGTGCCGCCGGAGGAGGCGACCCCGTTGAGATGGTGCAGCGGGACCTCGAGCGCCTCGGTGGCGGTCACGGTGCCCGGGAAGCGGGTGCTGTCCGGGGCGAAGGGGAAGCGCACGGCGCGGGTGGTGCCGTTGGGGTAGTCCTCGCAGTCCGGGCAGCGGTACTCGGTCATGACGAGGGATCTGCTGGAGCGGTCCAGCGAGATGGTCGACCAGACCAGCTCCTTGGCTCCCTCGCGGGTCGCGATCGTGCCGACCTGCGGGAGGGCGTAGCGGTAGTGGTGGGCGTAGAAGGTGTCGCCGACACGGCCGATCTGCTCCTTGTCCCCGCCGGTGTCGGTGGTGAGGATCCGACTCATGTCGAACACGCGCATGCCCTGCGCCGTGTCCGCGACATAGAGCAGATCCCCGTACCAGGCGATGCCGCCGACGTGGATGGTGACGTCGCGGAAGCTGGGTTCCTCGGCGGTGCCGGTGGGCTCGACCAGGAGGATTCGCCGGTAGGAGTTCGCATGGTCGGCGTCCCAGTCGATGAGGTTGATCCGGGAGCCTTCCGGGGACGAGTTGTAGAAGCTCACCGCGATCAGCTGGCGGCCGTCGTACCGGCCGTCCTGCGCGGTCCCGACGGCGTCGCGGCTGGTGGTGATGCCCTGAGGGGCGACATCTGGGTCGTCCTCGTCGCCGGAGTCGAAGCGGAAGCCGTGGAGCTGTCCGTCGACGACGCCGTCCACCGGGGTCCGGTCGTGGTTCGCGGTGTCCATGACCTCGCTGACGCTCGCCCCGCCGGCCTGCTCCAGCAGCGCCTCCACGTGGTCCGCGCCGGTGGTGTAGTCCGCGGTGAGGGTGAAGGAGTTCGGAGAGATCGTGTCGGGCGCACCCGCGGCGCGGGCCGGGGAAGCGGGCAGCATCGCGCCGCCGGCGGTGACGGCACCGAGCAGACCGGCTCCGCGCAGGACTGTGCGACGGTCGATCCCTCCCGCGAGGATTCGGTCAGGGTCCGAGGCCTGGGCGTTCGGGGTGGTGGCACTCATGGCCGAGCAGCCTTCCTGAGGGGTTCGAGGTGAGGCGCACCACCGTGGCACCGCAGGGCGGAGCTGTCGAGAGCTTTTCGCGGACCCTGCCCGAACGGAGGAGGCCACCTGTTCCCGGAGCGCTACTTCTCGGCGTCGGGTCCGGGGCCGTCCTCCGCGGCGAGGGCGTCCTCCGTCGCGGGGCCGTCCTCTGCAGCAGGGCCGTCCTCCGTCGCGGCGGCGTCTTCCGTCGCGCCGTCGCTCTCGGGATCCGCGCCCGGCTCCGCCACGGCCTCGGGCCCGCCCTCGAGCAGGGCCACGAAGCCGGCTTCATCGAGGATCCTCAGCCCGAGATCGCGGGCCTTGGTCTCCTTCGAGCCGGCGTTCTCACCGACCACCACGAAGTCCGTCTTCTTGGAGACCGAGCCGGAGGACTTGCCGCCGCGGGAGATGACGGCTTCCTTGGCTCCGTCGCGGCTGAAGCCCTCCAGGCCACCGGTGACCACGACCGTCAGCCCCTCGAGGGTCCTGACGAAACCTTCCTCGACGTCGTCGACCATCCGGACCCCGGAAGCGGCCCAGCCGTCGACGAGCTCGCGGTGCCAATCGACCGCGAACCAGTCGGTGACGGCCTCGGCGATGACCGGGCCGACCCCGTCGGTGTCGGCAAGCTGCTCGACGCCCGCCTCCCGGATCGCGTCCAGGGATCCGTAGGCGGTGGCGAGCGAACGGGCGGCCGTCGGCCCGACGTGACGGATCGACAGGGCCACCAGCACCCGCCACAGCGGCTGGGACTTCGCCTTCTCCAACTCCGACAGGAGCGTCTCGGTGGTCTTCAGCACGGCGGGGGTCTTCTGCTGCTTCCATGCGCCCTCGCGTTTGTAGTGCTTGAACTGCGGCCGGGACCAGAACGCCGGCTGGATGCGCCAGTCCCCCGTCGGCTCGCCGTCGCGGCGCTCGCTCTGCCAGACCACCACCTCGCGCAGCCCCTCTGCCGTGAGGTCGAACAGATCATTGCCCGTGGTGACCACGGGATCCTGCAGACCGGGCAGCAGGGGATCCTCCGCCGTGGTGATGCGCAGCAGCGGGACCCCGTCGGCCCCCTGGGTGACCCGGCCGTTCTTGAGCACCACGAAGTTCTCGAGGTCCGCATCGGAGGCCTCGCGGATCGGCAGATGAATGCTGTGCCCGGTGCTCAGGGCGGCGAGCGCCTCGCCCCGGCGCTTGTCGGGGTCGGTCAGGGCGATCGCGGACTCCTCGCCGAGCGCTTCGATGTCGAAGCCGCCCCGGGAGGCCGCATGCTCGACGCGCCCGGTGACCTGCGCCGGGCAGTCCTTCTGGTTGGGGCAGCGCCAGTCCTTCTCCCCCTCCTTCTCGGGGCGGATGGTGGTGCCGCAGGCCGGGCACAGCGTGGGCATCACGAACGGTCGCTCGCTGCCGTCACGGAGCGACTCCACCGGGCCGAGGATCTCCGGGATCACGTCCCCGGCCTTGCGCAGAACGATCGTGTCGCCGATCAGCACACCCTTGCGCTCGACGTCGAACTGGTTGTGCAGCGTCGCCTTCTCGACGGTGGAGCCGGCGACCTTCACCGGCTCCATCACCCCGAAGGGCGTCACCCGCCCGGTGCGTCCCACCTGGACCTGGATGTCCACCAGTTTCGTGGTGACCTCCTCGGGCGGGAACTTGAAGGCCGTCGCCCACCGCGGAGCGCGCGAGGTCGCCCCCAGGGCCCGCTGCTGTGCGAAGGAGTCCGCCTTGATGACGATCCCGTCGATCTCGTGCTCGAGGTCATGGCGGCGCTCACCGTAGTCCTCGACGTACCGCACCACGTCGTCGGCGGAGTCGACGACCTGCATGTACTGGCTGGTCGGCAGGCCCCATGAGGCCAGCAGGTCGTACACCTCGCTCTGGGAGGCGACGGGCGGGTCCGGCCACGCCCCGATGCCGTGCACGGTCAGGCGCAATGACGTGAGCCGCACCTCCCCGGCCTCCCGCTCGAGCCCCGTCTTCTTCTCGAGCTGCTGGCGCAGGCCTCCCGCGGCCGTGTTGCGGGGATTGGCGAAGGTGGGGAAGCGGCGGGTCGCGGCGAGATGCTCCTTCTCCTCGTCGAACGGCCGCCGGCCCGACGCCTGCCGGGACTCCCACCGGGAGCGACTCTCGGCGACCGCTCGCTCGCGCAGCTCCACCTGGAGCTCGTTGAGCCGGGCGAAGTCCGCGGTCGGCATGAACACCTCCCCCCGCACCTCGACCAGGGCGGGATGACCGCTCCCGGCCAGGGACCGCGGGATGCCGCTGATCTGCAAGGCGTTGACGGTCACGTCCTCCCCGGTGCGGCCGTCTCCCCGCGTGGCAGCGGTGACCAGCTCCCCGTGCTCATAGCGGAGGTTGATCGCCAGACCGTCGATCTTCAGCTCGGTGAGCCAGCGCACGTCCTGGCCGAGCTCGCCCACGGCATGCGCGCACCATTCACGCAGCTCCTGGACCGCGAACACGTTGTCGAGGCTGAGCATCCGCTCCGCATGATCGATCGGTACGAGCTCGGCATCGACCGCGCCGTGGACCGTCTGCGTGGGCGAATCGGCCCGGGCCAGCTGCGGGTGCTGTGCCTCGAGCGCCTGCAGCTCGTGCTCCAGGGCGTCGTACTCGGCATCCGCCAAGGTCGGGGCATCGTGGATGTAGTAATCCTCGATGGCCTGCTCGATCTGCGCCGTCAGCGCGGCGATGCGCTGCTGCGCGGCGACGGCATCGTTGTCGGTCGGCGGGGCGGTGGGCTGCGTCTCCTGCTCATCCTGACTCACCAGGACATTGTGTCGCACCGATCCGGGAGGGGGAATCACCGGCCGAACTCTGCGCAGATGTTGCCACCACGGATCTTGGCACCAGCAACGCAGAGCTCGGCGGGCGGAGCAGGCCAGCAGCGGGCAGGCAGGCCAGCGGCGGCGGGCCGAGCAGGCCAGCAGCGGCGGGCCGAGCAGGCCAGCAGCGGCGGGCGGAGCAGGCCACCGGCGGGCAGGCCTCCGCAGCGGGTTCTGGGCCGGTCAGCGCGCGACGCGCTCGGCCCAGGTCGGGGCCGCGCGCAGCAGCGCCTCGAGGGCGCCCTCGTCCAGCAGGGTGGAGCGGTCGGGCTGGGCCGAGGGGTCGACCCGGCCGGCGTGGACCGCGTGCGCGGACCCCGTGTGGGCCAGCAGGGTGCAGCCCGCCGCATCGGCATCGCTGTGGCCCAGACGGTTCCAGATCTCCAGCATCGTCTCCAGCTCGGGGGCGAGCCTCCCGCCGGCGCGCGGATCCACCACGAGCTCGACATGGCATCCCTCGTCGTGCGCCTGGGCGATGGCCTCCCACAGGGCGCGGCCCTCCGGCGTCTGCAGCGTCGGCATCCGGCGCGGACCGATCGCCATCCGGCGGATTCCGGCCTCTCTCGCGGCCCGCAGCAGACGCACGTCCGCGCCCACCCCGACGGTCACCGAGTCGGCGTCCAGCCCGGCGTCCGTCAAAGCCGCCGTGAGGCTGCGCCACAGCATCCCGATCTCGGGCGCTCCCAGCGCCGGATAGCGGCGCCTCCCCGACGGGGTGGGGATCCGGCCCTCGTGGACACCAGCCACGGCGTCCTCGCGCAGCAACAGGTGGGGCCGGGATCCGGGGACCCGCTCCCGCAGCTCATCGAGGTGGTCGATCAATCCCTCGGCCAACAGCATCGGCAGGTCGCGCACGGCACCGGGATCACCCAGGGTGCGCTCCCCGGTGCCCAGGAAGGTGGCGGCGGAGAGGGTGGCCGGGCCGAGCGCGGTCGTCATCAGCGGTCCCTCGTAGCCGAGCAGGGCGATGCGGGCCGCATCGAGGGTGCGCCCGCGCAGCTCACGGGCGTGATGCCAGGCGCGGCCGACGCCCGGACCGAGCCGCCACCCATAGCTGACCAGGTCACCGGTGGTCTCGGCGAGCAGTGCGAGGGTGGCCGGCAGAATGTGGTCGGTCTCGTCGATGCCGAGGGCGGAGGGCAGGTACAGACGCGTCGCGATCTGCTCCTCGAGATCATCGCCGAGCAGGGCCCGCAGGCGCATCAGCGCGGCGAGGTGCGGATCGTCCGGGAGCTCGAGGCGCGCCGCCTGCGCCGCGGTGGGCGCGCGGAACGTGCCGTCGCCGGTGAGGGTGACCAGGGTGCTCATGCGCGGCGCTCCAGGGTGGAGGCGGCGATCACGCGGTCGCCGTCGTACAGGACGAGGGTCTGACCGGGCGCGACGCCACGGATCGGGGTCTCGAGGCTCACGCGGAGACTCCCCGAGGGGGTGGACGGGAGATCGGGGTCGGTGCAGGGAACGGCAGGGGCTGCCGGCTCGGCGGCGCCCGGCCCGGTCCGTGGCGTCGTCGCGGGAACGCTCGCGCCGGTCGGGGCGGGGACCTCGAGGACCCGAGCGGGGATCGCCTCGCCGTGGGCGCGGATCTGGGCGCGGACCTCGCGGCCCGGCGTGAGCGGCTCGAAGGCGATGACGTCGGTCGCGATCAGCTCGCGGGTCGAGAGCAGCTCGGCGGCGCCGACGACGACCTGCCGGGAGGAGGGGTCGATGTCGACGACGTACCGCGGGGCGCCGTCGGGGGCGGGCTGTTCCAGGCCCAGACCCTTGCGCTGGCCGATGGTGAAACCGTGGGTGCCGCGGTGGGTCCCGAGAACGGTGCCGTCCGGGTCCCGGATCTCTCCGGGTGACTGGCCGAGGTTGCGCTCGAGGAAGCCGCGGGTGTCGCCGTCGGCCACGAAGCAGATGTCGTAGCTGTCGGGCTTGGTCGAAACCCCCAGCCCGCGCGAGCGGGCCTCGGCGCGCACCTCGTCCTTGGTCTCGTACTCCCCCAGCGGGAACACCGAGCGGCCCACGGCATCCGGACCCATCACGGCCAGGACGTAGGACTGGTCCTTGGCCTGGTTGCGGGAGCGGTGCAGGGACGGGGCGCCGCCGGGGCCGTCGGCGCGGATCGAGGCGTAGTGACCGGTGCACACGGCGTCGAAGCCGAGCACGGTGGCGCGCTCCAGGAGGGAGGCGAACTTGATCCGCTCGTTGCAGCGCACGCAGGGGTTGGGGGTGCGGCCGGCCGCGTACTCGGACAGGAAGTCCTCGACGACCAGGTCGTGGAAGTCGTCCGAGAGGTCCCAGACGTAGTACGGGATGCCGATCTTCTCCGCCGCCCGGCGGGCGTCGGAGGCGTCCTCGACGGTGCAGCAGCCCCGGGAGCCGCTGCGGGTCTGGTCACGGTTCTTCGACAGCGCCATGTGGACGCCGACGACGTCGTGCCCGGCCTCGGCCGCGCGCGCCGCGGCCACGGCGGAATCGACCCCGCCGCTCATCGCTGCCAGCACCTTCATCCGTCGGCCTCCTCCGTCGTCCGCACCCATCGAGTGTACGGACGGTGCCGGGCCCGGTCAGGCGCCCACGACGTGAGATGCGCCCCGGTCCCCGCCGAACAGGGCCCCGACGGCCCGTGCCTTCGTCAGGGACTCCGGCAGGGCCCGCAGCAGATGCTCGACGTCGCTCTCGGTGCTGGTCCAACCCAGCGACAGTCGCAGGGCACCGCGCGCGAGCTCATCGGGGATGCCCATCGCCGCGAGCACGGGGCTGGCCTGGGTGACGCCGGCCGAGCAGGCCGATCCGGCCGAGGAGTCCACGCCGCGCTCGTCCAGCAGGAACAGCAGTGAGTCCGCATCCGCCCCCGGGAACACGACGTGCACGATGTGGCCAGACTGCGCGGCATCCTCCGGCAGGGTGAAGCGGGCTCCGGGATCGATCTCGGCGATCCCGGCGCGCAGCCGCCGCGCGAGCGCCCCCACCCGCTCGGTCTCCTGATCCCGCTCGGCAAGGGTCTCGCGCAGTGCTGCGGCGAAGGCGGCCGCATGGGCGAGATCCAGCGTCCCCGAGCGCACGCCGCGCTGCTGGCCACCGCCGGTGCTGGCCACCCCGAAGGGCACCTCCGGCTTCGCCACCAGGGCCCCCACTCCGACCGGCGCCCCGATCTTGTGACCGGACAGCGACATGAGATCGATATCGTCCCAGGAGGGCCGGTCCGCGTGACCCACACCCTGGACCGCGTCGGTGTGCACCAGCGTGCCGTGGGGCCTGGCGATCGCGCCGAGCGCGGCCAGGTCCTGGCGGGCTCCGGTCTCGTTGTTCACCAGCGCCGCGCTGACGACGCTCACCGCCCCGTCGGACAGCAGCTGGGCGGTCGACTCCGGGAGCAGCCGGCCCCGGGCGTCGACCGGCAGCACGCGCGCCTCGATCCTCGGCGCGGCCGAAGCCAGGGAGCGGGCGGTGGCGAGGACCGCAGGATGATCGGTCGCGGCGACCGCCACCGCCGTGCGGCGCGGATCGACCGCTGCCGCGCCGAGGGCGACCGAGCGGATCGCCAGATTGTCCGCCTCGGTGCCCCCGGACGTCATGATCAGCCAGCTGCGCGGGACGTCGAGCAGCTCGGCGATCGTCTCCAGCGCGTCATCGAGCACCGCGCGGGCACGTCGTCCCGAGGCGTGCACCGCCGAGGGGTTGCCCCGCACCGTCGAGGCCTCGAGGAAGGCCTCCCGGGCGGCCGGGCGCATCACCGTGGTCGCGGCGTGGTCCAGGTAGGCGCGCTCCTGCTCCGGGCCATCGGCGCCCGTCCCGTCGGTGCTCATCATGTCCGTGATCATGCCATCGATCCCCTCCCTCGTCGTCCCGCTCATCTCCTCGGTCGCCCGCCGCTCACCACGGCTTCGCCGGATCCTGCTCGGAGCCCTCGTTCTGCTCCTCGCCCTCACCGCCCTGGGCATCCTTGTTGCGCTCCTCCAGCTCGTCCTCCTTGGACTGCTGCTCGCTGTCACCCTCGGTCGGGGCCTCCTCCGGGTCCCCCTCGCCCTCGGGGTCCTCGCGGGACGGGTCACCGGGGTCCTGGGGGGATCCACCCTCCTCGTCACCCTCGTTCTGGCCCTGCTCGCCGCGCTCGTCCGGGTCGTTGCCGGCCTCCTCGTCGGCCTCGCGGCGCTTCTCCTCCACCCGATCGCCGTTGTCCTCGGTGGTCCCGGAGTCCTCGTTGCCGGAGCCGCCGCCCTGGCCGCCCTCGCCGCCGCCACCACCGCCGCCGCAGACGGCCAGCATCTCCTCGGCCTCGTAGAGCCGATCGGCGCGCTGCTGCGGATCCTCGATCTGGTCGGCCTGGCGCTCGATCGAGATCGCGAGATTGTTGATGATCTTGCACTGCGCGTGCAGCGGGGCGTTGAGATCGCTGTGGCTGTTCCACTCGTCCAGCGCCGTGCGCAGCTCCTCCTCGGCAGCCGCGTCCTTCCCCTGCTGCAGCAGGGCGGTGCCCTCGGACAGGTGCGGCAGGTACGGCTCGAACCAGTTCACGACCTGCACCGGGGCCAAACGCTCGATCGCCGTGGGGTAGTCCTCGGCCTCGTAGGCGCTGAGGTGCGTGGCCTGGGAGATCGGCATCGACAGGAACCTCACCGCGAGCAGGGCCAGCAGCAGGATCGGGATCGCGAGCACCGCGAACACGATGATCCGGGTCCGCCGCAGCCGGCGCACGTTCAGTCCGAAGTTCTTCGGGCTGCCCGTGCCCTCCTGCGCCAGGGCGGGAGGGATCGACGAGGTCGACCCCGGGTCCTCGGCGCGGGGCCTCTCGCTCAGCGGTGTGCTCATCGGGACGCTCCTGAGATGTCGTGGCGGTCCAGCTTCCGCGGCAACCGGTAGGTCATCTCCCCCAGCTCCCAGATCAGCAGTGCCGCCAGCGGGATCGAAGCGATCCAGTACCAGTCCCGGAAGCTCGTCACGTCGCGGGCCGATTCGATGGGGACCGGCCGCAGGGTGATCCCCTCCATGGTGCCCTCGATCTCGGCCTCGGGATCGTCGCGGTGGATGTACGGCACCCCCAGGTCGGAGGCGATCGTCTGCAGCTGCTCCTCGTCGATCGAGGAGATGCCCCGCGTCCCGTCCGGGCCGGTGATGTATTCGCCGTCCTGCGGTCCGCCGTTGGCCTTCATCGGGCCGCCCTCGGCGGTGCCGTATCCGAGCACCGCTCCGCCGTCGATGAAGGCGGCGGCCTGGCTGAAGGACTCCGACTCCTTCTCGTCGGTGTTCTCCCCGTCGGAGAGGAAGTACACCAGGATCTGCGAGTCCGGGTCCTCACGCTGGGTGGCGGAGAGCTCGACCAGCAGGGACTGGAGCGGACGGTCCACGTTCGAGCCCTGCGAGTAGGCGGTGGGCTCGGTGGTGAGGGTGTCGATCCAGGCTGTGGCGGCGCCCGCGTCCGTGGTCAGCGGCAGCTGCTGGGTGGCCGTGGAGTCGAAGGCGATGATCGAGTAGCGCGATCCTTCGGTCATGTCCATGATGCGGGTCATGTCGGCCTTCACGCCGTCCAGGCGCGGCTGATCGCCCGCATAGTCCTCGGCGTTCATCGACCCGGTGCGATCCACCACGAAGAAGACGTTCGCGTTCATCCGCTCGGTCTGCTCGCCGTCCAGCGGGGTCACGGGGCGCAGGGCGACCATCAGCAGCAGCACCACCATCAGGGCGCGGCGCAGCCACGCCACCCGCTGTCGGGGCCGACGGATCAGCAGCACGGCGCAGACGATCAGCATCGCGCCGAACAGCGGGATGATCGCCCACAGGGGCATGAGGTACTCCAGGCGCATCAGCGTGCCCTCCAGCCCAGCACCAGGATGCCCACCAGCGACAGGAACGTCAGCACGAAGCCGAAGGTCGGATGGTCGGTGCGCACCACGGTCGGTTCAGCCCCCATCTCCTTGGCCTGGGTCTTCTGGATCTCGTTGATGATCGAGGGGATCGCGTCGGGGTCCGAGGACTCGTACAGCTCCCCGTCCTGGTCCTCGGTGGCCGCCTGCAACTCCTCGAAGCACTGGGGGCCGCACTCGTAGGCTCCCGGGTAGAAGGTGTAGAGGTCGATCTTCCGGTCGGCGACCGCCTCGGTGGCCTCCTGCAGCGTGAAGATCGGCTCGCCGTTGACCTCGTTGTCCGTGGCGAAGATGATCGAACGCGAGCGGTCCTCCTCCGCCTGGTCGAACTCCTGGGCGCAGGAGGCCAGGCCGTCCGGCACCACCGAGGCCTGATCCGGGATGCCCCGGGTGCCCTCGACGAAGTTGACGTACTGGCGCACCTTCTCGTCGGAGTAGTCGCGGTTGCCCAGGCGGTACCCGAACTCGTCGAAGTCGATCGCCTCGGCGCCCTGCTCCAGCTCCCGCTTGACCAGGTCGTAGTCGTTGGTCAGGGGGAACACGGTGCGGCTGGTCGAGTTGAAGATCGACAGGGCCACCCGTTCGCCCTCGAAGGAGTCGACCATCTCGGCGAAGGTGGACAGGATCTCGGTGTCGTACTCGTACATCGACCCGGACACGTCCAGGCACAGCACGATGTCCCGGGAGGCGAAGTCCGGGGTCTCGATCCGCTCGCTCGAGATCCGGCCGGAGAGGATGGAGGCGGCGAGGACGCCCAGCACGGCGATGCCGACCTGGAGCACCCGGACCACCTTCGCCACCCGCTGGGCGCGCACGAAGCTGGGGATGGAATCGAGATACTGCGAGTTGGCCACGATCACCGGGGCCTTGCGCATCGCCCGACGGTTCCAGAACGTGATCGCCCAGACGGCGAGCGCTGCGAGCAGCAGCAGCGCCGTGACCCACCAGAACGTCATGACCATCCTCGGATCACCTCCCTCGCCCGGCGCACGGAGTCCGTCAGGACGGCGCTCGAGGCCGGCGCGAAATCGGGTTCGTATAGATCGGCGATCAGCGTCCCGACGTCGCGGGTGCGCGGATCGGCGGTGAGCGTGGCCGTGTCCTGACTGGTCACGTCGTGCCCGGTGGTGCGGCGCACGAAGCGGCGCATGACGCCGGTGAGCTCATGGTGGCCCTCGCGGGCCGGAAGGTCCCCGGCCTCGTGACGGTCGGCGATGTCGTTGACGGCGCGCAGGAACTCGGCCTTGAGGGCGTCGACGTCGCTGGGGCGGGCCCGGAAGGCGATCCGCTTCTCGATCGCGCGGGTGATCTTCAGCGTCCCCACGATCAGGGCGGTGATCACCAGCAGGCAGAGGACGGCGAGGATCACCCAGGCCACCGAGTACTGGGGCGGGGCGATGATCTGCGGTGGGGCGGGCTCGGCCAGCAGGGCGGCCGCAGCCGTCACCTCAGGCACGAGCATGGCGGTACTCCCTCGACCGCAGCATGGCGATCATGTCCTCGACCACGGTGGTCTCGCCGCTGGTGATCATGTGGCTGACATGGAGGCGGTCCAGCATCTCGGTGATCCCGTCGCGGCGCGCCCGCTGATAGGCCGCGACGTCCCGGGCCACTCGCTTCGAGGAGCGGGCCATCGCCCCCACCTCCCGCGGCGCGTCCACATCCACCACGTCGTGGTCGAGCTCGCCGCGCTGCAGCGGGTCGGCATCGGCGATGCGGATCACGAGGACGTCGTGCCGGGTGGTCAGCCGGCGCAGCAGGGCGAAGTCCTCGACGCCCGGATGCGCCTCGTCGGTGATGATCGTCATCAGCGTCGAGCGGGAGGTGACGCGGAAGGCGCGCTCGAGCAGCCACGAGCTGTCCGCGGCCGGCGCCGCCGTGGTGGTGGCCTGCTGGACGCTGCGCAGCAGCAGCTCCAGATGCCCGTCGCTCGACCGCGAGGGCAGCTGGACGGGACGGCCGTCGCTGCCCGCGACCAGCCCCACCAGATCGCCGTTCTTCTGGGCGAGGAAGCAGACCATGCCGGCCGCGAGGATCATCGCCTCCCGCTTGGAGGTGCCGTCGGCGGCGGTCGCCGCCATCGCGGAGGAGGTGTCCGCGACGATGGACAGGTGACGCACCCGCTCCTCGTTGAACCGGCGGATCAGGGGCTCGCCGGAGCGGGCGGTGGCCTTCCAGTCGATCTCGGAGATCTTGTCCCCGGGCTGGTAGTACTTCAGGTCGTCGAAGTCCTCGCCGGCGCCCTTGAACAGCGAGCGGCCGCGGCCCTGGATCAGGCCGCGCGCCCGGCTCGAGGTGTGCAGGTCGACCCGAGCCTTGACCCGGGTCAGCAGGGAGGTCGCCATGCCGTGCTCTCCGTGATCCGCGGCGCTCAGGGCATCGGGACGGCGTGGAACACCGCATCGATGATCTGCTCGGGCTTGATCCCGCTGGCCAAGGCGTCGAAGGTGAGCACCAGACGGTGGCGCAGCACTCCGTAGCGCATCGCCCGGACGTCATCGGGCGTGACGTAGTCGCGGCCCTGCAGCAGGGCGTGGGCCTGGCCCACCCGCATCAGGGCGAGGGAGCCGCGAGGGCTCGCGCCGACCCGCACGGACTGCGTCAGGTTCGGCACCGGGCGCGGACCGGATCCGCGGGTGGTGAACACCAGGTCGATGATGTACCGCTTCACGGCCGGGTCGACGTAGACCGAGTCGACCATCTCCTGCAGGAAGCGGACGTCTTCGAGGGACACGTTCGCCACGGCCTGGCGGGGACCGGTGAGGCTGCCCGCGGTGGAGCGGTCGAGGATCTCGTGCTCCTCGCCGGGGCGCGGGTAGGTGAGGATCTCCTTCATCAGGAAGCGATCCATCTGCGCCTCGGGCAGGACGTAGGTGCCCTCCTCCTCGATCGGGTTCTGGGTGGCCAGCACCATGAACGGCTCGGGCAGGCGGTACACCTCCCCGCCGATCGAGGTCTGCCGCTCCTGCATCGCCTCGAGCATGGCGGACTGGGTCTTCGCGCTGGAGCGGTTGATCTCGTCCAGCAGGACGACGTTGGCGTGCACCGGCCCCAGCTGCGTGGTGAACGTGCCGGAGCCGTAGTTGAAGATCTGGGTGCCGAGGATGTCGTTCGGCATCAGGTCCGGGGTGCACTGGATCCGGGCGAAGGAGCCGGTGATCGAGGATGCCAGCGCGCTCGCGGCGGTCGTCTTGGCCAGGCCTGGCACGGACTCCAGCAGCACGTGGCCCCCGGCGGCGAGCGCCGCGACCAGCGTCAGCCGCAGGTTCTCCTGGCCGACCACGCGGGACTGGAACACCTGCGAGATGGTCCCGATGATCGACCCGGTGCGCTCGAGGTCACTCGGGGAGATCGCGCTCGACGTCGGGGCGAATTCTCCGGGCCGGCGCTGCGCGCCACCCTGTCCGTGGGCCGGCTTCTGCGCAACAGGAGCTCCCGGCTGCCCCGGCGCGGCGGGCGTCCCCGGAGGCCCCTGCACGGCGGGCGCGCCCGGAGGTCCCTGCGGTGCGCTCGGCGCCCCGGACTGCTGATTGGGTGGAATGCTCATGCGCTGCGGCTCCCCCGTCGTGCGGTTCGTCGTTCTGTTCGTGCGAGCTGGACCATCATCCCGCTGCGGCCCCTCCCCCCAGGACGGCCGGAGGCCGAGGCCGGCCGCGTGACCGTGGCGGTGCCGGTCGATCCCCGGGCGGCGGAGCGTGACGGCACCGGACCGATCCTAACGGCACCGGACCCTGCGGGGCGATCGGAGGCCCCGGCGCGCGGGGCGTGAGACGTGTGCGAGGCGGTGGGAGAATGCGCAGATGCCATCGGACCCTCACCACCGCGCCACGCCGCCTGTCGCGCCGACCTCACCCGGTCTGTCCGTGGACGAGCTGGGACGCGGAACATTCGCGGTGGCCGCCCCGCGCGCCGACTGGGTCGACCTGTGCATCCGTCAGGGCGCCACCGAGCAGCGTCGGCGCCTGCGACACGTCGACGGCGGCCTGCACTGGGACCACGTCACCTCGATGGTCCCCGGCACTCTGTACGGTCTGCGCGCCGGAGGGCCGTGGGACCCCGCCGCCGGGCAGTTCTCCCACCCGCGCAGCCTGCTGCAGGATCCCTGGGGACGCGGTGTCTCGCGCTCCTCGTCGCTGCTGAGCAGCTTCTTCCCCTTCGAGGTCGACGCGATGCTCGACCGCCGTCAGGAGCACACTGGACCGCGAGAGGTGGACAACGGCGAGGACGCCGTGTGGTCCGTCGTCGTCGCGGACACCTTCGACTGGCAGGACGACCTGCGCCCGCTGGTCGACTGGGACGCCACCGTGCTCTACGAGGCGCACGTCAAGGGCTTCACCCGGACGCATCCGCAGGTGCCCGAGGCCCAGCGGGGCACGTACGCGGGCCTGGGCCATCCGGCCGTCACCGGGTCTCTGCGGGACCTCGGCGTCACCACCGTCCAGCTGCTGCCGGTCCAGGCCGCGATGGACGAGCCGCACCTGACCCGGATGGGACTGACCAACTACTGGGGCTACTCGACGATGTCGTACTTCGCCCCGGAACCGTCGCTCGCCACCGCCGCAGCCCGGCACGCCGGCGCGCAGGCGGTGCTCGACGAGGTCAAGACCATGGTCCGCAGCCTCCACGCGGCCGGCCTCGAGGTCATCCTCGACGTCGTCTACAACCACACCGCCGAGGGCGGCGCCGACGGGCCCGCCCTGTCGCTGCGGGGCCTGGACAACCTCGAGTACTACTGGACCGATCACGGGACCTTCCTGGACGTGACCGGGACGGGCGGAACCCTGGACCCGCGCTCCGTGCACGTGATGGACCTGATCCTCGCCTCCTTGCGCTACTGGGTCCAGGAGGTCCACATCGACGGGTTCCGCTTCGACCTCGCCGTGACGCTGGGGCGCGACGACCGAGGCTTCCGCCCCGATCACCCCCTGCTGCGCGCGATCGCCACCGACCCGGTGCTGCGCGGGGTCAAACTGATCGCCGAGCCCTGGGACGTGGGCCCCGACGGATGGCGGACGGGCAGCTTCCCGGTCCCCTTCGCGGAGTGGAACGACGTCTTCCGCGACGACGTGCGCAGCTTCTGGCTCTCGGACCGGGCTCACCGCGAGCGCTCCGGCGAGTCCGCCGTCGGCGGTATCCGCGATCTCGCCACCCGCCTGGCCGGATCCAGCGACCTGCTGACCGAGCAGGATCCTGACTCGCTGCCGGCGGGCCGCAGCCTGCGCTCCCCCTGGGCATCGATCAACTACGTCACCGCGCACGACGGGTTCACCCTGCGGGACCTGACCGTGTACGAGACCAAGCGCAACCACGCCAACGGCGAGGACAACCGCGACGGCACCACCGACAACCGCTCCTGGAACCATGGCCACGAGGGGGAGATCACCCCGGGCACCGAGGGTGGGGCAGAGATCGAGGCCGCGCGTCGTCGCACCGCGCGAGGTCTGCTCGCCACGCTGCTGCTGGCCTCCGGCACGCCGATGCTCACCGCCGGCGACGAGATCGCCCGCACCCAGCAGGGCAACAACAACGCCTACTGCCAGGACAACGAGATCTCGTGGATCGACTGGTCGCCGGCGGGCCGCGCCCGTGACCTCCGCGAGATGGTCAAGCGCCTGCTGAATCTGCGCGGCGAGCATCCCCAGCTGCGTGCACCCGACTTCCTGCGGCCGGCCGATCCGGAGGACCTCGACGCCGGGGCGGTCGCCTGGTTCGGGGCCGATGGCGCCGAGCTCGACCACTCGGCCTGGATGGACCCCTCCCGGCACGTGCTGGCGATGCTGCGCCCGGCCGTCACCGGCCGCGAGGGCTCCGAGCACCTGCTGGTGATCGTCTCCGGCGCCTCCTCGACCGTGCGCGTGCGTCTGCCCGCGACGCCCTGGCCCCAGGGTGCGGCGCGGTACCTGCTCGATACCGCGCTGGAACGCCAGGACGACCTGCCCGGCGGGCCGCTTCCCGATCGGGAGCTCCCCGTGACGGCCGGCAGCGTGGTGGTGATCGCGATCGCGGCCGGCGTCCCGGGAGGGGCCCGTCACGGGCTATCGTGAGGAGCGTCACCGCGACCGTCGCAGACACCGAGGTGTCAGGCAGGAGAGGCCATGTCCCCGACCACTGACCGCACCGGGCTGGAGGGCGGCGTGGGCCGCATCCCGATCATGGACGTCCGCCCCGTCGTCGACGGCGGCCGCTTCCCGGCCTCCTGCGTCGAGGGCGAGACGATCACCATCGGCGCCAACGCCTTCCGTGAAGGGCACGACGCGATGGGTGTCCAGGCCGTGCTCGCCGATCCCGAGGGCGGGGAGCAGCGGGTGCCGCTGACGTCGACGAATCCGGGCCTCGACCTCTGGGCTGCGACGGTGCGACCCGGGAGGACCGGCCACTGGTCCTTCCGGATCGAGGCGTTCTCCGCCCCCTACGACACCTGGGCCCGCACCGCCGAGGTGAAGATCCCCGCAGGGATCGACGTCGACCTGGTGTGCGCCGAGGGAGCGAAGGTGCTGGCCCGCGTGCTGGCCGAGATCGAGGACGGGAGCCGCCCCCGCACCGACGGGCCCGTGGTGCAGGCGGCGCTGGATTCGCTGCGCGCCCCCGGGCTCCCTGCCGCCGCCCGGGTCGCCCCCGCCCTGGCCGCGGATCTGCGCGCGCTGCTCGCCCTGCGCCCCCTGCGCGAGGGCGTCACGGTCTCGGGCCCGTACCGGCTGGTCGTGCACCGCCGCCGAGCCCTGTACGGCTCCTGGTACGAATTCTTCCCGCGCTCGGAGGGAGCGCGCTTCGATCCCCAGCAGGGCTGGGTCTCCGGCACCCTCCGCACCGCCGCCAGGTCGCTGGACCGCATCGCGGACATGGGCTTCGACGTGGCGTACCTGACGCCGATCCACCCGATCGGCACCACGTTCCGCAAGGGCCGCAACAACACCCTGGACCCGCAGCCGGGCGATCCCGGCTCCCCCTACGCGATCGGATCGCCCGAGGGCGGTCACGACGCGATCCATCCCGACCTGGGCACGATGGAGGACTTCGACGCCTTCGTGACCCGGGCCCGCGAGCTGGATCTGGAGGTGGCGCTCGACGTCGCCCTGCAATGCTCCCCCGACCACCCCTGGGTCACCGAGCACCCCGAATGGTTCACGGTCCGTGCCGACGGCACCATCGCCTACGCCGAGAACCCGCCGAAGAAGTACCAGGACATCTACCCCCTCAGCTTCGAGTCCGACTACGAGGGCCTGTACGCGGCGATCCGGGACCTGCTCGAGCACTGGGTCGCCCACGGGGTGACCCTGTTCCGCATCGACAACCCCCACACCAAACCGGTGCGGTTCTGGGAGGAGCTGCTGGCCGAGTTCGACCGGAAGCACCCCGAGGTCGTCTTCCTCGCCGAGGCGTTCACCCGTCCCACGATGATGCACACTCTGGGCAAGGTCGGCTACCACCAGAGCTACACCTACTTCACCTGGCGCGAGAGCGCGGCGGAGCTGCGGGAGTACCTCGAGGAGCTGGTGGAGGCCGCCCCCTACATGCGGCCCAGCTTCTGGCCGACCACCCATGACATCCTCACCCCGTTCATGACCTCCGGGGGCCGACGGGCCTTCGTGCTGCGCGCGATCCTCGCGGCCACGCTCGTGCCCACCTGGGGCATCTACACCGGGTACGAGCTCGTCGAGGACGTCCCCCGGCCCGGGGCGCAGGAGCAGATCGACAACGAGAAGTACGAGTACAAGCCGCGCGATTTCACCGGTGCCCTCACCGCCGGCACCAGCCTCGAGCCGCTGCTGGGCGACCTCAACCGGATCCGGCGCGCGCACCCGGCGCTGCAGACGCTGACCACGATCCGATTCCACGAGACCGATGACGAGCAGGTGCTGGCCTTCTCCAAGCACCTCGACGCCACCGCCAGCGGCACCGGCGCTCCGGACACGGTGCTGGTCATCTCCGTGACCGCGCACGACCGGGACGCCTGGACCACGGTCCACCTGGACCTTCCCGCCCTCGGCCTGGACGCGGAGACGCACACCGCCTTCGAGGTCGAGGACCTGCTGACCGGCGAGCGGTTCACCTGGGGCAGCGAGCCCTACGTCATCCTCAGCGCGACCGACCGACCCGCCCACGTGCTGCGGATCATCCATCCCGAGGAGAGCTGACATGGCAGACGACATCGATCCCATCGCATCCCCGGCCCTCGGGAACCCGGCCGACGGGAGCGCGACGTCCGCGAGCCCGTCCTCCGGCAGGTCGTCGTCCGGCAGCTCCACCACCGGCAGCTCGACCGGGCCGACGGTCATGCCCCTGGGCGTGCACGAGCTCGGTTCCACCGCGACCGGCAGCTATCACGATCCCCACTCCGTGCTCGGGGCCCACGAGTACGAGGGCGCCGTCACCGTGCGCACCCTGAAGCCCTTCGCGCGGGCCGTCGAGGTGGTCCTGCCCGACGGCAGCTCCCACGCCCTCGAGCACGAGTACGACGGGATCTGGGCAGCCGCCCTGGCGGCGCCCACGCTGGACTCCTACACGGTGCGCGTCACCTGGGACGAGGGCGGGTCCCCCGTTGAGCTGGAGGAGCCGTACCGCTTCCTGCCCACCGTCGGGGAGCTCGACCTCCACCTCATCCACGAGGGCCGGCACGAGGAGCTGTGGCGGGCGCTCGGCGCCCATGTGCGCACCCTCGACGACGTCGCGGGCACCTCCTTCGCGGTGTGGCCCCCCAACGCCCGCGCCGTCCAGGTCGTCGGCGCGTTCAACGGCTGGGATGGGCGCGGCCATGCGCTGCGCAGCCTCGGCTCCTCCGGCGTGTGGGAGATCTTCGTCCCCGGCATCGGCGACGGCGAGACCTACAAGTTCCGCGTCCTGGGGGCCGACGGCGCCTGGAGCGACCGGGCCGATCCGATGGCGCGGCGGGCCGAGGTTCCCCCGGCGACCGGCTCGGTGGTGACCACCAGCGACTTCGAGTGGACCGACGAGCACTGGCTCGCCCAGCGCGCCTCCCACGATGCGGTCAGCTCACGGATGTCCGTCTACGAGCTGCACCTGCCCAGCTGGCGGCCCGGCCTCGGGTACCGGGAGCTGGCCACCGAGCTGGTCGACTACATCACCGAGATGGGCTTCACCCATGTGGAGTTCATGCCGCTGGCGGAGCACCCCTTCGGCGGCTCCTGGGGCTACCAGGTCACCGGCTACTACGCTCCGACCTCGCGCCTGGGCTCCCCCGACGACTTGCGCCACCTGATCGACACCCTGCACGGAGCCGGGATCGGGGTGCTCATGGACTGGGTCCCCGCCCACTTCCCCAAGGACGAATGGGCGCTGGCCCGCTTCGACGGCACGCCGCTGTACGAGCACGCTGATCCACGGCGCGGGGAGCACCCGGACTGGGGCACCCTCGTGTTCGACACCGGCCGGCACGAGGTGCGCAACTTCCTGGTCGCCAACGCGTGCTACTGGCTCGAGGAGTTCCACGTCGACGGACTGCGGGTCGACGCCGTCGCCTCGATGCTCTATCTCGACTACTCGCGCGAGGACGGCGAGTGGGTGCCCAACCGCCACGGCGGCCGCGAGGACCTCGAGAACATCGCTTTCCTCCAGGAGACCACGGCCACCGCGTACAAACGGGCCCCCGGCATCGCGATGATCGCCGAGGAGTCCACGTCGTTCCCCGGCGTCACCCGCAGCACCGACACCGGCGGGCTCGGCTTCGGCTTCAAGTGGAACATGGGTTGGATGCACGACACCCTGGAGTACCTCGGCCAGGATCCGATCAACCGCCAGTACCACCACGGCGAGCTGACCTTCTCGATGGTCTACCAGTACTCCGAGAACTTCGTGCTGCCGATCAGCCATGACGAGGTGGTCCATGGCAAGGGGTCGTTGCTGCGCAAGGCTCCGGGTGACGACTGGCAGCAGGCGGCGTCGCTGCGCACGTACCTGGCCCTGCAATGGACCCATCCAGGCAAGCAACTGATCTTCATGGGCACCGAGTTCGCCCAGGGCACGGAGTGGTCCGAGCAGGCCGGGCTGCCGTGGTGGCTGTTGGAGTACCCGCTGCACCGCGGCGCCCAGCAGCTGGTCAAGGACCTCAACGCCCTGCAGGTCGAGCTGCCCGCGCTGTACGAGCGGGACCAGGACCCGGGCGGTTTCGAGTGGCTGCTCGGCGACGACGCCGGCCACAACACGATCTCCTTCGTGCGCCGCGACGACGACGGGGAGCCGGTGGTCCTCGTCCTGAACTTCTCGCCGGAGGCGTGGCACGACTACCGGGTGCCGCTGCCCGAGGGCGGGACGTGGTTGGAGCTGCTGAACACCGATGCCCCGGTCTACGGCGGCAGCGGGATCGGGAATCTCGGGCGGGTCCATGCCGAGGCGCTGCCCCTGCACGGGAGGGGACACTCGGTACGGCTGTCGGTGCCGCCGTTGGGGGCGCTGGTCCTGGCGCCCGCGCGCGTGCGGGAGGGCTGAACGCCCCGCCCAGTCAGGCCGCGCACCGCGTGCGGGGTGCAGGGCGCCGCCCACGGCACGGCGCCGCACCGCCGCCCACCCGGCCCGGAGACCTCAGAACAGAAGGTTCGCCAGGCGCTTGCGGGCGGCGGCGACGCGCGGGTCCCCGGGCCCCGCCACCTCGAACAGGTCCAGCAGCCGGGCGCGGATCGCGTCCTTCGTCTCCTGGTCGGCGCCGCGCAGGTGATCGAGCAGCCGGGTGAAGGCGTCGTCGACGTGACCGCCGAGCATGTCGAGATCGGCGACCCTCAGCTGGGCGTCCAGATCCGCCGGGCGCTGCGCGGCGTCCTGACGGACAGTGTCCGCGTCCATGTCCTGGGTGCGCTGCATGAGGGAGACCGCGGCCAGTCCGGACTTCGCCTCGGCGTCCGCCGGGGACTCGCGGAGCTGCTTCTCGTAGGCCGCGACCGCTCCGTCGAGATCGCCCTTCTCGATCGCCTCGTAGGCCTCGGCGATCAGCGGGGGCAGCGGCTCCTCGGCCGGCGCCTCCTGCTCGCCCTCGACCGCGGAGACCTCCATGCCCTGCTGTTTCGCGAGCTCGAGAACCTGCGTCATCAGGTTGTCGACCTCCGCGTCGGGCAGCACCGACTGCACGATGGGCTGGATCTGGCCGAGGATCAGCAGCAGCAGGGTGGGCAGCTGCTGGACGCGAAGGGCCGCGGCCACGCGCTGCTGGGTGTCGGCGTCGACGACCGCCAGGCGGACGGCGCCGCCCTGGGCATCGACGGCACGGCGCAGAGAGGCTAGGAACTGCTCGCTGTCCGGGACGCGCGAGCTGGTCACGAGCATCAGCGTCGGGACCGTCTGCGAGTCGGCGACCAGCTGCTCGAGACCCTGCTCGGTGACGGCCACCTCGTGCGCGGAGGTCGCGCCCGCACCGGCGGACTGCCCGCCCCCGGGCCCGGCGTCGGCGGGCTGCTTGAGAGCGGCGAGATCGATGATGCCGTACGGATCGGTCACAGGTGAACTCCTTCGACGAGGTCGGGACGCGGACAGTCTAGGGAGTCCGCGACGATGGTGCGGGCCCTCCTCGGCGGTCGAGGGCGCCGACCGAGGTCACTCCCCGGTGACCGTGAGGGTGGTCAGGCTCGCGCCGATCGGCTGGATGGCGGCGTCGGCGCCGTGCGCCGGGATGTACAGCGCGACGTGGGTGCCGTAGGTGCGGATGTACTCGTCGGTGAACTCCCGGGTGCCGGCCACCTCGGTGTACTGGTTGTCCTCCGTGTAGCGCATGGTCGCGCCGTCCTTGACGGTCACCGTGCGCGTCGACTTCAACGTCCCCATCACGATCGCTCCGCCGTCGTCGGTGCGCAGACCCACGAACTCCTTGTCGTGGACGGCGTAGGTCTCGCGGATGGTCGCGGCCTCGTCCTTCTCCACGCCGGCGTTCAGATCCTTGCGCTCACCCTGGATCTGTTCGTGGCGCGTGGTCTTGAAGGGATCGTCGGCGATCACGTCGTCCGGGTCGGCCTTGTCCCCGTCGGTGAGGACCTTCGCGTACAGCTCCAGGGCCTTCGCAGGGGTCATCAGCAGGTCATCGGTGTCGGCCGCGACGTTCTCGGCGCCCACCCGCGCATCGGACACGCTCGGCATCTCGATGCCGCCCAGCTGCCGCGCCCACCCCCACGAGGTGTAGGGCGACTGGGCATCGACCTGCTGCAGGGCGACGAAGTGGCGCACCCCCTCCTGCTCCGGATCCTGCACCAGCGCGATCGAGGAGCGCGGGAACCCGGCCGTGACCGTGGTGAGGGGAACGGCCAGTTCAGGCCCGGGGGCGTCGAGGTAGTCCCTCCACGCGTCGACCTTCTCGATCATCGCGTAGGCGGCCTTGCGGAAGTGCACCGCGGAGCCGGACACCCGCGGCGCGAGCTCCTCCGACGCCAGGGCCTTGTCGGCTTCCGCCACGTCGGCGTTGACCTCGCTGACGACGGTGGTCAGCTGCTCGGTGGTGTTCACCGGGGTCGGTTCGGCGGCCTCCGGGCCCTTCGGAGGCGCCGGAGGCGGCTCGGGATCGGAGCCGCAGGCGGCGAGGACGCCGCCGGCGAGCAGGGATCCCGCACCGATCAGGAGGCCGCGGCGGGCGACGGGTCGGCTGGTCATCTGGTGGTCCTTCCACGCGGTGCGGGGCAGTCTCCGGGTGCTCATCGCCCCTCCTCGCGGTGGGGGCCGCTCCCGTCGGTCGGCGTCTCGCCGTCCTCCGGGTCCTGGGCTGTGGCCGAGTCCTCGACGCTCCGCGTCTCGTCGTCGGGATTCTCCGCCTCCTCGGCCGTCACGCCCGCACCGGTGGGCTCGTCCTCGATCGCGTCGAGGGTCTCGGTGTCGTCCTCGGCGGCGGGAGCGAGGATCTCGGTCTCGGGCTCGTCGAGGTGCTCGTCAGCGGCTCCTGCGTCGTCATCGGCGTCCGCGTCATCAGCGGTCTCCGCGACATCGGCGGAGTCCGCGGCGACGGCCGTGCCCTCGTCGTCGCTGACAGGATCGACCTCCCCGGGACCGGCGGCGTCCTCGTCGAGATCGGAGGGGTCGGCGACCGCGGCGGAGGGGGCCTCGCCCTCGACCTCCCCGGCGGCGACCTGCCCGGCGGCGGCGTCCCCGGCGGCGACGTCCTCGTCCTCGGTCTCGAGCAGCTCCCCCTCCTCGCCCTCGTCGCGGCGGCGACCTCCGATGGAGACCACGAGCAGCACCAGGCCGATGACGGCGATCGCCGCACCCCCGGCGTAGGCGTAGGGCACCCATGCGTTCTCATCGTCCACGGGCCAGGTGATCGAGACGGACTCGGCACCGGGCTCGGTGCCGTCGGTGACGATCAGCAGGGCACGGTAGACCTGCTTGTTCTCCCCGGTCTCCCCGGCGGCGAAGTCCTCGATGTCGAACGTGTAGGGCGACGGCTTCGTCTCGACGGTGCGCCACAGGTCGGAGCCGGTGGGATCGTTCAGCTCGGTCGCCCCGTCGGGGTGGATCTCCTTCGTGCTCAGCGTGGTCCAGTCGCTCGCCCCGGTGATGCGGGTGTACCGGGCGTCCTCGAGGTAGGCCTCGATGTCGCTGTTGTCGGCGGTGATCAGCGAGACGTCCGAGGCGCCCTCGATGGTCACCTCGCCCTCCATGCCGCCGACGTACAGCACGCCCGGGTCGATGACCACGGCAGGACCAGGATCATCGAGCTCGACCGTCGCGGTGGTCTCGGCGGCCGGGGCCCAGGTGGTCTCGCCGAGGCGGCCCAGCACCAGTCCGATCAGTCCGATCAGGACCAGGAGCACGGCGAGGAGTCGTTTCACGATGGGTTCTTTCGGTCGGAGGGCCCCGCACGGGCCCGAGCGGGTGACCTCCCCACGATAGGGCGGGGCCTCATCACGCGACAGGGGCGCGTGACCATGTGCACCCAGGTGAAGGGATTCTCATCCTCATCTCATGAACGGCCCCGGGACCCCTCGGTGCCGTACCCTGGCCGGGTGCGTCTCGTCGTTGCCCGTTGTTCCGTCGACTACACCGGTCGGCTCACCGCTCATCTCCCGCTGGCTCCGCGCCTGCTGATCGTCAAGGCCGACGGCAGCGTGCTGATCCACTCCGACGGCGGCAGTTACAAGCCCCTGAACTGGATGAGTCCGCCGTGCACGCTGCGCACCTCGACCCGCAGCGCCGACGAGGCGGCCGAGGATCCCGAGGGCGCGTGGATCGAGCAGTGGGACGTGGTCCACGACAAGTCCGGCGACCGCCTGCGGGTGCGGGTCCACGAGACCATCGAGGACACCAGCCATGAGCTCGGCGTCGACCCCGGGCTGCAGAAGGACGGCATCGAGGCGCATCTGCAGGCCCTGCTCGCCCAGAACATCGAGACCCTGGGCGACGGCTGGTCGCTGGTGCGCCGTGAGTACGGCACCGCGATCGGCCCGGTCGACATCCTGGCCCGCGACGCCGACGGCGGCTCCGTGGCCGTCGAGATCAAGCGGCGCGGGGAGATCGACGGCGTCGAACAGCTCACCCGCTACCTCGAGCTGCTCAATCGCGACCCCCTGCTCGCCCCGGTGCGCGGGATCTTCGCGGCCCAGGCCATCAAGCCGCAGGCCCGGGTGCTCGCGGGTGATCGCGGCATCGACTGCGTGACGCTGGACTACGACGCCCTGCGCGGGATCGACGACGTCGACTCCCGCCTGTTCTGATCCCTTCGCCAGGAGCTCCCATGCCCGCCGCCGCGACCTCGGACCACTCCCCCGCCCCACTGCCCGTCGACCTCGCGCTGCACGGGACCGCGGTGCTCGAGCAGGGGGTGGTGCCGGGAGCCCTGGTGCTCATCGCCGGCGGGCACGTGATCTGGTCCGGGACCGCTGCGGCGGCGCCGTCCCACGCGGCCGCGAAGACTCTCACGCACGACGGGCTGATCCTGCCGGGGCTGGTGGACCTCCACTGCCACGGGGGCGGCGGAGTCTCCTTCCCGGACTCCTCCACCGCCCAGGAGATGCTCACCGCGGTGCACGAGCATCGCCGCCACGGCACCACCTCGCTGGTCGCCTCCCTGGTCACGGCGGACGTCGAGACGCTGCGGCAGCGCGTGGGGGACCTCGCGCGGCTCCACGACACCGACGAGATCGCCGCGATCCACCTCGAAGGGCCCTTCATCTCGGCGGCTCGCCGCGGCGCCCAGAACCCGGAGCACATCATCGGCGGGGACGGGGACCTGGTGCGGGAGCTCGCCCTGCTCGCCGGTGGGGCGCTGGGGACCATGACCGTCGCCCCCGAGGCGGACGGCGCCGAGGACGTCCTCCGGGCCCTCGCCGAGGTCGGGGCCGTCCCCTCTCTCGGCCACACCGACGGCTCGAGCACCCAGATGACCGAGGCCGTCGACCAGGCGCGCACCCTGCTGCGCCGGGAGCACGGCCGCTCCCCGCGCCCCACCGCTACGCACCTGTTCAACGGGATGCGTCCGATCCACCACCGCGACCCGGGCCCCGCCTTCGCCGCGCTCGACGCCGCCGCCCGAGGACGGCTCGTGGTCGAGGTGATCGCCGACGGGGTGCACCTGGACGCCCGGACCGTGGCGCACGTCTTCTCCGTCGCCGCGGAGGACTCCGTGGTGCTGGTGACGGACGCGATGGCCGCCGCCGGGATGCCGGACGGACAGTACCGGCTGGGAGCGCTGGACGTCACCGTCGAGGCGGGCGTCGCCACTCTGACCGGCGGCACCTCGATCGCCGGGGGAACGGCCCATCTGCTCGACGTGGTGCGCCATGCCGTGCGTGAGGCCGGGGTCGATCTGGTCCGGGCGGTGCGCGCGGCCTCCGCGGTGCCCGCCGCGGTCCTGGGGATGCAGGATCGGGTCGGGTCGCTCGCCCCCGGGTGTCGTGGTGACGCAGTGCTCGTGGATGATCAGCTTCGCCCCGTCACGGTGCTGCGGGGCGGCCGGGTCGTCGAGCCCTGAGACGGCCGCGAGCTCCGGGGCTCAGTCGGCGTCCCCCATGACCAGGCCGGTCGGCGCCGCCTCGATCCAGGAATTCAGCGCGGCCCCGGAGACCAGGTCGACCGTCGCCAGGATGGTGCGGTCACCGCGCAGGGAGAACTCCACGAGATAGGAATCCTCCTCGCCCTCGATCCGGGCGGGCAGCCGACGTCGGGCGACGTCGAGGATCTGGGACCGGCGGATGATCACCTCGGGACGCAGCCGCAGCGAGAACGCGCGGAACCAGCGCAGCCGGTCGGTGCCGAAGCGCATCTGCCCGTGCTGCCAGCTCGAGCCGCCCACCAGGCCGCGGCGCTGGAGCGAGCACTCGAAGGCGCCGCGCTGGCGTGCCAGCACCACCTGGCGGCCCACCACCACCAGCGCCAGGACGAGAACGAACATCCCGATCCCCAGGACGAGGATCGGGATGTTCAGGTGGGCCATGGACGGACCGTACTCGGCTCAGCGATCCGCGTCGAGCAGCTCGGCGTCGTCGACCCCGATGGTCACCTGATTGGAATCGACGGAGACGAAACCGCCGTGGACGGTCCGCTCGGCGACCGAGCCGTCCTCGGAGATGATCCGCACCGGCCCGTCTCCGAGCACGGCGAGGGTCGGCTGCATCCGCGGCAGGATACCCATCGAGCCGTCCGCGGCCGGCACGACGACCTGCGCCGCCTGCCCGGTCCAGACGGTCCGGTCGCTGGTGACGAAGGTGACCTCGAGGGTGCTCACGCCCCCAGCTCCTTCTGGATGCGGTGATGGTTCTCCATCACCATGTCGATCCCGCCGACGTTGAAGAACGCCTGCTCGGTGATGTGGTCGAACTCGCCGTCGCAGATGCCCTTGAAGCCCTCGATGGTGTCGCGCAGCGGGACGTCCGAGCCGTCGACGCCGGTGAACTGCTTGGCGAGGTGGGTGTTCTGCGAGAGGAACTGCTGGATGCGACGCGCGCGGGCGACCGTGACCTTGTCCTCCTCGGAGAGCTCGTCGACGCCGAGCATCGCGATGATGTCCTGCAGCTCCTTGTTGCGCTGCAGGATCTGCTTCACGCGCACCGCGGTGTCGTAGTGCTCCTGACCCACGTACTGCGGGTCCAGGATCCGCGAGGTCGAGGTCAGCGGATCGATCGCCGGGTACAGACCGCGCGAGGCGATCTCACGGGAGAGCTCCGTGGTGGCGTCGAGGTGGGCGAAGGTGGTCGCCGGCGCCGGGTCGGTGTAGTCGTCGGCCGGGACGTAGATCGCCTGCATCGAGGTGATCGAGTGGCCGCGGGTGGAGGTGATCCGCTCCTGGAGCACGCCCATCTCGTCCGCCAGGTTGGGCTGGTAGCCCACGGCGGAGGGCATGCGGCCCAGCAGCGTGGAGACCTCCTGGCCCGCCTGGGTGAAGCGGAAGATGTTGTCGATGAACAGCAGCACGTCCTGGCCCTGCACGTCGCGGAAGTACTCCGCCATCGTCAGCGCCGACAGCGCCACACGCAGGCGGGTGCCCGGCGGCTCGTCCATCTGACCGAAGACCAGCGCGGTCTTCTCGATGACGCCGGACTCGGTCATCTCCTCGATGAGGTCCCAGCCCTCACGGGTGCGCTCGCCGACCCCTGCGAACACCGACACGCCGTCGTGGTTGTTGGCCACGCGGTAGATCATCTCCTGGATGAGCACCGTCTTGCCGACGCCGGCGCCGCCGAACAGACCGATCTTGCCGCCCTGCACGTACGGGGTCAGCAGGTCGATCGACTTGATGCCGGTCTCGAACATCTGGGTCTTGGACTCCAGCTGGTCGAAGTTCGGCGCCTTGCGATGGATGGGCCAGCGCTCGGAGACCTCGAGGGTCTCGCCCTCGGGGAGGTTCAGCGCATTGCCGACGGTGTCGAAGACGGTGCCGAGGGTGGCGTCGCCGACGGGCACCGAGATCGGGGCGCCGGTGTCGGTCACGTCCTGGCCGCGGATCAGCCCGTCGGTCGGCTTCAGCGCGATCGCGCGGACCATCCCGTCACCGAGGTGCTGGGCGGTCTCGAGGGTGAGGACCGTCGTGCCGAGTCCTCCACTCATCTCGACCGTCGCGGTCAGGGCGTTGTACATCGCCGGGATGTTCCCGGGCGGGAACTCGATGTCGACGACGGCGCCGGTCACGCGCGCAATACGGCCGGTCGCGGTAGCAGGGGCGGGAGCTGTGGTGGTCATGTGCGTTCTCTCCAAGGGGTCGGGCCGGCGCGGCGAAGCGCGGGGCGAGGTCTCAGCGTTCGGTGCGGCCGGATCCGGACAGGGCGCCGGCACCGCCGACGATCTCCGAGATCTCCTGCGTGATCTCCGCCTGTCGGGCGGCGTTCGCCAGGCGGGTGAACTTGTCGATCTGGGTCTGGGCGTTGTCGGTCGCGGTCTTCATGGCGCGCTGGGTGGCGGCGTGCTCCGAGGCCATCGACTGCATGAGCAGGTTGACGATCCGGGACTCGACGTACCGGGGGATCAGCTCCTCCAGCACCGCGGCCGGGTCCGGGGTGAACTCGTACAGCGGGAACGCCGACGCGTCCACGCCCTCGGAGTCCATCAGCTCCATCGGCACCAGGCGGCTCGCCCGGGCCTCCTGCCGGAACCGGGTGAGGAAACGGGTCCCGACGAGGTAGAGCTCGTCGAGGTGGACCTCCGGGTCCTCGCTGAGCAGGTCCGCCGAGAGGCTGTGGCCGATCTCCTGGCCGAGGGCGCCGAGCTGGGACTCGTGGTACGGAGCCCAGGCCCGGTGTGGCGGGCGGTTGCGGAAGCTGAAGTAGGTCTCGCCCTTGCGGCCGACGACGTACAGCACCGGCGTCTTGCCCTCCTCCCGCAGCGTGTTGGCCAGCTCCTCGGCCGTGCGGATCGCATTGTGCGAATAGGAACCGGTCATGCCGCGGTCCGCGGTGATCAGCAGGATCCCCGCCCGCCCGGACTGTGCACGGTCCTGCTGCAGGAAGGGGTGCTCCGCATCCTGCGTGTGGGTGGCGACCGAGCCGATCGCCTGCGTGATCGCCTCGGCGTACGGCGTCGTGGCGAGCACGCGCGCGTGCGCCTTGGAGATGCGCGAGGCCGCCACCATCTCCTTGGCCTTGAAGATCTTCTTCATGCCCTGGGCGGAACCGATCCGCTGCTTGTAGATCCTCTGCTGTGCTCCCATGTCTCTCCTCGTACGTGGCGTGAAACCGGCGTCCGCCGTGCCCGCCCGCGGGGTGCGGGCACGGTGTTCGGATCAGCCGCGAACGATGGTCTCCTGGTCGATCTCCTCGTCCTCCAGGCTCTCGGCGACGTCGTTGATGGCCGTCTTGCCCTTACCGGCGAGGAAGTCCTTCTTGACCTCGTCGAGGATCGCGCTCAGCTCCTCCTCGGTGGCCGACTCGAACTTGCCCGAGGTGCGGATCGCCTCGAGCACACCGCCGTTGTGGCGCAGGTGCTCCAGGAGGTGCTCCTCGAAGTCGCGCACGTCCTCGACCTCGATGTCGTCGAACTTGCCCTTCGTGCCGCCCCAGATCGAGACGACCTCCTCCTCCATCGGGAAGGGAGAGGACTGGCCCTGCTTGAGCAGCTCCATCAGACGGGCGCCGCGGTTGAGCTGCTGCTTGGACGCGGAGTCCAGGTCGGAGGCGAACATCGCGAAGGCCTCGAGGTCGCGGTACTGCGCGAGGTCGATCTTCAGCGTGCCCGAGACGGACTTCATGGCCTTCGTCTGCGCCGAGCCGCCCACGCGGGAGACCGAGACGCCGACGTCGACCGCGGGACGCTGGTTCGCGTTGAACAGGTCCGACTGCAGGAAGCACTGGCCATCGGTGATCGAGATGACGTTGGTCGGGATGTAGGCCGAGACGTCGTTGGCCTTGGTCTCGATGATCGGCAGGCCGGTCATCGAACCGCCGCCCATCTCGTCCGAGAGCTTCGCGCAGCGCTCGAGCAGGCGGGAGTGCAGGTAGAAGACGTCACCGGGGTAGGCCTCGCGGCCCGGCGGGCGGCGCAGCAGCAGCGACACCGCGCGGTACGCCTCGGCCTGCTTGGACAGGTCGTCGAAGACGATCAGGACGTGCTTGCCCTCGTACATCCAGTGCTGGCCGATGGCCGAGCCCGCGTAGGGCGCGATGTACTTGAAGCCGGCGGGGTCCGAGGCCGGGGCGGCGACGATGGTGGTGTACTCGAGCGCGCCCTCGGCCTCGAGGGTCGAGCGCACCGAGGCGATGGTCGACCCCTTCTGGCCGACCGCCACGTAGATGCAGCGCACCTGCTTGCTCGGGTCGCCGCTGGCCCAGTTGGCCTTCTGGTTCAAGATGGTGTCGAGCGCGAGGGTGGTCTTGCCGGTCTGGCGGTCACCGATGATCAGCTGGCGCTGGCCGCGGCCGATCGGGGTCATCGCGTCGATGGCCTTGATGCCGGTCTGCAGCGGCTCCTTGACGCTCTTGCGCTGCATGACGCTGGGGGCCTGGAGCTCGAGAGCGCGGCGGTCGACGGTCTCGATCGCCCCGAGGCCGTCGATGGCGGCGCCGGTGGGATCGACCACGCGGCCCAGGTAGCCGTCGCCGACCGGGACGGAGAGCACCTCGCCGGTGCGGCGGACCTCCTGGCCCTCCTCGATGCCCCCGAACTCGCCGAGAACCACGACGCCGATCTCGCGCAGTTCGAGGTTCAGCGCCAGGCCCAGCTCGCCGCCCTCGAAGCGGACCAGCTCGTTGGCCATAACGTTGGGCAGGCCCTCGACGCGGGCGATGCCGTCGGCCGACTCGGTGACGCGGCCGATCTCCTCGCGGTCGGTGGTCTCTGCCTGGTAGGTGGACACGGCGGTGTCCAGGGCGTGCCGGATGTCCTCCGGGCGGATCGTGAGCTCAGCCATCGCGGTGCTTCGCTTCCTCTCGTGGTCCCGTCGCTGCGGGCGGTGATGTGTGGTGCTGGGGGCGGGTGCCGCGGCCGGGGCCGTCAGGACACCAGGTGGTCGCGGGCCTTCGCCAGGCGCGCGAGGACGGTTGCGTCGTAGAGGTCGTCCCCGACGTGGATCTTCAAGCCGCCCACGACATCCGGGTCGACCTCGAGGGCCATCTGGACCTCGCGGCCGTAGATGCCCGCGAGCACGGCGCCGAGGCGGGACTGCTGCGCCTCGTCGAGCGGCCGGGAGCTCTCGACGACCGCCAGGAGCCGACGGCGCTGCTCCGAGGCGAACTCCGCGAACTCGCGCACGCGGCGCGCGGGCTTGGCGTCCGTGCGACGCGAGACCGCTCGGACCGCGAGCGTGGAGGTGAGGGCGTGGGCCCGACCTCCGAGCAGGGAGCGGACCACGGTGCCGCGGGAGGCGGGATCCTGGCGCGCATCGTCGAACCTCGAGGACAGCTCGGGGCTGTCGTCGATCAGGCGGGAGAACTGGAACAGCTCCTCCTCGACCTGCGCGAGGGACCCCCCGCGCTCCGACTGCTCCAGCAGGGCGAGCACACCCAGCTGTTCGAGCGCATCGAGGATGTCCTCCTGCTCGGACCACCGGCGGCGCACGACCTCGAGGGCCAGGCCGAGGGCGGCGTCGCCGACCTTGCCGGTCAGCAGCGTCCGGACGGCCGTCTCCTTCATCTCGGCGTCACGACCGGAGTCGCTGAGCAGGCGCACGAGCTGATTGCTGGAGTCGATCGCGTCCGCGATCGCGAACAGTTCGTCCGCGGTCGCTTCCAGCGGGAGCCCCTCCGTGGAGAAGACGGAGCGGGCCTGCTGGGCGACCTCGGCGAACGAGGTGGAGGAAGTTCCTCGCATCACTGGTCCTTATCGGGTGGCGGTCTGGCTCGACTCGAGGTCGTCCAGGAACCGGTCGATCACACGGCGGGAGCGCTCGTCGTCGGTGAGGGACTCGCCGACGATCTTGGAAGCCAGGTCGCTGGCGAGCGAACCGACCTCGTGGTGCAGCTGGGCGGACGCCGTCTGGCGCTCTGCGGACAGCTGCTGGCGACCGGCCACGAGGACGCGCTCGGACTCGGACTCGGCACGGGCCCTGGCCTCCTCGACGATGCGGGCACCGTCCTGGCGGGCCTTCTCGCGGATGCCGGCGGCCTCCTGGCGGGCGGCGGCGAGCTCCTGCTCCTGGGTGGCGCGGAGGTCGTCGGCCTGCTGCTGGACCTCCTCGGCCTTCTTCAGGCCCCCCTCGATCTTCTCGGAGCGCTCCTCCAGCACGGCGTTCAGCCGCGGCAGGACGAACCTCATGAAGACGACGGCGAAGATGACGAGGAAGATCAGCGTCCAGACGATCTCCGACGTCTCAGGCAGCAGGAGTTTGTAGCCTGGGACTTCTGCTTCGGCGTTGAGCATCAGGGGTGCCTCAGGCCGTTCCGCCGAAGATGAGGCCGGTGACGATGGCGAGCAGCGTCAGGATCTCGGTGAAGGCGATGCCGATGAACATGGTCGACTGCAGGGCGCCGCGCAGCTCGGGCTGGCGAGCGGTGGCCTCGGCGGTCTTGCCGACGATGATGCCGATGCCGATGCCCGGACCGATCGCGGCGAGGCCGTAGCCGATCGACGCGACGTTGCCGTTGAGTTCAGAGAGGATCATCGGGTCCACGGGGTGTTTCCTTTCGTTGTGCCGACCGGGCGGACGGCAGACAGGGTCTTGCGGGAGGTGTGGTGCGGGGCTCAGTGCTCGTCGGAGGTGGCCATCTGGATGTAGGCCGCGGCGAGCATCGTGAAGATGAAGGCCTGCAGGCCGGCGACGAAGATCTCGAAGCCGTAGATGCCGATGGCGAGCGCTCCGGAGAAGGGCGAGACCGCGATCAGCCAGGTGCCGGACAGCAGGAGCCCCTGGGTGATGCCGATGAAGACGACCATCATGATGTGGCCGGCCACCATGTTGGCCAGGAGTCGGATGGTCAGCGAGGCCCAGCGGATCAGGACGACCTGCAAGAACTCGATCGGGACCAGCAGGATGTAGATGGGCTTGGGGACCCCGGGGGGCATGGTCTCGTGCTTGATGTAGCCGAGGAAGCCGTGCTTCTTCACGCCGAAGATGACGTACACCGCGAAGGTCCACAGGGCCGCCAGCAGCGGGAGCCCGATGACGGAGGTGCCGGCGAGGTTGAGGCCGGGGACCACTCCCGCGAGATTCATCGTGAGGATGAGGAAGAACAAGGTGACCAGGAAGGGGGCGAAGCGCCGGCCCTCGCGGATGCCGAGGGTGTTCTGGATGATCGTGGTGTGCACGAACTCGATGATCATCTCGACGATGCTCTGCGCCTTGCCGGGCACGAGCTTGGCGCGGGAGGCGATCACGCACATCACGATCAGCACGACGGCGAGGACGACGAGACGGACCAGCTGGACGCGGTTGAACTCGAACGGCGTGCCGGCGAACAGGATCGGGGGCGGGAAGAACTCCGCCAGCGTCGGGATGTGGAAGAGCGATTCGCCCTCGGCGTGCAGCGTGGGGCTGAGGTCTGCGGTGTTCAGCTCGATCTCCCGTGGTCGTGTGGCCGAGCGCAGCAGCGCCGACCGTAGCCGTCAACTCGATCGCGACCATTGCCGGGGCGGCCACCGTGCGTACGGCGATGGACGACGCCAGGGCGTTCCGGGTGGTCGATCAGTGGTCGTATCCCCTGCGGTATTGCACCGTGATCAGCGGTCGAGCACCTGGGAAAGCATAACAGAGAGTCATGATCCCGACGGGTGCTCCGAGGGGTCCTCAGGGGGCTCCACCTCGAGGGGCTGACGGGACCGCGCCAGCAGCACGGCCTCCACCAACACGGCCGAGACCGCGCCCACCAGCAATGCGAGGCCGATCCATCGGGTCGACACCGCCTCCAGGTCCCGCACCGCGATCAGGACGAGGATCACAATGAGCATCTTGACGGCCCAGCTGCCCAGCACCGTCGCCGCCATCGACACCGGGCTCAGGTGCTTGCCGGCGAAGGCGACGGCGACCGTCGGCAGCACGATCACGAGGGTGAGACCACCGCCGATCAGCGCGCCGCCGAGCGCCGGGGGCTCCCCGATCAGCGCCGCGAGCACGATCACGAGGACGTCGAGCACGATCCCGACGCCGAGGGCCATCAGCGTGGCCCGCTGCATCGCTCGGTCGCCGACGGGGCGGCGCCGCGGCCGCTCCGGGCTCTGCGGGGCGGCACGTTCAGGTCGAGGGGACATCGGAGTCCTTCCGATGGCGACCGGGGCGCCATCTCAGCGGGTCGAAGGTCAGCAGGAGGGCGAACAGGAGCCCGCACACCCAGAAGATCACGACGGCGCGGGTGCTCACCATGATCGGCAGCAGCAGCCCCACGGAGACCACGACGGTCCAGGTGTACATGATCAGCACCGCGGTGCGCTTGGAATGGCCCAGTCGGAGCAGGCGGTGGTGGAGATGGGCCTTGTCGGCGTGGAAGGGCGACTTGCCCGAGCCGATCCGCCGCACCACGGCGAGTGCGAAGTCGAGGAAGGGGATCACCATCACGCCGATGGGCAGCAGGATCGGCAGGAACTGGCCGAAGATGTCCGCGCCCGAGAGGCGGGCGGGGTCGACCTGGCCGGTGACCGCGATGGTGGAGGCGGCGAGCAGCAGACCCAGCAGCATCGACCCGGAATCGCCCATGAAGATCCGGGCGCGCGTCATGTTGTGCGGCAGGAACCCCACGCACGCACCGATCAGCACCGCTGTCAGCAGGGCGGCCAGAGAGGAGTAGTCGGTCGTGGAGACGGTGCGGGTGAGCATGTAGGCGTACAGGAAGAAGGCGGACCCGCCGATGGCCATCACCCCGGCGGCGAGCCCGTCGAGCCCGTCGACGAAGTTCACGGCGTTCATGCTGACGACCACCACCAGCACGGTGAGGATCAGCGCGGAGCGCTCCGAGAGGATCGTGACGCCGCCGATCGGCAGCGAGACCAGGCTGACCCCTTGCCACGCGAGCAGCATGGCGGCCAGCACCTGCCCGGCGAGCTTGGCCCACCAGTCCAGATCCCACTTGTCGTCGGCCGCCCCGAGCAGGCACACCAGCGCTGCGGCCACGAGGATCGCCCAGGGCTGGCGGGTGTCGCGGAAGAGCCCCTCGAGGAACGGCACGTTGCTCGCGATCAGCATCGCCACGACCACCCCGGCGAGCATGGCCAGACCGCCCAGGCGCGGGGTCACCGCATCGTGCACGTCGCGCTCCCGCACGGCGGTCATCGCTCCGGCGCGCCGGGCCAGCAAGCGCACCGCGGGAGTGATCAGGTACGTCACGGCCGCGGCGACCAGGAGGATGAAGAGATAGATCCTCACCCGGCGGTGCTCCCCCGTCCGGGCTCGTCCTCCTCCGTGGACGGAGCGGGGTCAGGGGTGACGTCCTCGGTGGGGGTGGTGGAGAGCTCGACGAGATCCGGCTCGGACGGGAGGTCCAGCACGCCGGGGTGCGCCTCAGGAGCATCCGCGGCCGATGCGGTGGGGTCGGTCCTCGCCGCGCCGTCCCCGTGAGCGGCGTCGGGGGCGGCTGCCGGGGTCCCGCCGAGCACCTCCGTGGTGTCCTCGGACGTCCCCGCGGTGTCGCCGGACGGTGCGATGGTCCCGCCCTCGGGTGTGGTGCCCTCGTCGGGCTCCCCCGCATCCTGGACGGCCCCGGCATCCCCCTCGGGCCGCGCTCCGTCGACCTCGGGCTCCTCGGCTCCGTCGGACGTCGCGTCCCCGCCGGTCCCCCCGGCGTCCTTCGTCTCCTCGTGCTCCTCGGGCTCCGGGGCGGTGAAGATGTCGCCGACGACCGCGACGATGTCCTCCGCGCTCAGCGAACCTTCGCGGACGATCTCCGCGGGCTCGACGGTGGTGTCGATGATGGTGGAGCTGGTGCCGAGGCGGGCGGTGCCGCCGTCGAGGTATTCCTCGACCGCGTCGCCGAGCTGGGTGGCGGCGTCGAGCACCGTCAGCGCGGCGGACTTCCCGTGCCGGTTCGCGCTGGAGACGGCGAGGGGCCCTGTGCGGCGCAGCAGGTCCAGGGCGATCTCGTCATCGGGCATGCGCAGAGCGACGGTGCCGCGGGTCTCCCCCAGGTCCCAGGTCAGGGACGGCTGGGCGTTCAGGATCAGGGTCAGCGGACCGGGCCAGAACTCCTCGGCGAGACGCTCGACGTACTCGGGGACGTCCAGAGCGAGCGCGAGCAGCACGGCGTGGTCGCCGATCAGCACGGGCGGCGGGACGTCGCGGCCGCGCCCCTTGGCCTCGAGCAGGTCCGCGACCGCGTCCGACGTGAAGGCGTCGGCCCCGATTCCGTAGACGGTGTCGGTCGGCAGCACGATGAGCTTGCCGTCGCGGACGGCCTGCGTCGCCGCCGTGAGGGCGGCCTCGCGGGATTCGGGGTTCTGGGTGTCGTGGACGCTCACCGGGTCAGTCTCTCACTTCCAGGGGTCGGGTCCCCGGCGGCGCGACGGGCCACCAGGAAGCGGTCACGGCCGGTCAGATCACCGGCGGTGCGCACAGTGTCGAATCCACCTGCGCGGGTGGCGGCGTCCTGGGCCGCAGGGCCCTGGACGTCGGCGTGCTCCATGATCAGCACGCCCCCGGGCCGCAGCAGGCGGGCGGCCCAGTCGATCACGGCGCGCGGCACCTCGAGCCCGTCCTCGCCACCGCCGAACAGGGCGTGATGGGGGTCGTGCTCGAGCACCTCGGCGTCCCGGGGCACGGCCTCGGGCGGGATGTAGGGCGGGTTGGACAGGATCGCGTCGACCGGGGCCGTCGCGGCGAGCTCGGCCAGCTCGGGGCTGCCGGGATCGCCGGTGAGGTCGGCGCGCAGGACGCGGCCTCGGCCGGGACCGGCCGCCTCGAGGTTCTCCGCGGCGAGTTCCGCGGCGCGAGGATCGATCTCGACGGCGAGCACCCGGGCCGTGGGGATCTCGTCGAGGGCGGAGGCAGCGAGGGCGCCGCCGCCCGTGCACAGGTCCACGAGGTTCTCCAGCGGACCCGAGGCATGTGCCTGCATCAGATCCACGGCCAGTTCGGTCTCCGGCCGAGGGATGAACACGCCCTCGCGCACCCGCAGCATCAGGCGGCGGAAGGGCGCACGGCCGAGGATGAGCTGGAGGGGTTCGCGGCGCTCACGACGCGCAGTGAGCTGCTCGAGCTGCGCCGCGAAGCCCGCCGGGAGGTCATCGAGCAGGACCAGCGGGCGTTCGGTGCCGGCGGCCTCGGCGATCAGCGCCCTGGCATCGACGCTGGGCGAGGCCACGCCGGCTCGGCCGAGACGCTGGGTCGTCTCGGCGAGGGCCTCCCGCAGGGCCACGCGGGTCGCGGCGCCGCTCACGGGGTGTCCTCCGAGACGGCCTGCTGGGCCTCTGCCAGGCGGGCGGCCCGCTCGGCGTCCCGGGCGGAGGCGATGAGGCCCTCGAGGTCCCCGGCCAGGACCTGGGAGAGGTTTCCGGCCTTGTAGCCGGTGCGGTGGTCCGCCACACGGGATTCGGGGAAGTTGTAGGTGCGGATGCGCTCGCTGCGGTCGACCGTGCGCACCTGCGAGCGGCGGGTCGCGGAGGAGGCCTGCTCCTGTTCGAGGCGCCGGGCGTCCAGCAGGCGCGTGCGCAGGATCCGCAGGGCCTGCTCCCGGTTCTGCAGCTGGCTCTTCTGGTCCTGACAGGAGACGACGACCCCGGTGGGAAGATGGGTGATGCGCACCGCGGAGTCGGTGGTGTTCACGCTCTGGCCGCCTGGGCCGCTGGAGCGGAACACGTCGATGCGCAGGTTCGCGGGGGCCATCGCCTCGGCCAGCAGCTCACCCTCGTCGGCCTCATCGGCCTCGGGCAGCACGAGGACGCCGACGGCGGAGGTGTGGATGCGGCCCGCGGACTCGGTGACCGGCACCCGCTGGACGCGGTGCACCCCGGCCTCGTGCTTGAGATGGGCGTAGACGCCGTCGGCCGGGGCCGCGGAGGGGCTGCCGCTGATGGCGACGGTGACGTCCTTGAGGCCGCCCAGCTCGGTCTCGGCGGAGGTGAGCACCTCGACCCGCCATCCCCTGTGCTCCGCGTAGGAGCGGTACATGCGCAGCATCTCGTCGGCGAACAGGGCGGACTCCTCACCGCCGGCGCCGGCCTTGATCTCGAGGATCACATCACGGGCGTCGTCGGGATCGCGCGGGGCCAGGAGGTCCTCGAGATGGTGATGCTCGGCCTCCCAGCGCTCGGAGAGCAGCTCGGCCTCGGCGGCGAGCTCCGCGTCCCCCTCCCCCAGCTCGGCGAGCTCGCGGGCGGTCTCGAGATCGGCGCGGGTGGCCTCGACCCGCGCTGCGGCGGCGAGCACGGTGTCGAGCTCGGCGTACCGCCGACCGACGCGGCGGGCCCGCGCGGGGTCGTCATGGAGCGCGGGATCGGCCATCGAGTCCTGCAGACGGGCATGCTCGCGCCGCAGCGGTGCGAGACGATCCTCGCCGCGTGCTTCCATCCCGGTCCTCCGCTCGACTCCGGCCCCGCACGAGACGACGCCGGTGCACGCCCTGGGGCGCGCACCGGCGTCGGAGCCTGGGTCGATCGGGCCAGGGCCTCGCGACCCGATCACCAGCTCTGGACGGTCAGGCTCAGGCCTTGTCCGTTCTTCCTGGTCTCCTACCGCTCGTGCTCCCTACCCCGGGAGCACGTCGATCAGGCCTTCTTCTTGCCGTAGCGGGCCTCGAAGCGGGCCACGCGACCGCCGGTGTCGAGGATCTTCTGCTTGCCGGTGTAGAACGGGTGGCACGCGGAGCAGACCTCGGCGCGGATGACGCCGTCGCCCTTCGTGCTGCGAGTGGTGAACGAGTTGCCACAGGTGCAGGACACCTGGGTCTCGACGTACTGGGGGTGGATCTCAGCCTTCATGTCTCTCCTTCTCGGGGTCGCTGGGTCGGCGCCCGGCGAGCGCCGTGAACCAGAACCGACGTCATAGTCTGCCACGTCCGGCCCCGCCCCGCGAGATCTCGGCGGACGTCGTGCGCACCGTCACCCCGCTCAGGTCGAGGCGCGCACCTCGAGCTCGTAGTGCACCACGCGATGCGCCGAGGGTCCGGTGAGGGGGACGGAGCCGTCCAGCATCCCGGCCACCATCTCCACGGTCTGCCGGGCGACCTCCTCGATGTCGATGCTGAGCGTGGTCAACTCCGGGGTGACCAGGGAGCCGATCTCCAGACCGTCGACACCGACCAGGCGCACCTGCTCGGGCACGGCGACGTCCAGGGCGCGCAGCATCCGCAGCAGCCGCACGGCGAGCTCGTCGTTGAAGGCCACCAGCGCATCGGCGCCGGTGGCGAGAACGCTCTCGAGCGCGGCGCGGTGCCCCTCGTGCACATCCACCTGCTGGATGGGCACCTCGCCGTCGGCCGTGAGCGGGGCGAGCGCCGCGGTCAGGGCCCGGGCCCGCGAGCTGGGAACGGCACCGACCAGATCCACGACGGCGGGCCGGGTGACGCCGACGGCGCGCAGGTGGGCGGTGAGGTCCGCGATCGCCGTCGAGGTGGACAGCTCCACGATCCCGATCTTCTCGCCCGAGCTCGGGAGATCTCCCAGTTGGACCACCGGCATCCCGGCCCCGCCCCGGATGCCCCCGGTCAGTACGTCATATCCGACGAGCGCATCGACCCGGCGCGCGAGCTCCTCGGTGACCCGATCGGGACGCGGAGCATTGTCCGCCTCGGCGAGCACCACGTTCCAGCCGTAGGGCGCACAGGCACGCACCACGGCCGCCCCGAGCTCCGCGAAGTACGAGTTGGACAGGTCCATGACGACCAGGCCGAGGGTGATCGGCCCCTGCTCGACGAGTCCGCGCCCGAAACGGGAGGGGCGGTAGTTCAGCTCCTCGACCGCGGCCAGCACGGCCTCTCGGGTGGAGGCGCTGATGCCCGACATGTCGTTCAGCGCGCGGGAGACCGTCTGCCGGGAGACTCCGGCGCGCTCGGCGACGTCGATGATCGTCGGCCGCCGCCCGGGCACGCTCATCGCGTCTCGCTGCGCAGGTCGAGCCAGGCCAGATCGCTCTCGGTGAGGTCGACGCCCAGCCCCAGGGTGGACGAGCGCATCTCGGCGATGCTGCGGGGGCCGAACAGGGCGAAGGTCGGGAACTTCTGGGCCAGGACGAAGGCCAGGGCGATCGCCGTGGCGGGGACCCCGCGCTCCGCTCCCAGGGTGCGGGCGCGTTCGAGCCGCTCGAAGTTCTCCTCGCTGTAGTAGCAGCGCACGAGCTCCGCATCCGAGCGGTCTTCGGGGTGCGCACGGCCGGTGAAGAAGCCGCGGGCCTGCGAGGACCAGGGAAGCAGCGCGATGCCGCGTTCCTCGAGCCAGGCCTTGGACTCGGGATCGGTGGCGTGGACGCAGCCGGCCCAGGGCACGTCCAGCGCTTCGGCCAGGCCGAAGTGGTTGGACAGGATGGTGAAGCCCGTGCGGCCGTTCGCGCGGGCGTAGGCGTTGGCCTCGTCCACGCGCTGGGGCGTCCAGTTCGAACCGCCGTAGGCGCGGATCCGACCGGCGCGCAGATGCTCGTCCATGACGTCGACGAACTCGCCGACCGGGATCTCGGGGTTGTCGCGGTGCATCATGTACAGGTCCGCGTAGTCGGTCCCCTGCCGCTCGAGGGACTCCTCGAGCTGACGGGTGATCGACTCGGGGTCGCAGTGGGGGGTGTGCGCGCCCTTGGTGATCACGACGACGTCCTCGCGCACTCCGCGATTGCGCACCCACTGCCCGAACAGCTTCTCGGTGTACCCGCCGCCGTAGATGTATGCGGTGTCGAAGGTGGTGCCGCCGATCTCGTAGAAGGCGTCGAACATGGCCGAGGCATGAGCCAGGTTCATCTGGTTGTCGCAGCCCATCACCAGGCGCGAGACCTTCTTGTCCAGGCCCGCGAGGGTCCCGTACGCCATGGCCGGGCCGGACTGCACGCTGCCGGCGGCGAGCGGGCGACCGGTGAGGGTGGGGATGCCGGCGTCATCGCGCTCGAAGGGGAACCTCAGGCCGATCTGCTCGCGCCAGAGGTCCAGGGCGCGGGCCTGCCCGAGCGAGTTCTCACCGGTCAGCTCTGGGACGACCCCGCTTCCGCGGGCGGCGCGAGCGAGGGCGTCGGCCTCCAGGGCGTAGGGCGAGGCGGCGGGGATCTCGATCCGCTGCGGCCGCTCGCCGACCACGTCGAGCTCGATGAGCTGCTCGTCGGACAGGCCCCAGGGGTCGGACAGACGGATCACGCCGCGCGATCCGGTGATCGTGGCGCTCTGGGGATCCGCCAGACGCACGCCGGTGCGCAGGGTCGCGGTGATGTTCCCGGGCAGGTCGAGCTCGGCGCTCGCCCATTCGTCGACGCCGGTCTCCCCGATCGTCCCGCTGCCGTGCAGGGAGGTCGGCTCCGCGAAGGCCTCACCCCGAGCTGCCCCGGCGACGAAGCGTGCGAAGGACATCGGGTAGCAGCCGACGTCGAGGATCCCGCCCCCGGCGGTGGCGGGGTCGAACAGGCGCCCCTCGCGAGACCCGGTGTCGAAGGCGAAGGAGGCGTCGACATGGGTGACCTCGCCGATCGCTCCCTCGGCGACCAGGTCGAGCACGGTCACGGTCTGCGGGTGGAAGCGGTACATGTAGGCCTCGAGCAGCACGCTCCCGCTGCGGGCGGCGAGGTCCGTCAGCGCCATCGTGGTGCCGGCGTTCGGCGTCAGCGGCTTCTCGCACAGCACGTGCTTGCCGGCCTCGAGAGCGGCCGCGGCCAACCGCGCGTGGCCGGTGTGGACGGTGGAGACGTAGACCGCGTCGACCTCGTCCGAGGCGAGGACCTCCTTGTAGGAGCCCAGCAGCGCCGGCTGTGCGAGGGGGAACTGATCGGCGAAGGCCCGCGCCCGTTCGGCCGAGGAGCTGCCGACGGCGACGAGGACGCCGTGCTGGGAGTCCGGCAGCTGGGTGGCGAAGCGGCGCGCGATGGAGCCGGGGCCGAGGACTGCCCAGCGGAACGGGGAGGCGGTGGTGCTCATGGAGACGACGTCCTTCGAGATCGTGCGAGTCAGGGCCGTGAACGTTCACGGGGGCACCACGGTATCCCGATCGGCCGCACCCCACAAGCGCCTCGCCGAGCAATCCGGCTCGACGTCCATGGAGGGTGGCCATTGGCGTCACACGGTCCCGCTGTTATGATCTGCGTCACCCGTGAACGTTCACGAACGCTATCACCACTCGACGAGGAGGGTGCGAATGAGCATCGAGGTTCTCCACCGATCGACACGACCTGCTCCACCGCGAGCACGTCCGTCACGCCGGTCCCTGATGGCCATCGCCGGAGCGCTGCCCCTGGCCCTCGCCGGATGCGGCGCCGACCCCACCATCTCCGAGGACCCGGAGGAGCTGGTCATGTGGTACTGGAATCGTTCGGCGGCGCCCCAGCTCCTCGAGCGGGCGAACCAGCAGATCCCCGGGACCGACAAGCACCTTCGAGCAGACGTCATCGGCACGAGCTTCGACACGAAGCTACGCACCTCCCTGGCAGGCAACGCCTACATACCCGACATCACCTACATCAACTCCAACAACGCCCTCTACTTCACCAACGAGGACCTCTTCCTGGATCTCTCCGAGCTCGGCGCGGACAGCGTGAGATCTGATTACTACCCGTGGAAATGGGATCTCGGTATGACGCCGAAGGGTCGATTCTGCTTCTTCCCGGTGGACATAGGGCCGACCGGCTTCTTCTACCGCCACGACATCTTCGAACAGGCCGGGCTGCCGAGCTCCCCCGAGGACGTGGCCACCGCGACCAGCACCTGGGAGGACTGGATCGCGCTCGGCGCGGAGCTCAAGAGCTCCGCCGAATCCTTCCTGGTCAATGACGCCGACAACATCTACACCGCCGTGCTGGACTCCAGCCCCGAGCGCTACTTCGACGAGAACGACGTCCCGCTCTACCTCCGGCCCGACAGCACCGTGCGCCACGCCTGGAACCTCGCGGTCGCGGCGATCGAGCAGGGGATCACCGCGCGCATCCCTGCGGACCGGGAGACCGACCGCAATGCCGCGTGGTCCAGCGGCCTCACCGCCGGGAACATCGGAGCGGCCTGGTGGACCCAGATCCTCGAGGAATCCGCGCCGGAGACCGCGGGCAGCTGGCGGATCGCCGCGCAGCCGGTGCGCGCCGGCAACAACGGCGGCTCCTTCATCGCCCTGCCGCACACCTGCAAGGACCCCGAGGCCGCGATGAGGTTCACCACCTGGATCTCCTCCGCGAAGAACCAGGCCGTCGCGTACGAGGACGTGCAGCTGTTCCCCTCCACACCCGGTTCCTTCGAGCTGCTCACCTACGAGGGGGACTTCTACGGGGGGCAGGACCCCCTGGAGTTCTTCTCCACAGCGGCCGAGACCGTGCCCACGTCCTTCATCAGCACCTTGGAGACCTATATCTCCGGCGCCTTCTCCCGCGAGCTCACCAACGTTGAGACCGGCGGCAAGGATCCCGAGCTCGCCTGGCGCGACGCTCTCACCCAGGCCGAGAAGGTCCTGGCCAAACGAGGAGCCGACCAATGAGCACCAGCGCCCCGCCCCGCCCGGCCACGCGGGCTCCCTCGGCGCCGGAGGCGAGACGTCGCCGCCGACGGCGCGAGACGTTCCCGCTGTACCTGGCCATCTCCCCGTTCTACGTGCTGTTCGCGATCTTCGGCCTGTTCCCCATCGTGTTCTCGATCGTGCTGTCGTTCACCGACTGGGACGGGATGGGGGAGATGTCCTTCGTGGGGCTGGCCCAGTACCAGTACCTGCTCACGGACAGCCGCTTCTGGAACGCGGTCGGGAACACCTTCATCATCTGGTTCCTCTCGACCGTCCCGATGCTCTTCTTGGCTCTGGTCATCGCGTTCCTGCTGCACCAGAACATCCGCTTCACCGGCTTCTATCGCGTGGCGTTCTTCCTGCCCAACGTCACCTCCATGGTCGCGATGGCGATCGTCTTCGGCTCCGTCTTCTCCGACACCTTCGGGCTGATCAACTCGGCGCTGACCGCGCTGGGGCTCGACACGGTCCCCTGGCTCTCGAGCAGCTGGGGCATCAAGGTCACCATCGCCGTGATGGTGATCTGGCGCTTCACCGGGTACAACGCGATCATCTACCTCGCCGGTCTGCAGTCGATCCCCACCGACCTGTACGACGCCGCGAAGGTGGACGGCGCCAACATCGTCCAGGTGTTCTTCCGGATCACGGTGCCGATGCTTCGGCCCATCATCCTGTTCACCGTCATCATGTCGACCATCGGCGGCCTGAGCCTGTTCACCGAACCACAGGTGCTGCTCGGCGACAGCGGCGGAGTCGGCGAAGCCGGGATGACGATCGTGCTCTACCAGTACAACCAGGCCTTCACCGAGTTCGACTTCGGGTACGGGTCGGCGATCGCCTGGGCGCTGTTCCTCATCGCGGCGGTCTTCGCGGTCATCAACTGGCGTCTGGTCTCCGGGCGCAGCGAGCGCACCCCGCGTCGACGCACCGCGGCCAAGGAGGCCCGCCGATGAGCACCCTCACCCCTGTCCCCCGCACCACCGCCGACGATCCCGCCGTCCGGGGCGACCGACGCCACGTCGCCCGCGGCCGGGTAGCACGGCTGGTCACCCATCTGTGCGTCATCGTGGGCGTGCTGCTGTCGGTCTTCCCGTTCTACTGGCTCGTCGTGATGTCGACCTCGACCACGGCGGAGATCTTCGGTTACCCGCCCAAGCTCACCATCGGTGACAACTTCGTCGAGAACGTCCGTCATGTGATCCAGAGCGTCGATCTGATGCAATCACTGCTGAACACGATCATCGTCTCCACCGCCTGCGCAGTGTTGGTGATGTTCTTCGACTCGCTGGCGGCCTTCGCGTTCGCAAAATTCGACTTCCCCGGTAAGAAGGGGCTGTTCATCCTGTTGATCGCCACGATGCTGGTCCCCGGGAGCCTCTCCCTGGTGCCGAGCTTCATCCTGATGTCCGCCCTGGGCTGGGTCGGGACGCTGCAAGCGCTGATCGTCCCCGGCGCGGCCAATGCCTTCGGCATCTTCCTGCTGCGGCAGATGGCGGCGGGCTCGATCCCCGACGAGCTGATCGACTCCGCGCGGATCGACGGCGCCGGTTTCTTCACCACCTACTGGCGGGTGGGCGTGCCCCTGCTGCGCGGTGGGCTCGCCTTCCTCGGCATCTTCACGTTTATCACCGCATGGAACGACTACATCTGGCCGCTGATCGTCCTGGTCGATCCCGAGCGCCAGACCCTCCAGACCGCGCTGCAGAACCTCAACTCGATCTACCTGACCGACTACGGGATGGTGATGGCCGGAGCCCTGATCAGCGTGGTGCCGCTGATCGGCGTCTTCATCATCGGTGCTCGGCACTTCATCTCCAACATCGCCGCGGGGGCGATCAAGGGATGAGCGCTCGGCACCGGTGCCGAGCTGGTCCGGCTCCTGATCACCTACGGCTCGACGTCCCCGGCCGACGTGCCGAGATCGCTCGCTCCCGCTGTGCGGCGCTGCTGCTGGACGCGGAAGGTGCTCGGGGCGACACCGACGCGGCGCACGAACAGCCTCGTGAAGTAGGACGGGTCATCGAATCCGACGTCCGTGGCGATGCGGCTGATCGACAGATCAGTTCGTGCGAGCAGATGCTGAGCGCGCGAGAGCCGGACGGACAGGACGAGTTCGTGCGGGGTGAGCCCGGTCGATCGCCGCACGTGGGTCCTCAGCTGGGCGAGCGTGAGTCCGGCACGGGCCGCTCGTTCAGGGACCGTGAGGTTCTCCGTCGCGCTGGCACTCACGGCGTCCATCACGGTCTGGTCCTCAGCGACGGGGGCCGTCGCGCCGACGACGACACCGATGAGCCGGTGGACCAGACAGGCTGCCATGAGCTGTCCGCGTCGTCCCGCGGTGGAGGTCGCCTCGTGCAGCGCGTCGAAGATCGGGTCCACCTCGAGCGGTGAGTCCTGGGAGAGGTGCTGGACGCCACCTCGCGCCCGCGGCAGATGCGACCGATACGCCCGCGTGCCGATGCCGTCGAACAGGACCCAGTGCTCGGTCCATCCGTCGCGACCAGGGCCGTATTCATGCCACTGACCGGCGGTCAGCCAGATCCAGGCGGGTGCCGAGACCTCACGCGCTCCATACGCATCGACGTACCTCCCGGACCCCGAGGTGATCAGGACCAGCGCATGCTGCGACAGTCCTCGGCGTCTGACGGCGGGCAGCTGCCCCGACTGCTCTCCGGCACCCACGCAGCACAGCCCGGAGTCACGCAGGGCATGCGCCGGCGGCACATAATGCGCCCATTCCGGTGGTCTGGTCGCAGACATGCCATGCACGATAATCCTAACGATCAGCTCCGGGAAGTCCGAGCGATCCGCCGACGACGGCCGAGAGACTGGGCCCATGGTGACCTCGAACGGGTACGTTCTCGATGAGACCTCTCGACGGCTGGGCGGTCTCGAGCCCGTGCCGGATGCCCAGCGCCGCGACCGTGACGCCCTGTGGGAGCGCCTTCGACGGGACGGCTACCTCTTCCTCCCCCGGCAGCTCTCCCCGGACCACGTGCTCGCCTTCCGCCGTTATTACTTCGCCCAGATGTCCAGCACCGGTCTGGTCCGCCCCGGCTCCGATCCCGTCGAGGGCCTCCAGGGCGCGGGGGACGTCGACCGCGCGATGCTGCGACATCAGTTGTTCTCGCAGATCGTCCCCTCGGACGAATATCGGAGATTCTGCGCCCAGCCCGAGATCCGGGGGTTCTTCTCCTGGCTGCTCGGCGACGAGGTGCACCTCCACCGCCGGAAGATCATCCGACACACCCGCCCGGGGGAGTTCGGGATCGGCACCGCCACCCAGGCGCACTACGATCTCGTCTACCTCCGCGAAGGAACGGATCGCGTGCTGTCGATCTGGATCCCGCTCGGCGACTGCCCGATCTCGCGAGGTGGACTGGCATACCTCGAAGGAAGCCACCACCAGGTGCTCGCCGATGAAGCACGAGACCGCCTCCCCCGCCCCGCACGCTCCATCACCGCGGATCTCCCGGGCCTCGCCGACGACCACGATGCCCGATGGCTCATCACCGACTACCGCGCCGGCGACGTCGTCGTGCACTCGGCACACATCGTCCATGCCGCCTTGGACAACGTCGACCCGAACGGCGTCATGCGCCTGTCGACAGATATCCGTTACCAGCGCAGCACCGATCCCATCGACTGGCGCTGGCAGGACCATTGGACGGACTCGGACGGCCTCTGAGCTGATCTGACGTGGCGAGCCCCGGAGTCCACGGCGGCCCCGGAAGGACATGGTGATCGAGAGGTCGGACCGGAGGTCCCGAGCACCTCGAGGCAGGACGTCGCCACCGACGCAGCGGGACCGGGTGAAGGACCGGATTCCCCGACCCCGCGTCGTGGTTCGACGTCGCGGACCCGCTGGGGCGCTCCCACCGCGGTGGGAGCGCCCCATGCCGGTTCCGGGACGCCCGCGTCAGTCGCTGCTGCGACCGCCCACGCTCGGGGCGTTCTTCAGGACCGTCATCAGGAACTCGGAGTTCGACTGGCTCTTCTTGGTGCGCTCCAGCAGGAGCTCGAGCGCCTGCTGCTGCTCGAGCGAGCCGAGCACACGACGGAGCTTCCACATGATCGCCAGCTCGTCCTTGCCCATGAGCTCCTCCTCGCGGCGGGTGCTCGAGGCGTTGACGTCCACGGCCGGGAAGATGCGCTTCTCCGCGAGGCTGCGCGCCAGCCGCAGCTCCATGTTGCCGGTGCCCTTGAACTCCTCGAAGATGACCTCGTCCATCTTCGAGCCGGTCTCGACCAGGGCGGAGGCGAGGATGGTCAGCGAGCCGCCGTGCTCGATGTTCCGGGCGGCGCCGAAGAACCGCTTGGGCGGGTACAGCGCCGAGGCGTCCACACCACCGGAGAGGATGCGGCCGGAGGCCGGTGCGGCGAGGTTGTAGGCGCGCGAGAGGCGGGTCAGGGAGTCCAGCAGCACGACCACGTCGCGCCCCATCTCCACCAGGCGCTTGGCGCGCTCGATCGCGAGCTCGGCGACGATCGTGTGATCGGAGGCCGGGCGGTCGAAGGTCGAGGCGATGACCTCGCCCTTGACCGTGCGCTGCATGTCGGTGACCTCTTCGGGACGCTCATCGACCAGCACCACCATGAGGTGGACCTCGGGGTTGTTCGTGGTGATCGCATTGGCGATCTGCTGCATGATGATCGTCTTGCCGGCCTTCGGGGGCGAGACGATCAGTCCGCGCTGGCCCTTGCCGATCGGGGAGACGAGGTCGATCACCCGGGGGGCGACGGCGTTCGGAGCGGTCTCCAGGCGCAGGCGCTCGTCGGGGTACAGCGGGGTGAGCTTGCCGAAGTCGACGCGCGAGCGGGCCCGATCCACGGGCAGGCCGTTGACGGAGTCGACCTGCACCAGTGCGGCGTACTTGCCCTGGTTGCCTCCGCCACCCTTGCCGCGGCGGTTGCGACCGCCGCCGTGGTGCTGCGGCTGCTCGACGCGATGCTCCTCGCCCTCGCGGGGCGCCTTGACCTGACCGGTGATGGCGTCGCCCTTGCGTAGGCCGTGGCGCTTGACCTGGTTCATGGTCACGAAGACGTCGCTGGCGCCGGGCAGGTAACCGGTGGTGCGGACATACGCGCTGTTGTCACGGATGTCCAGGATGCCGGCGATCGCCATCAGCTCGTCGCCCTCGCGCAGCTCGGAATCGTCCTGCTGGTCGCTCCGATTGCCTTGGTTGCCACCCTGGTTGCCGCCCTGGTTGCCGCCCTGATTGCCCCCCTGGTCGTTCTGGCCGCCGCGTCCACGGCGCTTGCGGTCGCGGGACCGGTTGCGGTTGCGATTGCGGCCCCGACGGTCGTCGTCGCGGTCGCCCGAGCGGTCGTTGTCGTCGTCGTTCTCGCCCGAACGGTCGGGCAGTTCGATGTCCTCCAGGCGGCGGCGCTGGTTGCCACCCCGCTGGCTGCCGCCCCGCTGGTTGCCGCCCTGCTGATCGCCGCGGCGGTCGTTGCGGTCGTCGTCCTGGCGATCGGAATCGTCGCGGCGGGAATCCTCCTGGCGCGAGTCGTCCCGGCCGGAATCGTCCCGACGGGAGTCATCTCGTCGGAGATCGTCACGATTCGACTCTCCGCGGGCGTTCCGCGCGCGATTCTGGTCCTCACGGCGACCGCCGCTGCGGTCGGGCAGCTCGAGGCCGAGCTCCGGGGCGTTGTCCCCGCCCTGGTCACGGCTGCCTTGGTCACGGCTGCCCTGGTCACGGCGCGAGCGGGAGCGTCCCCCGGGGGAGCTCCCCTCGGCATCGGACCGCAGGGCGGAATCCGCGGTCGCCGACGTCGGCGCGGACTGCGCCGGGTCCTGCTGCGGAGCGGGGTCGACAGCCGGGGCGCTGCTCAAGGTCGGGGACGTGTTCTGCTGCGTCGAGCCGGAGGACGCCGGGGCGCTGCTCTGCCTCGGGGCTGTGTTCTTCTGCGCGGCGCCGGACGCGGCCGCCGACGGCGTCCCGCCCCCGCGGATCGCCTCGATCAGCTCGCCCTTGCGCAGACGACGGGCGCCCTTGATGCCGAGCCCGGCCGCAATGGCCTGCAGCTCGGGGAGCTTCTTGGCCGCGAGATCCGCGCCGGAGGTGGTGTCGTTCACCCGGGTTCCTTCCTGTCGAACCGGTCCGAGCCGGTTCTGTTCTGGTCTGGGTGCCGCTGCCGGGCAAGGGGACAGGGTCCGGGTGCAGCAACGGCTCATCCGAGCAGAGGTGTCGTCACGGTGCAGGGCACCGGTGGTCGACCTGCTGGTGTGCTTCGGGGTGCGTCGGCGTCGCTGCACGGGCCTGCTCGGCACGGCGTGCGCGGAGCGCAGGGTCATGCGAGACGCTGATCAGGGAGATGCATCGGGACACGGAGCGCTGCACACACGAACTGCCGCAGTGCTCGCCATCGGACGATGCCGCCTGGACGCGCTCTCAACCTACCACAGGGGCACTGCTGGTCTCTCGCAGCGGCACCTGCGCGATCCGCCACGTCGCGGGATCGGCGACCACGCGACGCACCAGGGGCGCGATCTCGGCTCGCCGACCGGCCAGCACGAGCACCGAGGGACCGGCCCCCGAGATCACCGCGGGGTGGCCCTCCTGGCGCAGCACCCGCAGCAGCTCCACGCTCTGCGGCATGCCCGCGGCACGCTGCTCCTGATGCAGGCGGTCCTCGGTCGCCTCCATCAACAGCTCGGGGTCCGAGGCCAGCGCATGCACGAGCAGCGCGGCACGGGACGCGTTGAACACGGCATCCGCGTGCGGGACCTCGTCGGGCAGCAGGTCTCGCGCGCGCTCCGTGGACAGGGTGGTCGCCGGCAGCAGCACCAGCGGGTCGAGCGACGCCGGGGCGTGGGAGAGCGGAACGGCATGCGCCTGGCCCGCGCTCATCCAGGACAGCGCGACGCCGCCCAGCAGCGCGGGGGCCGCATTGTCGGGATGGCCCTCGAACTCGCAGGCCAACTGCAGCACATCGGCGTCGTCGAGCGCCCCCGGTTCGGAGAGCAGCCCCCGGGCCAGCAGCAGGCCGGCGACGGTCGCGGCAGCGCTGGAGCCGAGCCCGCGGCCGTGCGGGATCCGGTTCACCGCGCGCAGGCGCACCCCGACCTGCGGCGCCCCGGCGTGGTCGAGGCCTCGGCGCAGGGCTCGCACCACCAGGTGCTCCTCCCCCGTCGGGACCGACGCGGCGCCTTCGCCCTCGGCGCGCACCTCGATGCCGCCGGTGGTGGCCTCGAGCTCCAGGTCGTCGCACAGTTCGAGGGCGAGTCCGAGCGTGTCGTAGCCGGGGCCGAGGTTCGCCGAGGTCGCCGGGACGCGCACGGAGACTCGCGTGTGCTGGATCCTCACAGGCCGATGGCCTCTGCGGCCGCGGCGATGTCGACCGGGATCACCGTGGGGGTGAGATCGCGCTGGGACAGGGCGGTGTCGATGTCCTTGAGGCCGTTCCCGGTGACGGTGATCGCGATCGTGGCCCCGGCCGGGACCTCGCCGCGCTCGGACTGCTGGAGCAGCCCGGCCACCCCGGCGGCCGAGGCGGGCTCGACGAAGATCCCGACCTCGGCGGCCAGCAGCTGCTGTGCGTCGAGGATCTGCTGATCGGTGACCGCGTCGATGAGCCCGCCGGAGCCGTCGCGGGCCTCGACGGCGAGGCTCCAGGACGCCGGCGCGCCGATCCGGATCGCGGTCGCGACGGTCTCGGGGTCGCTGATCGGGTGACCGGCCACGAAGGGGGCCGCACCGGACGCCTGGAAGCCCCACATGGCCGGCAGGGAATCGGTGATGCCGGCCTCGTGGTACTCGCGATAGCCCATCCAGTAGGCGGAGATGTTCCCGGCGTTGCCCACGGGCAGGACGTGGATGTCCGGGGCCCTGCCCAGGGCATCGCTCACCTCGAAGGCGGCGGTCTTCTGCCCTTCCAGGCGGTAGGGGTTCAGGGAGTTGACCAGCTCGACGGGATGTTCCGCGTCGAGCTTGCGCGCGATCTCGAGGCAGTCGTCGAAGTTGCCTTCGACCTGGATCAGCTGGGCGCCGTGCACGACGGCCTGGGCCAGCTTCCCGGCGGCGATCTTGCCCTGCGGCAGCAGCACCGCGCAGGTGATCCCGGCGGCGGTCGCATAGGCGGCGGCCGAGGCGCTGGTGTTGCCGGTGGAGGCGCAGACCACCGCGGTGGCCCCGTCGCCGACAGCTCTCGACATGGCCGAGACCATGCCGCGGTCCTTGAAGGAGCCGGTCGGGTTCTGGCCCTCGACCTTGACGTGCACGTCGGCTCCGACGCGCCGGGACAGGGCCGGGGCGGGGACCAACGGCGTCCCGCCCTCCCCCAGGCTGAGCAGCGTGTCGTTCTCGGCGAAGGGCAGGTGCTCGCGGTACTCGGCGAGGATGCCGCGCCACGGGTGTGCCATAGGGGTCAGTCTCCTTCGATGCGCAGGACGGAATCGATGCTCAGCACCGTGGAGGTCGCGGAGAACACGTCCAGCGACGCGGTCATCGCCGACTCCAGCGCGCGGTGGGTGCTGATGCCGATATGGGCGAGGGCCCGCTCCCCCTCCCCCTCGGGCTTCTCGAGCAGCTCCTGGTGGATGGTCGAGATGGAGATCCCGTTGCCGGACAGGGTGCCGGCGATCTCGGCGAGCACGCCGGGGCGATCCTGCACGGTCAGAGAGACGTAGAAGGCATTGCGCAGGTCCTCCAGCGGGATCTGCTCCAGCTCGGCATAGCGGGACTCTCGGGGCCCCACCCCGCCGCGCACTCGCTGACGGGCGGCGGAGACCACGTCGCCGAGGATCGCGGAGGCGGTCGGGGCGCCTCCGGCCCCCTGCCCGTAGAACATCAGCGAGCCGGCGGCGTCGGCCTCGATGAACACAGCGTTGTAGGCCTCGGAGACCGAGGACAGCGGATGCTCCTCGGGCAGCAGCGCCGGGTAGACGCGGGCGGAGATCCGCTCCCCCGTCTCCTCCTCGACGCGCTCGACGATCGAGAGCAGCTTGATGGTCCGCCCCATGCGGCCGGCGGCGGCGATGTCCTGCGCCGAGACCTCGGTGATGCCCTCGCAGTGCACGTCCGAGAGCCGTACCCGCGAATGGAAGGCGAGGGAGGCCAGGATCGACGCCTTGGCGGCGGCGTCGTGACCCTGCACGTCCGCGGTGGGGTCCGCCTCGGCGTAGCCGAGCTCCTGCGCGGAGGCGAGCGCCTCGTCGAAGCTCGCGCCGGTGCGCGTCATGGCGTCGAGGATGTAGTTGGTCGTGCCGTTGACGATCCCCAGCACCCGCTGGATGCGATCGCCGGCGAGCGATTCGCGCACGGGCCGCACCAGGGGGATGGCGCCGGCGACCGCGGCCTCGAAGTACAGGTCCACGCCGTGGATGTCGGCGGCCTCGTACAGGGAGGCGCCGTCCTGCGCGAGCAGGGCCTTGTTGGCGGTGACGACGCTCGCGCCGTGCGCCATGGCCTCCAGCAGCAGGGTGCGGGCCGGCTCGATCCCGCCCATCACCTCGACGACGAGATCGGCGCTGCGCACCAGAGCGGAGGCGTCCTCGGTGAGCAGATCGGCCGGCACGTGCTCTCCGCGGTCCCGCGTCAGGTCGCGCACAGCGATACCCGTCACCGTCAGGCGCGCACCGATGCGGTGGGCGAGGTCCTCGCGCTGCTGGTCGATCAGGCGCAGCACCTCGGTGCCGACGGTGCCGGCGCCGAGGACGGCGACGCGCAGCGCCGGCGACTGCGCGGGCTCGGAGGAATCCGACGGCACGGGATGGCCGGGAGAGGTCTGTGACATGCGGCGGTGGTCCTTCCACACGGTCCGACGGGGTGGCCGGGGCGGGCCCTCGCACTGTATCCGAGGGGGCCCGCGACCTGTGACCGTCCATGAACGATTGCGACATCAGCGCACAGGGCTGAGCAGGGCTGAGCGGGGCGCTGCGAGATGGGCAGCGGCGAGATGGGCAGCGGCGAGATGGGGCGGCGGCGAGGCGGGGTGGTGGCGGGACCTCGACAGGGAATCTCGTGGGACCCCGGCCCTGGTCGCGTCAGCCCAGGTCCAGGCCCAACAGATCCTCCTCCGTCTCCCGACGGATCAGGGTGCGGATCTCCCCGTCGCGCACCGCGACCACGGGCGGCCGCGGCACGTGGTTGTAGTTGGACGCCAACGAGTAGCAGTAGGCCCCGGTGACGGGCACGGAGACCAGGTCCCCACGCTGGACGTCGGAAGGCAGGTACTCGTCCTTGACCACGATGTCGCCGCTCTCGCAGTGCTTGCCGACCACGCGCACGACCTCGGGGGCGGCGTCGGAGACCCGGCCGGTCAGCAGGCACGAGTAGTCCGCGTCGTACAGGGCGGTGCGCACGTTGTCGCTCATGCCGCCGTCGACGGAGACGTAGAGGCGGTGATGCGGCCCGCCCAGGCGTACGTCCTTGACGGTGCCGACGGAGTACAGGGTCTGGGTCGAGGGTCCGGCGATCGCGCGGCCGGGCTCGAAGGAGAGGTGCGGGACGTCGAGCTCGAGGTCGCGGCATTCCTTGGCCACGATGTCGGCGATACCCCGGGCGAGCTCGTCGGGGGACGAGGGGGTGTGCTGGGTGTTGTACATGACGCCGAAGCCGCCGCCGAGGTCGAGCTGGTCGATGGTGTGACCGAGCTCGGTCCTGATCTGGGCGACCAGGTCCAGCACGCGGCGGGCCGCGACCTCGAAGCCTCCCGTGTCGAAGATCTGCGAGCCGATGTGGGAGTGCAGGCCCACCAGGTCCAGCGATGGCGAGGCGAGCGTGCGGCGCACGGCCTCCAGGGCGCTGCCGCCGGTGAGGGAGAGCCCGAACTTCTGGTCCTCGTGCGCCGTGGCGATGAACTCGTGGGTGTGCGCCTCGACGCCGGTGGTCACCCGCAGCATGACCGCGGCCCGCAGATCCAGCTCGTCGGCGATCGTCGCGACCTGGTCGATCTCGTCGAGCGAGTCGATCACCACCCGGCCGACGCCTGCCTCGAGGGCGCGGCGGATCTCGGCGTCGGACTTGTTGTTGCCGTGCAGGGCGATCCGCTCGGGAGGGAACCCGGCCCGCAGCGCGACGGCCAGCTCTCCTCCGGTGCACACGTCCAGGCCCAGTCCGTCCTCGTCGACCCAGCGGGCGACCGCGCCGCACAGGAACGCCTTGCCCGCGTAGTACACGTCGGCCCCGGCGTAGGGACGGAGTGCCTCGGTGAAGGCATCGCGGAAGGAGCGGGCGCGGGCGCGGAAGTCCTCCTCGTCCAGCACGAAGGCGGGCGTGCCGACCTCCTCGGCGATCCGGTGGACGTCCACGCCGCCGACGGCGACCGCGCCGTCGGCGCCGCGGACCGTGGACTGCGACCACAGCCCGGGGATCAGCGCATTGACGTCGGCGGGGTACGGGAGCCAGGTCGGGGCGGCGTCGTTGCCGTGGAGGGCTCCGGCCTCATGGGCGCGCATGTCGTGCTCCTGGGGTGGGATGCGGTGGGAAGGGCTCGACGACGGGCCCGGGCGGGCGCGTCGACGCCCCCTGACTGTAGACGGCGCCACGGCAGGGTCACAGCGGCGTCCGGTCCGCGACCGCGGCGAGCTCCGGCCCGTGAGCGCCGATGGCGTCCCTCCCGAGCGGTCGGCCGCCGTCACCACAGGTCAGGGGCGCTGGTGGGAGGCTCCCGGGCCTGCTCGCACCCAGGTCGTGATCGATCGCACTTGGTAGTCTCGGAGCAGATCGGCACGGGAGCCGTACCGCGGGCCTGTCCGGCACGGGTGCCGCTCCCGTCCGCCGTCCGCCCGTCGTCAAGGAGTTCCCGTGCCCTCTTCCGCCTCCCGTCCCGTCGACGATCCCACCCGCCCCGGCCACGACCTCGTGGTGGTGGCGAACCGGCTGCCGGTGGACTCCCGCACGCTCCCCGACGGCGCGACCGAATGGGTCACCAGCCCCGGCGGGCTGGTGACCGCCATGGAGTCGGTGATGCACACCGTCGACTCCGGTGCCTGGGTCGGCTGGGCCGGCTCCCCCGGGCAGGAGCCCGATCCCTTCGACGCCGACGGGATGAGCCTGTACCCGGTCCGGCTCGATCAGGAGGACATCGAGCGCTACTACGAGGGCTTCTCCAACGCCACCCTGTGGCCTCTCTACCACGACGTCATCGTCGACCCGGAGTTCCACCGCGCCTGGTGGGACTCCTACGTGACGGCCAACCGCCGCTTCGCCCGCACCGCTGCGCCGGTCGCCAGCGAGGGCGGCACCATCTGGATCCACGACTACCAGCTGCAGCTGGTGCCGCGACTGATCCGCGAGCAGCGGGCCGACGTGCGCATCGGCTTCTTCAACCACATCCCCTTCCCCTCCGTGGAACTGTTCTCCCAGCTGCCCAAGCGCAATCAGATGCTGCGCGGGCTGCTGGGCGCCGATCTCATCGGCTTCCAGCGCGAGAGCGACACCCAGAACTTCCTGGCCGCGGTGCGCAAGCTGCTGGGATACCACGTCGACGGGCAGACCATCTCGGTGCCGGGCCTCGGTGCGGCTCCGGTGCGAGAGGTCGTCGCCCAGACCTTCCCGATCTCCATCGACTCCAGCAAGGTCTCTGCGCTGACCGAGGACGAGGAGGTGCGCCAACGGGCCGAGCAGCTGCGCCAGGACCTCGGCCATCCTCGGAAGATCGTGCTCGGGGTCGACCGGTTGGACTACACCAAGGGGATCCGCCACCGGCTCAAGGCCTGGGGCGAGCTGCTCGGGGACGGCTCGGTCGATCCCCACGAGACGGTGATGATCCAGGTCGCCACGCCCTCGCGGGAGCGGGTCGAGGCCTACCGGCAGCTGCGCGACGAGGTGGAGCTGACCGTCGGCCGCATCAACGGCGATCATGCCCCGATCGGCCGCCCGGCGGTCTCCTACCAGCATCGCTCCTTCGACCGCCGGGACATGACCGCTTTGTTCATGGCGGCCGATGTGGTGCTGGTGACCGCGCTGCGCGACGGGATGAACCTGGTCGCCAAGGAGTACGTGGCCTCCCGCCCCGACCTGCACGGAGTCCTGGTGCTCAGCGAGTTCGCCGGGGCGGCCGACGAGCTGCGGGCCGCCGTGATGGTCAATCCCCACGACATCGACGAGCTCAAGGCCGCGATCCTGCGGGCGATGGCGATGCCGGCCGAGGAGCAGGAGGAGGCGATGCGCTCGCTGCGCCACCAGGTGATGGAGAACGACGTGCAGGCCTGGGCCCACAGCTTCCTGCAGCGCCTGGAGCACTCCGGGGCCTCGGTGCGCGAGCCGAAGCCGATGGTGAGGCTGACCGGCGAGGACGCCACGGATCCTGCGGCGCTCGATACCGCGCTGGACGCGTTCTCGGCGACCCCGCGGATCCTCGTCGCCTCGGACTTCGACGGGGTGCTCGCCCCGATCGTCGCCGACCGCGACGCGGTCCACCCCGATCCCGCCGCCCTGGCCGCGCTGCGCGACCTCTCGGAGATGCCCGGGGTGGCGACCGCCCTCATCTCCGGACGCGCCCTCGGAGATCTGGACTCCCACGCCCGGATGCCCTCCTCGGTGGTGCTGGTGGGCTCGCACGGCGCGGAGGTGGGGGCGCTGCCGCCGTGGATGCAGGCCGAGGTGCTCGATTCGGCGGCGCTGTCGATGACCCCGGAGAAGGACGAGCTGCTCGCCTCGATCACCGAGAACCTGCGGCAGATCGCCCGGGCCCACCCCGGGGTCGAGGTCGAGACCAAGCCCTCGGCCGCGGTGCTGCACACCCGCAATGCCCGCGGGCGCGGCGGGCACAACGCGACCGAGTCGGCGCTCGAGTACGCGGTCACCCTGCCCGAGGTGACCGTGACCCCGGGCAAGGAGGTCGTGGAGTTCTCGGTCGTGCACACCTCCAAGGGCACAGCGATCGAGACCCTCGCCCGCGCCAGCGCGGCCGATGCCTGGCTCTACCTGGGAGATGACGTCACCGACGAGTCGGTCTTCGGCCGTCTCGGCGAGGCCGACGTGGGCGTGAAGGTCGGCGGCGGCGACACCGCGGCGAATCATCGCATCGCCGGCACCGAGAACGTGGCCGCCGTGCTGACGCGCCTGGCGGATCTGCGCCGGGAGGGCTGAGTCGGGAGAGCTGAGTCGGGAGGCGTCCCCGCCGCCCGCAGGAGCAGTCTTCCGACCCACCCCGCCTGAACGGCATAATCCCCGGTCAGTGGCAGTGATGGCCTCTGACCGGGGATTGTTTGCGTGCCCGCGACAGGATTCGAACCTACGACCTTCTGCTCCGGAGGCAGACGCTCTATCCACTGAGCTACGCGGGCCGACCTCGGAAGTCTAGCAACTCGATGCCCGTGCGGTGTGCACGGACGCCGCCGCACGGGCACGGTGTGAGCGGGGCCTCACTGCGGCAGGGGAAGCTGGGCACCGTGGAGCACCGCCGAGGGATCGGCCGCGATGCGCAGTCCGCTGGGCGAGGCGCCGGAGCGCACCAGCAGATCGCCGACGGCGGCGATCATCGCGCCGTTGTCCGTGCACAGGCGTGGCGGCGGGATCCGCAGCGTGATGCCGGCGGCGTCGCAGCGCTCCTGGGCGACCGCGCGCAGGCGAGCGTTGGCTGCGACCCCTCCGACGATCACCAGGGTGTCCAGGGAGCGTTCGCGCACGGCCCGCAGCGCCTTGGTCACCAGCACATCGACCACGGCCTGCTCGAAGGAGGCGGCGATGTCCGCCACCGGCACCGGCTCCCCGGCGCGCTCGAGCTTCTCGACGGTGCGGGCGACGGCCGTCTTCAGCCCGGAGAAGGAGAAGGTGAAGGGGGCATCCTTCGGGCGCAGCAGCGCCCGCGGGAAGGCGAATGCCTGCGGGTCGCCGTCCACGGCAGCCCGTGAGATCGCGGGCCCTCCGGGGTACCCGAGTCCGAGCAGGCGGGAGACCTTGTCGAAGGCTTCGCCCGCGGCGTCGTCGAGCGTGTCGCCGAGGTGTTCGATGGGGTCGCGCACCAGGTCGCCGATCGCGAGGATCGAGGTGTGCCCGCCGGAGACGATCAGCACCACGGAGCGCTCGGGCAGCGGGCCGTGCTCGAGGGTGTCGGCGGCGGCGTGCCCGGCGAGGTGGTGGACGCCGTACAGCGGCACATCCAGTGCCCAGGCCACGGACTTCGCGGCGGCGAGGCCGACGTGGACGGCGGTGGCCAGCCCTGGGCCCGAGGTGGCGGCGACATGGGTGATGTCCCGGGTCTCGATCCCGGCGTCGGCCAGGGCGATCCGCAGGGTGGGCACGGCGGCCTCGACGTGGGCCCGGGCGGCGATCTCGGGGACCACTCCCCCGAACTCTGCATGCTGGGAGGCGCTGGAAGCCAGCCCCTGGCCGAGCAGGGTCCCCTCGGAGACGATGCCGAAGCCGGTCTCGTCGCAGGAGGACTCGACCCCGAGGACGACCGGTGACCCGGAGCTGGTCACCGCAGGATCGACATCGGGTTGGAGTAGTTGCCGCCCTCGTCCATCTTCGCGAAGTGGAGGTGGCAGCCGGTGGACCGGCCGGTGGAGCCGACGTATCCGATGGTGTCGCCCTGGGCGACGGTCGCGCCGACCGAGGTGTTGAAGCCCTGCAGGTGGTAGTAGCCGGTGATGACGCCGTTGCCGTGGTCGATCTTCACCCGGTTGCCGGAGGCGCTGGTGTTCTCGACGGCGACGACGGTGCCGCCCTTGGCGGCCTTGACCGGGGTGCCGCACGAGGCGCCGAAGTCGACGCCGTTGTGGCCCTTGAAGTACCCGAGGACGGGGTGAACGCGCCCGCCGAACCCGGAGGTGATCGGGGCGTTGACGGGCTTGATGTAGCCGCCGCTGCTGGCGGGCGTGGAGTCGCCGGAGGCGGACTGCGTGGAATCGGCGGGCTCGGGCTCGGGCACCTCGACCTCCATGGCGAGGTCCTCGGCCGCCTTCTCCTCCTCGGCCGCAGCCTTCTCGTCCTCGGCCGCATCCTTCTCACCGGAGGAAGAGGTCCGCTCCTCGGAGCGGGTGGCACCCTCGTCGGTCTCGCGGGTCTCGGCGGCCTGCGTGACGCTCGCGGAGGCTCCCGCCTCGGGCAGGGCGACGGGGGCGGCGGAGAGTTCGGCGCTCTGCGCGGCGGCATCGCTCTGCGGCGCCTGTGCGGCGGTGACGTCGCCGGGGGCGGCGGCCTCGTCGATCCCGGCCGCCGCGGCGGCCAGCGGTGCGGCGATGGTGGCGGTCGCGAGGGCTCCCAGCACACCGACCTTCACGGCGCTGGCGGGGAGGGCCCCGTGGCGATGCGAGCCCGGGTTGGCCCGGAGCGTGCGCACCGTGGCGCGTCCGTCGGCGCGATGATTCGCCACGTGATCGACCTGCTTCCGCTTCGACTGCGTTTCCGTACTGTCCATGAGCCGCGACGCCGGACAGGGGGGAAGGACGCGTCGCCGAACAACCTGGAACAATCTACGGGCGGGCCCCGGCAGAGGACCAGCAGGTCACTCGGGCCATTGCCAAGTTTTTGCCAAGACGGCTCTAAGTGTGGTCCGTTCTTGACGAGCGATTCCACGGCGAGCCCGCTGCGAGTGCGCCGGACCACGTGCGCGCAGGTCCGATGGGGTCGCGGTCACGTCTCGGGCACGCCCGCCGGGCACGTCGCCCGTGGGCTCTCGCGGGCGCTCGAGCCCGCCGCCCACCGGGGACGTCCAGCGATCTCCGCCGCGATGATCACCGGGGATGCAGGCGCTGCGGTCTACAGTGGCGCCATGTCGACCCCGGACCAGGCAGCTTCAGCCCCGCCCGTGCGCGTGGTGGTGATCGAGGACGAGCCGACGATCACCCGCGCCATCGCCGACCGGCTCACCGCAGAGGGCTGGGAGGTCACCACCGCCCTCGACGGACCTTCGGGCGTGCGCACCGTCGCCGAGGTGCGTCCGGACGTCGTCGTCCTCGACGTCATGCTGCCCGGCTTCGACGGGCTCGAGGTGTGCCGCCGGATCCAGGCCGACGAGCCGGTGCCCGTCCTCATGCTCACCGCGCGCGACGACGAGACGGACATGCTGGTCGGCCTGGGCGTCGGCGCGGACGACTATATGACCAAGCCCTTCTCCATGCGCGAGCTCGCCGCCCGCCTCAAGGCGCTGCTGCGGCGTGTGCGCCGGGCCGGGCCACCCGCCGCCACCGAGACCGAGCAGAACGTCGCGATGGAGTTCGGGGACCTGGTGATCGACCGGGCCGGCCGACGCGTGATGCGGGCCGGGGTGCCCGCCCATCTGACGCCGACCGAGTTCGACCTGCTGCTGTGCCTGGCGAACGCTCCCGGCACCGTGCTGACCCGCGAGCAGCTGCTCGCGGACGTCTGGGACTGGATCGACGCCACCGGCACCCGCACGGTCGACTCCCACGTCAAGGCGCTGCGCCGCAAGCTCGGGGCGGACCTCGTGCGCACCGTCCACGGAGTCGGGTACGCCCTGGAGATCCCCGACGAGGACGCCTCGACGGGCGAGACCGGCCCGGACGACCAGGAGGGTCGGGACGCCCCGGTGGACATCTCGTCGATGCCCACGCCGAATCAGCCCACCACCGACTCGTGAGCTCACCGCCCCCGACCCCGGAGCTGCCGCCGGCCCCGCACACCGCCCGCCGTCGCGTCCCCGACCGCCTGGACGTGCGTCCCCTGGACAGCTTCCGCTCCTTCAAGGTCAAGCTCGGGATCCTGGTCGGCGTCGTGGTCTCGGTCGCCGCGCTCCTGACCCAGGTGAGCATCAGGGCAGGGGTGCAGCCGTGGCTGGCGATCCCGCTGGTGGTGGTGATCGCCCTGGTCTTCACCCAGCTGCTGGCGCGCGGGATGACCTCGCCGCTGCGGGAGATGACCGGAGCCGCCCAAGCCATGGCCCGCGGGGACTACACCCAGCGGATCCGGGCCACCAGCCGCGACGAGGTCGGCCAGCTGGCCGCCGCCTTCTCCACCATGGCCTCTGAGCTCGAGCAGACCGACGAGATGCGTCGGGATTTGGTCGCGAACGTCTCCCACGAGCTGCGCACCCCCGTCGCGGGACTGCGGGCGCAACTGGAGAACCTGGTCGACGGGGTGACGGATCCGGACCCGGCGGCGCTGGAGGTGGCTCTGGCGGAGACCGAGCGCCTCTCCCTGCTGGTGAACCATCTGCTGGATCTGTCCCGGCTGGACGCGGGCGTGGTCGAGCTCGACCTCGAGGTCATCGAGATGACCCCGTTCCTCCACGAGGTGGTCGACGCGGCGACTCTCGCCGCCGGGGGGCGCGACGTGCGGTGGATCGTCGACGTCGATCCTGCCGACCTTGCGGTCACCGCCGACGCGGCGCGGATCCATCAGGTGATCCACAACCTGCTGGAGAACGCCGCCCGGCATTCGCCGGCCGGGGGGCGGATCCACGTCCGCGCCGCTCGCACCGCCCACGGCGACGGAGTATGGATCGACGTGCACGACGAGGGGCCGGGCATCGCCCGTGAAGATCGCTCCCGCGTGTTCGAGCGCTTCCAGCGCGGGGGCTACGCGGACAGCTCCGGGGGAACCGGCCTGGGGCTGGCGATCGCCCGCTGGGCGGTGGGCCTGCACGGCGGGACCATCGAAGTGCTCGACGACCCGCGCTCCGAACTGGCGCGCGAGGGCCGCTCCTCACTGATCCGGGTCGTCCTGCCGGACGCCGCGACCTCGACGTGATGTCCCGCACCACCGTGCCGACAATCACTGTCGCAGTCGCCGTCCGCCGCGTTCTCGCCGGTCCGCTCCGTTAGGCTGAGGTCATCCGTACCACTCGACCGTGAGAAGGCTGGCGATCTCAGAGTGTCACAGCAGACACAGGGCTCCGGGACCTCGGAGTTCGGCCCCAACCAATGGCTCGTGGACGCTCTCCGCGAGCAGTGGCTTGAGGAACCCTCGAGCGTCGACCCCAGCTGGGCGGAGTACTTCTCCTCCCACGCCGAGGTGACGCCCGCGGCTCCCGCTGCCCAGGAGCCCGCGCAGGGCGCCTCCCCGACGTCGTCGGAGCAGTCGGAGGATCCCCCGCAGAAGGCCTCTGAGCAGCGCTCCCACGACCAGGGCGAGTCTGCGGCCCCGGCCTCCGGCGCCGCGGACCCCGCCCCGAAGGAGGCGGACCCCGCCCCGAAGAGCACCGCGGGTCCCTCCTCGAAGAACACCGCCCCCTCCGCGGCGTCCACTCCTCAGGCCGCCTCTCCCGCGGCATCCTCTCAGCGCACGAAGGAATCCGCTCCTGTGAACGACGAGTCCACGAAGGCCGAATCGACCAAGCCCTCCGTGTCGACCACCTCGGACCGACCGGCCAAGATCCCCACGATCACCTCGCAGATCCCGGCGGTCGAGCTCAGCGAGCCGGAGCCCGTCAAGCTCCGCGGTCCGGCGGCGGCCGTGGTGCGGAACATGGACGAGTCGCTGCACGTTCCCACCGCCACCTCGGTGCGCGATGTGCCCGTGAAGCTGCTGTTCGACAACCGCGTCGTCATCAACAACCACCTCAAGCGCAATCGCGCCGGCAAGGTCTCCTTCACCCACCTGATCGGCTGGGCGATGATCGAGGCGATCGGTGAGGTCACCGATATGAACAACGGCTTCGACGTCGATGAGAAGGGCAAGCCGCTCCTGCTGAAGCGCGAGGACATCAACTTCGGCCTCGCCATCGACATGCCGCGGCCCGACGGCTCGCGGGGCCTGGTGGTGCCCAGCATCAAGGGCGCCCAGCGCTTCGACTTCCTCGGTTTCTGGCGCGCCTACGAGGAGGTCGTCAAGAAGGCCCGCAACGGCAAGCTGACGATGGACGACTTCTCCGGCACCACCGTGTCGCTGACCAACCCCGGCGGCATCGGGACGGTCCACTCCATCCCGCGCCTGATGCAGGGACAGGGCACCATCGTCGGCGTCGGCGCCATGGACTACCCCGCACAGTTCCAGGGGGCCAGCCCCGCGACGCTCGCGGACCTGGCCGTCTCGAAGGTCATGACGCTGACCTCGACCTATGACCACCGGATCATCCAGGGTGCCGCCTCGGGCGAGTTCCTCAAGGCGATCGGTGACAAGCTCCTGGGCAAGGACGGCTTCTACGACCGCGTCTTCGCCGCACTGCGGCTGCCGTACCAGCCGATCCGCTGGGTGCCGGACAACCCCTTCAAGGATTCCAAGTCCGAGCGCCTCGCCCGGGTGATGGACCTCATCCATTCCTACCGCGTGCGCGGGCACCTGATGGCGGACACCGATCCGCTGCAGTACCGAGTGCGCACCCATCCCGACCTCGACGTCGAGACCTACGGCCTGACGCTGTGGGACCTCGACCGCATCTTCCCCACCCGCGGTCTGGGCGGCAAGGACGAGATGACGCTGCGCGACATCCTCGGGGTGCTGCGCGACGCCTACTGCCGCACCATCGGTGTGGAGTACATGCACATCTCCGATCCCGAGGAGCGCGCCTGGCTCCAGGATCAGATGGAGACCCCGCGTCGGCCCTTCGACAAGGCCGAGCACACCCACATCATGGATCGGCTCAACGCCGCCGAGGCGTTCGAGACGTTCCTGCAGACCAAGTTCGTGGGCCAGAAGCGCTTCTCCCTCGAGGGCGGCGAGTCGGTCATCCCGATGCTCGACACGGTGCTCCACGGCGCCGCGCACGACGGGGTCGACGAGGTCTGCATCGCCATGTCCCACCGCGGCCGGCTGAACGTGCTCTCGAACCTGGCGGGCAAGAGCTACGCCCAGATCTTCCAGGAGTTCGAGGGCAACTACGGGTCCAACCTCGGCTCCGGCGACGTGAAGTACCACCTGGGCACCGAGGGGCAGTTCACCTCTCACGACGGGGAGTCCACCAGGGTCTACCTCGCCGCGAACCCCTCGCACCTGGAGGCGGTCAATCCCGTCCTCGAAGGCATCACCCGCGCCAAGCAGGACCGTCTCGAGCGCCCCGAGGAGTTCCCGGTGCTGCCGGTGCTCGTCCACGGCGACGCGGCGTTCGCGGGCCAGGGCGTGGTCACCGAGACGCTGAACCTCTCGGAGCTGCGCGGCTACCGCACCGGCGGCACCGTCCACGTGGTCATCAACAACCAGATCGGCTTCACCACCCTGCCGGACTCCTCGCGCTCGTCGTTCTACTCGACCGACGTCGCCAAGTCGACGCAGCTGCCGATCTTCCACGTCAACGGGGACGACCCCGAGGCCTGCGTGCGGGTAGCCGAGATCGCCTTCCGCTACCGTCAGAAGTTCCACCGCGACGTGGTGATCGACATGCAGTGCTACCGCCGCCGCGGCCACAACGAGGGCGACGATCCGTGGATGACGCAGCCGCAGATGTACCGGCTGATCGAGAACCTGCCCAGCACCCGCAAGCAGTACATGGAGACGCTCATCCAGCGCGGCGACCTCACCGAGGACGAGGCCGAGGCGCTGGTGCGCAACTTCCAGGAGCACCTGGACGAGGCCTTCGCCGCCACCCGCACCGACGCCTCCGACGCGGACCCGGACGCGAGCGTGCAGGGTCTCGAGCTGCCGGCCTCGCAGCGCCCGCCGGCCGATCGTCGTGCCGGGACGGACACCGCCGTCGGCGCCGGGGTGCTCGAGCGCATCGGCGAGGCGCACGGCGCGGTCCCGAGCTCCTTCACGGTCCACCCGAAGCTCGCCGGCGTCCTCAAGCGGCGCCAGCAGATGTCGACCGAGGGCAAGGTGGACTGGGCCTACGGCGAGCTGCTGGCCTTCGGGTCGCTGCTGATGGAAGGCCGCCGCGTGCGTCTTTCCGGCCAGGACACGCGGCGCGGCACCTTCGTGCAACGTCACAGCGTGCTGATCGACCACGAGAACGGCGACACCTGGACCCCGCTGTCGTACCTGTCCGAGGACCAGGCGCGATTCAACGTCTACGACTCCTCGCTCTCGGAGTTCGCGGCGCTGGGCTTCGAGTACGGCTACTCGGTGGAGAACCCCGAGTCGCTGGTGCTGTGGGAGGCGCAGTTCGGCGACTTCGTCAACGGCGCGCAGACCATCATCGACGAGTTCATCTCCGCCTCCGAGCAGAAGTGGGGCCAGAACTCCTCCGTGGTGCTCCTGCTCCCCCATGGGTACGAGGGCCAGGGGCCGGACCACTCCTCCGCCCGCATCGAACGCTTCCTGCAGCTGTGCGCGGAAGAGAACATGCGGGTGGCGGCGCCGTCCACCCCGGCCAGCTACTTCCATCTGCTGCGCAAGCAGGCGCTGACCGAGCCGAAGAAGCCGCTGATCGTCTTCACCCCGAAGTCGATGCTGCGCAACAAGGCTGCGGTCAGCCCGGTCGAGGACTTCACCGAGGGCACCTTCGAGCCGGTCATCACGGATACCACCGTGGACCCCGCGAAGGTCACGAGCGTGGTGCTGGCCTCCGGCAAGGTCTATTGGGACCTGCTCGCCCGCCGCAAGGAGCTCGAGGCCGAGCACGTCGCCATCCTGCGTCTGGAGCAGCTGTACCCGCTGCCCACCGCCGAGCTCACGGCAGCGCTGGAGTCCTACCCGGACGCCACCCTCACCTGGGTCCAGGAGGAGCCGCAGAACCAGGGAGCCTGGGGCTTCATGGCCCTGAACTTCGCGGTCGAGGTCGGGCGCACGCTGAAGGTCGTGGCCCGTCCGGCGTCGGCCTCCCCGGCGACCGGTTCGAACGCCACCCACAAGGCCGAGCAGGAGGACCTGCTCACCCGCGCCTTCGAGTCCTGATCGGCCGAGGAGGGCCGCGGGTTCGCCCCGGCCCCCCCCCGCCGCTACAGTTGACGTCCCCGTCCCCGCCCAGGAGGTCCCGGTGCAGCCTGCGTCCACCACGTCCGCTTCGGATCCGGCACCCCGGATCCGGATCATCGCGCTCGGCGACGAGCTCCTCGCCGGGATCGGTGATGCTCGGGCGCTGGGATGGCTCGGACGAGCCGTCGCCAGCGAGCAGGGGGCGGCCAGCCGGGTCGACCTCTTCCCCTCGGCCCTGCCCGGGGAGACGTCCGCCTCGCTCGCCGAGCGCTGGGACGCGGAGGTGGAGAGCCGTATGGATCGCACCGCCCAGGCCGACGGCAGCGTCGACCACCGGGTGGTGCTGGCCATGGGTCGGGCCGACGTCGCCGCCGGGAACTCCCTGGCCCGCTCCCGCCTCAACCTCGCCAAGGTGCTCGACGGTCTGGAGCGGCAGCGCATCCCGGCCTTCGTCGTCGGGCCCCCGCCGAGCCGGGACCCGGAGCTCACCCCGGCCGTCCGGGAGCTGTCCGGAGCGTTCGAGGACGTCTGCTCCCGTCGGCGGATCCCCTATGTCGACACCGTCGACGGGCTGATCGGCCACGAGCAGTGGGAGTCCGACCTGTCCCGCTCCCCCGGCGATCACCCGGGCCAGACCGGCTACGGCCTGATGGCCTGGCTGGTGCTGCACGGCGGCTTCGGCAGCTGGCTGGGCACCTCGTCCTGAGCCCGGCGCCGCCCCGTGGACGGCGTGACCTCCACCTCAGCAGGTCACGGGAGACCCGGGCGGCGGGATCGTGGACTCCGCCTGTGGCACAATCATCTGGTCATCCGGGCGAAGGAAGGAGATCGCGATGAGCAAGCGAGGACGCAAGCGCAAGGCGCGTCGCAAGAACAACGCGAATCACGGCAAGCGCCCCAACAGCTGACCGTGACGTCGCCGGCGGCGACATGACTGAGGGCCCCTCCCGCGCGGGAGGGGCCCTCAGCCATGTCCGGACCCTGTGGCGGCGAGGTGCCGGCTCCCGGGGCCCTCAGGCGCCCGGGATCTCCCGCCGCGTGCTGCGGGAGGAGATGCGCACGCTGGTGGATCCGTCGGCGTCGGTGGTGCGGGTGACGGAGACGCTGCGGTACTGCACCGCGATGCGCTCGCGCAGGCCCGACGGGGCCTGGTCGGCGCAGCTGCGGCGCACCAGTTCCTTGATGCGGCGCACCCGCTCCCACTCCTCGGCGCATTCCGGGCAGTCCGCGGTGTGTCGCTGCATCCGCTCCACGGTCTCCGGCGGCAGCTCGCCGTCGAGCGCCTCCTCGAGGCCGTAGCGCGGATCGCGCTCGGGGGTCTGTTCCTGGCTCATCGTTCCTCCTCCCGGTCCGTCGATCGGGTCTCATGCGGGGCGTCATCGGCGGCGTCGGAGCCCTCGGCGGCGGTGGCCGCGGGATCCGCGCGCAGGAAGCCGCTGCGGTAGGCGTAGTCGGAGAGCATCTCGCGCAGCTGGCGGCGCCCTCGGTGCAGGCGGGACATCACGGTGCCGATAGGGGTGTCCATGATCTCCGCGATCTCCTTGTAGGCGAAGCCCTCCACGTCCGCGAGGTACACCGCCATCCGGTAGTCCTCGCGCAGCTCGCCCAGCGCGTCCTTGACCGCGGAGTCCGGCAGATGGTCCAGCGCCTCGGTCTCCGCCGAGCGCAGGCCGCTGCTGGTGTGCGAGCCGACCTCCGCCAGCTGCCAGTCCTCGACCGTGTCGGTCCAGGCCTCCTTGGGCCGACGCTGCTTCTTGCGGTACGTGGTGATGAAGGCATTGGTCATGATCCGGTACAGCCAGGCGCGCATGTTCGTGCCGGGCGTGAAGCGGCCCCGGGCCCGGAAGGCCTTCATGAAGGTCTCCTGGACCAGGTCCTCCGCATCATGCGGATTGCGGGTCATGCGGAGCGCGCCGCCGTAGAGGGAGTCCAGGTGGGACAGGGCCTCGGTCTCGAAGTCGAAGTCCTCGGCACCGGGGCTGCCCTGGTCCGGGAGGCCCGCATCGGGGCTCGGGGCGGAATCTGTCTGCGTCATCGCGCTCCAACCTACGCCAGGCACGCCGCCGACGGGGCGCGCGAGCGTCGCTGTGGTCATCCGTCCTCCGTCCGTGCTCTCCGAAACTCTCTGAACCGATCTGTCGGTCCGCCCCCGCCGACGGCACCGTCCGCGATCGTTCACGGCGGGCCGACCGGGACCGGATCCGTCCCGTGCAACGTCCAGGGCGGTCTCGTTGTTCCCTGCGCGGTAGTCTGGACGCCGGTGATCTGCTGCAGACGGCAGCACCGCAGATTCGCACCCGTTCAGAACGTGAGGACACCATGGCCCTGGTCCGACGCATCGCCCGTCCCCTGCTCGCCGCCCCCTTCGTCGTCGAAGGCGTGCGCACCGCTCTGCGCCCCGAGCGCGAGATCGATGTCTACCCCCAGGCGTTCGAGGCGGCCGATTCCAACCTCGCGAAGTCCTCCGCGCCCGGGTTCCTCGACGCGCGCACCATCGTCCGCGCCTCGGGGGTCGTCGCCGCCGGCGTCGGCGTGCTCTACGCGGCGAACCGGTGCCCCCGGGCCGCGGCGGTCGCCCTGTTGGCGACCACGTCCGTCGGCTGGGCGGGCCGCAAGAAGGTCTGGGAGCTGCGCGGCGAGGAGCGCACCCAGGAGATCCTGGCCATCCTCACCGACGCCGGGCTGCTCGGCGGATTGCTGCTGGCCGTGGTCGATCACGACGGCAAGCCCTCGCTCGGCTACCAGGTGAACCAGTTCGTCGAGCGCAGCCAGAAGAAGGCCGCCGCCAAGCAGCGCGAGCTGGAGAAGAAGGCCGACAAGGTCGAGAAGAAGGCCAAGGGCGCCGTCGGCACCGCGCAGAAGCAGCTCGCCGCGAAGGCAGGTTGACGCCCGGTGGTCTCCGAGGTGCTGTGGACCGCGCCGGTCGCCGACGGGCCCGTCGACGCCCTGGTGCGGATCCCGGGGTCGAAATCCCTGACCGCTCGGTGGATGCTCCTGGCCGCCGCCGCGGACGAGCCCTCCGAGCTCCGAGGAGCGCTGGTCTCCCGCGACACGCGGCTGATGCGGGACGCGCTCGAGCGCCTCGGCGCCACCTTGGAGGTGCGCGAGGACTCGTTGCACGTCACGCCCCTCCCCCCTCCGACGGAGCACCCGTCGGAGCCGGTCGAGATCCACACCGGCCTGGCCGGCACCGTGATGCGCTTCGTGCCGTTGCTCGCGGCCCTGCATCACGGTGACGTGCGCTTCACCGGCGACGAGGCCGCTCTCGTCCGCCCCATGGGACCGGTCATCGAGGTGCTGCGCAACCAGGGCGTGGAGGTCACCGAGCACGGGGAGGCGGGCCATCTCCCGCTGACCGTGCACGGGACGGGACACCTCCGGGGCGGCCGGGTCGAGGTCGACGCCTCCGCCTCCAGCCAGTTCGTCTCCAACGCGCTGCTGGTGGCCGCCCGCGGCGATACCGACCTCGAGCTCGTGCACACCGGCACGGTCCTGCCCTCGCTGCCGCACATCGACATGACGTTGGCGACGCTGCGGCAGGTGGGCATCGACGGCGCGCATCATGTCGACGCCGACGGCCACCACAGCTGGACCGTGCCCCGCGGACCGATCTCCGCGGTGGCCATGGTCATCGAACCGGATCTGTCCAATGCGGGACCCTTCCTGGCCGCCGCGATGGCCACCGGCGGCACCATCGCCGTGGACGACTGGCCCGAGGAGACCACCCAGCCGGGGGACGCCTATCGGGAGCTGCTGAGCCGCATGGGCGGCGAGGTCTGGCGCGAGGAGGGCACGCTGTGCGTGCGCGGGACCGGCGAGCTGCACGGGATCGACGCCGACCTCTCGGCCGTCGGTGAGCTGACTCCCACGATCGCGGCGCTCGCGACGCTGGCCGATTCCCCCTCCCGCCTGCGCGGTGTGGGACATCTGCGCGGACACGAGACCGACCGGCTGAAGGCGCTCGCCACGGAGCTGACCAAGGTCGGGGCCCGCACCCTGGAGCACGAGGACGGCCTGGAGATCCATCCCGGCCCGCTGCTCGGCGGGGTGTTCGAGACCTACGAGGACCACCGCCTGGCCACGGCCGCGGCAGTGATCGGGCTGCGGGTGCCGGATCTGCGCGTGGTCAACATCGCCACCACGCAGAAGACCTTGCCGGATTTCGTGGGGATGTGGCTGTCGATGCTGCACACCGAACCACCGGAGGGCGGCCAGGCGTGAGACGGTCCGCCCGCGACTACGACGAGTCCGACGTCCGCGTCCGGCCCAGCCGTCGCGGGTCCCGGCCGCGGACCAAGGACCGCCCCCGCCACGAGGACGCCATCACCGCGCGCGTGGTCTCGGTCGATCGCGGGCGCTGGCACACCGTGGTCGACGCCGGCACGGACGAGGAGCGCACGGTCATCGCGATGCGCGCCCGGGAGCTGGGGCGCTCCCCCGTCGTCCCCGGCGACCTGGTGGGGCTGGTGGGTGACACCTCCGGGCGCGACGGCTCGCTCGCACGCATCGTGCGGATCCGCGAGCGCAGCTCGTTCCTGCGCCGCAGCGCCGATGACGACGACGCCACCGAACGTCCGCTCGTGGCCAACGTCGACCTGATGGTGATGGTCACGGCGGTCGCGGACCCGGAACCGCGCGGCGGCATGATCGACCGCTGCCTCGTGGCCGCCTACGTCGCCGGTGTCGACACCCTGTTGGTGCTGACCAAGGCCGATCTCCGCTCCCCCGAGGAATTCCTGCGCACCTATGCCCCGCTGGGTCTCGAGCACGTCGTCACCGCCGTGGAGGGCGGCACTGCGGCGGAGCGCGGCGGGGGCGTGGCCGACAGCGGTGGCGCAGGCACGGGGATCCGAGGGCTCGAGGAGCTGCGGCGACGCCTGGCGGGACACGTCAGCGTCCTGGTGGGGCACTCCGGCGTGGGCAAGTCCACGCTGCTGAACGCCCTGGTGCCGGGTACGGACCGCGCCACCGGCGTGGTCAACGACGTCACCGGCCGCGGCCGGCACACCTCCTCCTCGGCCCTGGCGATGCAGTTGCCGCAGGACGACGGCTGGGTCATCGACACCCCCGGGGTGCGGTCCTTCGGCCTGGGCCACGTCGACCCCGAGGAGCTGCTGGAGGCCTTCACGGACCTCGCCGCCCTGGCCGAGTCCTGCCCGCGGGGCTGCACCCATCTGGAGACCGCCCCGGACTGCGCCCTGGACGACCTCGTGGACGCTGGGGACGCCGGCAGCGCGGGCCCCGTGCGCCTGGCGTCCTACCGTCGCCTCGCCGTCACGCTGCGACGGAACGATCCCTGGGAGCTGTGAGCGGGGCCCGCGTCGCTGCCCGTCCACGTCGCCGGATCACTCTAGGGTGGGCCCATGTCCAGTCGTTATGCCGATGATCTGCGCTTGGCCCATGTGCTCGCCGATGCCGTGGACCAGCTGACCATGTCCCGCTTCAAGGCGCAGGACCTCGAGGTCTCCACCAAACCCGATCTCACCGAGGTCACCGACGCCGACACGGCCGCCGAGCAGCTCGTGCGCTCGCAGCTGGCCCGGTCCCGCTCGCGGGACCAGGTGATCGGCGAGGAGTTCGGGTCCACCGGCGCCTCCCCCCGCCAGTGGGTGATCGACCCGATCGACGGCACCAGCAACTTCGTCCGCGGCGTGCCGGTGTGGGGCACTCTCATCGGTCTGATCGAGGACGGCCGTCCCGTCGTCGGCCTGGTCTCGGCCCCTTCGCTCTCGCGGCGCTGGTGGGGCGGCGAGGGCGTCGGCTCGTGGACGGGCTCCCGCATCAACAGCGCCTCCCGTCTCGCGGTCTCCCAGGTCCAGGAACTGGATCAGGCCTCCCTGTCCTACTCCTCCCTGCACGGCTGGGCGGATCACGACCGCCTCCCCCAGATGCTGAACCTCATGCAGCGCTTCTGGCGCACCCGGGCATACGGCGACTTCTGGTCCTACATGCTGGTGGCCGAGGGGGCCGTGGACGCGGCCTGCGAGCCCGAGCTGGCGCTGCACGACATGGTCGCGCTGGTCCCCATCGTCACCGAGGCCGGGGGCCGCTTCACTTCCCTGGGCGGCGAGGACGGACCCTTCGGCGGCAGCGCGGTGGCCACCAACGGGCATCTGCACGAGGAGATCCTCGAGGCGCTCGCCCCGCGGGAGTTCTGAACGACGCCACCGAACGCGCGGGGCGGCGCACGCCGTCGGGGCCGGGCGCCGCGGACCCTGGATCAGGTCGTGCCTCCAGATCGGTAGACTCGAGGCATCGCAATCCCCGACCTGTGAAGGAAATCGCCTCCTCATGACCGTCAAGCGCGTCGCCCTGCTCACTGCGGGCGGCTATGCCCCCTGCCTGTCCTCCGCCGTCGGCGGACTCATCGAGCGGTACACCGAGCTGGTGCCCGATGTCGAGATCATCGCGTACAAGCACGGCTACTGGGGCCTGCTCTCGGGCGAGAAGATCGTCGTCGACGACGAGGTGCGCGCCAAGGCCGGGGTGCTGCACGACTACGGCGGCTCCCCCATCGGCAACTCGCGGGTGAAGCTGACCAACACGGCGGACCTGGTCCAGCGCGGCCTGATCGCCGAGGGCCAGAACGCCCTCCAGGTCGCCGCCGACAAGCTCATCGCCGATGGTGTCGACGTCCTGCACACCATCGGCGGGGACGACACCAACACCACGGCGGCGGATCTGGCGGAGTACGTCCACGAGAACGACTACGACCTGCAGGTCGTCGGCCTGCCGAAGACGATCGACAACGACATCGTGCCGATCCGCCAGTCCCTCGGGGCGCAGAGCGCGGCGGAGCAGACCAGCATCTTCGCGCAGAACATCATCGCCGAGCACGGTTCGAACCCGCGCATGCTGATCATCCACGAGATCATGGGGCGCGCCTGCGGCTACCTCACCGCGCAGGCGGCCGAGTACTACCAGCAGTGGCACGCCCAGCAGGAATGGCTGCCCGGGATCGGCCACACCCCGGAGCGCTGGGACGTCCACGCCGTGTTCCTGCCGGAGCTGGCCCTGGACATCGACGCGGAGGCCGAGCGGCTGAAGACGGTCATGGACGAGGTGGGCTGCGTGAACATCTTCCTGTCCGAGGGCGCCGGCATCCCGGAGATCGTCGCCGAGATGCAGGCCCGCGGCGAGGAGCCGGAGAAGGACCCCTTCGGTCACGTCAAGATCGACACGATCAACCCCGGCAAGTGGTTCGCCGACCAGTTCTCCGCCAAGCTCGGCGCCGAGAAGTCCATGGTCCAGAAGTCCGGCTACTTCGCGCGCTCCGCGAAGGCCAATGCCCAGGACCTGCGCCTGATCAAGTCGATGACCGACCTCGCCGTGCAGGTCGCCCTCGAGGGCGGCTCGGGCGTCATCGGGCACGACGAGGGCCATGCCGACGTGCTGCGCGCCATCGAGTTCGAGCGCATCGCCGGTCACAAGGCCTTCGACGTCTCCCAGCCCTGGTTCCACGAGGTCATGGACCGCACCGGCCAGAAGATCGTGCCCGCCGAGGCCCACTGATCAATCGCCGTCCGCCCCGCGACCCGCCCTGCCGATGACCACCGCACGTCGGCCCCGGGTGCGGACCTGGCGCCGCTCGCTGCGCGTGCTGTCCTCCCCCGGGCCCGCCGCGGCCGGGTGGCGGCTGGACACCGGGCCCTTGGCGCCGCCGCGTCCGCTACGGCCTCGGCAGGGCCAGGTCGGGGACTGCTGGCTGGTCGCCCCGATGCTCGCCATCCATGAAACCGCTCCCCGGCATCTCCCGGGCCTCGTGACGGCCGAGGACGACGGCACCGTCACGGTGCGCCTGCCCGCCGTGGACGAGCCGATCCGGGTGGACCGGCAGATGCCCGTGTCCGGCTCCGGCTCCTCCGTGGGAGCTCGCCGGGACGGGGCGAATCCCGGATGGGTCGGGGTGCTCGAGAAGGCGATCGCCGCCCATGTCGCCGGCGGCTACGGCTTCCTGCAGCGCGGCGTCGCCCGCTTCGGCCTCGAGCTGCTGCTGGGACTGCGCGTGCGCACCCTGCTGCGGCTCCCCTCCGCCGCGCAGATCGTCACCTGGCGCCGGGAGGGCCGGGCGATCACGGCCTCCACGCACCCGCTCAGCAGTCGGCTGCCCACCGCGCACGGCCCGTTGCCCCGGTCCCATGTCTACGCGGTGGTCGGTGCAGACGCGGTCAGCGGGCATGTGCAGCTGCGCGATCCCACCCGGCCCGGACGGGTGCTGGTGGTCGACGCGCGCACGTTCCATCGCGGGTTCCTGTCCGTGGACGTGACTCCGCCCCTGCGCTGACGCCGCGGTCGGTGCCGCAGGCTGCCGCGGTGCCTCAGCGACCGTTCCGGTCCACCCCGGCGAAGGTCGCCAGCCACTCGTCGGCGATCAGGCGGTGCCCGGCGATGGTCGGGTGCACGCCGTCCCCGGCGATCGACGGCGGAGTGTGCCCCACGGTCCAGGACCGCTGGAGCACCTCCTCGAGATCGACCACCGGATGCTGGAACTCCCGGGCGAGGCCCCGGATGATGCGGACCTTCTCGTCGAGGTCCTCGTGGAGGCGGGCGATCTCCTCGCTGACGTCGACGGCGAACGGGAGCACCATGAGCACCGGGGCGGCCGGTCTGGTGGCGGAGAGCTGGTCGAGCAGGAAGCGGTACCCCTCCTCGAAGGCCTGCGGGCTCACCCGCTGGTCCTCGCCCTGCGTGAAGCGGTGCCAGGCGTCGTTGACCCCGACGTAGATCGTCACCACCTGCGGGTCGTGCTCGAGGCAGTCCGGCGTGAAGCGGGCGCCGAGATCCGCGACCTTGTTCCCGCTGACCCCCCGGTTGACGACCCGGGCGGTGGGCTCGTGGGCGGCGAAGTGCTCCGCGAGCAGACGCACGTAGCCGTAGCCCAGACCGTCGGGGTCCTCGGTGCGCGAGCAGTCGGTGATGGAGTCGCCGATGAACAGCAGCGTGCGGGGCGCGGGGAGGGCGGGCGTCGTCATACGGCAATCCTGCCAGAGCACGGAGGCACGGATGCGGCGACGTCGGCGCTCTCCGCGTCCTCATCGAGCCGAGGCACGCTCCCCGCTGTCCTCGCCGGCCCGCGCCGTCGCCACATCGGCCACATGTGCGGCCCGCGACGGCGCGCCCGTCCGAGGACATGTCGAGCCTGCCGTGGTCTGCGGCGTGGGCGACCAGGATCGAGAACTGAGCACGCATCCTCCCCTGCCGCGTCCGAGGAGCGGCGGCGAGCCATGTCGCCGCCTCCCGGTGCAGGAACGCGGTGGCGATGTCCTCCGCCGACGCGTTCTCGGCCCTCACGGGGCTGTCCCGATGTCGCCGCAGCCCTGGCACCTGCTGCTCACGCCGGTCATCTCCGACAGAGCAGAAAAAGGGACCCCTGATCAGCATTCCTGCTGATCAGGGGTCCTATCTCGTAGCGGGGGCAGGATTTGAACCTACGACCTCCGGGTTATGAGCCCGGCGAGCTACCGAACTGCTCCACCCCGCGGCGACATGCACTACTTTACGGCTCCGCCCCGGCCTCGTCCAACCGAGGGGGCCCGAACGTGCGCCACGCCACGTTCACATGCCATTCACCTGGGGCGACGTGCCAAGAGCGCGCCTTGCGAGACCGGAACGGCAGCACGCCCGACCCTCCGCGGTCGGTGACCGGGACGATCGGGCGTGCTGGAGGGGCCTCAGGGTGCCTCGGGGATCAGCCCCCTCCTCCGTCGGACGGCGCCGGCGTGCCGGTCCCGCCGAGCTCCTGGTTGGCGGCGACCGCGCGGTTCAGGGCGTCGGCGATCCGGTCCTGCGCCTCGCCGTACGCGGCCCAGTCCCCGGCCGCCATGGCCTCCTCGGAATCGGCCACCGCGGCGTCCATGTCCGCGAGCGCAGCATCGAGCCGCTCCTGGGCGGAGCCGGACTCACCGGCAGGCGTCCCCTGATCGGCGGACTCGTCACCGCCGGAGGTGTCCTCCTCGCCCTCGGGAGAATCGACCGTGCCCTCGCCGGTCTCCGCGTCGACCGCACCGGAGGCGCCGTCGGGGTCGGAGACGGATGCGTCACCGGCGCTGGCTCCGGAGTCACCGCCGAAGACCAGGTCGAGGGCCTCGTCGAGCGTCGGCGCGAAGCCGATCTTGTCGCCGAAGGAGACCAGCACCATCTGCAGCAGCGGGTACTGCGTACCGCCGCCGGAGGCGGAGGACTGCAGGTACACCGGCTGGACGTAGAGCAGACCGCCGCCGACGGGCAGCGTGAGCAGGTTGCCGTTGATGACCTCGGAGTTGCCCGATTGCAGCAGGTTCAGCGCCTGGGAGACGTTCGGTTCCGAGTTGAAGGTCGCCTGCACCTGGCCCGGGCCGTTGACCGGGTTGGTCGGGGGCAGCACCAGGAGCTTCATGTCGCCGTAGCTGTCGGCCGGGTTGCCCGCGGTGTCCCCGGTCTCGGAGTCGACGGCCAGGTAGCCGGTGAGCACGTTCTGCCCCTGGGCCGGGATGTAGCTCGAGGAGAGGGTGAAGCGCGGGGTCTCCGTGCCCGGCATCTGCATCGTGAGGTACATCGGCGGCTGCGCCGCCTGCTCACCGGTGGTGCCGTCGGGGTTCTCCGGTGCCGGCTGGGTAGGATCCGGCGGGATCTGCCAGAAGTCCTGGGCGCCGAAGAAGTCGTCCGCCTGCTTGACGTGGTATGTGCCGAGCAGCTCGCGCTGGACCTTGAAGTAGTCCGCGGGATAGCGCAGGTGGCTCATCAGTTCGCCACTGATCTCGTCCGCGGGCTGCAGAGCGTCCGGGAACACCTCCTCCCAGGCCTTCAGGATCGGATCCTCCGTGTCCCAGGAGTACAGCGTCACGGAACCGTCGAAAGCGTTGACGGTGGCCTTGACCCCGTTGCGCATGTAGTTCGCGGTGCGTTCGCGGTTCTGCGCGGAATCCGCGGGGTCGGTCTGCGAATCGTTGATCGTGCTGTCGAGGTCGACCGTCCGCGAGTACGGGTACTGATCGGTCGTGGTGTACCCGTCGACCACCCACACCAGTTCGTCGTCGACGACCGCCGGATACATCTGGGAGTCCAGCGACAAGAACGGAGCGACCTCCTTCACCCGGTCCTGCGGGGCACGGTCGTAGAGGATCTGCGACTCCTCGTTGAGGTAGTCGGAGATCAGGATGTTCGGATCGCGGAACTTGATCGAGTACAGCAGCTGGTTGAGGAAGCCCCCGACCGCCGGCCCGCCGTCTCCTTGGAAGGTGTTGTTGACCTGCTCCCCCGCGTTCTCGCCGTCGGTGCCGGACTGGTAGTCGAACTCCTCGGGGTCGTGGCCCTCGGGAGCGCCGACGATCGAGTAGTCCGGGGAGTGGCGCCCGAAGTACACCCGCTCCTGGTACTCCCCGAAGGCCCCCTCGCCGGGGACGCCGGACTGCAGGAAGCTCGGCTCCCCGTCCGCGTTGCGGCGGTTGCCGTAGGCGGCGGCGGTGCCGTAGCCGTGGGTGTAGATGATGTGCTGGTCGACCCAGGAGCGGGAGGACAGGTCGAACTTGTCCGGGCGCAGCTCACGCACGCCGATGACGGTGTCCTGCAGCTCGCCCTCGATCTCGTAGCGATCGACGCTGAGCACGTCCTCGAAGCCCCAGTACCGACGGTTCGCCTCGCGCTGCTCGAAGGTGGGCGAGATGATGTTGGGGTCCATCAGCCGGATCTGCGCGGTGGTCGAGGCATCCTCGCGCAGCGCTCCGGGCTCGGCGTCGGTGGTCGCCGTGTAGGAGACCTCCTCGACATCATCGATGTTGAAGGCGGCGCGGGTGGCGTCGATATTGCGCTGGATGTACGGCTGCTCGAGCGTGCGCTCGTTGGGCTGGACCTGGAACTGCTGGATCGCCCACGGGTAGAGGTTGCCCACCGCCAGGGTCGACAGGATCATCAGACCGGCGCCGATGGCGGGGATGCGCCAGTCGGAGCGGAAGATCCACAGCACGAACAGGGCGGCCACGACGATCGCGGAGATCGCGAGGATCGTCTGGGCGGGGAGGATCGCGTGGACGTCCGTGTAGGAGGCGCCGTGGAAGCGGTCGTGCTGATTGACCAGCATGTCGTAGCGCTGGAACCAGTGGCCGGCGCCCAGCACCAGCACGTAGATCGCGGCCAGCACTCCCAGGTGGCGGCGGGCCGAGCGGGTGACCTCGAGGCCGCTCTCCTGGCCCCAGGCGACTCCCCCGTAGATGAAGTGGCCGATGAGGGCGCCGACGATCGCCACCAACAGGACGAACTGGCCGAAGGAGACGAACAGATCGATCACCGGCAGGGTGAACACGTAGAACCCGACGTCGTTGCCGAAGACCGGATCGGTCTCCCCGAAGCTCTGCGGGTGCATGAACAGCTGGACGTCCTGCCAGCTGCGGGAGGCTGCCAGGCCGCCGAAGGCACCGATGATCAGCGGGGCAGCGATGGTCAGCCCTCGGCGCAGCGGGTCCACCGCCGAGCGGAACTGCTCGAGGGCCTCCTGCTCACGGGTGACCGGCGGGTAGATGGGGCGCTTGGTGTACGCGATGCGCAGGCTGAAGAACAGCGGGATCGCGAACAGGAGGAACCCGAGGACGAACAGGACCGCCTGCGTGACCCAGCGGACGACGAGCACGTCGGTGAACTCGAGCTGGTCCATCCACAGGTACTTCGTCCACACCTCGGAGGCCACGACCAACAGGATGACCAGTGCCGCGACGACGATCGCCGCGATGGCCAGCGGTGAGAGCCTCCTGGGCGTCGATGAGCTGGAATCAGGGGCCGGTCGCGGGCGCGGCCGGGGTGTGTCGCCGAGGGGGGCGGAGAAACTCACGGATAACCTCGGGTGCCTCGATGTCGAAGACGCGGCGGTTCCTGCGGCCTCGCAGGGGTCTTTCCGGTCTCCGGGTACAGTGTGGTGCCGCAGTGCCCAGCACTGCGGCCCCTCCATTCTGTCAGGTCAACCTGTAAGGGACCTCTCGATCCGATGACGACTCCCGAAACGGACCCGCTCGACGCCCCGACCGCCGCGCTCGCCGCCGCCGTGCTCGAGGTGGCCCGGCACCTCGAGGGCGAGCAGCTCGGCGCTCCGCGATTGTTCGCCCTGGCCCGCAGCGCCGCGCTGATGGCCACCTCGCCGTCGCTGGCCGCCCTGCTCGGCGCCGACGCCTCCGGGGACCAGGAGCCGGATGCCCTGCACCTGACTCCGATCGATCTGGACGACGGGTCCGGGGTCGGCGGCTCGGCCGATGGAGGCGATCCGCTGGCCGCGCTGCAGAGCGTGCAGTGGCCGGACCTGGCCACCGGCGGGGCGATCGCCTGTGATCTGGCCCCGTCCTCGTGGAGCGTGCGCGCCGAGGACGAGGGCGCAGCGCCGCCGGAGGCTCAGGGACTGCCGGAGGGTCGCCCCCTGCGTGTGGTCGTCGCCGCCCTCGCGGACGGCACCACCTGGTCGGCGGTGCACCGCGGTGCCGGGCACGGGTACGTCCTCGGCGCCGCGCTGCTGCCCGACATATCTGCGGCCCTCCTGCAGACGCTGCAGGCCGCGGACTGACCCGTCAGAACGCCGGGGCGAACTCGTCGTCCTCGCTCTGCTCGTCCGTCAGCGGCGACGCTGTGACCTCCTCCTCGTTCCGGGAGAGAATCACCCCCGACTGCGGATCGTGCTCGGGGACGTCCTCGGCCTTCAGGGGGCGGGCGAAGGACGCGGCCCCGAAGGTGAGGTCATGGCCGAGCGCCTCCGCCTGCAGGGTCAGCGAGTGGCGCGAGGTGCCGTCGTCGGCGACCCACTCCGAGAGGCCGAGCCGTCCCGTGACCACCAGCGGGTTCCCCTTCTTCACCGAGGTCAGCAGGTTGCGGGCCAGGGCCTTCCGGGTGAAGACCGTGATGAACTCGGTCTTGCGGTCGGCGAATCCGCTGGTGGAGGAGTCGTAGTAGCGCGAGGTGACCGCGACTCGCACGCTCGCGGAGACGGTGCCGTCATCGTGCTGTCGCGGCGTGGGGTCCGCAGTGGCGTTGCCCATCAAGGTCGTGTGGATGTCCCGCATGGCGGTGTCCTTCCTGAGGTGCCGGGGCTTCCGGCCTCGGCGCCGTGCCGAGGATCCCCACCGTCCCCGGGCGTCGGTCCCGGGGCCAGGACGGGGCCGGGATTGTGGACGAGCGGGCTGTGGGGAGGAAGGTCCATCGGTGACTCGGTCCGCCCCCTGACCGCACCGAACAGAAGGTCCCTGGCCGCACCGAACAGCCGGTCCCTGAACGCGACGAGCGGCCGGTCCCCGGGGCGGGGACCGGCCGCTGCGACGGTCGAGGCCGGGACGAGCCGGCCACGACCTGGGGTGCGTTTCAGGCCTGAGGGGCCACCAGCGAGGCGCCGACGGTGCGGGCGTTCTCGAACCGCTTCTGGACATCGGCCCAGTTCACGATGTTCCAGATCGCCTTGACGTAATCCGCCTTCACGTTCTGGTAGTCCAGGTAGAACGCGTGCTCCCACATGTCCAGCTGGAACAACGGGATCGTCGCCACCGGCACACCGTTCTGCTGATCATAGAACTGCTCGATCACCAGGTTCCCACCGACCGGCTCATAGGCCAGGATCGCCCAGCCCGACCCCTGGATCCCCAGCGCCGCCGCCGTGAAATGAGCACGGAACGCGTCGAAGGACCCGAAGAACTCATCGATCGCGGCCGCCAGCTCACCGGTGGGCTTGTCGCCACCCTCCGGCGAGAGGTTCTTCCAGAAGATCGAGTGATTCGTGTGCCCACCAAGGTTGAACGCCAGATCCTTCGAGAACTGATTGATCGCCCCGAAGTCCTCCGACTCCCGAGCCGCCGCCAGCTTCTCCAACGCCGTGTTCGCACCCTTGACATAGGTCGCATGGTGCTTGGAGTGATGCAGCTCCATGATCCTGCCCGAGATCGAGGGATCCAGCGCCCCGTAGTCGTAGTCGAGATCCGGAAGCGTGTAGTCCGCCATGGCAGTCCCTTTCGATAGACGGTCGGTCGTGCTCGCGCGCTCCGTCGGCGGAGCGCAACGCCTCCATCCTTCCACCTTTCGCCGGTCCTGGCACGGGCGCATCCTCCCTGCCGTCGGCTCCGGCGCGGGCGCATCCTGGCCGATCCGCCCCGCGCATGCCCTGCTCGCGGGATGATGGCCCGGTGAGCACATCTTCCGCTGCTGCGCTGCCCACGAGCCTGCACCCGGCGACCCGGGACTGGTTCTCGAGCGCGCTGGGCTTCCCCACGCCGGTCCAGCTCGGGGCGTGGGAGGCGGTGTCCGAGGGCGAGGACGCCCTGGTGATCGCTCCGACGGGCTCGGGCAAGACCCTCGCGGCGTTCCTGCGGGCTCTGGATGATCTGATGTTCTCCCCCGGCTCTCGGGACTCCGCGGGCTTCCCGGGCTCCCCCGCGGCCGCCGGTTCCTCCGCTCCCGACGCCCCGGAGGGAGCGCGCCCGGGGCAGCGGCCCGGCGAGCGCACGCGGGTCCTGTACATCTCCCCCATGAAGGCCCTCGGGGTCGACGTCGAACGGAACCTGCGTCGGCCTCTGGTGGGGATTCCCGACCACGCCGCGGCGCGGGGCGATCAGGCGGCGCCGGTGCGGGTGGGCGTGCGCTCCGGGGACACCTCGCCCGCGGAGCGCCGGCGGCTGGTCTCCCACCCGCCGGACATCCTGATCACCACTCCCGAGTCCCTGTTCCTGATGCTGACGTCGGCCGCGCGGGAATCCTTGGTCGACGTCGAAACGGTGATCATCGACGAGGTCCACGCCGTCGCGGGCAGCAAGCGGGGCGTGCACCTGGCCCTGTCGCTGGCCCGGCTGGACGCGCTGATCACCGGAGCGGGTACGAGCCCGCCGAGGCGCCGACCGCAGCGGCTGGGACTGTCGGCGACGGTGGAACCACCCGAGGAGGTCGCGCGGTTCCTCTCCCCCACCGGGGGCGCGGCCCGGGTGGTCGCCCCGGCCGGGACGAAGCAGTGGGATCTCGGGGTGACGGTGCCGGTGCCGGACATGGACGACGTCGTCCCCCCGTCCGACGCGATCGACGACGAGGACGTCGAGGGCACGCTGTGGCCGCACGTCGAGCGGGCCGTGCTGGCCGAGGTCGAGGCACATCGCTCGACCCTCGTCTTCACGAACTCGCGCCGCCAGGCGGAGCGCCTGACCGACCGGCTGAACGCGCTGCACCGTCGGCGTGGACCGCGACGCGACGTCGTCCCGAGCCCAGAGAGCGAGAGCGACGTCGGCCCGAGAGCCGACGAGGCGGTCGAGGCAGCCCCGAGCGGCGAGGCGGTCGAGGGCGCCGCGGACGACGGCGGGCCCGCGGAGGTCGCCCGGGTGCATCACGGCTCGATGTCCAAGGAAGCCAGGCGACAGACCGAGGACCTGCTCAAGGCCGGGGTGCTGCGCTGCGTGGTCGCGACGTCGACCCTCGAGCTGGGGATCGACATGGGCGCGGTCGACGCCGTCGTACAGGTCTCCTCCCCCTTCACCGTCGCCTCGCTGCTGCAGCGGGCGGGTCGGGCCGGGCACGGGGTCGGGGACGTCTCGCGAGGGCGGCTCCATCCGCTGCACCCGCTGGATGTCGTCCACAGCGCTCTGATGGTGCGCGAGGCGCGGGCGGGCCGTCTCGAACCGCTCGAGGTGCCGCGCAACGCGCTGGACGTGCTGGCCCAGCACACGCTGTCGGCCGCGGCGCTCGACGACCTCGACGTCGCGGACTGGCTGGAGGTGGTGCGTTCGGCCGCCCCCTATGCCGAGCTGCCGCGCAGCTCCTTCGACGCCGTGCTGGACATGCTCAGCGGCCGCTATCCCTCCACGGCGTTCTCCGAGCTGCGCCCGCGGCTGGTCCACGACCGCTCCCGCGGGGTGCTCAGCGCGCGGCCCGGTGTGCAGCGCCTGGTGGTCACCAACGCCGGCACCATCCCGGACCGCGGTCTGTTCCCGGTGTTCCTGGCCGCCGGGGCGGAGCAGGCCCGGCGGGTCGGCGAGCTCGACGAGGAGATGGTCTACGAGTCCCGGCGCGGGGACGTGATCACGCTGGGCACCTCCAGCTGGCGGATCGAGGAGATCACCCACGAACGGGTGACGGTCTCCCCCGCGCCCGGATTCTCCGGGCGGATCCCCTTCTGGCACGGCGACGGGGCGATGCGCCCGGCGACGCTCGGCCGGGCCATCGGCGCCTACCTCGATCAGCTCGCCGGCCAGGACGCTTCCGAGCGCGAGCAGGATCTGGTCGAGCTCGGCCTGGACGAGGACGCCCGCGCGCAGGTGCACCTGCTGCTGGATCGGCAGCTGCAGTCCGCCGGGGTGGTGCCCGGCGGCTCCCGCCTGGTGCTCGAGCGCTTCGTCGACGACCTCGGGGACTGGCGCATCGTGGTGCACTGCCCGTTGGGCCGGCGGGTGACGGCCCCGTGGGCGCTGGCGATCAGCGACCGGCTGCGGGAGGCGGGCACCTCTCAGGTCCAGGTCGTCGCCTCCGACGACGGGATCGTGCTGCGCCTGCCGCAGGGCTCTGCGGCCCCGACGGCCCAGCTGGTGCTGTTCTCCTCCGAGGTCATCGAGCAGACCGTCCAGCATCTGGTGGGCTCCTCCGCCCTGTTCGCGGCGCGCTTCCGGGAATGCTCGGCCCGTGCCCTGCTGCTGCCGCGGCGCGTGCCCACCTCTCGGGCGCCGCTGTGGCAGCAGCGCCAACGGTCCGCGACCCTGCTCGACGCCGCCCGGGACCACGCGGACTTCCCCATGATGCTCGAAGCGGCCCGGGAGTGCCTGCTGGACGAGTACGACCTCCCGGCCCTGACCCGCCTGCTGTCCGAGCTGGAGAGCGGGCGCGTCGAGGTCGTCGAGGTCGACGTCGACCAGCCCAGCCCCATCGCCCGCGCGGTCATGTTCGGCTACGAGGGGCAGTTCATCTACGATGCCGACGCCCCGCTGGCCGAGCGGCGCACTGCGGCGCTGACCCTGGACCAGTCGGTGCTCGCCGAGCTGCTGGGCACCGTCTCGCTGCGCGAGCTGCTGATGCCCGCGGCGATCGCACAGGTGAGCGCGGATGCGCAGCTGCTGAGTCCCGAGCGGGCGATCCGCGACGGCGAGGATCTCGCCGACGCGCTGCGTCGCCTGGGGCCGTTGACTCCCGCCCAGGTGCTGGCCCGCTTCGACCCGGCCGACGGGACGACGGATCCCCACGCCGCGCGGACGGCCATCGCCCAGCTCACGACCGCCGGCCGCGTGCTGCCGCTGCGCTGGCACGTGGAGGACCATCTCGCGCTGGTCGAGGAGGTGGGGATGTGGCGCGACGCCGCCGGCGAGCAGGTGCTGCCCCGCGGGGCCGAGGCATCGCTGGACCCGGCGGTCCTGGGGCAGGTACCGGATGCCGCAGAGCAGGTGGTGGCCCGCTGGGCCCGCGGCCGCGGCCCCTTCACCGTCGAGGAGCTGATCGAGGACCTGCCGCTGCCGCCGGCGACGGCGCACGCCGCCCTCGCGGGGCTCTCGGCCCGCCGGGTGCTGGCCAAGGGTGCCTTCCTGCCGGGGCGGGAGAGCGAGGAATGGGTCGATGCCGGGATCCTGCGGCGCATCCGCCGCGTCTCGCTGGCCGCCGCCCGGCAGGACATCGCGCCGGTGACGCCGGAGGCGTTCACCGCCTTCACCCTGGACTGGCACGGGATCGGCGGGACGGTCGGCGGGCAAGGGCCGGTCGACGAACGCGGACCGGCCGGCGGGCAAGGGCCGGTCGACGAACGCGGACCGGCCGACGGGCACGGTGCAGCCGAGCATCGCGACGGCGCGAGCGCCGAGGACGCGGGCGAGGCGCTGGCCGATGTCATCGACCAGCTCACCGGGATCGAGGCGCCGCTGGATGTGTGGCGTGATGATCTGCTGCCGGTGCGCCTGGGCCCGTCGGCGCCGCGTCTGCTGGAGGACGCGCTCGGCCGCGGCGAGGTCCTGGTGACGGCCCGCGGCAGCGGGTCCACGGAGCCGCTGGTCCGCCTGCACCTGGCCGACGCCGTGGCTCTCGGCCTCGACCGGGAGGAGGTCGACGGTGCCCGAGCGGTCTTCGCCGAGGATTCTCTGGCCCGCCACGTGCTCGAGGCGCTCGAGGATGCGGTGGGCCCGGTGCGGTTGCAGGACCTGGCCTCCGCCGTGCGACGACGCCGCGGAGAGGAATCGCTCTCCCTCGCTCAGGTCGCCGACGCCCTCCAGCAGCTGGCCCTGGCCGGCCTCGCGTCGCCGGATTCTCTTGCCGCCCTGCCGGGGCGCTCCCCTGCTGCGCGTCCCGCCTCCACCCCTCGTCGGCGTGGTGGATCGGCGTCGCGGCGCGGCCGCCGCGGTGCGGCACGCCTGTCGGCCTCCCTTCTGCGCGCGGAGACCGAGGACTCCGCGCTCGCGTCGCTGACCGGTCCGGCGGCGCTGGGCAGGTGGAGCGCGGTACGGGTGCCCGCGGTGGACCCGTCGGCCCGTCGTGCAGCACGCGTCGCCCTGCTCGTGGACCGTCACGGGCTGCTCACCCGCGGCGCCGTCGCGAGCGAGGGCGTCCCCGGGGGCTGGTCCTCGGTGTTCCGGGAGCTCGCCGACCTCGAGGACTCCGGCGCGGTGCGACGCGGCTACTTCGTCGAGGGCCTCGGGGCCGCTCAGTTCGCCCAGACCGCTGCCGTCGACCGCGTCCGGGCCGCGCCCTCGCAGGAGAGGACCGTCGTGCTCTCGGCGATCGATCCCGCCTCGCCCTTCGGCTCGGTCCTGTCATGGCCGGACCCGGGCAGCGGCAGCAGACCGCAGCGCCGAGCAGGGGCCCACGTCGTCGTGGCCGATGGCCGGGCCGCCGCCTACCTCGATGCCGGCGGGAAGTCGCTGCTGTGGTGGTCGCCGGCGGAGGCCGAGGACGAGGTCGCCTTCGCCCTGGCCGCGACCGCCTCCGCAGGACGGCTCGGCCGGATCTCCCTCGAGCGGGTCGACGGCCTCGCCCTGACGACCGCCGAGGCGAAGCAGCCCTCGTCGATGCGACGGGCCGTCCAGGCGCTGCAGCGGGCAGGGTTCACCCGTTCTCCGCGGAGCCTGCGCTTCCACGGGCGCTGAGGTCCCGGTGGCGGTGCGGGCGACCGCAGATCCTCGGTAGACTCGTCGGCCGTCAGCCCCCATAGCTCAATGGATAGAGCAACGGCCTTCTAATCCGTAGGTTGCAGGTTCGAGTCCTGCTGGGGGCACCCGAACAGCGTGTCCACTGCCGCAGCACGTTCGTGACCCCTCAGGGACGGGCGCGGACGCGCGCATGAAGAAGTCCCTGCTGGGACAATCACCGTTCGGGCTATCGCGGAGCACGAGCAACCCCGACAACCCGGAGAACATGCCGCCACGGACTAGACGACGCTGGCGACCGGCCGGGCTCGGGCATCGGGCCACCCTCACCCCCGATGCTCGTCCGCGGTGGTCGGCCGCGACGGGCCGGTCAGTGCTTGCCCTCGGCGAGCTCCTCGACCACCTTCGCGCAGAAGGCATCGAGGTCGGCGGGGCTCCGGCTGGTGACCAGGCCGTTGTCGACGACGACCTCGCTGTCCTCCCACTGGGCACCGGCATTCTTCAGATCGTTCGCGAGCGAGTGGTAGCTGGTGAGCTTCCGCCCCTCGGCGACACCGGCGTCGATGAGGACCCACGGTCCATGGCAGATCACGCCGACCGGCTTCTGCTGGTCGAAGAAGCTGCGGACGAAGCGCAGAACGTCCTCGTCGACGCGCAGAGCATCCGCGTTCAGCGTGCCACCGGGCACGATGAGACCGTCGTAGTCGACCTGGTCCGCCTCGGCGATCGGGACATCGACGGTGAAGTCGTCGCCGTACTCCCAGTCGCCGTGCATCGCCGTGAAGCTGCTGTCCGACGGAGAGACGAGCACCGTCTGAGCGCCGGCATCCTGTACTGCCTGCCATGGCGCCGTCAGTTCGACCTGCTCGACTCCGCGGGTCGCGACGAACGCGACCTTCTTACCCGAGAGCTGTGCCATGTCTGTGCTCCTCTCCGGCGGCCCCGAGGCCACCTTCACACGTAGGAGTCCCGACCGTAGTAGCAGATGATCGCCACCGCTAGCCTCGGGATGCCAGGAGGGTGTGGCCCCCACCGGCGGACTGCCGACCGATCGATCGGCTGCTCGCCGTGGACCGCCGATAGTCTGTCCCGGTCGCCTCGCAGTGTCCTCGAATCCCAGGGCGAGGCGACCCCTGGGAAGGGACGCCCTCATCCTTCTACGGCGGGATGATGGCACCTGCCACCGGCAGCCCGTCCGGCCATGGGTCAACGCCGACACGACCGGACACGACAAGCGCCCCCGCTCCGAGTGGCGGGGGCGCTTCCTCGCGTACGGGTCAGCTGTGGGCGGCTATGCGGTGGACTCGCGCATCCCCGACATCTATCGCTTCCCCGACCTCCATGCGGTCGAGGCACCAGCGCAGGTGCCAATGCGGCTCGCGGTCAGCATTCGCATACCCGTGATCGAGCAGATGATCGGCAACCGGACCGGTCAGAGGGAACTCGACCTCCCCGTCGGGGGTCTCCACGATGAACTCCGCGGTGGCAAGCATGCACGCGATCATAGGCGAATCAGTGCGTGGCCGAACGTTCGTGGGCATGGACTGCACCGACGCTATGTGGTCGTGCGGACCAGATGCGGCGGGACGCGAGGTCGTCGACACTGCGCGGGGACAGATCGCACCGGCGACAGCGCAATGGGTCAGGCCGATCACGTCATACTGGAGCCGCTGCCGTCCCCGACCCGTCAGGATCCGCCCGCATGCTGAAGTTCCTCACGATCGGCGCGATCGCGCTGCTGCTGGTGCTCCGGCTGCTGCGCACCCGCGTCGGGGCCCGCCTGCTGGGCGCATCCGTGCGCGTGATGACCTTCGTCTATCTCGCGGTGCTGGTGATCACGGGGATCGTTGCGGGACTGCTGGAGCAGTGGGTGCTGCTGGGGGTCGTAGTCCTGCTGATGGTGCTCAGCGGTCTCGAGGAGCTGCGCCGCCGCGCTCGACGGCCCGCGGACGTCGCCCCGCGGTCCCGCCGCTGACCTCGATCGTCCCGCGCCGTGGAGAGATCTCGGCAGGCGAGCCGGGCTCCCTGACCTGCAGGTGCTCCCAGACTGTCCCCGCGCTCGTCATCATCGCCCGGGCCTGCTCCGCGTCGACGTCCGGGAGGCGGAAGGCGCCGCTGCCGCCCGCCGACGTCGCCACGACGGTGCCCAGGCCCGCTCGCCGCTGGAAGGGCGAGCGGGTGAGAATCCAGCCCAGCACGTCATCCCGCCCCAGCACATCGGTGCGGCGGAAGAGGGATCCCTTGCGCAGCGCGACGTGGCGGTCGGTCACCCGGTGCCCCAGCCCACGGGAGTTGTCGCGGGCGAGCACAGCCGTGACGAGGGCGAGGACGACAGCGGTGAGGGCCGGGATCCACCACAGCGACGGCAAGACCAGAGCAGGGATCACGGCGAGGACGACCCCGGCCGCGGTGAGCATCCCGGCGCGCAGGAACCGCTTGCGTCGCGCCGCGGGCGGGTGGGGACGCAGAGCGTCGGGCACCGGGGCACCGAGGATCGTCCCGGCCACCTCTGCACCGACCGCTCGGGGCGCGGCGGGCACCAGCGCCGGCGACTGCGCGTTCTTCTGGTCCCCCTCCGGGGCCTTCACGCCGACGGCGATCACATCGAGCCGGGCACCGCCCGCTCGGCGCAGCCCCAGCGGCTCGTGCAGCGTCACTCCCCGCAGCCGGTCGCCGTCGAACACGGTGGACCGGCTGACCAGCAGGCCGCGCCGCAGATCGAGGGACCCGTCCTCATGCCGTCCGAGCCGATACCCCCACCAACCCTCGACATAGACCGCGAGAGTGCCGACGGCCCCGATCACGACGGCGCCCACGATCAGCACCAGAAGCAGGACGAGCAGGGGGACCGCTCCCGCCGACGTCCCGAGCCAGGCGATCAGCACGGGCACCGCCTGGAACCAGTCGAAGACCTGGAGGACGACACCGTAGGCGGCCAGGCCGATCGCCCCGGTGGCCAGGGAGCTGATCCGGACCGCGCCCCGGGCGGATGCGGTGGACACCGAGATCGTGGCCAGTCCGAAGGAGCGCTGGAGCGGTCCCCGATCCAGGTCGACGGTCTGGATGCGGGACAGCGGCGCCGCGCGCCACTCCTCCCACAGCAGCCCGGTGCGACTGTAGAGCGCGTCGTCGGTCGCCTCCCAGCGGTGGATCCGCCACCGCACCCGGGGCACCACCAGCGCCAGTGGGATGGCGAGCACGAGCAGCACCAGCGCCGCGCTCAGCAGCCACCAGCGGGCGGGTCCGATGAGCAGGCCGAGCAGGGCGAGGGTGAGGACAGGAACCACGGCCCACAGCACGGTCTGGGTCGCCCACCAGGCGCGGCACCGAGGATCGACCCGATCTCGGGGCGGTCGCAGGCCGAAGCCCGCGGTTCCCGGTGCCGACGCAGCAGGCTCGGTGGTGCCGGGCCGGAGGAGGTCGGCGCGGGACGTCGTCTCCGTCGGCGGTCTCGGCGAACCGGAGGCGGGAGGCGAGGTCATGGCGGCTCTCGATCGATGAGCGGTCCCACGGGTCGGTCCACCACGGTACCGGCCCCGCTCTCCTATGACGAGAGCCGAGGCGCCTGATCCCGGCCGGTCCTCAGAGCTCGCGGCCGTGCCGCGAGGACCCCTCGTTCCACTGGGCCACCCATTCCGGCAGCTGACGGTGATCGGGCACCGGACCGGCCAGGTCCAGCACCTCCTCCATCGGCACCGAGCCACCGGACCTGCGCAGGAAGCGGGCCCGTACGACGGCGTCGGCCACCACCTCGCCGTCGCGGCGGAAGACCTGCTCCATGTAGACCTAGCGATCGTCGTGCCCGAGGACGCGGGACGCCAGGTCGAAGCGCTCCCACAGCTGAAAGGACCTGCGATAGGTGATGCTCTGCCCGGCCACCACCGGGTACCAGCCCTGCTCGGTGATGCGTCGCCAGAACCTCGACCGCAGCATCAGGTCCATGCGGCCCAGATCCATGAGGGTGAGGTAGCGGCCGTTGTTCATGTGCCGCATCACGTCGAGGTCCGAGGGATTGACCCGGAACCTCACGCGCGAGGTGTCCCACAGGCTCGGGCGGCTGCGGAAGCGCACGCGGATCATGAAGACCAGCAGGCGGAAGTACAGGTTCACGGCGGTTCCTCCCCGGGCGTCGGTGACTGCCTGGTAATCACTGCCGGAGCTGGAGGGACGCCCGAGTGAGGCGTCCGCGCACCTCCCGTCGGCCACGAGGAGACCATCGGGCCCGCGGGCTCCCGCCGCGGACCGCGCCGACGACGTCCTGGGAGCTGTCGCGATACTGTGGCCCGGTGACTTCCAGCTCCTCCCGCGCCCTCAACGACCGCATCATCTGGGTCGACTGCGAGATGACCGGCCTCGACAAGCAGCGCGATGCGCTCGTCGAGATCGCCGTGCTCGTGACCGACGCCGATCTGAACATCCTCGGGGACGGCGTCGACGTCGTCATCAAGCCACCGGCCGATTCGCTGGAGGGAATGGATCCCTTCGTGGTGAACATGCACACCGTCTCCGGCCTCCTCGAGGAGCTCGACGACGGGGTGACCCTCGAGCAGGCGCAGGAGCTGTGTCTTCAGTACGTGCGCGAGTTCTGCCCCGAGCCGGGCAAGGCACCGCTGGCCGGCAACAGCGTCGGCACCGACCGGGTGTTCCTGGACCGGGACGTGCCCGAGCTCGCGTCCTGGCTGTCCTACCGCACCATCGACGTCTCCAGCTTCAAGGAGCTCGCCAAGCGCTGGTTCCCGCGGGTGTACTACAACATTCCCGCCAAGCACGGCGGGCACCGGGCCCTGGCCGACATCCGCGAGTCCATCCAGGAGTTGAAGTACTACCGGGAGGTGCTGCTGGTCGACGAGCCCGGGCCCACCACCGCCCAGGCGCAGGCGGCCTCGCGCACCTTCGAGCTCTCCGCCGAGCCGACGCCCGGCGCAGATGTGCCCGCCCCGGGCCCCTACGTCCCCTGGCTGGATCGCGCCTCCCATCGCAGCTGGCTCGAGGGCGAGGGCGATGAGCTGCTCGTGTTCGGCTCCGAGTCCGTGCGCGAGGACGGCGGCTTCGCCTGGCTCGACGAGAACGGCGCACCGGACCTCTCGCGCCCCTCCGAGCTGTGGATCACCTGCCGGATGACGCACAGCTTCGCGCTCGGCCATCTGCTGGGCCGGCCCGACTTCGGGCGCTTCGCCGATCACGGCATCGCCTCGCTGCGCGGGGTGTTCCACGACGGCGAGCACGGCGGCTGGTTCGCCTCGGTCGCGGCGGGCAGGCCGGTCGACGACTCGAAGCAGGCCTATGCGCACGCCTTCGTGGTCCTCGCCGCGTCCTCGGCCGTCGCCGCCGGCAGGCCCGGTGCCGCCGAGCTGCTCGACGAGGCGCTGACGGTGCTGGATCAGAAGTTCTTCGACGAGGACGCCGCGATGAGCGTGGACACCTTCGACCGTGCCTTCGGCGCGTGCGAGGAGTACCGCGGGATCAACGCGAACATGCACACGGTCGAGGCCCTGCTGGCCGCGGCCGACGTGACCGGGCAGCGGCGCTGGCTGGATCGCGCGGTGGGCATCATGACCCGGGCGATCGACGAGTTCGCCCGCGGCAACGACTGGGCGCTGCCCGAGCACTACGACACCTCCTGGACCCCGCTGCTGGACTACAACCGCGACGAGCCGAACCACCCGTTCCGCCCCTACGGCGCGACGATCGGGCACTGGATCGAGTGGGCCCGCCTGGTCCTGCACGGCCGGGCCGCGCTGATCACCGCCGAGGGTGAAGCCCCGGAGTGGATGCTCGAGGCGGCCACGGCGCTGATGGAGAAGGCCGCCGCGAGCTTCGGGGCCGACGGAGAACCCGGTTTCGTCTACACCGTGGACTGGGACGGCACCCCCGTGGCGCGCGAGCGCATGCACTGGGTGGCCGCCGAGGCCGTCGGCGCGGCCGCGGTGATGCACCAGGTGACCGGCGAGCGGATCTGGGCCGAGCGCTACGAGCAGTGGTGGGAGTACATCTCCACCTACCTGCTGGATCCCGGGACGGGCTCCTGGTTCCACGAGCTCGACGCGGACAACGAGCCGCAGGGCGTGACCTGGCCCGGGAAGCCGGACATCTACCACGCCTTCCAGGCGACGCTCATCCCCCGCCTGCCGGTGGCGCCGACGCTGGCCGCGGCACTGCGCGACGGGCTGCTCGACCGGGATCTCTGAGCCGATCGACCTGCCTCGGGTCGCGGCGACCCAGGACGGATCGCGGCATACCGAGTGCGACCGTGGGGACCCCTCCTGCGACGTGAGAGGTGCCCGCGGTCGCGCTCGAGGAGTCAGCGGGGCGCCCGAGGACCGGAGGTCAGCTGCCGAGGCGGTCCACCGCGGCCTCGAGCCGCTCGACCTTGCCCTCGATCTCCCCCTCGTGCCCGGGACGGATGTCCGCCTTGAGCACGAGGGAGACCCGGGAGCCGTAGCGTGCCGCCTCGGCGGTCGCGCGCCCCACGACGTCCATGACCTCGTCCCACTCCCCCTCGACCTCGGTGAACATCGCCGAGGTGCGGGTGGGCAGGCCGGAGTCGCGCACGATGCGCACGGCGGCGGCGACCGCGTCGTGGACGCTCGCGCCATCGGCCCCGTCATCGAGGGTGCGCACGAGCGCGGGATCCGAGGGTCGGCCGGTGGGCTGAAGGGAGAATGCGGCGATCATGAGACCAGTATCCTCCTTCGGAGCAGATGCAACACGTCTCACACTCTCCCCGGGTGCTCCCCGGGCGAGAACTCCCCGCGGAGCCGGTATGCTTGTCTCTCGTTGCGGGTCGTGATCCGCGCATGGTGGTCGTAGCTCAGTTGGTAGAGCTCCTGGTTGTGGTCCAGGCGGTCGCGGGTTCAAATCCCGTCGATCACCCCAAGAAACGCCCTGGTGACAGGGCGTTTTTTGTTCCCCTGTCGGTGGTGCGGACCACGTTCCGGACTACAACCCGACACGAGGCCTCCCCCATGACCTCGATCAGCCGCCGCCAGAGAGCCGAGGGACCCACTGCGTGGCGCGTGCAGTACCGCGACCCCGGCAACCCCACCCCCACCACCGCGACGTTCGACGACGACGAGACCGCCGCCAGGTTCGGGACCCTCGTCGACCGACTCGGCGAAGGGCGTGCGACTCCCGAAGCTCCCCCAGCGGATCCGCTGATCATCACCCGCGACCAGGACGAGGCGATCCACAAGGCGATGCCGGCCGAGTATCAGCCGCTGGTGACGGCACTGCAGTGGCGGAACATCACGGACGGAGACCCGCCGAGGGTGACGATCCGGCGGGCATGGACGAGGGGGAAGAAGGGTGCATGGGCGGTGGAGGGGCTGCCGAAGACGGATGCGTCGCATCGCAGCTTCACGGTGCCGCAGAAGCTGATCGACGAACTCGGCGACCGGCGTGGCTCCGCCGAGCTCGCGTACCCGAACCGGGCCGGCACCGCGATCACCCACTCGTCGGTCGCTCTGCCGACCGTTGAAGTGTGCGCCCTGGGCCTAGTACTCCCCGTCGATGTCGTTGAGGTCTGCACCACCGTCGAACGGGTCCGGTTCGAGATACGCGTCGGGATCGTTGTAGTCGATCTCATCGCTGCTGTGTTTCGCGCTGGGCGGCTGCTTTTCTGCAGGCTCGTCGCACTCTTTACCGGTGGTCATATTTTCAACATATGCGTCGGATCAGACAGTCGAGACCACGTATGGCAGCTCGTGACCCATTCGCCACGCGACCGTCACCGGTCCGTGACGTGACCTGTCGGTAACCCCACCTCACCTGCACGCCCTCGACACCACTGTCGGGGGTTCTTCTCATGCCCCCGGACAGACAAGGAGCACCCACCATGTCCCTGCTGACACTCTCCCGGGTGCGCTCCCGGGCTCGTGAATCTTCGACCTCCTGGTCGAACGCCGGCCAGCACGAGCAGCTGCAGCGCGACGCGGCGGAATCCCTGTCGAACGTCCTCGCCCTCGCGGTCGCGAAGTCCGGCGCGAACTTCCGGCTCTACGACGCGCTGCGCACTCTCGAAGAGCAGGAGTCGATCTTCTTCGACCGGTACCGGCGCACCGGCTGGGGCTCGAAGCGGAACAGCTCGGACCGCTTCTACCAGGGTTCTGTGTGGCGGAAGGTGAAGGGCGCGAACGCCGCCTCGCGGCGAGCGGGCATTGCCCTCCGGGGGGCGATGCCCCACCGTGGTGCCATGATCATCGATGAGCTGCTCGCCCTCGAGCACCGCGGCTGGAACTCGCTCTGCGACGGCACCGGGGACGACGTCTACGGTCGCCTCCTCACCGCGGACGGCGTCATGGTCCTCGCCCACGGGATGGTGTTCGACCGTGCCACCGTCATCGCGTCCCTGGCCGAGGCACCGCCTTGGCGACGGTACGAGATCCGTGATGCGCGCCTGATCGAGATCGACACGGCCACGGCGATCCTCGTCTACACCGGGATCGCCTTCCGGGACGAGGACGAGCAGCCCTTCCGGGCCCTCATGGCCAGCACGTACACGCGCCGTGACGGTCAGTGGCGGCTCGCCCTCTATCAGCAGACCCCGATCCCCTCCCCGTCCCGGGAGGACGCATGAGCGACGAGGCCGCCGTGCGGCGCCTGGCGACAGCTCTCCCCCGCGTCGCCGAGAAGACCTCCTACGGCACGCCCGCGTTCTACGCGGCCGGGAAGATCTTCGCCCGGATGCACGAGCAGCCCGGTGTGCTGATCTGCTGGCGGGCGGACCTCACCGAGCGCGAGGCGCTGCTGGCCGCGGATCCGCAGCGCTTCTTCACCACGGACCACTACCGCGGGCACGCCAGCGTGCTGGTGCGCCTGGAGAGGGTCGACGAGACCGAGCTGGCCGAGCTGCTGGCCGAGGCCTGGGAGGCGCGGACCGGACAGCGCGCGCCGATGCCGAGGACCGACCCGGACGATTGATCCCCGGCGGGCACGAGCGCCTCATCCCCGCGCCGACGGAGCCCGGGCTCCTGCACCGCGCCGCGTCGCGTGGATCCGGGGAGGTCTCCGCCTGCACCACCCATGGTCAAACGCCCCGCACGGGGATACCGTGAGGAGGCCCAGGTGAGTTCGGGAGGACGCCATGGCACAGTTGCCGGATCGTGCAGACATCGTCGTCATCGGAGCCGGGGTGGTCGGCAATGCCGCCGTCAGCCACCTGGCCGATCTGGGATGGCGCAGCATCGTCCAGATCGACAAGGGACCGCTGCCGGACCCGGGAGGATCCACGGGCCACGCCTCGAACTTCGTCTTCCCCGTCGACCACTCCAAGGAGGTCACCGACCTCACGGTGGACTCCCTGCGCCAGTACGAGGAGCTCGGGGTGCTCTCGCTGTGCGGAGGCATCGAGGTCGCCCGCAGCCCGGAGCGGATGCAGGAGCTGACACGACGGATGACGTCGGCCCGGTCCTGGGGCGTCGAGGCGCACCTGATCTCCCCCGCCGAGATCCAGCAGCTGGTGCCGTACTGCGATGCGAGCCTGCTGATCGGTGGCTTCCACACCCCGACCGGTGCGATCGTCGACCCGATCCGGGCCGGTGAGCTGCTGCGCGAGCGCGCCGAGGCCGCCGGCGCGCTGACCACCTGCGCGGAGACCGAGGTGCTCGATCTGTTGGTCGAGGACGGGCGGATCCGCCGCGTGGTCACCGATGCCGGCGAGATCGAGGCGGAGACCGTGATCATCGCCTGCGGGGTGTGGAGCCCGCGCGTCGCCGCCCTGGCCGGAGCGGCCATCCCCCTGACCCCGGCGGTCCACCAGATGATCGACGTCGGGCCGATCCCGCAGCTGGAGCGGACCGATCAGTGGATCAGCTTCCCGCTGCTGCGCGACATGGACAGCCTGATGTACGAGCGCCAGCGCGGGCCCGACCTCGAGATCGGGTCCTATGCGCACCGACCCCTGCTGCACCACCCCGACGAGATCCCGCCCGTCGGCGACCATCCCGGGCAGGCGACGCCGACCAGCTTCCCCTTCACCGAGGACGACTTCACACTGCAGCTGCAGCAGGCCCAGCAGATGTTCCCCGACCTGCTCACCGATCCCGAGCCGCCCCGCACGGCGGCGCTGAACGGCCTGCTCTCGCTGACCCCCGACGGCGGGGCCGTGGTCGGCGAGATGCCGGAAGTGGCCGGGCTGTGGTCGGCCGCCGCGGTCTGGATCAAGGAGGCAGCCGGGGTCGGGCGGATGCTCGCAGAGCTGATCACCGACGGGACCAGCGAGATCGATCCGCACGGTTCCGACATCGCCCGCTTCGCCCCGGCCCTGCGCACGTCGTCCCACGTGCTCTCCCGCGCCGCCGAGGGCTTCCCGAAGATCTACGGGATCACCCATCCGCGCGAGCAGTGGCTCTCGGACCGCCCCCTGCGCACCAGTCCCTTCCATCCCCGCACCGAGGCGCTGGGCGCGCGGTACTTCGAGGCCGCCGGGTGGGAGCGCCCGCAGTGGTACGAGGCCAATGCCGACCTGCTCGCGGAGTACGGCGACCGGATCGACCAGCGCACGGCCGAGTGGGACCGGCGCTGGTGGTCCCCGATCATCGAGGCCGAGCACCTGGCGATGCGGGACCGGGTCGCGATGGTCGATCTGGGCGCCTTCGCGATCTTCGACGTCCACGGCCCCGCAGCGGTGGACTATCTCGAGCAGCTGGCCGTGGCCCGGATCGACGTGCGCGTCGGCCGGGTGGTCTACACGCCGCTGCTGACCCCGGCGGGCACCTTCCGCTCGGACCTGACGATCGTTCGCCGCGGCGAGGAGGACTTCCGGATCATCACCGGCGGCGCCGAGGGCTCGCGGGACCTGGCCTGGTTCCGCGCCCATCTCCCGCAGGACGGCTCGGTGCAGCTGACCGACGCCACCTCGGCCGTGACCACCCTGGGCCTGTGGGGACCGCGGGCGCGTGATCTGCTGGAACGGATCACCGAACACGATCTGACCTCCGAAGCCTTCGGCTTCGGGACCGCCCAGGACGTGCAGCTGGGCTCGGTGCCCGCCTCCCTGCTGCGGATCTCCTACGTCGGCGAGCTCGGCTGGGAGATCCACCTGCCCACCGAGCATGGCCTGCGCGTCTGGGACATGCTCTGGGGAAACGGCCAGGACCTGGGCCTCATCGCCGCGGGCATCGGTGTCTACGGCACCACCGGACGGCTCGAGAAGGGCTACCGCCTGATGGGCGCCGAGCTGAACGCCGAGTACGACCCCGTGGAGGCCGATCTCGCACTGCCGAAGGTCAAGACGCACGACTTCGTCGGCAAACAGGCCTACCTCGCCGCGCGGGCCGCGGACCCGGCGGCCCATCTGTGCACGCTGGCGGTCGATCCGGTCGTCGAGGACACCGAGCCGCGCTGCATGACCGGCGGCGAACCGGTCCTGACCCCCGAGGGCGATCCGATCCTCGATGCGAAGGGCCGACGCTCCTACGTCGCCTCGACCGGGCCGGCCCCGTCGCTCGGACGCTACCTGCTGATGGCATACCTGCCCCCGCAGCACGCCGCCGAAGGTACGGCGCTGCAGGTCGAGTACCTGGGGCGGCGCCATCCGGTCACCGTGCTGACCGTCGGGCGCACTCCCGCCTTCGACCCGCAGGACCTGCGGATGAAGGGGTGAGGCCCCGGCCGACGGTCCTGCCGTCGACCTCCGCGCCGGCGGACCACCGGCTCAGCCGGTGACGTCGGCGCGGTATCCGAGCCGCTGCGAGATCGTCTCGCTCGCCCGGATCAGCACCTCCGCCACCCCCGGCAGATCGTCGGGAGCCAGGCGGTAGGCGGGACCGGCGACGGAGAGCGCCGCGATGACGCCTCCCTCCGGGCCCCGGATCGGGGAGGCCACAGCGTTCAGCCCCTCCTCGAACTCCTCGACCACGGCGGCCCATCCCCGCTCGCGCGCCTCGTCGAACTGCCGGCGCAGCGCGTCGGCATCGATCACGGTGGCTTCGGTGAACCGTTCCCGCGGCGCCTCCAGCACGGCATCGCGGTCGGTGGCGCTCAGGTGCGCCATGAGCATCTTGCCGCTCGAGGTGGCATGCAGGACGGTGCGGTTCCCGACCCAGTTGTGCAGGGCGACGGTCCGGGTGCCCTGCGCCTGGTGGACGTTGACCGCGGCGCCGTCGCGCAGGACCGCGACGTTGACGGTCTCGCCGAGCTCCTCGGCGAGCGCATCGCACACGGGGGCGGCCTGGGCGGTCAGGTCCAGGCCCGAGCGGGTGGCCGCCGCCAGGCGCAGCACGCCCATCCCGAGCCGGACCTTGCCGGTGGCGCCGTCGCGATCGATGAGGTCATGACCCTCCAGCGCCCCGATCAGGCGGGAGGCGGTGGAGCCGTGGACCTCCAGCTCCCGCGCGACCTCGCCCACGCCTGCCGTGCCGTCGCGGGCGAGGATCTCCAGCACCCGTGCGGCCCTGTCCACCGACTGCACCGAACCATTCGTGACCATCCTCCGATCATACCCGCATAACCACGTGCTTTGCGCATAGCGCAGGCCATTGCGTCATGCGCGCACAGATGGGAGAGTGGAGTACGGACACGACGTTGGAGGCCACGATGACCGTGAACCAGAATCCCCACGTACTGCTCTACCCGCGCATCCGCAAGTCGCCGTTCTTCTACGCCTCCCGGCGTCACGGCGTGCAGATGTACAGCGTGTACAACCACACGTATCACCCCCGGAACTACGGCGATCCGATCGCCGAGTACTGGGCGCTGCTGGAGGGTGTCACCCTCTGGGACGTCGGCGTCGAACGGCAGATCCAGATCTCCGGACCGGACGCCTTCGACTTCACCAACCTGCTGGTCACCCGCGATCTGAGCAAGTGCAAGGTCGGCCAGTGCAAGTACGTGTTCCTCACCGACCAACACGGCGGGATCCTCAACGACCCGGTCCTGCTGCGCCTGGAGGAGAACCGCTTCTGGCTCTCCCTGGCCGACAGCGACATCCTGCTGTGGGCCCGCGGAGTCGCCACCTACGCCGGGATGGACGTCGACATCTCCGAGGTCGACGTCGGCCCGGTGCAGGTCCAGGGCCCCAAGTCCTACGCCGTCATGCGCGACCTGCTGGGCGAGTCGGTGGCGGACATCCGCTACTACTACCTGCACGACTTCACGATCGACGGAATCGACGTGACCGTCTCGCGCACCGGGTACACCGGCGAGATCGGCTACGAGATCTACGTGCACCATGCCTCCCGCGACGCCGCACGGCTGTGGGAGCTGGTCTGGCTGGCCGGACAGCCCCATGGCCTGAAGGTCATCGGGCCGTGCCACATCCGACGCATCGAGGGCGGCATGCTCGCCCACGGCGCCGACATCACCGTCGACACCAACCCGTTCGAGGTCGGGATGGGCTACGACTGGATGGTGGACCTCAACCAGGAGGCGGACTTCGTCGGCAAGGAGGCGCTGCGCCGGATCAAGGAGGAGGGGCCGCGCCGTAAGCTGGTCGGGCTCGAGATCGGCGGGGCGCAGCTGGGCTGCTACAACGACGGCTCCATGATCGACGCCTTCCCCGTCCATCACGACGGGACCGTGGTCGGCCAGGTCACCTCCGCCTGCTGGTCCCCCCGCCTGGAGAAGAACATCGGCTTGGCCCTGGTGCCGACCGAGCTCTCCGACGTGGGGACGGCGTTCACGGTCGACACCGGTGAGCTCGCGGGCACCCTGTTGCCGTACGGCGAGGAGCTGGTCGACGCGGTGGTGGTCCCCAAGCCCTTCATCGATCCGACGAAGGAGCAGCCCAAGGGAGACGTGACCGCACTGGCGGCCGCCGACACCTCGGCCGCACCGGCCCCTGCGGGAGGGTGAGGTGACCGCCGACGCCGACCAGGTCGACTCGGCGGAAGAGAGCGAGGCGCAGTTCGAGGTCCTCCCGCTGCGGGGGATCTCGGACCGCGTCGGCGCCCACCTCCCGCCGGGGACGCGCGTGACCGTGACCGCGTCCCCGGCGCACGGCCTGGAGGCGACGCTGGCGGTGGCGTGCGAGCTCGCGGGCCGGGGCTTCACCGCGGTCCCGCACCTCCCGGCGCGACAGATCCGGGACCCGCAGGAGGTGCGCACGATCCTGGCACGGCTCGACGCCGCCGGGATGGACGAGGTGTTCGTCATCGCCGGTGACGCGCCCCGTGCTGCCGGCGACTTCGACGGCTCGCTGAGCCTGGTCGAGCTCCTCGCCGCCGAGGCGCCCCGACTCGCGATCGGGGTGGGCGCGCACCCGGAGGGCCACCCCTTCGTCGACGAGCAGGAGGCGATGCGGCTGCTGCGCGCGAAGGCGGAGCACGCCTCCCATCTCGTGACCCAGATGTGCTTCGAGGCGGCCCCGCTGCTGGCCTGGGTGCGCGGCCTCCGCGAAGCCGGCATCACGGTGCCCGTGCGCCCGGGCGTCGCCGCTGCCGTGGGCACGGCGAGGCTGCTGCGGATCGGGGCGCGGATCGGGGTGGGTCGCTCGCTGCGGATGCTCGGTGGCGAAGGCTCGGGGGTGCGGCGGCTCGTCGGCCCCGGGTCCTGGGACCCCGGGCCCCTCCTGGACGAGCTCGATCAGGCACGTGAGGAGCCGGGGCTCGCGCTGGCCGGACCGCATGTGTACACGTTCAACGACCTGGAGGCTGCGGCCCGCTGGCGCGCGGACGCGTGAGAAATGGTCGATGACGGACCGGGGGTGTGTCGAAGGCGTGGCCCGGCCCGATCGACGGCCGGATCGCGGGCGGGGCCAGGACGTTCCGCTCTCCCTCAGAGAGATCTGGCATCGTCGAGGGCCCGGATCTCTCCTCGAAGGGCAGCACCTGATGGATGATGACGACTCGGTCCAGGCCGACACATCGCAGCGCATGAGCTCGCTGGTGCGCGCCCGGCAGGAGCAGCTGACCCGGCCGGGCACCGACCCCGAGCAGCTGGCCGCGCAGATGAAGCAGGTCCACGAGGAGTTCACTCGGCTGCGGATGTACTACCAGTTCGGCATCGACGAGGTGCAGACCAAGGTGAACATCCTGCGCCAGGAGTTCGAGCAGATCCACGACTACTCCCCCATCGAGCACGTCCGCTCCCGGCTCAAGTCCACCGAGAGCCTCGTCGAGAAGGCCGTGCGCACCGGAGGCGATATGACGATCCCGGCGATCCGGGAACGGGTCCACGACATCGCCGGGGTGCGCATCACCTGCAGTTTCGTCTCCGACGTGTACTGGATCGCAGACATGCTGCGCCGGCAGCCGGATCTCGAGGTGCTCACCACCAAGGACTACATCACCGCCCCGAAGCCCCACGGGTACCGTTCGCTGCACCTGATCGTGCAGGTGCCGGTGTTCCTCTCCGAGCACACCGAGAAGGTCCCCGTCGAGCTGCAGCTGCGCACCATCGCGATGGACTTCTGGGCCAGCACCGAGCACAAGCTGAGCTACAAGTACCGCCGCAACCTGCCCGCGGACCTGCGGGCGGAGCTCGATGACGCCGCCCAGGTCGCGGCGGACCTCGATGCGCGCATGGAGCGGCTGCGGGCGGAGATCCGCCCGATGTCCGACCCGGAGCGGCCCGCGCGCCCATAATGAGGCCATGAGCAACTCGAGGAAGCGTGTCCTGATCACCGGTGCCACAGGTGGCATCGGCGCCCGGCTGGCTGACGCATTGCGCGAGGAGTACGACCTCGTCCTCCACGGTCGCACCGCGGACAAGGCACCGCCGGGCGTCGAGCTGAAGCTCGCGGAGCTGGGCGAGTACGAGCAGGTGCGGGCGCTGATGGACGGCGTCGACACCGTGGTGCACCTGGCCGGTGCGGCGTCCCCCGAGTCCCCGTGGGAGGCGGTGCTGGAGGCGAACCTCATCGGGCAGCGCAATGTGCTCGAGGCCGCCCGTGACGCCGGGGTCCGACGGGTCGTGCTCGCCTCCTCGAACCACACGATGGGCATGTACGACCGGTACGAGCAGTGGCCGGTCTACCCGGACCAGATCCAGCGGGCGGATTCCCTCTACGGCGTCTCGAAGATCTTCGGGGAAGCTCTCGGGCGCTACTACCACGACGAGCACGGCCTGGACGTGATCGCGCTGCGCATCGGCTGGGTCGCCGAGGACCCGCTCGCGACCGAGGAGGACGTGCTGCGGGCCATGTGGCTCAGCCCCGCCGACTGCACCCGGGTGGTGCGTCGCGCCATCGAGGCGGAGGTGCGCTTCGGCCTGTTCTACGCCATCTCGAACAACCCCAACCGCCGCTGGTCGCTGACCAACACGACGCTCGAGCTGGGATATCGCCCGCAGGACTCCTGGACGGATCTGCCCGGCGCCGAGGAGCACGTGGTCGAGGGCGGAGCCGACGTGCGCGACTCCTGGCCCCTGGGATCGTGAGCGCCGCGGCGCGCACGGTGCGGGTGCTGGTCGCCCTCGCCGTGCTCGCCGCCCTGGTCCACGACGTGGTCGTCGCCGCCCGGGACGGTCTGTTGGCCCAGGACATCTCCTACTTCACCAACCAGTCGAGCCTGGCATTCGTCCTGCTCGTCGCCGGGACCCTGCTGCTCGGGCGGAAGCGGCCGCCCTGGCTGGAGGACGTGCGCGGCGCCGTCACGTTCTACCTGGCGATGACGGGGATCGTCTACGCCCTGCTGATCGCGCCGCCGGCCGAGCTGCTGCGCTGGGACATCGGCTGGACCGGGATCGTGCTGCATCGCCTCGCCCCCGTGGTCGCGGTCGCCGACTGGCTGCTCACGCCGCGGCGACGGCACGCTCCCGCCCGCCGGATCCTGCTGTGGCAGCTCTACCCCATCGCCTATCTCGTGCTGACCTGGGTGCGTGGCGCGATCACCGGCTGGTACCCCTACGACTTCCTGGATCCGACGGTCTCCTCCTGGCCGCAGGTCCTCCTGGTCACGGCCATCGTGCTGGTGGCCTTCTTCACCGTGGCCTCGTTGCTGCACCTCGGCGGCGGGCGGCTGCGGGCGGAGCCGTCGAGGCGGGAGATCCCCGAGCGCACCGTGGCGTGAGGCCTCCGGGCGCGTCCGGGTCAATCGTGTCAGTCGTGCCCCTCGGCGATCAGCGCCTCCATCTGCGCCACGGCCGCCTGGTCCCCGACGATCTCCACCTTCTCGCTCCGCCCGGAGAGATGGTCGAGGGCCTGTCCCCGTCCCCAGGCCCACAGGTCCAGGGCGAGCGGCGCCCCGGACACGTCGGCGCGCGGCAGGCCATCGGTCTCGTCCTCGTCCGTCACGAGCCGGCCGACGGGGGCGTCGAACTCCCGCCCGTCGCGGGGCCGGGTCCCGGACCAGCGGCTGATCAGCAGCCGCCGGGGCTGCCCGGCCTCGGCCGTGATCTCGGCGACGGCGACCGGGGCGATCTCGGCCCACTCCGGGATCCACTCGACGGCGGCGGGCCACATGACTCGCAGCACGTGATCGAGTCCGGCATGGGCGACCTGCGGGGCGATCGGGGTCACCCTTCTGCCGGCGGCGAGCTCGGCGTCGACGCGGTGGATGGTCGCCTCGTGGGTCTGCATCCGCCGGATGACGGAGACGGTCTGCTCCGCCGAGTACCAGAACCAGGCCGGTTCCTCGTCCTCGTGCGCGTCGAACTGCTCCAGGAGCGCTTCGGTCGCCGCGACCCGCCGCGCCAGCAGCTCCTCGAACCGCTCGGGTCTGGGCGCCGCGGACTCCTCGAGCTTCTCGGCCTCCTCCTCACGGGTGACGCCGTGGGCGAGGACCGCGCCCCAGAACTCGTGGACCTCGGTGAGATGCCACAGCAGATCGGCCGCGGTCCAGTCCGGGCAGGTGGGGACCTTCTGCTCGGGTCGGTGGTGGTGAGGGCGGCGGCGAGGAGGTCCGCTTCCTCGCGGATCACGGAGACGGCATCGATGCTCATCCTCCCATCGAAGCACTCCCGCCCGACGGACGGAAGCCTCGCCCCGTCCGAACGGTCCATCCGTTGCCCCCGGGACCAGGGCGGCCTAGCGTCGGGACGGAGCAGACGCCCGCTCCGATCTGCCCTCCGGTCCCGGCCCCGCGATCCGGTCGGGCTCGGCCTGCACCGCCTGAACACGGCAGGCTCCGACGACGGCTGGGAGGCCCCGATGCGCACCGTCCCGTTCGACAGCACTCTCGCGTTCCTGCGCGAGGGATATCCGTTCATCGCCTCGCGGTGCGATGCCGCCGGCGCCGATCTGCTGACCACGCGCCTGGCGCTGCAGCCGGTCACCCTCCTCCGCGGCGGCGAGGCGGCGCGGGTCTTCTACGACGGCCGGCACCTCGCCCGGCAGGGCGCGATGCCGGCCTTCGTCCAGCACCTGCTGCAGGACGAGGGTTCCGTCCAGAGCCTCGACGATGCGGCGCATCGCCGCCGCAAGCGGGTCTTCCTGTCGTTGCTGGGGCCCGAGGCGATGGATCGCCTGGGGGCCCTGTACGAGGCCGAGTGGGACCGTGCGCTGGCGAGGCTGCACGGCAGCGGCCGGGTGCGACTCGCCCACCTCAGCCGGATCGTGCTCGCACGGATGGCGCTGCGCTGGTGCGGGATCGCGCTGGAGACGGTCGACGTCCCCCGTCTGACGACGGAGCTGAGCCTGATGATCGACCAGGTGGCCCGCCCCGGACCTCCGAACTGGTACGCCCGATGGCGTCGGCGAGGGACCGAGCGCTGGGCCGCCGGTCTCGTCGAGCAGGTGCGGGCCGGGGACCTGACGCCGCCGCCCGGGTCGCCGCTGGCCGTTCTGGCCACCCACACCGAGGACGGGGCACTGCTTCCTCCCCAGGTCGCGGCCGTGGAGATCATGAATCTTCTGCGGCCCCTGCTGGCCGTCTCCCGATTCATCGAGTTCGCCGCCGTCGCCCTGCTCCGGCACCCGCAGTGGCGGGACGCCTTCGCCGCGGGGGACGAGCGCGACCTCGAACCGTTCGTGCAGGAGGTGCGGCGCTTCTTCCCGTTCTTCCCCGCAGTGCCGGGCCGGGTCCGCGCTCCCTTCCGGCTCCACGGTCATGCCTTCCGCGTCGGCGACCGGGTGGTCCTGGACCTGTACGGCACCTGCCACGACCGACGCACGTTCCCCGACCCGGACAGCTTCCGTCCGGAGCGCTTCCGGGGCTGGTCCTGGCAGGAGGACCCCTTCACGCTGATCGCCCAGGGTGCCGGGTACCACGAGGAGGACCACCGGTGCCCGGGCGAGGGGAGCACGGTCGCTCTGCTCGAGCGGGCGGTGCGCCTGCTCAGCCGCAGCGAACTCACGGCGCCCCCGCAGGATCTGTCGATCCCCCTGGGTCGCTTCCCGGCCTCACCCCGCAGCGGAGTCGTGCTCGCCGGGTTCTGAGAGCCCCGGTGGTCACGGGGTCCCCACGGCGCAGGGGCGCGCCGGACCCGGACGGCGCTCAGCGCGTCCAGTGCTCCCGGATCTCCGCGGAGTCGGCGAGATCGGCCTGCCGGTCCCCGACTAGCAGCTCCCGGACGGCGCGCGCGTGCTCCGGTCGCTCGTCGGCCACGGCGTCCTCGACGATCGTGGCGCGGATGTTGTTCGCGTAGGCGTCCCGTGCGGTCTGGGCGATGCAGGCATGCGTCGAGACCCCCGCGATGACGACCCGTCCCACGGCGAGGTTGTGCATCCGCAGCAGCAGGTCGGTGCCGAACCAGGCGCTGTCGCGGGTCTTCTCGAGCCGGGTCATGCCCGTGGCATCGAGCTCGGCGATGATCTCGGTCGCCGGGTCGCCGTGGAAGAGGAAGCCCTGATCGTCCTCGAGCATGGACAGCGTCCAGGTGGAGCGGTCGCGGCTGTGCTCGGTGGAGATCAGGAAGATCGGCACGTCTGCGCGGCGCGCCGCCCCGGCGAGCGAGTCGACGGCGGCGACGACCGCGGTGCGCGCCTCGGCGAGCGCGGGGCCGTCGAAGAACGCCTCCTGCAGATCGATCAGCAGCAGGGCATCGGAGGGTCGCGAGGTCACGGCGTCGGCATGCCCCCGTTGACGTGCAGGGTCTCCCCGAGCACGTAGCTGGACTCCGGCGAGGTGAGGAAGACGTAGGCCGGGGCCAGCTCGGTGGGCTGGCCGGCGCGGCCCAGCGGCGTGTTCTTGCCGAAGTGGGGCAGCGCCTCCTTCGGCTGGCCGTCGGAGACCTGCAGCGGGGTCCAGATCGGTCCGGGGGCCACGGCGTTCACCCGGATCCCCTTCGGAGCGAGCTGCTGGGCGATGCCCTTGGAGAAGTTGTTGATCGCGGCCTTGGTGGAGGCGTAGTCGATCAGAGTGGTCGAGGGCTCGTAGGCCTGGACCGACGTGGAATTCACGATCGTGGAGCCGGCCGAGAGATGCGTCAGCGCCGCCCTGGTGATCCGGTACATCGCGTGGATGTTGACCTCGTAGGTGGTCATCCACTGCTCCTCCTCGAGCTCCTCGAGGCTCTCGACGGCGATCTGCCGACCGGCGTTGTTCACCAGTGCGTCGAGCCCTCCCAGCTGGGCGACCGCGTCCTCGACGAGCTGTCGGCAGACGTCGGCGTCGACGAGGTCGCCGGGCAGCAGGACCGCCCTGCGCCCGGTCTGCTCGATCACCCCGGCCACGTGCTCGGCGTCCTCCTGCTCCTGCGGGAGGTAGTTCATCGCGACGTCGGCGCCCTCGCGGGCGAAGGCGATCGCGACCGCGGCACCGATCCCCGAGTCGGCCCCGGTGATCAGAGCCTTGCGGCCCTCGAGCCTGCCGGTGCCGCGGTAGGAGTCCTCGCCGCGGTCCGTGCCGGGGATCAGCTCCGCATCGAGGCCGGGCTCGCTCTGGTCCTGCCGCGGCGGAGTGATGTCGGGGAAACGGGTCACGGGGTCGACGAGGGTGAGCTGGTCTGCGGGTGCCATGGGTTCTCTCCTGAGTGGTCGGATCGGGGGCCGGGGTCGGGTCCGGCCGCGCCCCGCACGGAGGGTGCGGTGCGGTCAGTCGGTCGGGGTGGGGGCGATCGTCGGGTCGAGGACGACCTTGATGCAGCCGTCGTGCTTCTTCTGGAACAGGTCGTACCCGACGGCGGCCTCTTCGAGGGGCAGTCGGTGGGTGACGAGGTCGCCGACGCCGAGGGGGTCGGCGGGGTCCTCGACCAGCGGCAGCAGTTCGTCGGTCCAGCGGCGCACGTTGCACTGGCCCATCCGCAGCTGCAGCTGCTTGTCGAACATGGTCAGCAGCGGCATCGGGCTGGCGGCTCCCCCGTAGACCCCGGCGAGGGAGACGGTGCCCCCGCGGCGGACCAGATCGAGGGCGGTGTGCAGCGCCGCGAGCCGGTCCACGCCGGCATGTTCCATGAACGGTCGGGCGATCGCATCGGGCAGCTTGCCGGCGAGGCTCTGCGCGAGTCCGCCGACGGGACTGCCCTCGGCCTCCATCCCGACGGCGTCGAGGACGGCGTCCGGGCCCCGCCCCTGCGTCGCCTCCCGGATCTCACCGACGGACTTCTCCGACAGGTCGAACACCTCGATGCCGTGGCGTTCGGCCAGGGTGCGGCGCTCCGGCACCGGGTCGATGCCGAACACCCGCGCCCCCAGATGCCGCCCGATGCGGGCGCTGAACTGGCCGACCGGGCCGAGGCCCAGCACCGCCAGGGTGCGGTGCCGGGGGACGCCCGCGTACTGCACGGCCTGCCAGGCGGTGGGGAGGATGTCGCTGAGGAAGAGGTAGTTCTCGTCCGGGAGTTCGACGCCGACCTTCATCAGCCCGTAGTCGGCGTGCGGCACGCGCAGGTATTCGGCCTGCCCGCCGGGAACCTGCCCGTAGAGCTTGGAATAGCCCAGCAGCGCAGCGCCCGTCCCGAACTCCGTCACCTGCGTGGTCTCGCACTGGGACGGCAACGCCTGCTCGCACATCGCGCAGTGGCCGCAGGAGATGGTGAAGGGGACGACGACGCGGTCGCCGGGTCGCACGTGGGTGACGCCCGCCCCGACCTCCTCGACGATGCCCATGGGTTCGTGGCCGATGACGTCGCCCGGGGTCATGAACGGGCCGAGCACCTCGTACAGATGGAGATCGGATCCGCAGATCGCGGTGGAGGTCACCCGGATCACGGCGTCGGTGGGCTGTTGGATGATCGGTTCGGGGACGCCCTCGACGCTCACGCGTTCGGTGCCCTGCCAGGTCACTGCTCTCATGGTCCCGCCTCCTCCAGGTGGTCCCGTGCGGCGTTCTTCCACGGTAGGGTCCCGCGGCGCTCACGTCTGCAGGGTCGACCGGAAGGTCTGCATCGGGGGGAGCTCGTCGACCGGGGCGATCACGATGTCGTGGACCTTCCAGTCCAGCTCGTCGATTCGGTCGCGCAACGTCACGACGTCCTCGGCCGGCGGCCGCGCTCCCCCGTGGGGAACGACGAAGACTTCGACGTGGAAGACATGTCCCTCGTCGCGGACTCGGGCGGAGGCCTCCCGCACCCAGCTCGTCTGCTCGGCGCGCTGCTCGATCCGGAGGGTGAGCGGGTGCGGCTCCGCGTCGTCGTAGGTGCGGGCCTCCGCGTCGGTGAGGCCTCGGATCGAGCTGCGCAGGTTCTTGAGTCCGTCACGCAGGATCGAGACCGAGACGATGAGGGCGGCGACGCCGTCCGCCCACCACAGGCCTACCCCGACCCCCAGCACGCCGGCGATCGTCGCGACCGCCGTGGTCCAGTCGGCCTTGTTCATGTCGGCGTCGGCGAACAGCACCTTGTCGTGCAGCTGTTCGGAGAGCGTCAGCTTCTTGTGGCCGAGGATCACGGGTCCGATGCTGGTGACCACCATGACGAGGATCATCAGCCATCCTGCCCAGACGGTGTGGCCGGCGATCACCGTGAGCCCGATCGGCGGTCGCTCGACCTTCACCAGCCCGATGACGGAATCGATGGACAGGTAGCCGCCCATCGTGAGCAGGGCGAGTGCTGCGACCAGGTGCGCCACGCCGATCGAGCGGTGGAACCCGTACGGGTGCTGCCGGTCTGGGGACTTCCGGATGCGCCGCGTGGCGACCAGGAAGGCGAGGGGCGGCAGCAGGGAGAGCATGTCCTCGGCCCACGCCGCCCGCATCGCCTGGGACTGGCCCGCGACCAGGGCGACCAGCGCGACCGTGGCCGCCATCCACCCCAGCGTGATCCATTCGAGGCGGATCGCACGGCGCAGCACCGCTCGCTGCCGCTCGCCCAAGGCGTCATCGCCCGACCCGGTCGCCTCTTCGCCGCCGTCGCCCTTCTCCGCAATCACAGGTCTCCGACCTCCTCGGCGAGGAAGCGCTCGAGGTCCACCTGGAGCGCGTTCTCGCCCGGCGTCACCCCCATCACGATCTTCACGGGGGATCCGTCCGGCCCAGTCGTGGTCGTGTATGGGCGGGTGAGGGAGATTTTCGAGGTCCAGGGAGCATCCGAGGCCAGTCCGCCGATCACGACATCGAGATCGCCGGCCTTCATCATGGCGGCCAGGGTGTTCTCCCCGGCCGGGGTCCACTCGATCTCGGCGTCGATGCTCGCGGCGTACTCCTGGATCAGTTCGACCTCGCTGCCGCTGACGGTTCCGTCCTCGGCGACCTCGGTGAAGGGGGCGTTCTCGCTGATGCCGACGCGCAGGACGCCGCCGGTCGCGCGGTCCAGGGTGCCCTGGGCGTCGGCCGGGAAGTGCCCCTGGCACCCCGTGGCGAGGAGGGTCAGCAGCGCCAGCGCAGCGATGGCGATGCTCCGCGCCGTCCGTCGGCCGACCATGCGAGCGCCTCCGTCCTGGCCCGCAAGATCGTGCGGATCCGTTCCGTCCGTTGACCGTATGTGACCTGCTGCGGGGACGGAACATCGCGGACCGATCGGACGGCGGCGCCGCCGATGCAGATCCGGCCCAGCTCTCCCGGCTACCGTGCACGTCGTCCCCACCCCCTCGAGAGAAGAGCCCGATGCCTGCCTCGACCACGCTGACCGCCACCGCCCTCCAGGCCGGATACCCCGGGGAGCCGGTGCTGACCGGCGTGGACCTGACGCTCCGTGCCGGCGCGGCCCCGCTGGGTCTGCTCGGCCCCTCCGGGGCGGGCAAGACCACCCTGGTCCGGGTGCTCCGCGGAGTGCTGAAGCCCAGCGCCGGACAGGTCACGCTCGATGGTCGCAGTGTGCACCGCCTGCGCGGCAAGGATCGCCGTGCCTTCACCGCCGCGGTGCGCTTCGTCTCCCAGTACGCGATGACCATCTCCGATCCCCAGGAGACGGTCTCCTCCCGGCTGACGCTGGCCGCGAAGGAGGCCCGCAAGGGCGGGCGCACCCATGCCGTCTCCCCCACCGAGATGCTCGCGACGGTGGGCCTCGGCGAGCAGTACCTGACTCGTCGGATGCGCACCCTCTCCGGCGGCGAGACGCAGCGGGTCGCGCTGGCCACCGCCCTCGCCACGCGGCCGGAGATCCTGGTGCTGGACGAGCCGCTGACAGCGGTGGATCCCGGTATGCGCGGGGAGATCTCCGCGACCCTGCGGGAGATCATCGAGCGCCTGGGCATCGGCGTGCTGATCGCGTCGCACGACCTCGAACTGGTCCAGCGCATGTGCCCGCAGGTGGCCTTCCTGGGCCAGGGTCGGATCCTCGCGCAGGGCACCGTCGCCGAGGTGCTCGCCCGCACCGAGCACGAGGAGATCCGCGAACTCGCCGAGAACGCCGCGGAGGCCGTGCAGCGGTTCCGCTGATCGCAGGCGACGTCCGGCGGGCCTCCGTGCACGACGTCCCCACGACATAAGATGCAAGGGTCATGCGCACCGGCGACCCATGGATCGGGCGGCATGCGCTGTGATCGCGTCCATGGCAGAGAGGGGACGTCGTGGGATCTCGCACGGGCGATGGTCTGGGGCAGCGTTCTTCGCACAACGAGGGAGAGGCGATCGGCGAGGATCCGCTCGCCGTCGAGCTGGCCGATCTCGCACAGGACCTGTATGACCGCTCTGCGGACGAGCTGCTCGAGGCGATGGTCCGCGCCGCTGTGCAGATGATCCCCGGCGCCGAGGAGGGGTCCATCAGCGTGGTCCTGGGCCGGAAGGACTTGACGTCGCAGGCCCCGACGAGCGAACTGCCGAGCAAGGTCGATGCGATCCAGATGGACGAAGGCGAGGGCCCCTGCCTCTCCGCGGTCTACGAGGAGACGACGGTACGGATCCCGGACATGAACACCGAGCAGCGCTGGCCGGCCTTCTCGCGGCGCGCCGCCGAGGAGACGGGTGTCCGCGCGATGCTGGCGTTCCAGCTGTTCGTCGAAGGGGAGAACCTCGGCGCCCTGAACCTCTACTCCAGCAGGCCCGATGTGTTCACCGACGAATCCGAACACATCGGTCTGCTGGTGGCCGCGCACGCTGCTGTGGCCTTCGCGGAGGCGCGCGAGGTCACGCAACTCCATGAAGCGATCGCGAGCCGGGATCTCATCGGGCAGGCGAAGGGCATTCTGATGGAGCGCTACAAGGTCACCGCGACCCAAGCCTTCTACCTGCTCTCCGAGATCAGCAGCCGGACCAACACGAAACTGACCGCGGTGGCAGAGCACCTCGTCACGAGCGGGGAGCTGCGGACCCCGCGGGACTGAGCCGCGGACCGCTCGGAAGGCCACTGAACCGTCAAGTTCTTTCGCGCTCGCGCTGCTCGGCCGAGCATGGCGCCACGATGATGGAGACGACCGTGCCGCACGGCGACACCGCAGGCACAGACGCTTTTCCCGTCGACAGCATCCCGGCCGTGCTCGCCTGTGCTCTGCACCGTGCCGTCCTCGCGCGCGGGCGGCTGCGGCACCGATCCGCCTTCCAGGACGATCCACTCGGCGACCGCCCTTGTTGGGCCCCTGCCCCGGGCATAGCCTGCGGAACACGAGGGACGGACGGTACGGGCATACATCTCCCCCACCGCCCACGCGCAGCGCGAAGGCATGCACGACCACCCGACCACGGACACGGCCGATGCCGTCGTCGTGGGGCGCGGAGACGGCGGGGCACGATGACCCGATGACCGGCGCAGGCCGGACGGTCGGTCCACGGCTTCGATGTCGTTCCGCGCCGAGGAACTGTTCGCGAGGATGTCGCCGATCGTGCCGTGCGAGGCACCGCAATCGAGGAGGACACGACATGGCAGACACATCAGTGGCCCGCTTCCTGCTGAGCCGGCTCATGGACTGGGACATCGACAAGGTGTTCGCCTTCCCCGGCGACGGGATCAACGGCATCGTCGCGTCCTGGTCGGACGCGGACCCCGCCGAGGTCCCGAAGTTCATCCAGTCCCGTCACGAGGAGATGAGCGCGTTCGAAGCCGTCGGCCATGCCAAGTTCACCGGACGGACCAGCGTGTGCATGGCCACCTCGGGGCCCGGGGCGGTGCACCTGCTCAACGGACTCTACGACGCCAAGCTCGACCACGTTCCCGTCGTCGCCATCGTGGGGCAGACCAACACGACGGCGATCGGCGGTTCCTACCAGCAGGAGATCGACCTGCAGAACCTGTTCAAGGACGTGGCGGGCGACTACGTCCATACTGTGATGGCCCCGGAGCAGCTGCCCAATGTCCTCGACCGGGCTTTCCGGGTCGCCGAGGCACGACGCGCCCCGACGGCCGTGATCATCCCCCTGGACGTGCAGGAGGCCGAATACCGCGCGCCGACCCATTCGTTCAAGATGGTCCCCTCCAGTCTGGGGACCGACTTCCCGCAGGATCCGATCCCGTCCGACGCCGCCATCGATCGCGCCGCGGACGTGCTGAACAGCGGCAGCAAGGTGGCCGTTCTGGCCGGCGCCGGCGCTCGGTCTGCAGCCACCGAGCTGCAACAGGTGGCGGACCTCCTGGGGGCCGGCGTCGCCAAGGCGCTCCTGGGCAAGGACGTCCTCTCAGACGAGCTGCCGTACGTCACCGGCGCGATCGGCCTGCTCGGGACCCGCCCGAGCTGGGAGATGATGCGTGATTGCGACACCTTGCTGACGATCGGCTCCAGCTTCCCGTACTCGCAGTTCCTGCCGGAGTTCGACCAGGCTCGCGCCGTGCAGATCGATATCGACGGCACCATGATCGGGATGCGCTACCCCTATGAGGTCAACCTGATCGGGGACTCCGGCAGCGTCCTGCGAGCTCTTCTCCCCAAGCTCGAGCGGAAGACGGACCGCAGCTGGCGCGAGACCATCGAGCACAACGTCGCCCGGTGGTGGGAGGTGATGGCCGACGAGGCGATGGTCGACTCGGACCCGATCAATCCTCTGCGCGTCTTCGCGGAGCTGTCCCCGCGCCTGCCCGCGGACGTGATGCTGTCCGCCGATTCGGGGTCGGCGGCCAACTGGTACGCCCGCCAGCTGAAGGTGCGCGATGGCATGCGCGGTTCGCTGTCCGGCACGCTCGCGACAATGGGCCCCGGAATGCCGTACGCCATCGGAGCCAAGTTCGGTCACCCGGATCGGCCCATGATCGCCCTGGTCGGCGACGGGGCCATGCAGATGAACGGGATGGCCGAGCTGATCACGATCAAGCGGTACTGGGAGGAGTGGGAGGACCCGCGGCTGATCGTCGCCGTGCTCCACAACAACGATCTCAACCAGGTCACCTGGGAGATCCGCGCCACGGAGGGTTCACCGAACTTCCTCGAGTCCCAGCGATTGCCCGAGGTCTCCTACGCCGATTTCGCCGACAGCATCGGACTGCGAGGCATCACCGTCACCCGGCCCGAGGACATCGGGGCGGCGTGGGACGATGCCCTGGCGGCTGACCGACCTGTCGTTCTCGATGTCCATGTGGACCCGGACATTCCCCCGATCCCCCCGCACGCGACCTTCCAGCAGGCGAAGGACACGGCCAAGTCCGTGCTGAAGGGCGATGAGAGCGCCCTCGGCATCATCGCCCAGGGGGTGAAGACGAAGGCGCAGGAATTCCGCCCTCAGAGCACGAAGGACTCCTGAACAGCGGGCGATGGCCGGCGACTCGACGTTCCAGGCCTCCCAATTCATTCCCGACGTCCCGTACGCCGAGTACGCGAAACTGCTGGGGTTGCATGGCGTGTATTGCGACGATTCGACGAAGGTGGCCGGTGCCTGGGAGGAGGCGCTCGCCTCCGACCGACCCGTGGTCCTGGAGTTCAAGGTCGACAAGGAGATTCCGCCCCTCCCACCGCGCATCAAGACGATCCAGGCGAAGAAGGCCGCGAAAGCGATGGCCAAGGGCGATCCCGAGACCAAGGGCGTCATCGCCCACGGGATGCGGCAGAAGCTCACCGAGTTCTACGAGAAGCTCTCGAGCAACCGGTGAGCGCAGTCCGCACCTCTCATGCTGCCGCCTCTGCTCGAGCCCTTGATATGGCTGCGGGAGACCGCTCCCGCCTCCGTCGCCCGCTCGTCACGTCGGTCGGCATCTTCGCTGTCCTGACCTTCGGAAGGTGAATCGTCCATGTCCCTCGATGTCATCCAGATCCCCACGCCCCCGCCCCGGCGATCCCCCGGCCTCGACACCCGAGCCCTGGAGCACGACCTGAGCACCGAGGTGGACGGAGAGGTCCGCTTCGACCCCGGCAGCCGCGGAAGCTATGCCACCGACGCCTCCAACTACCGGCAGGTGCCGATCGGGGTCGTCGTGCCCCGCAGCGTCGAGGCCGGTGCCGCGGCGATCGACGTGTGCGCTCGGCACGGTGCGCCCGTGCTGCCCCGCGGGGGCGGGACCAGCCTCGGCGGGCAGTGCACCAACGTCGCCGTGGTCATCGATTGGACGAAGTACTGCAATCGGTTGATCTCGGTCGATGCCGAGGCGCAGACGTGCCTGGTGGAGCCGGGCATCGTCCTGGACGAGCTGAATGCGCAGCTGGCGCCGTACGGCCTGGAGTTCGGCCCCCGGCCCTCCACCCACAGCCACTGCGCACTGGGCGGCATGCTCGGCAACAACGCGTGCGGTGCCACCGCGCAGCGTTCCGGCAAGACGGACGAGAACGTCGTCGCTCTGGAGATCCTCACCCACGCCGGGACGCGCTGGTGGGCCGGGCCCACCAGCGACGAGGAGCTCGAGGGCGTCCGCGCGCGGCGGGCCGGAGTCCGACATCCTGAGCGGCCTGCGCGATGTCGCCGACCACTACGGCGACCTGGTCCGTGCTCGCTTCCCGGACATCCCGCGCCGCGTCTCCGGCTACAACCTCAATGCGCTGCTGCCGGAGTCGTCCTTCGACATCGCACGCCTGATCGTGGGCAGCGAGGGGACGCTGGCGACCATCCTGCGGGCGGAGCTGAAGCTCATGCCCACGGTGAAGCAGAAGTCGATGGTCGTCCTCGGCTACGACGACATCACCGAGGCGGCTGACGCCGTGCCGACGATCCTCCAGCACTCCGATCCGATCGTGCTCGAAGGCGTCGACAGCCAGCTCATCTATTTCGAGGCCGCCGAGCACATCGGCGAGGAGGCCCGGGCTCTGCTGCCCGAGGGCGCCGGGTGGCTCCTCGTGCAGTTCGGCGGCGAGAGCTCCGAGGAAGCCGACCGACGGATCGACGAGCTGCTCGAGGCTCTCGGTCGCACCGAGCACGATGCCAAGGTCAACTTCTCCGACGACCCGGCCAAGGAGGACCAGATGTGGAAGGCCCGAGAGGCCGGTCTCGGTGCCACCGCCCGCCCACCGGGCATGTCCGATACCTGGCCGGGGTGGGAGGACTCCGCCGTACCGCCGGAGCGGCTCGGGGACTACCTGCGGGACCTCAGAGAGCTCTTCCACGAGTTCGACCTCGGTGATCCATCGCTGTACGGGCACTTCGGGCAGGGGTGCGTGCACACCCGGATCCCCTTCGACGTCGTCACCGCCGAGGGCGTGGCGGGGTTCCGTCGCTTCCTCGAACGAGCCGCCGACCTCGTGGCCTCCTACGACGGCTCGCTGTCCGGGGAGCACGGCGACGGCCAGGCCCGCGGCGAGCTGCTCGAGCGAATGTTCGGCCCCGAGATCGTCGAGGCCTTCGGCGAGGTCAAGGCTCTTTTCGACCCCCGGAACCTGATGAACCCCGGGAAGGTCGTGATGCCGAACCGGCTGGATGAGGATCTGCGTCTGGGAACCGACTGGGACCCCACCCCGTATCGCACGATGTTCCAGTACCCGGCCGACGACGGAAGCTTCACGCGGGCCACGATGCGATGCGTCGGCATCGGCAACTGCCGCAGCCAGGAGGGCGGGGTGATGTGCCCGTCCTACATGGTGACCAAGGAGGAGGAGCACTCCACCCGAGGCCGCGCACGGCTGCTCTTCGAGATGCTCAGTCCGCACGAGGACTCCCCCATCAAGGACGGCTGGCGCTCCACGGAGGTGCGCGACGCCCTGGACCTCTGCCTCTCCTGCAAGGGCTGCAAGACGGACTGTCCCGTCAACGTCGACATGGCGACCTACAAGGCCGAGTTCCTGCACCACCACTACAAGGGCAGGATCCGCCCCGCCGCGCACTACTCCATGGGGTGGCTGCCCCTGCTGGCACGTCTCGCCTCGCGTGTTCCACGACTGGTCAACCGTGCCCTCAGCGCGCCGGGCCTGTCCACGATCGGCAAGCGGGCCGCCGGCATCGCTGTCGAGCGGGACGCCCCCGACTTCGCCGACCGGACCCTGGCCGCCTGGTGGGCGGATCGCACTGCCGGCCGGACCGAGCCGGACCCGCGCGCCGCGACCACGGTCGTGGTGTGGCCCGACACCTTCACCAACCGCTTCGAGCCGCACATCGGCCGGGCAGCCGTGGCCCTGCTGGAATCCGCGGGGTTCGACGTGGTGATCCCGGAGGCGTCCGTGTGCTGCGGTCTGACCTGGATCTCGACCGGCCAGCTCTCCGTGGCCCAGAGAGTCTTCCGCCACACCCTGCGCGTGCTGCTCCCGTGGCTGGAAGCGGGCACCCCGATCATCGGCCTGGAGCCCTCCTGCACCGCGGTCTTCCGCACGGACATGCCGGAGATGCTTCCCGACGACAAGCTGGTCGAACGGCTCTCCGGCCAGACGCGCACCATGGCCGAGTTCCTCCTCGAACGCGCGCCAGAGGACTGGGAGCCACCTCAGGTGCGTCGCAAAGCGCTCGTGCAGACCCACTGCCACCAGCACGCCGTCATGGGCTTCGACGCCGATCTCGAGCTGATGCGACGCGCCGGGATCGACGCCGAGGTCCCTGACTCCGGCTGCTGCGGCCTCGCCGGGAACTTCGGCTTCGAGAACGGTCACTACGACGTGTCGATGGCGTGCGCCGAGCGAGTACTGCTGCCGGCTGTGCGCGAGGCATCATCCGATACCCTGGTCATCGCGGACGGCTTCAGCTGCCGCACGCAGATCGCGCAGGGCGACACCCACCGGACGGCCGTCCACCTCGCCGAGGTGCTGGCCCTCAGCCTGGAGGAGCAGGCGACCGTATAGTCCCTTCATCGATTCGTTCAGCACCCGGCCGCTCGGCCACCCGTGTGACCGGGGCATGCACGTCATGGGAACCGATCCCAGCCCACCCTGGATGCCCGTGGGCGGGAGGAGACACAGCGATGCCGAGACGAGCGGCCGGACCGGCCCCGGAGCTGGGCCTCTACGTCCGCGAACTGCGTCTGTCGCTGCGGAACAACTCCGGCGCGTTCGGCTACTCGGTCATGATCACGAGCACCATGGCCATGCTCACCAGCATCGAAGGAAGTCCGCGGCCTGCTCACATCATCCTGTTCCTGCTGGCCGCCGTCGCGAGCTTCGCCCTGATCGAAGTCATCGCCCCCCGCGCCTTCACACGCTCCCTGGAGGGCGAGACCACCACGGTCATCGCCCTGGGGTCCTCGTTGAACCTGCTCTCGATCGCGGCTGCCGTCGGCCTGGCCGCCCTCCTCGGCGTGCTGCTCCCGACACCCCTGTCGTGGCTGTTCGCCTCCTTCACCGCATCGGTGACCTACCTGCTGGGCACCGCGGTGGAGATGGCGATCGCGCGGCGCATCGAGGAGAAGCGTCATGTCGATTGACCCGCCCGCGGCGTGATCGCGGCCCGAACAGCCTGGGGCACGCCGCAGAGAACTACTCGCCGTCGACGGCCCCGTCATCGAGGACGCCCGGGACGGGCGCGGTGTCGCCGAACCGGTCCTTCAGCGCGTCGACGCCGCGCTGGGGGTGAGCACGATCCGACAGCTCCTGGCGTCCGCGGCGGACTGCCGCGGTATCGACGTCCAGCGCCTCGTCGCGGGCGGACTGCAGCGCGGGATCGCATTCGCCGTCGCGGTTGAACGACCACATGAGCATCGGTTCGCCCATCGGCAGCGAGTCCCCGCCGCCGCTGTCGTGACGGCCGGTGTGCCAGGTGTGCCAGGTCTTCCCGGAGGAATTGACGAGCTCGCGCATCAGCTCGCGTTCGGCGATCTCCGGAAGGCCGGGCGCCACCAGCTCACCGGAAAGGATCTCGTGGTTGTGAGGATGCCAGTAGTCCTTCTCCTCGTCCGGAAGGGTGGTGAACAGGGCCTCGGAGACGATGTACTCGTGGCCGATGAGGTGGGCGGCTTCGTCGTTGCCGTCGAACAGGATGCACTGGATGAGATCGTCGTTGACGACCTTGCAGAAATGATGAGCCTCCATCTGCATCGAGGGATCGCTCTTCGCGGGATGGAAGCCGACGAGATACGCGTCGAATCCGTGCAGCGGCGCCGTGGACTGCAATGCCTTCGCTCCGAGCTGCAGAGCGGAGAACCGCGGCCCTTTTCTGCGTCCTGCCGACCGGATCGGGGCAGCACGCTTCGGCACGCCAGGTCCCATCGTCGTCTCCTCTCGCGGCCGCGCGACGACCGACCCGTGGGGCGGGCCCGCTGTCCGGAGCACGGCGCCGATGGCTTGGGACATCGTCACGCGTGGCCTTCTCGTCATGCCTCGATCCGGGCAACGTAGCGCCACCGGGAGCCGCCGTCCACGGCTGCCGACCGGCCGGTCTGGTCTGACCTGCGCCGATAGTTAGGATGGTGGGCGTGCTCGATGTCCTTCGCACCGCCCGGCAGTATCTGCGCGACCCGGTACGGGGGCGCGCGTGCGCGGTCGCCACGATCATCGACGCGGACGGCTCGGTCCCCCGCCCGGTCGGCACCTCCATGGTGGTCGCAGCCGACGGGTCGATCGAGGGTTCCCTCTCGGGCGGTTGTGTCGAGGGGGCCGTGCTGGAAGCGTGCCAGGGAGCGATGGCCAGCGGCGAGGCGTCCCGGGAGCGCTTCGGCTACAGCGACGAGGATGCCTTCGCGGCGGGCCTCATGTGCGGGGGCACGCTCGAGGTCATGGTCCAGCCCCTGGCGGGGATGACGGTCGTGGACGGACCGGAGGACCCCGTTGCGGTGGTGCTGCGCCTGACTCCCCGAGAGCGGGGCAGCGGGAGCTCGAGGGATACTGAGCCGGTGGTCGTCGGCGCCGAGGTCGACATACCGTCCGCGCTGTCCTCCCTGCTCCCGCCCGAGGTGCTCGAGAACGGGGCGCGGCAGGTGGCGACGATGATCCATGGCGGTCGCACGGGGACGCTGCGATGGGCACCACCGAGCGGCCGCGGCGAGCCGCTCGAGCTGTTCGTCGAGACACGCATCCGCCCCGCACATCTCGTCGTCTACGGCGCGAACGCCTTCGGGCACGCGCTGGTCGCGGCCGCACGTCCGCTCGGGCTGCATCTGACTCTGTGCGATCACCGACCGGCCTTCACCGATCCGGCGGCGTTCCCCGGAGCGGACGTGATCCGGGCATGGCCGCACGAGCACCTCGCTGCGGCCGCCGAGCGCGGCGACATCGACCATCGCAGTGCGATCTGCGTGCTCAGCCACGACCCCAAGGTCGACGTCCCTGTGCTGGCGCGCGCCCTCGAGCTGGACGTCGCCTACGTCGGGGCGATGGGGTCCCGCCGCAGCGACCGTGACCGGCGCAGGGCGCTGCGGGACGCGGGGGTCACGGCCGAGGCGCTGACCCGACTGCACTCCCCGATCGGCCTGGACCTGGGCGCCGCCACACCTGCCGAGGTCGCGGTGGCGATCCTGGCGGAGATCCTCGCCGTGCGCGAAGGGCGGGACCAGGTTTCGCGCCTCAGCGCCGGGGAGGGAGCGCTGCACGGCCCTCCTGGCTGAGTCGCCACAGGTCCGTGGGCAGATCGACGTCCGCACCGTCCTCGAGGTCCGAGCAGTCCACCCACTGCACTCGGTCCTGCCGCGCAGCCAGCAGCTCACGGGCGCCGACGTCGTCGTGCGCGGCCGCGGCCGCGGCGGCGGTCCAGGCGGCTCCCAGCAGCACCGGGTGGCCGCGCTGCAACCGGCCCGCGCCGTCCCGGTGCGCGGCGACGGTGATGTCGCCGCGGTGCGCCGCGACCACCCGTCGCACTGCGGCGGCGGACAGCCCCGGCCGGTCCACGGGCGTGACCAGGACGTCCCGCCCCGGGCCCACGTCGGCGAGCCCGATGCGCAGGGACGACCCCATGCCCGCGCGCCACTGCGGGTTCTGCACGCATCGCACGCCCGCGGCGGCGGCGAGCACCCCACGCACCTCCCCGGCGCCGGCGCCGACGACGACGACGGCCTCGGTGCAGCCCCCGTCGAGCAGAGCACGGACGACGTGCTCGACGAGGGACCCGCCATCGTGCGGAAGAAGCGCCTTGGGGCCGCGTCCCAGGCGGGTGCCGGAGCCGGCGGCGAGCACCAGGCCGAGGGGGCGTGCACCCGTCACGGGGGCGTCGTCGTTCACCGCAGGAATGTGTCGCCGAAGACCGGGAGGGCGCGCGCTCGCACTCCCGTGGCGTGGTACGCGGCATTGACGATGGCGGCGGCGGCGCCGACGATGCCGATCTCCCCGATGCCGCGCGCCCCGAGGGGCCCAGCCGTGGGGTCCTCCTCGTCCAGCCAGTGCGCCTCGATCTCGGGGATGTCGGCGTTGACCGGCACGTGGTACTCGGCCAGGTCGTGATTGACGACATGGCCGAAGCGCGGGTCGAGCTCGCCCTTCTCGTGCAGCGCCATGCCGACGCCCATCGTCATGCCGCCGGTGAACTGGGAGCGGGCCGTGCGCGGATTGATGATGCGCCCGGCGGAGAACACGCCCAGCATGCGGTCCAGACGGATCTGCCCGGTGGCCTCGTGGACCCGCACCTGCACGAAATGCGCCCCATAGGAGTGTGTGGCCAGCCCTTCGGCCGCCGGGTTCGTGCCCGCGGTGCCCGTGGACGAGTCGCCGACGTCGGGCGCCTCGCCGTGCTCGTCACGGAAGATGCGGGCTGCCTCCATCACGGCGGCGCTCCAGCTGGCCAGGCCGGTCGACCCGCCCGCGACCGTGGCAGTGGGCAGGTCGGTGTCGCCGATCTCCAGCACGACCTGGCCCGGGTCGACGTCCAGAGCATCGGCGGCGACCTGGGTCAGCACTGTCCAGGTGCCGGTGCCCAGATCCGCCGCCCCGATCGAGACCTGGAAGCCATCAGCCGTCCGGGTGACCCGGGCCTGCGAGCCGGGCTGACGCATCGCGGGATACGTCGCGGAGGCGACGCCCAGGCCGATCAGCCAGCCACCGTCGCGGTGCGAGCGAGGAGCTGGGCTGCGCCGGTCCCAGTCGAAGCGGTCGGCACCCTCACGCAGGCAGTCCACCAGGCGGCGCCGGTTGAACGGGAGGCCGGTGTCCGGGTCGCGCAAGGGCTCGTTGCGCACGCGCAGCTCGATCGGATCGATCCCGCACGCGACGGCGAGCTCGTCCATGGCGATCTCCAGACCGACCATGCCCGGCGCCTCTCCCGGTGCCCTCATCCACGAGGGGACCGGGACGTCCAGCGGCACCACGCGCTGGGTGATCAGGCGGCTCTCACCGGCGTACATGGACCGGGCGGGCTTGGTCGCCAGTTCCGGGAACTCCTTGGTGGTCGAGGACATCGCGACGGCTTCGAAGGAGAAGGCGGTGATGGTCCCGTCGGCGCGGGCGCCGATCCGCACGTGCTGAGAGGTCGGCGCCCGGTAGCCGGTCAGCGGGAACATGTGCTGGCGGGACACCGCGTACTTCACCGCCCGCCCCGGGACGGCGCGCGAGGCGAGCGCCGTCAGCACCGCATCGGCGTGCGGCAGGCCCTTGGAGCCGAAGCCGCCCCCGACGTGCGGGCTGATGATGCGCAGCTTCTCGGGGTCGATCCCCAGCAGCGGGGCGAGCGTCTGCTGCGCGGGATGTGCGCCCTGGGTGGACATCCAGAGGGTGAGCCCGTCCTCGTCCCAGCGGCCGACGGTGGTGTGCGGCTCCATCGGGTTGTTGTGCTCGCTCGGTGTCGAGTAGCGCTGGTCCAGCACGATGTCGGCGGTGGCCAGCGCGGTCTCGACGTCCCCTTCCATGACGTCGTCGGCGCCGCCCTCGGGCTCCCGGGCGCCGGGATGGTCGGCTCGGAAGGCGGCGTCATGCTGCTCGGGCGCGGTGTCGACGACGACCAGCTCCGCCGCCTGCCGCGCCACCTCCGGGGTGGTGGCGACGACCGCGCCGAGGTATTGACCGCGGAAGCCGATGGTGTCGTCCTGCAGGATGGCCAGCTCCCCGTCGGAGTCGTCCGCCAGACGGGGAGCGTTGTCACAGGTGAGCACGTGCACCACGCCGTCGACGGCCTCGGCGGCGGAGGCCTCGAACCGCGTGACGCGGCCGCGGGCGATCGTCGAGGTCAGGGGGTAGAGGTAGAGGGCGTCCTCGACAGGGTGCTCGTAGGCGTAGGGGACGCGTCCTCGGACCTTGTCGGGACCTTCGATCCGGCTGCGGGCCGTGCCGATGGCCCGGGCGGGAAGCAGCTCACTCATCGTCGTCGTCCTCGTCCGCGAGGCCGGTCAGCTCCGAGAGCACCGTGACCAACGCTCCCCGGGCCATCGGCACCTTGAAGGCGTTGCCCGCGAGCGGTGCAGCCTGCTCGAGCTCGGTCTCGGCGGCCCGGCGGAAAGCAGCCCGGGTGACGTCGGCACCGCGCAGCACCTCTTCCGCACGACGGGCCCGCCACGGAACATGGGCCACGCCGCCCAAGGCGATCCGGGCCCCGCGGATGTTCCGACCCTGCTCATCGAGCTCGATCACGGCGGCGACGGAGACGAGCGCGAACGCATAGGAAGCGCGGTCGCGGATCTTGCGGTAGGTGGACACCATGCGGGCAGCGGCACGCGGCGGCGGGAGTTCGACGGCGGTGATCAGCTCGCCGTGCTCGAGGACGGTGTCGCGATGCGGCGCGTCCCCCGGCAGACGGTGCAGCTCGGTGATCGGCAGGCGGCGCTCCCCCGCGGGGCCGAGCACGAGCACGGTCGCCTCGAGAGCGACCAGCGCGACGGCCATGTCCGAGGGGTGGGTCGCGACGCAGTCCTCGGAGGCGCCGAGGATGGCGTGGTAGCGCTCGTATCCGCCGATGGCCGAGCAGCCCGAGCCGGGTTCGCGCTTGTTGCACGGGGTCGTGACGTCCTGGAAGTACACGCAGCGTGTGCGCTGGAGCAGGTTCCCCCCGGTGGTCGCGGCATTGCGGAGCTGTCCGGAGGCGCCGGAGAGCAGGGCGCGCGAGAGCGCCGGATAGTCCCGCCGCACCCGCGGATGCGCGGCGAGATCACTGTTGCGGACCATGGCTCCGATGCGCAGTCCGCCGCCGGGCAGCTCCTCGACATCGGCCAGATCCAACCGGCTGACATCGACCAGGAGGTCTGGATCGGCCACTCCCAGCTTCAGATGGTCGACGAGGTTCGTGCCCCCGGCGAGGAAGCTCGCTCCGGGTCGGCCGGCGACGGCGGCGACCGCCGCGGGCGGGTCGGCCGCTCGCTCGTAGTCGAAGGGTCTCATCGCTCCTGCTCTCCCCCGCTCGCCGCCTGCCGCACGGCGGCGACGATGTTGACGTACGCGCCGCAGCGGCACAGGTTCCCGCTGAGGCGTTCGCGGATCTCCTCATCGGTCAGGTCGAGCGGGGCGTCGAGATCGGCGGTGACGACGCTGGGGCGCCCATCGGCGGCCTCCTGCAGCATCGCGGTGGCGGAGCACACCTGGCCGGGTGTGCAGTACCCGCACTGGAAGGCGTCCTGCTCGACGAAGGCACGTTGGACGGCGGAGAGTTCGCCCTCGGGGGCCAGCCCCTCAGCGGTGACGATCTCGGCGCCGTCATGGGCGACGGCGAGGGCGAGGCAGGAGTTCAGTCGCCGGCCGTCGACCAGCACCGTGCAGGCTCCGCACTGTCCGTGGTCGCACCCCTTCTTCGGGCTCATGACCCCGAGGTGGTCGCGCAGGGCGTCGAGCAGGGTGGTGCGGGGATCGACGGTCAGGTCATGCTCCTGACCGTCGACGACGAGATGCACTGGGTAGGCCATCGGAGCCTCCGGGAACTCGAGGTCGGGACCTCGAACGTATAACGGTCGTCACCATGTGTCACGGACCGCACGGTCGGAGCGCCGGTGCGCCGTTCCGCCCAGCGGCCGCGTCCTCGTCGGGGCCGTTCGCTCCGCCGGCGCCCCTGCTGGAACACAGGGGGAAGACTAGGGTAGGAAGCGGACCTGCGATGAAGGAGGGCGCTTCATGAGCGACCCGACGGAAGACCCCGCCTCGACCGAGGACGAGCAGACCGAAGCCGAGCAGCCGGAGCTCGACACGACCGAGGACGAGCAGACCGAAGCCGAACAGCCCGAGCCGGATCAGCCGAAGGGCGAGCAGACCGAGCAGTCGGAGACCCTGCGCTCCTACTTCCAGCAGATGACCGTGATCCGGCGCTTCGAGCTGAAGGCCCAGGAGATGTACCAGCGCGCCGAGATCGGTGGGTACTGCCACCTGAACGTCGGAGAGGAAGCGACCGTCGTGGGCTTGATGGACGCGATGGAGGAGCGCGACTACCTCTTTGCCAACTACCGGGTCCACGGCTATGCGATCGCCCGTGGGCTCGATCCCGGCCACGTGATGGCGGAGCTGTTCGGCCGCACGGACGGCCTGGCCGGAGGCTGGGGTGGCTCGATGCACCTCGCCGATGCCGAGTCCCGCTTCATGGGCGGCTACGGCATCGTCGGGGGCCAGATGCCGCCGGCGACCGGAGCCGCGATGGCGGTCTCCCACCGCCAGGAGGCGGGGCCGGAGTCCGAAGCCGTCATGTGCCTCCTGGGCGAGGGCACCAGCGCGACCGGCGCGTTCCACGAGACGCTGAACCTGGCCTCCCTCTGGGGACTGCCCATCGTCTTCGTGGTCATCAACAACCGCGTCGGGATGAGCACCCCGGTCGAGCAGGCCTCGGCCGAACCGGAGCTGTTCCGCAAGGCGGAGTCCTACCGGTTCGAGGGCCGGCGGGTCGACGGTGACGACCCGATCGCCGTCCGGGACGCGGCACGGGCGGCGCTGAAGCAGGCGCGGGAGGAACACCGGCCCTTCCTGTTGGAGACGATGAGCTACCGGCTCCGAGGCCACTCCGTCGTCGACCCGGCCCGCTATCGGACCGACGAGGAACGGGCCGAACTCGCCGCGAAGGATCTGCTCCCGCGGCTGCGTTCCCGCCTCATCGAGGACGGCGTGCTCAGCGAGCAGGAGGCCGACACCATCGAGCGGGACGCCGACGAGACCATCGAGCAGGCCGTCGAGGTCGCCGGCGCCAGCGAGTCGCCGGATCCGTCGGACCTGTTCACCAACGCGTACTCGACCGAGGTCGCCAACGCCCCCCGCGCGATGCCCGGCGACCGGGTCATCACGCTGTAGCCACCGCCTCGAACAGGAGCACGCACATGCCGGTCATCAGTTACCGCGAGGCCCTCAACTCGACCCTGCGCTCCGAGATGCAGCGCGACGAGGACGTCTTCCTCATCGGGGAGGAGATCGGGACGTTCGAGGGGTCCTACAAGATCACCGAGGGGCTGCTCGAGGAGTTCGGTCCGAAGCGGGTGCGCGACACCCCGATCTCGGAGGAAGGCTTCACCGGCATCGCCATCGGTGCCGCCATGCTGGGCCTGCGTCCGGTCCTCGAATACATGACCCTCAACTTCAGCCTGCTGGCGCTCGACCAGGTCGTCAACCACGCCGCCAAGATCTACACCATGTTCGGCGGGCAGACCGCGGTGCCGATGGTGATCCGCGCGCCGGGAGGCGGCGGCCAGCAGCTGGCGGCCACGCACTCGCAGAACCTCGAGGTCTGGTACGCGCACGTGCCCGGGTTGAAGCTCGTCGCCCCGTCGAATCCCGCCGATGCCAAGGGACTGCTGACGGCGGCGATCCGTGACGACGACCCCGTGATCGTGCTGGAGAACCTGAGCCTCTACAACACCAAGGGGGAGGTTCCTGACGGCGATCACGTCACCGAGATCGGCACGGCCACCGTCGCCCGCCAGGGCAGCGACATCACGGTGATCAGCTACTCGCGCGGGATCCGCACCGCATTGCAGGTCGCGGAGGAGTTGGAGGAGGACGGTGTCTCCGTCGAGGTGGTGGATCTGCGCAGCCTGCGCCCGTTGGATCGCCGCACCTTCTGCGAGTCCGTGCGCAGGACCACGCGGGCCGTCGTGCACGAGGACGACTGGCTCAGCTACGGCATCGGCGCAGAAGTCGCCGCCTCCGTCCAGGAGGGAGCCTTCGATTTCCTCGACGCTCCGGTACGGCGCGTCGCTGCCGCCGAGGTGCCTCTGCCCTACGCGAAGCCTCTCGAACGGGCTGCCCTGCCCGACACGGACGACCTCCGGCGCGTCATCCGCGACGTCCTCGACGCCACCAGCTTCACCGGCCAGGAGAAGTCATGACCGACATCACCATGCCCCGCCTCTCGGACACCATGGAGGAGGGAGTCATCAGCCACTGGCACAAGCAGGTGGGCGATGAGGTCCACAAGGGCGACACGCTGGCCGACATCGAGACCGACAAGACCACCATGGAGCTGGAGGCCTACGACGCCGGGATCCTGGAGCGCCTGCTGGTGAGCGAGGGGGACACCATGTCCGTCGGAGAGCCCATCGCCGTGGTGGGTGACGGCTCCGGCGTCGACGACGGGTCCGAGGACCAGGACGACGAGGGAGCAGGCGATGAGGACGAGCGGACGGCGGACACGCCCGACGATGAGCCGGCGGACGGAGATGAGGACGAGCGGACGGCGGACACGCCGGACGAGGAGCCGGTGCCGGACGGAGACGAGGAGGAGCGGACGGCGGACGCCGAGAGCGAGGAACCGGCACGGACCTCCGATGAGACCCGGCCGGACGTCGACGAGGCCCGGTCGGACTCCGACGAGGTGGAGAGCGACGAAGAGACCGCGGGGCCCGCGTCGGACGATGCGGAGCCGACGGGGACCGAAGATGCGTCGTCGCCGCCCGACGACGGCGGCCAACCGCTGTTCCGCTCTCCGCTCGCCCGCAAGCTGGCCCGTGAGAACGACATCGAGCTGAGATCGCTCGATGGGTCGGGCCCCGGCGGCCGCATCGTCCGGGCCGATGTGGAGAAGGCGCTCGAGGCCGGCGCCGGCGCGGACGTCGGGGACGACAGAGCCCGGGGCGGCGCTTCGAGCCCGGCTCCCGCCGCCGTACCGGAGCCCGCCACGGCGGGCGAGGCCGACGATGAGGTCCGGATCAACGCCAACCAGCGGATCACCGCCGAGCGCCTCAGCCAGATGGCCGGCGTGCCGACCTTCCACCTGAGCACGACGATCGATGCCGACGCCCTGCTGGCATTCCGCCGCGAGGTCAACGACCGCCTCGAGGAGGTCGGGACGCGCATCAGCGTCACCGACCTGCTGGTCCGCGCCGCTGCCGTCGCCCTGCGGTCCCACCCCGAGGTGAACTCCGCCTGGGGCGGAGACAAGATCATCCGGCGCGGCCGGGTGCACATCGGCCTGGCCGTGGCCCTCGAGGCCGGTCTGATCGTGCCGGTCGTCCGCGACGCCGACCGGAAGAGCGTCGGGCAGATCGCTGCCGAGTCCGGCGACCTCGCGACCCGCGCCCGCGAGGGGAAACTGGAGCCCCACGAGTACCAGGGCAGCACGTTCAGCATCAGCAACCTGGGCATGTTCAGCATCGGTGAGTTCGACGCCATCATCAATCCGCCCGAGGCGGCGATCCTGGCTGTCGGCGCCGCCGGGGAGGAGCCCGTGCTCCGGGACGGTGAGCTGCACAGCCGCACGGTCATGACTCTCACGCTGACCGTCGACCATCGCGTCCTCAACGGTGCCGTCGCCGCGGCCTTCCTCCAGGAACTGCAGGCTGTCCTGGAGGAACCCCTGCGCATCGTGGTGTGACCGAGTCTGCGGGTGAGGCACTCCAGGTCCACGGGGAAGGACCGAGCCGAAAGGCCTGGCGGGTATGGCTGCGGATCCGGGCCCGACGGGACATCGCGTCCACGCCGACGGACCCCGTCCGGACGTCCTTGCCGACCGCGCCGCGAGGACCCACCTGACGGACTGAACGGTCGTGCCGTGCCGGTCGCCGCGGTGATCGCCTCATGTCAGTCCGGGACCAGCATTCGGCAGATGCGCGCACTTGCTATTCGAGCAGGCTGCCCATAGGTTGATAACAGGTTCAGCCAGTGGCCGTTGTCGTTCTACTGCGCGCAAAGGACCACCTCATGAGACACACGCTCTCCGTGATCGTCCACGCCGACGTCGGCGAGGACGAGATCCGCATCGCCGTCGAGGGGTGCGTGACGGACCGGAGCGAGAGTTCGCTCCACCCGATTCTCCGTCGTGCCAAGGCGCTCGACCCCGAAGCACCGATGGTCCTCGACCTGCAGCGGACGCAGCACTGCGAGCACTCGGCCGTCGCCCAGCTGCAGCAGTTCATCGACGATATCGATCCATATCACCGGACCGTGACGATCCTCGAGCCGAATCCTTCACCGAGCTGCCCGATGCTCGTGAGCGCTGAAACCAGGAGTGATGTCTGATGACTATTTCCCTGCCCACGACCTCGAATTCTGTGCCGACGGTCCCGACGCGGACGCTTCATACGGTGCCACCCACGATCGGTCAGCATCCGGTCGACCGCCCCCAGGCGATCCTCGACGGCGCCTCCGAGCTGTTCCGGGAGTTCGGCTACTACGGCGCCAGTCTCCGCGACATCTCACGACGCGTCGGGATCTCCCATCCCGGCATGCTCCATCACTTCGCCTCGAAGGAAGACATCTTGAACAGGGTGATCGACCGCCTCGAGGAGCACGCTCAGGATGCGCTCGACAGACAGGACGAGTTCTGCACCGACCAGCACGCGCTGCTGCGCGGCCTGGTCGAGACGTGGGACCCGACCTCACCGCAGATCCAACTGCTCGCGAAGCTGGACGCCGACGCGATCAGCGAGGAGCATCCGGGACGGTGGCGTATGGCCCGCCTGCGCTGCGTGCACGAGCACGTGCTCGCGCACTGCTTCACCGCACTCTCGTCCCAGGGGCTGCTTCGTACGGGTATCGACCCGAGCTTTGCGGCACGCACCGTGCTCGCTCTCGTGCTCTGCGATGCCGTGCGGGAACAGACGGTGCGCAGATTGCGCCACGATGCCTCCGGCGACGCTCCGCACGAGGATCTGTGCCGACTCGCCTGCAGCTTCTTCGCGACCTGATCAGGGCTCGGCCCACGGAGGCCGAGTGCGGCGGCGAACCCCGTGCACTACCTGACGATCTCTGCGGGGAGTTCACGGCGCAACAGGCCCGGGACCAGAACGGCCGTGCGGACGGTCCGGGCCCCACCGCCGTACTCGCCATCGCGCTGTCCGTCCCCGGCGATCCTTCGCGGTACGTGTCAGCTCACACGCGCGGAAGGCGACAGACCGCTCGACCGGGCTCGCGTGTTCGGCGTCCCTGCGCATCAGGACGAGGACGATCCACGGACCCTCGCCGACGGACGTCCCGACGACCCCGATACAGACGGTGACCCCGGGACGCGCAGCGATGACCCGTGGGCGCAGCGATCGCCACCTCGTCTCCCCGCCACGACTACGATCGGCGTCACGTCGCCTGCGGCGAGTTGCTCCGTTCTCACAGTCCTGCGCCGAGGTCGGAGCCGGCACGTCATGGACGGCTGCGTCCGGGGCGGTCGCAGCCCGCAGCGCGCCACGTACCCGACGACGAACGAATCGAGGACTCATGAGCTCCCTCCGCACCTCTCGTCCAGGCCCCAAGCTGGCGGCCGCCGCGATCGGGACCGCCGCTGTCGCAGCTCTCGGGGTGCGCGATCTCCTGCAGCGCAGGCACTCGATCCTGCGGATCTACCCCGTGCTGGGCCACGCCCGCTGGGCAGCCGAAGCCATCCGCCCGGAGATCCAGCAGTACTTCATCGAGTCCAACACCGACGGCCGCCCCTTCGACCGGGACGCCCGCACGATGATCTACCGGCGCGCCAAGGGCCTCGGGTCGGACGATGCGTACGGCACGCAGAACGACATCACGAGCGCGGGGTACGACCACATCCTCCATGCCTCGAGCCCGCTCGAGCCGATGCAGAGCCCGCCACGGGTCCGGCTGGGCGGGCCCGACTGCACCCAGCCGTACGACACCTCGATGCTCAACATCTCCTCCATGAGCTTCGGGTCCCTGTCCGGGAACGCCGTGATGGCGATGAACTACGGCGCCAAAGAGGGAGGATTCGCGCAGGAGACCGGAGAGGGCGGACTGTCCGAATATCACCTGAAGTACGGCGCCGACATCATCTGGGAGTTCGGTTCGGGGTACTTCGGCTGCCGCACCTCCGAGGGACAGTTCGACCCTGACGAGTACGCCAGGAAGGTGAACAAGCCCGAGGTCAAAGGCACGCTCATCAAGCTCAGCCAGGGTGCCAAACCCGGCGTCGGCGGCGTGCTCCCGGCAGCCAAGATCACGCCCGAGATCGCCGCGGCACGCGACATCGCCCAGGGCGAGGACTGCGTCAGCCCGGCGGCCCACACCGCATTCTCCACCCCCGTGGGAATGATGCACTTCATCGCCCGGTTGCGCGAGCTGTCCGGCGGCAAGCCGGTCGGATTCAAACTCTGCGTCGGCGACCGCTCGGAGGTCCTGTCCCTGTGCAAGGCCATGCTGGAGACCGGCATCACCCCCGACTGGATCTCGGTCGACGGCGCCGAAGGAGGCACCGGCGCAGCACCGCTCGAACTCGAGGATCACGTGGGGACGCCCCTGTCGGACGGACTGGTGACCATTCAGAACGCGCTGGTCGGCACAGGTCTGAGAGAACGGATCGCGATCGGATGCTCGGGGAAGATCGCCGGCGGCAACGACATCATCCGGCGCGTCGCCCTCGGCGCGGATTTCTGCAACGCGGCCCGTCCGATGATGATGGCGACCGGATGCATCCAGGCCCAGCGGTGCAACACCAACACCTGCCCCAGCGGGGTGGCGACGCAGGACCCGCGTCGCAGCCGCGCCGTCGTCGTCGAGGACAAGGGACCACGGGTGATGCGATTCCAGCAGGAGACGGTGCAGTCGGCCCTGCAGCTGCTGGCGTCGATGGGCCTTGAGTCGTTCGACGATCTCGGTCCGGATCATGTGCTGCGCCGCATCGACCCGGCCCGGGTCGTGACCTACGGGGAGCTCTACACCTGGCTGGACGAGGGAGAGCTGCTCAGCGGCACGTCGGACTCTGCGTGGGCGCACGATTGGGAGATCGCCGACGCCCATCGCTTCCAGGGCGCGCGCCCGTCCCACCAACGCCACCGCAAGCATCGTCACGACACGGATGCCGCGAACGGATCCGCCGATGGCCGTTGATCGTCGATGACGGCGACCGATCGAGCGGTCGGGCCGGTGCGGTGCGATCGGCATCCGTCCTAGAGTCGACCGATCACTCGTCCGACGAAGGAGGCGACCATGGACCACGCCGACCTGGTTCAGGTGATCAGGAGCGTCATCGAGAACCACCCGGAGCCAGGGGAGTCTGACCGTCCCGAGGACTACGACCTCGAGGCGATCGCCGCGGAGGCCCGCGGGCAGACCCGGCGCGAGGGGGTCGACGAGCTCGACCCCGAGACGTACTGGCTGATCGTGAAGAAGCACGCCGAGCCATGAGCGTCGCGCCGATGCCGAGCCTCGCGCCGATGGCGAACGCGGGCAGGGCCTGCGGCTCCGAACGGCCGTCCCCCTCGCGCAGCTCTCCCGGCATCCCTGGCGTCGGAGAATGATGGCCTCGCAGCACCACGATCTGACTGCTGGCCGATCCCGGCGCGCCGGAGCACGAGGCGGCGCGGATCACCGCCGGTCTCGCCGAGAGCATCTCGCATCGCCCCCGGAGGCAACCGACCGGTCCACAAGGTCGGCGGGCGCCCTCACGTCGGTGTATACGTAGGCCATGAGCATCTCTGTCACCAGCGTCCGGAGGAGGCCGGCCACGGTGACGACGCCCGGGCGCTGAAGGACCAGAACGTGGTCCCACGACGGAGCGACCGGCCCTGCTGAGACGACGAGGACCATCGAGCGCAGCCGGGTCGCCGCGCCGGCGATTCGGTGGTGCGACGAGAGCAACGGTCCGCCCGGGGCCGCAGCCGACGACGCAGGAGGCTTGTCATGGAACTCGGACTCGGAGCACGCGCGGCGCTGGTCACCGGGGGCGATTCCGGCATCGGGTTCGCCACTGCTCGCACCCTGCTCGAGGAGGGCGCCCGGGTCGTCCTCACCGACATGGTCCCGGACCGCCTCGAGCAGGCGGCCACGATTCTCGACAGCGACCGCCTCACGACCGCGGTCGCAGACCTCACCGACCCGGACGCCGTCACCCGCCTCACCGGCACCGTCCAGGATGCGGTCGGGGACCTGGACATCCTCGTCTGCGCCGCCGGTATCCACGGACCGGACGGCGACTTCCACGAGATCGACGACGCCGGCTGGCACGAGACGCTCGAGTCGAACCTGATGAGCGCCGTGCGCGTGACCCGCGCGATGCTGCCCGGCCTGCGCCGCGGCGGATACGGACGGATCGTGCTGCTGTCCTCCGAGGACGCCGTCCAACCCTATGAGGACGAGCTCCCCTACGTCGTCTCCAAGGCAGGTCTCAACGCGCTCGCCAAAGGTCTCTCGCGCGCCTATGGCCGCGACGGCGTCCTGGTCAACACCGTCTCCCCCGCCTTCATCGCAACACCCATGACCGACGAGATGATGCGCCGGAGAGCGCAGCAGAACGGCACCGACATCGACGAGGCGATCGCGACGTTCCTGGACGAGGAGCGCCCGGGCATGGTCACCGAGCGCCGCGGTGAACCCGATGAGGTCGCCGCGGTCATCGCATTCCTCTGCTCCGAGCGCGCCGGCTTCGTGACCGGCTCCGACTACCGGGTCGACGCCGGCTCGGTCCGCACCGTCTGACCCCATCACCAGGAGGACACCATGAGCACCGACACGGGCACCGACGAGACCTTCACCTATGTGCTCGTCGGCAGCGGCATGACCGCCGACGGGGCCGCCCGCGGGATCCGCGAGATCGACCCCGAGGGCAGCATCCTGATCCTCGGGGCCGACGCGGACCGTCCCTACACCCGGCCCGCGCTGACGAAGAAGCTGTGGACCGATCCCGATTTCACGGTCGACGACAACTGGATGAACACCGCCGACGACACCGGCGCCATCCTTCGCCCGGGGACCGTTGCGGACCGCATCGATCCGGGGGCTCGCACCGTCGTGGCCGGCGGGCGCAGGATCAGCTACGAGAAGCTGCTGCTCGCCACCGGTGGCACCCCGCACCGCCTGGACCTTCCCCGCACCGACCGGGTGCTGCACTTCCGCACCCTGGCCGACTACCGTCGCCTGCGGGAGCTCGCGGACCGGGACCTGCGCGTCGCCGTGATCGGGGGATCATTCATCGGCACCGAGCTCGCGGCGGCGCTGGTCCAGCACGACACGCGGGTCACGCTGATCTACCCGGATCAGGTGCTGCAGTCCACGCCGTTCCCGCCCGGCCTCGCCCGACGTTTCGAGCAGACGTACGCCGAGCAGGGGGTGACGCTGCGTCCCGAATCGACGGTGGCCTCCGGCCGCGAGATCGACGGTGGCCGGATCGAGCTGACGCTCGAGGGCGGTTCGACGATCGACGTCGACGCCGTCGTCGTGGGCATCGGCATCGCACCGCTGACCTCCCTCGCCGAGGACGCAGGGCTCGACGTCGACGACGGCATCGTCGTCGACGAGCAGCTGCGGACCTCGGCCGAGGGGGTCTGGGCCGCGGGCGACGTCGCGAGCTATCCCGATGCACGGCTCGGCCGCCGAAGGGTCGAGCACGTCGACCATGCCACCACCATGGGAGAGACCGTCGGCAGGATCATGGCCGGCGCCGAGGAGACCTACACCCATACCCCTCTGTTCTACTCCGATGTCTTCGAGTTCAGCTACGAGGCCGTCGGCGAGGTCGACACCTCGCTGGAGGTGATCGAGGACTGGATCGAGCCGAACGCCCGGGGCGTCGTGTTCTACCTGCGCGACGGACGGGTGCGCGGCGTGCTGCTGTGGGGCGTGCAGGACAAGGCCGACGACGCCCGGGGGATCCTCGCCGAGGAGGGCCCGCACACCGCCGCTGACCTGCGCGGGCGGCTCACCGCGGACTGACCGGGGTGCGATCGCGGAAGGGCTCGCGGGCGCGGTCTCCGTCGACACGAGGCCGCTAGGCCGCGAGGCCGCGAAGTCACGCGATCACGAGGTCGCGGTGCTGGGTGCCGACCGGGTCAGGCGCCCTCGCTGGTCGGGCCCGGGCCCATCGCCGGCAGGTCGGCGAAGGAGTAGGGCGGCCACGGTCCCAGGAAACGGATGTCGATCCCGGGACGCGAGTCGCGGATGTCGGCCAGCTCCACACCCAACGGCGCGATCTCGCTCTCGGCGACGAGGACCGCGATGCTGAGCACCGGGACCGAGCCCTCGGCAGCGCGGGAGCGGCGGTTCTCCACGACGTCGACGGCGTGCGCGAGAATGCGCCGACGCAGCTCCGGGTACAGCTCATCGGCGAGACGATCGGTGACATCCCGACGCTGCGTGTCGAGCTTCTTGCGGTACAGGCGCTGAACGCCTTCCGGTCGCGCGGCCATCTCGGCCTCGAGCCGCTGGATCTCCGGGTCGTCGTCCGCCGTGGAGCTGTCCACCGAGATCTCGATGCGCAGCTCCACGTGATCGGTGAGGGCCGCGAGCCGCTCCCGGACGGTCGCAGCGTTCTCGCGGAGCCATCCGCGGAGGCTCTCCTCGGGCGACGCCCCCTCGGAGGGTCCGACGATCACGTTGAAGGAGACGGGCAGCGCGGTGCCTGCCGTCTGCCATGCCCGGTCGATGACCTCGCTGTGCTGGACCACCCACCGGCGCACGTCGTCGTCGGGCCCCTCGAAGGGCACGGTGTCCTGCCGGTGCACCAGCGCGACCGCGCCGTGCCGATCCCCGACCGCCAGCACCTCCCGGCCGTCGATCCCGGATCCGGGTTCCGCGGCGCCCTCCGGCGGCACGATGGCGTAGACGTACAGAGCCTGCTCACTCATCGATCACGGTCCTCGCTCTCCTCCGCCCAGCGCTGGGGATTGATCAGCTTGTCGACCACATCATCGACCACGTCGTCGAGACCTCGGTGCAGATCGGAGACGGACCCGGTGATGCCGTTCTGCGCCTTGATCTCGCGCATCGCCTCATCGAGCTCGAGCAGCGCGTCGCCCAGTCTCTCTTGTTCCTCGTCCGTCAGGTCCCCTCCCTCCAGCCGGCGCAGCGCCTGGGTCTCGAGGGCCTCCTGGATGATCTCGACCAGCGTCACCACGAGCGTGAGCACGCCGTGCTTGAGGTTGTTCTCATCGATCTGCAGGCCCATCGGCGGCCTCCTTCGGTTCGCTGGCGGACGGGGAGCCCCCCGTCGTGGGGCGGCGTACCAAGGAACCCAGCACCGGCTCCCAGCGTTCCGGGTCCCCGGCGAGCACCACCTCTCCGGTGGGGGTCGTCAGCTGGATCACGGTGACGTCGTCGAAGGGAGCGGGGCCCGCACCGCGGGAGATCGCGCGCAGCTCGCCGGAGGCCAGCCGGATCGCCGGACGGGCATCCATCGCGCTCTGCCAGGTGAAGCCGTCCTCGTCGAGCCGACCGGTGCCGCCGCGCCATGCGGCCCGGCCGGCACGGTCCTCGCGAAACCACAGGTGGCCCTGGACGAGCGCTGCGGTGCCGTCATGCTCGCCCTCGGCCCGGCGCTCGGGGTGGACATCGAGCGCGCGGCGCGCGGAGGGCGCCTGCTGCAGCACCATCTCCCGCAGGCGCCGCGGGGAGGAGGACGACAGCACCGCCTCGGGTCCGTCGTCGACGGTCAGGTGCAGTCGCTCGAGGGTCTCCCCGCCGATCGTCGTCTCCTCGCGCACGGCGAGGGTCCGGATGCTGTGCAGGGGCACCTGCCACAGCACCTCGCGCGGATCGCGACGGAAGACCAGCAGGCGATGCGTGGTGAGGTAGACGCCTCCGGGTCGCCAGTCCCGGTGGAAGCCATCGTCGGAGAAGTACCCGCCAGGGGTCTTCGACAGCAGCTCCTCGCCGTCCTCCAGGGGCAGGTCCCGTGCCGCGGTCCGTTGCACCCACTCGCGGGTGCGCTGATCCCAGTCGCGCATCATGCCGTACTCGAGCATGGTCTCCATCCCTGCGAGAGTCGCGCGCAGGTTCAGCCCGATCAGCGGAATGTCCGCCACCGAGATGATCACATCGAGATTCAGATACAGCCCGCGGTCCAGCAGCGTGTCGACGAGTTCCACCAGCGTCACGCGCGGATCGCGGACAGGCTCGATCCCCTCGTGCCTGTCCGCGCCCGGGGCCGGAGTGCCGGGGAGGGCCGTCATCCGCCGTCCGCCCCCGTCGCCCGTTTCTGCGGAGCACGTGAGCGGCCCGATCCCGAGGATCCAGCACTGCCGCCCTTCGTGGCCGCCGGGCTTCCGTCGTCGCTGGAGGCGCCATCGTCCTGGGCGCCCTCGGAGAGCTCCGCCGCACGGTCACCGCGCTCCGCATCACCCTCGCGCACGGCGAGCGCACTCTGCCAGCCGCACCACGGGCAGTACTCGCGCATCAGCATCTCGAGCGGGGCACGCTTGCCGCACTCGGGACAGGTCTCCTTCTGTTCGATGGCATCCTGCCACGCGGCCGTGCTGATATCGGTCCCGGCGGGGAACTCGAGTCCGTACCGCGCGGCGGTCTCGAACGAGGCCAGGGCCGCGCGCAATCGGATGCCCAGCAGCTCGACGCCGGCCACGGAGACCATGATGTCGGCGTTGAGGACGAGTCCCTTGTCGAGGAGGGTCTCGACGACATGGATCAGGGTTCCCTCGCTCTCGCGGCGGGGCTCCATGCCTTTCTCGGACCGGGGGACGATGGTCATCGCGGTGATCTCCTTCCGGGAGCGTCGGCCGTCGGGAGGCCGTCAGCCATCGACGCGGCCGCGCGTGTAGCGCGATTCTCGGCGGTAGGAGGCGAGCTCGCCGCGGTCATCGATGCGAGCGCTGTACTCGGCGAGGATGTCTGCGGTATCGGGGATGCGGCGAGTCTCCACCAGCTCCAGCGACACCTTCCACCCGTCGTCCTCCCGCTCCACGGCGATGACGCTCTCGGGAGTCCGACCGGTCAGCTCCTCGAGCTGCTCGATGGAGCGACGGATCGCACCCTTGGCGGTCAGGACCTTCTTCTTCTGGTGACCGCCGGAATCCTGGTCGTCGCCGGACTGGCTCCGGTCCTCGGCGGTGTCCTCGTCGTCGCGTCCCTTCGTGCTCTTGGTCTGTGCCATGTCAGCCTCCCTCGTTCCTGTGCGATCGGATCAGCCTGCGCACCAGCTCGCGCTCGGCCGCATCGGCGTCGTGCTCCTCGATCGTCCCTTCGCGGCGGGCCTCGGCGATCTGGTCGAGCTGGCGCCGGATGACCGCGGGGTCATAGAACTCCCGCTCCGCCTCATCGCGCACCTGTTCGGCGACCCAGACGGTGCCCCGTATCGGCGCGAGCGGCAGAGTGAGCAACCCGCTCAGGATTCCCATCAGCGTCCTCCCCCGACGAAATCGTAGGGAGCCTGGGGCCCCAGCAGGCGATACCTCAGCCGCGGATGATCGCGCTCGGCAGCATCTTCGATCGCCGCCTCGACATCCTCCTGATCGGCGCGGGCGACGAGCAGAGCGACGTCCACGACGTCTCCCGCCTGGCTCGTCTCGTGGACGGAGCGATCGCGCACCAGAGGATCGAGCATCTCCAGCAGTGCCTCCGCGTCGGGCCCCCGAAGGGCATCGAAGTGGGAGACGATCCCCTCCCCCAGCTCGATGCGCTGGGTGCGGGTCTCGTCCTCGGTGGTACCGGCGATGGCTTCCTGGAGACCGGCAAGGCGCGGATCCGAGCGGATGATCTCCGGCAGGACCACGTCCTGGTCGTAGCGCACGCGCACGGTGTACTGGACCGCGCCGTCCACCCCGTCCAGCGCCGCGACGAGATCGTCGGGCTCTGCCAGGAGCTCGCGGTCGAGGTCGTCGGCGGAAGGGACCACCGTGCCGAAGCGCATCGGCAGCACCGCGACTGATTCTGCGATCGCATCGAGGACGGCCGAGTGGGCGACGAGATCTTGCGGTGTCCCGAAATCTGCATCCTCGGGCAGCTCCGAGACGACCGCGGCGAGGTCGCCGCGGCGCTGCAGCCGGGGCCGGCCGGCGAGCACGCCGACCAGGCCCTCCGGGAGCGAGGCGTCCGCACGGCCGATGCCGTACACGTACAGCCCGTCCCCCGGAGCGGCCTCGTCCTGGGTGCGCAGCTCGGTGGGTTCCATCACGCCTCGGCCTTCTCCTCCTTCTTGTCCGCCTTCTCGTCCTCCTTCGTGTCATCGGAGGTCAGCGCGTCCTTGGCACCCTCGAGAGCGCCACCGACCTTGCCCTTGGCGCCTTGTTCCTGGGTCTCGCCCATGACTTCGGTGATGTCCTTGCCGCCCTTCTGGTACAGATCCAGGCGGTTGGTCGCCTCGGCGAATCGCAGATAGGTGTCGACGCTGGCGATCACGATGCGGGCGTCGATGGTGAGGATCTCGATGCCGACCAAGGACACGCGCACGAAGGCATCGATGACGAGTCCCTTGTCGAGGATGATCTCCACGACGTCGGCGAGGGAGCTGGACGATGGGCGGTCGACGTACCCGCCCTTGGAGCGCTGTTGGGTGGCGGTGCTGGCGGTCATGATGTGCCTCCGGTCTTCTCGGATTCTTCATCGACGTACTCGAAATCGTCGTCCTCCTCCGCAGGAGGATCGCCGGCCTTCGTGCTCTCGGACGCCTCGGAGTCGCCCTCCGCGTCGTCCGGTTCCTGGTCGCTCTCGGTGTCTTCCTCGGGCTCCTGGTCTCCGTCCTCGGCCTGCTCGCCGTCTTCGGGGTCCGAGCTCTCGCCGTCCTCTGACGACGCATCGTCCTGCTCTGCGGCCTCCTGCTCGGTGTCATCCTGCTCGGGATCGTCCTGACCGCCCTCGTCCTGCTCGGCTTCTTCCTGCTCGGCCTGCTCCGCCTCGAGGGCTTCCTCGTGTGTTCGTACGACTTCGCTGTCTCGGATCTCGCCGCGCCAGCCCTCGACCGCGTCCTCGTCGAGGATCGTCGTGGTCATGACATAGCGGGCGAACAGCCTCGACTCCACGCGGATGCGCTTGCCCACCGGGCGGCCCATGTTGCCGACCTTCTCGACGAAGCCCTGCGGGTAGTAGTTCACGATGATGAGGATCCGGGTCAGGCGCGGCGCGAGTTCATGGAAGGTGACCGAGCCGTCGAGGTGGCCCTTCTCGCCCTTCGACTCCCAGACGATCTGCTCGTCGGGGACCTGCTGGACGATGGTGGACTCCCACGTCCGGTGGGAGAGGAACACCTGCCCCTTGAACTCCACCTTCTCCTCGGACTGCTGCTCCGCGTTCTCGACCTTCTTCATGAAGCTGGTCCAGTCGCCGAACTGCGTCCACTGGTTGTAGGCGACCCGCACGGGAACGCCCACGTCGATGTGCTCGACGATGTTGGAGAACTTCTTGACCTCCCCCGAGCCGCCGGAGGACCCGCCGCCACCCGAGCCGGGGGTCAGCTTCTCCTTGGCTCCGGTGGCGAGCGCCGAGGCGCCGGCAGCGGCGGGGTTCTTCCCCTCCGCGAGCTTCTCGGCACCCTTCTTGAGTCCCTCGCCGCCGGCGCTCTCGTCATCGCCCGGCGTGAGCGACTGGGTCAGATCGTTCAACTTGTCGGTCAGGCCCGAGGTGCCCTTCTCCGCGAGCGCCTTCGCGTAATCGGTGATGTCAGAACGCAGGTCACCCACGGGAAGTTCGTCCAGTGCGGCCTTCCACCATGGCTTCTGGGTCTCCTTCGTGGTGTCCTCACTCATGCGACTCGTCCTTCCGCTTCGCGGTCCCGCCCGTGGACTTCTTCGCGCTCGACGAGGTGGAGCGGGACCGGCTCGGGGACTTCCCCGGGGAACGGCTCGTGGTGCTGCTCGCCGTCTTCTTGGTGGAGCTGCTCGGGGTCTTCCGCGAAGACCCGCTCGTCGCCTTGCGCGTCGAGCTGCCCGTGGAGCGGGAGGCGGACTTGGCCGCCGGCTTCTTCTTCGGCGTCGCATCCTCGGCATCCTCGGAAGCGCTGCCCTCGTCGGACTCGTCGGCGCTCTCGGCATCGTCGGACTCTTCGGTCCCCGAGTCCGGGTCCTGCTCCTCCTCGGAGGCCTCGTCGGTGTCCTCATCCTCGGATGAGCCCGATCCTTCCTGCAGCAGCGCGGTGCGCTGCTTGAGGTTCTGGCTCACGCTGTGGACGCCCTTGCCGACAGCAGCTGTGGCGGCACCCTTCGCCGCAGTGGCCAGTCCCCCGGTGAGCTGCTGCGTGAAGGCCTTGCCCTCATCGGACTCCAAGATCGACGACTTCGCGGTCTCGAGCTGTCGAGATCCCTGCTTGGCGGCGAGGTAACCCAGGGCGAGCAGTGCGAACTTGGATCGTTTTCCGCGACCCAGGACGTAGCCGCCCAGAACACCCAGCGCAACCTTCGTTCTGGCTTCCATGTGAACTCTCCTCACGAGAGACGCCACACCGTTCGCCGGTGGTTTTGCAAGTGTTGCCGGGGTCCCGGGGGTGGTCAACACCAGGAGTCGGGAGGACCGCGACAATCGATGCCAGGGCAGGTGTCACCCCAGGTGGCGCCCGCTTCGGGGCTCGAACACCACGAGGTGAACGCTTGGTCGGGACGAACCGACGACGCGATCATGGTGAGCGCCCGGATGCGCTTCCCCTGCCTGCAGTGGGGCTCCGGATCCTGGGCCATGGCCTCCGGGTCGAAGCCTTTACCTCTTTCCGCCAGGTGCGCCCACTGCGTACAGTCCGATACCGAGACGTGAGAGAGGGAGCAATCTCGTGATGACCGCCGACCACAGACCAGCGTTTCCCGCACCGACAGACCCTGCGGCCTCGCGCGACGACGTCCTGCTTCGCTATCTGGACTACTTCCGCGCGGTCCTGGTCTCCAAGCTGGACGGAATCGCCGACTCCGAGCTCCGCTCCAGCCGCCTGCCCAGCGGGTGGACGCCGCTCCAGCTCATCTCCCACCTGACCCATGTCGAACGGCGCTGGCTGGAATGGGGCTTCGAGGGGCGTGACGTGGCCGATCCCTGGGGCGATGAGCGCGACGGGGCCTGGCACGTCGGTCCCGACCACTCCGTATCCGACCTCCTGGGAGCGCTCAGCGCGCAGGCGGATCGCACCCGGACCATCGTCGACGCGCACGCCCTGGAGGAGAAAGGACGACCCGGACCGCGGTGGGACGGTGCCGAACCGGCCACCCTCGAGCGCGTGCTCCTGCATCTCGTACAGGAGTACGCACGGCACGTCGGCCACCTCGACATCATCCGTGAACTCATCGACGGCCGGACCGGCGAGGAGTAGGGGCCGAGGCGCGTCACGATCTCACCGTGACGCGGGGACGAACCGCTCCCAGACGCGGTGACCGCCCAGCAGGGACTGGATCTCGCCGAGCACCGTGAACGGTTCGTCGCCGAGCACGATGCCGGCGCCGCCGGACCCCGTGTGCGCTTCGAGCGCACCGCGCCCCTCGCCCCAGGCACCCATCGCCTTCGCATGGCGCCAGCATTCGTCGATCAGCTTTCCGACCCGCGGCTCGATCGCACCGGAGCCGGGTGCGCCGGCCTTCGGGTCCACCGACGGCCGGGAGTCGGGAGCGGTGAGAGGGGCGCCCGCCAGCAGGAGCGCATCGAACTCCACCGACGCCGCAGTGGCGAACGTGCGGCCCACGGGGACTCCGGCCACCTCACCGCCGTGCGGCGCGATGACCAGAGGTGTCATCGAGGCGGCGACGATCTTCTCGTGGAGCGCCAGCAGGGCGGAGTTGTCCCCGTCAGGGTCGACGACGATGCCGATCATCCGGCCGTCGGTCGGCCAGGTCCCGCCGAGCTGGGACAGCGCCCCGCTGGTGCTCACCGGGCCGTCGCTCTCGTCGCCGGCGGGGACCGTCGGCTCCGGAGCGGGCATCCCCAGCGCCGCGGCGACACGGGTGCACAGGTCGACGTCGATGTTCGCCAGGCACTGCAGCTGGCGCTCGCGGATGACGTTCTCGTAGCACTTGCCCAGTTCGAAGGAGTAGGCGTCGACGATGTGGTCCCGCTCGAGGGGCGTCATGCTGCGCCAGAACAGTCGGGCCTGGCTGTAATGGTCCTCGAAGGTCGCCGAGAGCTCCCGTTCCTTCACGCCCTCGGGCACCCGCACGGGCAGGTCCGTGAAGGCGCCGTCCATCTCTCCGGCCATGAAGGGGCAGCCGCCGTCCAGTGAGTTGGGCTGGTACGGCGCCACTCCTGCGTGGTCGCCCTGCTGGCCGTAGCCGTCGCGCAGCATGTCGTTGATCGGCGCGTGCGCCCGGTTGATCGGCAGCTGGGCGAAGTTGGGCCCTCCCAGGCGGGTCAGCTGGGTATCGACGTAGGAGAACAGGCGCACCTGCAGCAGGGGGTCGTCCGTGACATCGATCCCGGGCACCAGATGGCCGGGGTTGAACGCGACCTGCTCCGTCTCGGCGAAGTAGTTGCTGGGGTTGCGGTCCAGGGTCATGCGTCCGATCGGCTGGACGGGGGCGAACTCCTCGGGGACGAACTTCGTGGGATCCAGCAGGTCGATGCCCTCGAAGGACTGCTCCTCGTCGTCGGGGAAGACCTGGATGCCGAGTTCCCAGCTGGGGTGCGCCCCGGCCTCGATCGCGTCGGAGAGGTCGCGGCGGTGGAAGTCGGGGTCCGCGCCACCGAGGATCTGCGCCTCTTCCCACGTCAGGGAATGGACGCCGAGAGTCGGCTTCCAATGGAACTTCACCAGCGACGTCTCCCCGTCGGCGTTGGCGAGCCGGAAGGTGTGGATCCCGAAGCCCTCCATCATCCGGAAGGACCGCGGGATCCCGCGGTCCCCCATGAACCACAGGGTGTGGTGCTGTGCCTCGGTGTGGAGGGAGACGAACTCCCAGAAGGTGTCGTGCGCGCTCTGGGCCTGTGGGATCTCCCGGTCCGGGTGGGGTTTGGCGGCATGGACGACATCGGGGAACTTGATCCCGTCCTGGATGAAGAAGACCGGGATGTTGTTCGCGACCAGGTCGAAGGTGCCCTCGTCGGTGTAGAGCTTGGTGGCGAAGCCGCGGGTGTCCCGCGCGGTGTCCATCGAGCCGCGGGAGCCGACGACGGTCGAGAACCGGGTGAACACCTCGGTGCGCTTCCCCTTCGCGAGGAACCCGGCGCGGCAGACGGATTCGGCCGTTCCGTACCCCTCGAAGACGCCGTGGGCCGCGGCACCGCGGGCGTGCACGACACGCTCCGGGATCCGCTCGTGGTCGAAGTGGGTGACCTTCTCGCGCAGGTGATGATCCTGCAGCAGCACCGGGCCGCGCCGGCCGGCCTTCAGCGAGTGATCGGTGTCCTGCAGCCGTGCGCCCTGCGAGGTGGTGAGGAACTCGCCCTGCTGCGCGGTCGTCGAGCGCTCGGGGCCGGGCTCCGCCCCCGTCGGGGTCCGGGGCTGAGCTGCCTCCTGGTCCGGTGTGGGCTCCAGGGGGCCGGTGGGCTCGGTCGGTTCATCGAGCGACGGCGGCCGGCTGCTGGGGCGGCCGGGTGCCGGAGTGGGGGTGTTGTTCGCAGACGTCATGACGTGCTCCTCCTCGACGGGGATCGAACGAAGTCCGTGACTGCGGTCACCGTAGGCCCGCCCGGCTCGTGCAGGAAGGCCATCCTCCTGCGACCACGGACGAAACGCCTGGACCGAGCGGTCTGCCCGCGGGGCAGGACGGGAGATCCCCGACCACGCCGTGGTCGACCGGAACCTGACGACCTCCGATCCGGAGATCCTGACGGTCGGCGATGTCACGGGTGCACTCGCACGGGGACCCGCGCATCCGCACCCGAGGAGTGCTCGGGTCACTGCTAGCGTCGAGTCCATGCCGACTGCGTCGCCTGCCCCGGAAGTCCTCGTGTTCGACGTCAACGAGACGCTCAGCGACATGGCCGGGATGCGCTCCCGCTTGGCGTCGGTCGGCGTGGCGCCCACGGCGTTCCGTCCGTGGTTCGCCGGGGTCCTGCGCGATGGGTTCGCTCTGACCGCTGCAGGAGGATACGCCGACCTCGCCGACGTCGCTCGCGATGGTCTCCGGGCATTGACGGAAGGGACGGAGGGACCGGCGCTCACCGATGACGCGATCGAGCACGTGGTGGCCGGGTTCTCCGAACTGGACGTCCATCCGGAGGTCCCTGCCGGGGTCCGAGCGTTGCACGGGGCAAGGTTTCGCCTGATCACGATGACCAATGGCAGTGCGGCGGTCACCGAAGCCCTGCTGGAACGCGCAGGATTGCGAGACCATTTCGATCTGCTGCTGGACGTGCGAGGGCCGCGATGCTGGAAGCCGGCACCCGAGGCGTACCGGTACGCGGTCGATGCTGCTGACGTCGCCCCCGCTGATGCGATGCTGGTCGCGGTGCATCCCTGGGACGTGGACGGCGCGGTGCGCGCCGGTCTGCGCGGCGCGTGGATACGCCGCGGCACGCCCCCCGCTGCATACCCGAGCGCGATGATGCCCCCGACTCTGGCCGCCGGTGACCTGGTCGACGTGGCCCATCTGCTGGCTCGCGGCGGTCAGTCCGCGTAGCTGCGGATTCTCGCAGCCCCGAGGCGCAGATCGAGCGGCCGCGGAGCATCGATGCGGACATCGAGCGACGACATCGTGGCGATGCGGTCCTCGGTCGGCATCCAGGGCCGACCGGCGGAGACGAGGACGAGAAGTCCGTGGAGGTCTCCCATGGCACAGAATCCGTCCGTGACGACACCGCCGAACGGCGCCACCCCGATCTCCGCCCATCGTCGGCGGTCCGTGTCGGCAGCTGGGGCAGCACGCCGTGGAGACGTGCGGCGGCGTCGAGATCGTCGACGCAGGCGTCGGGGTGTCGAATCGTCATGCGCCCAGCCAATGCGCTCGAGGGTGCTCGAGGTCGACAGCCGCGGCCGTCAGCGTCTCGGTGGCGGACCTCGTCGACGGCCTCGGCCTGTTCCGGGACACGAAGAAGCCCCACCGGCCATCCGGTGGGGCTTCGACTGTCGGTGCGCCATCAGGGATTCGAACCCCGGACCCGCTGATTAAGAGTCAGCTGCTCTAACCAACTGAGCTAATGGCGCCGAACAGGAAAGAACCTTACCTGCCTGGCGCGGTGACGCCAACTCGCCGGGCCACCATGTGAGGGAGCCGACAGCCTCTCCGGCGAGGGCGTGCTGGCACCGTTCCACCTCGATCGTCCGGCCGTGGGACCTGGAGCGATCACATAGACTCGTTCCCCCAGGAAGGTCGACGTTCGAGGGTCCCCGCGGGCCCTCGCCGAAGGAGGTCAGCGTGAGGATCGCGGTCACCGGTGCCACCGGAGTGCTCGGCCAGGAAGCCGTGGAGGCGCTCGTCGCCGCCGGGCACGAGGTCACAGGCATCACCCGACGCGATTCCGGCGTACCGATCATCGAGGGTCGCGGCGGCGGCGCCGCTGTGGCCGACGTGTTCGATCCTTCCGACCTGGCCCGTGCCTTCCGCGGATACGACGTCGTCGTCAATGCCCTCGCCCACGTGCCGGTCGGCATGGCCGGGCTGCGGCCGCTGGCCTGGCGCGAGGACGACAAACTCCACCTCGAGGCCTCCGTCGCGGTCGCCAAAGCCGCAGCCGAGGCGGGCGTGCGGAAGTTGATCCAGGAGTCCACCATCTATCTGTACCCGGACAACGGTTCGGAGTGGATCGGGGAGGACCAGCGCCTGAGCGTGCACAATCAGGCGTTCCGGCCCCGCGTCGCCGAGATGCGCGCTGCGGTGGACTTCGCCTCCGCCGGCCGCAGCTCCGTGGTGCTGCGCCTGGGCCAGCTGTTCGGCCGCGATCCCCACACCACGCACGCCCTGAAGGCCACCCGGGAGGGCGACCCGATCCTGCTGGGCAAGCCGGAGAACTACGTGACGCTGCTGCACCATTCGGATGCCGGCCGCGCCTTCGTGGCGGCCCTGCGCGCCGACAGCGGCTTCTACAACGTCGGCGGCGAGCCGATCACCAAGGCCCGCTGGGCCAAGGACCTGGCCATGGAGGCAGGCGTCACGACGCCTGCGAAGTTCTACCCGGAGATCACCCAGGCCATCGTCGGCACGCGACTGGACACCCAGCGCCGTTCGCTGCGGGTCTCCTCGGTGCGGTTCATGTCCGAGACCGGCTGGCGGCCGACGGTGGGCCCGTCCACCCCGGGCTGGTCGCGCCGCTGACGCTCCGTGGGAGAGCAGACTGCCCCTTCTCAGCGGGGGAGCCGCCCCGCCGCGCCCGGCTCCGGATCGACGAATCCCAGGGCGCGGTACAGCGGCGGTCCGGGCGGGTCGGCGAGCAGCGTGATGTCGGGGTGGGCGGGTGCCGCGGCGTCGATCCGACCGATCAGGCCGGTCATCAGGGCGCGCCCGAGGCCCTGCCGTCGGTCGTCTCCCACCCCGACGGGTCCCGCCGCTGCGCGTCGGGCTGGATAATCGAAGGATGAGCATCACCCCGACCCCCCTCGCCGACGACACCCGCTGCCCCTGCGGCACCGGCGACAGCTACGGGGCCTGCTGCGGCCCCGTCATGCGCCGGGCACGCCAGGCCGGTACCGCCGAGGCCCTGATGCGTTCGCGCTTCACGGCGCACGTGGTCCGGGATGCCGACCACCTGCTGCGCACCTGGCATCCGAGCACCAGCCCCTCCTACCGCGAGCTCGCCCGCTCCGTCGGCGACGAGATGGAATGGAAGCGGCTGCTGGTCACCGAGACCAGCGGCGGCGGACCCTTCGACGACGAGGGGATCGTGGAGTTCACCGCGATCGCCCGCACCCCGGAAGGGCGCCGCGAGCTGCGCGAGCGTTCCAGCTTCGTGCGCGAGAAGGGCCAGTGGCTGTACGTCTCCGGAGAGCTGAAGAACGCCCCGGGCCGCCACTGAGGCGACCCGGGGCGACGCCAGGGATCGACGAGAGCGAGGTCAGCGGCCCGCGGCCGCGGACCTCTTCTCCGCCTTCTTCGCGACGTCCTGCAGGACGGCGCTGAGCTCCCCGGCGTACTTCTCCGCCTCCGTGGAGCCGGGCAGGGAGGACTTCTTCAGCGCCGCACGGACGTCCTTCGCGGACCGAGCGGTCTGACGCCGGGTCTGCTTGATGGTCCGGGCGACCTTCTGACCTTGAGTGGGCTCGCGGCGCGAGGCCGCGACGGCGATCGCCACACCTGCGCCGAGCACCACCACGCCGATGACGCCTCCCGCGATGGCCGTCAGCGGCACCGAGGAGGTCTTCCCGTCACCGGCGTCGGAAAAACCCTTCACCGAGCCGACGATCTCGTTCTTCCAGCGGGTCACCGCATTCTTGGGGTTCACACGGTCGACCAGCTCGTCGATGTCCGACGCCAGGTTGTCCTGCCGGCGGTACGCCTCGTCGCGCATGTCGTCCAGGCTGTTCTTCTTGGCCACCACTGCCTCCGGGGGTCGTCAGGGCTTGATTGCGCCGATCGTATCGCGAGCATGCCGTCCGTTCGGAATCGGCACGATCGGAATCGGCACGATGCGGGTCGGCTCAGCGCCGGGTGCGGGCGAGGAAGTCGTCGGCACCGCCGACCAGCTCGACATGGCCGGTCTCCACCTCGGCGCTCGCCATCGCCGCGACCTCCGCGGCGAACTCCTCGACGGAGTAGAGCTTGCCTGCGGCCTCGCGGCGCTCCTCGAGCGCGCCGGGACGGGCGCGGTTCAGCAGCGTGGCGGTGACGGTGCCCTCGATCATGTCGCCGGAGACCACCACGAAGGAGACGCCCTTCTCGGACATCTCGCCGACCCGCTCGGTCAGGGCGGTCTCCCCCGCGCGCTTGGACCGGGCGACCTGCTCGTACTCGGGCATGGTCTCCACCTGGTCGATGAAGTGGGCCTGGTGGCTGGTCACGAAGACGACGCGACCCCCCGGGGAGAGACGCTCGAGCCCGGCGCTCAGCGCGGCGGACTGGGCATCGCGGTTCAGGCGCATCGCGTAGTCCTCGCCGAGATCGGCCTCCATCCCGCCGGAGGCGTTCAGGACCAGCAGGTCGAGGCTGCCGAAGGAGTCGAGGGCGGTCTGCATGAGGGCATCGACGTCCTTCGACTCGGTGAGGTCCGCGCCGACGGCGACGGCCTTGCCGCCGGCGGCCTCGATCTCGCCGACGACCTTGTTCGCCCGCGGCGCCTTCTGGCGATAGTTGATCACGACGTTCGCGCCCTGTCCGGCGAGGAGCTTCGCGGTGGCGGCCCCGACTCCGCGCGAGGATCCGGTGATGACGGCGGTCTTGCCAGCGAGGGCGCTCATGGAGGTCTCCTGTGAGGTCGGGACGGGATCGTGTCGAGGAGGCGGAACGGGTGCTCGGGCTGCCCACAGCGGACAGGGTGCCTCGCGCCGCCAGGGCCCGAGCCTACCCGGAGCACCCTTCCCGGGCCGACCGGAGCATCCTTGCCGGCCCGATAAGCTGTCGGGGCGCGCGAGTGGCGGAATTGGCAGACGCGCTGGATTTAGGTTCCAGTGCCCGAGGGCATGAGGGTTCGAGTCCCTTCTCGCGCACTGACCGCGATCGTGATGAGGAGACTCCCCCATGACCCTGTTCGGGCTCGTCCGCCATGGGCAGACGGACTACAACCTGCAGAACCTCTTCCAGGGATCCTCGGACATCCCCCTGAACGGCACCGGGATCGAGCAGGCGCACCGCGCCTTCGACCAGCTGCCCCCGGTGGACTGGGACGTGATCATCTCCTCGCCGCTGCAGCGTGCCGAGCAGACCGGCCGGATCATCGGCGAGGACCACGCGATCGCATTCGGAGGCACCGACGCCCGGCTGGTCGAGATCGACTGGGGTGCGGCCGAGGGTCGGCCGGTCGAGGAGATGGAGAGGCGCTGGCCCGATCGCTCCTTCCCGGGCCGCGAGGATCATCAGGCCGTCGCCGACCGCGGCTATGACGCCCTCGAAGCGCTCGAGCAGCGTTACCCGGGCCAGAAGGTGCTGGTCGTCGCTCATGGAACCCTGATCCGGTTCATCCTCTCGGGAATCATCGAGCAGCCGCTGCCCTCGATCCCCAATGCGACCCTGTCGACCGTCGAGCTCGAGGGCACCACGTGGCGGGTGCGGATGATCGCCGGGGTGGACGTCGACCATGCCGTGAAGGTCGCCGACCGCGACCAGAACCCCCGCTTCTTCGTCGAGAAGGGTCAGCTCGCGCCGGCCCAGCTCGCCGCGACCGCTCCGGCGCGGCCCGACGGCCCCGCGACCGTCGGCACGGAGAGCTCCGGCGCCGACTCCCCCGCCGTCCACCCCGAAGGAGGACCGCGATGAACAGCCGTACCGCCGTGGACGCCGAGGGCGCCTGGTTCGAGCCCGAGCACATCGACGAGCTGCGCCGCCGCCTGCCGATCCCGTACGTGGACGTGGTGCCTGTGCGCACCGACGTCGACGGCTCCGTGGTCGAGGTCGGCCTGCTGCTGCGTGCCTCCGGGGACGGGCAGATCGTCCGTGCGATCGTCTCCGGGCGGGTCATGATCCACGAGACCATCCGCGAGGCCATCACCCGGCACGTCGAGAAGGATCTCGGGCCGATGGCGCTGCCGCGGATCCCGGTCTCCCCCGTGCCGTTCACGGTCGCGGAGTACTTCCCCACGCCGGGGCTCTCCCCGTTCCACGATCCGCGCCAGCACGCGATCTCGATGGCCTACATCGTCCCGGTCGACGGGGAGACAGCACCCCAGGAGGACGCGCTGGATCTGGCCTGGTTCGGGATCGACGAGCTGCTGGCCGAATCCTCGCCGCTGGATGAGATGAACGGAGGGCGCGACCTCCTGGTGCGCCGCGCCCTCGCCCACGTCGGCGCCGCCTGAGCCGATCCTGCACGACGAGCTCAGGACCGAATCCGCTCGGTCGGTTCGTCACCGCACGACGCAGGCGGCTGCTGTCATCCCCGCAGCCGGGCCACGTGGCGGGAGATCGCGCGGAACGCGATGCCGCGGTGCGAGATCGCGTCCTTCTCCGCGGCCGAGAGCTCGGCGGAGGTCCGCGTCTGCCCGTCGGGCAGGAACAGCGGATCGTAGCCGAAGCCCCCGTCCCCGCGGCGCTCGGTCAGCAGTCGGCCCGGCATCTCACCGCGCTCGACCGTCTCGGTGCCGTCCGGGGCGACCAGGGCCGCCGCGCACACGAAACGTGCCCTGCGGTGCACCTCGGGGACGTCCGACAGCTGCGCGAGCAGCAGATCGTTGTTGGCCTCGTCGTCCCCGTGGCGTCCGCTCCATCGCGCCGAGAAGATCCCCGGGCTGCCGCCGAGCACGTCGACGGCCAGGCCGGAGTCGTCGGCGACGGCGAGCAGCCGCGTCGCCTCGGCGGCAGAATGCGCCTTCAGCAGGGCGTTGCCCTCGAAGGTGACGGCGTCCTCGACCACATCGGGGAGGTCGATGCCGGCAGAGGAGATGATCGCCTCCGGGGCGAGCCCGGGCACCGCCGCGGAGAGGATCCGCTGCAGCTCGGCCAGCTTCCCGCGATTGTGCGAAGCCAGGATGACCCGCGCACCGTCAGGGACCGCCGCGACCTCGTCCGTCATCGCTGGGCGGCGAGGACGTCGCGCTGGATCGCCGTCAGCTGCTCGCAGCCGCCGGTGGCCAGGTCCAGCAGGGAGCCCAGCTCCGCTCGGTCGAACGGAGCGCCTTCGGCGGTGCCCTGCACCTCGACGAAGGAGCCGGATCCGGTGACCACCACGTTCATGTCGGTCTCGGCCTCGACGTCCTCGCGGTACTCGAGGTCCAGCAGCGGTCGACCCCCGACGATCCCGACGCTGATGGCGCTGACGGAGTCGGTGAGCACCTCGCGGGCGGCGGGGACGGAGGTGTGCTGCTTGCCCCAGGTGATCGCGTCGGCCAGCGCCACGTAAGCGCCGGTGATCGCGGCGGTACGGGTGCCGCCGTCGGCCTGGAGCACGTCGCAGTCCAGCTGAATGGTGTTCTCGCCGAGGGCGTCGAGGTCGATGATCGCGCGCAGGGAGCGGCCGATCAGGCGGGAGATCTCGTGGGTGCGCCCTCCGATCTTCCCCTTGACGCTCTCGCGGGCGCCGCGGGTGTTCGTCGCCCGCGGCAGCATCGCGTACTCGGCGGTGACCCACCCTGAGCCGGATCCCTTCTTCCAGCGCGGGACGCCTTCGGTGAAGCTGGCCGCGCACAGCACGCGGGTGCGGCCGAACTCGATCAGGGCGCTGCCCTCGGCGTGGTCGAGCCAGTCGCGGGCGATGCGGACCTCGCGCAGCTGGTCCGGGGTGCGACCGTCGACGCGGTCACCGGTGGGCGTGGGGTTCTGGGTGCTCATCGAGCGGGTTCTCCTCCGTGTCGCTCAGGCGTACGGATCGAGGATAGCCGCTGGTCCTCAGCGGACGTGCGACGAGCTCCGCCGGAGCCTGCCGGCTCCGATCCCGGCGCCGCGGACCGGATCACACAGAGCGGTCGGCGCCGTCCAGGTCGTACACGGCGCCCGGCACGGCGAGCTCGAGCGGGCCGTCGTAGACGCTGCGGGCCTCGGCCAGCGGGACCGCCGGGTCCGTCCAGGCGGCGACGTGGGTGAGCACGACGCGCCCCGCCCGGGCGGCGACCGCGGCCCGTCCGGCGCGCAGGCCGGTGAGGTGGACGCCGCTGAAGCGGTCGTCACGGCCCTCGATGTATCCGGCCTCGCACAGGAACAGGTCTGCACCGTCGGCGATCTCGTCGAGCGCGTCGCAGGAATCGGTGTCCCCGGAGTAGGCCAGCACGGTGTCCCCCGCAGCGACGCGGAATCCGTAGGCCTCCACCGGGTGCAGGACCTCGCGCACCTGGATGTCGAAGGGCCCGATCGAGAAGCGCTGCTCGTCCTCGAGCACATGATGGGTGAACGGCTCTCGGGTCACGCCGTCGGGGACGTTCCCCGTCCGGCCCAGCACCGAGGAGAGCCGTCCCGGCAGCGGCTGCGGGGCGTGGATCGGCAGCCGGGGCAGGTCGTCGCGGGAATGGTAGGCCCAGAACACCTCGAGGCCGGTGAGGTCGAGGTAGTGGTCGGGGTGGAGATGGGAGACGATCACGGCGTCGAGGTCCGCCGGATCGATGGCGGACTGCAGCGGCCCGAAGGCGCCGGAGCCGAGGTCCATGAGCACCCGCCAGGTGCGCCCGGAGGCGTCCTCGTGCTCGAGGAGGTAGCTGGAGGCCGCTCCGTCGGGGCCGGCGAAGCTGCCGCTGCAGCCGATGACCCTGATCCTCATGCCGTCACCACCGGCAGGCTCGCGGTCACATCGAGCATCGGGCCCAGGAATCGGCGCGAGAGCCGCACGAACGACTCGCTGCCGGCACCCTCCGCGGTCTGCGCGAAGACGTGCCGCGGTGGGCGCTCCGACTCGCGCAGCAGGGAGGCGCCGCGCAGCTGGCGGTACACGTCCAGCGCGGTCTCCTCGGCGGAGGAGACCAGGGTGACCTCCGGCCCCATCACGTAGCTGATGGGACCGGCGAGCATCGGGTAATGGGTGCAGCCGAGCACCAGGGTGTCCACCCCCGCCTCGCGCACCGGCCTGAGGTACGCCTCGGCGACGTCGATGAGCTCCTCGCCGGTGATCACCCCGTTCTCGACGAACTCGACGAACCGAGGGCAGGCCTGGGTGACGATGTCGAGGTCGGGGGCGGCGGCGAAGGCGTCCTCGTAGGCGCGGGAGGTGACGGTGCCCTGGGTCGCGATCACGGCCACCCGCTGGTTGCGGGTGGCGGCGACCGCGCGGCGCACGGCCGGCTGGATGACCTCGATCACAGGGACGTCATAGCGCTCGCGCGCATCGCGCAGCACGGCGGCCGAGGCGGTGTTGCAGGCGATCACGAGCATCTTCACCCCGCGCTCGACGAGGTCGTCCATGATGTCCAGGGTCAGCGAGCGCACCTCGGCGATGGGGCGGGGTCCGTACGGACCGTGCTCGGTGTCGCCGATGTAGACCACCTCCTCCTGCGGCAGCTGGTCGAGGATGGCCCGGGCGACGGTGAGCCCGCCCACCCCGGAGTCGAAGATCCCGATCGGCGCGTTGTTCATCCCCGCAAGGCTAGTGTCGATCCGTACCGACGGCAGTGACGGCGCGCTCACTGCGTGCCGTTTCACAGTCCGATCACATTCCGGTGACGGTCGGGAGAGCCTGGGTGAACCACCCCGACGAGCGAGCTCCTCACCGTCAGTCGAGCGCTCTGAGCAGGCTCTCCTGGAGCCAGGACAGCAGCTCGTAGACCGCGATGACGATGTCGGAGCCGACCTGCTCGTCGTCCGGCCCCGTCGCTCCCTCCACGCGCTCACCGATCTGCTGGAGCATCTGGACGGTATCGAAGTCGCCGTCGCGCTGGAGGTCCAGGCGATCGGCCAGCACGATCCGCACGTCGTTCATGGCGCGCAGCAGCGCGAGCGCCTGCTCGTCGTCGATGACGACCTCGCTGTGGCCGTGGCCGGTGGCATCGAGGATCGACATGACGGTGCGGAGGTCGGCGAGTTTGCCGTCGGCGAGATCCTGCTGCCCGAAGCGGCGGAACTCGCCCGCGAGCGTCGAATCCTCGGAGGCGGCCGGGAACAGCCGCTTCACCGCGGAATCGGCGGGCTCACGAGGGTCGCGCCCGGCGAACTCGGCCTCCAGCCGGCGCAGCGGATCCTCGCTGTCGGCGGCGCGCTGCAGCGGGTCGGAGCCCGTGTCGATGCCGAGGTCGGCCCGGATCAGGTCCGAGGTCTCCTGCGCGACCTGGGCGATGATCGCCTTCTCCTCGCCGTCGAGCCGGCAGGCGAGGCTGCCATCGGGGCGACGGCGGAACGCGTGGGCCATCAGTCCTCCCCCGCCCTCTCCAGCGTCGCCCGCAGCCCGAAGGAATGCATGGCCTGGACATCGGTCTCGACCCGCTCCCGGGAGCCGCGCGAGACGACGGCCCGCCCTTCCTCGTGGACCTGCATCATCAGCTGCTCCGCGACGAGCCGGGAGTACCCGAAGTGCCGGCGCAGGACGAACACCACGTAGCTCATGAGGTTCACGGGGTCGTTCCAGACCACGGCGGCCCAGGGCCCGTCGGGATCGACACCCAGCTGGACGCTGCCGGAGGGGTCGGTCACCGAGCCCGTCCCGGGCTCGGCCTGCCGCAGCTGAACCGACATTCGTGCTCCTCCTGTGTCACGCCGCCGCCCGATCAGTCCGCTGGTGGCCGGACGCGGCGCGGACGAGTCTACGGGGCGCGTCCGACCATCGAACCTCCCGCCACGCATTACGGTGGACACTGTGACTTCTGCCCTGCTCACCGACCTCTACGAGCTGACGATGGTGCACGGTGCCCGTGCGGCCGGCACCGCCTCGCGACGCTGCGTCTTCGAGGTCTTCACGCGGTCCCTCCCCTCGGGGCGCCGCTACGGCGTCCTGTCCGGCACCGCCCGCGTGCTCGAAGCGATCGCCGAATTCCGTTTCGACGACGCGGATCTGCGCTACCTGCGCAGCATCGGCGTGCTCGACGAGTCGATGCTCGAGCACCTCGCGGACTACCGGTTCACCGGGGACGTGCACGGGTACGAGGAGGGCGAGCTGTACTTCCCGAACTCCCCCGTGCTGCGGGTGGAGGGCACTTTCGAGGACGCCGTGATGCTGGAGACGGTGATCCTGTCGATCCTCAACCATGACAGCGGGATCGCCTCGGCCGGCTCCCGCATGATCACCGCCGCGCGGGGGCGCCCCTGCATCGAGATGGGCGGGCGGCGGGTCCATGAGGACGCCGCGATCGCCGCGGCTCGCGCCGCCTACATCGTCGGCTTCGCCTCCACCTCCAACCTCGCCGCGGGCGCCCACTACCGGATCCCGGTCGCCGGCACCGCCGCGCATGCCTTCACCCTGCTGTTCGACACCGAGGCGGAGGCCTTCCGCGCCCAGCTCGCCTCCCAGGGCGTCGGCACCACCGTGCTCGTGGACACCTACGACGTCGAATCGGCGGTGCGCCGCGCCGTCGAGCTCGCCGGTCCTGAGCTCGGGGCGGTGCGACTGGACTCCGGCGACCTGGGGGCGCAGGCCCCCCCGGTGCGCGCGCTGCTGGATTCCCTCGGCGCGACGGGCACTCGGGTGACCGCCACCGGTGACCTCGACGAGTACCGCGTCGAGGAGCTGAGGGACGCCCCTCTGGACGGCTACGGCATCGGCACCCGTCTGGTCACCGGCGGCGGCCATCCGGCCCCGGGGTTCGTGTACAAGCTGGTCGAGCGCGAGGGGTCCGACGGGCAGATGCACCCGGTCGGCAAGCGGTCGCAGGACAAGGCCACCCTCGGGGCCGGCAAGAGCGCCTACCGCCTGCTCGTGGGCGGGCAGGCGCGGGCGGAGCTGGTGCTGCCCGGTGAGGAGGAGGTCGCGGAGTTCGAGCGGGAGCTGACCGCCGAGCTGATCTCGGAGCAGGCCTCCGCCGACTGGGCGCGGACCGCGCTGCGACCCCTGCAGAGCCCGATGATCCTCGGGGGTGACCCGGTGGAGTCCCTGAGCGCCCCGCAGAGGGTGCGGGCGGCCCGAGCACGGCATGCGGCGTCGACGGCTGAACTGGGACTGGCGGCCGATGAGGGGCCGGACGGGCCGGTCGCGATCCCCACCGTCACCGACGGCGTCGAGGCCGCCCGCGTCCTGCCCTGACGTCGGACTCTGCTTCGAGCCTCCCCGTGACGCGGACGCGGCGTGACGTGGGCGCTGCGGTGGCGCGGCGGGTCGACCCTCGTCGGTGACTGGCGCCGCGGCGGTGGCACGACGGTGGCGCGGCGGGTGTGTCCTCGTCGGTGACTGGCGCCGCGGCGGTGGCGCGGCGGTGGCGCGGCGGGTGTGTCCTCGTCGGTGACTGGCGCGTCAGCGTGCGCGCTGGCTATATGACCAGCGCGCCCGGCAGAGCGCCAGCAGTCGACCACGCGCCCTCCGCAGCCATGCGCCCACGCCCTCCCGGAAGCACGTCACGCCCGACACCGCCGGGCCCCAGGATCATCAGCGGCGGCCGACGAACCAGCCGCGGACGATGCCGATGCGTTCCTGGATCTGCTCGGCGCTGGCCTGGGCGACCGCCGGTCCGCCGCTGCGGCTGCGCAGGGTGTTGTGCACGGAACCGTGGGGCGCGCCGGACTTCTTGGCCCAGGCCGAGACCAGGGTGCTGAGCTCTTTGCGCAGCTCCATCAGCTGCCGGTGGTCCACGACGCCCGGCGTCGTGGGCTGCTCGGCCGTCCCGCTCTTCTGCCGACGGGCCTGCTGCTGAGCCTGCTGCTGCTGGAGGACGGTGCGCATCTGTTCGGGGTCGAGCAGTCCGGGGATGCCCAGGAACTCCTGCTCGTCCTCGCTCCCGATCATGCCACCGGCGCCGTACTCGCCACCGTCGAACAGGACACGGTCGAAGGAGGCCTCGGACTCGAGCGCCTCGAAGGTCATCTCGAGCTGGTCGCTGGTCTGTTCGGGGCGGTTCGCGTGCTCGACCAGGTTCTCGTCGAGCCCGGTCTCCGGATCGCCCTCGGGGGGCCTCAGGTCCAGCACGTGGTCGCGCTCGGCCTCGAGCTCCGCGGCGTGGGCCATGAGGATCGGCACCGTCGGCAGGAACACGCTGGCGGTCTCACCCCGGGTCCGTGAGCGCACGAAACGGCCGACGGCCTGGGCGAAGAACATCGGGGTGGCCGTCGAGGTCGCGTAGACGCCCACGGCCAGGCGGGGCACGTCCACGCCCTCGGAGACCATCCGCACCGCGACCATCCAGCGGTCCTCGGACGCGGAGAAGTCCTCGATGCGCTTGCCGGCGCCGGCGTCGTCCGAGAGCACGACGGTGGGGGCTTGGCCGCAGATCTCCTGGAGGGTGGCCGCGTAGGCGCGCGCGGCCTTCTGGTCGGTGGCGATCACCAGTCCGCCGGCATCGGGGACGTGGCGGCGCACCTCCGTCAGGCGGCGGTCCGCGGCCGCGAGCACCGACTGGATCCATTCCCCCTGGGGGTCCAGGGCGGTGCGCCAGGCCTGCTGCGTGATGTCCTTGGTCTCCAGCGCGCCGAGCTGTGCGGAGACCTCGTCACCGGTCTTGGTGCGCCAGTGCATGCGCCCCGAGTACGTCATGAACAGCACCGGGCGCACCACGTGGTCGCGCAGCGCCTCGCCGTAGCCGTAGGTGTAGTCGGCCTTCGAGCGGGAGAATCCCTCGCCGTCCTCTTCGTAGACCACGAAGGGGATCTGCGAGGAGTCCGAGCGGAACGGGGTGCCCGTCAGCGCGAGCCGCCTCGTCGCCGTGTCGAAGGCGTCCCGCACCCCGTCGCCCCAGGTCAGCGAGTCTCCGGCATGGTGGATCTCATCGAGGATCACCAAGGTGCGCTCGGCCTCGGTGCGGGCGCGGTGCAACGCCGGGTGCATGCCCACCTGGGCATAGGTGATCGCCACGCCCTGGTAATGGGAGCCGTGGGCGCCCTGGGCGTTGGTGAAGTTCGGGTCCAGGGAGATGCCCACGCGCGCCGCGGAGTCCGCCCACTGCGTCTTCAGGTGCTCGGTCGGGGCGACCACCGTGACCCGGCGGACCGTGCCCTCTGCGAGCAGGGCGGCAGCGATCTGCAGAGCGAAGGTGGTCTTGCCGGCGCCGGGCGTGGCCACGGCCAGGAAGTCCTTCGGATCACGAGTGCGGTACAGCTCGAGGGCCTCGGCCTGCCAGGCGCGCAACTTGGGGACGGTGCCCCAGGCGGCGCGCTCGGGGTAGGCCACCGGCAGCGACCGGGCGGCGGCCTCGGAGGGCCGGCGCGGATCGCTGGTGGAGAACAGGGAGGGAGTCGTATTCACAGCGGGATCCACCGTACCGCCGACGTCCGACGACCCGCCGCTGGACCCGATGTGAGGAAGTCGCCGGGCGCGCCGCGGCCCACGGCGAGCAGTGCGGCCCACGGCGAGCAGTGCGGCCCGCGACGAGCGGTGCGGACCCGGCACCCGGCGAGGTCAGCAGGTCACGCCGAGGTCCACGCCATACGCCGTGGTCAGCGAGATCTCCCGAGGACGGTCAGCGGCGCCCGCCGAAGAAGCCACGGAAGCCGCCGCCTTTGCCCGAACCGCCGGAGTCGCCGTCGCCGCCGCCGTCCCGCGGCGCGCGGAACCCTTCGTAGATCTCCTTGCACTCGGGGCACACGGGATACTTCTCGGGATCACGGCCGGGCACCCACACCTTGCCGCACAGCGCGATCACCGGGGAGCCGCCCAGGGCCGCCTGGGTGATCTTGTCCTTGCGCACGTAGTGGGCGAACCGGTCGTGGTCGCCGTCGTCGGTGGTCTGCTCCTGCTCCTGCAGCTGGCGGTCCAGCACCGCAGTGCTGCCCGGGTCGTCGCTGTACGGGTCCATCCGGGACGGGTCGGACGTGGAGGACATGGTTTGCTCCCTCGATCGGTGTCGTTGCCCCGAGCTTAACGGCCCTGCCTCCGGGCGGTCAGGGGCGGTCGCTGGAACACTGCGGTCATGGATGCCGCCCTCGAGTTCTGCCGTCACCTCCCGCACGAGGTCCGTCGCGTCGGCGGGTCGCTGCCGTGGCGAGTGGGGGTGCTCGTGCTCGCCCTCGTGGCCAACATCGGCTTCTATCTGCCGGCGGTCCCGAGCGGGATGCCCGGGGCCGGGGTCGTCGGGATCGACAAGATCGTCCATCTCGTGGTGTTCGCCCTGACCGTCTGGGCGGCCGGTCGCCTGCTGGCTCCGCGCCGGCGGTTCCCCATGGGCTGGGTGGTGATCGTGGCTGCCGGCCATGCCCTGCTGATCGAGCTGATCCAGCTGGTGCTGCTGCCCGAGCGCGGGGCGGAGGGCGCCGACATCCTCCTCGACGTCATCGGCATCGCCCTCGGAGTGGGGCTGTGGATCGGCGAGCGTCTGCGGCGTGAGCACGCCGTCGTGCCGACGGAGTCCGAGCGGACGTCGACGGAGCCCCTGCTGGACGAACGCCGCTGACGAGCGACTCGGCGAGTGCCGAGCCCGTAGCCTGCCGATCGATCGATCGCGAGGCTGATGCCACGCCGCAGCTCCCGGTCCTGCCACAGCGCTTTCTCGAGGGTGAAGAACAAGCTGGAGATGCCGTTGCCGGGATACCAGTGCCCGCGATGCGCCGCGTGCGCCACGGGGAGGGCTGCCGTACTGGCCGACACGAGCTGCTGACGACACCCCATGACACGGTATGACGGTCCCGGCGCGGCCCGGGCGCAGAAGTGGCGCACACGATGCCGTGTGCGCCACTGCCGGGAGGGGTGGCCGGTCGGTTCCGGGCCTCAGCCTTCCAGGGTGATCTCGTCGGCGTACACCGCCGGCATGGCCCCGGTGATGGTGTCGATCGTCCCAGCCTCCTCGCGGGCGACCTGCTCGACGGCGTTGGCCACGGCCTTGGTCACGCCCTCGTTGAAGACGCTGGGGACGATGTAGGTGGGGTTCAGCTCCTCGGTGGTGACCACGTCGGCCAGGGCCTTCGCCGCGGCCAGCAGCATGCGGTCGCTGACCCGGGTGGCGTGGGCGTCCAGCAGGCCGCGGAAGACGCCCGGGAAGGCCAGCACGTTGTTGATCTGGTTGGCGAAGTCGCTGCGCCCGGTGGCGACGACCTCGGCGTGCTGGGCGGCCTCGGCGGGGTCGATCTCCGGGGTCGGGTTGGCCATGGCGAACACGATCGAGCGGTCCGCCATCGTGGTGACGTCCTGTGCGGTGAGGATGTTCCCGGCGCTGACCCCGATGAAGACGTCCGCGCCGGCGATCGCGTCGTGGAGGGTGCCGGTGAGCCCGCGGGGGTTGGTGACCTCCGCGATCCAGGGCAGGCGGCCCTCGAGCTGCTCGCGGCTGTCGTGGATGATGCCGTCGATGTCGGTGACGACGATGTCGCGGGCACCGGCGGCGCGCAGCAGACGCAGGATCGCGGTGCCGGCGGCCCCGGCACCGGAGAGCACGATGCGGGCGGAGGCGATGTCCTTCTCCACCACGCGCAGCGCGTTGCGCAGGGCGCCCACCACGACGATCGCGGTGCCGTGCTGGTCGTCGTGGAAGACGGGGATGTCCAGCTCGGCGCGCAGACGGTCCTCGATCTCGAAGCAGCGCGGGGCCGAGATGTCCTCGAGGTTGATGCCGGCGAAGACGGGGGCGATCGCCTTGACGTGGGCGACGATCTCGTCGACCGAGTGCGCGTCCAGGCAGATCGGGAAGGCGTCGATGTCGGCGAAGCGCTTGAACAGGGCCGCCTTGCCCTCCATCACCGGCATCGCGGCGAGCGGGCCGAGGTCGCCCAGCCCCAGGATCGCGGTGCCGTCCGAGACGACCGCGACGGTGTTGCGCTTGATGGTCAGACGGCGGGCGTCGTCAGGGTTCTCCGCGATCGCCTTGACCACGCGGGCCACCCCGGGGGTGTAGACCATCGAGAGGTCGTCGCGGTGACGGATCGGGACCTTCGACTCGATCTTCAGCTTGCCGCCGAGGTGGGCGAGGAAGGTGCGGTCGGAGACCTTGCCGAGCTCGACGCCCTCGATGTCCTTGAGGTCCTCGACGACCTCCATGGCGTGGTCGTGGCCCGCGGTGAGGACGGTGACGTCGGCCCTCATCCGCTCCGGCCCGGAGGCGGACACGTCCAGGGCGGTGACGGTGCCCCCGTGTCTCTCGATGCGGCCGGTGATGTCGCTGACGGCTGCGGAGCGCGCCGCGAATTCGAGTCGGATCGTGATGGAGTAGCTCACGGATGGCAACGGTGACATGACCCCAGCTTAACGACGCCGGGGCACCTCGGGGACACGCCGCACCGAGGAGGACGAGGACGACGATGTCGGGGGCCTGCGAGGCCCCGGCACCGACGTCCTCTCGCGCAGGGATCAGCTCCCGCAGCGCACGGTCGGTGCACGGCTCGGCACTCAGCCCGTGTACGGCTCGACGTCGTCGGAGTAGCGGTCCCAGAGGGCCCGGGCGGTGGCGACCTGCTGCCCGTAGCGCTCGGGGTGCGCGGAGCCCTGCACCAGTTGGGCGACGGCGCCGACATCCCAGGACGCGTAGTCGGGGGCGGCTTGGAGCAGGCCGGGAGCGGCGGCGTGCTCCCCGACCCCGAGGAAGGCCTCGATCGCGAGCTTCTTGTGCCGCACCTCGTCGTAGCTGCCCCAGCCCATGGACGGGCGCTGCTGGAACAGGCCGCCGGAGTCGGCATCGACGGCGGGCTCGTAGTTGTACAGCCACGATTCGACGATCGCGGTGGCCAGCGCGATCGTGGCCGCTTCCTCGCCCAGGTCGTGGCCCGTGACCACGGCGATGACGAACTTCGCGTTCTCGACCTGCCAGTCGTCCATGGCGTCGATCGCGAAGCCTTCCAGGGTCTCCGGGCGCGTCATGAACTCCTCCGTCCACTCCTGCTCCGCCGCCGAGGCGGGCGCGACGGTAGCGGCGGTCGTCGCGGCGGCGAGGCCGAGGACGCCGGTGGCGAAGAGAGTCCGACGGGACAGTGGGGTGTTCAGTGTGCTGGTCATACAGTGAATCCTTCGGAGGTCCGGGGGCCGTGGGCACCGCCCGGGTGCTCCGGGCCGTGCCAACGTAACGATGCGATCACGGCGTGAAAAGACCCCCGACGCCCCACCGGACGACGCGAGCCATGAGCCTTTGGGTGATCATGACCGGAACCCCACCGGCCGCAGATGTGGTGTGGGACCGCGTCGTCCCCGGTCGTCGCTCCGTCGGCGCTCGGGGCGGACCGACGGTGACGTCGGCGGCGCGTCGGCGTCACGACCGAGGAGACTGAAATGTAAAAGTTCTGCAAGGTGACCGCACGGACACAGGTTCCGTGCCCCACACCACGCCGGGGCCGTCCGAGCGCGGGCTTCGGGCCGCTGGTTCAGAGGCCGCTGTGGTCAGGGGCCACTGGTTCAGGGGCCGCCGGTTCAGGGGCCGCTGTGGTCAGGACAGGGCGGAGATCGCCTTGCGGATCCGCTTGTCCGAGACCGTCTGCTTCGTGCCCAACGTCTGGGCGAACAGGCTCACACGCAGCTCCTGCAGCAGCCAGTCGATCTCCTGGACGTCCCGCTCGGTGCGCCGAGGGGCCGACAGCCGTGCGCGCACGCCGGCCCAGTACTGCTCGAGGTCGGCGATCTGCCAGGCCAGCTGCTCGTCGCGCCGGGGATTCTCCGGCAGCTTCTCCAGCCGGACCCGATCGGCCTCGAGATACCGGGACAGATCCGGCAGGTGCTCCAGCCCCGTGCGGGAGATGAAGCCGTCCCCGAGCAGAGCGGCGGCGTGCTCGCGGATCCGCGTGAGGTGGGAGAGCACCGACAGCGAGGGCACCCGGGCGAGCTCCTTGTGGAGCCGGGCCCCGACGGCGAGCGCCGACGCGGCGTCCTTGACGGCCCGGGCGGCGAGAGCGTCGTGCTCGTCGCGGACCCGGGCCAGCAGGGCGTCGTACTCGGCGCGGGTGCGCACCCGCGCATCGCCGACGAGATGGATGGTCGCGGCGCGGGAGGCATCGGCCAGCAGCGCCGCGGTCGAGGCGTAGTCGGAACCCGCGACGGCGAGCTTGGTGGGGTTCGGCAGCGCATTCAGCACGGCGGGCAGATCGGTGCCCAGCTCGCGGTCCAGCAGGGCGATGACGCCGTCGCGGTGGGCGAGGGCCTGTTCGTCGGCCGTGGAAAGAACCGCGAGGTCCACCCGCTGCAGCTGCCCGTCCTCCGCACGGCGAGCCACCAACGCCGGATAACCGGTGACCTTGAGCCCGCCGACGGTGGACTCGTGCACGTTCGGCACGCCGGCCTCGGGGAAAGTGGCCAGGTCGCAGCGGGCCACGTCGTCCCCGCGGGAGGAGACGGAGGCGTCCACGCGCTGCTTCAGCCGTCCCCGGAGCGTCTCGAGGTCGTCGCCCGCGCCGATCTGCTTGCCCCGGGTGTCCACCACGCGGAAGTGCATCCGCAGATGCCCCGGGAGCTTCGACAGGTCGAACTCCGGGCCGTACAGCTCCAGGTCGTCGGGCACGCCGGGCAGCGCGACCAGCTCGTCGGCGACCGCCTCGAGGAAGGGTTCACCGGCGTCGGGGTCGTCGTCGTGCAACCGCGCGGCGACGGCCTTGGCCCTCTCGGGAGCAGGCACCAGGTGGCGTCGGATCACCTTGGGCAGCGAGCGGATCAGCTCCGTGATCAGCTCCTCGCGCATCCCCGGCACCAGCCAGTCCAGTCCGCGGGTCCGGACCCGGTTGAGGACGTCGAGCGGGATCGTGGCGGTGACGCCGTCGGGCCCCCGCCCCCCGACGTCGCCGAAGGAGTAGCTCAGCGGCAGCGTAATGTCCCCTTGCACCCAGGTATCGGGGAAATCGGCCAGGATCGCCTCACGGGCGTCCTCGTCGGCGGCCAGCAGGTCCTGCTCCGTGAGCGTGAGCAGGTCCGGGCTCTCGTGGCGCTGCGTCTTCCACCAGGAGTCGAAGTGCGCCCCGGAGACGACGTCCTTCGGGACTCGTTCGTCGTAGAAGCGGAACAATTGCTCGTCGGAGATCAACAGGTCCCGGCGCCGCGCCTTCGCCTCGAGCTCCTCGAGCTCGGCGATCAGCGCGCGGTTGTCGCGGAAGAAGTGGTGGCGGGTGCGCCAATCGCCCTCGATCAGCGCGTGCTGGAGGAAGATGTCGCGGGCGGCGACGGGGTCGACGCGGCCGTAGCCGACGACGCGGTCGGCGATGATCGGCACCCCGTAGAGGCTGACCTTCTCATGGGCCATGGCAGAAGCGCGTTTCGAGGACCAGTGCGGCTGCGAGTAGGAGCGTTTGACGACGTGGGAGCCGGTCTCCTCCGCCCAGGACGGGTCGATGCGCGCGGCGGTGCGGCCCCAGAGCCGGCTGGTCTCGACCAGCTCGGCGACCATCACGTAGTCGGGGCGCTTCTTGGCCAGGGCCGATCCCGGCCACAGCATGAAGCGGGCGCCGCGGGCCCCCGTGTACTCGCGGGTGCGGTCATCGACCAGGCCGACGTGGGAGAGCAGCCCGGCCAGCAGCGCCTGGTGGATCGCCTGCGGGGAGGCGTCGTTCTCGTTCCTGGACAGGTCGGCGTCCCTCGCCATGTCGCGCAGCTGGGCGTGCAGGTCCCACCATTCGCGGATCCGCAGGTAGTGGAGGTGCTCGGAGCGCACCTCGCGGCGGAACGCGGAGTTCGACAGCGCCTTGCGGCGGTCCTGGAGGTGGTTCCAGAGGTTCAGGAAGGCGAGGAAGTCGCTGGTCTCGTCCTCGAAGCGCTTGTGCTTCTCCTTGGCCTGCTGCTCCTGGCCAAGGGGTCGCTCGCGGGGGTCCTGGATCGACAGCGCGGCGACGATGATCAGCACCTCGCGCAGAGCGCCGAGTCGGTGGGCCTCGATGAGCATCCGCGCCATCCGCGGGTCCAGCGGGAACCGGGCCAGGGTGCGGCCGACGCGGGTGAGGCGACGGCCGCCGGGTTCACGCGGGGCGTCCTCGATCGCGCCGAGCTCGTCGAGCAGCCGCACCCCGTCGGTGATGGCGCGGGTGGCCGGTGGCTCCACGAAGGGGAAGTACTCCACGTCCCCGAGGCCCAGCGACGTCATCAGCAGCACCACGGAGGCGAGCGAGGTGCGCAGGATCTCCGGCTCGGTGAACTCGTCGCGCGCCGCGAAGTCCTCCTCGGAGTACAGGCGGATCGCGATGCCGGGGGCGGTGCGTCCCGAGCGGCCGGAGCGCTGGTTCGCGCTGGCCTGCGAGATCGGTTCGATCGGCAGGCGCTGGACCTTGGTGCGCTGGGAGTAGCGCGAGATGCGGGCCAGCCCGGAATCGATGACGTAGGTGATCCCCGGGACCGTCAGGGAGGTCTCGGCGACGTTGGTGGACAGGATGATGCGACGGTAGGTGCCCGCCGGCGGCGGGGAGAAGATCTTCTGCTGGTCCTGGGCGGACAGCCGCCCGAACAGCGGCAGCACCTCGACCGGCAGGGCCGCCCTGCCCCTCGTGCCGCGGTCGAGGTGGGCGGTCACGGCCTCGGAGATCTCACGGATCTCGCGCTCGCCCGGCAGGAAGACGAGCATGTCGCCGGGCCCCTCGGCGGCGAGCTCGTCGACCGCATCGATGACGGCCTGGGTGAGGTCGCGCTCGGTGGAGTGGATGTCCTCGAGCTCGTCGTCCTCGTCCAGGTCCGCCTCGAGCACCAGCGGGCGGTAGAGGATGTCCACCGGATAGGTGCGGCCGGAGACCTCGATGATCGGGGCGGGGTCCAGCTCGCCCGAGGGCCGGCGGGAGCCGAAGTGCTCGGCGAACCGCTCCGGGTCGATCGTCGCCGAGGTGATGATGATCTTCAGGTCAGGGCGCCGGGGCAGGATCTGGCGCAGGTAGCCGAGGATCACGTCGATGTTCAACGACCGCTCGTGGGCCTCGTCGATGATGATCGCGTCGTAGCGCTTCAGCAGGCGGTCGCGGCCGATCTCGGCGAGCAGGATGCCGTCGGTCATGAGCTTCAGCCGGGTGCCGCGGGCGGTCTGCTTGGTGAAGCGGACCTGGAAGCCGACGGCTCCCTCCCCCAGGGTCTGGCCGAGCTCGCTCGTGATGCGCTGGGCGACCGAGCGGGCGGCGATCCGCCGCGGCTGGGTATGACCGATCAGCCGGCCGTCGGTCCCGTAGCCCATCTCGAGCAGCATCTTCGGGATCTGGGTGGTCTTGCCGGAGCCCGTGGCACCGGCGATCACGGTCACCTGGTTCTGCGCGATCGCGTCCATGATGTCCTCGCGGCGTCCGGAGACGGGCAGCTCGGCGGGATAGGACAGGCGCAGGTCGGGGCTCGGGGAGGGCGTGGTCATGGCGGGCCCATTCTACGTGGCCGGGCCGCCCCGGGTCGCGAGCATTTCCCGCGGCCGCCGCGGGACCGTACCGTCCGCCGCCGGGCCTCGCCGTCGACAGCGCGACCGTCGGCAGCGCGACCGTCGGACGCGGCGCCCGGAGCCGTCTACCATCGGGGGCGGGTCCGCACCGGCGGGCCGACGAGACGGAGGAGGATCGCTGCCGCGATGATGCGTGCGCTGCGCAAGACGGAGCCCGGGCCCGGGCTGACGATGGTGGACCTGCCCGAACCGGGCACCGGCCCGCTGGACGTGAAGATCCGGGTGCTGCGCGCCGGGATCTGCGGCACGGACCTGCACATCCTGGCCTGGGACTCCTCGGCCGAGGCGATGTGCGACACGGTGCCGTTCACCCCCGGCCACGAGTTCTACGGTGAGGTCGTGGAGGTCGGGGTGGATGTCACCGATGTGCGGGTCGGGGACCGGGTGTCCGGCGAGGGGCACGTGGTGTGCGGGACGTGCCGCAACTGCCGGGCGGGCCGCAAGCAGATGTGCATCCGCACCCGCTCGGTGGGGGTCCAGCGCGACGGGGCTTTCGCCGAGTACGTGGTGATCCCCCACTTCAACGTGTGGGTCCACGAGCACGACGGCGGCACCGAGCTGATCAGCCCGGAGCTCGGGGCCCTGTTCGACCCCTTCGGCAACGCCGTGCACACCACCTTGAAGTTCTCGATCATCGGTGAGGACGTGCTGATCACGGGAGCCGGTCCGATCGGGCAGATGGCCGTGGCGGTCGCCCGCCACGCCGGTGCCCGGTACGTCGCCGTCACCGACATCGCCCCGCACCGCCTGGCGATGGCCGAGGACAGCGGGGCGGATGCCACGATCGACGTCTCCTCCACCCGGATCCGTCACGCGCAGGCGGAGCTGGGGATGCGCGAAGGCTTCGACGTGGGCCTGGAGATCTCCGGGCAGCCCCGGGCGCTGCAGGAGATGATCGAGAACATGAACCACGGCGGGAAGATCTCGCTGCTGGGGCTGCCCTCGCAGAGCTTCGAGATCGACTGGACGATGGTCGTCACCCGCATGCTCACCCTGCAGGGCATCTACGGTCGGGAGATGTACGAGACCTGGAACGCGATGTCGGCGATGCTGACCAGCTCGCCCGCGCTGCGCACGAAGGTCACCCGCACCGTGACCGACGTGATCCCCGCGGCGGACTTCGCCCGCGGTTACGAGGTCGCCCGCACCGGCGACGGCGGCAAGGTGCTGCTGGACTGGGAGAACCTCGGCTGACGCGGTCGCTCGCGTCGCTCGCCGCGTCCGGCTCCGTGCCCACTGCGCTCCTCCACCCGCCTCGTCCCCACACCTGATCGACCCCGAACGGAAGGATCCCCGTGTACACGGACCTCAAGGACCAGCTGACCGCCGAGCTCGCCGAGATCGAGCAGGCCGGCACCTTCAAGCACGAGCGCATCATCTCCACCCCGCAGTCCGGGCGCATCACGGCCGCCGCGATGGGCCGCGGCGGCGCCGAGGTGCTGAACTTCTGCGCGAACAACTATCTGGGCCTGGCCGACCATCCCGACCTGGTGAACGCCGCGAAGCAGGCGCTGGACGAGCGCGGCTTCGGGATGGCCTCGGTGCGGTTCATCTGCGGCACCCAGGATCTCCACCTTCAGCTGGAGCGGGAGGTCTCCGCCTTCCTCGGCACCGAGGAGACCATCCTGTTCTCCTCCTGCTTCGACGCCAACGGGGCCGTGTTCGAGCCGCTGTTCGGCAAGGACGATGCGATCATCTCCGATGAGCTGAACCATGCCTCCCTGATCGACGGGATCCGCCTGTCCAAGGCGGCCCGCTACCGGTACCGCAACGCCGACCTCGAGGATCTCCGCGCCCAGCTGGAGGCCACCCGTACCCAGAACGGCGGCGCCGGGGCGCGGCGCACGATCATCGTCACCGATGGCGTGTTCTCCATGGACGGTTTCCTCGCCCCGCTGCCGGGGATCTGTGATCTGGCCGACGAGTACGGCGCGCTGGTGATGGTCGACGACTCCCACGCCGTCGGCTTCATGGGCGCCACCGGCGCCGGCACGCCGGAGCATTTCGGGGTCTCCGACAGGGTGGACATCTACACCGGCACGTTCGGCAAGGCTCTCGGCGGTGCCAGCGGCGGCTACGTCTCCGCCCGCGCCGAGATCGTCGCGATGCTGCGTCAGAAGGGCCGCCCCTACCTGTTCTCCAACTCCCTGGCTCCCGCGATCGTCGCCGCGACGCTCACCGCGCTGGAGCTGGTCGCCGGCAGCGCCGAGCTGCGCACGAAGCTGTTCGACAACGCCGAGCTGTTCCGCCGGCGGATGAGCGAGGAGGGCTTCGAGCTGCTTCCCGGCGAGCACGCGATCGTGCCCGTGATGTTCGGCGACGCCGCGCTGGCCGGGAAGGTCGCCGATGCGATGCTGGCCCACGGCGTGTTCGTCACGGCCTTCTCCTATCCCGTGGTCCCCCAGGGCAAGGCCCGCATCCGCGTCCAGCTCTCCGCCTCGCACACCGAGTCCGACGTCGAGGCCGCGGTCCAGGCGTTCGTCGCCTCCCGCGCCGCCGTGCAGAGCTGACCCGGCGGGGCGGACCGCCCGGCCGCACCGCGCGCGCCGGGCGGCGACCCCACGTCGAGGGCGGTCCTGCTTCCCGCCCCGGGCCGGGAGCACCACCGGCCGCCGAGAAGCCCGTCGTGCTCGGTCCCGAGGACGGCGGTGACCGTTCTGCCCCAGGAGGTCGGCGGCAGTTCCGCGGGCATGCCATGCACGATCAGAGGGCACCGGCCCCGCTACGGTGGGGCGATGCTGGCCCCGGGACTGTCCATGCTGTGGGAATCGACCGATCCGGTCATCGCTCTGCGCAAGCGCTTCGGATTCACCACTCTCGAGGACGCAGCCGTCTGGGTGGCGGCTGCGCTCGCGGAGACCTGGGACGTCACCGTCCGCTCCTGCCCGCGCCTGGTGATCAGCGATCACAATGCGATCGTCTGGGTGGACGGCGACCACGGCGACCTCGTTCTGAAGTGGTCGCGCGCGCGGGAGCGGTTCCCGGCGCTCGAGTCCTCGACCCGGCTGCTGTCCGCGGTGGCTGCGCTCGGTGTGCCGGTGGCCGCTCCCCTGCCGGCACGGGACGGGCGCGTCCGCGTCGGACTCGAGGGACCGTCCGGGCCGTTGTCAGCCGCCCTCCTGCCCGAGGTGTCCGGGCAGTGGCTGGACGTCGCCGATCTCGCGGCGGTGCGCTCCGCCGGCAGCACGCTGGCGCAGCTGCATGCGGCGCTGCGGCCCCTCGAGCATGGTTCGTCGGTGATGGTCTCGCAGGCCCCGACGACGGTCGAGGATCCTGCCCGGCGCCTCGGCCGCTGGATCATCGAGTCCGACCGTGGGCTCGCGCCGGAGGCCTCCCGTTCTCTCGCGCAGAGACTGACCGACGCCCCTCCGCTCGAGACGGAGCAGCAGCTCGTCCATCACGACTATCGGGCAGCGAACATCCTGGTGCGCGACTCGACGGTGGTCGGCGTGCTCGATCTCGACGAGATCGAACCGGCCCACCGGGTGGACGACCTCGCCCGGGCCTCGGTCTACCTCGCCACCCGCTTCACCGACTGGGGGCCGACGCCCAGGTCGGCCCGGACGGCCCTGCGGGAGGGGTACGAGTCCGTCCAGCCGCTGAGCGAGGTGGAGAAGCGCTGGCTGGAGATCCTCACCCTCTGGTACGGGATCGCCGCGATCCCGCAGGGCGAGGGGCGAGAGGCGTGGACCGACGCCCTGTGAGCCGGTGTGATCCCGCGTCACCGGCATGCATCGAGCAGGTGCCGCCCGGCCCGCCCCAGAGGGTTCCCGCCGGGGTATGCCGTCAGCAGAGCGAGCGCGAGGCGCGCGCCCCAGGCCCAGGACCGGTCGACGAGGGCCGACCAGCCCGCCTCGTCCGCGACGCCGCGCCAGGTCGCCTCGGCCCGATAGACCCCGAGCACCGAGTCCGACGGTTCGTGCAGGAGCAGGGCGCCGAGGTCGCTCGCGGGGTCCCCGATCGTGGCATCGCCCCAGTCGATCAGCGCCGCGCTCCGTACCGCTCCCGGCGCCGGGACCACGACGTTCCCGGGGTGCGGGTCGCCGTGCATCAGCAGCGCTGGACGATCCCAGGTCGCCGCGTCCAGGCCTCGGTCCCACGCGCTCCGGGCCCCTCGACGGGTGGCGGCATCGACCCCGGAGCGCTCGAGATCGCGCTCGAAGGCCTCCGTGCGCGCGGCCAGCGGGACCCCGCGCACGGGGTTCGGATCGACCCGGGGTGCCGGCAGCGAGTGCACCCGTGCCAGCATGCGCGCCACGGACCACGCCACCTCTGCGCCAGAGCCCTCCCCGGCCTCGGCCGCGGTGCGGCCTGGGATCCACGGCACGAGCGTGGCGTGATCCGTCGTGGCCAGCGGTGTCGGGATCCGCATCGGCAGCTGCTCGTCGACGTTGGCGAGATGGCGCAGCACCACCATCTCCCGTCGCAGCAGCGGCACGGCCGAGGCCCGTCGGACCACGCGGAGCACGACCGGCTCACCGCGGACGGCGCCGACCGGCCACAGCACGTTGTCCCAGCCCTCGCCGAGCGGGGTCTTCCCGACCACAGGTGCGAAGCCCTCGAGTCGGGCTCCCGGCTCCGGCACCAACGCCGCGCACAGCGCCTCGACGCGCGCCCTGTCGACCGGAAGGTCCGCGGGCGGCGGCGCTGGTCCGGGGCTCGTCCGAGAGATCATCCCCCCAGGATATGAGGCCTCCCCGCGAGCACCGCCCGACCCCCGGCGCACCGTGCGACCCCGGTGCACCGCCCGGCCCCCGGTGCACTGTGCCGGCCCCGGGAGCACTGCGCTGCCGCCGGTGCAGGGAGCGCCCCCGGTGCACCTCGCGGACAGGGCAACCCCCGGCAAATGGGCCGACACCGCGGGCCTCGCTCGATAGCGTGGGGAACACGCGGCCGGGCGACGGCCTGCCGCCCCGGGTGAGGGTGCCCGGACCGACCACAGGAGGTTCACTTGGCTCGTATCGGGATCCAGCTCATGATGCTCAAGGAGCACATCGCGGACGAGGGGGTCCTCCCCGTCCTGCAACGGGTGCGACAGACGGGCTTCCAGGTCGTCGAGGTCTCGCAGATCCCGATGACGGAGCAGAACGTGGCCGCGATGGAGGAGGCGCGCGAGAGCCTCGGCATCGAGGTCGCCGCGATCTCTGCGAAGACGTCCGCTCCGGCCGGCAGCGAGGACCTGACCCTCCAGGACCACTTCGACCTCCACGTCGAGCACGCCCGGCGCCTGGGCACGACCATGATTCGCATCGGCATGATGCCGCTCGGCGCGATGGCCTCCCAGGAGGACTTCGACGCCTTCGCCCACGAGGCCGACGAGTACGCCCGTCGTCTGGCCGAGGAGGGGATCTCGCTGAGCTATCACAATCACCACGTCGAGTTCGCGAAACTCGCAGGGGTGACCCTCCTGGACCAGCTGCGCCAGAAGGCACCGCACCTGCGCTACGAGATCGACTGCCACTGGGTCCAGCGCGGGGGCCGCGACCCGGAGCGGACCCTGGCCGACTTCACGGGCGTGCTGGACCTGGTCCACCTCAAGGACTTCCGCATCGTCCTGCCGCCGGCGGCCGCGCTCGCCGGCGCCGCCGCGGGGGACCGCACAGCATTCGGAGACTTCTGGGCGCGCGACATCGTCCAGTTCGCCGAGGTCGGCCAGGGCACCCTGGACTGGAAGCCCGTCATCGACCAGGGCATCGCCTCCGGTGCCCGCCACCTGCTGATCGAGCAGGACCAGACCTATGGCCGCGACATCTTCGACGCGCTCGCGATGTCTCGGGAGCACCTCGTCTCCCTCGGCTACGAGTCCCTGATCACCGGTTGATCCCGGCCCCTCGGCCCGCGCGCACCGATCCGTCCCTCACGAGCCCCGGAGCACCCATGCCAGCCCAGATCACGCTGTCCAGCCGCGTCAAGAGGATCCTCGAGGTCGACGGCCTGCGCTTCCGTGATCTCGACGGGGACGGCGAGCTCACCCCGTTCGAGGACTGGCGGCTGAGCCCGGTCGAGCGCGCAGCGGACCTGGTGGCCCGCATGTCCCCCGACGAGAAGCTCGGCCTGATGGTCATCAGCTCCCGCCCGATGGGCATCTCCCAACCCACCAAGGACTTCACCAGCCACGACGGCGCGCTCGACGAGCAGTATCTGCCGATCAAGCTCGATCCCCACACCAGCGCGGGCATTCCCTTCGAGGGCACCACCGAGATGATCACCGCGCTGCACATGCGCCACTTCATCATGCGGGAGGAGCCCACCGGGGCGCGGATCGCCACCTGGATCAACGCGATGAACGAGGTCGCCGAGTCCACCCGTTGGGGCATCCCCGTGATCGTCACGGGGAACTCGAAGAACGAGACCGGCGGCTTCAAGATGGGAGCCACCGCGGAGGACCAGCCCTTCACCGCCTGGCCCGGCACCCTGGGCCTCGCCGCGACCGGCTCGCTCGAGGTCATCGAATCCTTCGCCGCGCATTCGCGCGCCGAGTGGGTGACCTCCGGCCTGCGCAAGGGCTACATGTACATGGCGGACGTGTTCACCGACCCGCGCTGGTTCCGGGGGCAGGGCACCTTCGGCGAGGACCCGCAGTTCGTGGCGCGGGCGATGTCCGCCCTCGTCCGCGGGTTCCAGGGCGAGGACGGGCTCGCGGCCGACGGCGTCGCCCTGACCACCAAGCACTTCCCCGGCGGCGGCGCGCGGGAGAACGGCACGGATCCGCACTACGCGGAGGGCCGCTTCAACATCTATCCCACGCCCGAGTCCCTCGAGGAGTACCACCTGCCGCCGTTCCAGGCGGCGATCGAAGCGGGCACCTCCTCGATCATGCCGTACTACGCGATCCCCTCGGACGAGAAGTCCTCCACCCCGCAAGGACGCCTGACGGGCTTCGAACAGGTCGGCTTCGCCTTCAACAAGGAGGTGATGGACCTGCTGCGGACCATGGGCCATCGCGGCTACATCAACTCCGACTCCGGCGTGATGTCGAAGATGGCCTGGGGCGTGGAGGACCTCACCCCCGCCGAGCGCGTGGGCCGTGCCGTGATGGCCGGCACCGACATGTTCGCCGACACCAACGACGTCGCCTCCGTCCGTGAGGCGTACATGGCAGGGCACTTCACCGGTCAGCGGCTCGACGAGGCGGCGCAGCTGCTGCTTCAGGAGCTGTTCACGCTCGGCCTGTTCGAGAACCCCTACGCGGATCCGGCGGAGGCGGACCGCGTGGTCCAGAACTCGTCGGCCCGGGCCGCGGCGACCGACGCCCACCGGCGCTCCGTGGTGCTGGCCAAGAACCACGACGCGGTGCTGCCGCTGACGGCCGATTCCCTGGCCGGGAGGTCGGTCTACGTGGAGCTGATGGCCAAGGATCTCACCGTCAAGCAGCTGGACACGCTGCGCGGACGCCTCGAGCAGGCGCATCCCGAGATCGACTTCACCACCGACCACCGCCGCGCGGATGTCGCGATCGTGCTCATGAAGCCGTTCGTCGGGGCGTACTTCGACTTCGTCGGGATCACGGATCTGTCGATCGGCGAGCACGCCCACATCGATATCGAGAAGCTGCGCCGCATCCGCGGGAGCGTGGACACCCTCGTCATCGGGTTGGACGCCATGTACCCCTGGCTGCTGGATTCGATCGAACCGCTGGCCGACGGACTGCTCGTCGGCTTCGAGACGCGCGAGGAGATCATGGTCGAGGCGGCGCTCGGCGGGTTCTCCCCCAGCGGCCGGCTGCCGATCACGTTCCCGATCGACGCCGCGGCCGTCGCGGTGGACGATCGGGGACGCTGCGCCTCCCCCAACGACGTCCCCGGCTACGCCAAGGAGCAGCACATGGACGGCCGCCCCTACGTCTACGTCGACACCGACGGCAACCGGTACCAGCTCGGCCACGGCCTCGGCTACGACGCCTGAGGTGTGACTCTCAGCTCTCCGGGGGCAGCGCCGTGTCGACCGCCTGGTAGATCTGGGCCTCCACGTCGGCCCCGTCGGCAAGACGCACCGTGGTGACGACCCGGGAGTACCCCTCCCCCTCGAAGTCGTCGAGACGGTCCCAGTGCTCGGTGAGGTCCGGGGAGGTCAGCACCATCCCCGAGACCTCCTGCCCGTCGTCGGCCAGCACGATGGCGGGATATCCGGCTCATCGCAGTTGAGGGGGTAGTCGCGGGGCGTGGGGTGGGCGCGTCATTGCCGGGATAGACGTCGAGGTCTCCCGATGATGGAAGTTCTGACGCTCGCCATCTGGAAGACCTCGACATGCTCAACGCTACCTTTGACGACCCCGATCTGACGACCTTCACGCGCCTGGCGGAGCTTGGCCTGGTCGCCGTGGGGCAGCGGATCACGGCCTCACGGGCGGTGCTCGAGTGCCGGCTCGCTGAGGAGGATCCGTGGTGCCGCGCCTGCGGGGCACGAGCGACCTCGCGGGGCTCGATCACCCGGTCCCTCGCTCACGAGCCGTTCGGTCACCGGCCCACCACGCTGCTGCTGCGGATCCGCCGGTACCGGTGTGATCACTGCGGGAACCGGTGGCGCGAGGACACCACCGCTGCGGCACCCGAGCGGGCGAAACTCTCTCGCGGCGGGATGCGCTGGGCGCTGGAAGCCCTGGTCGTCGATCACCTCACGATCGCGCGGATCGCCGCCGGGCTCGGGGTGGCCTGGCACACCGCCAACGACGCCGTCCTGGCCGAGGGCCAGCGGCTGCTGATCGATGACCCGACCCGCTTCGACGCCGTCCGCGTGATCGGGGTCGACGAGCACGTCTGGCGTCATACCCGGCGCGGCGACAAGTACGTCACCGTGATCATCGATCTCACCCCCGCCAGGGACAAGACCGGGCCGGCCAGGCTCCTGGACATGATCCCCGGCCGCTCCAAAGCCGCGTTCAAGGCCTGGCTCCAGGCGCGCCCCGAAGAGTGGAAGGACCGGATCGAGGTGGTCGCGATGGACGGTTTCACCGGCTTCAAGACCGCGACCGGCGAGGCGCTCCCGGGCGCGGTCGCGGTCATGGATCCCTTCCACGTCGTCCGCCTCGCCGGGGACGCGCTGGATGACTGCCGGCGACGCGTCCAGCAGCAGCTCCACCAGCGCCGAGGCCGCAAGCACGACCCCCTCTACAAGTCCCGCCGCACCCTCCACACCGGCACCAAGCTGCTCACCGATCGCCAATGCGAGCGCCTCAGCGCGCTGTTCGAGCGCGAGAAGCACGTCGCGGTCGAGGTGACCTGGGAGATCTACCAGGCCATGGTCGCCGCCTATCGAGAGCCCGACCGAGCGAAGGCCAGAGTGATGATGGAGAAGTTGATCGGGGCGCTTGGCAAGAAGGTCCCCGACGCCCTGCCCGAGCTGGCCAAGCTCGGCCGAACCCTGACGAAAAGGGCCGCGGACGTGCTGGCGTTCTTCGATCGGCCCGGCACCAGCAACGGCCCGACCGAGGCCATCAACGGCCGACTCGAACACCTCCGCGGCTCCGCCCTCGGGTTCCGCAACCTCACCCACTACATCGCCCGCGGCCTCCTCGAAGCAGGAGGCTTCAGACCCCTGCTACACCCTCAAATGCGATGAGCCGGATATCCCAGCGTGGCTCCCCAGCCGTGCTCCCGCAGATGCCCGCAGACCGTCCCGCGGTCCCAGCGGCCGTCCACCTCGTGGAGCACGTGCTCATGGGTGCGGCCGGGAACGAGCGTGCCGTAGACGAAGAGTCACTGCGTCACCAGAGGTCCTTTCTCGGGGCGTCGTGGTCATGTTCCTCCTGGCGCACGGTCGTCGTCCGTCGGGCGCGGAGCATCGGACCGGGCGCCCGGGATGCGCGACAGCACGGGGTCGAGCACGGATTGCACGAGGCCGACCAGCGCTCCGACGGTGCCGTCCAGGAGTTTCTTCCAGAAGCGGCGGGCACGGGGGTTCTTCTCGACGCCCATGTGCAGCAGGTACGCGAGGGCGAGCACGAACGCGAGGATCAGCGTGTAGACGATCCACTTGTTCTCCTCGGTCGCGAACCGCGTCAGCAGCATGTAGCCGATGTGGGCATGGACCAGGTACAGCGGATAGGTCAGCGCCCCGGCGGTCGCCGACCCGGGGAGCCGCCAGCTGCGGACGGCCGGACTGAGCGTCGCGAGCATGACGGCGAACAGGATCGTCGTGAGCACTGTGAGCACCGGGTCGTGGTACGGGACGACGGTCACGTAGGCGGCGAGGAGTCCGAGGCTGCGGTACACGCTCCACCCGGAGTCCGCGATCGCGGCGATGACGGCTCCGGCGGCGAAGTACCCGAAGTACCCGCCGAGGAACGGGGTGTTCGCGGCGAAGTGCGGGGCGAGCTGGGAGGCCACTGCCATGAGGATCGCCCAGGCCGGCATCATCGCCGCCACACGGCCGTTCTGGCGCAGCAGCACGAGGACGAACACGGCCGCGTAGAACGCCAGCTCGTACAGCAGCGTCCAGTAGACGCCGTCCACGAAGGGCTGCCCGAGCAGAGTCGGGATCATCGTGAGGTTGACCAGCACCTGCTCCAGGTCGACGCTCATCCGCTCCCCGCCCAGGACGAGCGCGAACCCGGCGGTGATCAGCACGGCCACCCAGAACGCCGGGTAGAGGCGCAGGGCACGGCCGACGGCGAACTGCCGGGCCGTCTTCCCCCGGACCGATTGGACGATGACGAAGCCGCTGATCATGAAGAACAGGTTCACGCCCAGATAGCCGTACTGGGCAAGGGCGATCACGGGCTCGTGAGTGATGCCCTGGACCTTGCCGTTCTTGATCCCGTTGTACAGGTAGTGGAAGGCCACGACGGACAGCGCGGCCACGAAACGGAGATAGTCGACCACCTCGACCCGTCGACGAGGAGCGCTGCCGGCCTCGACGCGGTGGCGCGGGGCAGGTGCCGCCTCGACGCCGTGGCGCGACGGGGCGCCGGCCTCGACGCCGTGGCGCGGGCCAGCGGGCGGCGCGGACTCATGCATCCGACAGAGTGTGCCACGCTCGCGACAGCGGACGAAGGAGGGACGCACGCCGACGTCGCAGAACTCACCGGGCTCGGAGGCGGGCCGAGGGCATCGGGGTTCCCATCACAGGCGCCCGGCCTGGCCCGACCCAGCCCTCACCCCCGCAGTCCCTGACACCCCGTGACCCCTGCGCAGCCATTGCCCCAGCGCCGCGCGGCACCGACACCGCAGAACTCGAGCCATCCCGGCCGCTTCCGGCGCCACCAGCCCACCTCTGATCCCGCCGACCTCTGCGCAGTCGTTGCCAAGGCGCCGTATGGGAACGACACCGCAGAACTCACCGAGGCGGAGCACGGTCTGGAACGCACGGTCCAGTGATGTGGGGAGTCCAGTGCTGTGGGGAGTACAGGGATATAGGGAGTCCAGGGATGTGGGGACGCATCGTTCCGTGGCATGAAAAGACCCCCTCCACCACGCATCTGCGCAGGTGAGGGGGTCCTTCATCGTGAGTGCACTCGTGGAGCCGGCGGGAATCGAACCCGCGTCCGATAGTGCGGAGCGAGGGCTTCTCCGGGCGCAGTTCGCAATGGCGTTTTCTCAGTCCCGACGCTCGTGCGAACGCGTCGTCGACGGACTCAGTCACTCTGAGGTGTTCATCCGACCTCGATGACGAAGGTCGGCAGCAGTGGCTCCTTGGATGATGGAACGATCCGGGTCAGGAGCGAGCCCGGGGTTCCAGACTGCTAACGCTGATCAGGCAGCGAGAGCGAAGTCAGTGCGCTTGGGTTCGGCACTTATTGGTTTCCAGAGGACATTAACGAGATGACTCTGGGTTCTCGGCCCGCTTCCCCTCGCTGGACAACTACCGTCGAAACCGATCGGCCCCTGGCGTGGGTCTGCAGCACAGAACTGGACGGTCTGGACGGCCGTTCCGTGCACTCACTGTTGTGTTGTCAAACATCCACGACGTGCGGGCGAGCCCGCTGCGTGTTCCTCGAGTCTACCGCGTACGGCGGTAGATCTGAAGCGGATATCCCTCAGCTCACGGCGAAGCCGGGGACGCTGGACCGGGCCGCAGGGGCGCGGGATGATGGGTCGATGGACGGACCGATCGGATTCACCGCGGCGGGCGTGCAGGTCATCGTCGACGACGAGACCCTGCGCGAGTCGGTGCAGGACCCCGCCGCCCTGGCCGCCTGGTGCGCCGAGAACCCGCAGGACCCCCGCACGGTCGCCCACCTGCGGATGCTGGGGCGCCTCGACGAGGCCGCCGTCGCCGGTCGTCGCTCCCTGGAGGACCCCACCCTGCCCGCGCTCGTCCGCGCGGTGCGCCGCACCCGGTACGCGCATGTCCTGCAGTGGCAGGGCGCGTACCTCCCGGCCGAGGAGCAGTTCGACCTCGCCGCCGAGGAGACCGGGCTCGAGGATCCCACGTCCCCGTCCTCCCTGGCCGTGCTCGCCGCTGTGTTCCAGCACCGGGCGAAGAGCCGTTTCGAGCACTCCCTCGCCCAGCGGCGGGCGCAGAATCCGCTCTCCGCGGCCCGTCTGCGTCAGCGCGCGCTCGAGGATGCCCGCCGGGCGCTGACCATGCGGGAGATGCTCGAGACGACCGAGGAGGGCACGCTCGCCTCGAGCAGACAGACGGTCACGCGACTGGAGCGGGAGGTCGCTCGATCCGCCGACCGGACGCCGGAGCCTCACGCGGGCGGGAGGGCTCAGACCAGCTCGCGCTGACGGATGGCGCGCTGCGCCTCGCGGAGGTCCTGCTTCTCGCGCAGGGTCTGGCGCTTGTCCCATTCCTTCTTGCCGCGGGCCAGGCCGATGACGACTTTCGCGTTCGAGCCGAGGAAGTACAGCTCCAGCGGCACGATGGTGAAGCCCTTCTCGCGGGACTTGCTGGCGAGCTTGACGATCTCCTGCTTGTGCAGCAGCAGCTTGCGCTTGCGCCGGGTGGCGTGGTTGGTCCAGGTGCCCATGACGTAGGGGGCGATGTGGACGGAGTCCATCCAGACCTCCCCGCCCTCGACGAAGCAGTAGCCGTCGATCAGCGATGCACCGCGATCGCGCAGGGACTTGACCTCGGTGCCGGTGAGCACGATGCCCGCCTCCCAGGTCGCGTCGATGAAGAAGTCGTGGTACGCGCGCTTGTTCGAGGCGATGAGCCGCTTCTCGGGACCGCTGTCCGTCGCGGCCTTCTTCTTCGCCGCGCCCTTCTTCGCCGACATCGGGTCCCTCCGTTCTGCAGCCGATCTGCTGTGCGTCCGACGGTCGGGCTGCCGCCTCGACCGGATGCTTCAGCATACGCGGTGGTCACCGAGGGACGCGAGGGAATATGGCGTGCTCGACCCCGGCGGTGGCGCCCGGGCCGCGGCGGCGGACACGCCCACTCGCCCCGGTGAGGATCCTCAGGATCTCAGATGTAGCCCGTGGGGTTGACGGAGTTGCCGTCCTCCTGGATCTCGAAGTGCAGGTGACAACCGGTCGAGGAGCCGGAGGTGCCGACGCGGCCGATGGTGTCCCCGGCCGAGACCTGGGTGCCCACCGGCGGGCCGTAGCTCTGCAGGTGGTGATAGGAGCTGGTGACCAGCTTGCCGTTGTGGATGCCGTGGCTGAGGATCATCTTCCGCCCGCCACCGTTGGTGTAGGCGTGCGCGATGACGCGCCCGGAGTGGGTGGCCCCCACCGGCACGCCGCAGGCCACCGGGAAGTCGACCCCGGCGTGCAGCTTGCGGGTGTGGTAGATCGGGTGGTACCGCCACCCGAAGTTCGAGTTCAGACGCGCGTCGACCGGGTAGACCCAGCCGCCCCCCGTGTCCGCCGACCGGCTCGAGGAGCCGCCGCTCCCGCCGCCCTTGTTCTGGGCCTGCGCCTCGGCGCGCTCCTGGCGGGCTCGCTCCTCGCGCTCGCGCTCCTGCCGGGCCAGCTCGGCGATCTCCTCGTCCAGCGTGGAGCTGCGGGTCTCGAGATTCGCCTCGTCCTCCTGGTACCGGGCCTTCTTGGCCTCGAGGTCATCGCGCTGGCTCTGCTGGGTGGCGTAGAGGGCGTCGAGCTCCGCCTTCGCATCGGCGGCGGCGTCCTCGGCCGCCGAGGTGCGGTCGACGGCCTCCTCCGCCTCGATCTTCAGATCGTCGATCTCTTCGCGCACAGCGGTGAGTCGGCTCGCGGAGTTCTCCGTGACGGCCTGATCGGAGCGCAAGGTGTCCAGTCGGCTGCCCTGGGAGGCCATCGTCAACTGGTAGTTCATCGACCGGTCGACGGTCTCCTGCGGGCTCTGGCCGCCGACGTAGATGGAGGAGGGGCTGGGCATGCCGCCTCCCTTGTACGCGGACAGCGCGACCTCGGCGAGCTCCTCGTCGCTGCTGTCGACCTCGGCCTGCCCGGTCTCGACCGCGCCGGTGAGCTCGTCCTCCTCGGCCTCGGCCGCTGTCAGTCGGTCCCCGATCCGCTCGTTCTCCGCCTGGGCGGCGGCCAGCTCGGCCTGGGCGTCCTCGAGCTCCTGCTGCGCCTGGGGGATCAGCAGCTCGGTCTCGGCCAGCGCCATGTAGGTGTCGGCGAGCTCGTCGCTGACCCCGCCCAGCGAGATGCGAATGTCCTCGAGCTTCTGATCGACCTCCGCCTTCTCGGCGACCTTGTCCTCCTTGTCCCCGTCGGCGGAGGCCGGCGACATCGGGCCGGCGAGCGCAGGGGTGAGGACCAGCAGCGCGGAGGCGAGGAGGAACAGGGGACGGCGCTGGATGCTGCGGGACATGCTCACACCTTCAGGTATCGGTTGAGGGAGACCACGGAGGAGGCGATGGAGAGGACCGCTCCCAGGGCGATGAGCACCGGGGCGGCCCAGACCAGGTCCGCCACGCCCACCGTGATCAGCTGTTCGCCGAGGGTCGGAGCGAGCCAGCCCTGGACGATGTAGTGCAGACCCATCCACAGCATCCCGGAGGCGATGACCCCGCCGATGATCGCGGCGACGGCCCCCTCCAGCAGGAACGGCAGGCGGATGAAGAGGTTCGACGCACCGACCAGGCGCATGATCGCGATCTCACGGCGACGGTTGGCCACCGACATGCGGATCGTGGTCGCGACCAGCAGCAGCGCGGCGATCAGCATCAGCACGGCCAGCCCGAGGGCGAAGAGGGTGGACTGGTTCAGGACGTCGATGAACGGCGCGAAGGCGCTGAGCAGGTCCGTGACCTCGTCGACGCCGTCACGGCCCCGGAAGAATTCGACGACGGCCGCGGAGTCGTCGGCGTTCTTCAGCGTGATGTGGAAGGAGACCGGCATGTCCTCGGCCGTGAAGTTCGAGACGAACCCCTCCCCGGCGAACTGTTCCTGGTAGATCGCCAGCGCCTCCTGCTGGGACCGCTGGTCGGTGGAGGCGATGTACGGCGAGAGCACATCACCCTCGAGGGCCTCCTGGACGGATGCGATCTGGGCATCGGTGGCCGCCCCGCCCGCGCAGGAGGCGGACGTGGAGTGCGGGGAGCACAGGTAGATCGTCACCTGGGACTGCTCGACCAGGGTGTCCTTCATGTCCATGATCTGCTTCTGCATCAGCAGGCCCGTGCCCACGAAGGTCAGCGAGACCGCGGTGACGATGACGACGGAGATGACCATGGCGATGTTGCGCCACAGGCCGGTGATGATCTCGCCGACGATGTAGCGCGCCCTCATCGCGGCCCCTCCGCGTCCTCGTCCTCGGTGAAGGCGCCTTCGTCCCGGTCGAGCCGGGCCTCGCGCTCGTCGATCAGCTCCTCGTCGAGGACATCGGTGGCGGGGGCGTCGGACTCCTCCGGGGAATCCACCTCGAGGCTCTCGAGCGGGTGCTCCTCACGGTGGGAGGAGTCGTCCGGCAGGTGCCCGGAGATCACGCTGACGGGGGTCTCGGATTCGTAGAGACCACCGGCCTCGTCGCGGACCACCTGGCCGCTGACCATCTCGACGACCCGGCGGCGCATGCGGTCCACCGCCGAATGGTCGTGGGTGGCCATCACCACCGTGGTCCCGCGCTCGTTGATCTCGCCGAGCAGGTCGAGGATCCCCTCGGCGGTGGAGGGGTCGAGGTTGCCGGTGGGCTCGTCGGCCAGAAGGATCGTGGGGCGGTTGACGTAGGCGCGGGCGATGGCCACGCGCTGCTGCTCGCCGCCGGAGAGCTCGTGCGGCAGTCTCTTGCCCTTGTCCTCCAGCCCCACCATCTCGAGCATCTCGGGCACGAGCCGACGCACCACCTTGCGAGGGGTTCCGATCACGGCGAGCGCGAACTCGATGTTCTGGTAGGCGGTCTTCGACGGCAGCAGGCGGAAGTCCTGGAACACCATGCCGATGTCGCGGCGCAGCGCGGGCACCTTCCACGACGGGATGCGGGAGAGGTCCTTGCCGGCCACGTACACGGTGCCGCGGGTGGGGGCGGTCTCCTTGAGGACCATGCGCATCATGGTGGACTTCCCCGAGCCCGAGGCGCCGACGAGAAACACGAATTCCCCGCGGGTGAACTCGATGTCGAGATTCTCCACCGCGGGGTGCTGGCCTCGCATGTACGTCTTGGTGACGCTGTCGAAACGGATCACGGGTGCCTGTTCGCTTCGGGGAAGTCGTGCTGTTCCAGCGTAGGCGTGCAGCCGCACGGATCGCCGCAGGCGGAGTCCCAATCCGGGTCAAAACCTGGTCAAGGTCGCGTGCCGCTGCTCACCCGGTCCCGCGCACGGGGTCGTCGATCGCGGGCGACGGCCCGTGAGCGGGCAGGACCGCTCAGGACCGACCGGGAGGCCCGTTTCGGCTCGGGCGGCGCAGGACCGGGACCGGAAGGCCCCTTTTCGGCTCGGGCGGCGCAGGACCGGGACCGGAAGGCCCGTGGGAAGCGCCGCTCAGGGGCGGCCGACGGGCTCACCCGAGAAGAGCAGCTCAGGAGTCGGACGTGCTCCCTGCGGCGCGCCAGCGGATGCCGGCGTCGATGAATCCGTCGATCTCGCCGTCGAAGACCGAGGAGGGGTTGCCCTCCTGGTACTCGGTGCGCAGGTCCTTGACCATCTGGTACGGGTTCAGGACGTAGGAACGCATCTGGTCGCCCCAGCTGGCCTTGACGTCACCGGCCAGCTCCTTGCGCTCGGCGGCCTCCTCGGCCTTCTTCAGCAGCAGCAGGCGGGACTGCATGACCCTCAGCGCGGCGGCGCGGTTCTGGATCTGCGACTTCTCGTCCTGCATGGAGACCACGGTGCCGGTGGGCAGGTGCGTCATGCGCACTGCGGAGTCCGTGGTGTTCACGGACTGGCCGCCCGGCCCGGAGGAGCGGAAGACGTCGACCTTGAGGTCGTTCTCGGGGATCTCGACGGAGTCGGTGGACTCGATCAGCGGGATCACCTCGACGGCGGCGAAGGAGGTCTGGCGCCGGCCCTGGTTGTCGAAGGGGCTGATGCGCACCAGGCGGTGGGTGCCGCCCTCGACGGACAGGGTCCCGTAGGCGAAGGGGGCGGTGACCTCGAAGGTGACCGACTTGAGCCCGGCCTCCTCCGCGTAGGAGGTGTCCATCACCTTGGTGGTGTACTGGTGTCGCTCGGCCCAGCGCAGGTACATGCGCATCAGCATCTCGGCGAAGTCGGCGGCGTCGATGCCGCCGGCGCCGGCGCGGATCGTGATCACGGCGCTGCGCTCGTCGTACTCGCCCGAGAGCAGAGTGCGCACCTCGAGCTCGTCGAGGGTCTTGTGGATGCTGGTCAGCTCCTGCTCGGCCTCGGCGAGGGTGTCGGCGTCGTCCTCCTCGGCCGCGAGCTGGACCATCACCTCGAGGTCCTCGATGCGGGATTCGAGCTCGCTGATGCGGCGGCGTTCGGACTGCGCATGCGACAGGGCTGCGGAGACCTTCTGGGCGTTGTCGACGTCATCCCAGAGGTCCTGGGCCGAGGCCTGCTGCTCGAGGTCGGCGATCTTGGCGTCGAGCGCCTCGATGTCCGTCACCTGCTCGATCGACGACAGGGTCGATTGGAGTCGGGAGATCTCTGCGGAGAAGTCGATGGAAGCCACGAGGCGAGAGTCTACGGCAGGTGACCCGATCGCCTCGACCGACCGACCGCGATCCCGCGGGCCCGGGGAATCTCAGAAGCCGACCCGGGGCCCAGGCGGCAGCCGGGTCCCACCCGATCCCACCCGTCCGCCCTGTCCTGCCCGTCCGCACGGTCTCACCCGTCCGCCTGGTCTCACGCCGTGATGGAATCCTCCTCGGCGGCCCCGGAATCTCCGAGCGCGGGTCCGTCGACCGGAGCGGCGCCGTCCGCGAGCCAGTGACCGAGCTCCTCGCCCACCTCGACCAGCCAGCGCTCGGAGTGGGCGATCGCCTCGTCGACGGAGCCGGCGCGGGAGACGAGGTCCCAGCTGCGCTCGATGCCTGCCCGGCGCAGCGTCTGCTCGTCGAGGGTGATCGCGCCTGCCACGGCCGCCACCGGCAGTCCGCGCTCGCGGGCACGACGGGCGATCTCGGCCGGCCCCTTGCCCTGCAGGGTCTGCTCATCGAGCTTCCCCTCCCCCGTGACCACGACATCGGCAGCGGCGAGCTGGGCGTCGACGCCGATCAGCTCGAACACAGCATCGGCGCCCGAGCGCTGCCGGGCACCGAGCAGGAACAGCGCGAAGCCGGTGCCTCCGGCTGCGCCGGCCCCGGGGAGGTCGCGGTGGAGGGAGGCGGGGTCCAATAGCGCGGCGGCGGCGGCGAGCACAGCGTCGGCGTGCTCGATCCGTGCGGCGGGGATCCCCTTCTGCGGTCCGTACACGGCGGCGGCCCCGTCCGCGCCGAGCAGGGAGTTGGAGACGTCGTTCGCCGCCACCAGGCTCGCCCCGTCCAGGAGTGCGAGAGCCGGGGCGAGGTCCACGGTGGCCAGGGCGGAGAGCCCCTCGAGGCCCGTGCCGATGTCGGTGCCGTCGACGGTGAGCAGATGGGCCCCGAGGCCTTGGAGCAGTCCGGCGCCCGCATCGGTCGAGGCGCTGCCGCCGAGACCGACGATGATGGTGCGGGCACCGGCCTCGAGGGCGACGCGGATCAGCTCGCCGAGTCCGCGGGTGGAGGCGGTGCACGGGGCGAGGTCCCCATCGGGCAGTGCGTGCAGGCCGACGGTCTCGGCGAGCTCCACGACCGCGACGTCGTCCGCGAGTGCCCATCGGGCGCTGTGGGGCAGACCGGTGGGGCCGGTGACGGTGGTGGTGCGGGCCTGGGAGCCGGCGGCGAGCGCGGCGTCGACGGTGCCGTCACCGCCGTCGGCGATGGGGCACGAGCGCACCGTCACCTCGGGGGCGCTCCGTGCGATGCCGGCGGCGAGGGCCCGGGTGACCGCGGCGGCGCTGAGCGTGCCCTTGAACTTGTCGGGTGCGAGCAGCGCCGTGCGGGGTGCGGTCATCGGGATCTGGCCTCTCCTTCGACGGTCAGGGGGATGGACGTGTTCGTCCGTCGTGTGAACCATCCTGCCAGGGGCGGGTGCGTCCGCGCGGTCAGGACCACATGGACCGTCCCGTCGGCGTCGACGGAGACGTCGGCGACGCGGAGGTCCTCGGTGCGGGTCGAATCGATCGGGTAGCTGCGCAGCTGTTCTACGGCGGCGCGGCGGGCCGACCCGGTATGGATCGCCGCGCCGGAGGAGTCGACGTAGATGCGCGCCGGGTCCACGGCCTGGGAGGCGGCCAGGGCCGCGCTGTCGGCGGCGTGCTGCAGCTCGGTGCGTTCGAGGTGGACCCCGGTGATGGCGGTGCCCACGCCGATCACCATCAGGATCACCACCAGCACCCCGGTGGTGAGGATGGTGATGGATCCACGGGTCGCTCGCAGCCGCGCGCGCAGGCGGTCCAGCTGAGCGCGGTGTCGACGTCCCGGCTGAGCGCGGTGTCGGCGTCGGACGCTCATCGGTCCCCTCCGCTGTCGGCGCGGTACTGATCCACCTGAACGGCGTGGGCGGCGCCGACGGCGACGGGGCCCGTCTCCCCCAGGATCGGCCCGAGCCCCGGGACCGGGACGGGGATCCGGACCTGGGCGCGCACGGTGCCCCCGGGACTCGAGCAGGGATCCTCGCTGCAGGAGATCTCGACGACGTCCCCGTCCTCGAGGCGGAAGTCCTCGAGGACCAGCGCGGCGTGCTGCTGGGTGCGCATCGTCGCCCGGTCCGGATCGGTCTCGACCGCGTGGATGCGGGCCGCGTCGCGGGCGATGGTGTCGGCGGCGAACACTGCGGCCTGGACCGACCCCAGGGTCAGGACCAGATACAGCGAGGGGATGAGCAGAGCGGCGGCGAGCACGACGAATTCGACGATGGTGTTGCCGTCCTCGGCCGCGAGGCCGACCGGTTCCCCGAGCCACCCCCGGCGATGGCGCGGTCCCACCCGGGAGCCGTGGGGATCGGCGTGCGTGCGGCGGAGTGCTGTGGACCGGGCTCGCTGTGCGCCGCACCGCCTGCTCACCAGGTCTCCTCATCGATCGCGCGCCCCTCGACGGTGAGCGTTCCGGCGGGGCCGAACAGGCCGACCAGCGGGAGCGTCGCGCTGACCTCCACCTCGATGGTCCCGTCGGCGCTCTCGGCGGCCGTCGCCTCGGCTTGGAACGAGTCGCCGAAGCGATCGCCGATGAGTCGCTCGGCACGCTCCGCCCCGTCCTCCGGGCTCGCGCCGACCAGCGAGGCATGATGTGCCCCCTGCACCGCGGCGTCGATCAGGGTGTTACGGGTGTGGACGATGAGCGCGGCCTGGACCACTCCGAGGGCGATCAGCACGATCAGCACGGCGACCATCGGGAACTCCACCACGGCCGAGCCCTCCTCACTGCGCAGTCGGTGGACCAGCGGCCGTGCGTACCGCGCACGGGTGACTCGTCCGCGGGGCGGGCTCGGGTGCTGCGGGTGGCGGTGCACGGCGGTCACCTCGGAGCGGGGGTCGACGCGAGGCTCGTTCAGAGGCTGCCGCCGAGGAAGGGGGCCATGGCGTTCTCGAAGATCTGCACGATCTGGTCCGAGGCGACGGCCCAGAGTGCGACCACGATCCCGGCGGTCATGAGCGTGATGAGGACCCATCCGGGGACGTCCCCGCGCTCGGATCCCAGGCGCGCGACCAGGCGTGCGGCGAGTCCCGGGGGACCTTCGGCTCCTCGGGCGGGTGCTGGTGCGACGACGCGGCGGGACGAGCGGTGCAGGCGGGTGCGGTGGACGGTCATGTCAGCCTCCTCGGCCGATGGCCCGGGTGGAGCCCGGGACGGGGTCGGAACTGCAGATGGTGCGGTGCTGCGATCGGGATGGATGGTGGGCAGGTTCTCGGGGACGCTCGAACGGTCAGACGGAGATCTCCAGGACGGCGAGGCCGGGGAAGATGGCGAAGACGATCACCAGGGGCATCACGAAGAACACCACGGGAGCGGACCACGCTTTGGGGTACTACCCTTGACGGCATGACCCACGACGCCCCCGCCCCGCTGTCCGCCGCCATCTACTCCCGCATCTCCCGCGACGACCGCGGGGACGAGGCGGGCGTGCGCAGGCAAGAAGCCGACTGCCGGGAGCTCGCCGCCCAGCTGGGCTACACCGTCGCAGCCGTCTTCACCGACAACGACCGCGGCGCCTCGACCAGGTCGAAGAAGGCGCGCCCCGCGTACGCCGAGATGCTGCACCGGGCCCGGGCCGGTGAGTTCAGCGCCGTGCTCGCCTACTCGACCTCTCGGCTCACCCGGCGCCCCAAGGAGAACGAGGACCTCATCGAGCTGGTGGAGCGGCGCGGGGTGCAGATCAAGACTGTCGTCTCTGGCGACTACCGTCTCGACACCGCCGACGGGCGCGCCGTGGCCCGCACCCTGGCCGCGTGGGACGCCGCCGAAGCCGAGCGCACCGCCGAGCGCGTGAAGCGCGCGATGCTGGAGCGCGCCAAGGAAGGCCGCTCGCACGGCATCACGCCCTGGGGCTGGACGCGCGCGTTCGACGGGACCGAGCAACTCGACACCGAGGTCGCCCCGATCCTGAAGGACGTCGCCCGCCGGGTGCTGGCTGGGGCCTCGCTCCGGTCGGTGTGCGCCGACCTGAACGCCCGCGGCGTGGCGACCCCCTCCGGCAAGGGCTCGTGGAACGCGACGGTGCTTCGGCAGGTTCTCCTACGCGAGCGCAACGCCGGGAGGCGGGTGCTGTACCCGACTCCCAAAGAAGGTGAGAGGCGCCGTGCGCATGCGCCGATGATCACCCGGGGCAAGTGGCCCGCCATCCTCTCGGAGGACGAGCAGGACCAGCTGATCGCACTCCTGACCGACCCTGCCCGGCGAACCTCACGCGGCACGGAGGTCCGCTACCTGATGAGCGGCAAGCTGCTGTGCGGCAAGTGCGGCGCCCGGATGCGGTCTCAGGTCGGGGCGAAGTTCACCCGCAAGGACGGCACCGGCGGCCGCCGCCCCTGGGCCTACGTCTGCGCAGTCAACTTCTGCACGAGGGCCAAGGCAGAGGATGTGGACGAGGCCGTCGAGGGACTCCTCCTCGCCCGTCTCCGGGCCGAGGATGGGCCGACGGTGCTGTCGGCCGACCGGGGCGGCACACAGGCCGCCGCTGACCGTCTGGCGGGGCTCCAGGCACGGCTCGACCGCGCTGCCGACGAGTATGCCGACGGGCTGATCGAGGCGAGCCAGCTCTCACGCATCACCGAGCGGCTGCGCCCTCAGATCGCCGCTGCCGAGCTGGAGCTGTCCGCCTCGATGCCCTCCCCCGTCCTCGCCGCCTTCTCCGCTGAAGCTCGCCAGCAGTCGGTGGACGCCGCATGGGCCGGGGCCTCACTGGACGTCCGCCGGGCGGTGCTCGACGCCCTCGCAACCTTCACTCTGAAGCCTGCCGGGAGCGGGTCGCAGTGGTCGCCCGATCGGCTGGCTGTGCGCTGGGTTGGTAACGACTCGGTAACGGAAACCGAGGCCCCCTGAGGGCTTGCGCGGCCGCCGACCTGGGGCGACTTACTACGCATTTACGTAGTAGCGATTCCGGCTCTGGAAAGCACGCCAGGGTATCGAGAGGCGCTTTCTGCCATCGACTTCTGGGAGTAGGGTATCGACCGTCAAGAAGAACGAAAGTCGCGATCAGGGGCGCCCCGCAAGGGGGAGACAGCCCCGGCGGCACAGGGCTTAGGCAGACGACTCGGTGCGGTCCCTCACGGCGACACCGCGTAAGGCGAGAAGCAGACCGATAGCCAGCTCAGCGGCTGGCACTTGCCCGGACACCACGGAGAACCTCCATGTCCGGCAAGACGTCCGACCCCGTCCATCTCGCCCGTTCGGCCGTCGCTAACGCCGTCCGCACTCGTCAGGACCCCACACCGGCCCGTCAGCAGCTCAAAGAAGCCAAGCTCACCCGCTGGATTGACGAAGCCCTCGCGACGGCGCCACCGCTCACCGACGAGCAGCGACACCGCCTCGCCGCGATGCTCACCGGCGGTGCCCGGTGAACGCCCTCCAAGACGACGGAGCGCCCGCCCCGGCGCGAACCGAGACGGGCGCTAGCGCGAACCGAACCGGCCGTGAAAGGACAACCGATACCGGGAAGTCTACCGCCCGAGAATCCTTGCTCGTAAATGCGAGGAAGCTCGCCGGAATGGGCCTCTATCTATTTCCGGTGAAGGCTCTAGAGAAGTCCCCGGCGATCACGGGCTGGCAGGCGGCGTCCACGCGCGACCTCGACACGATCAAGGGCTGGGTGCGTCGGGGGTTCAACCTCGGCATCGACACCGAGAAGTCCGGCGTCATAGGCATCGACGAGGACGCCGCCGGGGCGCTCGACGACTGGGCCGCCCTGTGCCCGGTCGACCTTCCGCCGACCTTCGTCACGCGCTCTGGGTCCGGCGGCCGTCACGCCCTGTTCCGGCCACCTGGCAGGGCACTCTTCCGCTCCTCCAACCTCCGGTTCCGGAGCGCGGGCATGCGCATCGACGTGAAGGCGCGCGGTGGCTTCCTCGTGGCGCCTGGGTCCGTCATGCCCAAGGGCGCCTACGGCATCGCCGAGGACGCCGCGATTGCCGAGCTGCCCGCCCAGGTCGCCGAGGCCTGGCTCCGGCCAGTTGAGGCCGTCGCACCGGCGCCTGTAGACGGACTCGGCCCGAAGCCGACTTTCATCGCCTCCGAGGAGCCTCAAGAAGGGCCCTTCCCTGCATCCGCGGTCGAGTACCTGCGCGCGGCTGCCGAGGGAGAGTTCCAGGGGCTCCGAGCGGCCTGGGAGTGGTCCGAAGGCGAGCATCCAAACGGCTACGGCTGGCGGCAGCTCACCCTCAACGTCGCCAACCGCCTCGTGCTGGTGGCGAACGCCGCGCCGGATGCCTTCCCGCTGGCCGTCCTCCGCGAGCGCTTTCTCGCCGAGGCGCCTACGGACCCGGGCTGGACCCCGGCCGACAACGAGGCGCGCTGGGCAGATGCCGTTGAGGATATCGGCGGCTGGGCCAAGCCGATCCCCGCATCTGCGCTCGACCCGGCGGCGGTGTTCTCAGCCGTTGACGGTGAACAGGCGCCGAGGGGCTCCGAGACTCCGGCGGGCATCTTCGAGCTGGAGGTCGCCCGTGAGGTTCAGCGCCTCCAGGTCCGCGAGGAGGCCCGGCGCCGCTTCGAGGCGGCCCACGCTCCCCAACCGACCGAGTGGGACGCAGGAACGCTGACCGACCACTTGCTGAAGCCTCCCCCGCCCGCCGCGCGGGTGGAGGGGCTGATCCCGTGGGAGGCCTCGACCACCATCGTTGCCCAGCGCAAGACCGGCAAGACGACCTTCGAGCTCAACCTGGCGCGGTCGCTCATCACCGGCGAGCCCTTCCTCGGCGCCTTCGACGTGCGACCGGTCGACGGCAGGGTCGCCTTCCTCAACTTCGAGGTGTCCGGCGCCCAGATCACCGGCTGGGCCGCAGACCTGGGGATCGACCCCGAGCGGTTCTTCCTGGTCAACCTCCGCGGCGTCGCGAACCCGTTCGCCACGCCTTCGGAACTCGACCGGCTGGGCGCGCTGCTCCGCCGCCACGAGGTCGAGTCGATCATCGTGGACCCGTTCGGGCGCGCCTTCACCGGCGAGAGCCAGAACGACGCCGGACAGGTGCAGTCGTGGCTGCTGGAGCTCGACCGCTTCGCGCGGGCCGAGGCCGGTGCACGGGACGTCGTGCTGTCTGTCCACGCGGGCTGGGACGGCGAGCGGACCCGCGGTTCGTCGGCCGTGGAGGACTGGGGCGACTCGCTCATCTACCTGACCAAGGACCCCGAAGCCAAGGACGATCCCGCGAGGTTCTTGCGCGCCGATGGCCGCGACATCGACGTGGCCGAGGACCAGCTCCACTTTGACCGCACCACGCGCCTGCTCACCCTCACGGGGCGTGGAAGCCGACGAGCAAGCCGAGCAGCCCGGAAGATCAACAGCCTCATGCCCGCCGTGGTTGAGGTCATCGAGGCCGAGCCGGGCATCAAGACCGGCGAGATCGAGAGCCGCCTTCGCACCGCCGGGTGCGCCTTCCAGAAGGGCGACGGGCCCCAGGCTGCGAAGGCGGCCGAGGCGGCGAACTTGGTGCGTTCCGAGCCCGGCAAGGGCACGACCGTCAGGTGGTTCCCCCGCCCCGGTTCGGTGCACTTCCCGCCGGACGGGGAGGACGAGACCCCCGGGGAGGGTCCCCGCGGAGGTGCCCCGAAATGAAACCGCAGATCAAGCGTGACACCCCGAGGGTCCCCGCTCCCTCCCCGCTCCCCTTTGGGGACCCTCCCCGACCCCTCTATGAGGGTCGGGGTGGGTCCGGGGGCCTCAACACCATCAACCGAAAGGACCTTCCAGTGACCGACGACCAGCCCACGCCCGGGCCCTTCACCGAGGTGATCCTCCGGCGGAACACCCTGCTGCCGGACGGCTCGACCCACGGCTCCGAAGGCGCCTTCTCGATCGCGTCCGACCCGGTCTCCGGCGACCTGCTCCACGCCCTGTCTGCGATGGTCGACCGCCTCGACAAGGCCACCGCCCGGGGCATCGCTGAGGCCCACGGCACGGAGGCGGGCATGGCCTACCTCGACCGCGTCGCCGAGGCCACTGCCCGCTGGACGGAGGACCGATGAGCCTGCACGTCGAATCGACCCAGTGGCCGGCCATGTTCAAGCGCCAACAGCGCGCCGTCCCGAAGTTCCCGGCACCGGCGCGGTCCGCCTGGGAACGGCTCCGGGCCGGGCTGGCCGCTGCACCGAGCTGGGCAGTGCCTTGCCGCGACGACGGACATGGCGACGACTGGCTGACCGACCACGACCCGGCGGCCATTGCGCGGGCCGTTGAAGCCTGCGGCGCCTGCCCCCTACTTGCCGCCTGCCGTGACTTCGCCGAGGCCTCCCGCGCCCCGGCCGGTGTCTGGGGCGGGCATGCCTATACCTCCGCCACAACCCGAGACCAGCCCACGGCGACCGCCGCCGGGGCCTGACCGAAAGGAACACGATGAACATCGACAAGAAGCTCGCCGAGCAGGCATCTGCGCGGCTGGCCGCCGAGGACCGCGCTGTGCGCGTCGAGGCCGAGAATGCCGAGCTGCGCGAGCAGATCGCCGAGCGAGACGAGCAGCTCGCCCGGGAGCGCCGTGAGGCTGAACGCGTCAAGCAGGAGCGGGACGACCTTCGCGACGAGCTGGACGGCATCGAGCTGCCCCCGGGCGTCGCCTCCGGTCGCCGCCGCGCCCGCCGGGCGATCGTCACTGAGAGCGGGGCGGGCCGATGACCGGCGAGCCCCGCCCGGTCCAGCCGCTCCGTGTGCAGCGGGCGGGCGGGGCCGGGCGGGGCGGCGCCGTCATCAAGCAGGGCAACCGCTCGGTGTTCATCCCTGCGCACATGCTTCCGCAGATCGCCGCCGCCCTGACCCGAGTCCACGACCAGAACGCCGTCGCGGCCCAGTCCGTGCGCTACAGCACCAGGAGCACCCCATGACCACTGCCTTGCCCAACTGCCCCGCCTGCGGCCGCGAGTGGCTGCGAGGGCTCACCTGGCGCCACACGACCGCCTGCCCGCACTACGAGCCCGACTCCGCAACCGCGGCGGCCGACCACGACCGGTACCGGGGCACCCGCCCCATGACCACCACCGAAAGGACCCTGACCGATGGCTACTTCATCGACCCGCCCGCAGGCTCGCACCTCGCCGTCCGCTTCCACCACGCCGGAGGCATCCACCACCGAGAGGTGGTGGAGCGCCTCGACGGCCGCGGCAACGTCACCCGCCCCGCACGACGAGCAGGAGCAGCCGATGAGTGACGCTCAGCGTGCAGAGAACGCCCCTCCCGCGCACGAGGAGCCCGACGAGGCCCAGGAGGCCGTCGCCGGCACGAACGACGCGGAGAACGCCGGTTCTGAGGATGAGGGCCTGGTGGCCAAGCTCCGGAAGGAGGCCGCCGGGCACCGCTCCCGTCTGCGTGAGGCCGAGACCCGCGCCGAGGCCGCCGAGTCCCAGCGCGACGCCCTGGCCGCCTTCGCCCTTGCCGAGGCCCTCCGCGGGACACGCCTCACGCCCGAGCTGTTCGCCGCAGACGGCCACGAGCTGGCCTCGTTCATCGGCGAGGACGGGCTGGACGCCGAGCGGCTCCGCGCCACCGCCCGGGACACGGCCAAGAAGTACGGGCTGCGCGGGGGTGTCAGCCCGCACACCGGGACCGGCGGCGAGCGGCCGGCCTCCCGCACCTGGGGCGACGCCCTGAAGCAGGGCTGACCAGGTAGTATTCGGGGTGCGGTGGCCGTCCCGGCGGCGGCGCCGCACCCCAACTTCATATCGCGATGCGTCTCCTGGCGGGACCGCCCTCACTGAGTCCTGGCGGCTCCGAGGTCTGCGAACACTCACCACGTTCACAACCGCCTTCAGGAGGCGCATTTTCATGACCATGCTGACCACTGCCGAGTCCAACCGCGGCATCCTGCCCGCCGAGTACGGCGCGCTCATCACCGACCCCGTGGCCGAGGCTGCGCTGGCGTTCCAGCCGTCCATCGCCCAGCGGGTGACCACCTCAGGCAAGACCTTCCGCGTGCCCGTCCTGGTCGAGGACGCCGCCGCCGCATGGACCGCTGAGGGCGAGGAGATCGCCCCCTCGGACCCCACCCTGGACGAGATCGAGGTGACCCCCGCCAAGGTGGCCGGGCTGACGACCATCTCCCGGGAGCTCGCCGAGGACTCCTCCCCCTCCGCCGCCGACCAGGTGGGGAAGTCTCTCGCACGGGCCCTCACCCTCCAGGTCGACAAGGGCTTCATGGGGAACCTCGCCGCCCCCGCCGCCAAGGGCCTGGGGTCCATCACCCCGACCGTGGTGTCCGGTGCGCTGGACTCGCTGGACTCCATCCACGAGGCCAAGGCCGCGGCGGCTGCCGAGGGCGGCGCGCCTTCCGTGCTGCTGGTGAACCCGGCGGACCTCCTGGCCCTGGCTGTGCTGAAGGACCAGGCCGACTCCAACCGCGCGCTGCTGGCCGACACCTCGGTGGTCGCCGGGCTGCCCGTGGTCTCCAGCCGCCACGTCGCCGCCGGTTCGCTGTGGATGCTCGACGCGACGCAGATCGTCACTGTGCTGCGTGAAGACGTGACGCTTGCTGTCTCGCACGACAGCCACTTCACCTCGGACCGAGTGGCCCTCCGGGCTACCCTCCGGGTCGGCTTCGCCTTCCCCAAGCCCGCTGCGCTGGTCCGCATCGACCTCGCCACCGCAGGCGCCTGACCCACGTGCGAGCGGAGCCGGGCGACCGTGCCCCGGCGGTGGACTCCACCACCAGCTTCCGGCTCCGCTCGCCCGTGTCCCGTAGAGTAAACGCAATGCCCGGGTGACCTGGGGTGATGGGGTACCTCCCCAGCCCCCGCCCCCGGGCAAGCTCCCGGTACGGTTCGCATAGGGCCTGACCGGCTGCACGATTCAGAAACGCATTTGACCTGGCACGATACAAAGACGTATCGAACCCCTCTGGACACCCCCAGAGGCACCGCAGGTCGCCGCATCAATACGTTACTAGCGCTACTCAACCTGCAGGTCAGGCTATCTTTTCGTAGTTCCTGAGAGTAGACTGGGAGTATGCTGAACACGAAGAGCTCCCTCATCGACCAGGCCCAGGCCGTCCTCCGCGTCGAGGGCGACCCCGACTTCCTCGCCCAGATCGACCGCGCCGTCGCCGCGGGCGCCCGCTGGATCGTGGACCCGCACTACCGCGACGTCGTCGGCCTGATCCGCCCCGGCACCGACCGCGATGCCCTGGTCGTCGTGTACGTCGCCGAGCACGACTTCGAGGCCGACACCTTCGCCCTGGCGGAGGTGGCCCGATGAGCCGCTTCACCGCCTGCCCAGTGGACGGCACCCCCGTCGACACCCTGACCGAGCGCCAGGGCCGCCCCGCCAAGTACTGCTCCGCCGCCTGCCGCCAGCGCGCCTTCCGCGCCCGCCGCCGCGAGGAGCGCGCGGCCGTCGCCGCCGCCGAGTCGATCACCCGTGAGGCCGCCGCCATCCCCGCCGAGCTCCGCGCCCGCGCCCGCTGGGTGCGTTGGACCATCACGCGCGACGGCCGGAAGCTCCCCCTCCAGGCCCGGACCAACCGCGCCGCCTCGTCCACCGACGCACGCACCTGGACCGACTACGACACCGCCGCCGCCTCGACCGTCGGCCGGGGGCTGGGCTACGTGCTCGGCGACGGCATCGGCTGCATCGACCTGGACGACTGCTTCGATGCAGAAGGGGCCCTGTCACCGCTTGCCGAGCGGGTACTGCAGGCGAACCCCGGTGCGTGGGTCGAACGCAGCCAGAGCGGCCGCGGACTGCACGTGTGGGGCCTCATGGACGAAGCTCCCGGCCGTCGCACCAAGGAGATCGAGGTCTACTCAGTCGGTCGGTACATCGCTCTCGGCGAGACCTTCCGCCCCGGCGGGCTGGCGCCCCTGGTTGTGCCAACTCTGACCTGATGAGCACCCCTGACGTTCAGCGCACTTTTCAAAACAAGCCGGTATCCTCAGCACATGAACGTGCGCCTCCCCTCCCGGTACGAGAGCCTGGACCCCGACTTCCGCGCCAGCCTCCGCCCTAACCGCCCGCTAATCGAAATGGTCAAAAAGGCCAGTACTGGGATGCAGATCAGCGGAGGGATCCGGTTCCTTCCAATCTACGGACGCAGTGGTGCGGGCAAAAGCTCGGCCTCAAGGGAGCTCGCAACCCACCTTCCAGAATCCAAGGTCATCGAGCTCTCGCGTCAAGCGATCACCTCCGAATCGGCGCTGCTTCAAGAAATCCGTGAAGCCATGGGGCGCCGGAATCAGCCGAAGATTCTTATCGCAGTAGTTGACGAGTACGAAGAAAACGTCGCGGAGAGCTCATCGATTCCTTCTCAATTCATCGAGCGCCTGAGCCTATTAGACCGCCGCGGCCTCGCCGACACACCGGTCTTATTCCTTTGGCTGACGACAAGCGAGTCCTTCAGGGACGAACTCATCGCCGCAACAAGCAGGAATGAACGGATCCTTCTCGCCAAGGATTTCGAGCTCATCGGCCCAGAGAAGAAGGACTGGGCAGAAATCGTGGAAGAGACGTTCGAGTTTCACAACCAGTCACAGCCGCTCGCCGACTTCGAGGTGCTTCGCGAGGACATCGAAGCGGTGGTTGATGAGGCCCCTACGCTGGGGCGAACCATCGAACTCGTTGGCGAGCTACTCGCTCAGCACGCATCTAAACTCCAGGATCTGTCGGAATACCAGGTCGTGATGCTCTGGCCCGTCGCCGACGCAGCCCGAATCACTCGAGTTGCAGGCTTCACCAAAGCTCGCGACGGATACAAGCTTGACTGGAACTCCTTCTACCGAGAGCTGAACGATCTGGACAAGCGGACGTACCCGCTTGCAGAACTCAATCGCGCGCGCCTCTACTTCGATGTGCGTCTAGTTCCGATTGCCGCCGCAGACCTGCAGCAACTCTGTCAAGATTTCGACAACCCAGGCTTCATCCCGAGTCAGACCTATCTAAATCGCTTCAAGGGCACTCACTTCTACTCGATCGTCACAGAGCAGTGGGACCCGTCATCCTATGCCCCCTTGCGGGAACGCGAATCGAAGCGTGCAAGAGATGCTCGCGCTTGGTATGACGGCGGCGTAACCCGCCACCCCACTAAGATTGGAGCTCGAATCGCAAAGAGCCTAGCCATCCTTGGCGTGCCAGCTACCCCCGAGGCTGAGCTGAGGTCTCCGCACGCCAACCTTCGCGCTGACATCTCAATCAGTCGACCCGACAGCCAGCAATCAACTTGCATCGTTGAACTCAAGGCCTACAGCAGCCAGAACACGCTCCCTTCGTCAATCAAGGACCAAATCCGGACGACGCTCAAGCGCCACGCGCAGTTCGGTGGATTCCTAGCGCGCCAGTAGAGAAGTAGTACCCCTATCGCGGGAGAACCGGCATGAGCATGTAGATCTCGCGGCGACCGGCGGTCTCCATGAGGTCGCGTTTGGAGGACTCGCGGGCGTCCTGGGCCTGGGCCCGCAGCACGTCAGCCAGGGGCGTGCCCCGTTCGATGGCAACGGAGACGCCTTCGCCGAACCGCCCCAGGGACTGCAGCGGGGTACGGGCTCCCAGGGAGGCCAGGGCTTGGGAGACGCTGGTGCCGGAACGGATATCGGCGACGGTGGCGGCGAACTCGTCCGGCAGCGCGCCCGATGAGGTGCGGGCCACCCGTTCCATCGCGGCGATCGGGCTCTCCCCCGCCGCGACCGCCAGGGCGAGCAGATCGGCGACGGTGGGGAACTCGCGGGCCATGCGCGAGGCGCGACGCGAGATCTCCATCCCCAGCAGGTAGTCCCGCAGGAGCACCCCGGAGAGCACGCCGAGGACGGCGATGAACAGGCCCAGCAGCGGACTCGCTCCTCGGGTGCTGATGGAGAGCAGGGCGATGACGACGCCGCCGACCAGGCCGATCACCCCGAAGATCACCTGCTCGATGCGGAATGAGTCGGTGGAGGAGCGCCGGCCGGCCAGCCTGAGCCGTCGCTCGAGCTGGTCGGCACCGCCGGTGAGGCGCTCGAGGAGGCCCAGGGCGCGCTGGGCGACCGGCCCCAGCAGGTTCTCGGTGACCACCCGGGCGCGACTCGTCGCGGCGGGAGCGCTGAAGAGGGAGGCGGACCGCGACCGCCGCAGGTACGGGTCGATACGGGCTCCCAGATCCCGGCTCCGCAACCACGGGAGCAGTCCGGCCAGGAGGGCGAGCCCGATGCCGAGCAGGAGCCCGAGGAGGGCTCCGATCACGACGGCTCCGGAGTCGATCATCGCAGCACCCGCTCGTCCCGCGGGAGGCGGGCGATCAGCAGCATGACGCGGTAGGCGATCAGCGAGACCACGGCACCGATGACGATCATCGCCATTCCGAGCGAGGAATCGTAGGCCTGGGCCGCCTGGGGCCTGGTCGACATCAGCGCCAGCACCAGCCAGGGCGCGGCGAGGGCGAGCCGCGCCGCGTTGACGGTCCAGGACTGCCGCGCCTCGAGCTCCGCACGGGTCCGGGCGTCCTCCCGCAGGAAGGAGGCGAGGGTGCGCAGCAGTCCCCCGAGATCGGTGCCGCCGACGTCGCGGGTGATCCGCAGCGCCTCGACGATCCGGTCGCCCACCGGATCCGCCAGACGCACCTTCAGCCGATCCAGGCACGCGGCGAAATCACCGCTGGCCTGGTAATCCAGGGAGAACTCATGGAAGGCGGGCCGCAGCTCCTCCGGGCCTTTGCGACTGAGTTGGACCAGCGCCTCCGGTAATGAGAGCCCGGCCCGGATGGCGGAGTTGATGTGGTCGACGGCTTCCGGCCAGACCTCGCGCAGCGCGGTCGCCCGGCGGCGGGCCGCCGAGCGCAGGAAGACGACCGGCAGCACAGTCGAGATCGCTCCGATCGTCAGGGACGGCACGACCGCGCTGGAGGTCGCCCACAGCGCGGCGGCGACGACGAGGCCGAGCCCCACGCTGAGCGCCGGCACCGCGGCCGGTGGAACCGACGTGAGTCCCACCGTCACCAGGTCGTCGCGCAGCCGGTCCATGGCGCGACTGATCCGTCCGCGACGAGTCTCCGGGCCGTCCTGCTCCCACAGCGACCACCAGATCGAGAGCAGGCCGAGTCCCACGACCAGACCGAGGAACGCACCGTCGCTCATGCCGCCTCCGCCACGCCCAGCAGTGCGGTCAGGTCGTGCCCGGAGCGGACGAAGCGTTCCGGGTGCGGAGGATGACCGTCCCCGCGCATCAGGCGCTCGCCGTGCAGCGAGAACAGATCCGCGATCTCGACGACCTCGTCCTCCACCCTCCCGCTGAGCCCGACGATCTCGCGCACCCGACGTCGGCCGTCGGCCAGCATGTCGAGGTGGACGACGAGGTCGATGGCGCTGGCGACCGTGGGGACGACGAAGCGGCTGGAGACGTTCTCCCCGGCGAGCAGGGGCAGGGTGCACAGTTTGACGACTGCGTCGCGGGCCGAGTTGGCGTGGATCGAGGCGAGCCCCGGCAGGCCGCTGTTCAGGGCGATCAGCATGTCCAGCGACTCTGCCTCGCGGACCTCGCCGACGATGATGCGACTGGGGCGCATTCGCAGCGCTTCCTTCACCAGGCGGCGCATGGAGATCTCGCCGGTGCCCTCGAGGTTCGCCTGCCTGGTCTGCATGGCGACCACGTCGCGCAGGCCCAGCCCCAGCTCGAACACCTCCTCGATGGTCACGACCCGTTCCCGAGATCCGATGGACTGGGCGAGACAGCGCAGGAAGGTTGTCTTCCCCGCGCCGGTCGCCCCGCTGCACACGACGTTCAGGCCCGAGGCGATCGCGGCGTCGAGGAAGTCGGCGGCCTGCGGCGTCAGCGCGCCCAGGGACACCAGTCCTGGGAGGTCGAAGGCCTTGGCCACGAACTTGCGGATGTTGATCGCCCAATGCGTGCGGGTCACGCTGGGTATCACCACGTGCAACCGTGACCCGTCCGGCAGCAGGGCATCCACGAAGGGGGTGCTCATGTCCAGCCGGCGCCCCGAGCTCACCAGCATCCGCTCGACGATCCCGCGGACCTCGGTGTCCGACAGGACGATCGTGGTCAGCTCGCTGCGCCCGTTGCGCGCGCAGAAGACCTCGCTGGGTGAGTTCAGCCAGATCTCCTCGATCGTGGGGTCATCGAGCATCTCCTGCAGCGGTCCGAACCCGCCGATGCGGGCGGCGACCTCGGCCACCATCGTCTCGTCGTCGTGCAGCACCGGGACCTCGCCGGAGGATGAGCGCCGGTCGTAGTCGGTGACCACCTCTCGGATCAGCGGTTCGAGCTGATCGGCGTGCACGTCCAGGCCGCGTCGACGGATCAGCTCCCGCGATTCGGCCTCGATGACGGTGGCGGTGTCCATCCGGTCCCCTCCCGACCCCGACCGACCGGTCCTTCCCGGTCCTGAGCTGTGGCGTGAAACACGCACGCCGGTCACTGTAAGACGGATCGGCACCCGAGACAGGCGAATGTCAGGAATTGTGGACAACCCTCCCCGACTTCTCCCATGGCAGGATGTCGACACATCCCGTCCCCGAGATCGTCCTCACCCAGGAGTCCTCCTCATGGCTGATTCCCCCGAGTCCTCCCCCGATTCCGGGTCTCCCCGCCTGAGCGGGCGCACCCTGGCGTACATGGCCAAGCGCGTGCTGGCGGAGTTCATGCGGGACGGCGGAACCGATCAGGCCGCCAAGCTGACCTACTACCTGGTGCTCTCGATCGCACCGACGATGCTGGCCCTGTTCTCGCTGGCCACGCTGCTGCTGTCCGACATGAAGGATGAGATCGCCGGCCTGATCAAGGACGCCATCTCCTCCGGCGCAGGCGGCAGCGGGATGGAGGTCGGCGGAGCGGTCGACTCCACCCTGGACTCCCTCATGGGATCGGCGACCGGCGGCACCATCGCGCTGATCATCGGTATCGCCACGGCCCTGTGGTCGGCGTCGGCGTACATCAAGGCCTACGGCCGGGTCGCCAACCAGATCTACGAGGTGCCCGAAGGACGAGGATTCGTCCGTCTGACCCTGTCGATGCTCGGCCTGACCGTGGCGCTGATCCTCGGCATCCTGCTGGTCCTGGTCTCGGTGCTGCTCAGCCAGTCGATCGTGGACAGCCTGCTGGGCCCGATCGCCTCGACCATCGGGGCCGAGGGCCTGCTCGCCTTCCTCACCGACTCGTTCCTGCCGATCTGGGCCTGGGCGAAGTGGCCGGTGATCCTGCTGATCGCCTTCGCGCTGATCTCGATCCTGTACTGGGGCGCGCCGAACGTCGACAAGCCCTTCCGGCTCATCTCCCCCGGCGGCGTCTTTGCGATCCTCGGCATCGCCGTCGCCGCGGTGGCGCTGTCGATCTACATGAGCACCGTCGCCGGCTACTCCAGCTACGGTGCCATCGGCGGCATCATGGCGGTGCTGTTCGCGCTGTGGATCATCAACATCGTGATCATTCTCGGCGCGGAGGTCGACGCCGAGTTCGAGCGCGCCAAGGAGCTCGAGGCCGGCAAGCCGGCCGAGGACGATCTCGACCTGCCGATGCGCGGGTACAAGGGCGCCGAGAAGGCCGAGGCCAAGCACGAGGGCATCGTCGATGCGGGCCGCGACATCCGGCTGCGGAACCTCCACCGCGACGCGGAGGCCTACACCGGCGAGGACGCCCGCCTCACCCCGCGCCGGGGCGTGCCCGCCGTCGGTTCCGAGGGGGCCGTGCCCGATGCGGAGGACCGCGACGAGCCCGATGCCGAGAGCACGTCCGGTCCCCGCGCCGCGCGGACCGGGGACTGACGTGTGCGGCCGCTTCGCGTTCTTCCAGGAGGTCGAGCCGCTGATGGACGACCTCGGCGCGGTCGACCTCAGCGACCCCCGCCTGCGCAGCCGCTGGAACATCCCGCCGACCGCACCGATCCACGTGGTCACCGAATCGATCGACAAGGAGACCGGTGAGGTGCTGCGGGCCCTGCGCATCGCCCGCTGGGGCCTGCTGCCTCCTTTCGCGAAGGACGAATCCTTCTCCTCGCGCACCTTCAACGCCCGCCGCGAGACCCTCGCCGAGCGCAACAGTTTCCGCGGGAGCCTCGGCCGGTACCGGGCGATCGTTCCCATGGACGGTTACTACGAGTGGGTGCGCGCCCCTGCGGGCAAGCGCAAGCAGCCCTTCTTCATCGCTCCGGCCGACGGGTCCCCGCTGTACATGGCGGCCCTGGTCTCCTGGTGGAGGGGCCCGGGCGGCCATGAGGGACCTGCCGCCAGCGAGGACGGTCGCTTCCTGCTCAGCGCCACGATCATCACCCGCGCGGCGACCGGGGAGCTCGCCGAGATCCACGACCGAACCCCGGTGATGCTGCGCCGCGACCAGCTCGATGCATGGCTGGACCCCGGGATGGAGGATCGCCACGCCGCCCAGGAGTGGATCCTGGACGATGCGCATCTGCTCCCGGATGCGACCCTCGCCCTGCGCGAGGTGGATCCGGCCGTGGGCACCGTCGGCAACGACGGGCCGGAGCTCCTCGAAGGCCCACAGACCCTGCTCTGACCCCCGGCCTCCCCGCCGCGGGAGCATCCGGATCCGCCCATTCCGGGAGCATGCGGTCTGACGCGTCGGATGCAGACCCCCATTCCGACGCGCCGGACCGTATCGATCCCCCGGCGCCGCCGGTCGGCCCCGGCATCCGACCGCGGTCTGACGAAACGGACCGCCGACTGCCCGTACCCTCGAGATCATGACGGACGGATCCCCTCGGAGCACGGTCGCGCCGCACGGGCGCTCCCGGCGCCACGACCCGTTCCGCTGGATCATCGAGAACCCGGGCACCGTCGATCTGATCGGCTTCGGAGCCGGCGCGCTCCTGGTCCTCGTCTTCTCCGTCGGCACCGGGAGCTTCGGCTGGTGGACCCTGTTCACCGTGCCGATGATCGCCGCGGGAGCGCTCTGTCGGGTGCGCCCCCTGCTCGGCGTCATCGTCATCGGGACCCTCGCCGTCTCCCACATGCTGGCGACCTTGCCCGTCGTCGCCGGCGATGTGATGACGTTCTACGCCATGTTCTGCGCCGTCGCGTACGGCGGGCGCGCCGTGGGCTGGATCGGTGTGGGAGCAGGGTTCCTCGGCGTCCTCGCCCAGGCCGGGTTCTGGAGTCTGCTGGCATACTTCACGCCCTACGGCGGGGTGCTGCAGTCCGCGGCGACCTTCGCCGGGCTGCTGCTGGTCGGCTCCATCACGGTCGTGGCGATCTGGGCGCTGGCCAACCTCCAGCGAGCCCGAGTGCGCCAACTCGCCCTGATCCGCGACCGCGCCGAGCAGGCCGTCCGGGAGCGCGAGCAGCGCACGGCCCTCGCGGTCGCCGACGAACGGGCCCGCATCGCCCGCGAGATGCACGACGTCGTCGCCCATTCCCTCTCCGTGATCATCGCCCAGGCCGACGGCGGCCGGTTCGTCGCCTCCCAGCAGCCCGAGAAGGCGGTCGACGTGCTCGGCACCATCGGGGAGACCGGGCGGGCGGCGCTCGCGGACATGCGCTCCCTGCTGGGCGTCCTGCGCCACGAGGACGAGACCAGTTTCGGGCCCCAGCCCGGCCCGGCGATGCTCGAGGACCTGGCCGACCGGGTGCGCGCCGCCGGGCTCGAGGTGGATCTCGACCTCGACGGCGATCTCGAGGACCTCTCCCAGGCGCTCGGCATGTCCGTGTTCCGCCTGGTCCAGGAATCGCTGACCAACGTCCTCAAGCACGCCGGGGCCGGCGCCTCCGCGGCGGTCCGCATCCATCGCACCGCCGCGAACCTGGAGATCGAGATCCTCGACGACGGCCAGGGCACCGACCCCGCGTCCGACGGTCAGGGCCACGGCCTGACCGGGATGCACGAGAGGATGTCCGTGTTCGGCGGCACCCTGCAGGCCGGGCCCCTCCCCGGCCGCGGATACCGGGTGCGGGCCGTGGTCCCGCTGGACGGCACCCTGCGCGGCGGCGAGACCGTCGGCAGCAGGACCGTCCCCGCGCGCCTCGACGGCCCCCCGGGTCACCCCGCCGACCCCGCCGGCCCCGTCACCAGATCCGCCGCCCCCGACCCCGACCCGTCCCACCCCGGAGGAGATCCCCGATGACCGATCCGCTCGACCGTCCCCTGCGCATCGCCCTGGTCGACGACCAGCCGCTCGTGCGCGCCGGCTTCGCGATGGTGATCGACTCGCAGCAGGACATGGAGGTCGTCGTGCAGGCGGTCGACGGCGCCGCCGCCGTGCAGGACCTGCGCGCCCGCACCGTCGACGTCGTGCTCATGGACGTGCGCATGCCGCGGATGGACGGCATCGAGGCCACGCAGCGAATCCTCGAGCAGGCCCCTGAGGGCCGTGCCCCGAAGATCGTGGTGCTGACCACCTTCGACATCGACGAGTACGTGGTCTCGGCGATCCGTGCCGGGGCCAGCGGGTTCCTGCTCAAGGACGCCCAGCCCGAGGACCTGCTCGGCGCGATCCGCACCGTCCATCGCGGGGACGCCGTGATCGCCCCGTCGGCCACGCGTCGCCTGCTCGCCCGCGTGGTCGCGACCCCCGAACCGCAGGAACAGGACACCTCGGCCCTGGACGCTCTCACCGAGCGGGAGCGGGAGGTGCTCACGCTGATGGGCCGCGGCTACTCGAACCAGGAGATCGGGGCCCGGCTCTTCGTCGCCGAGGCGACCGTGAAGACGCATGTGGGGCGTGTGCTGGCCAAGCTCGGGGCGCGCGACCGGGTCCAGGCCGTGATCATCGCCTTCGAGACCGGGCTGGTCGCCCCGGGCGCCGACTGAGCCGACTGAGCCGACTGAGGCGTCGGAGCCGGCGGTGCCGTCGAGTCCGCAGACGCGCCCGTCCCGGCGTCCCTACTTGCCCCACCTGCCCCACCTGTCCGCCGGTCCAGACGACACCGCCGTCGTCATCCCCTGGTATGACCCCTCCCCATCCCCCGGTCGGGCCGTTTCCGGCAGGTCGCGACCCGAGGCTGACGCCTCGCCGTCGTCGGGCACGGGAACATCGTTCATGACAGCACACCCCATGACGAAGGATCCCGATGACAGCCCAGCCCGTCCCCGCCCCGCCCGCCAGCGCGGAGGGCACCGCACCCGCCATCGTCGCCCGCGGCGTGACCCGCACCTACGGCACCGGTGCGGGGGCCGTGACCGCCCTGGACGCGGTGGACATCGACATCGCTCGTGGAGCGTTCACTGCGATCATGGGCCCCTCCGGCTCCGGAAAGTCCACCCTTCTGCACACCCTGGCCGGCCTGGATGCCGTCGACGGCGGCTCGATCCGCATCGACGGCACGGAGATCACCGATCTCTCCGACGACGCCCTGACACGCCTGCGCCGGGAGCGGGTCGGCTTCGTGTTCCAGTCCTTCAACCTGCTGCCGATGCTCAGCGCCGAGCAGAACATCCTGCTGCCGCTCGAACTCGCCGGCAAGCGCGTGGACCGCGCCTGGCTGGAGACCATCACCGCCGCCTTCGGCCTGACCGACCGCCTCGACCACCTGCCCTCGCAGCTCTCCGGTGGACAGATCCAGCGCGTCGCGATCGCGCGCGCGCTGGTCACCTCGCCCGCTGTCGTCTTCGCCGACGAGCCCACCGGCAACCTCGACTCGCACACCACCGCGGAGGTGCTGGACTTCCTGCGCCTGTCCGTGGACGAGTTCGGCCAAACGGTCGTCATGGTCACCCACGAACGTGACGCCGCCGAGCGCGCGGACAGGATCGTCTCCCTGGCCGACGGCCGCCTGGCCGCCGACGAGGACCTGCGGGGCAGGCTCTGATGGCACGCCGCACCCCGCTGAAGCTCACCCCGCTGCGCCGCCACCTCGCGGCCGTCCTGACCATCGCGCTGTCCTGCGCGTTCGTTGCCATCATGGTGCTGGCCGGCAACCTCATGCAGGCCTCGCTGGCCTCCCAGGCCACCCAGCAGTACGAGGGGGCGGATCTGGAGATCTCCCGCCCCCTGACCGACCAGCAGTTCGCCGCCGAGCAGCCGCTGGCGGCTCCCGAGATCGACGGCGCCGAGCAGACCTGGCCGCTGCTGGCCAACTACCTGCAGCTGAGCTCCCAGGAGGACGGCGGCAGCGCCTTCCTCTCCGCGACCATGCTCCCGCCCTCGGCCACGGCCGAGCAGACCCTGGCCGAGGGCGAGCTGCCCTCGGAGGCCGACGAGGTCGTGCTCGACACCGCGGCCGCCGAAGCTCTCAAGGTGACCCTCGGCGACACCGTCACGCTGCCGGCCGACTTCTCTCCCACCAGCCAGGAGACGAGCTTCACGGTCACCGGACTCGCCCCCACCGCGGAGGGCTCCGTGTTCGGCGGCACGCCCCGGGTGCTGGTCTCGGACGCGAATGCCGCTGCCCTGCTGGGCCCCACGGAGGGCACGCTCACCGAGACCTGGTTGGCATCCGTCCCCGAGGACACGGACCCGGCGACGGTCGCCGAGTCCGCGAGCAGCGGCGATCTCTCGGTGCGCACCGTCGAGGAGGCCGAGCAGGAGGCGACCGAGAACGTCACCCAAGGCGCGGCCTCGCTGGGGCTGATGCTCGGAGTGTTCGTGGTGATCGCCCTGTTCACGAGCGCCGTCGTCATCGCCAACACCTTCGCGGTCACGATCGCTCAGCGCACCCGCTCCCTCGCCCTGCTGCGCACCCTCGGGGCCACCCGTGGCCAGGTGCGTCGCGTGGTGCTGCGCGAATCCTTGCTGGTCGGGGTGCTCGGAGCCGTCGCCGGCCTGGTCGGTGGGCACCTGCTGGTCCAAGCCGCTCTCGGCGCGGCCGACGCGCTGGGCTGGCTCGACGGGCTCCTGATCGTCCCGGTCGGCCTGTGGTCGGTGCTGCTGCCGGTGATCGCCGGCGTGGTCATCACCCGGGGGGCGAGCCTGGCCCCGATGCGCGCGGCAACCCGGGTGGCACCGCTCCAGGCGCTGCGGCCCGAGCCGCCCTCGCAGCGCCGCGGCCTCGGCGCCCGCGGCCTGATCGGCATCGTCGCGGTCGTGCTCGGCGTCCTCGCCCTGGTCGGTGGCACAGTGCTGGCCGTGCAGGGAACGCCCTCACTCGGGATCCTGCTGGCGATGGCCGGGGGCGTGATCAGCTTCACCGGCATGCTGCTGGTGCTGATCGTCCTCACCCGACCGCTGTCCTCCCTGATCGGCGCGATCATGGGGCACGTCGGCGGGCTTCCGGCGAAGGTGGCCAGCGCCAACGTCGCCCGGAATCCCCGGCGCAGCGCCGCCACCATCGCGGCCCTGCTCATCGGCACCACGTTGATGACGATGATGGCCGTCGGCGCGCGCACGGCGGAGACCACCCTCACCACTGAACTCGACTCCCGACGCCCGATCGACCTCATCGTCAGCGCCGAGGAAATGCCCGAGGACGGGGTCGAACAGGTCGCCGGGATCAAGGGCATCGACGGAGCTCAGCCCGCCGCCCGCACGGACATCGACGTCGGGGTCACCGAACCGATGACGCTGTACGGCGCGTCCCCCGAGGCGGTGCGCGAGACCTCCCACCGGCCCGGAATGGCGGACGAGCTGGAGGACGGCGTCGTGCTGCTCGGGTCCGATCGGGCCGAGCGATTCGGTGTCACCGACGGTCAGACCCTGCAGGTCGAGGGGGCCGACGGGACCCCGCAGCAGCTGCAGGTGCAGATCGACGCCAACCTGGCGATATCCCTGGTCACGCCAGCCACCCTCGAGCAGATCGCCGGAGGCGGGGCCACCCCCGTGGTCCTGGGCGACTTCGCCGACCCGGGCACCGCCGAGCGTGCCGACATCGACGTGATGTCCCTGGCCAACTCGATCACCGAGCAGACCGCCACGTCAGGCTGGTCCGCGGTCAGCACCGACGTCGGAGGCGCCGAACGCGAGATGTACGGGCAGATCCTCGACATCCTCCTGGGCATCGTCGTGGCCCTGCTCGCCGTCGCCGTGGTGGTCGCGCTGGTGGGAGTGGCCAACACCCTCAGCCTCGGCGTCGTCGAACGCACATCCGAGAACGCCCTGCTGCGGGCGCTGGGCACCACGCGGCGCCAGATGCGGGCCATGCTCGGCTGGGAAGGCGTCCTGCTCGCCGTGGTCGGAGCCGTGCTCGGTATCATCATCGGCAGCGCGTACGGGGTGTTCGGCATCAACGCTCTGCTGGGATCGACCTACCCGGTCACGATCACCATCCCCTGGGGGCAGGTCGGCCTGGTGCTGCTGCTCGCGATCCTCGCCGGGGGCGCGGCCTCGGTCCTGCCGGGACGGGCCGCAGCCCGCACGGCGCCGGCGGCAGCGCTGGCCGGGGGTGAGTGACGCGCAGCCGTCCTGAGGACACCGGGCCGGTCGGACGGTCCACCCCGAGGACGGGCCCTGCTCCGGAGCGGCGCTCCGGGGCAGGGCCCGTCCTCACAGCACGTCGATCAGACGCCACTCCGGACCGATCTCCTGCCGATCGTCCCTCACAGCACGTCGATCAGACTCCACTCCGGACCGATCTCCTGCCGATCGTCCCTCACAGCACGTCGATCAGTCGTCACCGCCCGGCAACGGGGTCGACCGCACCAGGTTCAGCAGCAGCACGAACAGCACGATCGCCAGGCCGAGGGCGAGACCGCCCTGCCAGTACAGGCCGCCGCGCAGGAGACTCGCGCCGACCAGCGCCTGGAACAGCTGCCAGGTGATGCCGTATCCGAGACCGAAGCGGCCGGCGACGAGGATCGACCGTGCAGCCAGCGCGGTACCGGCCGCGAAGATCAGCAGGAAGATCCCCAGCCCAGTGCCGAACCGGCCGTTCAATCCCCCGCCGGCGACCAGCACGAAGCAGCCGGTGGCGGCGGCCGCCAGCAACAGGGTCTCGACCCCGAGCAGCGCGGCGACGGTCGGGCGGATCCGCGGACCGGGAGCGCCGTCGGGACCGGAGCCAGCAACTCGCGAGGCGGTGGGTCCGGTGGAGTGGGCATCGGTGGGCATGAGGAGACTGTATCCGTCGTCGGCGTCCTCCGACGGATCGCCTCTCCCCTGGTCATCCCCACCCTCTCCCGCGTCGCGCGCCTGCTCCCAGCACTCTTCGCGGCCATTTTCAACGTCTTCGTGCCGGGCATCACGCCCCGGTCCCGGCTTGTGGGAAGTGCCACCCAGCTCGGCGACGCAGACCCTTGTCGAGGCCGCGACCTGCCCAGAGAATGGAGGTCGGCTCGCTCTGACGTCGAGATCCGCGACAGCTGTCGCCGCCGCCGGATCCGCATCGACGAGCCGAAGACCCGAGAACGCCCCACCCGGAGCGACCCTCGCCGCGCCACGCCCTACGGGGTGGGGCGTGGCGTCCTGGAAAGAGAGAGTGACGATGGACTGGCGCCACCGTGCCGAGTGCCTCAACCATGATCCCGAGCTGTTCTTCCCGATCGGGAACACCGGACCGGCGATCACGCAGATCCAGGAGGCGAAGGCGGTGTGCCAGAAGTGCGACGTCATGACGGCTTGCCTGAAGTTCGCCCTCGAGTCCGGTCAGGACTCGGGCGTCTGGGGAGGTCTTTCCGAGGATGAGCGTCGCTCCTTGAAGCGTCGCAACGCGCGCGCCCGCCGCGCCAGCTGACCCCTCGTCCTGCGGTCCGGGCCACCGATTCGCCGGACCTCCGCCCGGAGCGGGGTGCGTGCGCGTCGCCGACGTCATCGTGCTCTCCCCGCCCCGGGCGGTCCGCTCAGAGCGTGAGCGGATCCAGGTACACGTCGACCACCGCCCGGGTCCCCCCGTCGGGACAGTCCTGCCAGGTCAGGGCCCCCCCGAGCTGGCCCTGCACCAGCGTCAGCGCGATGTTCGTGCCCAGTCCGGTCGGCTTGGCCGCTCCCATCCCCTCGCCGTCATCCTCGATGTTGATGACCAGATGCGAGCCGGTCCGCTCGCTGCGCACGCTCAGGGTGCCACCGGTCTCCGAGAGCCCGTGCTCCACCGCGTTCGTGGCCAGTTCCGTGACCACCAAGGCCAGCGGAGTCGCCTCCTCCGCCCGGATCGACCCCACCCGACCGCTCTTCTCGGTGCGCACCTCCACCTGGGACTCGGTGAGCCGCGGCGCTCCCGCCCGGTGCACGGTCGCGCTGGCGGCGTCCACGGCCAGGCGCAGGCAGCGATCGATCACGTCGTCGAAGTGGACGGCCTCCTCCGAACCCTGCAGCAGGGACTCATGGACCAGGGCGATCGTCGAGACCCGGCGCATGGCCTCGCTCAGCGCGTCACGCGCCTCGTCGGACTTCATGCGTCGTGACTGCATGCGCAGCAGCGCCGCGACCGTCTGGAGATTGTTCTTGACCCGGTGGTGGACCTCGCGGATCGTCGCGTCCTTGGTGATCAGCTCCCGTTCCCGGCGGCGCAGCTCCGTGACGTCGCGCACCAAGATGATCGCACCCGTGCGCTGCTCCTTCTCGGTCAGGGGCACGGCGCGCAGGGAGAGCGTCCCACCGCGGGCCTGCATGTCGGAGCGCCAGGCGGCGCGCCCCATGAGCACCAGGGGCAAGGATTCGTCCACCGGGCTGCGCGTCTGCAGCACGTCGGTGGACAGCTCGGCCAGGGTGATGCCCTCCATGTCGCCCTCGACGCCGAAGCGGTGGAACGCGGACAGCGCATTCGGCGAGGTCCACTGGACCACCCCATTGCCATCGAGCTCGACGACGCCGTCCCCGACCCTCGGCGCGCCACGGCGGGGTGGGATAGGCGCTCCCTCGATCGGGAAGGCGCCCGCCTGGAGCATCCGCAGCACACGCACCCCGAGCTGATGCTGACGGATCTCGTTCGTCGAGCGGATCCCGTCGCTGACCGGGCTCTCGGCCGCCAGCACCCCCAGCGTGCTGCCGTTCTTGCGCACCGGCACCAGCAGACCGGTGGCTTCCCGGCCCTCACGTTCGATCGGGGTGGATCCGCCGACGGGCTCCGCCCCCTCGAGCAGCGCGGGGATCTCGGAGACCGCGTCGGCCTCGAGCAGGGTCCCGACCGGATCCTCGTAATAGACCGTGGAGCCGGTCGCGGGCCGGCAGTGGGCCACGGCCTGCGGCCCCTTCGCGCTCTGGATCCACAGCACCAGATCGGATCGGAGCAGATCGGAGACGAGGTTCCAGTCCCCCACGAGGTGCTGGAGCCAGTCGGCCTCCTTTCCGGTCAGGGCGCGGGCGTCGGCGAGGAACTTGGACAGGCTCGGCATGGGCCCAGGATAGTGCGAGCCCCCGGGGTGGACGCGACCGGGCCGCCGCCGCTCCTGCCGTAGGCTGAGACGGACCGATTCCCCCGGGAAGGACGAGGATGAAGCTCCGCGAGACGTTGACCCTGCCGCTGTCGGCGCGCACCGCCGCCACGATGTACGCCGATCAGGAGTACACCGCGATCCGTCGGGAGACCCTGAAGGCGACCAGCGCGTCCTCCCAGGTCGACGGCGACCCGGTCGGCGCCTTCACCGTGCGGACCGAGCTCACGATGCCGACGGACAAGGTCCCGGACATCGCCCGTCGTTTCGTGGGTTCGACCATCACCATCCGGGAGACCCAGACGTGGTCCGCCCCCGAGCCCGACGGCAGCCGCAGCGGCACCATGGAGCTCGAGGTGGCCGGGACCCCCGCCGGGTTGAAGGGATCCTTGCGTCTTGCCCCCACCGGCGAACTGACCTGCAGCGTCGACATCGATGGCGACCTGGTGGCCAAGGTTCCGCTGCTGGGCCCCCGGCTCGAGAAGGCCGCTGTCCCCTACGTCTCCACGGTGCTGCGCGCCGAGGAGAAGTCCGCCCGGACCTACGCGGATCGCGCCGACGACTGACCCGGGGGCGGGGTCACGGCCCGGCCTGTGATCGAGCCACCTGCGATCTCGCCGTTTCCGGTGATCAGGGCTGTTGCGCGCCGTCGAGGAAGGCCAGAGCGTCGCCGCCCTCAGAGGCGTCGAACCACAGCAATGCGGGATCGGTGTCGTCGGCATCGGCCGCTGCCGCGTCCAGCTCGGTCACATGGAAGCTGGCGATGCGCGCCTGGGTCCGTGCGGCGGTGATGACTCCGAAGGCGCCGCCGTCCTCCCCGGCGACCTCGAGGGTGGCATCCGAGGCGTCGGCGGCGACGACGAGGGCTCGCCGATCGGTCGGGCCGGCGAGGTAGGCGATGTGCACGGCGTCCTGCAGCGCCTCGTATTCCAGACCTTCTTCGTCCTGGTCGGGACGGTCGCGGAGCGCCTCGGCGTGCACGCCCCAGGCCGCCCTCCCCGCTGCCAGGTCCAGCTCCGGGGCGGCGGTCTCCAAGGCGACGCGGTCCTCGGTCGTCAGCGGCAGATAGATCCTCATGGTCGCCATCTTCTCACCCGCGCAGCTCACCAGGCCGCGCGGCTCACCCGGGCCGCGCGATTCACCCGGGCCGCGCGGATCACCCGGGCGCAGAGGCCTCCACCGGGCCCGAGGCGGGGTCCTCCTGGCCGAGCAGCGCCGAGGACCGGGCGAGCTCCCGCAGTCCTTTGCGCAGCGGCGAGCGCGGTGCCGACTCCGCCAGCAGCGCGCCGTCCCAGGCCGCGGTCCGGCAGGCGACGGGATCGTCGGGCAGCACGTACAGGGAGGACGACGGCAGACGGGAGCCGATCAGCTCGCGCACCGTGTCCGCAGGTACCGGGGAACCGACCCGGTTGACCACCACGTGCAGCTCACGCACACCGAGATCCTCGAGCCGGGAGTGCTCACGCACCAGGCGCGTGATGCTCACCGGATCCGCAGCGACCACGGCGAGGACGGCGTCGGCGTTCTCGAGCGCGCTGATCGTCGCCGCATTGCGCTGGGGCGCGGCCGTGTCATAGCTGAGTTCCTCGTCCTCCTCGAGCACGGCCCCGACGTCGGCGACGGTGAGCTCGCCGCGGCGCGAGAGCGCCTGCCAGACCCCGTCCATCGAGGTGCGCCGCACCTCCGCCCAGCGCGCTGGTACGCCGATCCCGCTGAGCAGGTGCAGACGCGGCTGGGCGAGCGGGAGCAGCGAGTCCAGGGTGTCCTCGTCGAGGGTGTCGCGATCGTGGGCCCGGCAGGCGGCGACGAGGCCCGGGGTCTCGTCGAGCACTCCGAGCATCTGGCTCTGCGAGGGACCGTAGGTGTCGGCGTCCACCAGGATCGTCTCCCGCCCGGCCAGCGCCGCTTCGGCGGCGAGGTTCATCGCGATCGTCGACCGGCGGGGGGCGCCGGTCGGGCCCCACACCGCGACCAGCCGTCCGGACCTCTCGGGCGCCGCACCGATGGGTTCCTGCACCCAGGCCGCGGCGTCCTCGTCGTCGGAGGCGACGGCGGCGGAGATCGCCGTGAGGATCTCCTCGATCGATGAGCCGGCGGGCAGGACGCGCCGCAGCCCCAGGGTGGTCTGCTCCGGGGCGTCCTCGGAGCGCAATCCCACCACTGCGGCCTCGCGCATCATCGTGGCGAGGGGCTCCCGGCCAAGCCCACGGACGGAGACGTCGATCAGGACGACGTCCCCGATTCCGGCTGCGGTCACCGCCAGGGTCTCGGCGAGATCAGCGCACCGACGCACCACTCGAGCTCTGCGACTGCGGTCCTGAGCGAGGTCGTGGACGATCCGCACCTCATCGCTGCCGGAGGCGCACAGGACGATGTCGATCATGGGGTGACCCCGTACGCTCCGGGCACGCCGATCACGTCGAGCCGCTCTTCCTGGGCGAGCACCTGCAGGACGGCGGCGAGATCGTCACGGGGCACCAGCACCTCGACGGACATGGAGCGCATCCCCAACGAGCTTCCTTCGTCGATGTGTCGGACGATGCCGTCGGAGACCAGCAGCTCGGCCTTCCCCGTGCCGCCGTCCTCCGGGGCGGAGCCCGTGTGCCAGAGCTCGACCTTCGCTCCCGGCGCCACGGACTCGGCGACGGTCGTGTCCACGGGGATCACGATCGGTCGCAGCGGGACGTCGGAGGCCTGGCCGACGGCGGACAGCGGCAGCAGCTCTCCGGCCTGGATCGCGCTGGTGGCGACGGCTCCTTCCGGGATCGCCTCGACCGTGCCGACGTAGAGGTCCTCCTGCTCGCCCAGACGCAGCTGGACCGTCGTCAGGTCCTCGGGATCGATCACGTCTCCGGGGACGATGGGGCTGCGCACGACCAGGACGGGGACCGTGGCCGCCAGGCGGGAGACCAGCAGGGCGCCCATGAGCACGCTGGCCACCACCAGGATGATGCCGACGATCAGCCGGGGATCCTTCCATCGCGGCCGACGCAGTCTCATCACCGGTGCAGTCCCCGCCACGACATCCTCCCGCCCTCGTGCCCGGCCCCCGTGGCCGAGTCCTCCCGGGAGGCTACGGGACGGTGGGTGCCCTGCGAGGGCAGTCGGCGCGATTGTGGACGACCGGTTCGTTCCGGCGCGGGCCGCCGTTGTCCACATGGTTCCTCCAGGCGGAGACGCGAGAATGGGACACTGTCCCCGACGCAGACGGACGGTCCCGTCCGGAAAGGATGATCGATGACGCCTCGCTTCGTACCGTTGTCCGATGTCGCTGAGATGCTGTCGATCTCGGCGTCGCAGGCGTATGCCCTGGTCCGATCCGGTGAGCTGCGCGCCATCAAGGTCGGCGGGCGCGGACAGTGGCGGGTCGAGGTCTCCGAGATCGAGTCCTACATCGAGCGCAGCTATGCGGCGACGGCCCAGATCCTCGAGCAGGAGCGCACGCTGGAGCGCCAGAAGTCCGAGGGGAAGCGTTAGCGGGGGCGCACCGCCAGCAGGGCACCCATCGCCACGGTGATCCGGGTGGAACCGGGGGCGGCGCCGCTCTCCCCTGTGGGCAGGGAATGCACGTCCACGGCATCTGCCCCGACCGCCGCGAGCCGTCCCATGATGCCCCCGGCCGTCGTCTCCAGGCGCACGACGCTGCGGTCCCGCGCGATCGACCGGAGCACGGATCCCAGTCCCAGCGTTGAGCGCCGGGTCTCCTCCGCCGGTCGCGCCCGGACCGGAAGCCCTTCGAGGAGGGCGATCGCCGGCAGCGGGACGACGGTGCGGCGACGGCCGCCCTCCTCGTGCAGCGAGACCCATCCCTCCCCGACATCTTCCACGGTTCCCTCGAGGCGCAGCGCCGTCCCGAGGTGGAGGGCGAGCGGGCTGCCTCCCGCACCCCGTAAGCGGTCCGCCAGGGACAGCTGGGCGCGCTCGGCCCGGGCCAGGTCCTCGGAGACCGCGCGCATCTCCTCGCGCTCATGGTGGGCGAAGCGCGCCTCCAGGTCCTCGAAGATCCGCTCGAATCGCATGGCGTCACTGTAGGCGTCCGGACGGTCCCGACGTGCTCGATCCACGGCAGAGTCCGCTCGCCGCCCGCGTCGCCCTGCGGCGCTTCGTGGACCGCAGCACCGATGCCCTTCCTCCCCCGACCGTCCCGGTCCACACCGTGCCCTGCGCACTTGCGTCGCGAATGCAGTCCGCATTACTTTGCTCTACATCAGCTCGCACGACATCAAACTGCATCAAATGGCATGATGTGATCGAGAACGCGCAGAGTCAGCGACGACAGGGGAGCACATGGGGTCCGACGACGAGACCGCGGCGACTGCGGCCGCCCGTCCGGCATCCGCCGCAGTGAGCGCGGTGCTCGCGGCAGTCGGAGCGCTGGTGATGGCGAGCGCGCTGACCGCCCTGTGGCCGACGGCGTCCCGGGGTGCGGACGAGGACGCGCTGATCGCGGCGGTGCTGATGACGATCGCCGGCTTCGGAACGATGCTCTGCGGGTATCTCGTCGTGATCTGGTCTCTGGCTGTGATGGCTCTTCTCGCCGGGCCCGCGAGCCGCACCGGCGTGACGGTGCTCCTCGCCCTGCGAGTGCTCGCGCCCCGGGTGGCATCGCGTGTGACGCTCGGCGCCGCCGTCGCCACCACGGCGACCGGTCTCGTGCTCGTCCCGGCCACCGCGGCCGATCCGGGTGCCGGAGAGGGCGATGCGGCGAGGCCGCTGACGACCGCGGTGTCCTCGCAGCTCGTGCCCACGGCACCCTCGGACACGGCCCCCTCGGACACGGCACCCTCGCAGCCCGAGCACGATCCCGAGCCCGTCGCAGAGGCTCCCGGGTCCACCACGGATGAGGACGGCGACTCCCCCCAGCTGCCCCCGCTGGGATGGGGCGAACAGCCCTCGACGGGCGACGCCGCACCCCTGAACACGGATGCCGCAGGCACCGAGGGCACCGAACCGTCGACTGCCCCGGCGCCCGCCCAGGAGGGTTCGACGCCCTCGACTCCCCCGCGCACCGTCGAGGTGCACGCTGGGGACTCCCTCTGGAGCATCACCGACGATCTGCTCGGTCCTGCCCCGGACGACCCGTCCGAGATCGCGTCGGCCTGGCCGGCGCTCCATGAGGCCAATCACCTGGTCATCGGGCCGGATCCCGACCATCTCGAACCCGGGCAGGAGCTGATCGTGCCCGCATCCCTTTCCCGCCAGGAGCACTGATGACCACCACCGGCCAGCGTCCCGCCGCGACCAGCGACGCCCCCGAGACCCTGTCCCTGCACGACCCCCGTGTGGTCGAGCGGATGGTCGCCCCGGTAGCGCGCCGTGCCGTGGAGATCGTGCGCGACATGCGGCCGGAGAACGCCCTGTCGCGGATCGTCACACCCGAGGTCGGGTCGCTGCTGTCCCGGCGTGCGGCGCTCACCCGGCGACTGCGGGCGACGACCGGTTATGCGCCGCCGCAGCGTCTTCTGGTCAGCGGAGTGCGCACCTGCGTCGTCAACGAGCACACGGTCGAGGCGAGCTGTGTGCTGCGTGAACCCGACCGTGCGCGCTTCCTGGCGATGCGGTGGGAGCTGCGGCACTCCGGTTGGCGGGTGACGGTCCTGGAGATCGGCTGATTCACCCTCGGCGTCTGCTGCGGGCTCGCCGGGCGGCCCGGTTCGAGCCCGTCGGGGCTCCCTCCGGCTTGTCCTGTGGAGTGTCGGATGCCGTCGCGGCGGAGGACGTGCCCTGGCGGGCCCGGCGGCGACGCTGCGCTCGTGAGAGGGTCGATTCGTCCTGGACGTCGCTGCCCTCCGCAGAGGAGTAGCGCAGCTGCCGGGAGTTCGGTCCGTCGTCGAGTCCGCGAGCGGTGAGCACGACCTGCTTCTCCCCCGCCAAGGCCTCGACGCGCTGCGCGGACTCCCCGGCGGAGTCCTCCGCGTCCGCGGTGCCTCCGGGGGCCTCGGTCGCCGCGTCGTCCTCCGCGTCGGAGGCGGCCTCGCCCGGGGTCGCCTCGTCCGGCTCCTTCTCCGACTCGTCAGCATCGGCCTTCTTCGCGGCAGCGGCGGCGGCCTTGCCCATCGCCGTGGAACTGCGCAGTAGGTCGCTGACGGCCTGAGGGACGACGGGCTCTGTCTTCTCGACCTGCACCTCGAGGTTGTAGATGTAGCCGACGACGTCTTCCTTGATGCCCGCGATCATGTCGTTGAACATCAGGTGGCCCTCGCGCTCGTACTCGATGAGCGGGTCGCGCTGCGCCATCGCACGCAGGCCGATGCCCTCCTTGAGATAGTCCATCTCGTAGAGGTGCTCGCGCCAGCGTCGGTCCATGACCGACAGCAGCACGCGGCGCTGCAGCTGGTGCAGGCCCTCCTCGCCGAGCTCCTCCTCGCGCTTCTCGTAGGCCACGCGCGCATCACCCAGGATCTCCTCGCGCAGCACGTCGGCACCCAGGTTCTCCTTGCCGCCGACCTCCTCGATCAGCTCATCGGCCGTGATCGAGACGGGATAGGCGGGCCGCAGCGCACCCCACAGCTCCTCGAGATCGACGTCCTCGGGCGTCCGGCCCTTGGTGTGCTCGTCGACCGTCCCGCCGATCACCTCGTCGATGAACCGGTCGACGTGCTCGTCGAGGGCCTCGCCCTCGAGGATCTGGGCGCGCTCCTGGTACAGCTTCTTGCGCTGCTTGGTCAGGACGTCGTCGTACTTCAGGACGTTCTTGCGGATCTCGGCATTGCGGGACTCGATCGAGTTCTGGGCGCGCTCGATCGCACCGGAGACCATCCGTCCGGTCAGCGGGATCGACTCGTCGACACCGCCGCGGGCCAGCAGCGATTCCGCGGCGCCGGAGTTGAACAGCCGCATGAGGTCGTCCTGCAGCGAGAGGTAGAAGCGCGACTCGCCGGGGTCACCCTGACGGCCCGAGCGACCGCGCAGCTGGTTGTCGATGCGACGGGACTCGTGACGCTCGGTGCCCAGCACGTACAGGCCACCGAGCTCGACGACCTCGTCGTGCTGCTCGGAGACGGCCTGCTTGGCCTTCTCGAGCTCCTCGTCCCAGGCGGCCTCGTAGCCCTCCGGGTCCTCCTCGGCGTCCAGGCCCCGGGCTTCGAGCGCCGCATGCGCCATGAACTCGACGTTGCCGCCGAGCATGATGTCGGTGCCGCGGCCGGCCATGTTGGTGGCGACGGTGACGGCGCTCTTGGCACCGGCCATGGCGATGATCGCGGCCTCACCGGCGTGGTTCTTGGCGTTGAGCACCTCATGGTCGACGCCCTGGGCGGTCAGCAGCTTGGCGAGGTACTCGGACTTCTCGACGCTGGTGGTGCCCACCAGCACCGGCTGACCCTTCTCGTGCCGCTCGACGATGTCCTCGACGACGGCGTCGAACTTCGCCTTCTCGGTGCGGTAGATGCGGTCCGCCTCGTCGGCCCGGATCATCTCCTTGTGGGTCGGGATCGGGACCACGCCGAGCGAGTAGGTGTTCATGAACTCGGCGGCCTCGGTCTCGGCCGTTCCGGTCATGCCCGAGAGCTTGTCGTAGAGCTTGAAGTAGTTCTGGAGGGTGATCGTGGCGAGCGTCTGGTTCTCCGCCTTGATCTTCACGCCCTCCTTCGCCTCGATCGCTTGATGCATGCCCTCGTTGTAGCGACGCCCGGCCAGGATGCGGCCGGTGTGCTCGTCGACGATCATGACCTCGCCGTTGAGGACCACGTAGTCCTTGTCGTTCTTGAACAGCTCCTTGGCCTTGATGGCGTTGTTGAGGAAGCCGATCAGCGGCGTGTTCAGGGACTCGTACAGGTTGTCGATGCCCAGGTGGTCCTCGACCTTGTCGATGCCGGACTCGAGGACGCCCACGGTGCGCTTCTTCTCGTCGACCTCGTAGTCGCGGTCACGGCGCAGCAGCTTGACCACCTTGGCGAACTCGCTGAACCACTTGTTGGCGTCGCCGGACCCCGGCCCGGAGATGATCAGCGGGGTGCGGGCCTCGTCGATGAGGATCGAGTCGACCTCGTCGACGATCGCGAAGCTGTGCCCGCGCTGGACCCGCTCGGCCGGGTCCAGGCTCATGTTGTCGCGCAGGTAGTCGAAGCCGAACTCGTTGTTGGTGCCGTAGGTGATGTCTGCGGCGTACTGCTCGCGGCGCTCGGCCGGTGACATGCCGGACTTGATCACGCCGGTGGTCAGGCCGAGGGCGCGGAACACGCGGCCCATCAGGTCGCTCTGGTAACCGGCGAGGTAGTCGTTGACGGTGACGATGTGGACGCCCTTGCCCGCCAGTGCGTTGAGGTATGCCGGCAGCGTGGCGACGAGGGTCTTGCCCTCGCCGGTCTTCATCTCGGCGATGCGACCGCGGTGCAGCGCGGCGCCGCCCATGACCTGGACGTCGTAGGGGCGCTGGCCGAGCGTGCGGTGCGCCGCCTCCCGGACCGCGGCGAAGGCCTCGACCATGATGTCGTCGAGGGACTCGCCGTCCTCCAGGCGCTCGGCGAAGTGGGTCGACTCCTCCCGCAGCTCCTCGTCGCTGAGCTCGGTGAAGACGTCTTCGGCCTCCCCCACCTTCCGGGCGATGACCTCCAGCCGGCGCACTTCACGGCCTTCGCCGGCGCGCAGGATCTTGTCGAAGAGGTTGACCACTCGTGCTCCCGTAGTTCTGTGGATGCGTCCTCGCGGACGGCTGATGCCTGACCCATCGTAAGCGTCTCGTCGCGCAGAGGTGACGACGTGCGCGGATCGTCACGAAGCAGGACCCGCCCCGGAGGGCGGATCCGCGTCCCCTCGGCCCCCGGCCGCCAGCACTGCGGACAGCGGCTCGGCCAGGTCGCCGGCGCCCTTCCCTGTGCACACCTGGACCCGGTCCAGTCCCTGCCAGCTCGCGGCCCGGTGCAGCTCGACCGCGAGCGCATCGAGCACCGCTGCATCGGCCGGTCGCTGCCGCGCCGGCAGGTGCGGGAGGTCCTCGCGGAAGGCGCCGCGCACCTCGAGCACGCCTCGGGCTCGGTCCGCCTTGAGGTCGACGAGGGCGGGGATGACGTCTCCGTGCAGGAACAGCAACGAGTAGTAGCCGGTGTCCCGGCGGGCCTCGGGGGTGTAGATGCCGATGCGGTACTCGACGTCGAACAGGTGCGAGAGGCGCGGACGGTGGAAGACGAGCGGGTCGAAGGGGCTGACCAGGGCGGACGTGCGCAGCGGGGTCGGTGTCGGGGCGTCACGGTGCAGCAGCATCTCGCGCACTCCGGCGGGGTGGTCGACCCGGACCGGCCGCACCTCGCCGGTGGCCTCCAGGCCCTCCACGGCCCGGCGGGCATCGCCGACCGACACCCGGAAGTAGTCGGCCAGGGAGGCGGTCTCGGCGATGCCCAGGGACCGGGCGGCCAGGGCCATCAGGGTCCGAATCGATGCAGCCCGGTCGGGGTCCTCCGCGCCGGCTGCCGGGGCGGTGTCCTCGGCACCGGGCCGAGCGAGCGTCCGGAGCGGCCTCGGGGCGTCCTCGGCGACGACGTAGAGCCGTTCGAACTGGGCGCTGCGACCGACGCAGTCGAGGGTGCCGGAGCGGAAGAGGTACTCCACCGCCCATTGGCTGCGGGTGCGGCGCCACCCCCAGCCCTCCCCCCGTTCGGTGTCGCCGAGGTGCCGGGAGACGGCGGCGGCGCTGGCGGGTCCGATCTCCTCGAGCGCGTCGAGGATCTCCTCCAGCAGCTGCGGGCTGGAGGCGGCGGCCTCGCGGATGGCGCCCCAGTCCCGACGGGCTGCGGCACGGCGGCGGAAATCCAGCAGGTCATGGACCTCGTGGGTGGCGAAGGTGGCCTCGTGCGCGAGTGCTTCGCGGACCAGCCGGGCGGGACCCGGACGTGAGAGTCGGTCCAGCACCGCCGGGTCCCAGCTGCCGGTCCGGGTGAACACGGGCAGGTGATGAGCACGGGCGAACACGCTGACCGAGTCGATCTGGAGCAGGTGGGTGTGCTCGAGCGTGCGGCGCAGCGCCCGCCTGCTGGCCGCAGGAGCCGGGATCTCGGTGCGGCGGGCGCGGCCCATTCCCTGGGCGCGCAGCGCGATGCGTCGGGCTCGGGTCCAGCTGACGGTGTCGGTCACCGGGGCTCTCTTCTCGGGTCGGGCCGGGCGCTCGGCACCCTCCCGCGGGACCGAACGGCCGGACGGCGCCGGGCGGGAGGGCGCTCTCGCGCACCTCCCGCCCGGGCGATGTCGGTGGGGATCAGGACGGCTGGAGGGCCGCGTCGAGCTCGATGACGCCGTAGTTCCAGCCCTTGCGCCGGTAGACGACCTTGGGATTTCCGGACTCCGCGTCGACGAAGAGGAAGAAGTCGTGGCCGACGAGCTCCATCTGGTAGAGGGCGTCGTCGACTCCCATCGGGGTGGCCCGATGCTTCTTCTGGCGGATCACGACCGGGCTGCCGGCCTCGGCGAGGTCCGTCTCGGACGACGCCGACGTCTCGGGTTCCTGCGACGGGGCAGCGGGCTCCGACGGGGTCTCCTGGAGCGCTGCGGGCAGGTCCTGGTCGGCGGGCATCGTGCGCACGCTCGCCCCCGGCCCCTGATGGGAGCGGTCGCGGCCGCGGCGGTGGTCCTTGCGCCGGTCCCGAGCGCGACGAAGACGTTCCAGCAGCTTGCCGTAGGCGATGTCCAGGGCGCCGAAGAGGTCATCGGCCCTGGCCTCCGAGCGGATCACGGAACCGTTGTCGTGCACGGTGAGCTCGACGCGGTCGCTGAGCTCGGCCTGCCTGGGGTTCTTCTCCTGAGAGACCTCCACGTCCACGCGCAGCGCAGCGGGCGCGAACTGGGTGACCTTGTCGAGCTTGTCGGTGAGGTGGCGACGGAATCGGTCCGGGACGTCCATGTGGCGTCCGACGACATTGATCTCCATGAGGTGTTCTCCTCCTATCCGGATGCGGCCGCTCTGAGCCCGGCCGCTGTGGCTCATCGGCTGGGGCTGGCACCTCCTGACGAGAGGGGGCTCGTCCGATGTGACGAGTCGCACCAGCATGCCACGTTTTGCTCCACGATTCCTGGTCCTCGGTCACGACGGATCAGGAATCCGGGACGTCCCCGCGGCGGGAACGCGGGCCGAGGCGACCACGACCGCGCCGAGGACCTGCATCCCCGCCTGTGTCAGCGCATCGTGCATTCCCCTCAGGGTCGCCCCGGTGGTGACGACGTCGTCGAGGATCACCACCCTCGCACCGGCGGCCCCGGCTCGTCGGACGGTGCCGCCGGACAGACGGATCCGCCGGGTGCGGCGTTGACGGGCTCCCCGCCCCTCCTGAGCGGTGGTGGGCACGGCCCGCAGCGGCAGCGCGCGCCCTGCGCCGCTGCGCCCGAGCGCATGGACCAGCTCGGCCGTGTGGTCCTCCCCGCGACGCAGCCGAGCGCTGCGACGGGACGGGACCGGCACCAGGTGCGGACGGCGCACCCCGCCCGCGACGGCGAGCGTCGTCACCGCCGGGGCCAGCGCGGGGGCGAGACGGGCACCGAGGTGCGCCATGCCTCCGTTCTTCCAGGCCAGCACCAGATGCTGCAGGGCCCCGGTGTACTCGCCGAGAGCGAGCACCGGAAGCACCGGGGCGTGGTCCACCCCGGCCGGCAGCGCGACGCCCTCGCGCAGCTCCGGGCGGATCCTGGCGGCGGTCAGCTCCTGCAGCGCATCACAGCAGGTTTCGACGCGCATCGGACGGGCGGTGAGCATCTGCGTGCACTGCGGGCACAGCCACGCCCCGTCGCGCCCGCAGGGGCATCGTCGCGGCGCGACCAGGGAGCAGGTCTGCACGGCGATCTCCCGCGCCAGGGGCAGCAGGCCCGTGCGCGTCTCGTGCGCGGTGCCCGCCGCGTGCCCGTCGCGCGGCTCCCGGGGGTCGCGGAACTCGTCCATGGGGCGATCCCATCGTGCCGTCGCCCTGGGCCGCACGGGCGGGGAGCCGGGTGTGGACGGGCACGGACTGGGGAGGACGGGGCACCGGTCCGTTCGGGGGCCGAGCTCCGACCGCCGTCGTCCTCAGTAGAACCAGGGGTCGTGGGCGTCGAGGTCCACGGTGGTCCATCCGCCGCTGTCGCTGCGCAGCAGCGTTCCGTCGGAGGTCCCGGCCCAGATCGACTCCCCGACGACGGTCCCGGCGAGGCGGTCGGCGTCCTCCCGCAGGGCGGGCAGCGGCTCGCGGCCGGTGGCGAAGTCGACCACCTGGGCCCGCAGCTCGTCGGTGCCGGGATCCGAGCCCAGCACGATGACGGCGACCTCGTCGTACCAGCTGGCCTGGATGACGTCGGTGAGGAAGGTGCGCACCTGCACCGGCTCGGTCAGGGACAGCGGCACCCCGTCCTCGTCGCGCACGACCGCGCACAGATCCAGCCGGGAACCGGCGGCGTCCGCGGAGAGCACCACCATCCGGGTGGCGTCGGCCGCCAGGTCCAGGGTGAGCACGTCCCGGCCCTTCAGCCAGGCTGCCTCGACCTGCGCGTCGTCCTGCGGTCCGCTGCCGGCCAGGGCCATCAGCACGCCGGGGCTGCGCCGCGTGGAGGTCCATACATAGCCCGCGTCATCGATCCGCGGCGGGACGAACACACCGCCGGTCGCCACCTCGCGCCGCGGCACCGAGTCGTCGGTCGATGCCACCAGCACGATCGAGGCGCCGTCGGCGAGCGCTGCGGCCAGGACGCCGTCCTGGGCGATCACCGGAGAGGTCAGCTCCCGCTCCGCGAGCGCGGGCACCAGCTGGTTCGCGGGTTCGTCGGTGCTGGGATCCGCCAGGGAGATGATGCCGGTGGGGCCGGCGGCGATCGGACGGTGCCCGGGCAGCGCCCGGTCGACCCCGGACTCCGCCGTCGAGGAGTACTCCTCGCCGTCGCGCACCAGGCGGACCCCCGACAGAGTGCGCACCGAGCGCAGCGAGAACTCGAGCTGGGCGAGGGCCGCGGCACGGGCGGGCGCGGGCAGAGCGACGACCGCGGTGGGCACGGTGATCTCCGGGGTGCCGTCGGCCCCGGTGGCGACCTCGACGTCGGTGACCCCCGAGGTGTCCGGCACCTCGCTGTGCACGGCACCCTGGAGGAACGCGGCGGGGCCGGCCGTCAGGGCCTCGAGCACCACCGAGGCGCCGCGCTGCAGGGAGAACCAGCGGTGGTCGGGCACCAGGTGGATGCTGCGGGCGTCGAGGAAGTACAGCCGGGCCGGGGCGTACAGGGTCTCGAAGGCCGCTTCGGAGAGGTAGATCCCGTCGGCCACCTCGCTGATCCGCCACTGGTCGTCGACGAGCTCCATCGCGACCTCGACCTCCCGGTTGACGGGACGGGCGAGCAGACTGCGGCTCCCGGCCCCGTCCACCAGAGCGAGCACCTGGAGCACCAGCACCATCTCGGTGTCGCTGATCTCCCGGACCTCCAGCTCCTGGCTGCTGGAGTAGATCGAGATCCCGGCCCTCGGGTCCCAGTCCTGACGCTTCTCGGGGGTGAGATAGGCGCGGGCCACGGCGAAGTTCTCCTCGGATCCCACACCCGCCTGGACGAACCCGGCGACGACGGCCTGCGCCGTGGCGTCCTGCGGCGGGGGCAGCGCCTGGACGTACGGCGCGCCCGGCTGGGCGCGCCCGGCCAGCGGGCGGCTGGAGACCGGGGACGAGGTCGGGATGCGGGCACAGGCGGAGCCGAGACCGAGCACCGTGACGGCCCCGGCCGCGTGCAGCACGGTACGGCGAGCGGGGGTCATCGGTCTCCTCCGGCGGTCGGCGGCTCCTGGTCAGGACTCGCGTCAGGACGTGCAGCAGGGCTTGTGTCCGGGCTCGCGGCGGAACGCGCAGGGTCGGACAGGTCCGGGAGGTCCGGCAGCAGCCCGGGGCCGATCGGGATCTCCCCGGTGCCGGTCACCGAGTAGGTGCCCGCCGTATCGAGGTCCCGGTCGAAGCTGCGCTCCAGCCGCAGGGGAGAGCGGAGGAACATCCCCCCGGGCCGGCGCGGCAGGGTCAGGCGGAACACCGCTCCTCGGCCTTCCTGGCCCCAGGCCTGCAGCCATCCGGTGTGCAACCGGGCGTCCTCGGCCGAGATCGACAGCCCCAGGCCGGTGCCTCCCAGAGTACGGGCACGGGAGGGGTCGGCCCGCCAGAAGCGGTCGAAGACGCGCTGGGCGGCCTCCGGGGAGATGCCATGGCCATGATCCTGGACGAGGACCGCGACGGCGTCGTCGTTCGCGGCGGTCTGGACCAGGACGGGACCGCCGGCGCCGTGCTCGATCGCATTGGTCAGCAGGTTCCGCAGGATCCGGTCGACGCGGCGCGCATCGACCACGGCGTCCATCCCGTGGCCGGCGAGGTGGACGTCCAGCAGGCAGCCGCGGGCACCGGCGAGCGGACGCACGTCGTCGACGGCGCGCACCACGAGCGCGTCCAGGTCCTCCCGACGCGCCTCCAGCTCGGCGGCCCCGGCGTCGAAGCGCGAGATCTCCAGCAGGTCACCGAGCAGCACCTCGAACCGCTCCACCTGCGCCACGAGCAGCTCGACGGTGCGCTGCAGATCGTCGGGCAGCTGGAGTCGCCGCCCGTCGAGCACGGAGGACGCCATGCGGATGGTGGTCAGCGGAGTGCGCAGCTCATGGGAGACGTCGGAGACGAACCGCTGCTGGAGCCGGGAGAGCTCGGTGAGGTCGTCGACCTTCTGGGCGAGGCTGCGCGCCATGTCGTTGAAGGAATCCCCCACCCGAGCCAGCTCGTCCGCTCCGGCGACCTCGACGCGGCTGTCGAGATCGCCGCCGGCGATGCGCTCCGCGGCGTGCGCTGCGCGTTTCAAGGGAGTGGTCACCAAGCGGGCGACCACGATCGCGATACCGACGATCAGCGCCAGGAGCACACCGCCGCCGCCGAGGATCACGCGCTGGACGAACGCCAGCGTGTCCTGCTCCTCCTGCAGAGAGTAGACGAGGTAGAGGTCGTAGGAGCCGACCCCCGGCACCATCACACGGGTACCGATCAGCAGGGCGGGCACCGTCCGCCCCTCGGAGTCCTCGCGGCCGATGGAGCGCCAGGAGACGGCCTCGGGGTTCTCGGAGACGGCGTCGGCGATCTCGTCGTCGACCTCCTCGAACAGGGTGCGGTCGGAGGAGGCGACCGGGAACACCATCCCGGAGGTCTCGACCGGGACCAGGGCGACCTCCCGACGGTCCCCGCCACCGCGGCCGCCGGCGGACTGGACGAAGGCGTTGACCGCATCCTGCTGCTGAGTGCTGGTGGCACCCGATAGCTGGGTCAGCGAATCGGTCAGCTCGCGCCGGACCTCGACCGTCTCCTCGAGCACCCGGTCCCGCCGCTGCTCGTACAGCCCGTCGGCGATGACGGAGGAGAGATAGGCGCCCACCGCCAGCATCGAGACGATCGACAGCAGCGTGGTCACCAGCACCACGCGCAGGGCGAGCGGCCAGCTGCGCGGGTCGACGGCCCGGGTGACCAGCGCGGCGCGCGTCTCCGGTGCCGCGCCGCGCCCGACGGTGCTCACGGGCGGTCCGACGTGCTCAGGATGCGCCTCCGGCGCGATACCCGACGCCGCGGACCGTCACGACGATCCCGGGATTCTCCGGATCGTGCTCGATCTTGGAGCGCAGACGCTGGACGTGCACGTTGACCAGTCGGGTGTCCGCGCTGTGGCGGTAACCCCACACGTCGCGCAGCAGCACGTCGCGGGTGAAGACCTGCCAGGGCTTGCGGGCCAGCTGGGTGAGCAGGTCGAACTCGAGCGGGGTCAGGGAGATCAGCTCGTCCCCGCGGCGCACCTCGTGCCCGTCGACGTCGATCATCAGATCGCCGATGGCCAGCTGCTCGGTGGTGGGCGGGTCGACGCGCCGCACCCGCGCCTTGATCCTCGCCACCAGCTCCTCGGGCTCGAAAGGCTTGGTCAGGTAGTCGTCTGCCCCGGCCTCGAGCCCTTCGACCACGTCGGCGGTGTCGGTGCGGGCGGTGAGCATGAGGATCGGGACCCCCGACTCGCGGCGCAGCCGACGGCACACCTCGATGCCGTCCATGCCGGGAAGCATCAGGTCGAGCAGGACGAGGTCGGGCCGCAGGCGCGGGAAGGTCTCCAGCGCGGAGGCGCCGTCGGGGGAGGTCGCGACCTCGTAGCCCTTGCCGCGCAGAACGATGCCGACCATCTCGGCGATCGCCTGGTCGTCATCAACCACGAGGATCCGTGAAGGCGTCGTCATGGAGGTCATTGTGCCACCGCGAGAGACCGGGGCCCGCATACGGCCGGTGCGGGGGTGTCCGGAAGATGCGCGGTCATCGACGTTCGTCGGATCGGTACGCGGCCCACGGTTCCGTAGGTTGTCCTCCAGGACATCGCCCCGGCCCTGCCGCTCAGGGCGGGACCGTACGGCAGCAGGAGGACGGATGAGCACGGGATGGACCGCACCGGGATCGCGCGAGAGCTCCGACCTGCCTGCCACCGACCACCGCGCGGACGACGCGGCCTCGGGCCCCGAACCCGCAGGGCCCGCCCCGGCCGACGGCCCCCGTCGGGAGCTGGTCCAGTCCCTGCCGCTGTTCCCCCTGCGTCCCCTCGCTCTCGGTGAGGTGCTCGGGGCCGCCGTGCGCATCTACCGGCTGCGGGCACGGACCGTGCTCTCCCTCGCGGCCGCCGTCTACGGGGTCGCCTTCGTGATCATGACCCTCGCGACCGGGGCGGGGATGATCCCGATGATGGGCGACATGCAGGCGATGCTGGAGGATCCCGCCTCCTCCACCGCCTCCTCCGGGACCTTCTCCGCTTCCGACGCCCTGGTGACGATCGGGTCCTCGGTGGTCTCGGGGGTGATCACCATGCTGGCCGCGTCCCTGGTCACCGTGGCCCTGACCGCCGTCGCGATCGGTGAGGCCACCGGTCACCCGATCACCGGGGCGCAGATGCGCTCGCGCACGCGGCAGCTGGCCCTGCCCGCGATCGGGATCGCCCTCCTGGTCGGCCTGCTCAGCCTGCTCGCCATCGCCCTGCCCACCGCCCTCGGCCTCGTGCCGCTGGTGGTGCTGCAGGATCCGACCGTGCTGACCATCGGGGCGCTCCTCGTCGGCCTGGGGATCGGGCTGCTCGCCGGGATCTGGGTCTGGGCCCGCACCATCCTGGCGATCCCCGCGCTGGTCATCGAGGACACCGGGGTGCCCGGCTCGATCACTCGCGCTTTCCGCCTGACCGCCGGTCGCAGGCTGTGGCGGGTGCTGGGCATCGGCGTGCTGCTCTACGTCATCTACACGCTCGCCGTGCAGGTGGTCGCGGGGGTGTTCGGCTTCGTCGCCGGCCTCGCGTACGTCGTGATCCTGCTGGCCAGCTCGATGCAGGCCCTCGTGCTCGGGATGATGGTGCTGACGGTCGTCTCGATGCTCGGCACCTACCTCGCGACGGTGCTGCTGGCACCGTTCCTCTCGGCCGGGTTCGCGGCCCTCTACGCCGACAACCGCATGCGCCACGAGGCCTGGGACGTCGAGCTGACGCGTCAGGCGCGGCAGAACTGGGGCGCCGACGGGGGCGGCGGGCGATGATCACCGCCGGCCCCCCGCCCGTGGACCCGGACGAGGCGCGCTCCCGCCTGCTCGATGAGCTCTCGAAGTCGGAGTACGACGACTCCCCGGGGTTCCTCCAGTGGCTGCTGGGGGTGATCGAGCGGTGGCTCGTCGAGGTCGTCGACGGCATCGACGGCACCTCGACCACCCATGCCGTCCTCGCCGTGGTGCTGGTCGGGGTCCTGGTGGCCGTGGCCGTGCTGGTGTTGCGTCGCACCGGCCTGATCCGTCGCAACCCCTCCCTCGCGGTCGCCCCCGAGCTCGACGCCGACCCGGTCCGCTCCGCCCCCGAGCTGCGCGCCGCCTCCCGGGACGCGATAGCGGCCGGACGGACCGACGACGGCACCGTGCTGGCCCTGCGCGCGCTCGTGCGCGACCTCGAGGTGCGGACCCTGCTGGACGTCGCCGCAGGGATGACGGCCCACGAGGCCGCCGGCCGCGCCGCCCGCGCCTATCCCGATCTGCGTGGCGGCCTGTTGCGCGGGGCCGACGCCTTCGACACCGCCGCCTACTCCCACCGTGCCACCAGCGAGAAGCAGGCCGATGACCTGCTGCGTCTGGCCGAGTACATCGCCGAATCCGCCCCCGATCTCGTCTCGGCCGAGGCCGAGGGAGGCTCCGCGGCCGCCGACGGCACCCCCGATGCCCGTCCCGGAGACAATTCATGAGCCCGGCGGCCCCGCCGCGCAGAGCGGTGCCGAGTGCCACGGCCTACGCCTCGACCAACGGCGCGCCACCGCCGCCCGACGCCCCCGCCGCGGAGCGTCGACGCCCCTGGCTGGTCATCCTGGTCACCCTCGCGGTCCTCGCCGCCGTGCTGGCCTCCATCGCCCGCGGGTTCTACCGTGACGGCCCGCTCGAGCCCGACGCCCCCACCGCGCAGGGCTCCAAGGCCGTGGTGCAGGTGCTCGAGGACCTCGACGTCGAGGTGGACGTGGACCGCCACACGGCCGATGCCGCCGACGTGCTGCACGACGGCGGCACGGTGCTGGTGACCGCGCCGAGCTCGCTGTCGGCCGAGCAGCTGACGACGCTGGCCGACGCCCGGGAGACCGGGGACGGCCGCCTGGTGCTGATCCAGCCCGACTTCGTCAGCCTGTCCTACATCACCCCGGACATCGCCCCTTCCGGGACCATCCGCGTTCCGACCGACGTCTCCCCCGGCCCGGACTGCGGGGACCTCGCCCACGGTGCCCGCACCCTCCACGTGCCCGGCGAGGACGGGCTGAACGGGTCCTCCACCCTCTACCGCACCTCGGGTCAGGCCCAGGGATGCTTCCGCTCCGGTGAGGGCTCCCTGATCGCCGCCGCCGACGGGATCCTCGTCCTCGGCAGCGCGGACCTGCTGACCAATGAGGGCGTCGCGGCCGCCGACAACTCTGCCCTCGCGCTGAACGCCCTGGGCAGTACCGGCGAGCTGACCTGGTACGTCCCCTCACCCTCCGACCCGATGAGCACCTCCGGGCAGACCATCCTCAGCTACCTGCCGAGCTGGGCCGGGCCCCTCGCCCTGTGGCTGCTCACCGTCGCGGTGATCGCCCTGCTCGCGCTCGGGCGCCGCTTCGGGCCCGTCGTCGTCGAACCGCTGCCGGTCACCGTGCGCCCCCAGGAGCTCGTCCTCGGCCGCGCCCGGATGCTGCAGCAGTCCGGCTCCCGCGACGCGGCCGCCGCATCCCTGCGCTCGGCCGCCGCCACCCGCCTCGCGGACCGCCTCGGGCTGCGTCGCGAATCGGCGCTCGACGGCCTGCTGGCCGCGCTCGCTCCCCACGTCGACCACTCCCCCGAACAGCTGCGCGCGCTGCTCGGCCCCACTCCCGTCACCAGCGACCAGGACCTCGTACGACTCGCCCAGGACCTCGACCGTCTCGAGAAGGAGATCGACCGATGACCGACACCCCTGACGGTGCCGCCCCCACCCCGAGCCCGTTCGGAGCGGACGCCGCCGATCCCGCCGCGCCCCGGACCGCGGCCGCCGCAACGGGCCCGTCCACCGGCGCCGGCCCCGAGGTCGACCTGGACACCCGCACGGACCTCCAGAGCCTCTCGGCCGAGATCCATAAGGGCATCGTCGGTCAGGATGCGGCGGTGACCAGCCTCGTCGTCGCCCTGCTGTGCCGCGGCCACGTGCTGCTCGAGGGCGTTCCCGGCGTGGCCAAGACCCTGTTGGTACGGTCCCTCGCCGCTGGGCTGGACGTGCGGATGCGCCGCGTGCAGTTCACACCCGACATGATGCCGGGCGACATCACCGGCTCGCTGATCTACGACAACACCACCAGTGACCTCGTCTTCCGCGAGGGTCCGGTGTTCACCAACCTGCTGCTGGCCGACGAGATCAACCGCACCCCGCCGAAGACGCAGTCCGCCCTGCTGGAGGCGATGGAGGAGCGTCAGGTCACGGTCGACGGCGCGAGCCGCCCGCTGCCCGATCCGTTCCTGGTGATCGCCACCCAGAACCCCATCGAGTTCGACGGCACGTACACCCTGCCGGAGGCGCAGCTGGACCGCTTCCTGCTCAAGGCGGTCATGCCGCTGCCCGACCGCGAGGTCGAGGTCGACGTGCTGCGCCGCCACGCCGGCGGCTTCGACACCACCGATCTGGCCGCCATGGGGCTCGGCCCCGTGGTGGACGTCCCCTCCCTGCATCGTGCCCAGGAGGACGTCGCCCGCGTCGTCGCCGAGGACCCGGTGGTGCAGTACATCGTGGACGTGTGCCGCTCCACCCGCCGCTCCCCCAGCCTGTCGCTCGGTGTCTCGCCCCGCGGCGCGATCGCTCTGCTGCGCACCTCCCGCGCCTGGGCTTACCTGTCCGGGCGCGACTTCATCACCCCCGACGACGTCAAGACGATGGCCCCGGCCACCCTGTCGCACCGGGTGCGCCTGACCACCGAGTCGGAGCTCGAGGGAACGCAGGTCGAGTCGGTGCTGGCCGCGACCCTCGCCTCCGTGCCGGTGCCTCGCTGAGGCCTCGAGGAATGAGGATCTCGCTGACCCCGCGTGCGGCCCTGGCCGCGCTGCTCGCCCTGCCCGTGGTCGTGCTGTGGCCGATCTGGTGGGTGCTGCCGGCACTGCTGGCGGCGTGGGCGCTGGTCGTGCTCGCCGACGCCCTCGCGGCCCCGAACCCGAGGTCGATCCGGGTGCGCCGCGAAGCGCCGATCCAGGTGCGGCTGGGCCAGGAGGTCAGCGGTCGGCTGCTGCTGACCAATCCCACGCGGCGCGCCGCCTCCCTCGAGGTGCGCGACGCCTGGAACCCCACCGCCGGACTGGCGCAGCAGCGGGCCGCGCTGCACGTCCCGGCGCTCGAACGACGAGCGATCGGTCAGTCCTTCACCCCCACCCGGCGCGGGGAGCATCGCTCGCGGGTGCTGCTGATCGCCTCCCGCGGGCCGCTGGGCCTCGCCCGCCGCACCGCCCGGGCCGAGGCGCCCGGCCGCCTGCTCGCCCTGCACCCCTTCGGCTCCCGCCGCCACCTGCCCTCCCGGGTGCAGCGGCTGCGGGAGATCGAGGGCCTCGCCGCGATCCACCAGCGCGGCCAGGGCACCGAGTTCGACTCGCTGCGGGATTTCGTGGACGGCGATGACGTGCGCTCGATCGACTGGCGGGCCACCGCGCGGCGCCGCAGCGTCGTGGTGCGGACGTGGCGCCCGGAGCGGGACCGGCACGTGCTGATCGTCGTGGACACCTCCCGCACCTCGGCCGGGCGCCTCGGGGAGGCGACCCGGCTGGATGCCGCCTTCGATGCGGCCCTGCTGCTGACGGCGCTGGCCGGGCAGGCCGGGGACCGCGTGGATCTGCTGTGCATCGACCGCATCCCGCACGTGTCGGTGCTGGGCCGCTCCCGCACCACGGTGCTGAACGACATGGTGACCGCGACCGCGGCCGTCCATCCCGCGCTGGTGGAGACCGACTGGGAGCGCGCCGCCGCCACGATCTCCCAGCGGGCCCGCCGCGGCTCGCTGGTGGTGCTGCTGACCCCCGTCGAATCCTCCGTGGTCCACACAGGTCTCCTGCCCGTGGCAGCGCGCATCGCCAAGGATCATCCGCTGGTGGTCGCCTCCGTCTCCGATCCGGCTCTCGAGGAGCTCGCCGCCGGCCGCGGGGACCTGGAGACGGTGTACCGGGCGGCGGCCGCCGAGCAGGCCCGCATCGAGCGGGGCGGAGTCTCCCGTGCGCTGGAGCGCGTCGGGGCGCACGTGGTCGATTCTCCGCCGGAGCGGGCTCCGCAGTCCCTCGCGGACGCCTATCTGGCGCTGAAGGCCGCCGGGCGGCTCTGAGATCGCCGAGCGATCACCTGGTAGGTGTGCCAGTGCTTGGGGCCGGCGAAGGAGGCCCCGTCGCGCTCGACCTCCGACATCGAGAGCAGATCGAGCCCTTCGAAGAGCGCCTCCGCCTCCGGTCGTGCGAGATAGGTGCCGTCGGTGCTCGCCCAGTCGTCCCGGTCGCCGAACAGGTCCACGGCGAGCACCCCACCTCGGCGCAGTGCCCGCCTCACGGCATCCCAGAGGACGTCGAACTCGGCTCTCGGGACGAACGGCAGTGAGGCGCAGGCCAGCACCAGGTCGGCCGACGGGAGTTCCGTGACCTCGGCCAGGTCCGCGGTGATGTGCTGCACCGGTTGCTCGGCGGCGAGCTCCGCCATAGCGGCGCTGACGCTCGGATCCACGTCGTCGGCGTGGACGGTGGACCTCATGACGGAGCAGTAGCCACGGAGACGCGACAGGAGTCGCCGCAGGACGTCCAGCGTCCTCTCACCCGGCGGTGGCGACGCTGTCGCCGACCATCACCTCGGACAGGTCGCCGGTGATGCCGCGGCGGTGCACCTGAGCGCCGCGACCGAGCATGAACACCATGAAGGCCAGCCACGCCGCGGCGCCGAGGCCGATGCGCACCGCGGCCGGCAGGCCGCTGGGCGTCACGAAAGCCTCCAGGAAGCCGGAGATCAGCAGCACCGGCACCAGACCGATCGCGACGGTGACCAGGGCACGGGCGGCCTGGGACAGGGCCCACATCCGGGGCAGCGGGCCCGGACGCACCCAGGCCCAGAAGGTGCGCAGGCCGGCGCCGGCGCCGACCAGCACGGCGGTGATCTCGAGCAGCCCGTGCGGAAGGATGTAGACGAAGAAGGTCCCCAGGCCGCCGTAGGCGCCCATCACCCCGGCGGACAATCCGATGTTCAGCCCGTTCTGCAGCAGCATGACCACCGGCCAGATCCCCGTCGCGCCGAACACGACGGCCTGGACGGTGATCCAGGCGTTGTTCGTCCACACCTGCGCGGCGAAGCCCGAGGCCTCGCCCTCGAAGTAGTAGGAGACGAAGTCGCGCTGCACCAGGGAGCGCTGGGCCGCCTCGGGCACCACCAGCTCTCTCGCCACCGGGTCCAGGCCGAAGTACAGCCCGGTCACGACGGCGGAGAGCAGGAAGATCCCCGCGGCGAGCGCGACGGTCCAGCGCGCCGCGTACAGCGCTGCGGGCAGGTCCTCCCACAGGAAGGTGCGGGCGTGCTTCCACAGAGGGATGCGGGCGCCGGTGATCCGCAGTCGCGCGCGGTGGACCAGCAGCGACAGGTGCGCCGTCAACGCCGGGTCCGGGTTCGTCGACCGCACCGTGGACAGGTGGGTGGAGGTCTCCTGGTAGAGGGAGATCAGCTCGTCGGTCCCGGCCGCGTCGAGGGTCCGGGCCCGGGTCAGGGTCCCGAGCCGTTGCCACTGCGGCCGGTGCACGGCGATGAATGCGTCGGTGTCCACGGTCTCAGCGTAGGACGCCGCCGTCGCCCGGACCGCCGACGAAAGTCGGAGCCGACTCGGTCGGAAGCCGACGCTCGACGCTGACCCCGGCTGCCTCGCGGTGTCAGGATGGAGCCATGACGACGACGGGCTCCGCGACGGCCACCCCGGCCGGCCTCGACCGCGAGGCGGTGATCACGGGGGATGCGGTGCTGCTGGACCTGCGCACGGCCTCGTTCGCCGCCCGCATGCTTGCTGCCGTGATCGACGGGGCCCTGCAGCTGGGGATCCTCGTCCTCGGCACGGTCGCGGTCGCCGTCGCCGCGGCGCGCGCGGACCTCGACGACGGCCTGGTCGCCGCCGCGATCCTGTCCGCCTCCGTGCTCGCCTACGTCGGCTATCCGGTGCTCAGCGAGCTGCTGCTGCGAGGGCGTTCCGTGGGCCGCCTGGCGATGGGCACCCGGGTGGTGCGGGATGACGGCGGACCTGTGCACGTGCGGCAGAGCCTGATCCGCGCCGTGATGGCGATGCTGGAGATCTGGTCGACCGCCGGGTCGCTCGCGCTCGCCTCGTCCGTGATCGATCGCCGCTCCCGCCGTCTCGGTGATCTGCTCGCGGGCACTGTCGTGATCCAGGAGCGCATGCGCGATCTCGAGCCCGAGCGGGTCGAGGTGCCCGAGGCGCTGACGTCCTGGGCCACCACGGCGGACGTCGGCAGGCTTCCGCTGACGCTGATGCAGGACATCCGCTCGTTCCTGCCGCGCTCGAGGTCCATCCACCCCACCTCGCGGCGGCAGATCTCCCGCGATCTGCTGCATCGCACGCTCCCGCACGTCGCGCCCGCGCCGCCGCCGGGCACGGATCCCGAGGAATTCCTGGCCGCCGTGGTGGCCGAGCGGTCCCGACGGGACGAGGCACGCCTGCGGCGTGCCCAGGACCGTCAGGTGGAGCTCTCGGCCGAGGTCCGCGCGGTGCCCTTCAGCGCCTGACGGGACGCGGCGGCGCAGGGCGACGGGGAATCTCAGAGCGCCGGCGGATCCGTCCGCCCGGCGATGAGCACCGGGATCCCGCCCTCGATCGGATGCCGACGGGCGCACTGTGTGCACCGCAGTGCCGCCTCGGCGCTCGCCAGCGGGCCTCCGCAATCGGGGCACCGCAGCCGCGACCGCAGCCAGCCGGGCACCTCGGCACCGCCCGTGCCACCGGCCGTCCCGGCGTCGACGGCCGGCGTGAGTTCCGCGGCGGGCGCCCCCCGGCGGGCGGCACTGGTCCCCGTCGCCGCGACCCCGCCCTCGGCACCCGCGAGATCCTCGTCCTGCACGATCGCGAGGATCTCGTCCCGGATCCGGATCATCGTGGTCTCGCGCTCCGCCTCGACGTTCAGCCGCAGCAACGGCTCGGTGTTCGAGGAGCGCAGTGAGAACCACCAGCGGTCCTCGGGGCGGGCCTCCTCGTGCCAGTGCTCGACCGTCAGCCCGTCCAGGTCGTCCGTGCTCACCTCGGGAATCCGGGCCACGTGGTCGCGCACCCGCTCGCGCGCCGCGGCGGCGTCCCGCACCCGGGAGTTGATCTCCCCGCTGGAGGGATAGGGGTCGTGCTCGGCGAACAGGGCGGAGGCCGGGGCGTCCGTCTCGGCGAGCGCCGCGAGCACGTGCAGAGCCGCGAGCATGCCGGAGTCGGCGTAGAAGAAGTCCCGGAAGTAGTAGTGCGCCGAATGCTCGCCGCCGAAGACCGCATCGTGCTCGGCCATCAGCGCCTTGATCAAGGAGTGACCCACCGGGGCGCGCACCGGCTCCCCACCGGCGTCGCGCACGGCCTCGCCGACGTGACGGGAGGAGACCAGGTTCGCGACCACGGCGGGGCGCTGCTGGCCGGCGGCGCGGGCGCGGGTCACCTCGCGCCGGGCGATGAGCGCCGTCATTGCCGAGGGCGGGATCGGGGTGCCGGTCTCGTCGAGCACCACGCAGCGGTCGGCATCCCCGTCGAAGGCGAGGCCGAGATCGGCTCCCTCGGCCACCACGGTCTCCTGCAGTTCGCGGAGGGTCTCGCGGTCCAGCGGGTCGGCGGGGTGGTGGGGGAAGGTCCCGTCGAGCTCGAGGTGGAGCCCGATCAGCTCGACCTGGTCCAGCGTGCCGAGCACCGCCGGCGCGGTGAGCGCGGCCATGGCATCGGCGGCGTCGACCACCACCCGCAGTCGGCGCCGATCGGGAACGGCCACCAGCTCGAGGAGCGTCCGGACGTAATCGGGGAGGGTGTCCAGCTCCTGGGTGCGGCCCTCACCGCGGACGGGGATCTCCCCGGCGTCCAGGTAGGCCTCGGCGCCGCGGCGGATCTCCTCGAGCCCGGTCTCGCGACTGACCGGGCGGGCCTCGGGCAGGCACAGCTTCAGACCATTGTCCGCGGCGGGATTGTGCGAGGCGGTGACCATCACGCCGGCCGCGTGGTGGAGTCCGGAGGCGCAGTACAGCTGGTCGGTCGCGGACAGTCCGGCGTCGGCGACGATCGCCCCGCGGCGGACGGCCCCCTCGATCACGGCGCGGGCCAGCTCGGGAGAGCTCAGGCGCATGTCGTGGGCGACGATCAGCGCCGGGGTTTCGAGGTGGTCCGTGAAGGCGGCGCCGAAGGCGCGGGCCACCTCGACGGTCAGCTCCTGGCCGGCGATGCCGCGCACGTCGACGGCCGTGAGGATCCCGGAGAGATCTGCGCGATCCGCGTGGCCGGTCCGGGACGCGACGGTCGGGCCGGTGGGCTCAGTCATGCGTGTTCCTGATGACATGCAGGTGACGGCCTGGCTGCTCGTCCTGATCGGCGGAGTCCCGCGGTGCCCGGGGCGACGGCTCGGGACCGGGTCCGGGCTCCGCGGTGGGCTCCACCCGGGGCCTGACGGCGTCGGCGAGGGCGACCAGATCGTCGCTGACCTCACTCCCGCTGCCGGGTACGCGCAGCAGTTCCCACCCCCGCGGCGCGGTCATGCCCGTGGCGTGCTCGCGGCACAGGTCGTAGGCGTGCGGTTCGCTGCTGCGCGACAGCGGCCCCAGCACCGCCGTCGAGTCCTCGTACACGAAGGTCAAGGAGCTCACGGCCGGTCGCGAGCAGGCGGTTCTGGAGCATTCACGAGCTGGCACGTCCAGCAGTGTACGCAGGCCGCGCACCGCCTCGTCGGCGGCGCGCCCGGACCAGGATCCGCGACTGGATCGGACCGGGGAGGGCCCGGCCGCGAGAGCTAGGGTTGACCCATGGATGTCGAACCGCTCCCCTCCGCCTCACCGGGCCCTCGCCCCGGGCCGCGGCGCCGTGATCGGCACGGGCGCGGCCGGCGCTGGGACCTGATCCCCCCGCACCTGCCGGGGTACCGCACGCGTCGGGACCAGTTCGACGACACCGTCGCCGAGGCGGGGGCGGCGCTGACCGAACGGTTCCCCCGTCGGCTCGCGCATCTGCAGGTGCTCGTCGAAGAGGTCCCGCCGTCCGATCCCGCCCCCTGGGAGGACGCGACCGTGCTGCTGGGCCGGGCGCTGCCGCCGACGCGCGAGCATCCCGCGCGGGTGATCGTCTATCGGCGCCCCGTCCAGACCCGCTGCCTGGATGACCTGGACGTGGAGACGCTGGTGCGCCAGGTGCTGGCCGAGCAGATCGGTTCACTGCTGAGCATATCCCCGGAGGACGTGGACCCCGAGGCCTGGCTCGGGTGAGTCCGCCCGCCGCGAGCCTGCACCTGCTCGGCGAGCCTTCTCCTACTCGGCGAGCCGCACGGTCACGTTCTCGGCGTCCAGCTGGGCGGAGGGCACCGGCAGGGAGGAGATGAGCTCTCCGCCGGCCCCGTCCGACTCGCGCTGCATCCATCCGGCGTGGACAGCGCCGGGGACGCTGGGCACGACCGTGACGGCACGGGTGCGCGTCCCGTCGATCGCCAGCTCCTGCCAATCGATGACCCGGGAGGTGCCTGCGGCGAGCTCGACCTCGACGGGGGTGCCGGCGTTCCCCTCGGCTCCGATCGGCACCACGGTGACGCTCGCGTCCTGGGTGGCGGCCAGGGTCAGCGCACCGACCGCGCCTTCCTGCGGCAGGGCCAGCAGACCGCTCGTGCTCAGGGCGGGGGCCGGGCTGACCAGTGCGAAGTCGATCGGTGCCCCGACGGTGTCCCCCGGCAGGTCCTGGCCGGTGGCCGCGGTGCGGGCGACCGCGAGCACGGGGTCCTGGGAGCGGACCGAGATCGAGTAGGTCCCCTCGCCCAGGGAGGTCAGCGGCACCGGGACCACGGCCCCGGCGGGGACGTCGACGTCCTCGACGGCGGCGTCGGCGATCGGGCCGTCCGGCCCGGTCACCTCGATGGTCGCCGTGGTGTCCGCGCCGCGGGGGTTGGCCAGCACAGCGGTGGGCGTCTCCCCGGTGACCTCGAGGCCCGGCAGCACGTGCTCGACGGAGGCGGAGGGCAGAGGGGAGAGGATCTCGGCACCGCCGGGGGTGAGACCGTCGCGTTCGGTCGTCTGGACGTGCATCGACAGCGGGGCGCCGAGCACCGAGGCGTGCACCCCGATGGCGTCGTGGCCTCCGGCCACGGACTCCAGCAGCACCCGCTTCTCCTCCCCGGGGGCGACGACGACCTGGCTGCGCCCTTCCATCGGGGCGGGGCCGTCCTCGGTCCAGATCTGCACCGAGGCGGTCGCCGGGCGCTCGGTCGGGTTGCGCAGGACGAGGACGGAGCTGTCCCCGGTGCCGGTCGAGACGCCAAGGAAGGAGGCGTCGGTGGTGGGCTCCTCGCAGCGGGTCAGGGCCAATGAGCGGAAGTCCCCGCTGGTGGTGGCGCTGGACTGCACGGCATCAGCGACGGGACGGGAGCCCTCGGCGGTGGCCGCCCGCACCGACGGGGTCCGCTCGCTCCGCCCGAGCGTCTGGACGCCCACCCCCAGGCTCGAGGTCGCCGTCACGTCCTCGAGGGTGCTCCCGTCGGCGTCCATGGTGGTCAGGGACGGAGCGCGGGCGCTGCCGTCGGCCTCCTGCAGCGTCTCGGAGCCGCTCACGGTGCCGAACAGCAGCGAGGAGTCGGTCTCCAGCGCCACGCTGTTCAGGCCGATCGCATCGTTCGGCGGGGTCAGCGCGAGCTCGTCGTCGGCCCCCTCGGTGAAGAGTCCCTCCGGGACCTGCAGCGGTCCCGGGCAGCGCAGCGTGCTCGGCCCGGGCTGGGACTGGGTCTCGGCCCGGGTCACCGTGGTGGTCCCGGGCGGGGGCGACACGGCGACCGCACCGACAGCCGCGGCCAGGGGGATCAGGGCCGCGACGGCCAGCACCGGGCGCGCCCGTCCGCGGCGCGGGGTCCGGTCCCCGGAGACATCGGCCGCATCCTCCAGGGGGCCGGGATCGTTCTCAGCCATACATCTCCTCCGCGGAACGGGTGCGCACGCGCCAGGGGATCGAGATCAGCACGGTCAGGGCGGTGGTGGCGTACAGCAGGATCTGCCACAGGGTCCGGGCAGGCTGCTCGCGATGGATGTCGATGTGCCCGCTCTCCCCGGCCGGGACGGTGAAGCCCTGGGCCCAGTCGTCGACCGCGACCGGTTCGAGCTCGGTGCCGTCGAGGGTCGCCCTCCACTGGCTGTCATGGCGTTCGGACAACAGCACGGTGCGTTCCGCGTCGGCGGCCGGGACGTCCCCGGAGGCGCCGATGACCCCGCTGGACAGGGCGGTGGACTCCTCACCGCCGAGCACGACGGCGCGCGGCGCCGCATCGATCACGCGCCACATGCCGCCGCGGCTTCCCTCGGTGACCTTCTCCAGCAGCGTGGAGGTGTCCAGGCTGGACATGAGCTTCGCCTGCGCGCCGGGGTCCCCCTCGACGACGACGTAGGCGATGGCGAGCGCCGAGGTGGCCTGCTCGCCCTCGGCGCCCGGGTCCGCGCCCGTGGACAGCATCCGTGCCACGGCCTGCCGCAGGGCGGCGTCGGCGGGATCCTCGTCGATGGCCGCGCCGGTCTCGGCGGTGTCCGCGGCCCGGGCATCGGTGATCGCGGCGTGCTGGATCACCGTGTCCCCGCCGTGGACGACGAGGCGGGCGGTGACGGAGGCGTCCTCCTGCTGCTCCAGCACCAGCACCCGGGAGCGGGCATCGGTGCGGCCCTGGTCGGCGGCGGCCGCGGGGACCGCACCGCCCTCGACGCGCTCCAGGCGGAGCTGACCGGGCAGCAGCAGCGTCCACCCGACGACCGTGACGACGCAGACGGCAGCGACCAGCCCGCCGATCAACCCGGTGATCGCGCGTCGTCCGGGGCCGTCTCCCGCCTCACGCCGGGCGAGGGCGTCGAAGCTCGCCGCGGCGCCGACGGACAGGGCCAGCAGCGTCGCGCTCAGGAGGGCGTGCAGAGGGGCCGGGGCCAGCTGGTCGCCGGCGACGGCCACAGGGGTCTCCCGGACCAGCAGCACGGTCATCAGGCCCACGGCGGCCAGCAGCACGCTGAAGCGGCCCGCCCGGCCGGCGTTCCCGGCGAGGCACGGGGCGACGAGCGCGCCGAGGACGACGGGGGCCACCGGGAGCATCGGCAGCAGCAGCGCGCCGGTCGCCCCGAGCACCGGGGTGAGCTGGCCCTCGAGCCCGTGCGCGACGGGCCACAGCCCGAGCAGGTCGGTGGTGGTCGCTGTGCCGGGACGGGCGGGCACCCCGCTGACGGACAGCAGCGTCTCAGGATGGCCGAGGTAGACGGGCAGATACGGGGCGTGAAGGGCGAGCGAGGGCAGCAGCACCCACAGCAGGCGCAGCCGCCGCCCCGGCACCGTGAGCGCGATCAGGGCGAGCGCGATGGCCGCCAGCAGCACCAGAACGGGCTGGACCGCCCCGATCACCAGCAGCAGCAGTCCCCCGGCGGCGGCCGCGGAGACGCTCGCCTGGGATGCCTTGTGGGGCAGGCCGACGGCTCGCCCCACGGCGAGGGCGAGCAGCGGCAGCAGTGCGTGGACCAGCATCAGCGGCCAGGACCCGACGACGAGGGCCGCGATGAGGGAGGGGGCGAGCGCCCAGACCGTCGCGATCACCAGACGGGCGCCGACGGCGCGGGTGATCGCCCCGGCCGCCCACCAGGCCGCGAGCGCGCTGACCGGCACCACCGCGAAGACGACGCCCTCCACCAGGGTCGAGCCGGTGATCGGCAGATGGCCCAGCAGGCGCAGCAGCGGATCGCCCGGTCCGCGCTCCCCCAGACCGCCCGGGACCCACGTGGACCAGGCGGCCTCCCAGGCCGCGGGCCAGTTCTCCGGCAGCGCGCGCAGGCCGGGCCCGGTCAGCTCGCCCCGGCCGAAGAGACCGCGCAGCGCAGCCAGGCCCAGCACGGTCGCGGACAGGGCCACGACGACGCTCCAGAGAACGTGGCGGCCGTAGTCGGCGTCGTCCACGCCGTGGTGGGTCCCGGAGATCCCCCAGGTGGTGCGGCGGATACGACGGCGACGATCGTCGTCGGCGAACACGCGGGTCCAGACGTCCTCGAGACGTCGGCGCGCCCCCTCCCCACGAGGCAGGTACAGGGGGGCGAGGCGCCCGGCAGGCACCCGGGCCCGGCGCCGGTCGCGCAGCCCCCGTGCGAGCACCCGGCGCACCCGCGGCATCGCCGCCGCCCAGGCCCGCAGCTCCATCCCGGCCCGACGGGGCTGGGAGGCGGCGAGGGACCCGGCCATGCGGGCGAGCGTGAGCAGAGGAAGCAGCAGGAGCAGTCCCAGTGCCATCACCAGGGAACGGTGCTTGAGCTGGACCAGCATTCTGCCGGTGCCCTGCTCGCGCAGCCGTTCGAGGCGGGGCCGGGTGGGTCGGGGGAACAGCACGCGGGCGGCGGACTGGACCGCGACCCGCTCTCCGGAGCGCCACACGCGTCGGCACAGGTCGATCTCGGCCCATGGGGCGGGGAGGTCGGGGTCGAGACCTCCGACCTCATGCAGCGTCTGCTCGCGGATCAGCATCCCGGGCAGGGCGACGGCGAGCACGTCCTGGCGCCAGTCGGCCTGTCCCTGATCGATCTCACCGGGGTCGACACCGGTGATGATGCGTCCGCCGTGGGTGAGGGTGAGGCCGACGTCGACGAGCACGTCGGCCCCGTCGGCGGTCAGGTCCTGCTCCCGCTCCTCGGCGTCTGCCGCGTCCGCGGCGGGCCCGGGGTCGCTGCGCCGGACGCGCTTGGCACCGACCACGCCGGTCGTCGGGGCCTCGGCGACCATCGCGAGCTGCTCCGCGAGCGCCGTCAGCGCCGGGGCGGAGCCGTCGACGACGAACCACAGCCAGCTCTCGTCGTCGGCCCCCGGGGTCAGACCGGCGCGGCGTCCGGGTCGGGAGCGCTCCTCACGCAGCCGTTGCGGGATGCGCGCGAGGTCCTCGGCCTGCTGGGTGCGCCGTCGCTCGACGGCGGCGCTGTCGACGGCGCGGGCCCGGCGGCCGCTGCGACGGTCCTCGCCGTCCGTCCCGGAGGATTCGTCGTGCCCGTCGGCATCGGTCTCCTCCGGCGCGGCCTCGTGGCTACGGGAGAGATGGTCGAGGGCCTCGCGCATCGCGCCGGAGCGCCCGATGGAACCGGCCGTCATCAGGATGTCGTCGACGGTGCCGTCCCCGAGCTGCTGGTCGAGAGCGGCCAGGACGGTGTCGGGGAGGTCGGTAGGGGCGAGGACCAGCAGCCGGTCGGCCGGCCGGCTCTGCCCGACCAGCGCCGCGATGCACGCGCGATAGGACCGTTCGGACGTCGTCCCGCTCAGCAGGACGACGGCGGTGACGTGGGACCGGCTCACCGGGGGACGACGTCAGACCGCCCGGCGCTTGAGCTTGCGACGCTCACGCTCCGAGAGTCCGCCCCAGATCCCGAAGCGCTCATCATTCTCCAACGCGTACTCGAGGCACTCGGCACGCACCTCGCAGGAGACGCACACCTTCTTCGCCTCACGCGTCGAACCGCCCTTCTCCGGGAAGAATGCTTCCGGATCCGTCTGCGCGCACAGGGCTCGCTCCTGCCACGACATCTCGACATCCTCGACGTCCTGCCATGAGATGCCCGCATCGTCGGCGCCCTGCCCGGCGAGGTCGAGCAGGGACAGCTCCGCACGTGCGTCATCCTTGACATGTTCGTCGTCCATCGCCACCTCTCCTTCCACTGCTGAGTGACCACCGAAGGCCTGTTGCGGCCCTAAAATACACCCGTGTAGTTATGGGGCGTCAAGCGCGCTCGGCGCGCCACGCCTCCCGAGTCCGGCCGAATCACATCCCCGGGAGGTTCCTGTGACCCCGACACAGAGTCCGCAGGTCGCACCGTCCGCGAGCGCCGCAGCGGGCCGCCCGCCGACCCCGGGAGCGGTCCAGGTCCTGCCCGTCCACGGTATCCCGGAGATCCGCGAGGGCGATGATCTGGCGACCCTGCTCTCCCCCGCGCTGGAGGCCCTGGGGGCCCGCGACGGCGACGTGCTGTGCGTCTCGACCAAGATCGTCTCGAAGGCTGCCGGGCTGCGGGTGGCCCCCGAAGAGCGGGAGGCGGCGGTCGAGGCCGGCGCGGTGCGGACCGTCGCCCGCCGCCGCCACACCCACGTCGTCACCTCGGTGATGCAGATCCCCTCCGGGCCGGTGATGGCCGCCGCCGGGGTGGATTCCTCGAACGCTCCCGACGGGCCCCTGCTGCTGCCCGAGGACCCCGACGCCTGTGCCCGACAGCTGCGAGACGCGCTGGCCGAGCAGCTCGACCTGCAGCTCGGCGTGCTGCTGACGGACACCTCCTCCCGGATCTGGCGCGTGGGGGTGGGGGACATCGCGCTCGGCGCCGCCGGGGTCGCCTCCCTGCAGGACCTGCGCGGGGACGTCGACGCCGACGGTCGCCCGCTGAGTGTGACGGTCCGGGCGCTGGCCGACGAGCTCGCTGCCGCCGCGGACCTGGTCAAGGGGAAGTCCGGCGCCGTGCCCGCCGCGCTCGTGCGCGGGGTGCCGGCGGCGACCGTCGCCGACGTCCCGGCCCGCGACCTCTCCCGCACGGGGAGCGAGGACTGGTTCCGTCGACCCAGCCTGGAGTCGGTATGGGTCGCCCTCGGGCTCTCCCCCGCCCAGGAGCCGATCGCGCGGATGTCCCCCGAGCCCGCGGCCGACCGCCTGCGCCGCGCGCTCGAGGTGGCTGCGCTCCCCCGCCCCGGGGCCACGGCCCGCCGCGCGAGGGCACGCCTCGTCCCGCCCGCAGGTCGGGACGCAGCTCTCACCGACCGATCGGACGGGATCCCGGGCCCCGGGCAGCCGGGCGACGCCTCGGCGACCGACGACGAGCCGCTCCCGGACGGGCCCGACGCACCGAGTACCCCGCCCGCCGTGCGCATCGACATCGAGGCCCTCGGCACCGAGCCCGCGGACTGGATCGCCGCCGGGGAGCTCGCCGAACGGGTGCGCACCGCCCTGGGCGCGGAATCGATCGCCGCCCCCCTGCCGCCCGTGCAGATCGAGATCACCCAGCCCCCGACCTCGAACCCGAACCCGACCCCGACCCCGACCCCGACCCCGGAGGATCTCCGATGAGTTCCCAGACGTCCATCCAGCTGCTCACGGCGCTCGAGCGCAGCGGGCCCCGTCCCGCTCTGGCCTGGTACGGGGAGGCCGCCCGCATCGAGCTGTCCGGGCACGTGCTGGCCAACTGGGTGATCAAGTCCATCGGGCATCTGCACGATGAGCTCGCCCTCGAGCCCGGGGAGGCGGTGGTGCTGGACCTGCCCGCGCACTGGAAGCGTCTGGCGCTGGCCCTGGCGGCCTGGTCGCTCGGCGCGGACGTGACGGTCCTGGACCGGATCGCAGAGCACGAGCACGAACACGAGCACGAGCACGAGCACGAGCACGAGCACGAGTCTGCTCCCGCGGGCCCCCGCGTGGTGGCGACCGACCGCCCAGACTCCGCCCTGGCCGCGGACGCGGACGAGGTGCTGGCCCTCGACGCGGTCTCGCTCGCGCCCCGTTTCGGGGGCGCACTGCCCGTCCTGGCCCACGACTGGGTGGCGGAGGTGCGCGCGAGCCCGGATCAGCTGGGCGTCGACCTGCCGGCCTGGAGCGGTCCGACGCCCAGCCTCTCGACGCAGGTCGCCGACGGGACCGTGCCGCGGCTCCTGGTCGCGGGCGACGGGCTGGCCACGGCCCCCGCGGTGTTCGCCGCCCTGCTGGCCGGGGGCGGGATCGTCGGCCCGGAGGTCGCGGTCGGCGAGGACCGCGCCCAGGAGGAAGCGGTCACCGCGCGCGCGGGCGGCGACTGACCGCTGCGACGGGGCTGCTCAGTCGGCGCGCAGGGTGGCGACGGCCTGCTCCGGGTCCCCGTCGAAGACGATCGTGCCCCGACGCAGCACGACGATGCGCGTGCACAGCTTCTCGAGCATCTCCAGCTCATGGGAGACCACGACCATCGTCCGCCCGGCCTCCTGGAGCTCCCGGATCCGCTCCAGGCACTTGCGCTGGAACGGCTCGTCACCGACCGAGAGGATCTCGTCGACCAGGAAGATGTCCGGATCGGTGTGCACCGCCACCGAGAAGGCCAGCCGCAGGAACATGCCCGAGCTGTAGTACTTCACCTCGGTGTCGATGAACTCCTCGATCTCGCTGAAAGCGACGATCTCGGCGAACTTCGCGTCGATCTGCTCGCGGTCCATGCCGAGGATCGCGCCGTTGAGGTAGACGTTCTCGCGGCCGGACAGATCGGGGTGGAAGCCGGCCCCGACCTCGATCAGACCGGCCACCCGCCCGCGCAGCTGCACTCGTCCGCGATCGGGGAACAGCACCCCGGAGATGGTCTTGAGCAGAGTCGACTTCCCCGAGCCGTTGAAGCCGATCAGCCCCACCGTCTCCCCCGCGTGCACGGTGAGGTCCACGTCGTCCAGGGCCAGGAAGGTGTCGGCGAGCTTCTTGCGCTGCAGCGCCGAGAACACCAGCTCCTTGAGCGAGTGGTCATGCCGCAGGGAGAACTGCTTGGTCACGTGCTCGACGCGCACCATCTCCACCTCGGTGGGGACGGCGGCCGAGGTCGGGACGTCCTGCGGATGGGGACTCATCACGGCGCTGCCCTCACAGTTCCTGCGCGAAGCGCCGCTTGGAGCGCTCGAAGACGACGGTGCCGAGGACGAACGTGACCCCTGCGATCAGCAGACCGGCCCACCACAGGCCGAACGGCTCCCCGGGAGCCATCAGCGCGGGGTCGTTCGCGACCCCCTCGACGACCGTGGGGGAATAGCGCCAGAAGGCGACGTGGAACAGCTCGACGACGATGGTCAGCGGGTTCAGCTGGTACAGCCACCACCAGATCGTCCCGCCGATCGACTCCTGGACCATCGTGATCCGGTACAGCACCGGGGACAGCCAGGTGGCGACCATGACCAGCAGGTCCACGAAGTTCTCGACGTCCCGGAAGGCGGCGTTCAGAGCGGCCGCGAGCATGCCCAGCCCCATGGTGAAGATCAGCAGGATCATCATGCCCACCCCGAACGCGACCAGCGCGGTGGGCGAGGGCAGCCAGCCGAACAGCAGCGCCCCCACCACCAGCACCAGCAGCTGCGGCACGAAGTGCACCAGCGCCACGATCATGGACGACCAGGGGAACAGCTGACTGGGCAGGTAGATCTTCGAGACCAGCGGGGCGTTGCCGGTGATCGACCGGGTGGCGTTGCCGAACACCTCCCCGAAGAGGTTGATCACCACGATCCCGCTGAACAGGTACACCGCATAGGCCGGGGTGCCCTTGTTCAGCTCCAGGAAGACGCCCAGGGCGATGTAGAAGACGATGAACTGCACCGCGGGCTTCACGTAGCTCCACAGCATGCCGAGCACGCTGCCGCGGTAGCGGACCCGCAGCTCCTTGCGCACCAGCAGCCTCAGCAGGAACCGCTCGTGCAGAGGGTTCAGCCATCCTGCGTCCTGCCCGGGCGCCCGCCACCCCTGCGCCTGCTCGGCCCGGGAAGGACGCCTTCCTGCGGGGGGCCGAGCGGCTGCGGGGGGCCGTGCTGCCGCGGTCACGCCGGTGCGTCCCCGGTCCCTGCGCCCACGGCGGGACCCCCGTCCCCGTCACGGACCCGGTCACGATCGCGCACGGGGGCGGGGTTCTCGGCGAACGTCCGCTCCCAGGCCTCGAAGGAGGTGATGCGCTGGGCGGCCTCCCGGTAGGCGCGCTGCAGCTCGGGCCAGCGGCGGTGGAGCTCCACGTGCGCGCCGATCGCGCCGGCCAGCATCGATCGCACCTGGCGGCGGTCCCGCTTGTACCAGGAGACCTGGGTGCCCTCCGCGTTGGAGACCAGGGCGCTGTCATAGGCCGACAGGCGCCACCACTTGGCGTCGATATGCGCGATCGCGGCCTGCGGGTATTCCTCGGAGCGGGCCTTCGGCGGCTTCACCAGCTGCTTGGCCAGGGTCTTCGCCGTCCAGGCGGGCAGCAGCGGACGGGCCGGCTCGGTGAAGGGCCGGCCCTTGCGCGGCGGCTTGTCGAGCCGGACCGGCGGATAGTGGTCGACGTCCTTCTTCGCGGAGGCGTCGTCGAAGTCGGCGGCCATCGCCCGGATCTGCGGCAGCTTGGTGCCGATCGACGGATGCAGCGCGTCGGGCCCCTCGAGCACGTCCCGCTGGGCCATCAGCCGCCCCGACTCGGTGTAGTACTGCATGGAGATCAGGTGTTTGACGTCCATGAACTGCGATTCCTTGATGACGCGGCCACCCCGCTCGTACGGGGAGTGCAGCAGTGCCGTGATGATCCGATTGCGCTCGTGGAAGTAGGCCTGCCAGCCCACCAGATCGTCCTTGTCGATCCAACTCATGTGCCATACGCCGGCGCCCGGCAGCGACACCGTCGGGTATCCCGCCCGCTTCGCGCGCAGACCGTACTCGGCGTCGTCCCACTTGATGAACACCGGCAGGCTCAGCCCGATCGTGCGCACCGTCTCGGTCGGTATCAGGCAGCTCCACCAGCCGTTGTAGTCCACGTCCGCCCGCCGGTGCAGCCACGGGGTCGAGCGCAGCGGCGAGGTCGAGAAGTCATGGCCCAGGACAGCTTCGGGGTCCGGCAGCGAGGGCTGGATCCGCCAGGGATCGACGACCTCGCCGAAGGTGTGCAGCACCGAGCGGTTGTTGAGGTCGAACATGTGCGCGCCGACGATCGTGGGGCGGGTGGCGAAGTCGGCGAAGGTCGTCATCCGGATCAACGACTCCGGCTCGATGACGATGTCGTCGTCGCAGTTCATGACGTAGGTCGAGGCGCCGGCGGTGGCAGCCTCGTACATGCCGCGGGAGAAGCCGCCGCTGCCGCCGATGTTGCCCTGCTCGATGATCCGCAGCTGGCCGTCGAGCTCCTCCTGGAGCTCTGCGAGCTCGCTCATATGGTCGCGCAACCTGTCCGAGCCCTGGTCGACCACGTACATGACGTCCAACAGCCCCCGCAGGTCCGGGTCATCGGCGATGGTGCGGATGTTCTCCAGGCAATAGGGCACCTTGTTCATCGTCGTCATCGAGATCGAGAAGGTGCCCTCGGTGCGGGCGAGATCGGCGTCAGCCGTCCACCGCGCCCCCAGGATCGTGAGATCCTCCTCCCCCGAATAGGCGTCGAACCAGTACCAGCCGCCGTCGCCGAAGGCGGTCAGGGGCAGGTCGAAGACGTGCTCGGCGGGGCCCGAATCGACGGTGCGCGAGGTCTGGCGCTGCAACGTCCCGCGCGCCGTCGAGCGCATGACCACCAGCTGGCCCCGGCCCGCGGTGCGGATGCTCAGCCGGATCGAGCGCACCGGCGTCCAGCGTCGCCAATAACTGGCCGGGAAGGCATTGAAGTAGGTGCCGAAGGACCGCATCGAGCGCGGCGGGATCTGCACTGCGTACCGGTCGTTGAGTTCGGTCGCCTCGACGTGGACGTGGGGGGCCGGGCGGGCTGCGTCCGTGGTCGCCCCCGCGCCGTCGCGGTCGGTGCCGCCGAGCCCGAAGGAGCCGCCGGTGACGCCGGAGCGCGCGTCTTCCGCCTCGATGTACAGCGGGACGATGTCCGGGGACGCCTCCATGGGCATGATCAGGCGCTGCAGCAGCCGCTGCGGCGGGACCTCGGGGGTCTCGTCGGTGCCGCCGGATGCGGCAGGGATCGCGTTCATGATGCTCCTCGTCGGCGCTTCTGGGATGCCCCGGGCGGTTCCTGACCGGGACCGTCGTCTCACGCCCGCAGCAGATCGGGCAGCTTGTTGTCGGCCATGGACAGAGCGGAACCGATCGCCATGTGCATGTCGAGGTACTGGTAGGTGCCCAGGCGGCCGCCGAACAGGGTCCGCGGCTCCGCGTCGGCGAGCTCGCGGTAGGCCAGCAGGGTCTCGCGGTCCGAGCCGGAATTGATGGGGTAGTACGGCTCGTCTCCCGATTCGGCGAAGCGGGAGTACTCGCGCTGGATCACCGTGCGGTCGGTGGGGTAATCGCGCTCCGGGTGGAAGTGGCGCGGTTCGATGATCCGCGTGTAGGGGACCTCGGCATCGGCGTAGTTCATCACCGAGGTGCCCTGGAAGTCCCCCACGTCGTGATGCTCGGTCTCCAGATCGATGGTGCGCCAGCCCAGCTCCCCCTGCTGATAGTCGAAGTACCGGTCGATGGGACCGGTGTAGACCACCGGGATGTTCCCGCGCACGGCCTCCTTGTTCAACGGCTGCGAGGTGTCGAAGTAGTCGGTCTCGAGCTGCACCTCGATGTTCGGGTGGTCCGCCATCCGCTCGAGCCACGCCGTGTAGCCCTGCGTGGGCAGGCCCTCGTACTTGTCGTTGAAGTACCGGTTGTCGTAGGTGTATCGCACCGGCAGCCGCGAGATGATCGAGGCCGGCAGGTCCTTGGGATCCGTCTGCCACTGCTTGCCGGTGTAGTTCTTGATGAACGCCTCGTACAGCGGACGACCGATCAGGGAGATCCCCTTCTCGTCGAGGTTCTCAGGGTTCGTGCCGGCCAGCTCGCCGGCCTGCTCGGTGATCAGCGCCCGCGCCTCGCCCGGGGAGTAGGCGGCCCGGAAGAACTGGTTGACCGTGCCGAGGTTGATCGGCATCGGGTACACCACCCCTTGATGGGTGGTGTAGACCTTGTGCTGGTACCCCGTGAAATCCGTGAACCCCTTCACGTACTCCCAGACCCGAGGATTCGAGGTGTGGAACAGGTGGGCGCCGTACTTGTGGACCTCGATCCCGGTGACCGGATCCGCCTCCGAATACGCATTGCCGCCGAGGTGGGGACGCCGGTCGATCAGAGTCACCTTCGCACCGTGCTCGGCGACCGCGCGCTCGGCGATGGTCAGCCCGAACAGGCCGGTGCCCACGATCAGGAGGTCAGGAGTCGACACAGGGGGTCCTTTCGATGGGTGCGGAGGGTCCGCTGGGAACCTGGTCACCGTAACGGAGCCAGGGAAACTCCTGGTTACAAGGCGGTGGTGGACCCGCAGGTGTGGCGGTGTTCACGCCGACGTCTCGATGAACGTGCGGTATCCCAGCCGTCGCACCCAGCCCGGGGCCATCCGGTACGCGCCGCGCAGGGCGAGATTGCGCAGGAACAGGCCCGGACCCGTCACACGGTCCACCACCAGATGCCGCTGCAGCCGCACGTCGCTGGCGAACAGGTGCCAGCCGCCGCGACGTGCGAACAGCTCCTCGTCCACGCGGTAGTCGACCACCACCTCCGCGAGGTTCCCCATCCGCGCGCCGCCGAGCATCATGCGCTCCCACAGCCAGTAGTCCTCCAGCAGCGGCAGGTCGCGGTACCCCCCGACGGCCAGGGCCACGGAGCGACGCATCACGATCGTGGGGTGGTGGAAGGGACTGTGGTGGGGCAGGTACGCCACGATCTCCTCGTGCGAGAGCGGGCGCGTGCGCAGCGGCCCGTCCCCGGGCGCGAGACGGTCGCTGAACTCCCGCATCGACCCGCCCATCAGGTCCAGGACGGGCGGACCGCTCATCGCCGGGATCTGCAGGGCGAAGCGACCCGGCCGGCAGAGATCATCGGCGTCGGCGCGGGCGACCAGCTCGTGGGGCGATGCCTCCAACCCGTCCTGCAGCGCGGAGGCGACGCCTCGGTGGCTGTCGTGGCGGAGCACCCGGGCCGGTCCGAACTCGCCGTCCTCGACGCGGGCGACCAGAGCATCCAGGTCGGCGGTCAGCGGTCCGTCGACGGTGAGGATGAACAGGTCGGGCCGAAGCTGCTGCTCGCGGGTGGCCGAGGCGATGGCCGCCTCGACCCGTTCCGGCACATCGCGCTTCCACAGCGGCATCAGGACGACGAACGGCGCGGTCGGACCCTGCGGTGCGGGGGTGACCGACGGGGCGCTCACCGTCCGGCCGCCCGATCGATCGCGCGCACGTCGGCCGCGGCCTCCCCGTCGGCCGCGAGCACGACGGCCGAGGGTCGCGGACCCCGGCGCAGTGCGGCCATCAGGCCCCGCGCCCCGACGCCCGCGAGGGCGCCGCGGTGGCGCAGCAGCTGCCCGCCCCAGCCGAGCGCGGTGCGCCCGCCGTACACCAGCCGCTCCCACGGGGCGAAGGACCTCGTGCGCAGCAGGGCCCACAGACGGTTGCGCACGTCGTAGTAGAACCGGGATCCGGGACTGGTCTGGGCGTTGCTGAAGACCTTCGTGCGATGCTCGACGACGGAGGCGGGGACCTGCAGCCCACGGCCGTGGCGCAACAGGCGCCCGGTGTGCTCGAAGTCGTCGGACCAGATGAAGTAGTCCGCGTACGGCAGTCCCAACCGCCTCACGTCCTGACCGTTCAGTAGGGCCGAGACGTAGCTCGCGGTGCGGATGGGCCGGCCTCCGGCGCGGGAGGCGTCCCGCTTCGTCGCGGCGCTCACGCCGAGACGGACTCGCTGGGTGTTCATGGGGTGGTCCCGCCCGTCGATCCACACCGCCCGGGAGCTGAGCACGCTCAGCCGCACCGGGGAGGCCTCGAGAGCGGCCAGCAGAGCGGCGAGCGCGCCGGGGCGCGCGATGGTGTCGTCGTCCATCAGCCATACCCAGTCGGCATCGTGGCGCACCAGGGCCCGGGCCATCCCGGCCGCGAAGCCACCTGCTCCCCCGACGTTTCGGCGCAGGTGGACCACGTCGGCCCCGAGGGGGTGCGCATCGGCGACCGCACCGCTGCCGTCGCTGGAGGCGTTGTCGATCACCACGACGGCATCCGGGCGGCGCTGCTGGTGCTCGAGGGCATCGAGGCACTCGCGCAGCAGGTCCTCACGGTTGTAGGTCACCACCACGGCGACGACTCGAGCCGAGTCGGCGTCGGGGTGAGCGGTCCCGGGCTGCGGCGTCGGGCCGCCGGCGGGTGCGAAATGGGTCACGGCGTCTCCTGCGGATTGTCGTGGCCGCCGGGGCGGCGCGTATCCCAGTGTACGGACGGCGTCGAGGTGGGCGCCGGGACGGTGCCGGACGAGGTGTGAAGGTTCGCGGGAGGTTCCTCGCAGGAAACCGGGACAGGGCCCGGCGGTGCCCGGGAAGGGACCACGGGGGACTACTGTGTCGTTCGCCCAAACACCTCCGGACCCTGAGGCCGGGAAGGAGACAGCCGTGAGCGATCAGCACCCGCCGCGCTCCCCGCGACCGGGAGGGCCCCGCCGTCCTGCCGGGCATCGAGCGCGCGCCGGAGGCAGCGCGCGCCCGGTCGTGGGAGCGCCCCGAGGACGATCCTCCTCGGGCCCCACTCCCACCCGTGCGCTGCCGCGTCAGGAGCAGTTCCCGCCCGGCGCGCACCGGAGCGGCTCAGGGCGCACCGCCCTCGGTCCCCGCGATGACCACCGGGAGGTCGGAGGCGTCGGTGACGGTTGGGACCCCGGCGGCCCGCCCGGACCGCCCTCCGGTTCTCCGACCGGGCCCGGGCGGCACCCCCGTCGTCGCTCCCGCATCCCGCGGCCGGTGCGGCTCGGGGCCACGCTGCTGGTCCTGGTGCTGGTGATCGTGGTGGGCTGGGGGGCGGGTCTGGTGCTGTGGGCCGACAGCCGCATCGAGCACGTGGACGCCCTGACCGAGGCCGAGAACACGCCGGGCACCACCTACCTCATCGCCGGGTCCGATCGACGCGGCGGCGAGGCGGTCACCGACGACGGCACCGAGGGGGCGCGCACCGACACGATCATGCTCCTGCACAAGGCCCCGGGCGGGAACAGCTATCTGGTCTCCCTACCCCGCGACACGCTCGTCGACATCCCCGGCCAGGGCGGGTACAAGCTCAACGCCGCCTATTCCTTCGGCGGCGCCCCGCTGCTGGTCGAGACCGTCGAGGACTTCACCGGGCTGACGATCGACCACTACGTGGAGATCGGCTTCGACGGCGTCTCCGGCATGGTCGACGCGGTCGACCACGTCAACCTCTGCATCGACCAGGACGTCGAGGACGAGAAGTCCGGACTGTCCATGACCGAGGGCTGCCACGACGTCGGCGGCGAGCAGGCCCTGGCCTTCGTGCGCGCCCGCTACTTCGATCCCACCGCGGATCTCGGGCGTCAGCAGCGCCAGCAGCAGTTCATCGGGGCGCTCATGGAACGTGTGACCTCCCCGTCCGTGCTGTTGAACCCGATCAGCCAGGTCAAGCTGGCCGGCGCCGGGTCCGACTCGCTGGTCACCAGCGACGGCACCGGGATCGTCGACGTCTCCTTCATGGCCCTGGCCGCCCGCAGCGCGATGAGCAACGGCACGATGACCATGCCGATCGAGGATCCTCAGTTCCAGACCGAGAACTCCGGGGTCGCGATCCTCACCGACGACGAGGACATCGCCGCGTTCTTCGACTCCATCGAGGACGGCTCGGCCGATCCGACGACCGGCGATGCGGGCTGAGCGGACGGTCCGACCCGACCTGGGGACGTTCCCGCGGGGACGTCCCCGACGGTGGAACCGTCAGCGGAACAGCATGTCGATGACGATGTTCACCGAGTTCAGCATCGACTGGCCCTTGGAGCGGGAGTAGTCGGTGTAGAGGATGTGCACCGGGTGCTCCCGCACGGTCAGACGGTGGCGGCCGATCTCCTCGACGATCTCGGAGGCGTGCGCCATCCGGTTCTGTTCGATCGCGATCTTCCGGCAGGCCTCGCGGCCCAGCACCCGCAGCCCGTTGTGCGCATCGGAGAGCTTCACGCCGCTGGTGATGTTGGAGTACCAGACCGCGCCGCGCAGCACCGCCCTCTTGAGCAGACCGGGCTTGGTGCGCGCATCGAGGAAGCGCGAGCCCAGCACAATGTCCACACCCTCGGCGTCCCGTAGCGAGATCATCGAGGCCGCGTCATCGACCTGGTGCTGGCCATCCGAGTCGAAGGTCACCACCTGGCGCATCTCCGGGTCACGCAGCGCGTAGTCGATGCCGGTCTTCAGGGCGGCCCCCTGACCCATGTTGTAGGGGTGGCGCACCACCGCGGCCCCCGCCTCCTGGGCGATCGCCGCCGAATCGTCCTGGCTGCCGTCGTCGACGCAGACCACCAGCGGGTAGCGCGTGCGCAGGTCGCGGACGACGTCCCCCACGACCGGCCCCTCGTTGAACAGAGGGACCACGAACCAGGTGGTGTCCGCCCCGGGGGACGCGGCCGCGGCGTCGGGGTCGCTCACGGGCTCGGGGGTGCTCATGGGCTCTCCTTCTGGGGTGTCCGCCGCGTGCTGCTGGGGCGACCTCACAGCGGCGCGGGGCGACGCTCGTGAGCCGCCGTTGAGGATACCCTGTCACGGTGGGCCGCCCCTGGTGGTCATCATCGCGCACACGACGCCGGTCCCGGCGTCCGACGAGGAGGAAGTTCGCTGTGAAGACTGCTGTCGTCGCCCTGGGGAAGATCGGTCTGCCGCTGGCCGTGCAGTTCGCGGATGCCGGTCATGAGGTGGTCGGGCTCGATGTGAACCCGCGCCAGGTCGAGCTGATCAATCAGGCCACCGAACCGTTCCCCGGCGAGGCCCATCTCCAGGACAAGCTCGCCGAGCTGGTCCCGGCCGCGAAGCTGCGGGCGACCACCGACTACGCCGAGGCGATCCCTCAGGCGGACGCGATCGTGATCGTGGTCCCCCTGTTCGTCGACGACGCCACCTGGGAGCCGGACTTCGCCTGGATGGACGCCGCCACGACGTCGCTGGCCGAGCACATCACCCCCGGCACCCTGGTCTCCTACGAGACCACCCTGCCGGTGGGCACCCTCCGGACCCGTTTCGTGCCGATGATCGAGAAGATCTCCGGACTGCGGGAATCGAGTGACTTCTTCGCCGTGTTCTCCCCCGAGCGGGTGCTGACCGGACGCGTGTTCGAGGACCTGCGCAAGTACCCCAAGCTGATCGGCGCCCTGAGCGAGGAGGGCACCGCCCGGGCCCGGGAGTTCTACGAATCGGCGCTGACCTTCGACGAACGTCCGGATCTGAAGCGTCCGAACGGGGTGTGGGACCTGGGGTCGCCGGAGGCCTCGGAGCTGGCCAAGCTGGCCGAGACCACCTACCGGGATGTGAACATCGGCCTCGCGAACGAGTTCGCGCTGTTCGCCCAGGACCACGGCATCGACGTGTACAAGGTGATCGAGGCCAGCAACTCCCAGCCCTACTCCCACATCCACCAGCCCGGCATCGCCGTGGGCGGGCACTGCATCCCGGTCTATCCGCGGCTGTACCTCTCGACCGACCCGCGGGCGGAGACGGTCCGCACCGCCCGCACCCTGAACGCCTCGGTGCCCGCGAAGCTGGTCGAGCGGGCCGCGAACCTGCTCGGCGACCTGTCCGGCCTGAAGGCCGTGGTGCTGGGGGCGTCCTACCGCACCGGGGTGAAGGAGACCGCGTTCTCCGGCGTGTTCCCAGTGGTCGAGGCCCTGCGTGAGCACGGGGCCGAGGTCGCAGTCCACGACACCTACTACGACGACGAGGAGCTGGCCGGCTACGGCTGGGCCCCGTATCACGTCGGCGAGGCCGCGGACCTGGTGATCGTCCAGACCAACCACGCGGAGTACAAGGATCTGTCCGCGCCCGACGTGCCCGGCATCAAGCTGCTGATCGACGGCCGCAACATCACCACCGCCGAGAACTGGAAAGGCACCCCCCGCCTCGTCCTCGGCGACGGATCCGCCTCCACCCACCAGCAGGCCGAGAGCGCCTGAGCCGATGGGTGAGCACGAGCTGATCGTTTCCCTGGGCCCCACCCTGGTCTCGAACCGCACCTTCATCATCCAGCTGCTGCTGGTGGCGGGGATCATCGTGATCGTCGGGTGGCTGTTCGCCAAGCGCGGTGCGAAGCAGCTGGCGGTGCGCCGCCTGCTGATCATCGCCTTCGCCGCGTTCGCCGTGGCCACAGTGCTGTTCCCGAGCGTCCTGACCAAGGGGGCGAACCTGGTGGGCGTCGGGCGCGGTGCCGATCTGCTGCTCTACGCGACCGTCCTGGTGCTGCTGGGCTTCCTCGCGCTGCAGGAGGCCCGCACCAAGGCCGCGGAGAAGCGCACCACCTACCTCGCCCGACGGCTCGCGCTCGACGAGGCGCCGCCTCCCGCCGAGTACCGCGCCGCGGCGCTGGGCCGTCAGGACGGATGACCGCCCTGGCCGCCCTCCTCGGGGCGATCCTGCTCGTCCTGGCCGCGGCGTACCTGCCCGGGTACGCCGCGGTCCGGATGCTCGGCGGCTCGCACCTGCTCTCCCTCGCTCTGGGCCCGGCGCTGGCCGCCGCGATCGCGGGGGTCAGCGCGATCCTCGCCGCCCTGGTCTCGATCCCCTGGTCCCTGCTGCCGTTCCTGCTCGGTGCCGCGCTGCTGGTCGCCGGCGCCTACGGTCTGCGACGCCTGGGGGTGACGCTGCCGGCGACCGTGCTCGACGGCGCCCTGTCCCCGCCGCGCGCCGTGCCCGGCGGCGCCGCCTGGATCGGCGGAGCGGTCGCGATCGCCCTCGCCCCCATCGCGATCCAGGCAGGCCGCCCCGACGCCGTGCTCGAGCGGTGGGACACGCTGTACCACCTCTCCGCGCTGCAGCGGATCCGGGAGACCGGCATCGCCTCGAGCCTCCAGGTCGGCGCGGTCTCTAACACCGAGGGCGATCCGACCTTCTACCCGGCTGCATTCCACGCCCTCGCGGCACTGGTCCCCGGCGTCCCCACCCCCACCCTGCTGAACGCGACCGTGCTGGCCCTGGCCGTGACGCCCTGGATCCTCGGCATCGCGCTGCTGGCCCGCACCCTGTTCGCCGAGGTGGCGTGGGCGCCGTTCGCCGCCGCCCTCACCGCGGCGCTGATCCCGGCCACGCCGCTGGACCTGTGGATCCACCTCTCCCCCGTTCCGAACCTCGCCGGCTTCGCCGCGCTGCCAGGAGCGCTGGCCGCCGCCGCCGCCCTGTGGGCCGCGCTGCTGCCGGGCACCGCCGTGCGCCCCGCGATCGCCGCCGCGCTCGCCATCGGCGTCGCGGGCCTGGGACTGGGGCTGATGCATCCGAACGTCGCGGTCACGGCCCTGATCCTGCTGGCGGTGCTGACCGCCGTCACGGCGGCGTCCCGGTGGCGGCGTCGTCCCGCCCTGATCGCGGTGCCCGTGCTGGCGCTGCTGCCGGTCGCGCTGCTGTCCTACACGCCGCTGGGCTCGGACGTGACCGGGTTCAACGGCGGCCTGGAGGTCTCGTGGTGGCTCGCCCTCGGCGAGGTCCTGCTGGGACTGCTCACGGTCTGGCCGATGGCCCTGGGCGTGGCGATCGCCGTGCTGTGGTGGCCGGGTCTGGTCACCTCCTTCGGCTCCTCCCGGCGGCGCTGGCTCGCGGTGGCCTGGGGGGTGATCGCCGTGATCTATCTCGACGCGGCGCTGGATTCGCCCGTGAACCTCTCCGCGC